>CAVPGP010000001.1:0-1474374 GCA_963704025.1 uncultured Actinomycetes bacterium | reverse complement strand
GCGCCAGTCGCACATCCGTTCGTTCCATCGGCTGTCACGCTGGAGGTCGCGGGTTCTCGACCCCGTTCGTCTCAATCATGCGCTCGGCCACTTTCGCCCCCAACGAGCGTGGATCGTCGCAACTGAAACCACCGCTCCGAGCGAAACTCATCGCCGTTGCGCTACCCGGCATCTGCGGAGCGTCCCGAGGCTAGGCCCGGGTTTCGAGGCACTCCTTCGGGCAGCAAACGGGCAGCAAACGTCCGAAATCACTCCACTAAACCATGCGGCTCCGAAGAGAGCCGAAACCCGAGAGACCGCATGAAATGGGCGATCCGGAGCCTATCGTGCTCATGTCGCGACCCTGGAAGTGGCCTGTCACGCCGGAGGTCGCGGGTTCGAGTCCCGTCGCTCCCGTCTCTCGAAGTGCCTGTAAAGCGGCAGGTCGCGTTCCCAGTCAGAAGCATGGCGAAGACCCTTCGGTGACGACGGCGCGTCACTGTGCTTTCGTGACGTCGTGGAGTTCCGGATTCTGGGGCCGGTCGAGATCCTCGACGGCGAGCGCGTCCTGCCGCTCGGCGGCCTGAAGCGCCGCGCGGTCGTCGCAGTGCTGCTGCTCCACCCGAACCGAGTCGTCGCATCCGAGCAGCTCATCGACCTGGTCTGGGGCGATGATCCGCCGGCCGCGGCCCTCGGCTCCCTGCACAACCACATCCTCCGCCTTCGGCGCGAGCTCGGCGACCGACTCGTCACTCGGCCGCCGGGCTATCTGCTCCGCGTCGAGCCTGGCGAGCTCGACCTCGATCGTTTCCGCAGACTCGTCGAAGAGGCGCGCGTCAGCGAGGCGGTCGACGCCGCTGCGCTGCTCCAGGAGGCGCTCGCGCTGTGGCGAGGAGATCCGCTCGCCGACCTGTCGGGCGAACCGGCGGGCGCCTCGGCGGCGCACCTCGGGGAGCTTCGTCTCGAAGCGCTCGAGAACCGCATCGACGCCGACCTGGCGCTTGGGCGCCACGCGACCCTCGTTCCGGAGCTCGACGCTCTCGTCGGTACGGAGCCGTTCCGCGAGCGGCTACGCGGGCAGCTCATGCTCGCGCTCTACCGCTCGGGCCGGCAGGCGGACGCGCTCGCGGCGTACGGTGCGGCACGCGCGACGCTGGTCGACGAGCTCGGCGCGGAGCCGGGCGCGCAGCTGCAGGAGCTCCAGCGGGCGATCCTGCGCCAGGACGCGGAGATCGCGGGACCCGAGGCGGCCGTGCCGGGGGAACCCGCCCCCAGCGTCGACGAGGTGCGCAAGACGGTCACCGTCCTGCTCGCCGACCTGTCCGCCGGCTCCGGGTCCGATCCGGAGGTGCGGCGTGACCAGCTCAGCCGTCGCCGCGAGGAGGCGGTCGCCGCGCTCAATGCCAATGGGGGCAAGGCGGGCCGCACGGCCGACAACCGCGTTCTCGGGATCTTCGGCGTTCCCGTGGCGCAGGAGGACGACGCACTGCGGGCCGTTCGCGCGGCCCGCGCGCTGGTGGACGGCGGGCTCATCGCCCGTGCGGGCGTCGCCACCGGGGACGTCATCACCGGGGATCGGGCCCTCGGCCGGCCGCTCGTCTCTGGCCCGCCGCTCGAGGAGGCCGATCGGCTGCGCGCCGCTGCCGGCCAGGCGGAAGTGCTCGTCGGCGAGCGAGCGTGGCGCCTCGTCCGCCACGCCGTCACCGCCGAGCGGCACGGGGGCCACCACGTCGTTCGGGGCGTATTGGACGACGCCGAACCGGTTGTCCGCCGCCTCGAGACGCCGCTCGTCGGGCGCGAGGGCGAGCTCGCCGAGATCGTGGCGACCTTCCGGCGCGCAACCCGCGACGGCAGAGCGCGCCTCGTCACGGTGTTCGGCTCGCCCGGCGTGGGCAAGACGCGTCTGGCCCACGAGGCGGTCGACCGACTTGCCGGATCTGCGACCTGCGTGGTCGGCCGCACACCCGCTTACGGCCGAGCCTCGACGTACGCGCCGCTTCGCGACGCGTTCTCCGCCGTTGCGGGCGAGAGCGTCGCATCCTGGGCCGCCGGCGTGCTCGCCGGCGAGCGGGACGGCGCGCTCGTCGCGGCGAGGATCGCCGCGACGGCGGGTGAAGCACCGTCGCAGGGTCCGGTCGAGGAGACGGCCTGGGCCGCTCGCCGGCTGCTCGAGACGCTCGCGCGAGAGCGGCCGGTCGTCCTCGTGCTGGAGGACTTGCACTGGGCGGCGCCGGCGTTCCTCGACCTCGTGGAGCATGTGGCCGAGCTCGCGCGAGCGCCGATCGTGCTGCTCGGCCTCGCGCGGCCGGAGCTCCTCGAGACCCGGCCGGCGTGGGCGGGGGGCCGGCTGAACGCGTCGTCGATCCTCCTCGACGCGCTCCCACCCGACCAGGCCCGCGCGTTGCTCGAACGCCTCGCCGCCGGCACCGCGCTCCGCGACGACGACCGTGCGGCGATCCTCGCCGGTGCCGCCGGGAACCCGCTTTTCCTCGAGCAGCTGCTGGCGTCCGCGCTGGAAAGCGGGCGGACCGGTATCCCGGACTCGATCCACGCGTTGCTTTCGGCACGGCTCGACCGGCTTCCGGAGGCTGAGCGCCAGGTCGCCCAGGCTGCGGCGGTGTACGGACCGACGTTTCCGATCGGAGTGGTGCAGTCGCTCGTCGAGTTCGACGCGCGCCCGGCACTGGTGACGCTCGCGCGACGGGACTTCGTCGAGCCTGAAGCGCCTGACGTCTTCGGCGACGAGGCGTGGGGCTTCCGTCATGCGCTCCTCCGCGACGAGGCCTACGCCGGCATCCCGAAGCGCCGGCGAGCGGCGCTGCATCAGCAGATCGCGGCCATCGTCGTCGACCGGGCGGGCCGGCGAGGAGTCGAAGCCGACGAGCTCATCGGCTACCACCTCGAGTCCGCATACCGCGCGCAGGATGAGGTCGACCCCCAAGCGCCCGGGCTGGCGCGGCTCGCCGTCGATGCGGCGCGACACCTGGCCGCGGCCGGCCGCCGGGCCTACGACGAGCGCGACGCGGCGACGGGTGCCGAGCTCTTGCGTCGGGCCGCCGCGTTGCTCCCGTCCGACGCGCCAGAGCGCCTCGAGCTCGCACCCGTCCTCGCCGACGCGCTCGCGTGGAGCGACGACCGCGAAGCCGCTGCAGGAGTGCTCGACGAGGCCGCAGCGGCCGCGCGCCCAGACGACGAGCGCATGCGCGCCCGGATCGCGGTCGCGCGCCACAACCTCGGGCTCTGGGGCCCTGCCGAGGGGGATCCGGAGGGGATGCTCGAGGACGTGCGCAAGGCGATCGCCGTGCTCGAGGCGGCCGGCGACGACGAAGGGCTCGCGTACGCCCACATCGTCGCCTACCACGCGTCGTACCGCAGCTCGACCGGCGCTGGGGCGCCACAACTCGACGCCGAAACGGAGCTCGGTCAGGCAGCGGAGCACGCACGCGCCGCCGGCTCGCGCTTCCTCGAGGGCATGGCCACGAGCTGGCTGTGCGTGGTGCTCCGTCGCGGCTGGCAGCCGGTCGAAGCGGCGAAGCGGCGGATTGTCGCGATCCTCGAGGACCCTCCTGACCGCTTTACGCGGGCGTCGGCGCTGGGGGCGCTCGGGACGCTGCGCGCCATGGAAGGCGCCTTCGACGAGGGGCGCGCCCTGCTGGCCGAGGGTCACGCGCTCATCGAGGACCTCGGGCTCCGGCAGACGTCGGCGGCGGATTCGATCGCCGTCGCGGACGTCGAGATCATGGCCGGCGACCTCGACGCGGCAGAGCGCCTCCTTCGTGATGGTCTCGCCGAGTTGGACGCGGTCGGTGACAGGTTCAGCGCGGCGAACGCGGCCTGGCGCTTGGCGCTCGTCCTCGCGCGAAGCGGCCAGGACGACGAGGCGGAGAGGTTCCTCGAGCGCACAGCCGGATTTGCCGCCGGTGAGTGGGTCGAGGTCTGGCGCCTCGTCCTCGGCGCCACGCTCGCAGCACGACGCGGCCAGAGCGCGAAGGCGAAACAGCTGCTGCGCAAGTCGGAGGGGCTCATGCGGGACCTGGACGCGGGCGGCATGCAAGCCGACGCACTACTCCAGGCCGCGGAGGCGAGCGAGCTGACGGGTCGAGCTGCGGATGCCGTCGACCCCCTCCGCCGCGCCGCCGAGATCGCCCGGCGGCTCGGCTACGTGGTGGCCGAACGAACCGCTCGCGAGCGGCTTGCCGCCCTCGCGAAGCGCACGGAAGGCTAACGCGTCGCGACCCGATACGTGACCGACCGCGCCGCGTCCCCGTTCGCCACGACGAGCGTCGGCGCCTCGAAGCGGTCGTTCCTCGCGAGCGGCGCCGGAATCGCATACGTCAGCTCGCGACCGCCTTTCGCGATCCGAGCGTGGAGCCGGCGGGCCGCGGCCGGCTCGCCGGAGCGCTCGCTCGCCAGCTGGTACGTGAGAGCCGCGTCGCCGGGGTCGCGCGTGAAGCGCAGCGAGACCGATCGCGTCGACCGTGACAGCCGGAGATAGTGGATCGCGAGCGGCGCCACCGAGCCGCCGGCATGCTCGCGGCGCCCGAGTTGCCGCAGCGGCGTAAGCCGGTCGCCGTACCGGTCTTCGGTCCATACCGCGAACCGACCAAACGCCGCGGCGAACGGTGCGCGCGCGACCCGTTCGTACGTCGAGACGAGGCTGGCCGCGCTAGCGTCGCCGCGCGCTCGCGGGCTCCGCGCGAGGTACTCAGGCAGCAGCCGTGGCTGGCGCTCATCGAGGAAGCGCCAGAGCAGCTGCGACCCGTACGTCTGGCTTGTCACGCTCCGCTGAGGCGCCGCAAACCAGCTCCGGAGCTGCAGGGACGAGACGATGTCGTCCATGTCGGGGTAAACGCGGTTCTCCATGGCCGCCGCCATTCCCTCGAGCGCCCACCCCGCGAGCTCGGGATCGGCAGTCGGCGGGAAGTACGAGAACTGAACGAGGTGGAAGAGTTCGTGCGCGACGGTGCCGTAGACGCTCCCGAGACTCGTCGCCGGGCTTGGATCGAGCGCATTCGAAACGGCCACGAACGCGCCGCCCTCCGCGTCGGCCGCCGGGAACGCGACGCCGAAATACGCGGGCGCGAAGCGCGAGATGTAGACGTCCGGGCGCCCATCGGGGCCACCGGCGTCCACGAGGATGGGAGCGAACCCGCGGCGCTCGTAGTACGCGATGGACGTGTCCGCTGCGTCGCCAACGCGCTCGACGTAGTCAGGGACGCCGTCGCCGTCGTCGTCATTCAGTGGCGGCGCGTCCACCCCGAGGACGACGTAGTGGACGACGGTGCGCTGGGACGCATAGGACCGCGGCGGCGTGGCGTAGTCGTTGAACACGTGGTACGCATTCGGAGCCACTTCGCTGAAGACCTGCGCCGGCGGAAGATCAGTCGGGCGCGGCCGCTTCCCCTCCGCTGCGGGCGGCGCGGTCGCCGCGACAAGAGCCGCTGCCGCTATCGCCATGTTCCTGACCCGTTTCATCGGTTCGAGGATCCCGCCGGCTGCTCACAACCGCCTCACAGCGCGCTCACAGCGGTGGACGCCGCCACTCGGGCCAGCGTGCCGCGGTAGCGCCGTTGGCAGCGACAATTACAAGGCCGCCCACGATGCGGCGCGGCCGGACGCTGAGATGCCGCACGCTTGACCTGTCCTCACGCTGAAGGTCGCGGGTTCGCTCGAGCTCGGAAGGCGCAGCTAGCGGGTCGCGCTGGCCCGAGTGTGCCAGGCGAGCTCGATCTCGAGATTGCCCTGCTGGCCGATCGCGGGGTCGTCCGAGAGCGCGTCGAACACGACGCGCAGCGGCGCATTCGGGTTGAGGTGCGGGAAGGTGAGGATGCCTGTGGTGGTCGTTCCGGCCGGCAGGGTTGTTCGGAGCATGTGGTGGCCGGCGGAGCCCGACATTGCCGTGTACGCGCGTCCCTCCGAGATGGCGGTCGTGTTGCCGGTGAGGTCGGCGTTGGTCGGGAAGATGGTCAGCGGCCGGCGGCCGTCGTTGGCGATGGTGGCGAAGACGCGCGTCTCCGTGTTTGCGAACTCAACTCGGTCGACGGTGATCGTGATCCCGTCGCGGGAGGTGCTGGTTGCGGGCAGGGTGTAGCGGGCGGGCGGCGCTTTGGGCGGGCGGTATGGAGTCACCTTGACCGTGCGCGGGTCGGGTGGGCGCGTTCCGCCTGCGATCGGCCGGAGGGTGGTGGAGCCACCGGCGGCGGTGAGGTAGGGGTACTTGGGTGCGGGGATCTGGCGCAGGTTGTTGGCGCGGACGATGTACTGGCCGTCTCTCCGTTCCATGGTGCCGGTGAGGTCGAGCCACGAGTTGCGCGGTGGGACGTCGCCGGTTGGGTCGACGGTGGCGTAGAGGACGGTGGCGTCGGCGACGCAGCAGGTGAGGTAGAAGCGGGCGATCTGGAACATGCCGTCGGGGGTGCCCGGCTTCCGCATGGCGAAGCCGATGAGGCGGACGGGCGCGCCCGGGTGAACGCCGTAGCGCGAGCGCGTCTGGGCGAACATGATGTCGGTGTAGTTGATGCCCGTTCCGGCGTTGCCGCTGTTGCCGATCAGCCGCGCGGCAGAGGATGGATCGGCGGCGCGCTGCTCGGCCGCGGAGGCGCCGAGCTCCGCGTGGGGAGCGGCGAGCGCGACGAGCACCGGCACGAGCAGGAGGCCGGCGCCGATCGCCTCGCTGCGGTGCGGCGGTGCGCTTGCACGCGCGGGCCTGACGGCGAGCACCCCCGCGACGAGCGCAGTCAAGACCGCGCCGAACGGGATCACCCACATCGTGCGTGAGCCGAGATAGCGGTGCCCGTCGCCTGTGAACCACAGCAGCGCGAAGAACGAGGCCCACACGGCGAGGGCGGCGAGGCGGCTCGCGCGGGCCGAGATCGTCATTGCAAGAAGCCCGTAAAGGCGAATGTCGCGATGAGGATGATCGGAACCGCCAGGGCGAGCAGTGCCGGCACGAACCAGCGCTTGAACGTGCCCCAGTACAGGAGCGCGAGCTTGGCGTCCAGGATCGGTCCGAGCGCGAGAAACGCAAGCTGCGAGCTGAGGCTGAAGCTGCTGAAGGAAATGGCAACGAAGGCGTCCGCCTCCGAGCAGAGCGAGAGCACAATCGCAAGCGCCATCATCGCCAGCGGCGCGAGCACGACCGTCCCGCCCAGGCTCTCGAACCAGGAGCGCGGTACGAACGTCTGCATCGCCGCCGCCACCGCGGCGCCGAGCACGAGGAACTTGCCCATGAACACGAAGTCGCCCGCGACGTGGTCGGCAACGGCGCTCAACCCCCCGCTCCGTCCATGTGGATGGTCATGCCCCTCGCCCGTCGCCGCCCGAGGCTGAGCCGGCACCGCGCGACGGAGCGCGAAACCCGCAATCGCGGCCACGACCAGCCCCAGGGTGAACCGCGCCAGCGTCATCTCCAGCGCCCGGCCGGTGCTCCGATACGCAATCCACGTCGACGCGAGCACGACCGGGTTGACGACAGGAGCGGCGAGCATGAACGCGAGCCCAGCCGACGGATGCAGACCACGCCTGATCAAGCGCCGCGCCACCGGCACCGAGCCGCACTCACAGACCGGGAAGGCCAGCGCGCAGGCTATCGCCCCCGGCATCTGAACGTGCGCCGGCAAGCGACCCATCCGCCTGAACACCCGCTCAGGCACATAGACCGCGAGAGCGGATGATACGAGCGCACCGACAAGGATGAACGGCAGCGCCTCGATCACGATCGACGTGAAGACGAGCTCGAACTCCTGCGTCCGAGCCGACGCGCCCAGCCCGCCGGATCGAATCACAGCAACCAATCCGACCGTGCCGACGCACGCGCCAACGAACCCCAGCAGTATCCAAGGCGATATCTTTCGTGCGAGCGCGGTTTCCGGAGCGCTCGAAGCCACCCATGAAGTACACGCGACCTACTGCGCAGGCCACAACCCCCATCCGACCAGCGTGACGGCCAGAATTCGCAGTTCGCGGTCGGACCGGCCGCCGGACGTGGTATCCAGGTGAAGACGACAATGGGGACGACAATGGGATGGTGTCCGAGAACCGCCCGGCATCGTTCGAAGGGGGTGCCCTGGGTCCTCAGCGCGGGCCTCCACGTCGACGGCTGGGAGGCGATCGCGCCCAGTGCGACGTTCACAGGCGAGACGATCGGCGGCTTCGCCGGTTGCAACCGCTTCACGGCTCCGTACAGCGCGGACGGCGACTCACTGGCTCTCGGCACGATCGCGTCGACCAGGATGGCGTGCCCGCCGCCGGCAGATGCGGTGGAGCGTGCGTATCTCTCGGCTCTCGGGCGAGTCGCAGACTGGCGCCTGGACGGTGCCGAGCTCGTCCTCCTCGACGGGGACGGCGGCGCGCTGCTCCGGTACGGCGCCGCGACGCCCGTCGGTGTCTGGGAGGCGACGGCGATCCAGAGCGGCAGCGCATTTGCGAGCCCGCTACCCGGACGGCGATCACGGCGACCTTCGCCGACGACGGCACGCTCGTCGGCTCGGCCGGATGCAACACCTACCGGTCCACGTTCACGACCGATCGGGGCGGAATCGAGATCGCGCCGCCCGCGGCCACTCGCAAGACCTGCGCGACACCGGACGGGGTGATGGTGCAAGAGGCCGCCTATCTCGCCTCGCTTCCGACGGCGGCGTGCTTCAGGGTCGACGGCGGCTCGCTCGCGCTCCTGCGCGCGGACGGCACGTACGTGGCGTCGTACGCGCGCGTCGCGAGGCGATGATCTTCGGACAGGCGCGAGGTCTAATGGATACTGACCGATGCTCGTCGTTCCGCCCGTCCGCCACCTGCTGCGCGCCAGAGACCTGGCCGACCGTCGCTACCGCGAGCCGCTCAGAGTCGCTGACCTCGCCCGCGCTGCCGGCCTCTCACGCGCACACTTCAGCCGCGAGTTCCGCCGCGCCTTCGGCGAGTCGCCGCACGCTTATCTCCTCACGCGCCGACTCGAGCGCGCCGCGGCGCTCCTCCGCACCACCGACCGCTCGGTGGCCGACATCTGCTTCACCATCGGCCTGCAGAGCGTCGGTTCCTTCACAACCAGCTTCAGGCGCAGCTACGGGCTGACGCCGACCGCCTACCGCGCAACCTTCCCGCCCGCCGCCGCGAACGCGCTCATACCGACCTGTGTCCTTCGCGCCTACGGGCGCCCGCAACACAGCACGTTTCGAGAAGACGCCGAGCCGGCTCAGCCCTAGCATCGGAAACGACCGCTCAACAGATCAGGAGGACCGATGATCAAGCTCGCCAACGCGCAACTGTGGGTGCACGACCAGGACGAGGCGCTCTCCTTCTACACCCAGAAGCTCGGCTTCGAGATCCGCACCGACGTCACCCTCGCAGAGATGGGCGACTTCCGCTGGCTCACCGTCGGACCGGCGGCGCAACCGGACATCGCGATCGTGCTGATGGCCATCCCCGGCCCGCCGGTCATGGATACGGACACGGCCAAAGAGGTCGAGAGCCTGATGGCGAAGGGCTTTGCCGGGACGATCTTCCTCACCACCGACGACTGCCAGGCAGCTTACGAGGAGCTCAAGGACCGCGGCGTCGAGTTCGTCGAGCAGCCCGAGGAACGCCCGTACGGAATCGACTCGTCCTTCCGCGACCCGTCGGGCAACCACATCAGACTCACGCAGGTCCGGGAGCTCGCGGCGGTCTAGCCGCTCCCGGCCAAGCGCGCCGGGCACGGAAGGATGGACCCGCTCGGGACGGTGCGCCGGCGTCTCGTCGCGCAGCGCCTCGCCGGCGACCACTTCGACGAGGTCGGAGATGCGGTGCACTGGCTCGGCGCGGTGCAGGCGCAGGAGTTCGACGAAGCGAAGTGGTCGCTGGCGGAGCGCACGCGCGAATGCACCGGCACCGACGCCGAGGCGGCCTTCGCCCGCGGCGACATCGTCCGCACACACGTCCTGCGTCCCACCTGGCACTTCGTCGCACGAGAGGACGTGCGCTGGCTCCTACGGTTGACCCGTCCCCGGGTGCAGGCGCTGAACCGCTACTGGTACCGCAAGTCCGAGCTCGACGCGGGCCTCCTCTCCCGGGGTCAATGAGCGCCCGCTCGTTGAACGGAAGCTTCCCGACAAGCTCACGATCGGGCCGCGTTGGCTCGGTCAGCCCGGTGGGCGCACAACGGAGAACCTGGCACAGGCGAAGTCGCCGTTCCGTCCCAGCTCGTCCAGACGCAGCTCGATCCGGCGCGGCAGCAGAGGCGCACCCCCACCCAGCGTGACCGGCGCGATCAGCACGATCACCTCGTCCAGCAGCCCCTCGCCGGCGAACTGGCCGGCCAGGTCTCCCCCGCCGACGATCCAGACATTGCGGTCGCCGGCGGCGCGGACCATCTTCTCGTGTACGTTCGCGACGTCCGCGCTCGTGAACTCGACTCGCGAGTCGGGGACGACCGGCAGCTGCCGATGCGTGAAGACCCAGCACGGGATCTCGTACGGCCACTTCCATTCCGCCGGATCCTTGCCCACGAACTCGTGGTCGAGGATCCACTCGTAGGTCGTCGACCCCATCGCCATCGCGCCGACGCGGGCGATGAACTCGCCTTAGTTCAACCGCCCGTCCGCCTCGCGGTTGCGGGAGCGCCGCCAGTCCAGCGAGTTGCCCGGGCCGGCGATGACGCCGTCGAGGCTGGTCGCCGTGTAGTACTGCGTCAGGCTCACCATGCAGTTCCTGGTGACAGGCACTTGCGCCAGCCTCCTATACTCGGTATAGTACTCCGTATGATCGTCTGGTGGAGCCACTTGTGAGCGTCCCTCACGCACTCCTTGCCCTGCTGAGCGAGGGTCCCGAAGTACGGCCTGCGGCTCCAGAACGAGTTCGAGGCCCGGACCGGCGATGTCTGGCCGCTCAACGTCGGACAGGTCTACACGACCCTCCAGCGCCTCGAGCGGGACGGGCTCGTCGAGACGGACGACGGAGCAGGCGAGCGATCGCAGAAGCGATACAGGATCACGTCCACAGGCGAGCGGGAGCTGGTCGACTGGCTCCGCACGCCGCCCGACCTCGTGCCTCCTCCACGAGACGAGCTCGTGATCAAGGTGCTCGTCGCCCTCGAGGTTCCGGGCATCGACGTCCACGAGATCATCCAGGTGCATCGCCGGCACGTGATCGAGATCATGCAGCGCTACACCCAGGTCAAGGCGGCGGCGGGAGAGGACGACGTGGCGCTGGCGCTCGTCGCCGATGCCGAGCTCTTCCGGCTCGAAGCGATCGTCCGCTGGCTCGATGCCGCCGACGTCCGCTTGAAGCAGCGCCCGCCTGTCGCGCCGGCCGCGGTGGCCGACACGACTCTCGAACCAACTCGCGCGATGGAGGTTTCGCAATGACCAGCGCACTCGAACTGCGCCAGGTATCGAAGGTCTACGGGTCCGGCCCGACCGAGGTGCACGCGCTCGTCGGTGTCGACCTCTCGGTCGAGCGCGGCGAGCTCGTCGCCATCATGGGGCCGAGCGGCTCCGGCAAGAGCACGCTCTTGACGATCGCCGGCAGCCTCGAGGAGCCGACCGGCGGCCAGGTGCTCGTCGACGGCGTCGACCTCGCGAGCGTCTCGCGCTCGGAGCAGGCGAGGATGCGACGCCGGTCGATCGGCTACGTCTTCCAGGACTTCAACCTGCTGCCCGGGCTGACGGCGGTCGAGAACGTCACCCTGCCCGCTCGAGCTCGACGGCATCCGCGCGAAAGCCGCACGTGCGACCGGACTGAAAGCGCTCGAGGAGCTCGGCGTCGCGGACCGTGCCGATCGCTACCCCGACGAGCTGTCGGGCGGCGAGCGCCAGCGGGTTGCGATCGCTCGGGCGATCGTCGGCGAGCGCCGGCTGCTGCTCGCCGACGAGCCGACCGGCGCCCTCGACTCCGTGAACGGCGAGGCCGTCATGCGCCTGCTGCGGGCGGCAACCCAGCGAGGTGTCGCGGGCGTCGTCGTGACCCACGAGGCGCACCTCGCGTCCTGGGCCGACCGCGTCGTCTTCCTGCGCGACGGCCACGTCGTCGACCAGACGGTCGCGCCGCCCGGCCCCGAGTCGCTGCTCGCGGCAGGTGATCGGCGATGAGCGTCGTCGCTCATCCGTCCGCGCTCGGCGGACCGAGAAACGGCGGCGTCGCCGCCCGCCGCGCCGTGATCCGCTGGGCCTGGCGCATGTTCCGCCGCGAGTGGCGGCAGCAGCTCCTGGTGGTGACGCTCCTCACCGTCGCCGTCGCTGCCGCGATCGGCAGCATCACGATCGCCTACAACTCGGTTCCCGCCGACAACAGCGACTTCGGCTCGGCCAACCACGTGCTCGACGTTCGACGGCTCCGATCCGCGAAAGCTCCAGGCGGGGCTCGACTCCGCCAGGAAGTCGTTCGGAACGATCGACGTCATCGGCCACCGCTCCGTGCCCGTCCCCGGCAGCGTCGAGACGGTGGATTACCGGTCACAAGATCCCGGCGGCGCCTACGACGGCGAGCTGCTCGCGCTCCGCCGCGGCAGCTACCCGGTGGGCCCCGGCCAGGTCGCCGTCACCGACGGGGTGGCGGAGTCTCTGCGGCTCGAGCTCGGCTCAACCCTGGCGCTCGACGGCCACCGCCGGACCGTCGTGGGCATCGTCGAGAACCCGAGCAAGCTGAGCGACGAGTTCGCTCTCGTCTCCCCCTCGTCCGCGACGCCCGGACCTGGTCGACGTGCTAGTCGACGCGAAGCGCCGGTTCGAGCGACTCCTTCTACCGAATCCCTGGGTGACCGCTCCCGCTCGGCCTTCACGGGCTCGATGGTTCGCGGAAACGACGTCAGCGGTACAGCAGAGACGTTGGCGATGTTCTCCGTGGCCACCGTCTTCCTCCTCCTTGCTTCGCTGGTCGCCGCCGCAGGCTTCGCAGTCGTCGCGCAGCGACGGCTCCGCCAGCTCGGCATGCTCGCTGCCGTCGGCGCCACGGCAGAAGCACCTCCGTCTCGTGCTGCTCGACCAACGGCGCCGTCGTCGGGACGATCGCCGCATTCATCGGGACGATCGCGGGCCTCGCGCTCTGGGTCGTGTTCGCCCCGACACTCGAGTCCGCGGTCGACCATCGCATCGACCGGCTCAGCCTTCCGTGGGGACTGATCGCGATGGCCGTCGCTCCTCGCAATCGTCGGGGCAACGGTCGCCGCCTGGTGGCCCGGGCGAACGGTCGCCCGCCTCCCCGTCATGCTCGCGCTCTCGGGCCGACCGCCCAAGCCGAGGCCGGCACGCCACTCGGCGATCGCGGCCGCAGCGCTGATCGCGGTCGGCATCGGCTGTCTCGCCGCTGTCACAGCGGGACAGGCCGCCGCTCATCATCGCCGGGCTCGTGGCGACGATCCTCGGCAGCCTGCTCCTCGGCCCGCTGGCGATCCGCGCTTTCTCCGCCGTGGCCGGACGAGTATCGATCGCGCCGCGACTGGCGCTGCGGGACCTGGCCCGCTACCAGGCCCGGTCCGGAGCCGCGCTCGCCGCAGTCACACTCGCTCTCGGCATCGCTGCGACAGTCGTCGTCATCGCCTCAGCCGAGGAGGCGAAGCGCGCGAATGAGCCGCCGAGCCTTTCCGACCGACAGATCCGTGTCTACCTCGGCCCGTCGGAGGCTCGGGAGCTCACCCCGGTCGACGCGCCCGCTCAGCTCGACCGCCTGGCCGCAGGCGCCCGACGGGTCGCCGCCACGCTCGACCGGGCAACGCTGATTCCGCTCCGCAAGGCCGTGGAACCGGGCGCGTCTCCCGGGGTCGTCGGCGACACCCGATTCTTTCCCACGGTCGAGCTCACGAGGCAATTCAACAGTCCCGAGGGAGGTAAGAGCTACCGCAGCCAATCGCAGCTCTACGTCGCCACGCCCGCGGTGCTCCAGTACCTCGGGATCGACCCCGCCACGGTCGATCCGAGCACGGACTTCCTCGTCGACCGCAGCGTCGCGGCCAAGGAGCTCGTCATCCCGAGCATGACGAGCCGGCAGGGCGTTCGCCGTCACGAACGTCCAGAAGATCGAGACCGGCCAGCATCTCTTCGGCGCCGACAGTGGCCGGAAGCCGCCGAACTTCATCACTCTCGATGGTCTTCGCCGCCACGGCTGGAAGCAGATTCCGGCCGGCTGGCTCGTCGAGTCGAGCCGGCCCCTGACGAGCGACCAGATCGCGGACGCGCGCGATGTCGCGGCGGAAGCCGGCCTCACGATCGAGGTCCGGCGAGAGAGCAACCCTCCGACGAAGCTCATGGCCATCGCGACGGCCGCAGGCGCCCTCCTGGCGCTCGCCATCCTCGCGATGACCGTCGGGCTGATCCGCGGCGAGAGCGCCGGTGACCTGCGCACCCTGACCGCGGCAGGAGCGACCTCCGGTATCCGCCGCACGCTGACGGCCACCACCGCCGGTGCCCTCGCCCTCCTCGGCGCGCTCCTCGGCGTCGCCGGCGCCTACGTCGCGCTTGCGGCGACGTATCACGACGACCTCGGCTACCTGAGTGACGTGCCGGTCCTCTACCTCGTCCTCGCTGTCGTCGGCGTCCCGCTGACAGCCACCGCCGCCGGTTGGCTCCTCGCCGGACGCGAGCCGCCCGCCATCGCGCGTCGTCCAATCGACTGACCCACGCTCGGGACCCCGCTTCCTAGAAGCCGGGCTTGCTAAGGACGTACCAGCCGACCTCGCGGTCGTCGGTCTCACGGACGATCTCGGAATGCCTGAGCACGAGGCCGTTCGCGTCGAAGAGCCCGCGAAAGTCGACGTCGGCGAGGATCCGGGTTATCGATGGTTCGCGCGCGTGCTCGAAGCGGTTCAGCTCGATCGCCGCGAGCGAGTCGATGGGCGCGAGCTGGTCGACGACGAGCATCGTTCCGCCCGGCCGCAGCACCCGGTTCAGCTCGGCGAGCACGAGCTCGGGCCGTGGCACATGGTGCATCGTCCCCGCGGTACAGACGAGATCGAAGGCGCCGCCCTCGTAGGGCAGCGCCGTCGCGTCCGCTTCGACGAGCTCGACGTTCGCCGGCGCCCGCTTGCGGCCCTCTTCGAGCGCCGCCCGGTCGACGTCGACGCCGACGACCTCGCGCACGAACGGCGCCAGCGCGATCGCGAACGCGCCGGCGCCCGTGCCGACGTCGAGCGCGCGCTCCTCGCCGGTCGGACTCAGCAGCCGCCGCAAACGCTCCTGCTCCACGATGAGCTCAGGCGTCCCCGCGGAGTGCTTGCGAAGAGCGTCTGATAGGCCCGAGCGCCTCCTCCGGATTCGAGAACGTGCGGCCAGCATCCTCGGCCGCGGCTATGTCGAGAATACGACAAGCGGCTGGCTTAGAAGCGTGAAGAGCGCGGTCTTCGGACCGATGAGTTCTCCATCGGCGCGGAGTCTGACCTGTAGTCGATCGAACATGCGAAGGAGAACGAGATGGAGCTGACCCTGACCATGTTTCTGTCCCTGGACGGGATCATGCAGGCCCCCGGGGGGCCCGACGAGGACCGGAGCGGTGGCTTCGAGCAGGGCGGTTGGCTCGTGCCCTACGCCGACGAGGACATGGGGCGCTTCGTCGTCGACTGGTTCGCAGCAGCCGACGCGTTCCTGCTCGGGCGAAAGACCTACGAGATCTTCGCGTCATTCTGGCCGCAGGTCACCGACGAGAACGACCCCGTCGCCGCGAAGCTGAACAGCCTCCCCAAGTACGTCGCCTCGAAGACGCTGAACGAGGTGACGTGGACGAGCTCGACGCTGCTCGAAGGCGACGTCGCCGAAGCTGTCGCCGAGCTCAAGCGCCAGGACGGTCGCGAGCTCCAGATCCACGGCAGCGGCGATCTCGCCCGGACGCTGATGCAGCACGACCTCATCGACGAGTATCGGCTCTGGATCTACCCGGTCGTCCTGGGCAACGGGAACCGCCTCTTCCCGGAGGGGAGCGTCCCGACCGCTCTCAAGCTCGTCGACACCAGGACCACCAGCACGGGTGTCGTGATCCATGTCTACCGGCCGGCGGGAAGGCCCGTGTACGGCTCGTTCGCCCTCGACGAAGGCGCCGTGGGCGCGCTCGAGGTTGGAGAGGGAGCAGTTTCATGAGGAAGCTGGTCGAATCGACGTTCGTGACCCTGGACGGCGTCATCGGCTCCCCCCAGGAATGGGGTGCCCCGTACTGGGACGAGGAGCACGCGGGCTACGCCCACGGGCTGTTGTTCGCCGCCGACGCCCTCTTGCTCGGACGCGTCACCTACGAGGGCTTCGCCGCGGCGTGGCCGTCGAGGACGGATGACTACGCCGACCGCATCAACGGCCTCCCCACCTACGTGGCCTCGCGCACGCTGAAGGAGGCCACTTGGAACGCGACGATCCTCGACGGCGACGTCGCCGAGCAGGTCGCTGCGCTCAAGCGCGAGCCCGGCGAGAACATCCTCAAGTTCGGCACCGGCGAGCTCGATCGGACGCTGATCGCGCACAACCTGGTCGACGAGTTCCACTTCTGGGTCTTCCCCGTCCTCGCGGGCGGCGGCCAGCGGCTCATCGAAGGCATCGACACGACCCACCTGAAGCTCGTGGAGACAACGACGTTCGGCTCCGGCATCGTCGTTCACACGTGCACCCCGGCGTAGCGGGTCGATGCAGGACTGACGTGCGGATCGCGGTCGAGGGATGATCGCCCGCGTCTGGCGGGGCTGGACGAAGCCCGAGGACGGCGACGCCTACGAGGAGCTGCAGTGCGCGCCTTCGCCGGCGAGGATTACGAGGTGCCCGTGATCGAGCCCGAAGCAACGCGACTGCTCAGCCGCGTCGATGAGCACGCGACGCACTACGCAGCCGTGATGGCAGCGCGATGGACGTCGGATGGGAGCTTCGCGGCCGACATCACGTTTGATCCGGACGGCGTCGTCGTCGACTATCCCGGAATCGCACGCCGCCTCGATCAGGGAAGCGCGACGATTCGCGCAGATCCCGGCGGGGACTGAACCGACGTGGAATACGGCGCCCATCTGCCGCTGATCGACTTCGGCACACGAGCCTCTCTGCCGTTGCTCAAGGCATACGCGCGCGCGGCCTCGAGCCTCGGCTACCGCTACCTCTGCGCGAACGATCACCTCCTCTTCAGCAGGCCATGGCTCGACGGCCCGAGCGCACTTGCCGCGGTGGTCGACGAGTCCCGCGACCTGACGCTCGCGACCACGATCAGCCTTCCGGTGGTGCGCGGCCCGGTGCAGTTGGCGAAGACGCTCGCCGCGATCGACATTCTGTCGGAAGGTCGCCTGGTGGTGGGCGCAGGCCCGGGATCGTCCGCGCGCGACTACGCGGCGGTCGGCATTCCCTTCGATGAGCGATGGCGGCGCTTCGACGAAGCGCTCCAGGTCCTTCGCGTCCTGCTCCACGGCGATTCCGAGAGCTTCGAGGGCGACTTCTACTCCACGCGCGGAATCGTTCTGGAACCTCGGCCGGTCCAGCAGCCGGGACCGCCGCTCTGGATCGCCAGCTGGGGATCCTCGCCCGGTCTTCGTCGAGCGGCTCGCCACGGAGACGGCTGGCTCGCGTCTGCCTACAACACGACCCCGGACCGCTTCCGCACGGACCTCGAGCACCTTGCCGATGCGCTTCTGCTCGAGGGGAAGGACGCGTCGTCGTTCCCGAACGCGATCGCGACGACGTGGCTCTACATCACCGAGGACAGCGGTGGCGCGGAACGCATGTTCACCGACGTCCTCGGGCCGACGCTTAACCGTCCGGTCGAGGCGCTCCGCTCCCTCTCGCTCCCCATTGGTCCAGCCGAGATGTGCGCGGAGCGGCTCACGGCATTCGCGAACGCGGGTGCGCAGCGGCTTTTCCTCTGGCCGCTACGCGACGAGGTGAAGCAGCTCGAGCTGTTTCGTGAACGGGTTGCGCCACTCCTCTAGCTGGACAACGCTGCCGTCACGATTGCCAACGCAGAGCGAAGACGCGACTGCTGTGGGTGGGACGGTTGGGCCCGTTCTGCGTGCTCGCGATCACCGCCGTGCGCAACCCTCGCGGAGTGGACATGAGGCGCCGGCCCAGGCTCGTCATCCGCACCTCGACCCCGGCGTGGCCACCCGCGCCGACGAAGAAGCCCGCGCGGCCGATCGTGGACTTGCGGCTCAGACCATCGACGTCGAGCCTGACGGCTCCCGTGCAAGGGCTGAAGCCAGGGCAGGCAATGCGCACCAACACCCCGTCCGGGCCGGTTGCCGACGCGCCTCGAACACGGGCCCGGGGCGAGTCGCAGTAGATGCGCCACACACCGAGGTTCAGGCGCTTCCGCATCGAGGAGAGGCCGAGCTTCGTCGCGACGGGGCAGAAATCGCGTGCAGCCACGTCGTACTCGACGTGGAACACGGCCTTGCGCGCAGAGATGAACGGACTCAGTGCGCCGCACTCGCGGTACTGAAAGCACTGCTCGTCGATCGCGAAGTCGAAGTCCCGCACGAGCTGCGGGATCTGCTCGACGTCGTTCTTCAGGCCGGCGGCCATCCCGCGCGCACGTACCTCGTTCGCCAGGAAGCGGTTGTAGCGGAGCTGGTCCCGTGCCGTGAGCGGGAAGCCGGTGTCGTTAGCCCACCCGTCCAGCTCGTCGAGCTCGACGCCGTCGAACCCCTTCGCCCGGCACATGTCGAGGCGGGCTCTCATGATCGGCGCGAGCACGTCGAGCTTCCGTATGTCGAGCCAGCGCTCTCCTTCCCACGGCTCGTCCCGTGCGCCCAGGACGGAGGCCGGGAACCTGCCGGCGTCGGGACGGTAGTCCTCGTAGGCGCCGGCGTCGATGTAGCAGATGACCTTGCGGCCGCTTGCGTGCAGACGCTCGACGACGGAGGCCGGATTGTCGAAGCCGTCGATGTCGTAGACGCTTGCCCGCACGGACAGATCGACCGGGACCGTGAGCTGCCACTGCCACGTGGTGCCGGGCGCAGGGGTCCAGCGTCGGCCGGCTGTCGGGGTGGCGACAGGCGAGGCCGCGGTGAGGAGGAGTCCGAGACCGACGACGAGCAGCAGCACCAGCAGCGGGCGAGGCGGGCGGGCGGCCACACGCACGCTATTGCGCGACCGCGTGCTGCAGGGTCAGTGCAGCCGTCTTCTCGGCGACGACGTCGACGAGGATGTCGTCCAGCGTGCGAGTCGGATGCCAGCCGGTCAGCTCTCCGATCTTCGAGATGTCGGGGACGCGGCGGCGGACGTCTTCGTAGCCGCCGCGCGGGTACGCCTGCTCGTACGGCACGATCGAGATCAGCCCTCCGCCGACGTCGACGCGGTCGAGGACGCGCTCGGCCAGCTCGAGGATCGAAACCGACTCCGTCGAGCCGACGTTCACGACCTCCCCGATCGCCACCGGGCACTCGGCCAGCCGCAGGATCGCCTCGACCGCGTCTCCAACGTGCAAGAAGCATCGCGACTGCCGGCCGTCCCCGTACACGGGCAACGGCTGGCCGCGAAGCGCCGCCGCGACGAACCGCGGGACGACCATGCCGTAGGTGCCGGTCTGGCGGGGCCCGACCGTGTTGAACAGCCGAAATGCCACGACCGAAAGGCCGGTCTCATGGTGGTACGAGAGCGCGAGGAACTCATCGAGCATCTTTGCCGCGGCGTACGACCAGCGGCTCAATCGCGTCGGGCCGAGGATGACGTCGTCGTCCTCTCGCTGCGGGACGGGGCCTCCCTTGCCGTACACCTCGGACGTCGAGGCGACCAGCACCTGGAGGTGGTTCGTGACGGCGGCCTCGAGCACATTCTTCGTCCCGACCACGTTCGTCTCGATGCTGCGCAGCGGGTCCTGGAGGATCAGATCGACGCCGACCGCCGCGGCCAGGTGGAAGACGACGTCGCTCTCGCCGACCGCGGCCGCCACGGCCTCGCGGTTTGTGACGTCTTCGATCACGAGCGTGAAGCGATCGTCGTCCAGGAGGTGCTGGACGTTCGCGATCCGCCCGGTCGAGAGGTCGTCGAGAGCCGTGACCGAGTCGCCGCGGCCGAGCAGAGCTTCGACGAGGTGGCTGCCGATGAAGCCGGCGCCCCCAGTGACGAGGGCCCGCCTCGGCGTCTGTGGGTGAGCGGTGACCTGCTTCATGGCTCCCTCCCCTGGCTAGAAGGCCGCTGCATAGAGGTGGTCGGCATCCAAGAGCACCCGCCGGCAGCTGCGGAGCGACCACCATGCGAAGGTCGCCGCGCCGGCCACAGAGGCCAGCGCCGAGTATTCGAAGCCCGCGAGGGCGAGGGGGATTCCGGTCAGCGTGACGACGATCAACCCTGCCAGCACCGGGCGCAACGCCTGTCCGGGCCGAGCGAGGTTGAGGACGAACATGCAGTTGAACTGGGCCCAGCCGACGAGCCAGAACGAGACGAGGGCCGCGACGAAGATGAACTCGGTCGCGCCGGGGCTCGGCAGCACGACCCAGTCCGCGAGCCGCCCCGAGTGGAGCGCGAGCTCGACGACGACCAGCATCGCGACCGCGAGGATGCCCGCGACGACGAGGTAGAGCACCGCGGATCGAGCGTAGAACGCCCTGAGCTCGCTCCCGAATCGCAGCCGGTCGTGGGCGGGAACGTCCTGCTGCTGCTGCTTCGCGTAGACCCAGAACAGCCGCAGCGTCCGCTCGGCCATGCCGGTGGCCAGGATGACGGGTGGGATCGCGAGGGTGAAGGCGACCTCGACTGCCGCGATCTGTTGGAGCCGTCCGAGGCCGCCCGCACCGAACCACCCGAGAAGGTGCGGCTCGAGGAGGACGAACATGACGCCGGCGCCGTAGGCTAGGTACGCGCCCGACTCGACCAGCAGATGCGACCTTGACGGCAGCTTCGCCGCGGCGCCGCCCGATCCGTAGATCCTCACGTGTGCCCCGATCATGACGGCGACCGCGACGACGACCCCGAGACCCGTCGCGGCGAGAAGCCAGAGCCCGCCGGTGCCGAGGACCAGCTCCGCGGCGAACCCTGCGAGAAGGCCTGCCGCGAGGCCGACACTCACCCAGCCGGTCGCGCGCGCCAGCGAAAGGCTTGCCGCGACGAGCCACACCGCGGTGAAGCCCGCAAGCGTGGCGGAGAAGATCACCCGCTCGTCCGCTGCGAACGCGCCGACGGCAGTGAGCGTGACGTACGCGAGCAGGGCGAAGGCCGTGAGGGAAAGAGCTCCGACGAGCATGCTGCGCTGCATCAGTCTCTGCGCAAGGCTCCGGTGGCCCGATCCGAGATAGATCGCCGTCCGGCGGCTCACTCCCTGGACGACTGCGTTCGCGCCGACCATGCCGAGAGTCATGCCGAGGCTCAGTGCGAGGATCCGCCCGCCGTCCCAGCCGGCGTCGGCGAAGACACGGATCGTGCCGAGCAGCAGCAGAAGCGGCAGCAACGCGAACAGGCCCCGAGGGGAGTCGCCGGCCAGTATGGACCTCCGCCGCGCGCGGTCCTGGTCGGGGACTTCTGTTGCGACTCGCCTGGCCGGGCCCCGGGGCCGGCCGGCCATCAGCTCGGCGTACGCGCGCTCTGCCAGCTCGAACGTGTTCCGGGCACCGTAACGCGCAGCCGCCGTGGTGTCGGTGATCCCGAGCGACTCGAGCACGGCTGCAAGCTCGAGCGAGTCGACCGGCTGCGGTACACGGGCTGCGAGCTCGGCCCTGAGCGAGGCCCAGTCCTGCGAGCCCTCGGCGGCCCAATCCGAGCCGTTCTCCCGGCGCACGAACCGCGGCTGGTGCCGTACCCGCCCGTCCGACGAGCGATCGAGCAGCTTGTAGATCGCGCGGTGGGTCGAGCGGAACTGCTCCAGGCTGAACGCCGATTCGACCCACATCCGTGCGGCGCGGCCGCGCTCCGCGCACGCGTCCGGATCGGCGAGCACGGTCAGGATTGCGCTCGCCATCGCCTCCGGATCGCGCGGCTCGACGGTGAGGCCGCACGTGGGCGGCACCTGCTCGCGGAGGCCTCCCACCGCGGTGGCGACGACCGGCTTGCCGGACATCATCGCCTCGAGCGTGGTGAACGGAAACCCCTCGGAGATGCTCGAGAGCACGACGAGATCGGCGTCCCTGAGCGCAGAGTCCGTTTGACGCCGGAATCCCTCGAAGGTCACCTGCTCCCCGAGATGCAGCTCGCGGTGCAGGTTCTGGCAGCGCTCGAAGTACCACTCGGTTCCGGGCTGTGCGCTCCCGAAGAGCCGAAAGCGCACCTCTGGCCGCGACCGCTGGACGAGCGCCGCCGCGCGGAGCAGCGTCTCGACGTCCTTGAGCGGATGGAAGCGCCCCGCCCAGGCGACGACCGGCGCGCCGTTCGCGTCGCCGTTCGAGACGGCGAAGCGGCTCGGGTCGACCCCGTAGTACGTCGTTCTCAGCTTTCGCTGCGTCGCCCCGTTGCGGAGCTCCCACCGGCGGTTGTCGTCGCAACAGGGCGCGACGACGTCGGCCAGCGAGTATGCGAGCTCTGTCATCCGGCGGGCGAAGCGGAGCTTCAGCAGCTTGCCGAACAGGCTGTCCGTGCTCTCGTGCTCCGCGAGATACCGCTCGCGCAGGTAGATGCCGTGCTCGGAGAGGACGACCGGTGACCCGTCCTCGAGCTTCAAGGCGGCTGCGATCATCGTGCAGATCCCGGCACTGGTGGCGTGGACGATGTCGGCCCGAGGCAGCGGCTCCGAGAGCGGGAAGAACCAGTGGTGCAACCAGTGCAGCCCGGAGGTGAGATCGGAGAGCGTCACCTCCGTCCCCGGATAGCCGTGACGGGCAGCAAGTCTCGGAAAGCGCCGGACGACCTCGTCCCCGAAGCAGTCCCAGACCGCGAGGGAGCGGAATGCCGCATCGAAGTCGTGCTCTCGGAAGAACGCGTGCATCCCGTGGATCGCCCGGGCCAGCTCGGCGTCGTCGCGGCGCGCACCGAGCAGCTGGCGGAGGAAGATCGCAAAGAAGGGGAGAAATTGCGCCTTGACGGCGGTGCCCGTTGTCCGGGCGCGGCGTTCTCGCACCGTGCCGATGCCGCCCTCGGGCCGCAGCTCCCAGGCGTTGCGAACGTCCCAGAGCGAGAGCGGACGGAACTCGACCACGTTCGGCGCGAGCTCGAAGTGCTGCTCCGCGAGCTGGTCGCGCACCACCGCCACGAGCACGAACTCGACGTCGGAGAGCTCGTGCGTGAGCGTGTGGCACCAGGTGCTGACCCCTCCCCAGTGGCACGGATAGGTCCCCTCGGTCAGCAGCAGCACTCGCGGTGCGCCGGGCGCGGGAAGCGAAGCGCTGTCGTCAGCGTCGCAGAGAGCCTCCGTTGGAGCGGCCGTTGACGCCTGCGCGACCATGACTCAGCAGGCGGGAAGCGCGATCGTCGTGGGCGCCGACGCATCGACCTGGACAGAGGAGATCGGCTGGCCTCCGTACGACTCGCTCGCACCGGTCACGACGCCCGTCACCGGAATCGTCGCCGTGCTCCGCACCGACAGGGTCAACGATGAGCACGGAACGAGCCACCCGGTGACTCCCGACGTGTTGTACGCCATGCGCCGCGCCGTCTGGAGCCCGACGTCGTGCTCGCTCAGGTTCCGGATCGGGAGGTTGGTCACCGCCTGGTACTTCGTGAACGTGGCGTCGAGCAGGTCGCTGAGGAGGGAGTGGACGCCGTCGTACGCCCTGAGGTTCGGCTCGTGGAACATCCACGGGTCGGTTTCCCAGCTCAGCAGGTAGCCGAGCAGGTTGTCCGATTCGTGGTCGACGATCTCGGCGTAGCTGAGCGGGCGCGGCCAGTACGCCCAGACGCCGCCCGGGCCGTAGTAGAAGTTGTACTCGTCGACGAACTCGGCGGGCGTCGTCAGGTTGTAGAAGAGATTCGTCGGTCGCCGAGGAACGACGAGGATGCTGGGCTCGAGGCCGTTGTAGAAGCCGGCGTTCGGGGTGGGGTTGCCCCCACCCGGGCGCGAGGTGTCGGAGATCAGGTACCTGATCCCGAAGTCCTTGGCGGCGCGCAGGAACTGTGCGTTGGTCAGCCCCGAGATGTCTGGCTGGACGAGTGCGTCCTTCTGATAGGAGCTCAGACGCAGCTGCGTGGTCGCAACGGTGTTGTTCCGAGCGAGCTCGCTCGTGGCCGTCGCATAGTCGAGCGGATCGAGGTTCTCGTGCGAGTACGTATGGCTCACCCAGTTGAAGGAGCTCTGGAGCGCCCTGACCGTCGGCGTCAGCGTGTCCGGCTGGTAGATACCCGACGCTCCCTCGCCGTTGAACGCCATCTCGAGCCGGACACCGGAGAAGATCGGGCTGCGAGTCTGAGCCCGACGCTGCCACGTGAGGCCGGCACGGAAGTCGCTGCCCGAGAGCCGGTAGGTGATCCCGGTCAGGTCGCTGTTGGCGGCCGCATCCCACACGTCGTCGTCGATGAGGATGTCGTCCACCTGGACGTCCATGCCGACATGGCGCTCACCGAGGAAGAGGCCCCGGGTAATCCAGTTGATGAGCCCGTACGAGAGAAGCCTCGAATGAAGGAGGTATGGATTGTTCGCGGCAGTGACCGCGAGGTTCTCGCGTCCGTCTGCGTAGCGGTTGACCGAGGCGATCGCGTAGCCCTCGGGCGTGGTCAGGAGCGGCGTCGTGACAGCGGTGTTCGCGACAGTCGCGAGATAGACCCAGGCGTTCGTGAAGGCCACCGGCGTTGCCGGGTTCAGGTACGGGAAGACGGCTCGTCCTGCGCTCGTCAGGGTTGCCGTGAGGGGTGCGGACGTCGTGTCCCGATAGCCCACGAGCGTCAGGCCGTAGTTGTCGGGCGCGCCCGCCGGATAGGTGTACGACGTGACCTGGCGCACGCCGAACTCGCGCTCGTAGTCCCACAGGGTCGTCCACTCGGCGTCGTTGAACGCACTCCGCCACTGGCCCGCAGCGGCGTCGAAGTAGGTCAGGTTGCCCGTGGTGAGGATGACGCCCTCGTAGAAGCCGTGCGAGGCGCCGTCCGAGAGCGTGCCGGCCGTCAGGGGCGTCTTCGCCGCGAGCAGGACGTCGTACGGGACGCCGATCTGGTCGAGGAACGCCCGGAGAGCCGGGTAGTCCGTCTCGTTCCCGTCGGCCGCGATCAGCAGGAGCTTCATCTGCCGCGGATCGCGAAGGTGGGCAGGCGGGGCAAGCGGGGCAGCAGCCTGGTCCGTCGCTGCCGCCGCGCGCGCGGTCGCCGAGCCACGGCGCCCGGGCGCGATGAGGTTCGCCGGCGCGTGCAGAGGCGTGACGGCTGCCCCGACCAGCTGGATCGGCGCGCGAGCGATCGCCGTCGTGGGCCCGGTTCCGGCGCTACCGGCCGAAGAAGGCCCGACGGCCACGATCACGATCAGGGAGGCGACGATCGAGCCGTACAGGAGCGCGTCGGCTCGGCCTCGAGCGACTAGACGCGTGGGCGCGGCCGGACGTGGACCTCAGGTGGCGCACGGTGGACTCCCCCCTCGACTCGGATGTCGTGTCCCTCGTCTCTCCGGGGTCCACGCGCGGCCACCGAACAAGGTTGCAACGCGATGGTCGTGTCCGACGGCGCACCGGCCGACGCGGTCGGCCGCGCAAGACGCACGAATGAACCGTGCCCTGATGCACCGTGCCTGACCGTCAGAACAGGCTCGTGGACCGCATCACTTGCCACTACTCGAGCCGACAGGGCCGACACGAGGGACCTCCCAGAAACAGGCTTGGAAACCGTCATCCACACTAGTACTGGTCGTCAGGCTTGTCAACAAATGCACAATCCGAACCACCGTCGATCGACATTGGTTAGGCTTTGCCGCGGTGGGGGCCTGCGGCACCTCCCGGGCTTGGAAACCTCGGCTGGACCGGGGCCCCCCCAAATTCCTGGAAATGAGCGTTTCCGTGCGACCGGACGAGCGTCCGGTCGCACGAGTCAAGAACGGTTCTCGGCCGGCTCCGGGGCACAACCGGCCCGAGTGCAACCAGACGCCGGGTCGCCTCGACGAGCATGCGACGGTGTCTCGCGCGGGCGGCCTTCGTCTGCTTGTCGAGGACCCTGTACTCGGGGATCGTCGCGACCCACGCGCGGGCGAGCGCATAGATCATCACGATCAGCTCCTCCGGCGGGATCGCCGAGTCGATCCGCCCCTCGGACTGCGCCCCGCGTAACGCGCGGACACGTTGCTCGATCGAGCGTTCGATGGCCTCGACGAGCTCGCCATCCTGTGCGGGCTCGAGCGAGTGCCACATCCCGAGCCGCACGGCGGCCGGGTGGTCGGTGAAGAAGTCGAAGGCCGCGCCTGCGAAGGCCGGAATGTCGTTCGGGTCGAGGTGCACCTCCTCGTGGAAACGCCTGACCTGGTCGGTGATCACGCGGTCGAAGAGCTCCTGCTTCGAGCCGAAGTAGGCGTAGATCAGCTGCTTGTTCGCGCCGGCGCGCTTGGCGATGCGGTCGATGCGCGCGCCGGCGATCCCGTGGCGGGCGAACTCGTCGATCGCCGCCTCGAAGATCCGCTTTCTGGTCGCTTCCGGATTCCGGGCCACTTTCTGTGCAGCGTAGGGCAGCATGCTGTCGGTATCCTCACAACCAACTGGTTGGTTACACAGGAGGATACTCATGCCAGCCCATCGCTGGCGCCTGTTCGGCGCCCTCTCGCTCGGAGCCGCGGCGCTCGCCGCAGTCTTCGCGATCGTTTCGTTCGGAGCCTCTTCCGCCGGTCAACCGCCGCCCGAGGTCGCGGCGACCGGCGACGCCTGGCCCGCACACAACTACGACCTCTCCAACTCTCGCGCGACGACGAACACCCAGATCTCTGCGGCGAACGTCGCGACGTTGAAGAAGAAGTGGAGCTTCACGATTCCCGGCACCGGCGTGTTCGGCAACTTCGCGAGCACACCGATCGTGTACGGCGGAGTGGTCTACCTCCAGGACCTCAACTCGAACGTCTACGACGTCGACCAGCAGACCGGCAAGCTGAGATGGCGGCACGTCTTCAAGAGCCCCTCGATCGGGCCGAACGGCGTCTCCATCGGCTACGGCCGGCTCTACGGGGCGACCGAGAGCACGGCCTTCGCGCTCGACCCGGCGACCGGCGCGGTGATCTGGAAGCACAAGCTGACGCCGTCGATCCATGAGGGGATCGACATGGCGCCGCAGCTCTACGACAACAAGGCGCTCGTCTCCACGGTTCCCGGAAGCGGGGTCAAGCATTTCTACGAGCCGAAGTCCGTCGGCGTCGTCTACTCGCTCGACGCGGCGACCGGCAAGACGGTCTGGTCGTTCAACACCGTGCCCACGCCGAAGAAGGGCTCGTACAGCGGCGGCGGCCTCTGGTATCCGCCTGCGGTCGACGCCAACGGCGATGTCTACCTCGGCGTGGCGAACCCCGGGCTCTGGCCCAACTCGCCGGAGAACCCGAACGGCGCGCTGCGGCCCGGTCCGAATCGCTACACCGACTCACTCGTCGTCCTCAACGGAAGCACCGGCAAGCTGAAGTGGTACCGCCAGGTGATCGCGCACGACGTCCGCGACTACGACCTGATGATCTCGCCGGTGCTCTACACGCCGTCCGGCGGCTCGCAGCTCGTGATCGGGGCCGGGAAGATGGGCCGCGTCTTCGCCTGGAACGCGGCGAGCGGCGCCGCGGTCTGGCAGGCGAAGGTCGGAAAGCACCTCAACGACACGGGCCTCCTCCCGAAGAAGACCGTCACCATCTGCCCCGGCGATTTCGGCGGGGTCGAGACGCCGCTCGCGCAGGCGAACGGGACGCTCTTCGTCCCCTGGCTCAACCTCTGCGCAGTCGGCTCGGCGACCTCCGAGTCCGTCCCTGGGGCCGCGTTCGCGAAGGCGACCGGCGGCCTGACCGCGTTCGACGCCGCGACCGGGGAGGTCAAGTGGCAGAAGACGCTGCCGCATCCCGACTTCGGCGCGGCGACGGTCGCCAACGACGTCGTGTTTACGTCGGACTTCACCGGGAAGCTCTACGCCTTCTCGACCGCGACCGGCAAGCAGCTCTGGACGGCCCAGGCTCCCGCCGGCGTCAACGCCTTCCCCGCCGTGACGCAGAAGATGCTGATCGTCGGCGCAGGCACCCCCGGTCTCGGCACCATCGCCAAGCCGGTGTACTCACTCGTCGCCTACTCGATCGGCTAAGGAGCATCGAATGCGTACTACGACCTCGCTGCTCGCCGTGGTCTTCGGAGCACTCGCACTCGTCGCCGGCGCTCCGGCCGCAGTGAACGCGGGAAAGCTCACGGCCACAGACGGGCCGGGCTTCACGATCACGATGAGCGCCAAGAAGGTGAAGGCAGGCACGTACACGATCACCATCTTCGACCGCTCCGGCATCCACAACTTCCACCTGACCGGTCCCGGCGTGAACAAGAAGACGAGCGTCGCCGCCGTCAAGACCTACAAGTGGACCGTGAAGCTGCGCCGCGGAACCTACCGGTTCGTGTGCGACCCACACGCCACGATCATGAAAGGTGTCCTTAGGGTCACCTGAGCCGCCGAGCCCACCTAGCCGAAGAGGCCGGCCCCGCGCTCGGCAGCGAGCGCGGGGCCGTGGGTCGAGGACTCGATCCGATGCCGATCGGGATGTGGCACGCTGCTCCGGGAATGGTCCACCTCGAGCTCAAACGCACCCCGGGTGAGCGCCGCCTCTACGCCCTGGACGGACTCGGGACGTTGCGCCTCCAAGGCATCGCTTCACGAACGGCAACCGCCGAAGCGGGGGGCAAGAGCTGGCGAATCACCCGCCGCGGTTTCTGGGCGCCAAGCGTCACGGCAGCGGACGCGGCAGGCACCACGGTCGGATCGTTCGAGCCGCGCGGGTTGCGACGGGGAGGCACGCTGCGCTGGGCGGGCCGCGAGCTGGCGCTGCGCCCGGCGAGCCAGTGGCGCGAGCGCTACGCGCTCGTCGACACGGACGAGAAGCTCGACAGCGAGCTCGCCGTCCTCGACGGCAAGGGCTGGGGACGACGGCCGGTCACGATCAGCGTCGACGACCCGGCAGCGGTCGAGCCAGGCCTGCTCCTGTTCGCAGCCTTCGTGGTGCGCGGACTGGCCGAGGACGCGAGCGGCGCCGCAGGAGCCGCAGCGGGAACAGCCGCCACCGGCTAGCGCGCTCCAGGCTGCCAGGAAGCGGTGCGCGACTCCGTCTCGCTCCTCCGGCGAGACGTCGAAGCGACGCCACCTTCCTCCAGGTGCTTGCGTGGCGCACGAGGATCTGGCGGCAGTTGTCCGGGCTTCTGCCGCGATGCGGGCAACCTCGTCGGTAGGGGTCGTCGAACACCTCCCGGAGCAGGAAAACGGCTCGCTCGACAGGGGTTTCGCACGGCCTATCGGCGCGCCCGACTCACAGGGATTCGCGAGACACCCGTTCTACACTGGAGGGGTGGTTGATTGTGCGCTCTGCGGCGCGCCGGCGCCGAAAACGGCGCAGTCTTGTGAGAGCTGCGGGGCGCCGCTCGCCGACACGTCCGAATCGCGGAGGACGGTGACCATCTTCTTCTGCGATCTGGTCGACTCGACGGCGATCGAAGACGGCCTCGATCCGGAGCTCTGGCGCAGTGTTCAACTCTCGTACTTCAACACGGTGCGCTCCGTCATCTCGGCGCACGGTGGGACGATCGAGAAGTACATCGGCGATGCGGTGATGGCCGTCTTCGGAGTTCCTCAGGTCCACGAGGACGATGCGTATCGGGCTGTTCGCGCGGCGGATGATCTCCGCGGCGCGCTCGCCACGCTGAACGAGCAGCTCGAGCGCGAGATCGGGCTTCGGCTCTCTGTGCGGATGGGAATCAACACCGGCGAGGTCGTCGCCGGAGACGCGACGGCCGGTCACGGCTTCGTCAGCGGCGAGCCGATCGTCGTTGCCGAGCGCCTCGAGAGGTCAGCCGCGAGCGGCGAGATCCTGATCGGGGACGTGACGCGGCGCCTGGTCCGGAGCGCCGCCCTCACCGAGAAGTTCGGTCCGCTCGAGCTGAAAGGCAAGGCTCGGCTCGTTCGCGCCCACCGGCTGCTTGGCGTCCTGCGCGACGCGCAGCCGTTCCCGCGCCGCCTCGAAGGTCCGCTGGTGGGGCGCCAGAGCGAGCTGACGCTGCTTCGTCGGGCCTTCGAGCGCGCGACGGCTGCCGGGGCGGGTCATGTCTTCACGGTCTTCGGCGACGCAGGCGTCGGCAAGTCTCGACTGGTTGCCGAGTTCCTGCGGCATACGGAAGGCACGGCCCTTCAGCTGCAGGGCAGGTGCCTCGCCTACGGCGACGGAATCACATTCTGGCCGCTCGTGTCCATCATCCGTCAGGCAGGCAAGATCGGCAGGGATCTCTCCCCGGACGGAGTCCGCGCCCGGATGCGGGAGCTCGTCGCCGATCAGGCCGACGGGCCGGAGATCGTTGCCCGGCTCACCTCCGTGTTCGGCTTCGACGAGTCCCCTGCGCCGGCAGAGGAGATCGCCTGGGCCGTTCGGAGGCTGCTCGAGACGCTCGCCAGCGACCGGCCCGTCCTGGTCGTCGTCGACGATCTGCAGTGGGCTGAGCCCGCCTTTCTCGAGCTGGTCGAGTACCTGGGCAGTTGGGCCAGAGACGTCCCCATCGTGATCGTCTGCCTTGCCCGCCCGGAGTTGCTCGACGCGCGCCCGGCCTGGGGCGGAGGGCAGGCGAACTCGACGTCGATGCTGCTTGCGCCGCTGACGGACGAGGAATCGCGTCGGCTCGCAGTCGACGTGCTCGGCGGTGAGCTCGACGCAGCCGCATTCGGCGTGATTGCCGGCACCGCGGAGGGCAATCCGCTCTTCCTCGAGGAGGTCCTCGGGATGCTGGTCGAGGACGGGATTCTGCGCTCCGACAGCCTCGGCACCTGGAACGTCGAACAGCTGTCGAGCATCCAGATTCCGGCCACCATCCAGGCGCTGCTCGCAGCGCGGCTCGATCGCCTGGCCGCGCACGAGCGAGCGGTGCTCGAAACGGCGGCCGTCATGGGAACGGTGTTCAGGCCTGACGGTCTGGCCGAGCTGATGCACGACGACGCCGTCGACCCAGCTCTCGAGACACTTAGCCGCAAGGAGCTCGTCCGCCGCAGATCCGAGCCCACGGGCGAGGTGTTCTGGGAGTTCCGGCACGCATTGATCCAGAGCACGACGTACGCTGCGATCCCGAGGGCTCGCCGCGCCGCGGTGCACGAGCTCTTCGCCGACTGGGCGGAGCGCTCCTACGGCGAGCGCGTCGCAGAGGTCGAGGAGATCATCGGCTACCACCTCGAGCAGGCCTTCCTCAACCGCAGGGAGGTCGGTGGGATCGGCCCGCGCGAGCGCGCGGTGGCCGACCGCGCGGCGAAGCGCCTGGCCTCTTCCGGCCGGAGGGCGCACGCACGCGGCGACCCCTCCGCCGCCTCGAGCCTCCTCGGCCGGGCGGCGGCGCTGCTTTCCCCAGACGATCCAGGACGCGGCGTTCTCCGAGTCGAATTCGGCGCGGCCCTCACCGAAGCCGGACGCCTCTCTGAAGCAGCCGACCTGCTCGACGACGTCGCGCGGTCCGCTCTTGCCGCCGGCGACGAACGAGTCGGCTGGCTGGCGGTCGTCGAGCGCCTGCTCGGGCGCTTCCAGAGCGACACGCAGGAAACGAGCGAGCAGGTTCCGGCGGTCGTCGCGAAGGCGCGGCCCGTCTTCGAGCGGCACCACGACGACCTGGGCCTCTGCCGGCTCTGGCGGCTGCAGGCACTCGTCGACTGGATCGGCCCTTCGTCTGCGGCCGCCGACCGAGCGTGGGCGAACGCGGCGGAGCACGGACGGCGCGCGGGAAACGAGACCGAGCGGGCAGACTGCCTCTGCTGGCTCGCGTCGTCAGCGTTCTTCGGGCCACTTCCCGCCTCGGACGGGATCGACCGCTGCGAAGCGACCCTGCGGGAGATCGAGGGCCACCGGCAAGCAGTCGCGATGACGCTGCAGCCGCTGGCCGGCCTCTATGCAATGACGGGGCAGTTCGAGATCGCCTTTGCCGGGCTCGAGCAGGCCCGTGCGATCCTCGACGAGCTCGAGACGACGATCCATTCGGCCGTCTCGCACCACGAAGTGTTCGTCACGATGCTCGCAGGCGACCTCGCCGCCTCGGAAGCGCTGCTCCGCGCCGGCTACTCGCGGCTGGAGGGGATGGGCGAGAAGGCGATCCTCTCGACGACGGCCGGCCTGCTCGCCGACGTCCTCTACCGGCAAGGACGGATCGACGAGGCGGAACCACTCACCCGCGTCAGCGCCGACACAGCCGCGGACGTCGACCTGTCCGCTTTGATCGTCTGGCGCCGTGTGCGGGCGAAGGTGCTCGCGCGGCAGGGGCGCTACGACGAGGCGCGAAGCCTGGCCGAGGAAGCGGTCGCGATCGCCGCTCGAACGGACTGGCTGAACATGCGCGGCGAGGCCCTTCTGGATCTCGGCGAGGTGCTGCTGGCAGCGGGGAGCGCGCCCGAAGCAGACAAGGCCCTCCGCGAGTCCGCAGCGTCGTTCGAGCGCAAGGGAAACGACGTCTCCGCCCGGCTGGCCCGCGAGTTGCTGCGAGGCGGCGCGCACGCCTCTGCCGAGGAGCCCGTCAAGGGGATCCGAGCGTCGGGCTGAGCGCTCCCGTCTGCCTAGCGCGCCGTCACATCAATACGTTCGCACCACGTGTACGCCTGGAACGACGGCGCGTCGCGGGGTGCGGTGGGGTCCTTGATCACGATCGCGAGACCGACACCGCGCGCCTCTCGTCCGACATCGAGCCAGTGGTCCGGCGGCGGATCGGGCTTCTCGACCGTCGCCTCCCATTTGTCGCCGTGGGGCTGGCGCTCTCCCTCGCCAACGATCGTGAACGACTGAAGCTGGCTAGCAAGCGGCGGCGGGTCGATCTCCTGGACAATCGCGAACAGGATCTTGACCCTCTTGGCTTCGTCTTCCGGATCGGCCACGAACGGCCCTTCCGCCGTCAGTTGACCGTTCGCGCCCGCATCGATCTTGACGAACGTGAACTTCGAGTTCATAGGGCCTCCCGCCTCCAGTCTCCTGGCCGCGCTCCGTGTGCCGGCTCCGTTGGCGCTCAACCCTACAACACTCGCTACAAAACGCACAAGACCGCTGTCCCCGGCGGATCTGGGCTCCCGCCTCACTCCGTCGAGACAGCGGTGCCGGCTGCGCGGCGAAGCGACTCCGTCGAGGGAACGAAGTAGTACGCACCGGTGAGCGGCCGGGTGTAGCGCGTCAGCGCGTCGCGGGAGCCCGCCAGCCCCGCCATGCTCTCCAGCATCGTCGACAGCCGCCGCTGGTCGGAGCTGAAGCCGACGAACATGGTGCCGTGCTCGGTCACCGTCCCGTAGGGCATGTTCCGCCGGAAGATCTTGCCGAAGCGGTCCTGGTCGGTGCTCGCCACGTGGGAGTCCGGGCGCTTGTGCTCGAGCTCGACGCTCTCGAGCTTCGTCCGCCCGATCACGTGCTCCTGGGCCGCGACCGGAAGGGATTCCCACGCAGCGGCGTCGTGGCGCCACTTCTGGAGGAGCAGGATCGTCCCTCCCGCACCGGCTTCTCCCTCGGGCACGAGGACCAGCTCGGGGGCATCGACCAGCGTCGGGTTCTCGGTTCCGTCGACGAAGCCGGTCAGGTCGCGATCGTGCTGGTAGGGCCAGCTCGAGGTCTCCTCCACGACGGAGGCCAGCCCTCGGAGGTCGGCGATCGCCTCGCGCGCCACGTCGAAGATCACGTCGTAGGCGCTTCCCGAGAGCCAGAGCACGGCATCGTGCTGGGTGGCCGGCATCACGAAGCCGTCGATGCCGACGAGGTCCTCGTTGAATCCCTCGACGTCGGCCGGCGCCTCGTCGGGCGCGGCCTCCCGCCAGAGCTCGGGCCTGAACCCTGCCACCAGGTTGACGCCGCCCATGGTCGTCCTCGGCTCGCGCAGGGACGAGATCGCCGCCACGAGGTCGAGCCCCTTCCTCCCACCTGCGACATCGAACTCCAGGTAAGCGTGAGACGCGGTTCCCAGGGCGAAGATGCCGACTTGAGCAGAGCTCATGCGCCCAATGGTGCCCGGGCGGGAGAGCGAGAACAACCTCGAGCAGCCGACGCGAACCGACCGGGCCTGCCAGCATCTCCTCCATGAGCGTCCTGGTCGTCGACACTCCGCACGGACCGGCGCACGTCCATCTGCACGGCGTCGCCGAGCCGGGAGGCGCGCTCGTCCTCGGCCATGGAGCAGGCGGAGGAGTCGCGTCCCGCGACCTGGCGAGGGTGACGGAGGTCGCCCGCTCGGAAGGGCTGACGGTCGCGCTCGTCGAGCAGCCCTACCGCGTCGCAGGCAGGCGCAGCCCTGCCCCGGCACGGCAGCTCGACGCCGCGTGGACAGCGGTTGTCGACCACCTGTGCTCACGCGAGCTGCACGGGCTGCCGCTCGTCGCGGGCGGCCGCTCCGCCGGCGCGCGGGTGGCCTGCCGGACGGCGGCGGCGACCGGCGCGGACGGCGTGCTGTGCCTCGCGTTCCCGCTGCAGCCGCCCCCCCGCTCCGGGGCGGCCGCGAGCCCGAGCCGCCTGCCCGAGCTCGAGGCGGTGACAGTCCCGACGCTCGTGGTGCAAGGCGCCCGCGACCGGTTCGGCGTGCCGCCTGCAACGGCGCTCCGCACCGTTGTTCAGGTGTCGGGCGACCACAGCCTGCGGACCGACCTCGACGCGGTGGCGGCCGCAGTGCGAGCCTGGCTTCCAGGCGTCGTCGCCGGTGCGGCGCGGCCCGCAGGCTGAGCGGGCTCGCGCCTCGACGGTCCGTTCAGTCGCGCAGGATCCCCGCGAACGCCGAAGGCTCGACAAGCATCCACATGTGACCGCCGGCGGCGTCGACCTCGCGGTACCGGGCACCTGCGAGGCGGGCGATCCGGCGACAGTGGTGCACTGGCGTCAGTGTGTCGGTCGCGCAGGCGACGACATCGCAGCGGACTCCTCGGCGCCGCAGCTCGCGGAGCTGCTTGCTCAGATCGAGCGCCCGCACCACGCGTGCCAGCCTCAGCGTCGCCCGAGGCGACTCCAGCGCGGCGCGGAACGCGCGCGCCAGCTCGTCCCACGCATAGACGCGTGCTGCGACCTGTCCGCAGAACGCACCGAGGCTCGAGACGATCGGCTTCGTCAGCGGCAGGCCGGCAGGAGCGATCAGGATCAGACGCTCGACCCTTTCGGGCTGCTCGACCGCAGCCGCCACGGCGAGCGCCGCACCCATCGAGTGGCCGGCGAGCGTGACCGGCGATGCGCAGGCGTCGAGCGTCAGCCGCAACGCGGCGATGCGTGCCTCGAGCGAAGAGCCGTCTCGAAACGTCGGGGGCGCGTGCACGGTCCAGTCGGACGACAGCGCGGGTCGATAGAAGGACGGCAACGCTCCGAAGCCCGGCACGAAGAGCTGCGACATCCTTCGGATGCTACTGCGGCAGGGCGCTCAGGCCGCGACGGGCTGCGGAGGCGCAACACGTGCGACAAGCGATGCGTACGCGTCGAGCAGCTCCCGGTACGACGCCGTCCAGGAGCGGCATCCCGCCACTGCGAGTGCCCGCTGTCCGAGCGTGTTGCGGAGCTCCTCGTCCGCGACGAGCTCGCGGAGCGCCGCCGAGAATGCGGCGGGGTCGTCCGGCGGCACAAGGAGCCCCGTCCCCCGCTGCTGCACCAGCTCGGTCGCGCCGCCTGCGCGCGCAGCAACAGTCGGCAGCCCCGAGGCGGCTGCTTCGAGGATCACCTGCCCGAACGTGTCGGTCGTGCTCGGAAAGCAGAAGATGTCGGCGCTCGCGTACACCTGGGCGAGGCCGTCGCCTCGAAGCTCGCCGAGAAACTGGACGCCTGCCGGGGCCGCCGCCTCCAGCTCCGCGCGGGCGGGACCGTCGCCGACGACGGCCAGACGAGCCTCGTGCGCCTGCTCCCCGAGCTCGCGGTACGCGTCGAGGAGGACGTCGATCCGCTTCTCGTGCGAAAGGCGACCGACGGAGAGGAGCAGCACGGAGCCGTCCTGCAGCAACCGCTTCCGCAGCAGCGGGCTCCGGCGGTCCGGAGCGAACCGGCCGGCGTCGACGCCCCTCCCCCACACGCCGACGCGCGCGTGGCCGCGCGCCCGAAGCGCGTCCGCCACGGCGCCCGTCGGCGCGAGCACCAGTCGGCACTGCCGGTAGAACCACTCGACCCAGATGTCCATCGCCTGGGCGACCAGAAGGTCGCGGGTCAGGTGCAGCGTGTACGGCCCGAGCTCGGTGTGGTACGAGCCGACCAGCGGCACGTCGAGCACGCGTGCCGCCAGAAGGCCGCAGAAGCCGACAGGGCCAGGTGTCGCGACGTGCACGATGTCCGGCCGTTCCCGCTCGACCGACGCGAGCACGTCGGTGACGAGCGGAAAGCGGAGCTCGAGCTCCTCGTAGGTCGGCAGCGGCAGCGTCCAGTCGGGCGCGAACGCGATCAATCCCGGCTCGTCCGCGGCCTTCGGGCGAGCGGCCGCCACACGGACCGGCAGACGGCCGCGCGCGCCTTCGGTTGCCAGCCGGCGCATCGTCCCGGCCACGCCGTTCGCCTCGTCGAATGTGTCGGTGAACACCATCGCCTTGAGCTCACGTGTCTCCTCTCGTCCTCCGAAGAACGCCGACTCGATCTCGGCCAGGCCACGGCGAGAGCCCGCATGGTGGTGCGCGCTGCCGAGGTAGGGAACCTGAACAGCCGCCGCCGCGACGAGCGCCGACAGGCGCGATCCGAGCGAGTCGAGCCGATCGAGATCGACGCCGCCCTCGCGGACGCGGGAACCGAGCAGGCGGACGAGCTGCCGGCTCGCCGCGCGGATCTCTTCGTGCCGCGCCGCCGCGTCTACGGCGTCCTCGTCGAAGAGCGCGCGCACCTGAATGCCGACCAGCGGCGAGAGGCTGTGCCCGCCCTCGCGGAACGAGTTGACGGCCACTGCGCCGACCGCATGCGCGAGCTTCAACGTCGAGCCGTGCGCGCCGCCGAGCCTCCCCTGCCCGCCCAGCACGGACTCGAGGAACTCCGGCGCCGTCTCACCCGGCGCCTGCGTCCAGGTGGTGGCGATGTCGATCGCGCCGTGGTCGTCGGAGCCGCCGCTCAACCTGATCGCGCCGTGCTCGGGCGGCTCGACGCTGTGTCGGTCGGCGAGCTTCGCCAGATACTCCCGCGACGCAGCCCCCGCGAGCCGGCACGCGAGCACGTTCGTCTCCTCCGGCCGCGCGCCGTTCCTGCCCTCCCAGACGGAGAAGAGCAGCAGCAACCGCTCCATGTGCGCCGCCGTCAACGGCGGGCCCATCCGGTACAGCGGATGGGCGAGCGCGTGCGGCAGCGACCGCTCGCGCAGGAACGCCGCGAGCTCGACGACCGAGGGCCGGTAGGGCTGGAGGTCGCGGTGATCCTCCTCCGTGAGGTTCCAGACGAGCACGTGCAACGGCACGTCGTCGTCCGGGAACCGCGTCGTGACCTCGACGGACAAGAACGTGTCGGGGCGATCGGCGATCCGTAGGGCGCCCGCCAGCGTGTTGTGATCGGTGATCGTGACGAACCGCATCCCGCGGTTCTTGCAGACCCGATGGACGCGCTCCGGATCGGTGTACGACTCCCCCAACCGCGCGCGCCTGAGCGCGTAGTTGCCGCTGTCGGTCGAGAAGCGTGAATGGACGTGCAGGTCGCAGCGCGGCTCGTCGGACACTCGGCGTCCGTATACCCCGAACCCGCGACGATCCCTGGCCGATCCCGCTGTTCGTCACCGAGCCGACGCCAGACTGTCACACGTTTGTTGCCCCCGGGCGCGGGCGCAGCCCGGGGGAGCGCGTCGATCAGCGGATCGCGACGAGGATGGGGTCGGTGAGAGAGCGCCAGACCTCGCCGGTGTCGCGGAAGCCGCCTCGACCCAAGGCTACGGACGGTGTGGCGCCTGCAAGGCGTTCGGCGACGGCGGCCTGAGCCGGACTCGAGCCCTCAGCCAGATCCTCGTCGATTCTTTCGAGCCAGCTGCTTCCGGATCGCCGCTACGCCCGCTTCGCCCCTGTGACGATCGGTCGCCGAGAGTTCCATGGTGCTCCTCCTCCTGCTCGCGGGCGGTCAGGTCACCGTACGGCTCGATCGGGTCGGTCACGCGGACGATTTCTTCGTCGTCCGGACGGCGGAGCCGCGAAAGCGGGAAGCGCCGCCGGCGCCTCGCGGCGCGTCCGCCGCCCGCCGGCAGGTCCCGAGCGCCGGCGGCTGCTCGCGATGCGCGCCGCGTTCGGGCTCTCGTACGCGACACTTCTCCCGTACACGCGCGACCCTCTCGGCGATCTCGCGGCCGGACGCTTCGACCCGCTCGTGGCAGCTGCGCTCGACGACGCCGGCATCCGCAGACCGGCGGCCGCTCTCGAGGCTAACGGCTGACTCTCGCCACGGGAGGCCGGTCTCCGAACACCGCCCAGACCGCGCCTCCGATCACGCCGCCCAGGAGCGGGGCGGCGAGGTAAATCCAGATGTGATCGAAGTCGCCGTTGTAGAGCGCCGGGTCGAGCGAGCGCGCCGGATTGTACGAGCCGCCCGAAGCCGGGCCGACGGCGGTGACCGCGGTGAAGATGAAGAGCCCGATGAGGAGGGGCGCCATCACCCCCTTCCACGCGGCGCGGTCGTCGGTCGCGACGGTGGCGATCACCATCACGAAGAGGGCCGTGGCGATGGTCTCGAGCAGAAATGCACCACCGTCGGAGATACCGGCCCCCGGGGCGGTGTTCAGCGCGTCCGTGGCCTCCTCCGAATAGACGATCCCGATCACCACGACCGCGAGCAATCCGCCGACGAGCTGGGCGACCCAGTACGGGATCACCTCCCGTCCCGGAAACTTGCGCGCAGCCACGAGCCCGGCGGAGACCGCGGGGTTGAAGTGCCCTCCGGAGATCTGACCGAGAGCCGTGATCGCGAGCGTGAGCCCGAGCCCGAAGGCGAATGCGATGCCGAGCGAGCTGATCGCCCCGGCTCCGATGTCCGTCGCGACGGCGATCGCGTTGAAGCCCAGGAAGAAGAACAGAAACGTCCCGAGCACCTCCGCCCCGAGACGAAACCCAAGTGACGGCGTCTCCATGATGTCCCCTCCTCGTTGCTGTCAGCTGCTCGGCGCGTCGCTGCGAACGGCCCAAGGGCCTCCGGTTGGCATGGTGGCCCGATCATGTCGCATTCGGGCGAGCTTCCGCTGCCGCAAGGCGCCCTCGAGGTCACGAGGTCTGAGCCGGGCCGGCGCGCGATCGCCGCCCCCAGAGCGTCGCGTTCAGGACAGCGGTCGCGACGGCGAGACGGCTGAAGAGGTAGAGACCGAGAAGCAGTGCGGCGGCGATCCCGAGCGAGCCGTAGGTCCCCTGCTTGCTCTGGGCCTGCGGGGCGATGAAGTAGGCCGTGACGACGTGGAGCACCTCGATGCCGACGCCGAAGAGGATCGCGCCGGGGATGAGCGCCCGCCATGGGGCGTCGCGGTGCGGCAGGCGCATGGAGATGAAGAGCCAGAGAGCGGCGTACGGAACGGGGATGACGAGGGTCACCAGGAGGCCGCCGCCGAACGAGGACGCCCGCGCGGCCGCGGCCAGCGCGGAGATGACGAGGAGGCCGAGGAGAGCGGCGAGGAACTTGAGCGTGGCCCCGATCGTCGGCTTGGGGGCGGCGCCGCGAAGGTCGGTCCAGACGAGCCGGTGCGTGACGATGAGCGCTCGGAGGACGCTCCTGGCCGTATAGAGGAGGACCGGAATCCCGATCACGAACGCGTACCAGCGGCCGGAGCTCTTGGCCGCGCCGGCGACGGAGCTGGAGACGAGGTCGGCGAGGCCGACCGCCTTCGCCGCCTCCTCCGGTGAGCTGGACTCCGCGTCGGCGGCGATACCGAGACCCGCAATGGCCACGAGCGCGAGCGGCAACAGCAGGATGAAGAGCCGATAGGCGAGCGCGCCCGCCATGATGCCGCCGCCGACCTCCGAGTCGTGGTCGGCCATCTCGAACATCGCGTCCACGCTGCCGTGGCGGCCTCGTTCCGCCTGGGCGCGCTCCGCGAGACGCCTCGCCCGCGCCCGCGCTGCGGCGACTCGCGCCTGGGTCCTACGGCTCGCCGAGAGACCCGAGCCGGACTCGTCGACCTGCTTCCCCGCTCCGGGTTCCACGACAGCCCCTTCCGTCTGGCCCGGATCGTAGTCGCGCGCAGATGCGGGACGCCCACGCCGCCGTAAGGCGCGTGGTCGAAGGCCTTGCCGGCCCGGCAGCCCTCTGCAGCGTTGCGGCCCAGCCTGCGCACGAGCGGCCCCGAAGCGGCCTCGTGCGCAGGCTGCTTGCTCTGTCACTGACCACGGACGCCGCGGCTCAGCCGCCGACCGCGTCCAGATCCGCTGCGTACGCGAGAATCGCCCGGCGGTAGCGCCGGATGGACTCCTCGGCCGACGTCTCGGCGAGCGTCTGCAGCAGCAGCTCCATCGCCTCCGGATGACGGCCGAGGTTGTAGAGCGCCATGGCGAGGAACGGATCGAAGCAGCGGCCCGCGCCGAACTCCTGCCGGCCGCGTCTCAGCGTTCGCTCCGCATCCGCGTAGCGGCCGAGCGTCCGGTAGGTGCTGCCGAGGCCCAGCAGAGCGCCTTCGAGGTCGTCGCCGCGGAGGCCCAGCTCGAGCGCGCGCTCATAGAAGGGCACCGCGTCGGCTTCGAGGCCGAGCACGTCGTGGGCCCAGGCCGCCTGATACTGGACGACCGCGTCGTCGGGACGCTCCTCCGCGAGCGCGAGCAGCGCCGCCCGTGCGGCCTCGAGCTCGCCGTTCTCGCGCAGGCGAATCGCGGTCTCGAGCCGCTCGTCCACGGGCAGATCGTACGTCGCGAGGGTCGGCACCCCCCGGCAGTACCATCGAGCGCGAGAGAGGCGATGATCAAAGCGGTCGTCTATTCGCAGACGGGCGGGCCGGAGTGCTTCGGCTGGTCGAGCGCCCGATTCCGGAGCCCGCCCCGGGCGAGGTGCGTGATCGGCACCGTCAGCAGCGGCGAGAAGGCGCAGCTCGCGCGCGCGGCGGCGCGGATCACGTCGTCGGCTGAGGAGCCTCGGCTCACCGTCGGAATTCCCGCCTCGTCGTGAGCGTTGAAGAAGCATGTACGGCGGGAGGGGAAGCACGGCGGGGACCTTCGAGAGGGCGCGGCGCCGTCATGCGTATCGACGGCTCGCTCGCGTCCTGGCCGGCGGCTCGCCGTCGGGCCTCCTGAGGCTCGACGAGGCGACGAGGCGACTGCGGCCCTTCAGCCGGCACTATGCCGGGCTGCGGGCGATCCCGCTGCACCAGGTCGTCGGCACGGACAGCCGGCCCGGCGATTTCGACCGTGACTTCCTCCCGCTCCGGCCGGGCATCGGCGAGCGCTGGCGGCGCGTGGAGGAGGCCTTCCCCGATGGCAACTTCCCGCCCATCGTCGTCTATCAGCTCGGCGACGTCTACTTCGTCGTCGACGGCCACCACCGAGCGGCAATCGCCAGGCAGCGCGGCATGCAGATGATCGACGCCGAAGTGACAGAGCTCAAGGCGCGCTGGCACCTGCGTGCCGACGCGGACGTGGTCGAGCTCATCCACGCCGAACAGCAGTGGATCTTCTTGGAGGAGAGCGGACTCGCCGTCGCGAGGCCCGAGGCCTGCATCTGCATCGACTTCAGCCGCCTGACCGGCTACATCGAGCTGCTCGAGATCATCCAGGTTCACGGCTACCACCTGATGCTCGAAGAGCAGCGCGTGCTCGCTCCGGCCGAGATCGCCGCCGACTGGTACGACCGGGTGTACCTTCCGGCCCTCGAATCGTTCCGGCGCGAAGGCCTCGTGCCGCAGGGGACCGAAGCGGATCTGTTCCTCTGCGTGCATCAGCGCCGGCGCGAGCTGCTGCCGCACTCCAACGGCATCGCGCTCGAGGACGCGGCCCGGCACGTACTCGAGGACGACGGGAAGCGGGCGTCGTCGGCGCGCATGCGCCGCCTGCTCGGCCGCGCGGCGTAAGCGCAGCCGCTCGCCCGGGGCCGGCCCCGCGAGCCCGCGTCCCGCTGAGGCCGGCCGCGTGGCGCGGTCTCAGTCGAGGACCTGGTAGCGGGTGAGCATGCCCGCGCGGATGTGGTCGTTCACGTGGCAGTGGAAGAGCCAGATACCGGCGTCGTCCGGGACCATGTCCGCCGTGACCATCGTCGCCGGCAGGAGGCTGACGGTGTCCATGCGCATGCCGTTGACCGTGACGGTGTTGCCGTGCCAGTGCGGCGTGTGCAGGTCGACCTCGGTGCCCATGCTCATCACGTACCAGCGGACGCGCTCGCCCTTGTGGATTGTGATCAGCGGCTGGTTGCCGTAGACGTAGCCGTCGATCGAGTGCATCAGGTTCGACTCGACGAAGTCGTCGTCGTCGAGGTCCTGCGGGAACGGGCGCTTGGCGAAGCGATGCAGGTTGTCCTCGAGGAACGGGCTCTCGTTCTCGTTCATGACGGAGAAGAGCTCGAAGATCTCCCGGTCGACGTCGGAGGGACTGCCGTCGGCACGGGCCATGCCCGCCGCGGTGATCTCGATCGGCCCCATCAGCCCGGCGTAGGTGTCGGCGACCTCGTCCGTGTGGGAGTGGTACATCCACATCACCGAGCTGCCGTCTGCCGCGCCGGGGCCTGCCCGCTCGGGCACCTGCCAGACGTAGGTGTGTGTCCCGCCGGGCGGGACGGCGTCGTCCTCCCGGTCGGACCCCTTCGTGCCGTCGTTGTAGGGAGCGCCCTCGCTGTCCTTCTCGTAGAAGACGCCGTGCGGGTGGATGCTCGTGGGGAAGCGACAGCCGTTGCGGAAGACGACCTTGATCGTGTCGCCGACCTCGGCCCGGATGACGGGACCGAGGAGGCCGAGGTATCGCTCGCTCTGCGGGCGCTGCTGCAGCTTCTTGAACGTTCCGTCGGTGTAGCCGCGATAGAGGCACTTCAGGTAGCGCGAGCCGATCCTGCCGGGCCCGGTCTTGACGTACGTGTTCGCGACGTCGTCGAACGGCTGGCCGGTGATCTCGTTCCGTCCCTGGGGTGCGTAGTCCCAGACCACCTGGTCGGCGCCGATGAAGTAAGTCGGGGTCGTCCCGTCGCTCCTGAAGGCGCCGCCGGACACGGCGCTCCAGTGGCTTTCGCCGGTCATGCTCATCGACCCCATCGCCATCCCGCTCATGTCGGCCGCCTGGGCCGCTCCGCCGCCCCCGCCCTTCCTGAGGGTGACGGCGACCACGATCGGCGCGGCCGCGAAGACTGCGCCAAGCACGAGCACCACAGCGCCCGCGCGGCGCGGCAGTCTAGCTCTCATCTCGAATCCTCTCGTTGAGTGTCGGCGAGTTCCCGAAAGCCTCGAGCCAACGACCGAACCGCAGTCAGCGCGAGGCGACGAGAGCAGCCGGGGGCGCACGTCCGGAATGCGCCCAACTACGGCGTAGGACTCGCGGCCGCTCGTCACACGGAGCCGACGAGAGCGCCGGTGGGGACGCGAGCGGCCGTGCGCACCGGCGTCGCACCACCAGGCTGCGGATCCCGTCGCTCAGCCGCAGCAGGCCCAGTGCGAGCAGATAACCCGCAAGCGCGAAGGGCAGCTGCAGGACGAGGCCGGCGAAGAATGTCGGCTCGTACAGCCAACTCCAGCTGAGCGGGCCTGAGTGCAGCGTGCCCTCGACGAGCTCGAGCAGGACGAAGACGACCGGCGGCAGGCAGGCGAACGGAAGCGCAACCGAACGAGCTCGTCGCGGCAGCCACCACGAGCCCGCCACGCGCCCGCCCAGGCCGAGCAGCAGCAAACCCAGCGCCAACGCCGCGAGAACCGGCACGAGCCCGGCACCCGACTCGCCGCTCGCGAAGAGCTCACCCGCCTCCGCCGGCGCGCCGAAGGCGGCGTTCGCAAGCGCGTGGCCGGCCTCGACGCCGACCAGCGCGATCGGCAGCGTCACGAGCCAGGCGGCGCCCCTTCTCATAGCCGGCCGAGTCTACGCCGACGGCTCGATCGAGCCGGGCACCGCGCAAAGACGGTCACGAGACGTTCACCATCGTGTCCAATCACGCGCTGGATCCATGAGGTGGGCGGCGATCTCGTCCGAGTCCATCACGCGGGCGAATCCCTTTCGCAGCACCTTCAGCTCCGCCTGATGCAACTCAGGGTCGTCGGTGGCGGACGCGTCGCCCGCGACGACGACCTTGAAGCCGCGCTCGTATCCCTGCCGCGCGGTCGTTCCGCAGCAGTAGTTCGTCAGGGTGCCGCAGATGATGATCGTGTCGCGGTCGAGGTTCCGCAGGATCGTCTCCAACGGCGTGTCGTAGAACGCGCCGTACGAGGGCTTGTGGAGGACGATGTCGGCGTCGAGAGGCGCCAGCTCGTGCCAGATCCGGCCTTCGCTGAACCAGGCCGGATCCGACGGTTCGGACCGGTAGCGATTCGGCATGGTCGAGCCGCTCGCCGGTCGGTCGAGGAACCCGTGGGTACCCGCAAACGCGGTGAAGACGACCGGTAGGCCGGCCGCCCGCGCGGTCCCGATCAGCCGCTGGACGACCGGGACCCGGCGCGTCGCCTCAGGGATCCAGAAGGGCGTCCACCCGGGCCGGACGAACTCGTCCTGCATGTCGATCACGAGGAGGGCCGAACGTTCTGCAACGAGGCCGAAGTCGGCCACGCCTTCCTCGTAGGCTCGTCGCGCGAGCTCCCGAACCTCGTCCTCGCCGTAGTCCATCGCCGTCCGCCCGGGATGATCGCAAACCGCGGGCGAACGGCGGCGCGGACCTGCGTGGCGCTCCGAAGGGCGCTCGTGAGACACTTGCGTGTCCCAGCCAAGGCGTCGCCCGGCGCAGCCGAGAGGAGCAAGGATCATGGCCACAGCAGGCACCCCGGTCGTCTTCGTCCACGGTCTCTGGCTGCACGCCGACTCGTGGGGCGCGTGGACCGACCTGTTCCGGGAAGCGGGATACGCGCCGCTGGCGCCGGGCTGGCCCGGCGACTCGAACACGGTCGAGGAGACTCGAAGAAACGCGGACAGCCTGGCCGGCTTCGGCATCGACGACGTCGTCGACCACTACGCCCAGATCATCGGCGGGCTCGATGCGAAGCCGATCGTGATCGGCCACTCCTTCGGAGGGCTCGTCGTCCAGCGCCTGCTCGGGCAGGATCTCGCCGCCGCGGGGGTGGCGATCGACCCGGCGCCGATCAAAGGTGTCTTCTACCTGCCACCGTCGGCGTTGCGAGTCGCCTCGATCGCGCTACGGAACCCCGCCAACAAGAAGCGCGCCGTCGCGTTGAGCGCCAAGCAGTTCCGCTACGGCTTCGGCAATGAGCTCTCCGCCTCGGAGTCGAACGACCTGTTCGAGCGGTGGACGATCCCTTCACCCGGAAGACCGCTGTTCGAAGCCGCCTCCGCCAATCTCTCGCGGCGATCGCCCGCCAAGATCAACACCGGCAACGCGACACGCGGACCGCTGCTGCTGACCGCGGGCGGCAAGGACCACACCGTCCCGGCCACGACCGTCAGGTCCACGCTCAAGCAATACCGCGATTCGCCCGCGGTGACGGACTACAAGGAGTTCCCCGACCGGGGGCACTCGCTTGCACTCGACAACGGCTGGCGCGAGGTCGCCGACACCGTGCTGACCTGGCTGAAAGAGCACTCGCTCCAGGGCAGCCGGCCGGCCGGCGACGCCCCGCCGGCCTGACGCCAGTCTCCGGTTTGACGCTAGTCGCCGGAGTCGTACTTGAACGAGATCCCGAGCCGGACCCGATACTCGGCGATCTTGCCGTCCTTGATCGTCACGTCGAACCGGTTCGCCTCGGCGATCCGCAGGTCGCGGATGGTGCGCGCCGCGGTCTCGACGGCGTTGCGCGCCGCGGCCTCCCACGACTCCGTGCTGGCACCGATCACTTCCGTGACGCGATAGACGCTCTCGCTCATCTCGTGGCTCCTCTCGGTTCGGGTGCAGGGCTTGTTCGCCGCGGCAAGTGGTGATTCTCACCCAGGAGCGGGCCCGAGACTAGTGTTGGGCGGCGATGGCGCTCACGGGGCGGGAGGTACAGCTGACGGCCTATCCCCGCGGCGAGGTCCAGGCCGCGGACTTTCGAATCGTCGAGGTCGACGTGCGGGACCCCGGGCCGGGCGAGGTGCTCGTCCGCAACACGTGGACGTCGGTCGACGCGGGGCTGCGCCTGCGCCTGCGGGAGCAAGGGCCTGCGGGCTACTTCCCCGCGTTCCCGCTCGACACGCCCATGGACGGGATCATGACCGTCGGCGAGGTGCTCGTCTCGGGCGCGGAGGGGTTCGAGCCGGGCGACACGGTCTGGCACGCGTCCGGCTGGCGCGACTACGCCGTCGTCGCCGCCGGCGAGCCCGCGCTGTCCGGCCTCGGCACGCTGACCCGGCTCGATCTCGACGCTGCCCCGCCACAGGCCTACCTCGGCGTGCTCGGCGGCAACGGCCTGACCGCCTATGCCGGGCTCTTCCGCGTGGCCGACCTCCGAGAGGGCGACGTCGTCTGGGTCTCCGCCGCCGCGGGCGCGGTCGGGAGCCTCGTGGCCCAGATGGCGAAGATCCGCGGGCACTTCGTGATCGGCAGCGCCGGCTCCGAGGCCAAGGTCTCGTACCTGCGCGACGAGCTGGGCCTCGACGCGGCGTTCGACTACCGCGCCGGGCCGCTGCCCGAGCTTCTTCGCGACGCGGCGTCGGACGGCATCGACGTCTACTTCGACAACGTCGGCGGCGACCACCTGGCGGCGGCGATCGGCGCGCTCCGCCGCTGGGGCCGGGTGGCCGTCTGCGGCGCCATCTCCGAGTACGACGCGTCCACTCCGCCGCCGGGTCCGAGCAACCTCTTCCTGCTCGTCGCCAAGGATCTGACCCTCCGCGGCTTTCGCGGCAGCAGCCATCTCGACCTGCTGGGCGACATGACGCGCGACGTCGGGGCCTGGCTCCGGGACGGCCGGATCCGGTACGAGGAGACGGTCGTCGACGGTCTCGAGAACGCACCCGAGGCGCTGGCGCGGCTGATGCGCGGCGACACGACCGGGAAGACGCTGGTCCGGATCGCCTGAGGTCACGACTTCGGCGTGTATGCCCCGCCCACCTTCTCCAGCATCTCGATCATGGTCGCCGGGGCCGCGCCCTCCGGGAGCCTCGCGAGCAGCGCGTCGAGAAGCTCGTCGGCGGCCCACGCCCCGTCACGCGCGAAGAGCTCGCCGGGGCTCCACGGCTGCAGCATGTTCACCGCGCCGCCGAAGATGTGGAAGACCTGGCCCGTGATCCCCTGCGCGTCGTCGGTGCAGAGCGCGACCACGATCGGCGAGTTGTTCGCAGGGTCGATCGGATCGAAGCCGTCGTCGCCGGCGGGCAGCTCGAACGCCGACTCGGTCATCCGGGTGCGGGCGTTCGGAGCGATGCAGTTCACCGTCACGCCGTAGCGTCCGAGCTCCTGTGCCGCGATGATCGTGAAGTTGGCGATGCCGGCCTTGGCGGCGCCGTAGTTCGCCTGGCCGACATTGCCGAAGACGCCCGTGGGGCTCGAGGTGTTGATCACGCGCGCGCGAACCTGCTCGCCCGCCTTCGCCCGGTCGCGCCAGTACGCCGCAGCGTGCCTCGTCGCGGAGAAATGGCCCTTCAGGTGCACCGTGATCACCGCGTCCCACTCGGCCTCGTCCATGTTCACGAGCATCCGGTCGCGGAGGATGCCGGCGTTGTTGACGAGGATGTCGAGCCGGCCGAATGCGTCCAGCGCATGCTGAACGAGGCGCCGGGCGCCCTCGAAGTCCGCCACGTTCTCGCCGTTCGCGACCGCCCGGGCTCCCTGTGATTCCAGCTCCTGGACGACCTGCTCGGCCGGGGTCGGGTCCTCCCCCTCACCGCTGAGCGAGCCGCCGAGGTCGTTCACGACGACGCGGGCCCCGGCCTCCGCGAGTGCGAGCGCGTGCTGCCGGCCGAGCCCGCGCCCCGCGCCGGTGACGATTGCGACCTTGCCGTCGAGGAGGCCCATCACAGCCTCTCGATCAGGGTCGCGGTGCCCAGGCCGCCGCCGCAGCACATCGTCACCAGCCCGAGCTCCTTGTCGGACCGCTCGAGCTCGTGCAGGAGCGTCGTGATCAGGCGACCGCCCGTCGAGCCGAGCGGATGGCCGAGGGCGATGGCGCCGCCGTTGACGTTCACCCTGTCGACGTCGGGCTCGAGCTCGCGCTCCCACGCTGCGATCACCGAGGCGAACGCCTCGTTGACCTCGATCAGGTCGATGTCGTCGAGCGTCATCCCGTTGCGCTCGAGGATCTTGCGGGTGGCCGGAATCGGCCCGGTCAGCATCAGGATCGGGTCGACGCCCACGGTCGTCTGGTCGACGATCCGCGCCCGCGCCCTCAGGCCGAGCTCGTCGGCCTTCTCGCGCGACATCAGCAGCACCGCCGAGGCGCCGTCCGAGACCTGCGACGAGTTGCCCGCCGTGACCAGACCGTCCTCCTTGAAGGCGGCTCTCAGCTCACCGAGCGCCTCGAGCGTCGTCTCCGGGCGGATGCCCTGGTCGGTCGTGTAGACGTCGCCGTTGACCCGGTACGGCAGGATCTCCCGCTCGAAGCGGCCCTCGTCGGTCGCACGCGCCGCCCGCTGCTGCGAGCGCAGCGCGATCTCGTCACAGTCCTGGCGCGAGATCTTCCACGTCTCGGCGATCAGCTCCGCGCTCAGGCCCTGGTTGATGATCCGGTGCCGATCCAGCAGCTCCTGCGGGAACGGCGTGCCGAGCTGCTCGATCAGCCCGGCGTTGGCCGAGAGCGGGATGTGCCCCATGTGCTCCACGCCGCCGCCGATCGCCACCTCGTGGATCCCGGAGGCGATCAGGGCCGCGGCGAAGTTCACGGCCTGCTGCGCCGAGCCGCACTGACGGTCGATCGTGGTCGCAGGCGTCTCGATCGGCAGCCCGGCCTGCAGCCACGCGTTGCGGCCGATGTTGTACGACTGCTCGCCGTACTGCTGGACGCAGCCGGTGATCACGTCCTCGACCTGCTCGGGCTCGATTCCGGCCCGCTCGATCACCTCGACCCACGTCCTGCCCAGGAGCTCGTTCGGGTGCACGTCCTTGTAGTAGCCCTTCTCCGGATGGCCGCGGCCGACCGGCGTCCGGACTGCCTCGACGATGACGACCTCACGTCCTTCCATGCCGCTCCTCCCTAGATAGTGACGAGCCCGCCGTTCGGGCTCAGCGTCTCGCCGACGAAGAATCCGGCGTCGTCGCTCGCCAGGAACGCGACGGTCCCCGCGATCTCCTCGGCTCGGCCGAATCGCCCGGCCGGCGTCCGAAGGCGCTGCGCCGCCCGCAACCCGCTTCCGTCGATCCCCGCGCCCGCCGACTCGAGGAACCCGGGTGCGACGGCGTTGACGCGGATGCCCTGGACGATGAGCTCCTTGGCGACGGCGCGCGTGAAGCCGAGCACGCCGGCCTTGGCCGCCGAGTAGTGCGGGAATCCGGTGCAGCCCTCGAGGCCGCAGACCGATGCGATGTTGACGATGACGCCGCCGCCGCGCTGCGCCATCGAGCGGGCCGCGGCGCGCGTCCCGAAGAACGTCCCGTCCAGGTGGACTGCGAGCATCGTCCGCCACTCTTCGTCGGGCAGGCGGACGAGAGCGTCCAGCGCCGTCGTCAAGCGGCCGTCGGCCGCCGCCTCGGCGAGCTGCTGCTCCGCGCGTGACGCGATGCGCTCGAACTGTGGGGCCGCCGCGATGCCCGCGTTGTTGACCCAGACGTCGACCGGCCCGAGCGCAGCCTCCGCCTCGGCGAGCGCGCTGTCGACCGAGGCGCTGTCGCTCACGTCTGCGTGCACCGCGACGCCGCCGGCGAGCTCCGCCGTCAGCTTCGCGGCCTGGACGTCGACGTCGAGGACCGCGACCTTCGCGCCGTCGCGTGCGAGACGCAGGCAGATCGTCTCGCCGAGGCCGGAGCCTCCACCCGTCACGACCGCGAACTTGCCCTCGAGCGTCACGGCACGACCACCGCGCGTCCGGCGATCGCCCCGCTCCGCAGCCGCGCATAGCCGTCGATCGCGTCCTCGAGCCGCAGCGGCTCGACCTCGATCTCGATCGAGCCTGCACGTGCCAGCGCCACGACCTCGTAGAGCTCCGGCAGCGTGCCCCAGCTCGGTCTGCTCAGAGACCATTCGAGCGGCGTCGTCCCGAACGCCATCGGGAACGTGCCGCCGCCGACGCCGACGACGCTCACGTGGCCACCGGTGGCGATCGTCGCGGCGGCGAGCGCGAGCGTCTGGTCGCTGCCGACGAAGTCCAGGACGACCGTCGCTCCGCCTCCGCCCAGGGCTGCGCGGACGTCGGCCGCCTCGAGGCCGTTGGCGTCGAGCGCGGCGGCGCCGGCCGCCGCTGCCAGGCGGCGCGGTTCCTCGCGCAGGTCGATCGCGACGACGCGCGCGGGCGAGAGCTCCCGCAGGAGCTGGACGGCGACGTGGCCGAGACCGCCGATGCCGATCACGACCGCCGACGAGCCGGGCACGAGCCGCCACAGCTCGCTCTTGAGCGCGTGGTACGGCGACAGCGCGGCGTCCGTCAGCGGCGCGGCGTGCACGGGATCGAGGTCGCCGATGGGGACGAGCAGCCGCTGCGACGGCACGAGGACGTAGTCGGCGAGCCCGCCGTCGTAGCCGAGCCCGCACCCCGTCCCCGGACGCTCGAGCCGGTGGTCGCAGAGGTTCTCGGCCCCGCGGATGCACTGTGTGCACGCGCCGCAGCCCCACGGGCCGTAGACGAGCACCGCATCGCCCAGCGCCAGACCGGTGACACCTTCGCCGAGCGCCGCGACGATGCCTGCGTTCTCGTGCCCGAGCGTGAACGGGAGCTCCCACCGGAGCGTTCCCTCCGGCCACTCCATGACGTGGAGGTCGCTGTGGCAGAGTCCCGCCGCGGTGACCTCGACGAGCACCTCGCCCGGGCCCGGCTCGGGCACGTCGACCTCGCGGAGCTCGGGCTCCGCCTGCCAGCGGACGAGCTGGACCGCCTTCACTCTGCCGTCTTCACTCGGCCGACGCCGCGACAGGATCGAGGATGTGCGAGAACTTCCGCCGCGCCGCCTCGCGCCGCGCCGGCACGTACTCGGACGGGACGCCGTCGGCGGGCGCCTCGTAGCTCTTGAGGATCGCGCGGGCGACGGACTCGCGATGGACCTCGTCGGCGCCGTCGACGAACCGGGCGTGACGCGCGTACCGGTACCTGGCCTCGAGCGGCATGTCCGTCGAGTAGCCGAGCCCGCCATGGGCCTGTAGGGCGCGATCCACGACGTCGTGCAGGACCTGCGCGCCGAAGACCTTGATCAGCGACACGTCGGTCCGCGCGGCGCTCGAGCCGTACATGTCGATCTTCCACGCCGCGTGCAGGGTCATCAATCGCGCGGCCTGGATCTGTGCGGCCGAGTCGGCGATCCAGTTCTGCACGGTCTGCTTGTCGCGCAAGAGCCCGCCGCGCACAGGCCGGTAGAGCGCGCGCTCGCAGAGCATGTCGAACGCACGCCCGGCGACGCCGAGCCAGCGCATGCAGTGATGGATCCTGCCCGGTACGAGCCGGTGCTGGGCGATGAGGAACCCCTCGCCCTCCTTCCCCAGCAATGCGTCCGCGGGGAGGCGCACGTCCTCGTAGAGGATCTCCGTGTGCCCGCCCAGCATCCCGAAGTGAGGGTACGGCTGCTCCATGTTCGGGACGTCGCGCACGATGTTCACGCCGGGCGTGTCGACGGGGACGATGAACATGGATGCACGTTCGTGCGGCTTGGCGTCCGGATCGGTGACGGCCATCACGACGAGGAAGTCCGCAATCGATCCGTTCGACGTGAACCACTTGTGGCCCGTGAGGACGTACCCGCCGTCGTCCTGCCGGACGGCGCGCGTCCTCAGCTGCGTGGGATCCGATCCCGGCGTCTCCGGCTCCGTCATCGAGAACGCCGACTTCAGCTCACCGCTCAGGAGCGGGTAGAGCCAGCGCTCCTTCTGCTCCGGCGTACCGGCGAGCGCGATGATCTCGCTGTTCCCGGAGTCCGGCGCCTGACAGCCGAATGCGTTCGGCGCGTAGATCGAGGTGCCGAGGATCTCGTTCATCAGACCGAGCTTCACCTGACCGAAGCCCTGCCCGCCGAGCTCGGGCGGCAGGTGCGCCGCCCAGAGCCCCCGCTGCTTCACGCGCTCCTGCAACGGCGCGTAGATCCGCTCGAGCTGCGCCTGGTCGATCTCGTGCTCGATCGCCTCGATCGGCCAGATCTCCTCCCGCACGAGCTCGCGCATCCATGCGAGGTGCTCCTCGAACTCCGGTTCGGTCGAAAAGTCCCAGGCCATTACTTGAAGAGTCCCGACCAGTACTGCTGGTATGCAGTGATCTTCGCGGTTGTGAGATTCGAGAGCTTCTGCGCCCGCAACGGGACGTGCGGCGCCTGCTTGAGCACCATGGCGAACCACGGCGCGTTCCACGCGCCGCCCTTGGAGATCGCAGCCGTCCGAACCATGGGGTCTCCTTCCTGGGCTACCCGAATCGAATTCGAGTCTAGAGACATCGACAAGCGATTGCAAGGCTTCGCAGAACGACTTGCGCTCGTCGCCTCCATGCTGTAGAACCATGAACTCGATTCAGTTAACAGGTGAGGGAGCGCGCTGTGACTCGTCAGGTGGTCGTTGTCGGGGGCGGGATGGCCGGGCTCGTGACCGCGATCGCCGCGGCGGAGCAGAGCGCGGAGGTCACGGTCCTGGAAGCAGGGCCGGCCGTCGGCGGCTCCATGGCGATGAGCGGCGGCCTCGTGTGGTCGCCGGCCACGCTCGAGGACGCGCGCCGTTGGATCCCGCGCGGCGACGAGAACCTCCAGCGCATCGTCGTGAACGAGATTCGCCCCGGCTGGGAATGGCTCGAGTCGCACGGGCTTCCGCTCCATCCGGAGGCGCCGTGCATGAAGCACCACATGGGCCGCGCACGGCTGATGGGCCTCGGCGAGGTCGGCGCGCGCGAGCCCTTCGCAGAGGCGATGGCCGCGCGTGCGCGCGAGTTGGGCGCCGAGATCGTCGTGTCGGCGCGCGTCACCGGCGTCGGCCGCATCGGAGAGCAGTGGAGCGTCCGATGGACGGCGAACGGCGACGACGAGAGACAGCTGGATGCCGACGCGGTCGTTTTCGCCGCGGGCGGCTTCCACAACAGCAAGGAGCTCGTCTCCCGCTTCATCACTCCGTGGGCCGACGATCTGGTCATCCGCGGCAACCGGCAGAGTGACGGGATCGCGCTGCGCGCGCTTACCCCACTCGGTGCGGAGATGAGCAGAGGTATGCATTCTTTCTACGGCCACACCTTCCCGTGGGTCGAAGGGCACGAGTGGGAGACCGCCGACTACCTGTCGGCGACGATGGTCTACACCGACTACTGCGTCCTGCTGAACCAGCTCGGCTTGCGGTTCAAGGACGAGTCCGTCGGCTGCATCGACGAGCACAGCGCACAGGTCGGCTCCCGCCAGCACGGCGGCCGCTATTACACGGTCTTCGACGACCGCATCCGGGAGCAGTGGGTCGACGCGGATCTCGTCGGCATCCCCGGCCTGCCGACCACGAAGACGATGTACCGCGTCAGCGCGCTCGAGCAGTTCGGGACGAAGATCGTCAAGGAGCCGGACATCGAGTCGCTCGCTGTCGCGATGGAGCGCGAGTTCGACGTGCCGGCCGTGAACGTGCTGGACTCGATTCGCACCTACAACGAGGCGACCGATCCGGTCAGGGATCTCGAGCCGCCGCGGCGCGAAGCTCACTCACCGCTGGTGGAGCCGCCGTACTGGGTGATCCCCAGCGTTGCCGCGATCACGTACACGATGGGCGGTCTCCGGGTCCACGACGACATGAGTGTGCGGGGCAACGGGCTCCCCCCGGGCCTCTACGCGGCCGGAGCCGATGCCGGCAACGTCTACGAGGACGTCTACGGCGGCGGCCTCGGCTGGGGCCTCGTCTCAGGGAGGCGTGCGGGCGCGGCGGCGGCGGGAGCACCGGTCGGAGTCGCGGCGGCCGGCGCGGCGAGCCGTTGAGGCCCGCCTAGAGGCGCTCGCGTCGCAGCCGGATCCCGGCGGCCTCTCGGTCCCACGTCGCGGCCGAGACTGCACGCTCCGCGAGCGTCTGCTTGTCGACGCGAAGCGCCACGGTCCGCGGCAGCTCGTCGACGAACTCGAGGTAGCGCGGCACCGCGTAGTACGGCAGGCGATCGGCGACGAACGCGATCACGTCCTCGGGCGCCACCTCGGCATCCGGACGGAGGACGAGGAACGCCATCACCTCCTGCTCGACCGCGACGCGGATCCCGACCACGCCCGCATCCGCGATGGCGGGGTGCGCCAGCAGCTCGCGCTCGACCTCGGCGGCCGAGATGTTCTCGCCGCGGCGGCGGATCGAATCCTTGACGCGACCGACGAGCGAGTAGTCGCCGTCGGCGTCACGAACGAAGACGTCGCCGCTGTGGAACCAGCCGTTGCGCCAGACGTCGGCGGTCGCCTCCGGGTTGTGCAGGTACCCCGGTGTGATCGCCCACGCGACCTTGTGGCGGACGAGCAGCTCGCCCGGCGTTCCGTCAGGGACCTCGCGATCGTGCTCGTCGACCAGGCGCAACTCGACGTCGGGGTCCCACGGCTTCCCGAGCGTGCGGTGGTCGACGGGGTCCAGGATCGAGAACGGACACGGCAGCTCGGTCATCCCGTAGACGGTGTAGAGCCGGATGCCGAAGCGCTCGGCGAACTCCTTCATGGTCGGCAGGAGCGGCGCCTGCATCGCGAGGCGCAGCGGGTGGTCTCGATCGTCGGGGCTCTCCGGCTGCTCCCAGAGGAAGTGCGCCATCGCCGAGTGGATCCAGGCGACGGTGCATTCGTACCGGCGCACGTCGTCCCAGAACCGGCTCGTGCGGAAGCCCTGCACGATCGCCACGGAGCCGCCGTGCCGCAGCATCGAGTAGATGGGGACGTCCGCGCCGCCGTGGAACATGGGCGCGCAGACGAAGAACCGGTCGTCGGCGCCGATGCCGACCTGGTCGAAGCTCGGCTCGCACATCTTCTGGTACAGCACATTCGTCCGCCGCACTGCCTTCGAGGCGCCCGTCGTCCCGCCGGTGAACATCACCATCTGGTCGTCCCACGGCTCGATCGGCGTAGGCAGCACGGGTTGCGACGCGTCGGCCGCCGTGGCCACCTCGTCCCAGGCAAGGGCCGGCGGAAGGCCGTCCGGGAGCGGCGCGCCGTCGCCCCCGACGACGACGAGCCGCTCGAGGTGCGAAAGATGGAGCCCGACGAGGCAGTCGACGAGTCCTGCGTGGAGGACGAGGACGCGTGCACGCAGAAGATCGAGCGCGTCCTCGAGCAGCGCGCCTTTGTACGCCGTGTTGAGCGGCGTGTACACGAGCCCCGCGGCCGCCGCGCCGAACCACGCGAGCACCGCTTCCTTCCCGTTCGGGAGCCACGCGACGATCGGCTCGCGCTGCTCGAGCCCGAGCTCGCGCAATCCGTTTCCGCAGCGCCACGTGCGCTCCGCGGTCTCGCGGTAAGTCCATTCGTCTCCGTCCTCGAAGACCGCGAACACCTTGTCCGGCTGCCGGTCGGCGTGTGCGCGAAGGAGCTCCGGGAGCACGCAGTCGGCCCGCGTGGGAAACCCCGCCACTGCGCTACTCGGCGCCGCGCACCGCGACCTCGCGGTCGACCTTCCGGTCGGCGCCCGTCGGGATCTTGCGGAAGTCCCACGAGGACGTGCGCGTGATGTCGATCCGGTACCACGAGTGCGTGCGCCGCTGGATCTCGTCGAGGCTCTTCGCCTCCATCGCGCGCATGTACGCGTGCTTGGCGCCGTCGAGGTCAGGGTCGTCGTCGGCGACGACGCAGTGTCCGTACAGGATCGCGCCGCGCCGCTTCGTGTACGGGTCGCCGGCCGCGACGCCGTCGTCGACGAGGAACGCGACCTTGGGGTTCTCCGCGAGGTCGCGTCCGCGCCGTCCCTTGCGCATCGCATGGAAGTAGACAGCGCCGCCGTGGAAGACGAACCCGAGCGGCGTGATGTGCGGCTCAAGGTCGACGTTCGCCGTCGCCAGGCGACCCCACTTGTTCGACCGGAGGAACTCCTCGAGCTCCTCGTCGGTCAGCCGCAGCTCAGATCGCTTGACGTAAGGCACCGTGCCTCCCTCGTTCCAGAATTGAAGTCAGTTTAAAACACCCATGGTCACCGTGCCAACACGGTGCAGGCGCTCACGCCGGGGGCGCCGTAGACATGGGTGAAGCCGATTCGCGGCTCGCCGGGTACCTGCCGCACCCCGGCCTCCCCGCGCAGCTGCGCCACGACCTCGTACACCTGGCGGAGTCCCGAGGCGCCGACCGGCTCACCGTTCGCGAGGCAGCCGCCGTCCGTGTTCACGGGCAGGCGGCCGCCGATCCGCGTCTCCCCGTTCGCGTAGAGCCCTGCCTGCTCGCCGTGCTCGCAGAAGCCGCATTCCGCGAGATGGATCAGCTCCGCGCCCGACTCGGTGTCCTGCACCTGCACGACGTCCACGTCCCCCGGGACGACCCCCGCCGCCTCGAACGCCTCGCGCGCCGCGTCGACGGTCGGCGACGGCGCGATGTCGAGCGCGAGCGACGGGCTGAAGACCTCGAACGAGCCTGCTCGCCGTGTCCGAAACGCGACCGACCGCAGCCACACCGGGCGCGCGTCGGGAATCCGGTCGAGGTACTCGCGGGTGCAGACGACGAGCGCCACCGCGCCTTCTCCGGGCGAGCAGAGCATGTACTGCGTGAGCGGGTGTGCGAGCATCGGTGCACCGAGGATCTCCTCCAAGGAGAGCGGCGTACGCCGCCACGCGTGCGGCGTGATCGAACCGTTCGCGAAGTTCTTCTCCGCGACCTGCGCGAGCGTCACGGCGGAGATGTCGTGATCGTGCATGTAGCGCTGCACCTTCGCGCCGAAGAACTGCGTCGTGACCATCAGGCCGTCCTCGCCGTACCACGCCGGGAGCGACCAGTCGGCAGGATCGTTCTGAAACGCGCCCCGAGGGTGCTTGTCGAACCCGACGACGAGGCCGACCTCGTATGCACCGGAACTCAGCGCGGTGACCGTCGAGACGAGCGACGAGCCCCCCGTGGCGCAGCCGTTCTTCACGTTCACGAACGGCAGTCCCGTCGGCCCGAGATCGCCGACCATCGTGTCGGCGTTGCCGGCGTCCTCGCTGCCGCCGTAGGCGACCTGGATGTCACGCCATTCGACTCCTGCGTCGGCCAGCGCCGCGCGGACCGCGGCGACGCCCATCGCGAGGCCGCTGACACCGTCGTGGCGCCCGAACGGGTGAATGCCCGCGCCGACGATCGCGATGTCGCTCAGCTGCCACCCGCCGGGGCGAACGCATACGCGAAGCGGCCGGCGCGCTGCACCGCGACGACCTCCATCGGCATCCCGATCCGCAACCGCTCCGGATCGGCCTCGGTCAACCGGCCCTCCACGCGGAGGAAGCCCTCGAACTCGACGTAGCCGACGGCGTACGGCTCGAAGTCCCCGTTGCCGTCCGCGATGTACGGCGGCTTCGGCTCGAACCCCTGCGTCGTCCACGTCCAGAGCGTGCCGCGTGCAGGAAGCAACGTCTGCTCGACGGCGCCGCCGCACGAGGGGCAGCGCTCGCGGAGCGGGAAGGTCAGCGCGCCGCAGTCGCCACACCGACCGGCGACGAGACGCGGCGAGTCGCCGGTGAGGTCGAGCGGCCCCGCGGCGCCCGTCAGGTCAGGACTTCCCGCTCGAGTTTGACGCCCGCCTGCTCCCGGTCCCATGTCGTCGGCGTGATCCCCGCTTCACGGAGATCGCCCTTCTTCAGCTTGTGCGACTCCGTCCGGGGCAGCTCGGGGAGATACTCGACGAAGCGCGGAACCCAGTACGCGGGCATGCGGGCCGCGAGGTACGCCACGAGCTCGGCCGGCTCGAGCGTCGCGCCCTCCTCGAGGACGACCGCGATCTTGACCTCCTCGTCGCCCGCCGCGTCGTCGAGCTCCGGGTTCTTGACCGCGACCGCCGCGGCGTCCTTCACCAGCGGATGGGTCAGGACCTCGGCCTCGACCTCGAACGACGAGATGTTCTCGCCCCGCCGCCGGATCACGTCCTTGATGCGGTCGAGGAAGAAGAAGTTCCCCTCCTCGTCCTGCGTGAACTGGTCGCCGGTGTGGAACCAGCCGTTGCGCCAGGCCTCCGCGGTCGCTTCGGGCATGTTCTTGTAGCCGGAGTTGATCGTCCACGGCAGCGTGTGGCGCGCGACCAGCTCGCCGGGAGTGTTCGGCGGTACGGGAATGTCGTTTTCGTCGACGAGCCGGAGCTCGTAGTGGACCGGATCCGCCGAGCGGCCGCAGCTCCGTCCGTCCTCCGGGTCGAGGTCCGAGACGATCGGCACCGGCACCTCGGTCATCCCGTAGGCCGTGTAGATCGAGACGCCGTAGCGCTTCGCGAACTCCTTGTGCTGGGAGAGCGGCCCCATGTAGACGACGCGGAGGGGGTTGTCGGCGTCGTCGGGCTTCTGCGGCTGGGCGAGCATGAACGTCACCATGCCGTGAATCGCGATCGTCACCGTCGCGTCGAAGCGGCGCACGTCGTCCCAGAACCTGCTGGCGCTGAAGCCCTTGTTGAGCGCCATCGAGCCGCCCGCGCGCAGCATCGAGTACGTGATGCCCGTACCCGCGGTGTGGAACATCGGCAGCGAGCTCAGGTAGCGGTCGTCCTCGTTCACGAACGGCAGGACGAAGCAGTTCGCGTAGTTCCAGAACGCCGCGTACGCCGCGCGCACCCCCTTCGACGGCCCCGTCGTGCCCGACGTGTAGATGAGGCTGAGGTCGTCCCACGGCTCGACCGGCCGCGGCAGCGTCGGCCGCTCCTCTGCCACACCGTCGAGGACCTCGTCCATGGTCAGCGTCCGCCACGGCAGCCCGTCGGGCGCAGGCCCGCCGACGATGACGACGGTCTCGAGGTGAGGGAGGTTGAGGCCCGGGAGCCGCTCGACGAGCTGGTGATGCGCGACGAGCACCTTCGCCTCGGCGAGGTTCAGCGTGTGCTCGAGGTACGCGCCCCGCGAGGCCAGGTTGAGCGGCGCGTAGACGGCGCCGGCCGCGTTCGCACCGAACCACGTGCGCAGGACGTCTGGTCCCGTCGGCATCCACGAGGAGACGTAGTCGCCCATCTGGACGCCGAGGCGCTGGAAGCCGTTGCCGGCTCGCCAGGCTTCGCGTGCTGCCTGCGCGCGCGTCCACTGCTCGTCCTCGAACAGGACGAAGAGCTTGTCCGGGTCGGCGGCCGCGCGCGCGGCAAGGAGATCGGAGACGACGCACTCCTCGCGGGTCGGGAAGCGGAGCTCCTGAGATGAAGGTGCAGCTGTCACCGTGTCGCTTCCTCCGTTTGCTTACTGAACTGAAGTCGTTTAAGTTACTCCATGTGCGCAGCTGCTGTCAATCCGCGCGCTCGATCTGACCGAGACCGTCCAGCTCCGATTGCCGGTGCCGTACCTCGGCTCCGTCAACGTGTGGCTGCTCGAGGGCGAGCCGCTCACGCTCGTCGACGCCGGACCGTGCAACGAGGAGGCGCTCGGCGCGCTCGAGCAGGAGCTCGCGGGCCATGGACACGCGCTCGCGGACATCGAGCTCGTGCTGATCACCCACCACCATCTCGACCACTCCGGCCTCGCCGCGACGATCAAGGCGCGCTCGGGCGCGCAGATCGCCGCGCACCGCGGGACCGCGCGCTGGGGCGTCCACTACCACCGCCAGGCCGCCGCCGAGCGGAGGTTCACCGAAGGGCTGATGGCCGCACACGGCGTGCCGGACGACCTGATCCGGGCGAGCGAGCCGTTCTTCGAGCACATCATCCGCGACAGCAGCGACTACGAGACCGACCTGATCCTCTCCGACGGCGACACGATTCGCGCGGGCGGCCGGACGCTGCGGGCAGTCTTCCGCCCCGGCCACAGCACGACGGACACGTTGTTCGTCGACGACGAGTCGACCGACGTCTTCGTGGGCGACCATCTCCTCGCCGACATCTCGTCGGGCGCCGAGATCATGCCGACGGAGCTCCCCGGCGACGAGCGGCGCCGCGCGCTCCTCGAGTACCTGGCAAACCTGCGCAAGACGGAGGCGATGCAGATCCGCACGTGCTACCCCGGTCACGGGCCGCTGATCACCGACCACCGGAGGTTGATCGAGGAGCGACTTGCGTTCCACTCCGATCGGCTCGACCTGATTGCGAGATTTGTGCGCGACGGGTGCAGCACGGCGTTCGAGATCGCGCGGCGGCTGTGGTCGGACGAGACGGCCGAGAGCCAGCCCGTGCTCGTGATCTGGGAGGTGCTCGGCCACCTGGACATCCTCGCCAACCGCGGCACGGTCCGGGAGGACGTCGACGAGCAGGGGCACCGTCACTACCGAGTGAAGGAGGCGGTTCGACATGCAGCAGGAACGGGCTGAACCAGTGGCATCGCCGTACGACCGCTTCGACCTCACAGGTCGCGTCGCGCTCGTCACCGGCGGCACACGCGGCCTCGGCCGCGCGATCGTCCGCACTCTCACGCAGGCGGGCGCAGATGTCGTCGTCTCGAGCCGCAAGCAGGAGGCGTGCGACGAGGCAGCCGACGAGGTGCGCCGCGCAGGCAGACGAGCGCTCGCGCACGTCTGCCACGTCGGACACTGGGACGAGATCGACGGGCTCGTCGACGCGGCGTACGAGGCGTTCGGGCACGTCGACGTCCTCGTCAACAACGCCGGCCTCGCGCCCACCTACCCGAATCCTCAAGGCGTCACCGAGGAGCTGTGGGACAAGACGCTCGGCGTCAACCTCAAGGGTCCGTTCCGCCTGACGTCGCTCGTCGGGGCGAGGATGCTCGAAGGCGACGGCGGCTCCATCGTCAACATCAGCTCGATCGGCAGCGTCCGCCCGACGCAGGACATCCTCCCGTACGCCGCGGCGAAGGCGGGCCTGAACGCGCTCACCGTCGGCTTTGCCGACGCGCTCGGTCCGAAGGTGCGCGTGAACGCGATCATGCCGGGGCCGTTTCGCACGGACATCTCGCGCCACTGGAACCAGGAGGCGTTCGCCGAGCGCGCGCGCACGTTCCCGTTGCGGCGTGCGGGCGAGCCGGACGAGCTCTCGTCGGCCGTCCTCTACTTCGCGAGCGACGCGTCGAGCTTCACCACGGGAGCCGTCCTCGCAGTCGACGGCGGTGCCCAGTGGTGCATGGCCGGCGGCGGTGACCTGTCGAGGGGGTACGCGAGCATCTACGACGGCAAGCGGGACTGGTCCTGAGCCGCGATCGCGTCTTCGTCCTGACGCTGCTGCTGCTCGGCGCCTCGCAGGGAGCCTCGTACCTGTTCATCCGCGTCGCGGTGCGCGAGCTCTCGCCGCCGGCGCTGATGGAGATCCGGCTCCTGTTCGCGGCGCCGCTGCTCGTCATGTACTGCGTCCTGCGGGGCCGCGGCGAGGAGCTGCGGGCGGCCTGGCGCCCGGGCATCGCGTTGGGCCTCCTGGGCGCGGCGATCCCGTTCACGCTCATCGGCCTGGGCGAGCGGTATGTCGACTCGGGCGTCACGGCCGTCGCCAACGCGACGGTGCCGATCTTCGTCGCGGTGATCGCCACGAAGGTCCTGCCCGGCGAGCGCGCCACCGGGCTGCGGCTCGTCGGCGTGCTGCTCGGGCTGGCCGGGGTCGCACTCCTCGCCGGCGTCCACCCGGAGGGCGGCTGGTCCGGCGTCGGGGGGACGCTCGCGGTCGTGGCGGCGGCCCCGTCCTACGCGCTCGCGACCCTCTTCGCACAGCGGCGGCTGGTCTTCGGGGGTCTCGCCCTGGCAACGACCAGTCTTGTCTGGGCGGCCGTCGCCCTGCTACCGCTCGCCCTGGCGACGCTCCCGGGCCACGTCCCGAGCTCGAAGACGCTGGCCGCGGCGGTTGCGCTCGGTCTCTTCTCGACCGGCGCCTCGCAGGCGATCTTCTACTGGATGGTCGCGTGCCACGGCGCGTCGCGCTCGGCGCTCGTGACCTACACGACACCCGTCTTCGCGCTCGGGCTCGGCGCATGGTTCCTCGGCGAGCAGACGACGCTCCCCAAGCTGGGCGGCCTGGCCCTGGTCGTCACGGGCGTCGCGCTCGGGGCCGGCATCGGGCGCGCCGCACGCCGCGTGCCGGTTGCGCAGAACGCGTGAGCGCCGACCGGTTCTCGCTGCTCGCGGTCAACTGGGTCCAGTTCCCGGGCGGCGACGAGGACGTCGCCGAGCCGACCCCGGCGTGGCCGCTCGAGACGGTGCTCGACGGCGCCGCCGCCGCCGGGTTCGCCGCCGTCGGGCTCGACCACTACACGACCGGCGCGCACGGGCGCGTCGACGACCTCGGAACGATGCTGACCGCGCGGGGCCTCCGGTGCTCGGACGTCGGCGTCCTCCCGATCGGCGGGCACGGAGTCGTCGAGGCAGCCGACCACCTCGCGCGCACCGCGGCGACGACCGGCGCCAAGCTCTGCATCGCCGCGCTCTACGCGCCGACCGCGCGCGCGGACGCAATCCGTCAGCTGCGCGCCTCGGCCGACATCTTCGAGGCGGCCGGCCTGAGAATCGCGCTCGAGTTCACGGCATACGGCGCGCTGCAGTCGCCGCAGGCGGCCGTGGACCTCTGCGAGGCCGTCGGCTGGGACCGCTGCGGGCTGCTCGTCGACACGTGGCACTTCTTCCGCGGCGGCGAGCCGTGGGCGCTCCTGCGCGCGCTCGACGGCGACCAGATCGCACTCGTCCACGTGAACGACGGCCCGCCCGCGAACGGCCTGGAGCCCGTCTTCGAGGGCCGCTTCCGCCGCCTCCCCGCCGGAGCCGGCACGTTCGCGATCGACGAGTTCGCGGCGACGCTCGACGCGATCGGCTACCGCGGCCCGGTCAGCGTCGAGGTGCTCTCGACCGAGCTGCGGCGACTGCCGCCCGCGGACGGCGCGCGCCGGCTCTTCGACTCGCTCTCCGAATCCTGGCCCGCTTGATCTAGAGGCTTAATGTGAAACTGGGGTGCGTGCGGGGATGGGCCAGATCAAGCGGGTCAGCCGGATCGGGCGTAGGGCGTAGTGGTGCTACGGGCAAGCGCGAGCCGGTTGAACCGCGCCATGTCTGGCACACCAGCCGTGCGTGCCGGAGTTTCACATCGGGCCTCTAGGTCCCCGTCCAGACGGGGTCGCGCTTCTCGAGGAACGCGGAAACGCCTTCGGCAGCGTCGTTCGAGTTGAGCGTGACACCGACGGCAAGCCGCTCGACGAGCATCAGCGTGTCGACGTCCGCGTCGAGCCCACGGTTCAGCGTCATCTTCGTGAGCGCCATCTGGAACGGGCTCTTGTCGGCGAGCTGCGCGACGAAGCGCTCGACGCACTCGTCCAGCTCGTCGGCCGGCGCCACGTCGTTGACGAGCCCCCACTCGTACGCCTCTCGTCCGCTGAGGAGCTTGCCGGTGAGCATCAGCTCCTTCGCCTTGCGCTCGCCCATGATGCGCGGCAGGCGGTAGATCGGGCCGGCGCCGCCGAAGAGGGCGCGATTCATGTGGAAGTCGCCGATCTTCGCGTCCTCGGCGGCGATCGAGAAGTCGCAGTTGATGAGGATCTCGAACCCGCCCGCCGTCGTCCAGCCCTCGTGGACGCTGACCGACGGCTTCGGCGACCGGAAGATCGCGTCGCAGATGCGCGCCGAGCGCTGCGCGATCTCGTAGGCTCCGGTCGTGCCGACGAAGTCGCCCTGGAGCTCGTCGAGGTCGAAGCCCGAGCAGAACGTCCCTTCGCGGCCGCGGATCACGATGACGCGGATGTCCGGGTCGTTCTCGGCGCGAATCCGCGCCTCGTCGAGCTCCTGGAGCAGCTGCTGGCTGACCGAGTTGCGCTTGTGCGGGCGGTTCAGCCAGATCCGGGCGACGTGACCGTCTACCTCGTACTGGATCGGCTCGGTTTCAACTGCAACGGGCATGACACGCTCCTCCGACTCAGTGGACTGACTAATTGAACTGAAGTTGTGTTAGAAGCTAACACGACGAGCGGCGTCTGTCCATATGTTGTTGGCGCCCTTGACGGTCTCTCCTAAACTGTATTCACTTCATGCAATGTCGACGCTCGCCGATCGGGTGGCCATCGTGACCGGAGCCTCGAGCGGGCTCGGGGCGCGATTCGCCGGAGTGCTCGCGGACGCGGGGGCGCGAGTCCTCGCCGCCGCACGGCGCGTCGACAGGCTCGAGGAGCTCGCCCAGACGCATGCCGGCGTGCATCCCGTCGAGTGCGACGTGACCGCCGACGAGGATCGCGAGCGTCTCGTCGCGACGGCGCTCGACCGGTTCGGCCGCATCGACGTCTGCGTGAACAACGCCGGCGTCTCCTCGGGCGGTCCCGATCGGCAGGCGACGCTCGACGGCTTCCAGTCGGTGATGCGCGTCAACGTCGAGTCGCTCTTCGCGCTCTCCCAGGCCGTCAGCGTGTCGATGCGCGCGCAGCGCTCGGGGTCGGTGATCAACATCAGCTCGATGTTCAGCCTCGTCGCCTCGGCTCCTGTTCCCGAGGCAGGGTATGTCGCGTCGAAGAGCGCGGTCAACGGGCTCACCCGTGAGCTCGCTTCGCAATGGGGAGCAGACGGCGTGCGCGTGAACGCGATCGCACCCGGTTGGTTCCCGACGGAGATGAATGCGGAGCTGTTCGAGGACGAGCGGACGCAGCGGTGGCTCGCGCGCCAGTGCCCCCTGGGCCGGCCTGGACGGATCGACGAGCTCGACGGCGTCCTGCTCTTTCTCGCCTCGGACGCGTCGTCGTACTGCACCGGGCAGGTCATCAGCATCGACGGCGGCTGGACGATCCGATGAGGGCGCTCGACGAGCAGCGGGTCACGGCCTGGCTGACCGAGAGGCTGCCGGAGCTCGAGCCGCCTCTGCAGTTCACGCGCGTGGGCGAGGGCCAGTCCAGCCTCACGTTTCGCATCGACGACGCAGCCGGGAGCACGATCGTCCTCCGCCGGCCGCCGCTCGGCGAGATCCTCGCCAACGCACACGACATGGCGCGTGAGCACCGGATCCTCAGCGCGCTCGCCCCGACTCCGGTTCCCGTGCCGCGCACGCTCGCGCTGTGCGACGACCTGGACGTGACCGGTGCGCCGTTCTACGTGATGGAGCACGCGGACGGCCTGATCCTCACGCGCGTCGCCGACGCCGAGCGCCTCACTCCCGAGGGACGGGCTGCGGCCGGCCGCGCCATCGCGTCGACGCTCGCCGAGCTGCACGCCGTCGACGTCGACTCGATCGGTCTCGCCGACTTCAGGCGGCCGGAGAGCCTCGCCTCGCGCCAGGTGCGCCGCTGGACACGCCAGTGGGAGGCCTCGAAGACGCGTGAGCTGCCCGTGATCGACGAGCTCGCCGAGCACCTTGCGGCGCGGGTGCCCGAGGAGCGCGAGACGGTTGTCGTCCACGGCGACTACCACCTGCTGAACTTCGTCCTCGGCGGGGACGGCGGCGTCCGGGCGCTGCTCGACTGGGAGCTCTGCACGGTGGGCGACCCGCTGGCGGACGTCGGCCAGATGGTCGTGTACTGGAACGAGCTCGGTGCGCCCGCGCGCGAGCCCGACGGGCTCTTCAAGGAACCGGTCACAGAGCTCGTGGGCTTCCCCGGCGCCGACGAGCTCGCAGGCGGGTACGCGGCAGCGTCCGGGCGAGATCTGGGGGAGCTCGACTTCTGGGTCGCGTTCGCGTACTGGAAGATCGCGATCATCGTCGAGGGCGTCTACCGCCGCTGGCTGAACGACCCGACGAACGGGACCGACGCGGGAACGCTGCGCCCGGCGGTCGCGCGCCTCGCACGTCTCGCCGCGGAAGCCGCCGGCGGCGCTCGCGCATCGACCGCTCCGCATGGCACACTGAACTCAACTTAGGTCAATTCGATTCCACAGCGACCGCGTGGAGGAGGGTAGGGAACGTGGCACAGGCAAGAGGACGTTCGAGGGCCAAGACGGCACGCCCGCCGAGGCTGAAGCCCGGCGTGAAGAAGGAGCAGATCCTCGAGGTCGCGGTCGACTCGTTCGGCCGCTACGGCTACGAGGACACGAAATGGGCGGACGTCGCCGCAGCCGTCGACATCGGCTCCACCGCGCTCTACCACTACTTCGAGTCGAAGCAGCACTGCCTGTACGAGATCATGGCGCAGGCCGTCGCCGACTTCCGCCAGCGGTTCGACCGGATCACGACGGCGCACTCGGACTGGAACGAGGCGCTCGTGGCCCTGCTGATCGACGCGTTCGACCTCACGGAGCAGGAGGTCCTCCGGCAGCGTGTGATGGTCGCGGAGTTCGGCCGCATCGGCATTCAGCGGTCACTTCCGCGCGAGGAGGCCGCGCGCTCGAGCGCCCGGGCGCAGACGCGTGAGCTCGAGTTCGCCTGGGGCACCTTCCTCGCCCGCGGCATGCAGCAGGGGCTTCTGCCCGAGAGCGACCCGCGCCTGCTCACGCGGGCGGTGCTCGGCGTCTACAACAGCGTCTGGCACTGGTACCGGCCGGGCGGTACGCTGGACCTCGCCGACGTGGGTGAGTTCTTCGTGAGCCGACAGCTCGCGATCCTCGGGTGCTCACCGGACCTCGCGTCGGGCAGATTCGCCAAGGTGGCCTAGGCCGAAGCGGCCTAGGTAGAGGGGCGGAGAGAAGCGACGTTTCGGCGACCGCCGAGACGTCTCGAAGACGAAGTTGATTCGGGTACTTGCATTCTGGCGTGTGATGCGCCACAATCGCGTTCCATACCTGAAGTCAGTTCAACCACGACGTCCCTCACCCCCACTCGCTTCGGCGCCGCGGGGCATCCAGTTCCGAAAGGAGAGCAAGGTGGGAAACGCACATCCCCGGCGCGGCCGGCTACCGCTTTTGTCGATCCTCGTCGTGGCGCTCCTCGCCACGTTCGGGAGCACCGCCTCTGCCAACCACTCGCGCACCGCGAGCAGCAAGGCCGCAGCGGCCACGCAGAAGCCCGCCACGAAGGCGGCGTGGGCCAAGACCGTCGCCGCCGCGAAGAAGGAGGGGACCGTCACCATCTACACGACGCAGAACCCCACCCTGCTCGCGGACATGGCCGCCAAGTTCAAGGACAAGTACGGCATCACGGTCGTGATCAACCGCAACATCGACTCGGTGCTCGCGGCGCAGGTCACCGCGGAGGAGGGATCCGGCAAGGCGCTCGCCGACATCTGGGTCTGTGCGAGCAAGCCGCTCGTCCTCGGCGCGATCAAGAACGGCTGGGTCAGCGGCGCCGTCGGCCCGGACCTGTTCTCGAAGGCGTACGACCGGACCATCTTCGCCAAGCCCGGCAAGGCGTTCGTGGTCGGCGAGGCGATCCTCGGCGTTGCGTGGAACACGTCGCAGTTCTCCGGCAACGTGAACGACATGCCGGACGTCCTGAAGGCGCCCAGCGGTCACATCGGCGTCATCTCGCCGTCGGCGCCGTCGATCGTCGACTGGTACCTCTGGTTGGAGCAGACCTACGGGAAGACCTTCCTGCCGAAGCTCGCGGCGCTCAAGCCGAAGAAGTACCCGTCCTCGCTGCCGATGGGGGCCGCGGTCGTCTCCGGCGAGATCGCCGTCGGGACCTTCGTCCCGCCGACGGTCCTCGACCAGAAGGCGCAAGGCGCGCCGGTGAACTTCAAGCTGGCGAAGGGCTCGAAGACCTGGAACGCCCCGTACTACGGGATGGTCCTCAAGCAGGCGCCGCACGCGGCGGCCGCGCAGGTGCTGGCGAACTACATGATCACGAAGGAAGGCCAGTCCACCTCGCAGCGCGCGGCCGGCACGGTGCGACAGGACGTGACGAACGCGTACTACGTGACGCCGCGCCAGCAGGACCTGAAGGCGCTGACGCCGGCGAAGGTGACGGCCTACCAGGCGTACTGGAACGATCTGTTCAAGTAGCCGCTCGACGGAGCGGGGCCTCCGGGTCCCGCTCCGTATTCTTCGGCGAACGCGTCCCGGAATCGAGGTGATGCACCCGTGGCCAACGTAAGCATCCGTAGCCTCATCAAGCGGTTCGGCGGGAAGACGCCGACGACCGCGATCGACGACCTCGACCTCGAGATCGAGCCCGGTGAGTTCCTCGTCCTCCTCGGCCCGAGCGGCTGCGGCAAGACGACGACGCTCCGGTGCATCGCCGGCCTCGAGACCGCCGAGAAAGGCTCGATCGCATTCGGCGACCGCACGGTGTTCGACACCGCGAAGAGGATCAACGTCCCGCCGAACAAGCGGAACATCGGCATGGTGTTCCAGTCCTACGCGCTCTGGCCGCACATGACCGTGCGCAAGAACATCCACTACCCGCTGCGCACGAAGAAGATCAAGGGCGACCAGGCGAAGCAGTGGGTCGAGGAGATCGCCGCCGTCGTCGACACGACGCCGCTCCTCGACCGGTATCCGGCCCAGCTCAGCGGCGGCCAGCAGCAGCGGATCGCGCTGGCGCGGGGCCTCGTGGCCCGGCCGGACCTCGTGCTCTTCGACGAGCCGCTCAGCAACCTCGACGCGCGGCTGCGCGACCAGGTTCGATCGGAGATCCACGAGCTCCACGGCCGCTTGGGATTCACTGCCGTCTACGTCACGCACGACCAGGTCGAGGCGCTGGCGCTCGGCGACCGACTCGCGATCATGAACGCGGGCCGGATCGAGCAGCTGGCGACGCCGGAGCAGGTGTTCGAGGAGCCCGAGACGGAGTACGTCGCCGGATTCATCGGCATGTCGAATCGCCTCCTGTTCGAGCGGCACGACGACTCGTGGACGCTCGACGGAGAACCGGTCGACGGCGATCTGGACGCGCTCGCAGGCTCCTCGTCGACGATCACGGCCCGCACGCGCGCAGAGGACATCCGTCTCCGACCGGCCGACGACGACGGTGCTCCGCCGCCCTCGGTCTCGTTCCCCGCGACGCTCGTCGACTCCGAGTTCGGCGGCCGCCATCTCGACATGGTCGTGGCGGTCGGCTCCACCCGCGTGCAGGCCCGCGTCCCGGCGGGGGACCGCGGAAGCTGGTCGCGGACAGTCGAACCCGGGCAGCGCGTGCTCGCGTACCTCAACCCACGGGATCCCGCCTTCTACGACGACGCGGGCGCGCTCGTCTCGTCCGTCGGCCGCGCGGTCCCGGTCGGCTCCTGACATGGCGACCGAGGCTCTCGGCCATCTAGCCGCCCCAAGCCGGCTTCGGCTCGAGCGCGTGCTCCCGAAGCTCGGAATCGCCGCCTTCATCGTCGCGCTCGCGTACCTCACGCTGCTGCCACTGATCCGCCTGCAGTACCTCGCCCTGAAGAACGGAGCGCAGGCGTACAGCGATGCGTACACGAGGCCCGGATGGTGGACGACGGTCAAGTGGACGGTCGAGCTCGGTCTCGGTTCGCTGGCCGTCGCGCTCGTCGTCGGGACGGCCCTCGCGTGGGCCGCGAATTCGCTGCCGCAGAGGCTCGCCGTCCTGAAGGTGATCCCGATCCTCCCGATCGTGGTGCCGGCCGTCGCCAGCGTGCTCGGGTGGGCATTCCTCCTCTCGCCGCACCCGGGTTACCTGAACCAGCTGCTCCGCCTGCTGCCGTGGTGGAGGAACGACTTCGACGGCCCAGGGGACATCTACACGCTGCCGTGGATCATCCTCATCACCGGGCTCGCGCTCGCCTCGTTCATCTACCTCTTCGTCAACTCGGGATTCGAGAACATCAACGGCGAGCTGATCGAGGCTGCGGAAGTGAGCGGCTCGTCCCGCGCGGGCGTCTTCTTCCGCGTCACCCTCCCACTCCTTCGGCCGTCACTCGTCTACGGCGCCGGCGTCGCGCTCCTGCTCGGTCTCGGACAGTTCACCGCACCCCTCCTCCTGGGACGCAGCCAGAACATCTCGGTGCTGTCGACCGACATGTTCTTCGCCACGCAGCAGATACCGGCGCAGTACGGGACGGCCGCGGCGATCGGCTCGCCGCTGCTCGTCTTCGGCATCTTCGTCCTCTTCATGAACAGGGTGCTGCTTGGCGACAGCGCGCGGTTCGTCACGCACGGCGGGAAGGGCGGCTTCAGGACGATCGCGCCCGGCTCGAAGCTGGCCGCCTTCTGGATCGTCCTCTACGGCGTGCTCTCGACCTTCCTGCCGATGCTCGCACTCATCTTCGTGTCGCTGTCCAAGTTCTGGAGCGGCGACGTCCATCCGAGCAAGATGACGTTCGACACCTGGCGCACGGTCACGACCGCCTCGGGCGTCATGCCGGCCGTCTGGAACAGCATCTATCTGTCGGCCGCCGCAGTCGCGATCGCGCTGCCGGTCGGCTTCGTCGCCGCCTCGATCCTGCGCAAGCGCCACGACCATCGCATCGCCGGACCGATCCTCGACTTCATCGTCGCGATTCCGCTCTGCATCCCGGCCGTGATCTTCGGGGTCGGCTTCCTGCTGGTCTACACGAACGAGCCCCTCGTCCTCTACGGCACGCGGTGGGTGCTCATCCTCGTCTACGTGACGCTGATGATCCCGTTCTCGACCCGGATGCAGCTGGGCGCCATGATCGCGCTCGGCGACGCATACACGGAGGCATCCCGCGCGGCTGGAGCCGGCGCGCTCAGGACGAACCTGACGATCGTCGCGCCGCTGCTGCGACCGGCGTTCGGCGGCGCCGCCGCGCTGATGTTCGTGCTCCTCACGCACGAGTTCGCCGCCTCCCTGCTCGTCCGGGCGCCGACGATCAACGTGATGGGGACGATCCTCTACGACTACTACGAAAACGGCAGCTACCCGCTCGTCGCATGCATCTCGCTGATCATGGTCGGCGTGACGACGGCCGGCGTCCTCGTCGCCGTCCTGCTCGGCGGCGGCTCGTCCGTGTTCAAGAGGCTGTGAGCCGGTGAAGCTCGCGCTCGGTGCCGAGGAACGGCAGCTGCAGGACGAGGTCCGTGCCTTCCTCGCGGAGCACTGCCCGGATCCGGACGACATCCCGCACCGCCTCGACGCCCGAATCGCGTACCTCCGCCGCTGGCAGGCGCGCTGCTACGAAGCGGGCTACGTCGGCCGCGCGTGGCCGGCTGAGTTCGGCGGCGGCGGGCGTCCGACCGCAGAGCAGATCGTGGTCGACCAGGAGCTCGCCGCCGCGGGCGCGCCGGAGCTCGTCTCGATCGTCGGCCTCGACGTGCTCGGCCCCGCGATCCTCGCGTTCGGGAACGACGAGCAGCGCCGCCGCTACGTGCGGCCGATCCTGTCGGCCGAGGAGATCTGGTGCCAGGGCTTCTCGGAGCCGGAGGCGGGCTCGGACCTCGCGTCGCTGCGGACGCAGGCGGTCGAGAACGAGGACGGCTGGGTGCTGAACGGCCAGAAGACGTGGATCTCCTGGGGCCAGTTCGCCCGCTGGTGCGGCGTGCTCGCGCGCACTGATCCCGACCTGCCAAAGCACAAGGGCATCTCGCTCTTCGTGGTCGACATGGAGTCGCCGGGCGTCGACGTTCGGCCGATGGAGCAGATCACGGGCCACGCCGAGTTCTCGGAGCTCTTTCTCGAGGACGTCGTCGTCCCGCGGGAGAACATGCTCGGCGAGCCGGGTCAGGGGTGGGCCATCGCCATGCACGTCGTCGCACACGAGCGCGGCACCGCCGCACTCCCACGGCAGGTCACGCTACGCACCTGGTTCGACCGGCTCGTCGGCGACGCCGCCCAGGCAACCCGCGACGGCGCGCCGCTGCTTGCGGACGAGAGCGTGCAGGCTGCACTCGCCCAGGCGTTGATCGAGATCGAGGTGCTGCGCCATCACGCCTCGCGCACGATGTCGTCGTTCCTGAACGGCGGCGCCGTGGGACCCGAAAGCTCCGGCGTGAAGCTGCTGATGGCGCAGGCCGAGCAGACGCTCGGCACGACCGCCCTCGACGTTCTCGGCCAAGCGGCCGCCGGCGAGTTCTGGCATGAGCGCTACCTCTACTCGCGCGCGGCAAGCGTGTACGGCGGCACGCAGCAGATCCAGCGCGGCATCATCGCCGACCGCATCCTCGCGCTGCCCAAGGAGTGACGCCGTGGACCTGCAGCTGACCGAGGAGCAGAGGTGGCTGAGCGAGTCGGTCGACGAGCTGGTCGCGCGCGAGCCTGCGGACCGGCTCTGGGAAAGCCTCGTCGAGTTCGGCGCGCTCGACCTCGCGGGCGACGAGGAGCTCGGCGCGGTCGAGCTCGCCCTCGTGACGCGCAGCCTCGGCGCCCGGCTTGCCGCCGTCCCGTATGCCGACACGGCTGCGGTGCATTCTGCACTCGCAGCACACGAGCTGGCCCCGGGGACGGTCGCCCCGTGCCTCGCCGAGCCGGGGACGAGCTTTGCGCCGACTGATCCGGCGGCCGGTCTCGACGACGGTCGCCTGTCGGGCGAGAAGTCCGGTGTCGCCTATGCCGAGGCGGTCGACCTGCTCGCCGTTCCCGCGGCGGGGCCGGCGGGCCTCGTGCTCGCAGTCGTGCCTCGGGCGGCCGCCGAGATCGAGCCGGAGTCGACGCTCGACCCCACGCTGCAACCGGCGCTCGTCCGCTTCGACCACGTCGACGTCGACGGCCACCTCGTGATCGCCGACGCCGTCTCCGTCGTCGAGCGCCTGGCGGCGATCTCGGGCGTGCTCGTGTCCGCGGAAGCCGTGGGTGCGGCCGACACGCTCCTCCACCTCGCGCGCGACTATGCGTCGCAGCGCCGCCAGTTCGGGCAGACGATCGGCAGCTTCCAGGCCATCCGGCATCTGCTCGCGGGCATGTACGTCAAGGTCGAGAGCTCGTGGTCGAGCGTCCTGTACGCCGCTGCGTCGCTCGACGAGGACGAGCCGGACGCCCTGCGCACGGCATCGATCGCGAAGGCATACACGGCGCGCGCCACGCAGGACGTGGCCCATGGCGCGCTCCAGGTCTTCGGCGGAATCGCCTTCACCGCGGAGCATCCGTCGCATCGGTACCTACGCCGGATCGCAGTCCGCGGAGCTCAATTCGGAACGGCAGGCGAACACGAGCGCCGCCTCGGTCGCAGCCTCGCCCAGCAACTGGAGGTCCTGACGTGAAAGCAGATCTGCTCGTTCTCGGCGGCGGCATGGCGGGGCTCTCCGCGGCGGCCTGGTCCGTGCACGAGGGACGCTCCGTCGTCCTCGTCGAGAAGGGCGAGCTCGGTGGGAGCGCCGCGCGGGCCGGGTTCATCTGGAGTGCACCGTCGTTCGACGTCCTGCGCACAGCGATCCCGGACGGCGACCCGGAGCTCGCCGCGCGGCTGATCGAAGGCTTCGAGCCGGCCGTCGACTGGGTTCGCTCCCTCGGAGTCGAGGTCCAGCCCGCGGTGAGCGTGCTGCGGTTCGGCCGCGGCCACCAGATGTCGATCCTCAACTACCTCCGGGCCTGCGAGCTGGCGATCCGCGAAGACGCGCGCTCCGAGCTCATCCTGAACGGCGAAGCGCAACGGCTGCTCCTCGAGGACAGGGAGGTCCGCGGAGCGGAGATCCGCCTGCCCTCGGGCGAGCTCCGCGAGATTCGCGCGGGCTCGACGCTCCTCGCCACGGGCGGGTTCCAGGCCGATCCCGAGCTGCGAAGCACGCTGATCCACCCGCAGGCGCGCGACATCCCGTTGCGGTCGAACCCCTACAGCCGCGGTGACGGCCTGCGCCTTGGCCGCGCGGCAGGCGGCCAGTTCGGGCCCGACGACGCCGGCTTCTACGGGCATCTGATGGCCTCGGGCGTCGAGCTCCGCGAGGACGACGACTTCCCGGCGCTGAGCCTCTTTTACAGCGAGCACAGCGTGCTGCTCGATCTCCAGGGACGGCGCTTCGTCGACGAGACGGTGGGCGACCACCTCACGACGATGGCGCTGCTGCGGCAACCGGAGGCAAGAGGGCTGCTGATCTCGGACGAGCGCGTGCGTGAGGAGTGGATTCTCCGACCGTACGTCGAGGGCGTCCGGGCCGTCGACACGTTCGATGTCCTCTTCAAGCGCGGGGCTCGCGCGGCGATCGCGCAGGACGTCGACGAGCTCCTCTACCTGCCCACCGAGTGGGGCTACGACGGCGCGGCCGTCCGGCAGGCGCTCGTCGACTTCAACCGGCAATGCGCCGAAGGCACACTCGACCCGCCGCGCCGGTTCGACTCGACGCCGATCGACCGGCCCCCCTTCTACGTGATCGAGACCGTGCCCGCGATCACCTTCACGTTCGGCGGGCTGCGCATCGACGACGAGGCTCGCGTGCTCGACGAGAACAGGCGCCCGATCCCCGGCCTCCTCGCGGCAGGCGCCGACGCCGGAGGTCTCTACGTCCGCGCCTACGCAGGCGGCCTGGCCGCCGCGCTCGTCTTCGGCCTCCGCGCCGCTCGGACCGCCCTCGAACACCAACCACAGGAGGTACAGACGTGAGCACCGCCACCTTCCTCCCCGAGTACTTCGAGCAGCTCGACGAAGGGCGGGACATCCTGCCCATGCTCGCCCCGGACTTCACGTTCGCACTGCTCTGGGCCACCGACGAAGGTGCGCATGAGTTCGCCGGCGGCTTCGACGAATGGGCGGGATACATGGAGCAGCGCGATCCGGCCGGGCAGCTCCACCACATCAGCCACTCGACGCGCGAGGGCAACACCGAGGTCGTGACCGGGTGGACGACGCGCCACGGCGAGCCACTGGGCACCTTCATGTTCGCCACGGAGCTCGACGACCAGGGGCGTGCGCGACGGCTGTTCGCCGCGCGGACCGAAGCGTTTCACGGCGTGCCGTTCTGATGGACGAGCTCGCCGGGAGGGTCGCGGTCGTAACGGGTGCGGCGAGCGGGATCGGGCTCGCGCTCTGCGAGCGGCTCGCCGCGGAGGAAATGCGCGTCGTCATGTCCGACGTCGATCCCGCGCGCCTCACCGCAGCCGCAGAGGAGCTGCAAGAAACCTCGGGAGCCGACGTCGAGGCCGTCCCCGCCGACGTGGCGCGCTGGGACGACGTCGAGTCACTCGCACGCCGTGCGGTCGAGCGCTTCGGCGCGGTGGACGTCCTCTGCAACAACGCCGGCGTGACGCGGCCGGGGCCGGCCTGGGAGTCGACACTCGAAGAGTGGGACTGGCTGCTCGGCGTCAACCTCCTGGGCGTGGTCCACGGCGTCAAGGCGTTCGTCCCCGGCATGATCGACCGCGGGACGCCCGCGCATGTCGTCAACACCGCGTCGGTGGGCGGGCTGCTGGCCTACCCGGGTCTGGCGATGTACGCCGCGGCGAAGTACGCGGTCGTCGGGTTCTCCGAGAGCCTCCACCACGACCTGCGCGAGCTGGGCGCCCCGATCGGCGTCTCGGTGCTCTGCCCGGGCCCGACCGAGACCGAGTTCCGTGCGCACAGCCGCGCCCTGCACCCGGACGGCCCGGCCGAGGACGTCCCGGGCGAGTACAGCGGCGTCGTGCGCATTCCGCCGTCGGACGTCGCGGGCCAGGTCGTCGACGCGATCCGCAGCGACCGCTTCTGGATCCTGACCCACCCCGCCTACCGCGAGGCGATCGAGCAGCGCGCCCGCGGCATCGTGGACACCGACGAGGTCGTCGTGCCCGGCTTTCTCTAGAGATCGAGCTGCGTCTCGGCCATCAGGGCGAAGTAGCGCGAGATCAGCCCGTCGTCCCCTACCGTCGCGTGCACGAGGAAGACGTGCGTCGGCGGCTCGCCCTCGACGCCGGCGATCCCTTCGACGAAGCAGCGGCCGTCGACGACGACGCAGGCGCGGACCTCGTGGCGGTACGGCTGCTTGCCCCGCTTGCGGAAGAACTCGAGGAGGCCGTCGCGACCTCGAACGACCTCGAGGCCCGAGCCTCCCAGCACCGGGCGGATGTAGACGGCGTCCTTGGTGAACGCCATCGCGGCCCCGTCGGGATCGCCTCCGTCGAGCGCGCTGTAATACCCGTCGAGCGGTGAGGTGACCGCGTCGTCGATCATGCCGCGTCCTTCGTCCGGAGGAGCGGAAGCACCTCGCGGCCGATGCGGTCGGCGTTGCGCTCGGCGAGATCGACGCCGACGGCGCGGGTGCCGATGTAGATGCGCGAGATGCCGAGGTCGGCGATCTGCTGCAGGCGCTCGGCGCAGTACTCGGCCGGGCCGGCGATCGCGAACTGGTCGATCAGCTCGTCCGCTCCCGCCTCGCGCGGATAGAAGTCGATCTCGCCCGGCGCACCGCCCTCGATCCGCGTGACGCCGCCGCGGGGCGACCGGTAGACCGCCTCCATCGTCTCGACCGCCTGACGGTAGCGCCCGTGCTCGTCGGCGGCCACGCCGGCGGTGGCCTTCGCCTCGAAGCCGGAGAAGCGCGCGTGCGTCACCACAAGACCTCGGATCGCCTCGCGGGCGCTCGTGTCGCCGTCGTCCGTGAGCGCGACCTGCACGTAGCACCCGAGCTCGAGCTCCTCGAAGTCGCGACCGGCGTCGTGACACGCTTCCCGGGTTCGCGCGATCGAGTCGGAAAGCCGCTCGACGTCCGCACCCACCGAGAAGCTGACGCCGTCGGCCGCCTGCGCGGCGAGCGCGAGCGTCTTCGGGCCTGTGGCGGCGACGTCGACCGGCGGCTTCGCGATCGCGAGCGAAGGGTCGATGTCGTCCTGCCGCGTCATCGCCGAGGCGACACCGTCGATCTCGACCTCCTCGCGGCGCAGGTAGGCCTGGAGCCGCCGAAGGTACGCGTCGAACTGCGCGACCGCCATCGGCTTCTGCTGGAGCACCTTCACCGCGCCGTCGCCGCGACCGAGACAGAAGCGTGCGCGACCGTTCGAGATCGTCTGCACGCTCGCCATCGCGCTCGCCGCGAGCAGCGGGTGACGCAGGGGGACCGCCACCGCGGTGCCGACCTTCAGCGTCGTCGTCGCGGCCGCCGCGACGCCGAGGAGGACGTAGGGATCCGGCAGCAGGCCGTGCGCCTCGCCGACTGCCAGCCCGTCCCAGCCGCTCGCCTCGAACTCGCGGGCGAATCGTGCGATCTCCGACGAGGGGACCGGTGTCGCGCCCATCCGCCAGAACTCCACTCGCTTCGACATGGTGTGCGTTGCCCTCCTTCGCTCAGCTGAGTGCGGTTGCGACGGAACCGATCCGCCCCTGGTCGAAGCGCCGGAGCGCGAGGTTCGCCTCCAGTACGGCGTGACTCATCCGCCTCGGCGCGGCGCAGTCACCCACTGCGACGAGGGCCGGCACCTTGCCGTCGAGGCTGTGAACGAGCCCGTCCTCGACGCCGAGCCGCGTCTTGACGACGACCAGATCCGCGCTCGTCTCGGCGGGTTCGCCCGTGATCGAGTCGGCAAGCGTCACGGTCGTCCCGGCGACGCCCACGACCTCGGTGAACGGGCGGAAGCGAACCCCGGCCGCGCGGAGCCGCCGGTGGACGTGCGCGATGCTCTCGTGCGGGATCGCGAGGCCGACCGCGCGCGCCGGCGTCACGAGCTCCACGGCCGCCCCTCGCTCGGCGAGGAACTCGGCCGAGCTGACGCCGTGCCAGAACCCGACGGCGTCATCGGCGACGAGGGCGCGCTCAGGAACGTCGCCGTCTCGGTCGCTCAGCAGCTCCCAGACCGACGAGACGCGCGCGCCGTCTTCGAACGGGAAGTCCGGGCGCTGCGGGCTCGCGCCGGTGGCGGCGACGACCAGCTCCGGCTCGTCGGCGAGGACGTCCTCCGCGGTCGCCTCCGTGCCCAGGCGCACCTCGACTCCGAGTCGGTCGAGCTCGCGCTCGAGGTACGCGACGAAGTCGAGCAACTCGCCGCGTGTCGGACCCGCGGCGGCGGCACGGACCTGGCCGCCCAGGGCGTCGGACCGCTCGTAGAGGACGACCGTGTGGCCGGCCTCCGCGGCGACCCGCGCGGCCTCGAGACCGCCCGGCCCTCCGCCCGCCACGACGACGCGCCGCGCGGTGCGCGCGGGGTGCGCGTCCCCCCACGCCAACTCGCGGCCTGCGCGGGCATTGACCGCACAGGCGACGATGCCGTGAGCCGCGCGGCAGTCCTGGACGATGCCGACGCACGGGCGGATCTGCTCCGCGCGACCCTCACGCGCCTTGTTCACCCATTCCGGATCGGCGATCACACCGCGGCCGATCGCGACGAAGTCGGCCTGTCCGTTCGCGAGCGCCTGCTCCGCAAGCTCAGGGAACCGGATCCGGCTGGCGACGACCACCGGGACGTCCACGTCCCGCTTCACTGCCGCCGCGAGCGGCAGCGTGAAGCCCTCGGGGTACGACGTGTCCTTCACGTACGCGCCGCGCATGCCGACGGTGATCGACACGTAGTCGACGGGCGCGACGGCCTGGAGCGCTCCGACGATCTCCCTCGTGTCGTCGATCGTCAGTCCGTCGGGAGTCTCCTCGTCCGCGCTCAGGCGCATGCCGAGCGGATAGTCGCCGCCGCAGCGCTCACGGATCTCCTCGACCAGCTCACGGAGGAAGCGTGTCCTCCCCTCGATGGTGTCTCCGCGATAGGCGTCCCTCCGCTGGTTCGACGCCGGAGAGAGGAACTGTGCGGCGAGGTAGCCGTGGCCGGCGTGGATCTCGACGCCGTCATATCCACCTGCCTTGAAGTTCCTCGCGGATGTGCCGAACGCGTCGACGATCATCCGGATGTCCGCGACGCTCATCTCGTGTGGGATGCCGGGATCGCGAGGCGAGGCAATCGGGGACGGTGCCAGCGGGATCGTCTCGGTCAGCCCGCCCGGCGACTCGCGGCCGAGGTGAACCAGCTGGCCGAAGATGCGCGCGCCGTGGCGCTGCACCGCCTCGACCCGCCGGCGGACGCTCTCGACCACCGCCTCGTCGTAGGCCTCGAGGATGACGCGGAACGGAAAGAGCGAGGTCGGATGGACGGCGGCGGCGCCCGTGATGATCAGGCCGGCTCCACCCCGGGCGCGCTCCTCCTGGAAGGCGACCTCGCGCTCGGTCACCCTGCCGTCCAGAATCAGGCCGGTGCCCATCGGCGGCTGCACGACCCGGTTCTTGATCGAGACGCCGCCGATCGTTCCCGGGGCAAAGAGATGCGGATAGGAGCTCAAACCGCGGTGGCTCCTCCGTCAATGGGGATCATCGAGGCGGTGAGGAAGCTCGCCTCGTCGGAAAGGAGGAAGCAGACGGCGGTCGCGATCTCTTCCGGCTCGGCGACCCGTTCCTGGATCGACCGCGGCAGCGCCGAGTGGCCGCCGTCCACGCCGGACTCGCCGTACACGGGCGCCGTCAGCGGCGTGCGCACGCTGCCCGGGGCGAGAACGTTGACGCGGATCTCCGGGCCGGCGTCCAGCGCCAGCTGGCGGGAGAACGCCACGACACCGCCCTTCGCGGCCGAGTAGGCGGCCAGGTTCGCGCGGGCGACGAGCGCCGTCGAAGATGCGAGGTTCACGATCGAACCCCCGCCCACGGCGCGCAGCCGGGGCAATGCCGCCTTGCAGACGAGGAAGGTGCCGGTCAGATGAACCGCCAGCATGCGGTTCCAGTCCGCCAGCGAGAGCTCCTCGATCGGCGAGAACGTCACGAAGCCGGCCGAGTTCAGGACGCAGTCGATGCGGCCGAGCTTTTCGTGGGCAGTCCTCACGGCCCTCTCCACGGAGACCTCGTCCGAGACGTCGCACGCGACTCCGATCGAGCCTTGCAGCTCGGACGCGACGGCCTCGGCGCGCCCGGCGTCGAGATCGGCGACCGCGACGCGACCGCCTTCCGCGGCGAACCGGCGCGCGCTCGCCGCGGCGATGCCCGAGCCTCCGCCCGTCGCGAGCAGTACCTTTCCGGTGAATCGTTGAGCGATCATCTGGTTGCGATCCGAGTTACGACATAGAGTATGACGTGAAATGAACTCAACTCAAAGAAACTCAGCTCAAAGAAAGTCGCGTGGTTCGAAAGGGCAAGGCGACGCGCAGGCGCCCGCGGGCGCCACGCCGAACGAGACGACGGTGCGCTCCGGCGGAGTCGACCTCTTCGTGCGGGAGCGGGGAGACGGCCAACCGCTGCTGATGATCAACGGCCTCGGCGCGAACGTCGAGATGTGGGGCCCCTCCGAGGAGCGCCTGTCCCGCGTGGCGCGCGCGATCATGTTCGACGCCCCGGGTACCGGCCGGTCGAGCACGCCCGCCTGGCCGCTCTCGATTCCCGCGGTCGCGAGGATCGTCGCCGGCGCGCTCGACGAGCTGGGGTACGAGTGTGTCGACGTCCTCGGCTTCTCCCTCGGCGGCCTGATCGCGCAGCAGCTGGCGCATGACGAGCCGACCCGTGTTCGCCGGCTGGCGCTCGCCTCGACGGCCTGCGGCTGGGGCAGCATGCCGGGGACCTGGGAGGCGCTGGCTCTGATCGCGATGCCGCTCCGCTACTACTCGCGCCTCTTCTCGGAGCAGACGAACTGGCTGCTCAGCCCCGCGGACGGCGCGCTCCTGCGACGACTGACGACATTGACCGAGGCGCGGATGCGCCACCCGCCGTCACTGCTCGGGTACTCGGCTCAGGTGTGGGCGGGAGCGCTCTGGTCGAGCCTCGCGTGGCTGCCGTCCGTCCGCGTGCCGACGCTGCTCCTGCACGGGGAGGCCGACCAGCTGGTGCCGCCTGCCAACAGCGTCCAGCTGGCGCAGCTGCTCCCCGAGAGCCGCCTGCAGCTCCTGCCTGACGAGGGGCATTTCGTGGTGTTCGATCCGGAGAGCGCGGGGCTCGGGCTCCTGGAGGACTTTTTCTCGGCGCCGACGCTCGACAGCTCGCCGGCGTGGTCGACCGGCGCCGTCGTCGACGACGACGAGACGGTGGAAGCGGCGTTCGAGGCCTCGGTCGGCGCGGAGCCGTACCGGGCAATCAGCGGCGCGTACCGAAGGCTCGTGCGGCAGTCGGCCGTGAACGGCGGCGACACCCGCTAGCACGTCCGGCGCGTGCGAAGATCCGGCTGATGGACGACGAGAGCACCGAGACTCCGCTCGGCGACTTCATCCGACGCCAACGCGAGCTCCACGAGATCTCCATGCGCCAGTTCGCCGACCTGGTCGGGATCTCCAACCCGTACCTCTCCCAGATCGAGCGCGGTCTCCGCGAGCCGTCCGAGAAGGTGCTCGAGGCGATCGCGGAGAACCTCGAGCTCTCGGCGGACACGCTGCACGAGGTCAGCGGACGCCGGGGGCCCGAGGACGAGGACGACGCGGAGCCCGCAGTGGTCGCGGCGATTCGGGAGGACGAGCGGCTGACCGCGCGCCAGCGCCAGGCGCTCCTCGAGGTCTACAACTCGTTCACGGGACGTGCTCGCGCCCGCCGCGCCGCCCGGCCGCCTCATTCATCGGGCTCTTGAAGTCAGTTCAAAAATCGTTTGCAATAAGCTGCTGTCTCTGCTAACTTGCTAACGGGTTCACCGACAGGAAGGAGCAGCATGGCAACGCAGCAGAGCGAGAAGACGAAGCAGCCGACGGATGAGGCGATCGAGCGCATCCGCGAGCTCAACGAGCAGATCGTGCAGACGAGCCGCCAGTGGGGGCTCGGATACCTCGACGCCTACGAGCAGAGCATGCGGGCGTTCGCCGACCTCCAGGACCGTGCTGCGGCCGACGTCGGCGACGCCGAGTGGTTCTCGCAGATCGTGAAGGCTCAGGCCGACTTCACGCGCGAGATCACGAAGGTCACGACACAGACGGCCCGCCGGCTCCTGAAATAGACGCCGGCGGTGTTCGCCAGAAGCGCGGACGCGAAGCTGTACTACGAGAGCACGGGCACAGGCCGGCCCGTGCTTCTCGTCATGGGGCTCGGGCTGGCCGCCACGGCCTGGTGGCGGACGATCCCCGTGCTCGCGGAGCGCCTGCGGGTGATCGCGTTCGACAACCGCGGCGCTGGACGCAGCGAGCGCACCGGGGGCCCGTACAGCATCGCCCAGCTGGCCGACGATGCCGTGGCCGTGCTCGACGCCGCCGGCGAGGAGCGCGCAGACGTGTACGGCATCTCGATGGGCGGGATGATCGCCCAGGAGCTCGCGCTCCGCCATCCCGGCCGCGTTCGTGCGCTGGTGCTCGGGGCGTCGACCGGCGGCGGGATGCGCCACGAGTTGCCGGACGAGGCCACGCTCGCATTCTTGAGGCGCCGCGGGGAGATTCCCACGGAGGAGGCGATCTGGGCGGCTGTGCCGTACAACTACGGCAGGGCCACCCGCGAACGGCGTGCCGAACGAATCGGCGAGGACGTCGTCCAGCGACTCCGCTTCCCGATCGAGCAGGAGGGCTACGAGGCCCAGCTCGCCGCAGCCTGGGGCCACGACACGGCCGGCCGGCTCCGCGAGATCGCCGCGCCGACGCTCGTCCTGCACGGGAGCGACGACCGGATGATCCCGGTCGCGAACGGGCGCACGCTCGCCGCCTCGATCCCCGGGGCACGGCTGAACGTCCTCAAAGGTGCGGGACACTTCTACCCGACGGACGAGCCGAGGGCCGACCGCGAGGTCCTGCGCTTCCTCACGGCGCCGGCGCAGCTCGGTAACGCTCGCGTAGCTCGCGCTTGAGCACCTTCCCGCTCGGGGTGCGCGGCAGCTCCTCGACGAAGTCGACCGAGCGCGGGAGCTTGTAGCCGGCGAGGCGCACGCGGGCGAACCCGATCAGCGCCTCAACCGTCGGCGCGCTCCCCGGACGCGCGATCACGAGCGCCTTGACTGCCTCGCCCCAGCGCTCGTCGGGCACTCCGATCACTGCCACGTCGACGACGTCGGGATGCTGCGCCAGTGCCTCCTCGACCTCGATCGGATACACGTTCTCGCCCCCCGTCACGATCATGTCCTTGATCCGGTCGGTCAGGAAGAGATAGCCGTCCTCGTCGACGTAGCCGCCGTCGCCGGTCCGCAGCCAGCCCTCTCCCGGGAGCGCGGCGGCAGTCTCGTCGGGCCGGTTGAAGTAGCCGGCCATCACGTTCGGCGCGCGGAGCCACACCTCGCCGACCTCGCCGGCGCCCCGCTCCGCTCCCGCCTCCGGGTCGACGATTCGCATCTCCACCCAGGGAAGCGGCTTGCCGGCCGACCGCAGAAGGTGCTCGCGCGGGCCGTCCGGGTCGTGGTCGGCCGGGTCGAGCTGCAGGACCCCGCCGGTGCTCTCCGTCAGCCCGTAGATGCCGTAGAGCGAGCAGCGGAACGTGCGCAGCGCAGCCTTGAGGACGGGGGTCGTGATGGGAGAGGCGCCGTAGGCGATCGACCGCAGGGCCGAGTAGTCGCGATCCGCGGCGCCCGCGACCGAGGTCAGCATCTGCAGCATCGTGGGGACGAGCACCGCGTTGGTGACACGACGCCGCTCGAGAAGCTCGAGCACCGCCTCCGGCACGAAGTCGCTCGACGAGGACCGTCGTCGCACCGTTCCAGAGCCCGAGGAACGCCCAACCGATCCCGCCGATGTGGAACATCGGCAGGGGGGTGAGGCTGACCGAGCTCGCGTCGAACTCCCAGTAGGGCGACGTCTCGGCCGCCGCCGTCAGGTTCCTGTGCGTCGTCAGGACGCCCTTCGGGACACCTGTCGTGCCCGACGTGTACAGCTGCAGGACGACGTCGTCCGACTCGCCGCGCGCGCCGGGATCGGAGGCGTCGTGCGCACGGAGCAGGCCTTCGTAGCCGTCGGCGCCTTCCGCCACGACGATTAACTCCGGCGGCCGAGAGAGATGCTCGACGATCTCCTCCGCGGCATCGGCGTAGAGGCTCCCCACGATCAGGACGGGCGGCTGCGCATCCTCGAGGACGGCCGTGAGCTCCGGTGCCGCCAGGCGCCAGTTGAGCGGCACGGTCACGGCGCCGATCTTGCTCGCGGCGAAGAACACCTCGATCACCTCGGGGGCGGTGCGGTCGAGGTAGCCGACGCGCGAGCCCTCGCGGACACCGCGCGCGAGCAGGGCCTGGGCCAGGCGGCTCGAGCGCTCGTCGAGCTCCGCGTACGTCAGCTGCCGCTCGCCGTGGAGGATCGCGACCCGCTCGCCTTGCCCGCGGGCGAACGCGCGCACGACGTCGGCGACGCGAAGATCCTCGCCGCGCGGGATCGAGCTCAACGCCCGCCCTCGCTTCAGACGCTGTCCGCGACCCCGGTCGCGGCGAGCGAGGCGTACGACGCCTCGACGGAGAGCGCGAGGATCATCAGGTCGCGAAGCTCGCCGGACTGGTCGCGGACATGGTCCTTGAGGAGCGCCTCGGGATCGAAGCCGTGCTTGCGGAACATCGCGACGGTCGGCTCGTGCTCGGCCACCACCTCGACGACCAGCTTGGCGAGCCCGAGGCTCAGCGCCTCGATCACCGCCTGGCGCGCCAGCGCCGTACCGATGCCCCGGCCGCGGGTCTCCGGGTCCACGACCACGCGGACCTCGCCGACGTGGCTCGACCACCCCTGGAGCGGGATGACGGCCGCATACCCGAGCACGGCGCCGTCGTCGACCGCCAGGAGACGCACATCGCGGGTGCCCGGCCGGACCCACGCGGCGAGCACCTCCGGGTTGTCGACGTCCTCCTTGAAGAAGGTACGGTCGCCCTCGGGGATCCGCCGCAGGAACTCCTCCACGGCGGCCTGGTCGTCGGGCTCGAGCTCTCGGATCTCCATGGTGGCTCCTTGCAGTGCTGTCATCGTTCCATCGGCGGGTCGAGCTCGTCGCTGTGCGCGACGGTCCACTCCGCCAACGCGGGCAGTGTGTGCTTGAAGGCGTGACGTCCCGTGGCGAAGGTGACGTGGCCTCCGCCGAGGCGAAGCTCTTCGCGACGCGACGGGTCCCCGACCAGTTGCGTCCCGGGCTCCGTGGCCGACACCGGGACGACGTTGTCGTTCTCGGCGAACGCGTTCAGGATGTCGCCGCGGGCGTTCTCGAAGTGGATCAACCGCCCACCGAGCCGCATCTGCCCGGTCATCAGGACGTTGCGTCGCACGATCTCGTCGACGACCTGACGGAACGCGGCGCCGGGGAACGGCACTTGCTCGCGCGCCCACTGCGACATCGCCTGATACCCGTCGACGAACTCGTCGTTCCACAGGTTCTCCAGAAGCGTCGCGTACTGCGCGATCTGCTTGGTCGGAGCCTGCATGAAGAAGCCTCGATAGAGCGCGTCCGCGGGCACGTTGCCCGACTGGTCGATCAGCTCCTCGGCGTCGAGGCGTCCCTCCCGCACCGCGGCGACCATGACGCCCATCTCGCTGAAGTCGAACGGCGTCGCCCAGAGCATGAGGTTGCGGACCGGTGCGTCCTCGTGGCCGGCCGAGTAGAGGACGGCGAGGACGCCGCCGAGGCAGTAGCCCACAAGCGTGACCTCGTCAGCGCCCGTTTCCTCCAGCAGCGCCGCGACGGCGCGGGGGAGGTACTCGTCGACGTAGGTCTCGAGGCTGTTCTCCGCGTCGAGCTCGTCGGGGATCCCGAAGTCGAGCAGGAAGACGTCGAGGCCCTGGTCGACCAGGAACTCGACCGTGCTGCCGCCGGGACGCAGGTCGAAGATGTAGCTCCGGCTCACGAGGCTGTGGACGATCAGCACCGGCGGGTCGTGGCGGATCGGCACATCGCTCCGATAGCGCCAGAGCTCTGCCTTGTCGCGCCTCCAGACGACGTCCTTCGGCGTCGCCCCGACGTTCGCGTCGCTCGTGACGTATCGCAGGCCGTTTCGTGCTCGCAGCAGCGATCGTTCGACCTCTCGGTTGACGCGCGAGATCAGGTCGGGTGGATTCAGCGTCGGCGGCACGGATCGTCAGTCGGACGGCGAGTCGGGCGAGGCCTCGCCCGCGGGCGCCGCCGGGGGCGAAGGTGGCCTGCGTCCGGCCTGACGCGGTTTGGCTCGAGCCTGCCGGGAGCGCTTGCCGTTCTCCTCGAGATCCGCGACCTCCTTGCGGAGCGCGGCCAGCCGGCGCTCCATCCGGACGAGCTGCTCGCGGAGGCTCCGGATGTCGGTGTTCGCGGGCAGGTTCCAGAGGTGCAGCCACTCCCGAGAGGCTCCCTCGACGACTCCCGTCACCTGCTTGCGGGCGCGATTCATCTGGGTGACGACGTCGAAGTACGAATCGCTCCGAACCGCTGCCTCCACCCTCTCGCCAACGGCGCGCTCGAGGCGCAGGATCGTCTTGAGCCAGAGAGGCTTCTCCTCGGCCATGCCTCCAAAATAACCGTAGAGCGCCGTGAACGCAACCTGATCTGAGTTCAGGACTCCCCCGCGAGGCGCGGTCGGACAGGGCTTGCGTCCTGTATGAAGGCATCAAGGTTGCGTGTAATTAACTTCTAAACTGACTTCACTTTAAGTCGCAAGAGATCAGAACGGGCCAGCGGGACCGCCCTGCGCCGCGGCGGTTAAGCAGCGTTTCCCGCTTGGTAAACGGCTACCGCACGGTTGCCAGCCCGCGCGCCCTGCGCGAGGCGGCGGTCTGCCGGCGCTGCGCGGAGAGCTCGACCTTCCGCAGCCTCGCATGGGACGGGGTCACCTCGACGCATTCGTCCTCGCGGATGAACTCGAGCGCCTGCTCGAGCGACATCGGCCGCGGCGGGATGAGGCGCACGAGCTCGTCGGCGGTCGACGAGCGCATGTTCGTCAGCTTCTTCTCCTTCGTGGCGTTGACATCGATGTCCTCGGAGCGTGCGTTCTCGCCCACGACCATCCCCTCGTAGAGCTCGGTACCAGGGGAGACGAAGAGCTGCCCGCGCTCCTGGAGGTTCAACAGCGCGAACGACGTGGCCGCGCCGCGGCGATCCGCGACGAGACTCCCAGTGGGTCGCGTCCGGAGCTCGCCGTGCCACGGCTCGTAGCCCTCGAAGACGTGGTGGAGGATCCCGGTGCCGCGCGTCTCGGTCAGGAACTCCGTCCGAAAGCCGATCAGGCCGCGGGCGGGAACCAGGTACTCCATCCGCACCCAGCCCGTGCCGTGGTTGACCATCTGCTCCAGGCGGCCCTTGCGCAGCGCCAGCAGCTGCGTGATCACGCCGACGTAGTCCTCCGGCACGTCGATCGCCAAACGCTCCATCGGCTCGTGCGTCTTGCCGTCGATCTCGCGCGTGACGACCTGCGGCTTGCCGACTGTGAGCTCGAAGCCCTCGCGCCGCATCAGCTCGACGAGCACCGCCAGCTGAAGCTCGCCGCGTCCCTGCACCTCCCACGCGTCGGGCCGCTCGGTCGGAAGCACCTTCAGCGAGACGTTGCCGACGAGCTCCTGGTCGAGCCGCGTCTTGACCATGCTCGCCGTCAGCCGGTTGCCGTCCTGGCCCGCCAACGGCGACGTGTTGATCCCGATCGTCATCGCCAGGCTCGGCTCGTCGACGCCGATCACCGGCAACGGACGCGGGTCGTCCGGGTCGGCCAGCGTCTCGCCGATCGTGACCTCAGGGATCCCCGCCACGGCGATGATCTCGCCGGGCCCGGCCTGGTCGGCCTCAACGCGGTCGAGCGCCTCGGTCACGTACAGCTCGGTCACCTTGGCGCGCTCGACGGTGCCGTCGGCGCGGCACCAGGCGACCTGCTGGCCCTTGCGGATCGTTCCCTCGTGCACGCGGCAGAGCGCGAGCCGGCCGACGTAGGGCGACGCGTCGAGATTCGTCACATGGGCCTGAAGCGGGTGACCGTCCTCGTAGGAAGGCGCGGGAATCCGCTCGAGCAGGACGTCGAAGAGCGGCTGCAGGTCGTCGGCGAGCGCGTCCGGCTCGTCGACCGGCGCGGCCGGCCCTGGCGTTGCAGTACACGATTGGGAACTCGATCTGGCTCTCGTCCGCATCGAGGTCGAGGAAGAGCTCGTAGACCTCGTTCACGACCTCCTCGACGCGCGCGTCCGCGCGGTCGACCTTGTTGACGACGAGGATCAGCGGCAGGCGGGCCTCGAGCGCCTTGCGCAGGACGAAGCGCGTCTGCGGCAGTGGCCCTTCGCTGGCGTCGACGAGCAGCAGGACACCGTCGACCATCGTCAGGCCGCGCTCGACCTCGCCCCCGAAGTCCGAGTGCCCTGGCGTGTCGACGATGTTGATCTTGACGCCGCCGTGCCGCACCGCCGTGTTCTTCGCCAGGATGGTGATCCCCTTCTCGCGCTCGAGGTCCATGGAGTCCATCACGCGTTCGGCCACGTCCTGGTTCTCGCGGAAGGAGCCGGACTGCCAGAGCATGGCGTCGACCAGCGTCGTCTTCCCATGGTCGACGTGGGCGACGATCGCGACGTTCCGGATGTCCTCGCGCAGCGGCATCGAGGCAGGGTAGCCGGGTTCGGTCGAGCGGCCGTTCAGGCCGGACGCCGTGCGACGTGCTCGGGGCGCACGTCCTCGGGCCGCGCGCAGCCCAGCAGCTGCAGCGTCAGCTCGGTCTCGGCGCGCAGCAGCTCCAGAACCCGAGCGACGCCCTGCTCGCCTCCCGCCGCGAGCCCCCACAGGACGGGCCGACCGACCAGCACCGCGCGTGCGCCGAGCGCGAGCGCCTTGACCGCGTCCGATCCGCGGCGCACGCCCCCGTCGACGTACACCTCGATCCGGCCGCCGACGCTCTCGGCCACCTCCGGCAGCGCGTCGAGCGTCGCTGCGCCGCCGTCGAGCTGGCGCCCGCCGTGATTCGAGACGATGAGCGCTGCCGCGCCGTGCTCGCAGGCGAGGCGGCCGTCCTCGGCGGTGACGATGCCCTTGACGACGACGGGCATTCCGGCCTGCTCGGCGAGCGCCTCGACGTCCTTCCACGTCACGGACGGGGACATCAGGGCGAACGCCTGCGCCGGAGTCTTGGCCGCTTCGCCGAGGCTCGCAATCATCTGCGTGACCGTGAAGCCCGTGCGGAGGTCGCGCTCGCGGCGACCGAGCACCGGCGTGTCGACGGTCAGGACGAGGGCTGTGAACCCCTGCTCGCGCGCCTGCTCGACCAGTGCACGGGTGAAGCCGGGATCGCGAAAGACGTAGAGCTGGAACCAGCAGGCGCCGCCCGCCTCGACCACCTCTGCGGGGTGCGCGGTCGAGAGCGTCGAGAGGCACATCACCGTGCCGGTCGCGGCGGCGGCCCGTGCCGTCGCGACCTCTCCGTCCGGGTGGGCCATCCGCTGAAATGCCGTGGGCGCGACGAGCAGCGGCATGGACACGTCCCGGCCGAGGACCGTCGTCGCCGTCGACACCTCGCCTACGTCGACCAGCACCCGCGGGCGAAGAATCCACCGCGAGTAGGCGGCGACGTTGTCGCGCAACGTGATCTCGTCTCCGGCCCCGCCCGCGTAGTAACCCCATGCGCCCGGATCGAGTCGCTCCTGTGCGACCCGCTCGAAGTCGGCCACGTTGAGCAGTGCGTCTAGCGGCTCCACCAGCCGCGCTTTCGCTCCTGCCGCGGCGCCTCGCCGATCGCGCGCGCTCCTGCCTCGACGTCCTCGGCTGTGACGTGCATCAGCTCGTCGGCCCCCAACTCCTCGAGCTCCCGCCCCTCGAGCCGGGAGAGCCGCAACGCCTGCGCTGCGGTCGCCTGCTCGAAGAGCGTCCGAGCGAGGCGGGCGTTCCCGAACCCCTCGCCGCGCGCGACGGCCCCGAGCACACGCGAGAGCTCGACGTCCGCTGCCTCGTCCAGCCGGTACTCGGCCTCGCGCGCGAAGCGGTGCGTGATCTCCACCAGCTCCCCGGTGGCGTAGTCCGGAAAGGCGATCTCCCTGGCGAAGCGCGAGCGGAGGCCCGGATTCGAGTCGAGGAAGTGGTGCATCAGCCGCGGATAGCCGGCCACGATCACGACGAGCCGGTGCCGGTAGTCCTCCATCCGCTTCAGCAGCGTCTCGATCGCCTCGGAGCCGAAGTCGAGGCGCGCCTCCTCCGGCGACAGCGCGTAGGCCTCGTCGATGAAGAGGACGCCGTCGAGCGCGCGCCGGATGACGCGGTCCGTCTTCAGCGCGGTCGCGCCGACGAACTGGCCCACGAGCCCCGCGCGGTCGACCTCGACGAGGTGGCCGCGCTTGAGCAGCCCCATGGCGCGGTATGTCTCGGCAAGCAGGCGGGCAACCGTCGTCTTCCCGGTGCCCGGGTTGCCGAGGAAGACGAGGTGCTGGCTCGTCGCCGTCTCGGCGAGGCCGTGCTCCTTGCGCCGGGCCTGCACGGCGAGGAAGGCCACGAGTGCGTGCACCTGCTCCTTGACGGTGTCGAGCCCGGTCAGCGAGTCGAGCTCGGCCTGGAGCTCTTCGAGGGTCCGCGACTGCTCCGGCCGGCGGAAGGTGTCCAGCTGGTCCGCGAGCTCCTCGCCCACGGTCTGCCGGAGCTGTTCGCCGAGTGCCTTCAGCGCGTCGAGCGGATTGGGCGGCATCGTCGAAACGGTATACGGTGGCCGACGTGAAACCGCTGCTCCCGCCCCAGGAGATGGCCCGTTACGCCGACGCCATGGTGCGTACGGCCGTCGCCCTGGGCAAGGACGACGACCTGATCGTGACGTGCGAGCCCGCCCACCGCGACTTCGCGATCGCACTCGTCGAGGCCGGATACCGCGCCGGCGCGCGCGTCGTCGAGGTCGTCTACACCGACCCGCTGCTGCGTGCGGCGCGGCTGCGAACGGCTCAGGAGAAGTACGTCGGCTACGTCAGCCCGTGGCGCGCGAAGCGGCTCCGGGCCGGGCTCGAGCCGCACACGGCGACGCTGCTCGTGGCGGGCGACGGCGAGCCGAACGCGCTCGCGGAGATCGACCCGAAGCTGATCGCGATCGAGCAGACCGCGCCGCTGAACCAGCTCCCGTGGCTGCGCCGCGCACTGGGCAAGAACCTGCGCCGGTGGGGGATCATCGCCTGGCCGACCGAGCCGTGGGCGCAGCAGGTCTATCCGTCGCTGAAGGGCGACGCCGCGGCGCGGAAGCTGGCGCGCGACCTGGCATGGTTCTGCCGGCTCGGCCCGGAGGATCCTCCCGGCTGGAAGGGGCTCAAGGAGCACCTGGACGCGGTGCGCGGCCGGGCCGGGCGGTTGACGAAGCTGAAGCTCGCGGCGCTGGAGCTGCGCGGGCCGGGCACGGAGCTTCGAGTCGCGCTGCATCCCGAAGGGCTCTGGCTCGGCGGCGGCGAGAAGAACGCGCACGGGATCCACATCTCGCCGAACCTCCCCACGGAGGAGAACTTCACGACGCCGATCGCGTCGTCGACCGAGGGGACGTTTCGCTGCTCGCGGCCGCTCGTCTTCCAGGGCCGGCTGATCGAGGGGATCGAGGGCGAGTTCCGCCGAGGTCGGCTCACGAGGCTCAAGGGCAAAGGAAGGAACGGCACATTCTTCCGCGAGTTCATCGGCTCGATCAAGGACGCCGACCGGCTCGGCGAGGTGGCACTCGTCGACGCGTCGTCGCGCATCGGGCAGACCGGGCGGGTCTACTACAACACGCTCCTCGACGAGAACGCGGCGGCGCACATCGCCTTCGGGATCGGCTTCGAGAAGACGCGGGTGCCGGGCAGGGGGGCGCGCGGCGTCAATCGCTCGCACACGCACGTCGACGTGATGATCGGGACCGACGACTTCGAGGCGACCGGCGTCGACCCGCGGGGCAGGCGGGTGCCGCTGATCCGCGACGGCGCCTGGCAGCTCTAGCGGCCTTTCTCGGCCGCGCAGCGGCGCGGCAGGCTCCCCCTCCCGCCGATGCCGCTGCGAGAGCGTCGCCCGTACTCGGCCAATCGAGGATCGCGCGCCGTGCGGCGCGCTCCTCGTCCGGCCAGACCCCGTCCGGAACGAAGAGAGCGCAGTCGCAGCGATCGCGCCGCCGTCTTTCACGGGCCAACCGCGCTCGCACGTCACACCTGCGCACTGCAAGCGTTCGGGTCTCCACAGGCACGGTGCGGCACGCTCGGCCGCCCGGTTTCTACGGGGCTCAGCGGACCCGCGCGGATCGAGCGACGGCTGGGGTGTTCCGAGGAGGTTGCGTTCATCCGGTGAACCTCGGTATTGTCGCGCCGTGAGGTGGGGTCGGAGAGCACCCTCTTGGGAAGTGTCAGACGCGTGAAGCTCTCCACGACCACAGTCAGGCGTCTAGCCCGACTCGCTAGCGGTCCGGAGAAAGGACGGGAGAGAGTGAAGCATCGGATCATTCTGCTCGCGACCGGCGCGGCGCTCGCCGTGGCACTGGTCGCGTCAATCAGCGTGGCATCAGCCGGGAACGCCCGCATCAAGGCACGCACTGCACCAGCGGTGAACGCACCGAAGGTGCCCAATGCCTCGGCAATCAAGAAGAAGTACAGCGGCCAGTCGATCACGTTCATCGGCGACTCGGTCGGCGGCGGGCACACACGCGACCTCGCGCTCGCCAAGCAGTTCTCGAAGGACACCGGCATCAAGGTGAAGGTCGTGCCGCACCCCACGGCGTCGGACGCCTCGTATTCCCAGCTCGCGAGGGTGTTCTCGACGAAGTCGAGCTCGTTCGACGTCGCGATGATCGACGTCATCTGGCCGGGCGCGTTCGCGCCGTTCCTCGTGGATCTGAAGCCGAAGCTGAGCGCGGAGGCGAAGAAACACGTGCAAGGGATCATCCAGAACGACACCGTCGACGGGAAGCTGGTCGCGATGCCGTGGTTCGGTGACTTCGGGATCCTGTACTACCGCACCGACCTGCTGAAGAAGTACGGGTACGCCGGCCCACCGCAGACCTGGACCCAGCTCTTCGCGATGGCGAAGAAGATCCAGGACGGCGAGCAGCCGAACAACTCCAGCTTCTCCGGGTTCGTCTTCCAGGGCAACGCGTACGAGGGCCTGACCTGCGACTCCCTCGAGTGGCTGGCCTCCTCTGGCGCCGGCCAGTTCATCGACAACGGCAAGGTGACGATCAACAACGCCAAAGCGGCGGCGGTCCTCGACTCGTTCGCTGCGCAGATCGGGAAGATCACCCCGCGCGGCGTGACGTCGTACCAGGAGGGCGAGGCGCACACGGCCTTCCTGGCCGGCAACGCCGCCTTCATGCGGAACTGGCCGTACGCGTACTCGCTCGGCGCGGATCCGAGCCAGTCGAAGATCGTTGGGAAGTTCAGCGTCACGACGCTTCCGCACGGCTCGGGCGGCCACGCGGTCGGCACTGTCGGCGGCTGGCAGCTCGCGGTCAACAAGTACTCGAAGCACGTGGACGCCTCCATCGAGCTCGTCCGCTACATGACGAGCCCGGCGGTCGAGAAGTTCGACGCGATCACCAACACGAACGTGCCCACGATCCCGTCGGTGGCCAAGGATCCGGACGTCGTGAAGGTGAACCCGTACCTCAAGCCGAACATCGCCACCGTGCCTCGCGTCGCGCGGCCGGCGAAGTACCTCGGGACCCACTACAACGAGGGCTCCAAGGCCATCTATCAGGGCATCAACCAGATCCTCAACGGTACGCCGGCGAGCAGCGTGCTGCCGTCGATCCAGTCGAAGCTCGAGCGGCTCGTGAAGTAGAGCCGTATCGGACCGCAGGGGAGGATCGTATGTGCGATCCTCCCCTGCCCCACCGATGACGTCCGTCGCCACGCCCGCACCCGTACGCCGTAAGCGGCAGCGCCGCGGGGCACTCCAGCGCCGCCAGACACGACTTGCGTGGCTCCTGCTCGTGCCGTCGCTCCTGGTGGTCGCGCTGGTCGCGATCTACCCGCTCGGCAAGACCGTCTACCAGAGCTTCACGAACCAGGAATTCCTCGCGCTCGAGCCGGCCAAGTGGGTCGGGCTCGACAACTATCGTACCCTCTGGCACGACCAGCTGTTCCGCGACAGCGTCTGGACGACCGTCAAGTTCACGCTGATCACCGTGACGTTCGAGTTCGTGCTCGGGCTGATCATCGCGCTGGTCGTGAACTCGAGCTTCAAGGGGCGCGGCCTCATGCGGGCCGTCATGCTCGTCCCCTGGGCGATTCCGACGGTCGTCGCCGCCCAGATGTGGAAGTGGATGCTCGACGACACCTTCGGCGTCGTCAACGACGCCGGCATGAGACTGAACGTTCTCTCGCATCCGCATGCGTGGATCTCCGACCCGAGCACCGCGCTCGGGTCGGTCTGTGCCGTGGATATCTGGAAGACGACGCCGTTCGTCGCGCTGCTGCTCCTCGCGGGACTCCAGGTCATCCCGCAGGACCTCTACGAGGCGGCCGAGGTTGACGGCGCGACCGTGCTGCAGCAGTTCCGGAAGATCACGCTGCCGCTGCTGGCTCCGGCGATTCTCGTGACGCTGATCTTCCGGACGCTCGACGCGCTCCGCGTGTTCGACGTCTTCTACGTGTTCTTCGGCAACCGGCCGGACACCCAGACGATGGCGATCTACGACCAGAGCACGATCGTCGGCGATGGCTACGTGGGCTACGGCGCTGCCGTCAGCGTCGCCATCTTCCTCGTCATCGCCCTGTTCGTCGTCATCTACGTGACCTTCATGCGAGTGTCAACGGATTGAGCACCGCCGCAGAAGCTGCAAGGGCGCAGCCGCGCGAAGTTGCTCGGCGGAAGCCGTTTCGGAAGACGGTCTTCGGCCGCTTCGCCGGGAAGGTCGCCTTTTGGTTCCTCATCCTGGCCATCTTCGTGTACGCACTGTTCCCCTTCTACTGGGTGCTCCGGTCGTCGATCACCCCCGAGGGCGACCTCTTCTCGACGCCGATCCAGTACTTCCCAGCGAGTCCGACGCTCGAAAACTTCCGCAATGCGCTGGGCGCGACGTTCTTCCAGCACGCGCTCATCAACTCGACGATCGTCGCGGGGACGGTCACACTGCTCTCGCTGGCAATCGGGTCGTTTGCGGCCTACGCGCTCGGGCGCTTCCGCTTCCGCGGCCGCTCGTTCGTGATGTACCTGATGCTCTCGATGACGATCTTCCCGCAGATCGCCATCCTCGGTGCCTTGTACACGATGATCAGCGGGGCTCATCTCGTCGGACCGGTCCACTTTCCGCACCTGTACGACAAGCTCCCGGCCCTGATTCTCACGTACATGATCTTCACGCTGCCGTTCACGGTGTGGGTGCTGACGAGCTTCATGCGCGCGCTGCCGGGAGATCTCGAGGAGGCCGCGTACGTCGACGGCGCCACGCCGTTCCAGGTGTTCTACAAGGTGCTGCTGCCGCTGATCGCACCAGGTCTCGTCACGACCGGCCTGCTGGCGTTCATCGCCGCGTGGAACGAGTACCTGTTCGCGCTGTCGTTCATCCAGAACCCGGACAAGTACACCGTGCCGCTGGCGATCACGTCCTACGTCGGCAAGAACAGCGCGTTCGCGGTGCCGTGGGGCCAGATCATGGCCGCGACCGTCGTCGTCACCCTGCCGCTGATCGCGGCGGTGCTGATCCTGCAGAAGCGCATCCTCGCCGGCCTGACCGCCGGCGCCGTCAAGGGCTAGGCGCCCGAGAGCTAGTGGCTGTCAGCCACTAGCTTCCTGCAGCCGCTGCGCCGTCGTCGTCGTAAATGCCGAGGCCTGTCTCGGCATCGAAGAAGTGCAGCTGCCGCGTGTCGACCGCGACCTCGATCTGGTCGCCCGGCTTGACACGCGAGCGGGCGCCGAAGCGTCCGACGACCATGGCCTGGCTCTTGTCGACGGCCTCGGCGACCCGGTCGTCGCCGATGTCCTCGGCCAGCTCCTTGACATCCTCGGTGATGGCGGGCGGCGCATCGACCTTGAAGTGCACCATGATCTCGGAGCCGAGCGCCTCGCGGAGGGTGACCGCGCCCCTCAGGCTGCCGCCGTGCGCGGACCCGCCCGCGAGCTGCGAGTCCTCGAGATCCTCCGGACGGATGCCGAGCACGAAGCGCTTGCCCTCATAGCGGCGCAGCGCCGGCCGCTGCGCAAGCGTTGCCTCGTCGAGCTGGATCTGCTGCGAGCCCGTAACGACCTTCATCGTGCCGTTGTCGCGCTCCAGCGTCGCCTCGAGCACGTTCATCGCCGGACTGCCGATGAAGCCGGCGACGAAGAGGTTGACCGGGTGGTCGTAGAGCTCCTGGGGCTCGGCCGCCTGCTGGAGCTCGCCCTTGCGCATGACCGCGACGCGGTCGCCCATCGTCATCGCCTCGACCTGGTCGTGCGTCACGTAGATGGTGGTGACGCCGAGGTCGCGCTGGATCGCGCTGATCTCGGCGCGCATCTGGACGCGGAGCTTTGCGTCGAGGTTCGACAGCGGCTCGTCCATGAGGAACGCGGAGGGCTGGCGCACGATCGCCCGCCCCATCGCTACGCGCTGCCGCTGACCGCCGGAGAGCGCGCGCGGCTTGCGCTTGAGGAACGGTTCGAGGTCGAGGATGCGCGCGGCCTCTTGGACGCGCTTGTCGATTTCGGCCTTCGGGAGCTTGTGCAGCTTGAGGCTGAACGCGATGTTGTCGTACACCGAGAGGTGCGGATAGAGCGCGTAGCTCTGGAAGACCATCGCGATGTCGCGCTCACGAGGCGTCAGGTCGTTGACGATGCGCTCGCCGATCTTCACCAGCCCGTCGGAGATCTCCTCCAGGCCCGCGACCATGCGCAAGGCAGTCGTCTTCCCGCAGCCCGACGGACCCACGAGAACCATGAACTCGCCGTCATTGATCTCGAGGGTCATATGGTCGACGGCGCGTGTCCCGTCGCCATAGACCTTGCTCATCTCCTCCATCGACACAGCGGCCATCTCGCGACCCTCCTCGTCTCGCGTCGTCTTCGGCCGGAACTATTTCACGCGCGGACGGGTGTTTGCCAGTGCTCGTGGACGCGTGGCGGCTACGCGGGCGCGACCCGTTCGTCGCGCGCGCCTCGGTAGTCGTGGCCGAGCGCCTCGGCCAGCTTCGCCTCCAGCTCGCCGCTCTCGCCCAGCTCCTCGACTTTGTCCGCGCCGCAGACGAGCTCGCCGCCGATGAAGAGCGGCACCGTCGACCAGCCGGACGGTGAGCAGAGCTCCTGCCGGCCCTAGTCTCCGAGCGCCTGCTCCGAAGCGCGCAGCAGGTGCTCGGCGCGCGCGCGGTAGGCGTCGGCCCGCGCAGCGTCACGCGTTGCCTCCGCGATGTTGCCGCTGTCGTTCTCGTAGAACTCGCGCTCTGCGCGGACGCTCTTCAGCTTCGCCTCGAAACCGGCAATCGCAAGCCCGCGCGCACGCCGCTTCGAGTCCGACGAGGCCTGGTCTCCGCGCAGGCTCGCCACGACGGCGGTCAGCTTCGCCTGCAGGGCCTTCCGGTCGTGGATGGACTGAATCTCAGCAAGGCCGCGTCGGATGTCGCGCTCGACGTTCGCGTCGCCGGAGTTGCCCGACCCGCAGCCCGCGAGGAGCGCGAGGCAAACGCAGAGAAGGGCCAGCTTGCCGAGCATGCGCTGAAGAGCCTAAGGTCTGAACGGCGCCGAGATGGTGTCGCCTCTCCGGGGCCCAAGGGTTGTCGGCTGCTCAGGCTCCGCGATGAGCTGGAGCACTTCCTCGCCGCCGTCGAACGGTGTCGCGCCTTGTCCGATGGGACTGCTGCTTTCGGCGCAGTCACGCCGATTTCGTCGGTCGGTAACCGCGATCGGCTCCCCCGGGGACGTGCCCGCCGGCACGTCCCCGGGGGAGCCGTAAGGTCGGTCGTGACTAGGCGGCCGGCGAGGGCTCAAGACGGTCGGCCAGACTGCGCAGGGTGGCCGCAGAGATCGACCGGACTCCGTTGCGCCGCGAGCTCGCACGCTTAGCCTTGGGTTTGGCGGGGCCGCTGAGCTCCACCGATCCCTGGACGCGGCGACGAACCGCATCACTGCCTACGAGCAGTTCGAACATCCCAACCTCCTTACATGAATCGATTCACTCGATGCTAGTTGAAACGATTCATGTTGGCGTATCATTCCGGGTTAATGGCACGTCGCGACGGCCGTCGAATCCGTCTCCGGGACGTCGCCGCACATGCGGGCGTCTCGGTCGGGAGCGCCTCCCAGGCGTTCGGTCGCCCCGACCTCGTCTCCGACGAGGTGCGCAAGCGTGTACTCGCAGCGGCCGAGGCCCTCGGCTACCCCGGTCCGGACCCAGCTGCGCGTCGCCTCCGGACCGGACGCGCCGGTGCCGTGGGCCTGATCTTCGCGGAGCGTCTCGCGTACCAGTTCACCGACCCCGCCGCGCCCGCTTTCCTGCGCGGAGTCGCCCGTGGGATGGAGGAGACGCCAACCGGTCTTCTTCTGATCCCGGACTCGCGCCACCGCGGCGAGACCGCGCGCACAGTGAGAGACGCCGCCGTCGACGGCTTTCTCATCTACTCCGCGCCGCAAAACGATCCTCGCGTCGAGGCGGCACTCGCCCGTCGGCTGCCGCTCGTGACGGTCGACCAGCCCCGCACCTACGCCACCCCGTTCGTCGGCATCGACGATCGGGCCGCGGCGCGCAGCGCTGCCGAGCACCTTCGCGCGCTCGGTCACGAGCGCGTTGCGGTGCTCAGCTTCGTCACGGCACTCGACCCGGCGGGAACGCTCACGCTCGACATGAGCGTCGAGCGACTCGAGGGATACAAGGAAGGTCTCGGCAGAGCATGGGACCCGATGCTCGTGCGCACGTGTCGGCCGAATGCACCCGAGCCTGCACGCGAGGCCACCATCGACCTGCTTCGCACATCGGAAGCGCCGACGGCGATTCTCGCCATGAGTGACATCTTGGCGCTCGGCGCGCTCGAAGCTGCGGCCGAGCAGCGCCTTTCGGTTCCCCGGGAGCTATCGGTCGTCGGATTCGACGATAGTCCCGCTGCGCTGCATACGACGCCGCCGCTGACGACGGTGGCCCAGCCGCAGGAGGAAAAGGGTCGGCTGGCCGCCCAATGGTTGATGGAGGAGATCGAGGACGGAGAGCGGCCTCCGGGCTGGCACACACGGGCGATCCTTCCGACCCAGCTCGTCGTGCGCGAGTCGACTGTATCGCCCGTGTAGCCCAACGAACCGGTGCGAAGACGCAGTCTCCTTGCTGCCGTCGAATACGGACGGGGACGGAGACGTCGCTGACCATGTACTTCGGCTCGGCGTCGCGGACGCGCGAGCGTCTTCAGCGCGGCCTCGACGCAAGTGCGAACGCCGCGCTTACACGGATCTCACAAGCAGTTCGGTAACCTAGTTAACGAATGACCGAGCTAACGACCCTCGCCGCCGACCGCGTCGCGCTGGCGAACCGGTTGCGGCCTATGCTCTTCAGACTCCACCGGGAGCTCCGCCGGGAGATCCATTCCCTCGGGATCACCGGCGGCCAGGCATCGCTCCTCTTCCAGATCAAGCGCCGTCCCGGAGTCGGCGTGCGCGAGCTCGCCGAGATGGAGCGCGTCTCGGCCCCGGCCATGTCCAAGGCCATCGACAGGCTGGAGCGGGCAGGCCTCGTCTCGCGCATCCGCGGCACCGACCGCCGCCGCGTCGGCATCGAGGTCAGCGCCGAGGGCGACCGCGCGCTCGCGTCGGTCAAGCGCCGCCGCACGGCCTGGCTGGCCGCGCGGATGAAGGCGCTCTCGCCTGCCGAGCTCGACGCGCTCGACCGCGCGCTCGAGCCGCTCAGCCGTCTCCTCGAGGTGGACGCGTGACGCTGCTCCGGCTCGTCGGCGGGCGAACGTTCAAGAGCCTCAGCGCACACCGCAACTACCGCCTCTTCTTCGTCGGCCAGGTCGTCTCCGTGAGCGGAACGTGGATGCAGAACGTCGCCCTCTACTGGTACGTCCTGACGCTGACGGACTCGCCTCTGGCCGTCGGGATCCTCTCCTTCTGCCGCTTCGGCCCGTTCACCCTCTTCGGGCTCTTCGCCGGCACGATCGCCGACAGGTTCGACAACCGGAGGACGATCATGGTCACGCAGGCCGTCCAGATGGCGCTCTCGGCCGTCCTGACGGTGATCGCCTTCAGCGGCCATGCCGAGGTCTGGATGATCTACGCGATCGCCGCCGGCATGGGATCGGTCCTCGTGCTCGACGCGCCCGCGAGACAGTCGCTCACGTTCCAGATGGTTGGTCGCGACGAGCTGCCGAACGCCGTGGCGCTCAACTCGAGCCTCGTCAACCTCGCCCGGATCGCCGGCCCGGCGCTCGCCGGCGTCGTGATCGCGGCGGTCGGCGTGGGCTGGTGCTTCGCCGCGAACACCGCGAGCTTCCTCGCGGTCCTGACGAGCCTCGCGCTGATGCGCGCCGCCGACCTCTTCTCATTCGAGCGGCCCAGCCGGCCGAGCCTGCTGCGTGGCACGCGCGAGGGCCTGGCCTACGTGCGCCGGGCGCCGACCGCGAAGGTAATCCTCGGGATGATGGTGGTGTTCGCGAGCATCTGCTTCAACTTCAACATCATCCTCCCGGTCCTGGCACACGAGACGCTGCACGAGGGACCCCGCGTGTTCGGTGTCCTCTTCGCGAGCTTCGGCGCCGGTGCCCTCGTGGGGGCGCTGGCGAGCGCGACCATCGCGCGAGCGCGCTGGAAGACCATGCTGATCGGCGCCACCGGCTTCGCCCTCTGCGAGCTCGCGCTCGCCCCGGTGCGCTCGACCGCGCTGGCCGCGGTCATCCTGTTCGCCTGCGGCGCGTTCTTCACGTCGTACACGTCGAATTCGAATGCGCGCATCCAGCTCGAGGCGCCGGATCACCTTCGGGGCCGCGTACTCGGCCTCTACTTCTACGCTTGGAACGGGCTCGCGCCTATCGGCGGCCTGCTCGTCGGCTGGCTACTCTCGGTGGGCGGAACGGAACTCACGTTCGCCGTCGCCGGCACGACGGGCCTCCTGGTGATCGCGGGCGGCTCGCTCGCACTGACGGCGGACCGCGCGCGCCCGCACATCGCGCTCCCGGCACGCGCTCGCTGACGCCCTTCCTTGCCGCAAGCGGGCCAACCCGCTTACGATCATGCTCGCCGGGGAGACAACCGAGGATGCGAGGAGCCGACGATGGCCGAGGTCACCTTCGAGGACGTCGCAAAAATCTACGCGGACGGAACGCGCGCGGTCGACGACATCAACCTCGAGATCAGGGACGGCGAGTTCATGGTGCTGGTGGGTCCATCGGGCTGCGGCAAGACCACCGCGCTGAGGATGGTCGCCGGGCTGGAGGACATCTCGGAAGGAACCCTCCGGATCGGAGAGCGCATCGTCAACTACGTCCCGTCCCGCGACCGCGACATCGCGATGGTGTTCCAGAGCTACGCGCTCTATCCGCACCTGTCCGTGTACGACAACATCGCGTTCGGCCTCAAGTTGAAGAAGATGCCCAAGGAGGAGGTCGACACGCGAGTGCACGACGCGGCGCGCCTGCTCGGGCTCGAGGAGTATCTGAAGCGAAAGCCGAAGGCGCTCTCCGGCGGCCAGCGCCAGCGCGTAGCGATGGGCCGTGCGATCGTGCGCCAGCCGGCTGCGTTCCTGATGGACGAGCCGCTCTCGAACCTGGACGCGAAGCTGCGCGTGCAGATGCGCGCGGAGATCTCGAAGCTTCAGGGCGACCTGGGCGTGACGACCATCTACGTCACGCACGACCAGGTCGAGGCGATGACCATGGGCGACCGGGTCGCGGTGATGCGAAAGGGCGAGCTCCAGCAGGTCGACGAGCCCCAGGTGCTCTACGACCGGCCGCTGAACCTCTTCGTCGGCGGCTTCATCGGCAGCCCGGCGATGAACATGCTCGACGCGAAGATCGAGCGCTCGAACGGCGGCCTAGTCGCCGTCGCCGGGAGCCAGACGGTTGCGCTCGGCGACGAGACCCTGAAGGCACGGCCGGCGCTGAAGGGCTACGAGGGAACGTCCGTGATCCTCGGCATCCGCCCGGAGGACCTCGAGGACGCCTCGCTCGTCGCGGACGGCGGCGAGGGCCAGACCCTGGAGGGGGTGATCGAGCTGCGCGAAGCGTTGGGCGCGGAGATCATGGCCCATTTCTCAGTCGACGCTCGGGCGGCCGTGACCGACGAGACGCGCGAGCTCGCGGCAGACATCGGCGCCGGCGAAAGCGATCCCGACGTCGTTGCACCGGAGGGAAAGACCGTCCTCGTCGGCCGGTTCGGAGCGCGCTCGCGCGTCAAGCAGGGCGAGCCGGTCCGCGTCGCGGTCGATCACCGCGCACTGCACTTCTTCGACCCGGAGACGGGTCTCGGCATCTACGACGGGAGCGAAGCGAAAGGAGCAGCATGAGCAAGCGGGTTTGGGGGGGCATCGCCGCGCTGGCGCTGGTGCTCTCGGTCGTGGCCGCAGGGTGCGGCGGCGGCGGAAACGAGAGCGGCGCGAGCGGCAGCACCGACGTCTCCGGCGACATCAGCACGCTCGCGGTCTGGACCGGCCCGGAGGGCCAGGCCTTCCAGGCGGTGCTCGACGGCTTCAAGGAGAAGTACCCGAACGTCAACGTGACGTACAAGTCGGCGAAGGACCCGGCGCAGGCGCTGACGACGGCGGTTCAGGGCGGCAACCCACCGGATATCGCCGCACTGCCGCAGCCGGGCCTGATGAAGCAGTACGCAGACCAGGGCGCGCTGAAGCCGATCGAGTTCGCACGGGACGATGTCGCCAAGAACTTCTCCGCCGACTGGATCAAGTTCGGCACGGCCAACGGCAAGCTCTACGGCCTCTTCTTCAAGGGGGCCAACAAGTCGACCGTCTGGTACAACGTCCACTCGTTCGACGACGCCGGCGTCGATCCGCCGAAGGAGTGGGAGGACCTCCTCAACGGCGCGAAGACGTTGAACGCGGCCGGGACGCCCGCCTACTCGATCGGCGGCGCGGACGGCTGGACGCTCACCGATCTGTTCGAGAACATCTACCTCCGCACGGCGGGGCCCGACAAGTACGACCTGCTGGCCGCGCACAAGATCCCGTGGACCGATCCTTCCGTGAAGACGGCGCTGAACGAGATGGCGCAGGTCCTGTCCGACACGAAGAACATCTACGGCGGGACGACCGGGGCGCTCAACACCGACTTCCCGACGTCGGTCACGAACGTCTTCCAGCCGTCGAGCCCGAAGGCGGCGATGGTGATGGAGGGCGACTTCGTGCCGGGCGTGGCGGCGGGCCAGACGAGCGCCGAGCCCGAGACGGACTACAACGTCTTCGCCTTCCCGGCCGTCGACGGCAACGGCGGCAACTACGTCGTGGGCGGCGGCGACGTGATCGTGATGTTCAAGGACAATCCGGCCTCGGAGGCGCTGATCACATATCTCGCCACGCCCGACGCGGCCGAGATCTGGGCGAAGCGCGGCGGCTTCTCGTCGCCGAACAAGAACGTCCCGGAGGACGCCTATCCGGACGCGATCACGAAGAAGACGGCGACGGCGCTCGCCGACGCCTCGACCTTCCGCTTCGACCTCTCCGACCTCCAGCCTTCGGCCTTCGGCGGCGACTCGATGTTCACCGCCTTCCAGGACTTCCTCAAGAACCCGTCCGACGTGGACGGGACGGCGTCCACGCTCGAGAAGGACGCCAAGGCGGCGTACAGCAGCGGGTAGCCGAGCAGGATGAGCAGCACGAGCGTCAGCGCGGAGCTTCCCGAGCGCCGGGGAGCTCCGCCTGCGCCGCCTCCGCCCTCACGGCTCCGCGGGCTCGCTCTGCCGTTGTCGTTCCTGGCGCCGGCGCTCGTCCTGCTCAGCGTCTGGATCCTCTATCCGGCGATCGCGACATTCGTCCGTAGCTTCTTCAGCGACGAAGGCGGCTCGTTCGTGTGGTTCCAGAACTACGACCGGATGTTCTCGAATGCAATCGTCCACACCGCGATCAGGAACACCATCGTCTGGATTCTGGTCGCGCCAATCGCGGTCACGGCGCTCGGGCTTGTCTTCGCCGTGCTCACCGAGCGGATCGTCTGGTCGAGCTACTTCAAGATCATCCTCTTCATGCCGCTCGCGATCTCGCTCTTCGCCGTCGGCGTGATCTGGCGCATCGTCTACCAGCAGGACCCCGACCGGGGGGTGCTCAACGCGGGAGGCAAGGTCGTCCACGACACGTTCAAGTCGACCGGGGTTCTCCCGCGCGCACAGCCGTCCTCGGACGCCCTGACGCCGCAGTTCCGGCTCAAGCAGCCGCTCGCGGCGGGCGACACGGCGCTGCTCGGCCTGACCGGGATCAGCCCGCGCGACGTCCCCCCGGGCGCGGAGCAGGCAGTGACGCCGCAGGCGTCGCAGGACCAGATCACCGGCGTCGTCTGGCGCGACTTCTCGCCCGGCGGCGGCAAGCCGGGCGTGATCGAGAACGGCGAGCTGGGCATTCCCGGCGTGACCGTCGCGCTGCAGCAGAACGGCAAACAGGTGGACACCGCGAAGACGGAAAGCAACGGCTCGTTCGCGTTCGAGAAGGTGTCGGGAAGCGGGTATGGGGTCCAGGTGGCCCCGGCGACATTCGCCCAGCCGTACTCCGGGGTGAACTGGCTCAGCTCGCGCTATGTCACGCCGGCAATCATCGCCGCGTTCCTGTGGACCTACATCGGCTTCGCAATGGTGATCGTCGTCGCCGGGCTCTCCGCGATCCCGCGCGACGTGCTGGAGGCGGCGCGGACGGACGGCGCCACCGAGCTCCAGGTCTTCAGACGCGTCACGGTGCCGCTGCTCATGCCCGTCCTGACCGTGGTCTTCGTCACCGAGGTGATAGCGGTTCTGAAGGTCTTCGACCTCATCTACGCAATCGCGCCCGGCCCCGTCATCGACGACGCGACGAACCTCGCGTACGAGATGTGGAGGCGGTCGTTCCAGGGCCAGAACCGCTTCGGCTACGGCGCAGCGATCGCATCGTTCTTGATGCTCCTGTTCATTCCGATCGTCATCTACCAGGTGCGCTCTCAGAGGAGACAGAACTGATGGCCGTCGCAGAGGCCGCTCAGCCCAAGCCAGCAGCCCGCGAGAAGGCCGAGGGCTCCTTCGCGCACCGGCTCGCGAACGCGCCGGTCAACGTCATTCTGGTGATCGTCGCGCTCCTGTGGCTGATCCCGACCGCGGGTCTGTTCGTCACCTCGATCCTGCCCAGGGAGGTCTCGAACGCGACCGGCTGGTGGAACTTCTTCTCAAAGCCGAGCCAGATCACATGGGAGAACTACAACGGCATCTTCCACAACTCGGCGATCACACACGCGCTCTGGGTGACGGCGATCGTGACCGCAGGAGCCACCGTCCTGCCGATCCTCATCGCTTCGCTCGCCGCCTACGCGCTCGCGTGGATCGAGTTCCCGGCCCGCGACTATCTCTTCGTGCTGATCCTCGCCCTGATGGTCGTGCCGATTCAGATGGCGCTGATCCCGATGTTCCGCCTCTACAACACGCTGAACATCTTTGACACCATCCCCGGCCTGATCCTCTTCCACACGGCCTTCGCGCTCCCCTTCGCCATCTTCCTGCTACGGAACTTCTTCGCCGGCATCCCGCGCGACCTGATGGAGGCCGCGCGCATCGACGGCGCCTCGGAGTGGCGGCTCTTCTTCAAGGTCGTGCTCCCGCTCGGGCTGCCGGCGATCGCCGCGCTCGCGATCTTCCAGGTCCTCTGGGTCTGGAACGATTTCCTCGTCGGCTTCACGATGGCGCAGAGCAACGTGCCGATCGCGCCGGCTCTGGCCGGCCAGCTGCGCCAGTTCTCGTCGAACCTCGACATCATCGCGCCCGCGTCGTTCTTCTCGGCGATCGTGCCGCTGACCATCTTCGTGCTCTTCCAGCGCTACTTCGTCCAGGGGCTGCTAGCCGGCTCCGTCAAGTAGGCGGGGGCGGGCGGATGACCGAGGTCGCCCTGGTCGGCTCGGGGCTCGCCGCGCTGACGGCGTACGCGACGCTGCACGAGGCCGCCGTCGAGGCAGACGTCTACGGCGAGCGGGCCGACCCGGCGGCCGCCTGGCACGAGCGGGCCGCCGCGATCCGGCAGACGCACATGCGCTCGGAGTCGGACGGGCACGTCCGACCACGCACGTTCCCGGGTCTGGCCGCGCGCGAGGCGTGGCGACGGCGCGACCCCCGGCCGCTGGCACGGTCGATGCTCGACCGCTACCGGCCGTCCGTCTCGGAGTTCCTGGGGGACGTAGCGCGCGTGCGCGAGGCGACCGGCTGGCGCGTGCGCGAGACGCGGGTCGAGGAGATCACCCCGGTCGAGGGCGGCTTTCTCGTCGCGGGCAGCGCCTATCGCCATGTGCTGGTCGCGACGGGCCACCCCGGGCTCGCGGTGCCGGCGGAGCTCGCCGGCGACCCGCGGGTCGTCCACGCCTACGAGCCGCACGAGTATGCCTCGAAGGTCGCGATCGTCGGCGCCGGCATGGCGGCCGCCACGGAGTGGCGCAACGCACTGGCCGCCGGCGCGGAGGTCGTCTCGCTGCGGCGCCGCGAGCCGCTGCGGAGGCCGCTGAACCTCCCGCGCCAACTGTTCACGAAGCGCGGCCTCGCCCGCTACCACGCCTCGCCGCCGGCGGAGCGAGCCGCCTTTCTGCGGAGCATCTCGACCCCGAGCTACCCGCCCGGCCTCGAATGGGATGCGCCACACAAGAGCAACAATTTCCGCACGCAAAATCCCTCCGTACCTGGTCGGCGACCAGGTACGGAGGGAGAAATGTTCGCAGAGGTGGAGCAGATAATTTGCGCGACCGGATTCGTGCGAGGCTTCCGGTGCGACCCGCTGCTGCGGCGGCTCGCCGAGGAGCATGCGCTGGCGGCGGCGAACGGCTGGCTCGTCCTCGGCGACGACGCGACCGTGCCGGCGCTGACCGACGAGAGCCGGACGCTCGCCCTGTCCGGCATCCACGCCCAGTGGGCCTACCCCGCCGCCGACACGCTGATGGGCATGCGCTACGTCGCGCACGCCTTCCTGCGCCGATGTCGTACACGCTGAAGGGACGCCTCCAGTCGCGCCTCGCTGCGGCGCTCCTCCCGCTCGCGGTCGCGGCGGCGCTCTCCGCGGTGCTGCAGACGTGGTGGCCGATCGAGCTCGCCGGGCTGATGCTCGTGGTCGGGCTCGCGCTCGACGCGGCCGCCTACCACCCGCTGCTCCCGTACCAGCCGGGCTGGGCTGCCCTGCCGCTCGGCGTGCTCGAGCTGGCCGCGACGATCGCCCTCGTCCACGCGCTCGGGATCGCGGCGCCCGTCGGCCCGGCAGTCGCGCTTTTCTGGCTCGCCTGGCTCTGGGCGCAGATCCTCGGGCACGCCGGCTTCCCGTTGCTCGAGCTCTCGTACGCGGAGGACGGCGGCGAGCTCCGGCGCGCAGGCCCGCTCGCCGCCGGCGGCGTCGCCGCGATCCTGGCGCTGACCGGCGGTGTCGCCTGGGCGACGCGTCCGCCCGTCGTCCACCTCGACGGCGTCGTCCAGGGCCCGCTGATCCTCGACAGGGAGCAGATCGTCACCGGCGGCGTCGTCCGCGGCGGGATCGTGATCACCGCCGACCACGTCACCGTCAAGAACGTCGCCACGATCGGCGGCGACTACGGGATCGAGATCCGCGAGGCCGAGCACGTTCGCCTGGAGGACGTCAGCGTGCTCAACGCCCGCGAGGACGGCATCCACGCGCGACGCAGCGGCGTCGTGATCGACGGCTGCGCAATCGCGGCCGGCCCGGGCACGCAGGCGATCGACATCTCGTTCGCGATGCACCTGATGAGCGAGGTGACCGGCTGCACGATCACCGGCGGCGACGAGGGGATCGTCGTCCACTACACCATGGCCGACATCCACGACAACCGGGTCACCGGAACCGGGCGGCGCGGCATCGTCATGACCGAGATGTCGATGGGCGACGTCGCCGACAACGACGTCGTGGCCGCGACCGGCACCGGTGTCTACTGCGGCGACTACTCGGAGTGCCACATCGAGGACAACACGATCGTCGGGCCGAAGGACTCGATCCTGGCGAACTACGGCGCCTCGGCGCGCGTGCGCGACAACACGGTCGACGGCCGCGTCCGGGCGATCGTGAATTCTGAGCTCACGCGCTGATGCCGCCCCGCTTCCAGCTGCTCGCCCGCACCGGCTATCCGGACTTCCTCGACCTGCCGTGGGACGAGCCGCTGGCGGAGTGGCAGTCGGACCGGTTCGTGGAGGTGACGCGCGGGATTCACAGGCACGTCGTGCGCTTCGTCGACTACGACGGCTCGCTCTACGCGCTCAAGGAGCTTCCGGAGCGTTATGCGGCAAATGAGCACCGGCTCCTCCGGACGCTCAACGACGAGGAGATGCCGGCCGTCCAGGTCGTGGGCGTCGCGCGCCGCGAGGGCCTCGACCCGATCCTGATCACGAAGCATCTCGAGTACTCGCTCCCGTTCCGCGCGATCTTCACGCAGACCCCGCGGGGGCAGCTCCGCGACAAGCTGCTCAGCTCGCTTGCGGAGCTGCTGGTCCGCCTCCACCTCGCCGGCTTCTTCTGGGGCGACGTCTCGCTCTCGAACACGCTCTTCCGTCGCGATGCCGGCGGTCTCGCCGCGTACCTCGTCGACGCGGAGACGGGCGAGCTCCACCCCACGCTCACGGACGGACAGCGGGCGCACGACCTCGAGATCGCGGTGGAGAACGTCGCCGGCGAGCTGCTCGACGTCGAGGCAGCCACGGGCATGGAGCTCGCCTATGACCCGTTCGAGACCGCAGAGCTCCTTCGTGAACGCTACGAACGCCTCTGGGAGGAGGTCACCCGCGAGGAGGAGTTCGGCCAGGACGAGCGCTGGCGCCTGCACGAGCGCCTGCGCCGCCTGAACGAGCTCGGGTTCGACGTCGAGGAGATCGAGCTCGTCGCCGGCCCCGAGGGCTACCGGCTGCAGCTCAATCCGCGCGTGGTCGAGCCGGGGCACCATCGCCGGCGGCTCCACTCGCGTACGGGGCTCGACGCACAGGAGAACCAGGCGCGGCGGATGCTGAACGACATTGCCGCCTACAAGGTGCACCTCGAGCGCGAGGAAGGCCGGCCGCCGTCCGAGTCGGTCGTGGCGCACCGCTGGGTGAACGAGGTCTTCGAGCCGACGATCGCGGCCATCCCACGCGAGCTCTTCGAGCGCCGCCAGCCGGCCGAGGTCTTCCACGAGATCCTCGAGCACCGCTGGTACCTGAGCGAGCAGAACGGCGGCAAGGACGTGGGCATGAAGGAAGCGGTTGCCTCCTACGTCGAGGACGTGCTCCCCACGCACCCCCGGGAGCGCATCCTTCCCGTCGACGACTTTACGTAGCCATTACGTTCGGCGCACTCCCTGCTGACCGATCCACGCGACAATCCGGGCATGTCGAGGAAGTGGATCCTCCTCGTTGCGGTGCTCGCGACGGTCAACGCCAGCCTCTGGCTGACCACGAGCGTGTTCGGCAGCGCGGCCGACGCCGTTCAGAACCAGCTGTTCGGCAGCGGGATGGTGCGCGCCGAGGTCGTCCTCCAGGACTCCGCCGGCCTGCACGACATCCGCGTCGACCGCGGCAAGATCGTCTCCGTCTCCGGCTCCTCGCTGACGCTGAAGGAGACGGACGGCTCGATCGTCACGCTCGCGCTCTCGCCGACGGTTGCACTGACGGTCGACGGCAAGAAGCGGCAGGTCCGCGCCCTTCGCCCGCGCATGACGGTGCAGTGGGCGCTCCGCGACGGCGACACGCCGGTCAGCCGTATCGTCGCCTTCACCCGCTAGCCTCCAGCACGTGTCCGCGGGCACTGTCCTGCTGGTCGAAGACGAGCCGAGCATCGGAGCCCTCGTCCGGTCGTACCTGGCGCAGCAGCGGTACGAGGTCGTCTGGGTGCGCTCCGGCGAGGAGGCTCTCGCCGAGCTGCCGCGCCATCCGGTGCGGATCGTGGTCCTCGACGTCGGCCTGCCGGGAATGGACGGCTTCGACGTCTGCCGCGAGATCCGGCGCCGCTCGCGCGTGCCCGTGCTGATGCTGACCGCCCGCGACGAGGAGCCGGACCGGGTCGCCGGGCTCGAGCTCGGCGCCGACGACTACGTCACCAAGCCGTTCTCGCCCCGCGAGCTCTCGGCCCGGATCAAGGCGATCCTGCGCCGCTCGGAGCAGTCCGTGGAGAACGTGACGCTCGAGCTCGACAACATCGTCCTCGACCGCGACGCCCGCGAGGTGACCGTCGACGGGCAGGACGTGGAGCTGACGGCGAAGGAGTTCGACCTGCTCGGCTGCCTGATGGAGAACCCCGGCATCGTGCTCTCCCGCGACACGCTGCTCGACCGTGTCTGGGGCATGGACTTCCCCGGCGGCACCCGCACCGTCGACGTCCACGTCGCCCAGCTGCGGCGGAAGATCGGCCGCCCCGAGCTGATCCGGACCGTCCGCGGCGCGGGCTACAAGCTCGTCAAGCCGTGAACTCGCTCCGCGTCAGGCTCTTCGCGGCGATCGGGTTGATCGTCGTGCTCTCGATCGGCGTTACGCTTGCGGTCGCGATCCCGCTCACGCGCCGCGAGGCGCAGCGCTCGACGCTGGCCGACGTCGCCCGCCAGGCTGATCTGATCGCGGAGAATCGGCGGCAGTCGGTTGCGGGGCTTCTCAACCTCGGCCCGCTGCGCCGCCAGCTCGCCGATCAGGACGAGCGGCTGCTGGTCGCGCCGCTGGACCGGCCGTCGCGCTACCTGAGCGAGGCCGACATCGCGGCGCTGGGGCGGAATCGCCCGGTCGACGGCAGCGCGCAGGGGTCCTACCGCTCGGCGCGCAACGTGCAGGGCAAGGCGCTGATCCTGCTGCGGCCGAAGCGCTTCCCGAGCAAGCCGTACGTCGAGGCGCTGGCGCTCGGCGGGCTCGCGGGCGCGGCGCTTGCGGCGATCGCGGCGCTGCTGCTCGCGCGTGCGCTTGCCCGGCCGATCCGGCAGGTCGCCGAGGCGAGCCGCCGGCTGGGCGCCGACCTCGTGCCGGAGCACGTGCCCGAGACGGGCGCCACGGAGCTGCGGACGCTCGCGCGCTCGTTCAACGAGATGACCGAGCAGCTGCGAAGGGCGCGCGATGCGGAGCGCTCGTTCCTGCTCTCCGCCTCGCATGAGCTCAAGACGCCGCTGACTGCGATCCGCGGCTACGCCGAGGCGCTGGACGAGGGGGTGGTCGGCGTCGACGACGCGGTCGCGACCATCCGGGTCGAGGCGGCCCGGCTCGAGCGGCTCGTCCGCGACCTGCTCGACCTCGCGCGGATGAACAAGGCGGAGTTCTCGTATCAGCCTGAGCTGATCGACCTCGGCGAGGTCGCGGGGGAGGTCATGCGCCGATACGAGCAGGAGGCTCGCACGTTCGGCGTCACGCTCGAGGCGGACACGAACGGGTCGGCGCCGGCAACCGCCGACCCGGACCGGGTCCTGCAGGTGATGTCCAACCTCGTCGAGAACGCGCTGCGGCTCGTGCCGGCGGGCGGTCTCGTGCGGATCGCCGCCGCGCCCGGCGAGCTGCGCGTCGAGGACACCGGCCCCGGCCTCGGCCCCGAGGAGCTGAGCCACGCCTTCGAGCGCTTCTATCTCTACGAGCGCTACGGCAAGGAGCGCCCCGTCGGCACCGGGCTCGGGCTCGCGATCGTGAAGCAGCTGGCCGAGGGGATGGGCGGCTCCGTGTCGGTGGAGAGCGACCCCGGCAGGCTGACGCGCTTCACGGTCCGCCTGCCGCAGGGACGCTTTACGTCCGTCTTACCGCCTGCGAACTGACGCCTGACCGGAGCGAGAAACACTCCGAAGCGTCAATCGGACGCAGGAGGCATCACCGATGAAGGGCAAGGCACTTCTCTCGATGATCGTGGCGGGGCTGGCGCTCAGCGGCGTCGCGCTCGCGCAGAACGTCAACCGGATCACGGGCACTCCGGGCAACGACAACATCAGCGGCACCGACGGTGTCGACTGGATCTCTGGCCTCAAGGGCGACGACTCGATCGCGGCCTACGCGGGCAACGACCGCGTCTGGGCAGGCGCCGGCAACGACGTGGTCGAGGGCGGCGTAGGCCGCGACCGGCTCACCGGCGGGCCCGGCAACGACGTCCTCCGAGGCGGGCCGGACAACGACCTGCTCCGCGGCCGGCCCGGCGACGACGTCGTCGAGGGCGGCGAGGGCGACGACGTGATCTGGGTCGGCTCCGGCACCGATCGCGAGTTCGGCGGCCCCGGCAACGACCGCATGCACGCCCTGGCGAACGACCACCAGGCCGACTTCGTCGACTGCGGCGCGGGCGACAAGGACGTCGTCTGGCTCAACGCCGCCGAGCAGGACACGCAGGTCAACTGCGAGATCGTGAAGACGGTCACGGTCACCCCGCAGATGGCCGCGGAAGACAACAAGTAGCCGACCTCTCCACTCTCCACCTCCCCAGGCGAAGGCCCGCTGCGGCGGGCCTTCGTCGCTTGAACCCTGGAGAAATCACCGTATGGAGTGATACGGGGTACCCCGTTTGGTACCGATGCAGCTGCTGACGTCGTGACCTCCTCCAGCCAGCCGATCCCCGCCGAGAAGGCTCCGCTCGAGACGCTGCTCCTGCGCTCGGGCCTGCTCACCCTGCGTCAGATCGCCGAAGCCCAGCGTGTCGAGACGGAGAGCGGCAAGCCGCTGACCGACGTGTTGGTCGAGAACGGCTGGGTAGACGCCGAGACACTCGCGCAGCTGGTGGCGGAGAACGAGCCCGCCGCACCCGCCGAGTCGCCGGCGGTCTACGTCGTGCTCGCGAACCTGGACGACGGCGCGCGGCTCGAGGTCTCCGAGCACCCGGACGCGGCCGCCGCACGCGTCTCCGCGGCCGGCGCGGTCGAGCTGATCGAGTCGAACTCGGAAGCGCTGCTCGAGCTGGGCGACCGCCGCTTTCCCGCGTACGCGGTCACGTCGGTCGAGATCGTCGAGTTCGCCTAGCCAACGTGTGACGCTTCCGGCAGGAGGGTCGTTAGGCTCTCCGGGTGGAGGTGTTCCGCACGCCGGAGGAACGGTTCGCCGGGCTCCCGGACTGGCCGTACGCGCCGCGCTATGTGGAGCAGAACGGCCTGCGGATGCACTACGTCGACGAGGGCGAAGGCGACCCGATCCTCCTCCTGCACGGCGAGCCGACCTGGTCGTTCCTGTACCGGAAGGCGATCCCGCGCCTCGCCGAGGTGGGGCGCGTCGTGGCGCCCGACTACTTCGGCTTCGGCCGCTCGGACAAGCCGGCGGATCCCGACTGGTACTCGTACGACGCGCACTACGGCTCGATCGAGGAGCTCGGCGACCAGCTCGGCCTGACACGGCTGACGATCGTCGTCCAGGATTGGGGCGGCCCGCTCGGCCTGCGTTACGCGGTCGAGCACCCGGAGCGCGTCGACCGGCTCGTGATCCTCAACACCGGTGTCGGCGGCGGCCGCGCACCGTCCGAGGCGTGGCTTCGCTTTCGCGAGGTGATGCGGAATGTCGGCACCGACATCGTCGTCTCCCGGCTCGTGCAGTCCGGTTGCGTCAGCGAGCTCCCGCAGACCGTGCTGGACGCCTACGACGCGCCGTTCCCGACGGCGGAGTCCAGGGTCGGCGTCGCGGAGTTCCCAGAGCAGGTGCCCGTCGAGCCGGAGCACCCGAACACGGCGAAGATGAACGAGGTGCGCGAGAGACTCCGCGGCTGGACGAAGCCGGCGCTCGTGATGTTCTCCGACTCGGACCGGATCTTCTCGCTTCGCCACGCCGAGCGAATGGCGGAGCTGATCCCCGGCGCCGAGCTCGGCCCGCCCGTCGAGGGCGCGGGGCATTTCCTGCAGGAGGAGCAGGGCGAGCTGATCGGCGAGCGGGTGGCGGCGTGGTTGGAGGGACGAGCCCTCAGATGACAGCGTTCGGCGACAACGTCTGGGACGAGCTGCCCGGGCTCGGTGAAGGCGTCCGCAGGCAGAGGCTCGCACGTGCCGACGGCGGGCCCGGCTCAGCGGTCTGGGAGCTCGATCCGGGCGCGAGCGGCGGGCCGCTCCACTTCCATCACGGGATCTCGGAGCTCCTGATCGTGCTGCGCGGGACCGCGACGCTCCGTACGCAGGACGGCGAGCGCGAGCTGACCGAGGGTACGGTCGTCCCGTTTGAGCGCGGCGCAGCGGGCTCGCACCAGCTGCTGAACCGAAGCGAGGGCGTGCTGCGCTACGTGATGGTCTCGACGCCGGCGACGCTGGACGTCGTCGAGTACGTAGACGAGGCCCGGGTCGCCGCCTATGCGCGCACCCGCTCGCAGGCCGGCGAGCCGCTGGCCGCCGTCTTCCGCCTCGACGACGCCGTCGACGACGACGCGTGACTCGTTCCGCTGGAAGGCGGCCTTCCGCAGGCCGGCGACGACGCTGGAACCAGCGTCCGAGCTTCGCGGAAAGTCCGCCCCGTACCTGGTCGGCGACCAGGTACGGCCCGCGTGCGGGCTCACGCTACGTGCGACCGCAAGCTTCCGTCCTCCACGAAAGCGCGGGCTCGCTGCGCTGCCCGTTCGCCTGTGCCGAATGCCGCCGTGATCGGCGCTGAATCGACGAACGAGAACTGCGGCCGAAGCCCGATGAGACCCGGGTAGCTGCTCCAGGGCCAGTCCTCTGCGCGCTGGACGCGGTGATGCTCCGGATTGAGCGCGATGTAGCGGAAGTTCTCCAGGAGCTGCGCGTCCGAGCGGATAAGCGAGCTGAAATACCGCCTGTCGTACACGTGGCCTTTCCTGCCGTGGCGTTTGTTGAAAGCCGCTGCATACGTCCGATTCAGCTGCTGCATCACGTCTGCGATGCGATCTTCCTCGAAGCTCAGGAGAAAGTGCTCGTGCGTCCCCATCAGGCAGAAGGCATGGCACCTCGTTTCTCCCTTCTTCACCGACTCGGAGACCTGGGCGATTCGGAACAGGAAATCTGCCTCGTCGGCGAAGAGCGGCGCTCCCGCGATTGCGTGAGCACCTACGTGGTACATGCCGGCGACCTGGATTCGAATGCTCTGGCCCACTGCGTCCATCGTGGCCGAACATCCGCGGCGTCGCAGCGCTCGCCCTGCGAAAGTCACACTTTTGTTGCACTCGTACCTGGTCGCCGACCAGGTACGAGGAGCCCCTCGCTAGAACACCACCGTCCGCGCGCCGTCGACGAGGATCCGATCCTCGAGGTGCCACTTGACGGCGCGCGCGAGCACCACGCGCTCGATGTCGCGCCCGATGCGATGCAGATCGTCGACGGTGTCGCGATGGCTGACCCGCGCGACGTCCTGGTCGATGATGGGGCCGCCGTCGAGCTCCTCCGTCACGTAGTGCGCCGTCGCCCCGATGATCTTCACGCCACGCTCGAGCGCCCGCCGGTACGGGTCGGCACCCGCGAACGCCGGCAAGAACGAGTGGTGGATGTTGATCACCGGCGCCCCCACCTGCTCGAGGAACTCCACCGAGAGGATCTGCATGTAGCGCGCGAGGACGACGAGGCCGACCTGTCCGGCGAGCTGCTCGAGCATCTGCGCCTCCGCGACATCCTTCCGCCCCACGTCGACGGGCACGTGGTGGAACTGCAGCCCGTGATTCGCCGCGGCCTGCTCGAGGTCGCGGTGATTCGAGATCACCATCGTCGGCCTGCCCTCCAGCTCGCCGATCTCGAAGCGCCACAGGAGGTCGAGCAGACAGTGGTCGTATTTCGACACAAGCAGAGCGACCGGCTTCTCCGGGTTGGGCACCGACAGCTGCCACTCCATTGCGAACTTGCGCGCCACCTGGTCGAGGCCGACGCGGAGCGCATCCATCGAGTCGTCCGAGTCGAGCGTCGCGACGAGCCGGAGGAAGAACCGCTCCTCGGTCGAGTGCTGGTCGGCGTGCACGATGTTCGCGCCCCGCCGGTAGAGGAATCCCGACACTGCGGCCACGATCCCGGGCCGGTCCGGGCACACCACGCGAAGGCGGATCGTCATCCGGGCAGTTTGCCGCAGCTACGGGCCGGACAGACGAAGCGCTAGATGAGGCCGCCGCGGGCGGCGTGCGCGGCGGCGCCCGCGCGGGACGACTGAGCCAGCTTGCGCAGGATGTTCGCCACGTGCCTGTGCACCGTGTGCTCGCTGACCACGAGCGACGATGCGATCTGCCGGTTGTTCAGCCCGGCGGCGACGAGCCGCAGTACCTCGGTCTCGCGGCTCGTCAGCGGCGAGGCGCCGTTCCCGTTGCCGTTCAGGCTGGCCTGCGCCGGCGCCTCGAGGAAGCTGGCGATTGCGCCGAGCCCCTCACGCGGATCGCCGTCCCACGGGTAGTGCCCGCGGCCGGCAAGGGGGACGAAGCGCGCGCCCGGGATCAGCGCTGCGAGCTCCCGGCCGAGCCGGGACGAGACCGTCGAGTCGGACTGCCGCTGGAGGACGAGCGTCGGCACCCGAAGGTCTGGGCACTCGTCGCGCGCGTCCGCCGAGAAGTTCAGCTCGAGGAAGCGCGCGGCCGCCTCGGACCCCGCGGCGGCGCGCTTATAGCGCGCTCGCTGCGCCACGTCGGTCGCCCCGCCGCGCGGCAGGAAGAGGCTCGCGAGCAGGCGCGACCCGACGCGCCAGTCGGCGCGCGTCAGCGCGACGATGGACGCGCCCAGCTCCGGCGTCGCCAGATCGCGCCCGTGGGCATACGAGTTGTAGAAGACGAGCGAGCGGACGCTCTCGGGATGGCGCCGCGCGAACCGCGCGGCCAGCGTCCCGCCACACGAGAGCGCGAGCAGCGAGCACTGCTCTTCGCCGACGTGGTCGAAGAGCGCCTCGAGCGTCTGCAGCTCCGTGTCGTGCGTCACCTTCGAGAAGTCGACGTCGCGGTCCGAGAGGCCGGCGCCGAGCCGGTCGTACCGCACGACGCGATGGGTCAGCGCCAGATGCTCCAGGAACGCCCGCACCTCCGGCTGCTCCCAGTCGAGCTCGAGATGGCTGAGCCACCACGTCGGCATGACGAGGAGCGGCCCCTCGCCGACCGAGGCGTACGCAACGCGCCGCCCGCCGACGGGGCAAAAGCGGATCTCCTGCTCCATCCCTTGAGGGTAGTCCTCTCGGCGGCGCCTGGGCAACCGCGCCTGGCCCGGACAGGCCATCTCGCCTAGATGGCCTGTCCATGCGAAGCGCACGAACGGCCCGGACGGCGACCATTCACGTATGTATGCACAAGCGATCCCCGCAAAGAGAGAGCGGCCGGCGCTGACGATCCGCCCGCTCGGGCACGGCGACCTGGAAACCGTCCTGCGTGTCTTCGCGCGGCTCAGCCCTCGCTCGCGGGCCCTCCGCTTCGGCGCCGCGAAGCCGAGCCTCACCTGCCCGGAGCTGGCGAAGCTCGCCGCGATCGGGCCGGACCGGCACGCACTGGTGGCCTATGCCGACGGCGACCCGGAACCGATCGGGATCGCGCGGCTCGTGCGGGACAGGGTCGACCCGGAGACCGCCGAGCTCGCCGCCGCGGTTGCCGACGACTACCAGCACCTCGGCGTCGGCTCCGTCCTCGCCGATCTGCTCGCCGCTGATGCGCGCGCGGCCGGCATCCGCTACGTCAGCGCGAGCATCGGCGCCGAGAACGGCGCCGCCGTGGCCCTCGTCAAGCGCGTCGCGCGCGTCGTCGAGTCCCGCTACGTCGGCGGCATCCTCGAGCTCAGGGGAGCGCTGTCTCCCACGGCTGCAGACCTGCAGCCGGTTCGTCACTGAGGTTGACGCGGAACTCGTGCGGCCCGCGCCGCCACGCCCACACGTTCTCCGGCGACGGCACGGTCTCGTACTCGTCGCCCGCCCACTCCGGCCGGCGTGCGATCGCCTCCCGCACCCAGTTCAGCGTCGAGCCAGGGTCGGCGAGCTGATCCTCCACGTTGCGTGACGTGTCGACGAGCGGCAGCCACGGATCGCGCCACTCCGCCGCGCCGCGCGTCCACGGCATCGGCGTCCGCCCGGGGTCGCGCGACGGCCGCGCAGGGTCGAGCATCCGATCGGACGGCACCTCGCCGTTCTCGAGCGCGAGCTCGTCGCCCATGTAGAGGACCGGCGTCCCGCGCAGCCCGAGCAGCAGCGCGAGTCCGGCGCGTGCCTTTCGCTCGTCGCCGCCGGCCCAACGCGTTGCCAGGCGCAGGTCGTCGTGGTTCGAGCCGGAGTAGGTCGGCCACGCATCTGCCGGCAGCGTCGCCTCGACCCGCTCCACCAGCGGACGCATCTCCACTGCGCTGAGCTTCGACTTCATGAAGTCGACGTTGTGGGCGAGGTGCAGCTCGTCCTGCCCGTTGCCGTAGAAGAGCGGCAGCTTCTCCAGCTCGACGTAGGTCTCCCCGTAGAGCGCCGTGTCGCCGTACTCGTCGGCGATCTCGCGCCAGCGTGCAAGCACCTCGTGCGTCTCCGGCTGGTTCATGCCGCGGTCGTTCCACGAGCCCATCCTCAGCACCCACTCAGGGTCGCCCGGGTTCGCGGGGGTGTTGTCGCGCAGGTCGCGGTCTTTGACGATCGAATGGGCGACGTCGATCCGGAAGCCGCCGACGCCGCGCTCGAACCAGAAGCGCAAGATCCGCTCGAACTCGGCGCGCACGGCCGGGTTCCACCAGTCGAGGTCGGGCTGCTCCGGCGTGAAGTGGGCGAGGTAGTAGCGGCCGTCGTGCGGAATCCACGCGGACTCCTGTGTGAACACCGAGCGCCAGTTGTTCGGCGACTCGTCCGCCCAGAGGTAGTAGTCCGGGTGGGTGCGGAACCACGGGTGCTCGATCGACGTGTGGTTCGGGACGAGGTCGAGCAGGATGCGGATTCCGCGCCGATCGGCCTCGGCGATCAGCCGTTCCATGTCGGCCAGCGTTCCGAGCTCGGGGTGGACGCCGAGGTAGTCGCTCACGTCGTAGCCCCAGTCGAAGTTCGGCGAGGGGAAGGTCGGGTTGAGCCAGATCCCGGCGATCCCGAGCCACTGGAGGTAGTCCAGCCGCTCCGCGATCCCGTTCAGGTCGCCGACCCCGTCGCCGTTGGAGTCTGCGAACGACCGCGGATAGATCTCGTAGAGGACGCCGTCACGCCACCACACAGCCCGGCACGGTACACAGCCGGGCACACCACCCGCGTGGCAGGATGAATCGATGGAGTACGAGCGCAACATCCTCCGCCACGAAGACGCGGGCGAGGGCCGCGAATAGGGCTGGGACCCACCGGGTGGACCTGAGTTGCGTCGAGTGCGGGGCGGAGCAGCCGGCGGAGGCGCGGTTCTGCAACTCCTGCGGCGCAGCGCTCTACCGCAGCTGCCCCGGGTGCGGCACCGAGCAGGCCGCTTCCGCGGCCTTCTGCTCGAGCTGCGGCTACGCGCTTCGCGACGACACGCGGCGGACGGGCAGCACCGACGACCGCCAGGAGCGGCGCGTCGTGACGATTCTCTTCGCCGACCTCTCCGGGTCGACGGCGCTCGGCGAGCAGCTCGATCCGGAGGACGTGCGCGACCTGCAGGGCGAGCTCTTCGAGCTCCTCAACCGCGAGGTGGAGCGCTTCGACGGCACGACGGAGAAGTTCGTCGGGGACGCCGTGCTCGCCGTGTTCGGGATCCCGCAGGCGCACGAGGACGACCCCGAGCGCGCCGTGCGCGCCGCCCTCGCGGCGCAGGAGCGCTTCGGCGCGTTCGCGAAACGCGTGCGCGACCGGTTCGCGGCCGAGGTCGGCCTCCGGATCGGCGTCAACACCGGCGAGGTCGTGGCGGGACGCGAGGCGGCCGCGCGCGGGGAGCTGATGGTCAGCGGCGACGCCGTCAACGTCGCCGCGCGCCTCCAGCAGAACGCGGAGCCGGGCCAGGTGCTCGTCGGCGAGCGGACGCAGGCTGCGACGAGCCGCTCGGTCTCCTTCGAGCCCGCCGCCGCGGTCGCTGCCAAGGGGAAGAGCGAGCCGGTGGCGGCCTGGGTCGCGCTCGCGGCGGCGGAGGAGCCGGGCGCCCGAGGTGTCGCGGGGCTCGAGGCGCCGCTGATCGGCCGCGACGAGGAGCTCTCGATCCTCTCGGCGCTCGCCGGGCGCGTCGAGCGCGAGCGCGCGCCGCAGCTCGTGACGCTCTACGGCCAGGCCGGCGTCGGCAAGTCGCGGCTGCTCGCCGAGGTCGTCGAGCGTCTGCCGGGAACGCTCCTGCTCAGGGGCCGCTGCCTTCCCTACGGCGAGGAGATCACCTACTGGCCGCTGGCGGAGGCGCTGAAGGGACACGCGGGGATCCTCGACACCGACCCGTCCGGCGAGGCGCTCGAGAAGCTGCGCCAGGCGGTGGAGACGACCCTCGGCGAATCCTCGTCCCAGGCGCTCGAGCCGCTCGCCTGGACGATCGGCCTCGCGCTTCCGGACAGCGGCGCGGTCGGCCAGGAGGTGACGTCCGAGGCTGCACGATTCCTGGCAGCGCTACCTGGCCGCGCTCGGCCGCAGGCAGCTGACGATCCTCGTCGTCGAGGACATCCACTGGGCCTCCGGCCACCTGCTCAATCTGATCGAGCACCTCTCCGACGTGCTCGAGGACACGTCGGTGCTGCATCGTCTGCACCGCGCGGCCCGAGCTGCTCGAGACGCGGCCCACCTGGGGCGGCGCGAAGCAGAACGCGACCGCACTGACGCTGAGCCCGCTGGACGGCGACAGGGCCGCCGAGCTCGTCTCGTCGCTCCTCGGCCACGGGCGGACGCCCGAGCCGGTGCGCGAGCGTGTGCTGGCGAGCGCGGAAGGGCAACCCCTTCTTCGTCGAGGAGATGCTGCACATGCTCATCGAGCGCGGGGCGCTCACGCGACAGGACGACGGCTGGCACGCGACCGACACGCTCGGCGACACGCCGCTCCCGGACTCCGTCCACGGCGTGATCGCCGCGCGCATCGACCTGCTCGATTCCGGCGCGCGCGAGGCGCTCCGCCGTTGCTCGGTGGTCGGCCGCGTCTTCTGGCCCGACGCCGCCGGGGTGTCCGAGCAGGTCGTCGTCTCGCTCGGCCGGCGCGGGCTCGTCGCGGAGCAGCCGCGTGTCCGTCATGGCCGGGCAGCGCGAGTTCGCGTTCAAGCACAACTTGACGCGCGACGTCGCCTACTGCGTCGCTGCCCCGGCCCGAGCGGCGCGGTCTGCACCGGCGTGTCGCCGAGTGGATCCAAGAGGTCGCGCCGGACCGCGGTGTCGAGACCGCCGAGCTGGCCGCGTACCACTACGGAGAGGCGCTCGCGTACGGCGAGGACGATCCGGCGGTCGCGTTGCGCACCTCGCAGCTGCTCGTCACGGCCGGCGACGCAGCGCTGCAGCGCGGCGACATCCCGGTGTCGCGAACGCAGCTCGAGCGGGCGCTCGAGCTGGCGCCGGACGACAGGAGCCGCGCCGTTCCGCTCGTGCGCCTCGCAGGGGTCGCGGTCACGGGCGGACGAGGAGAGCACGACCTCCAGGTCGCGCTCGAGCGGCTCGACGCCGCGCTCCGGCTCATCGATGCCGGTGACGCGGTGCTGCGCGGCGACGCGCTCGGGTGGCGGTCGCGCATCTGCTGGCTGCTCGGCCGCTGGGACGAGGCGAAGGAGGCCGCCGACGAGGCGGTTGCGGTGTTGAGCGGCCTGCCCGAGTCGCCGCAGCTCGCACGGGTTCTCGCACGCCGCTCGCAGCTCGCGATGCTGCGAGACGAGGACGGCGCGAGCGAGCTCGGGCGCGAGGCGCTCGCAGTGGCGAACCGCGTCGGCGACCGGTTCGCGCAGGCCAACATCCGCGTCAACCTCCTGACCCTCGACGCAATGCGCGGGATTCCGCCCGACCCCGGCGAGCTGCTCGAGCTGATCGACGAGGCCAGGGCCGCCGGCGCGCTCGAGGAGGCGTACCGGGCTCAGGTGAACTTCATCTGGTCGGCGACGGGGCATCTGCCGGTTGCCGAGATCGAGCAGACCGCCGCGGCGGCCGCCGTCCGGCTCGCGGGAGTCACCCCGCCGGTGGTCCTGAACCCGTACGTCGACCTGTCGATGGTCATGATGCAGCTCCTCCCGGCGGGCCGCTGGCAAGAAGTGGAGCAGATCCTCGACGGGATCGACGGCAGGGAGCTCTCGCCGACAAACCTGCTCGTCTGGCTCGGCGTCACCTCTCAGCTGGCGCTTCGACGAGGGGATCTCGAGCTCGCGGGCGAGCGGGCGCACAAGCAGCGGCTGATCGCCGTCGAGAGCAAGGAGCCTCAGCGGATCATCCCGATGTCGTGCGCGCTGATCCCTTGGGCTGCCCTGACGGGCGAGCGCCACGAGCTGCGGGCCGTGGCCCAGGAGGTGCTGGAGCTCGTTCGCGACCGCTGGTCGTCGGTGATCAGCGTGCTGCCCGCCGTGAGAGCGCTGGACGCAGCGGGAGAGCCGGAGCTGCTTCGGCGCTGGACGGGCTCCCTCGGCCGTGGGCTCTCCCGCGCCACTGCGGGGCGGGTGCCGACGAGCCATACGGCCGCCCTGGGCCTGCTCGCGCTCCACGAAGGGCGGCCGGACGAGGCGGTCGAGCTGCTCACCGCGGCCTCCGCCACCGAGCGGCGGCTCGGCTACGAGTTCGACGCATCGGCGCTCGACCTGGACCTCGCGCGCGCCCTCGATGCGGCGGGCGATCCGGCACGGGCCGCGAAGCTCCGCGGCGAGGCCGAGGCGTTCATGGCGTCGATCGGCTGCGTCAACCCCATTTAGCCTCGGCTGGCACGGGCAGGCGTCGGACACCTCTCGATGCTCGCGTCGCGCGAGATCGAGCGGTTCGCGGGCCGAGCGGCTACCGTGGGGTCGTGAGCCGTGCGCACAAGCTCGGGAACCTCCTGGGCATCGTCCTCCCGTTCGTCGGGCTCGTGCTTGCCATCGGCCTCCTCTGGAACCGTTGGCTCGGCTGGCACGACCTGCTCCTGCTCGCCGTCGGCTATGCGCTGACCGGCGTCGGGATCACCGTCGGCTACCACCGCCTCTTCACGCACCGCGCGTTCCAGACGCACCGCTGGGTGCGCTACACGTTCGCGATCCTCGGCTCGATGGCGGTCGAGGGGCCCGTGCTGCGGTGGGTGGCGGACCACCGCAAGCATCACCAGTTCTCAGATCAGGAGGGCGACCCGCACAGCCCGCACGTGGGCGGCGGCGAGGGCTTCTGGGCCGCGCTCCGGAACCTCGCCCACGCCCACGTCGGCTGGCTCTTCGTCTCAGAGGGACGCGCGGACGTGCGGAAGTACGTGCCGGACCTCCTGGCCGACCGCGGCATGCTCGTGATCAACAGGCTCTTCGGCCTCTGGCTCGCGATCAGCCTGCTCGTCCCCGCCGCGATCGGCTATGCGATCGCCGGCACGTGGCAGGGCGCCGTCACTGGCCTGCTCTGGGGCGGCGCCGTGCGGATCTTCCTGCTCCACCACGTGACGTTCTCCATCAACAGCATCTGCCACTTCTGGGGCCGGCGCAGGTTCCGGGTCACCGACGAGTCGCGCAACGTATGGCTCCTGTCGCTGATCTCGTTCGGCGAGAGCTGGCACAACAACCACCACGCCTTCCCGAGCTCAGCGTTCCACGGCATGAGCCGGCGCGAGATCGTGCTGGACCCCGGCGCGTGGGTCGTGACCGGTTTGGAGAAGCTGGGGCTGGCGTGGAAGGTGGTCAGGATCCCGCGCGAGCGGCAGGCGGCGAAGCGCCTGACCTGATCGCTCGAAGGATCTTCTTGCCTACTCGCCGAGGCGCTCGGCGTCCTTGATCGAACCTTCGTGCATCCTCAGGGCGGCTGCTTCGTCGGCCTTCATGCCTTCGATGCCGCCGGCGGTTTCCTCCCGCTCCTCCGGCGACTCGACGGCCATCTCGCTCGCCCGCTCGACCGCAGCTTCGTCCTTGCGCCGACCGAGCTTCTTGAACCATCCGCTGATGCTCATGACGCGGACTCTACGCTGGAGCTACGTGATCGTCCACGTGTCGCCCGAGCCGAGCAGCCCTGCGAGCTCACCCTCGCCCTTCGCCTTCGCCGACTCGATCTGCCGCGCCACGAGCTCGTCGTAGCTCGCGCGCTCGATGTCCCGGAAGACGCCGATCGGGGTCGGGCCGTGCGGGGTGTGGGCCAGCCGCGAGAGCGTGAACGCGAGCGACGGATGCTCCATGTGCTCGTCGTGCACCAGCAGGTTCTCCTCGCCGGTGTCGCCCACGTCGCACAGCTCGGCGACGCCGTCGACGCGCAGGCGCACGCCCTTCTCGCCGTCCGCGCCGAAGCGGATCGGCTCGCCGTGCTTCAGGTAGATCCGGTTCGACTTGTCGTCGCGGATCGAGTCGAACGCGCCGTCGTTGTAGATGTTGCAGTTCTGGTAGACCTCGACGAAGGCCGAGCCCTGGTGCTGCGCCGCGCGGCGCAGGACATCGGTCAGGTGCGCGCGATCGGTGTCGATCGTCCGCGCCACGAAGGTCGCCTCGGCGCCGAGCGCCACCGAGACGGGGTTGAACGGCCAGTCGACCGAGCCGAACGGCGTCGAGCCCGTCACCTTCCCCTGCTCCGAGGTCGGGCTGTACTGGCCCTTCGTGAGCCCGTAGATCATGTTGTTGAAGAGCAGGATCTTGATATTCACGTTCCGGCGCAGCGCGTGGATCAGGTGATTGCCGCCGATCGAGAGCGCGTCGCCGTCGCCGGAGACGACCCACACGGAGAGATCGGGGCGCGACACGGCGAGGCCCGTTGCGATCGCCGGCGCGCGGCCGTGGATCGAGTGCATGCCGTACGTCTCCATGTAGTACGGGAACCGCGCCGCGCAGCCGATCCCGGAGACGAAGACGATGTCCTCCTTGGCGATCCCGAGCTCGGGCATGAACCCCTGCACCGCTGCGAGGATCGCGTAGTCGCCGCAGCCCGGGCACCAGCGGACCTCCTGGTCCGACTTGAAGTCCTTCGCGGTCAGCTGGACGAGCTTGCCGTTGCCGTTGCCGTCGCTCGCCGCCATCAGAGCAGCGCCTCGATCGCGTCGGCGATCTCGCCGGCCTGGAACGGCTTGCCGGTGACGCGGTTGTAGCCGGTGGCGTCGACCAGGAACTCCGCACGGACGAGCTTCAGCAGCTGGCCCATGTTCATCTCCGGGACGAGCACCTCGTCGTACGAGCGGAGCACGTCGCCGAGGTTGCGCGGAAGCGGGTTCAGGTGCCGGAGGTGCGCGTGCGCGACCGCGCGGCCCTTCCCGCGGACGCGGCGCACGCCCGCGTGAACCGGGCCGAACGTGCCGCCCCAGGAGAGCACGAGCACGTCGGCGCCTTCCTGGTGGTCGACGATCTGGTCGGGCACCTCGATCCCGGCGACCTTCGCGGCGCGGAGCTGCGTCATCAGGTGGTGGTTCTCCGGGTCGTACGAGATGTTGCCGGTCACGTCCGCCTTCTCCAGCCCGCCGATGCGGTGCTCGAGGCCCGGCGTGCCGGGGATCGCCCACGGGCGCGCGAGCGTCTCCGGGTCGCGCGCGTAGGGCTGGAAGACCTCCGGGTCGGTCGCGAACTCGACGCGCAGGTCGGGCAGCGACTCGACGTCCGGGATCCGCCACGGCTCGGCGCCGTTCGCGAGGTATGCGTCCGACAGGAGGTACACCGGCGTGCGGTAGGTGAGCGCGATCCGGCACGCCTCGATCGCGGCGTAGAAGCAGTCGCCCGGCGTCCCGGCGGCGATCACCGGCACCGGCGACTCGGAGTTGCGCCCGAAGAGCACCATCAGCAGGTCGGCCTGCTCGGGCTTCGTCGGCATCCCGGTCGAGGGACCTGCACGCTGCACGTCCACGATCACGAGCGGCAGCTCGAGCTGCATCGCGAGACCGATCGTCTCGGACTTGAGGACGATCCCCGGGCCGGCCGAGGTCGTGACGCCGAGCGCACCGCCGAACGCGGCGCCGAGCGCGGCGCCCGCGGCCGCGATCTCGTCCTCCGCCTGGAACGTGCGCACGCCGAAGCGCTTGTGCTTCGCCAGCTCCTCCAGGATCGAGGACGCAGGCGTGATCGGGTACGCGCCGAGGAAGAGGTCGAGCCCTGAGAGCTTCGACGCGGCGATCAGCCCGTAGGAGAGCGCCTGGTTCCCGGTGATCTGCCGGTAGACCCCCGGCTTCAGCTCGGCCGGCTTCACCTCGTACTGGACGGCGAACCCCTCCGAGGTCTCGCCGAACGCATAGCCGGTGTTGAAGGCCTTCACGTTCGCCTCGGCGATCTCCGGCCGCTTCGCGAACTTCGTGCGGAGGAAGTCGACCGTGCCCTCCGTCGGGCGGCCGTAGAGCCACGACATCAGGCCGAGCGCGAACATGTTCTTCGCGCGCTCGGCCTCCCGCTTGGTGACGCCCTCGATCTCCTTCAGCGCCTCGATCGTCATCGAGGTGAGCCGCACGGCGTGCAGCTGGTACTCGGCCAGCGAGCCGTCCTCGATCGGGTTCGCCGCGAAGCCCGCACGGGTCAGGTTCTTCTCCGAGAACGCGTCCGTGTCCACGATCAAGGTCCCGCCCTGGGGCAGGTCGGCGAGGTTCGTCTTCAGCGCGGCCGGGTTCATGCAGACCAGGACATCGGGCTGGTCGCCCGGGGTGAGGATGTCGTGGTCGGCGAAGTGGAGCTGGAAGCCCGAGACCCCCGGGAGTGAGCCGGCCGGCGCGCGGATCTCCGCCGGGTAGTCCGGGAAGGTCGAGATGTCGTTGCCGAGGAGCGCCGTCTCGGAGGTGAAGCGCCCGCCCGTCAGTTGCATTCCGTCGCCTGAGTCTCCCGCAAAGCGGATCACGACGGAGTCGAGTTGCTCGACGGGCTTCATCGCCACCAAGGGTAGTTGTACCGCATGCGGGCCGCTCGCCAGCGGCGCTCGGGGCTAGCCCGCCGCGGCGTGCTGCTCGGCGGGTACCCCCAGGTCCTCGACAGTGTCGAGCCGCGCTTCCGAACCGGTGCGGAGCGGTACGTCGCGGAGCATGAGCGTGACGAGGAAGGCGACGACGCCGACCGGGACCGCGAAGAGGAAGACGGTGTGGAGCGAGCGCGAGAAGGCCTCGATCAGGCCGGCGTGGACCTGCGGCGGCAGCTGGGCGAGGCGGGACGGGCTCGCGTGCATCAGGTCGGCGCTGGAAGTGGTGGCCCCGGGCACGAGCAGCGGCAGCCAGTGCGCCAGGCGGTTGGCGAAGATGGCGCCGAAGATCGCGACGCCGAAGGAGCCGCCGATCGAGCGGAAGAAGGTCGCGGCCGCAGTGGCCGCGCCGAGGTCGCGCGGCTCGACCGCGTTCTGCACTGCGAGGACGAGCACCTGCATCACCGCGCCGAGGCCGACGCCGAGCACGCCCATCGCGAGCGAGAGCTTCCAGTAGGGCGTGGCGACGTCGAGGCGGGAGAGCATGAACAGGCCGACCGTCATCACGGCCGTTCCCACGACGGGGAAGATCTTGTAACGGCCGCGCTTCGTGATCAGCCGGCCGCTGACGATCGAGCTCAGGAGCAGGCCGGCCATCAGCGGCAGCAGCCGCAGCCCGGAGGCCGTCGGACTGACGCCGTGCACGACCTGGAGATAGAGCGGCAGGTAGACGATGGCGCCGAACATCGCGAAGCCGACGATGAACCCGGCTGCGCCCGCGGCGTCGAAGACCCGGTTGGCGAACAGGCGCAGCGGCACGATCGGCTCGGCGGCGCGGCGCTCCTGGAGCACGAAGAGGACGAGCATCGCGGCCCCGAAGACGGCGAGGCCGACGATCACGAGGCTCCCCCACGCGTACTGCGTACCGCCCCAGGTGAGCGCGAGCGTGAGCGGACCGACCCCGAGCGCGAGCAGGACCGCACCCTCGACGTCGATCCGGTGGGAGACGCGCCGGCGCGGCGTGTGCAGGACGGCGCCGATGACGACGAGCGCGAGAATCCCGACGGGGATGTTCACGTAGAAGACCCAGCGCCATGAGAGGTTGTCGACCAGGAAGCCGCCGAGCAGCGGGCCGGCGATCGAGGCGATCGCGAAGACGCCGCCCATGTAGCCCTGGTAGCGGCCGCGCTCGCGCGGCGGGACGATGTCGCCGATGATCGCCATCGCCCCGACGATCAGCCCGCCGGCGCCGAGCCCCTGCAGGGCGCGGAAGACGATCAGCTCGAACATCCCCTGCGCCAGCCCGCAGAGGGCTGAGCCGATCAGGAAGATCACGATCGCGGCCTGGAAGAGCTTCTTGCGGCCGTACAGGTCGCCGAGCTTGCCGTAGATCGGCGTCGAGATCGTCGCCGCCAGGATGTAGGACGTCACGACCCACGAGAGGTGGTCGAGGCCGCCGAGCTCGCCGACGATCGTCGGCAGCGCTGTCGAGACGATCGTCTGGTCGAGCGCGGCCAGCAGCATGCCGAGCATCAGCCCCGTGTAGACGATCAGGATCTGACGGTGGGTGCGGGTTTCGTTCACGCCCGCGCGGCCTCCTGCTCGCGCGCTCGCAAGGCGTCGGCCGCCTTGGCGGTCAATCGGACGAACTCCTCGCGCTCGTTCGGGTCGAGCAGCTTCAGCACCTCGGCCATGAACGCGCGCCGGTGCTCGTGCATCCGGGCAACGAGCTCCTCGCCGGCCGGGGTCAGCTCGACGGCGACGGCGCGCCTGTCGTCCTCGGCCTGACGGCGCTCGGCGAGGCCGTTCGCCTCCAGCCGGTCTACGAGCCGCGTGACGGTGCTCTCGTCGAGCCCGAGCGTCTTCGCCAGGGAGCCCACACGCCGCCGCGACTGAGAGAGCACGAAGATCGCGTGCAGCGCGGGCGGCGAGAGCTTCGGCCCCGCCTCGGAGGTCAGGGCGGACATCAACCGGCGGCTGAGCAGCGCCCGCGCGAGCTCTTCCCAGTCGGCGGCGAGTTGCTCGGAAAGAGTCTTGAGCGACGGCATACCTGCAGTGTACAGATATTGCAACTTGCAGCGAATCGTGCCGCCGCTCCTGCGTACCTGGTCGCGTACCAGGTACGAAACTCTTGCCTCAAAAGAGGAAATTCCTGCCCAGAGGGCAAACTGCCACGACCGCCGGCGTTCCCGTACCTGGTCGGCGACCAGGTACGGGAGGCGCCCGCCGACGCGGCACGGCTCGCCGAAAGCCCGCTAGTTGCGCCGGCGCTCTTCGAGGGGCTCGAGGCCGAACGCGGCGAGACCCCAGACTGCGAGGTACGTCAGCGTCAGGAACGCCGTGAAGAAGCCGGTCACCGCCAGCAGCCTGACGTTGCCGAGCGGATCCTCGAGCCGCACCCGGACGATCCCGAGCAGGAGCCCGGGGTCGGCGAGCGCGTCCCAGCTGTTGAGCCGCAGGAAGCGGCCGACATAGATGCCGACGGCCCCGAGCGCCATCGCCGTGAATGCGCACGTCCAGGCCCAGGCAGGTCCCGCCTCGGCGCGCACGACTGCCTGGACGAGGTACAGCGACGCGTAGCCGATTAGAAGCCCCGTGAAGGCGAACGACGAGATCAGCGCTGCGTCGTACCAGAGCGGCGCCGCGGCGTCAGGCCTGAGGTGGATGAAGTCGGTGAGGATGTACGGCGCGTTGGGGAAGAAGAGCAGCCAGAGCGCGCCGAGCGGCAGCAGCGCGAGCGCAGGCGCCCCGCGCCGATACGCGTCGTAGAGCACGACCGCCAGCAGGAACGGCACCCAAGCGAGCACGAGGTTCCACGCGAGCCACGTGTGCTCGAGCGAGCCTGTGTGGCGGACGCGGACGCAGAGCAGCGCCACGGAGAAGAGCGATGCGCCCGCGAGCGCGAGCACCGTGACGAGCCGGCGCGCGCTGAAGGTGGTCATGCGGCCAGCCTAGCGAGACGCGCACGACGAACACGAGCCGCGGCGACACAGGAGTGCGGCGAGGTTCACTCTGCCGTTTCGTCTCGTGAGCCACGGCAACGCTACGCCCATGGCGATCCAGCCGCGGCGTGAGGAGCTGGAGGCGCTCGCGCGGCGCTACCACCATCTTCAGGTCGAGCACCAGAGCTTCAAGCGGGGCAGCACGATCAGGCGCCGGATCGAGGACGAGCTGCTCGCCGTGCGGGAACGCTTCGACCGGCTGCTCGAGGAGTGGGTGCCCGACGAAGAGCTCGAGGACCAGTGGCGCGAGTATCTCGAGCATCACGCGCCGGAGCCGGACGGCCCGCCGCCGATCGACCCCGTCGTCTTCCGCGGCCGCTCGGAGGCCGGCTCGGAGGTGGTCGTCAAACGCCGTGCGAAAGACGAATTAGAGGTGTGGGTCGACGGCTCGCTCTACGAGCGGATCGCGGGCGAGGACGACTTTCGGCAGCCGATCGCCGGCTTCCGCCTCAACGACGTGCTGGTGGAGGAGGAGTTCACCGCTTCGCCCGAGGCGCTCGACACGCTGGCCGAGTTCGTCGCGGACGGCGAATGGAAGTCTCCGCCGTGGGAGTTCGCGTCCGAGCTCCTGGCCGACGGGCTGATCGACGTCACGTTCGCCGTCACGCCGAGGGGGCGGCGAGCGCTCGCCGCCCGCTGACGCACGACGGTTTCCCGGTTGCCCCGGCCCAAGGTCGGGAATACGCTCCAAGCTCGACCAGGGAGGTACACATGGTGAAGTTGCTCGTTGCGGCAAGCGTCTCCCTGACGCTCTTCGCCGCCTCGGCCACCGCCTCGACCACCGCTTTCCGCTCCGTGTCCAAGAGCGGGAACGACACGGGTGACTGCGTGCTCTCGCCGTGCAAGACGATCGGCTTCGCATTGTCGAAGTCGAGCAGCGGCGACGCGATCGTGGTCTCGGCCGGCACGTACGGGGAGTCGGTCGCCGTCACGAAGCGAATCGCGCTGATCGGGCACAACGCCACGATCGACGCGACCGGACACGACAACGGCGTGGTGATCTCGGGCCCGGCCGCGGCCGGCTCGAGCCTGCGCGGCTTTACGATCGAGAACGCGGATCTCGAAGGCGTGCTGGTGCAGGCGACCAGCAGAATTTCGATCACCGACAACGACGTCGTCGCGAACGACGCGCTCTGGGACCCCGACAACGTCCCCGAGCCGTGCCAGTCGAGCGACGACTGCGGTGAGGGCCTGCACCTGCTGAGCGTCACGGACTCGACGGTGCGCGGGAACGACGTCCACGACAACGTCGGCGGCATCCTGCTCACGGACGAAGCGGGACCGACGGCACGGAATCTGATCCTCGACAACACGGTCGAGGACAACGAGAAGGACTGCGGGATCACGCTCGCCTCGCACTACTTCAGCTTCGCGGGTCCTGCACCGGCCGCGCTCGGCGGCGTCTACGACAACACGGTGCTCGGGAACTCGGCGAACCGGAACGGCGCGGCCGGCATCGGCGTCTTCACCGGGCCTCCGGGGGCCGCTGCATACCGCAACTTGATCGCCGCGAACATCGCGCAGGACAACGGCCTCCCGGGCGTTGCGATGCACTCCCACACGCCCGGCCAGTACCTGAACGACAACGTCGTGATCGCCAACATCATCTCCGGCAACGGCGCGGACGACGACGCGGAAACCGGCGCTCCGACGGGCATCGCCGTGTGGAGCGCCGTCGTTCCGATTCCCCGGACGACGATCACCGCGAACAGGATCAGCAACGAGCACTTCGGGATCTTCGCGCACAACACCGTGCAGCTCCCGGGGCTCTCGAGCAACAAGTTCGTCGTCGGGGTCGACGTCCCGGTCTCGATCTCGTAGCGCGAGCGGTTCAGGGGTGAGGCGCGCCAACGCGCCTCACCCCTGGTCTTGCAGACTTGTCGACTGCTCGCTTCGGCTTACCAGCGCGAGCGGCGGCCGCGCCGGCTCGTGTAGAGGAGCTTCGGGCGGGCGACCGTCATGCCCTCGGCCTCGAACTGCTCCTTGTGGCCGAGACGCTGCGCGACGCGGCTGACGTCGGCCTGCTGCTCGGGGAGCACCAGGGTGATGCCGCTGCCGCTGCGGCCGGCCCTGCCCGTGCGGCCGACGCGGTGCACGTAGCCCTTGTCGTCCTCGGGCGGATCGAAGTTGATCACGTGCGTGATGTCGTCGAGGTCGAGGCCCCGCGCAGCCACGTCCGTGGCGACGAGCGTCTGCACCTTGCCGTTCCGGAAGCGGTCGAGCGCCTTCTCGCGCGCGCCCTGCGTCATGTCTCCGTGCATGGCGAGCGCATGGACGTCGCGGCGCTTGAGCTTCTGCACGAGGCGATCGGCCCCGCGCTTCGTGCGTACGAAGACCAGCGTCAGCCCGTGCGCGCCTTCGATCTCCTTGATCAGCGCGTCGATCTTGCCGTCGTGCGTGACGCTGACGAACTTGTGGTCGACGTCGCCTGTCCCGAGGTGCGACGGCAGGTCGGCCTCGAAGCGAGCGGGCATATACGTGTACTGGCGCGCGAGCTCGCCGACCTCGCCGTCGAGCGTCGCAGAGAAGAGCATCGTCTGGCGCTCGCCCCGGAGGCGGCGGACGATGCGCTCGACCTGGGGCTTGAAGCCCATGTCGAGCATCCGGTCGGCCTCGTCGAGGATGAGCGCCTCGACGCCGTCGAGGGTGACGAGCCGGCGCTCGACGAGGTCCCAGATGCGGCCCGGCGTCGCGACGAGTATCTGCGCGCCCTTGGCCTTCTTCGCCTGTGCGCCGACAGGTGCGCCGCCGTAGACGACCGCGACCTGCAATCCCTTGGGCTTGCCGAGCAGCGTCAGCTCCTCGGCGACCTGCTGCGCCAGCTCCCGGGTCGGGACGAGCACGAGCACCTTGGGGGTCTTCCCCTCGGGCGACGTCCGCTCGACGAGCGGGAGCCCGAAGGCGAGGGTCTTGCCGGAGCCCGTGGGGCTCTTGGCGAGGATGTCCGTGCCGCGGAGCGCCTCGGGGACGACGAGCTCCTGAATGCGGAACGGGTGGACGATCGAGCGAGCGGCGAGCGCCTGCTCGACTTCTGCGCTGACTCCCAGCGCAGCAAAAGACTGCTGTGTCATTCGACTCCTCGGTTGTGGATTCGAGACCTGATCGAGCTCGAAACCGCCGAAGAGGAACGAGAACGCCTTGGCCTCACAGGACGGCCCGAATGCCATCCGTGCGGCCAACATAGCAACTCGGGTCAGACACCGCGTCCCCCGATCCGGTGCGCTTCGAGCCACTCGGCGAGCGGCCCGACAGCCATCTCGACGAACTTCGGCTCCACCTGCGCGCCGGCGTCGACGAGGAGCTCGGCGACGCCGACGTGATCCGCCTCGGGCGACGAGAAGCTGTCGTCTGGATGGTCGGGGCTGTACCGCGAGCCCACCACGGCCCAGCCGAGCGGCGTCGCGTACTCGGTCTCGACCCGCTCGTCGACCGGTGCGCCCCGTCCGAGGAGGAGCGTGACGAAGTCCGTGCGGCCGAACCACGACGCCTGATGGAGGAGCGTTCCGCGCGGACCGCCGCCCCAGTGTGCGCCGAAGCCCGGGCCCACCGCTTCGACGACGCGCTCCAGTGTGCGCAGATCGCGCATTGCGAGCTCGATCAGCGCGTCCGCCGTCTCGGCGTCGACCTCGAGAGCCGAGGGATCGCCCTCCCCCAGCGCGATCGCGCCGAGCGCGGCATCGGGCGGCGAGAGGTCCGTCGGCGAGCCGAGCTCCGCGAGCGTCCGGGCGAGCTCGCTGCTGCCGCGGCGCACCGCCTGTTGATACGCCGTGCGCCCGCTGCGGTCGCGGAGCCCGACGTCGGCGCCGCGCTCGACGAGCAGTCGTATGAACTCCGGGGTGCGACCGCGGATCACGGCATGGTGAAGATTCGGCACCTCGTTCGGATCGGCGCCGTGGTCGAGCAGCAGCCGGACGCGGTCGATCCTGTCGAAGTCGAGCGCGTGGGCGAGGGAGTTCGTGCCGTTGACCTCCGCGCCGTGCTCGAGCAGCAGCCGCGTGCACGTGTCGTCGACCGGCTCCATCGAGTGGTAGAGCGAGTCGTTGTCGTTCGGCTCGGCACCAGCGTCGAGGAGCACGCGGGCGAGCGCGTCGTCGCCGCGCGAGCAGGCGAGCGAGAGGCACGTCCAGCCCTCCCGGCTCGTGCCGTTCGGATCCGCGCCGCGGCCGAGCAGAGCGCGCGCGGGGGCGGCGGAGTCCTTCGCGAGCCAGGTGCGGGCGACGTAGTAGAGCGGGGGTTCGTCCAACGGGCCGCCGGGCCGCGAGGCGTCCTCGACCTTCGACGCGTCGCCGAGCGAGAGCGCCACCCAGGGGTCGTCGCGCAGCCCGGGTGCGCGCTCGAGCATCTCGGCCGCGCGGTCGGGCATGCCGTAGGCGGCGCCCACGAGGCGTGCCGGAGTCGGCGGCCCGACCGCGTGCACCAGCGCAGGCCAGCTCTCGTAGCCGAGCTCGCGGGCGATCTCCCGCTGCGCGTCCGCAAGCGTCTCCGTGGTGCCCGACCTGACGCGGTCCTTGGCGCGCTTCCGTGCCTGCTCCAGGTTGACCTGCATCACGACCTCCTTCTGTTGGAGGCCCGACGTCCGCGTCTCCGGGCAGAAGGTGGTCGTCTGGATTCGACTCACTACAGACGAGGTGGGCTCAGCCCTTCCCGCGGACCGGGTGCGCCCTCGAACCGCGCCCACCAATGCTACGCCACCCGCGCCGGCGCCCCGGCCCGGACTGGTCGCCCGCCAGGGTCCAGAGCACGTACGCGACCCACGGCACGCCGATCACGTCGGTCTGGATTCCGAGCAGCAGGATCGCGACGAGCGAGGCACCGAGCCAGTCGCAGCGCGGCAGCACGCCGCGCACGAGCGTCACCGACCACACGACGAAGAGCAGCAGCCCAAAGAGGCCCGCCTCGACGCCGATCTCCGTGTAGGTGGACTCGCCCGCCTTCAGCCTCGTGCCGGTCCGGAACGCCGTCACACCTGCGTTGCCCGGCCCGTACCCCTGCGGGTGCCTGAGCACCGTCTCGACGCCCTCGCGCAGGTTCCGCCAGTGGCTTGCGGTCGACGACTCGCCCGCCGAGAACGGATCGTGGCTCTCCGAGGGCGTGCCGGCGCCCTGCCGGTCCTGGATCACGAGCTCCGCTTTGGTGAAGCTCGTCTTGGGCCCGAAGTCCTCGTAGCCCCGGAAGAAGAAGAACGCCGCGGCGAGCGTCGCGACCGCGAGCGCCACCGGCCACCAGCGGCGGCCCGCCCAGGCGAGCACGCAGAGGCCCACGGCGTACGCGAGGACCGTGAACCGCGAGTGAGTCCAGAGCAGCCCGGCGAAGAGAACCGGCGAGGACCACAGAGCCCAGCGCCGCTCCCGCCACGCGGTCGCAACGAGCAGCGCGACCAGGATCAGGTACGACGACGCGAGCGGCGACAGGAAGGTCGAGACGAGCCGCCGGAAGACGTCGTGCTGCCCCGCGTTGTAGACGAAGTTCTGAGGCAGTCCCGAGAGCCCGGAATAGTCGAGCCCCAGCTGCTCGTGATACCAGCCGGGCACGCCGGAGTCGCGCCACCACTGGAGCGGGACGAGGTAGACGTCGACGAGGCCCCACGCCGCGACCGCCACTCCCGTGCCGACGATCAGGATCGCCACGCGGCGCAGCTCGGCGGCGCTGAGCGCCAGGCCGCGCCCGAAGAAGTACGCGGCGACGGGGAGCAGGTCGTGACGCAGCGCGTAGAGCTCCGTCTTCAGGCTCGCCTCGCCGCCGAGCCACGACTGCGGCAGCGCGAACGAGAGCAGGACGAACGCTGCGTACGCCACGGCCAGCCAGTCGGCGAGGGTGGTCGTGAACGGAAAGCCGCGCCGCGCGCGGATCACCGCGACGAGCCCCGCTGCCAAGAGCGCCTCCTTCCAGGCGGAGACCACGTCGAGCTTCCAGCCGCGGACGCCCGCTGCCCACAGCTCTGCCATGACGAAGTTGTGGGCCGCGAGCCCGACGACGAACGCGTAGAGCGCCCAGACGGGCCGGGGCCGCGGCACTAGCGCTCCCCGCCGACGGCGACGATCGTCATGCCGCGGCGCACGATCCGCACGCGGCCCGGAAAGAGCGCGCGCACCTCGCCGGGGGCGAGCAGCTCGAGCGTCTCCGTCCAGCCGCGTGCGCGGAGGGCCCGCTCGCGGGGCCGGCGGGGCAGCCAGTGCACCAGCGGGAGGAGCGTGTGCACCTCGAGCGGGAAGAGCCGGTTCGGGGTCGTCAGGAAGACGCGGCGCGCGACGCGGCAGAGCTCGTGCACGAATGCGCGCTGCGCGGCGCGGTCGCCGACGTGCTCGAGCACCGCGTTCGTGAAGCCCACGTCGAACGCCCGGTCCGGAAACGGGAGCGAGCGGCCGTCCGCGGTGACGGTGGTCACGGCCGGAAACGCCTCTGCGAAGCGCTCGAGCGACGTCGGCGCCACGGCCGTGATCCGCGCGGGCCACGGATACCACGCCTCCAGGAAGTTGTCCGGGCGGTCGCCGAACGGCGCGTCGGTGACGCCGAGGTCGAGGACGGATGTCTCCGGCCCCGGCCGGAACGTCTCCATGAAGAGGTCGAACTTCCGCCGGCGGCTCCGCAGCGAGACGCGGTCGGCTAGGCGGCGCAGCACGTGCGGAGCGTAACGGGCGGAAGCGCCGGAGCGCCCCCGCCCGTTCCGGACGGCTACGGAACCCAGGGGCCGCTGCCGTTGAGCGCCGCTGCCAGCAGCACGGCGACACCGGCAAGCAGGACATGGAGCTTGCGGGCCATGAATCCACCTCCCCTCGAAGGCGGGTCTGTGACGGGGGACGGCCCCGCCGGCCGCAGTGGCGCACTGCTACGGCACCCACGGGCCGCTGCCGTTGAGAGCGGCAGTCAGCACCGCCGCCAACGCGGCGAGAGTGAACTGGAGCTTGCGAGCCATGTGCACCTCCCTTCGAGGTGTGGTCGGGCGACGGGGCGGCCCCGTCCTGGCAAAGGCTTCTACGGGACCCACGGACCGCTGCCGTTGAGGGCGGCGGTCAGCAGGGCGGCGAGTACGGCGAGCGCGATCTGGAGCCTGCGAGCCATCTGTTCACCTCCTTCCCATCGCGAAAGTGCTGGGTGAGTCAAACAGACGGGCGCGACCATTTGTAGTCGTCACTCCTTCGTGTGTTGACTCGGCTCGCGGCGGGTAGTTGAATGTCCCGGGAGTGTCCGAGGACCCAGCACAGGAAACAATCGGCGTACGCCTGCGCAGGTTACGAACCGAGCGCGGCTTTTCCCAGCGAGACCTGTCGGCGCCGGGAGTCTCCTACGCCTACATCTCCCGGATCGAGGCCGGCGCTCGGACGCCGTCCGTGAAGGCGCTGCGCATGCTGGCCCGGAAGCTGGGCGTCTCGCCCGACTATCTGGAGACCGGCCACGAGCTCCGGGACGCCGAGCGGCGCGAGCTCGCGCTCGCCGAGCTCGAGCTCAGGCTGCGCCTGGGTGAGGGCGGCGGCGTCGAGTCGGAGCTCCGCGACGTGCTTGCCGATGCCCAGGCGGCCGGCGACGGGCCGACCGCGAGCCGCGCCCGGCTCGTCCTCGGGCTGACCGCCGCGAGCGAGAGCCGCGACGGCGAGGCCGTCGAGCTGCTTGGTCCGGCGGTCGAGAGCGGCGAGGTCTCCCCGCTCGAGCGGCCGGACGTCTTCGCCCAGCTCGGCCGTTCGCTCGCCGCGGTTGGACGCGAGCGGGACGCCGTCGAGCTGTTCGACAGCTGCCTGCGCGAGGTCTCCGAGGAGGAGCCGGAGAACATCGCCGCGCATGTCCGCTTTGCGACGTATCTCGCCCAGGCGCTCACCGACTCCGGCGACACGCGCCGCGCCGAGCAGGTGCTTGCCGAGGCCCTCGACCGGGCCGGCGACGCCGCCGACCCGTTCACGCGCGTCCGCCTCTACTGGTCGCTCGGCCGGCTGGCCGGCAACGAGGGCCGCTATGCGGAGAGCCTCCGGCACACACGCAAGGCGATCGCCTTGCTCGAGGCCACCGAGGACACGACGCATCTCGGGCGCGCTCACGTCTCGATGGCGTGGATCCTCAACTCGAGCGGACGCTCGAAGGACGCGCTCTCGCATCTCGCCGACGCAGAGCAGCTGCTGGGGCCGAACCCCGAGCCGGGCGACCGGATCGCGCTGCTCGTCGAGCGGACGCGGGCCGCCGTCGCCGGCGGCGACGCGGTCGAGGCGATGCGGCTCGGCACGCAGGCGCTCGAGCTCGGCGCGCAGGCGTATCCGACGGAGCGCGGTCTTGCGCTCGTGGCGCTCGGCGCCGCGCACGAGGCGCTGCACCAGCCGGCCGAGGCCGAGGCCTCGTACGCAGCGGGCGCAGACCTGATGCTCGAGCACGGCTCGCCGCGCGACCGCACCGACGCGTTCCGCGCCTGGGCTCGCTTCCTCCAGCGCCAGGGCCGCGAGACCGAGGCGCTCGACGTCCTCGACCGTGCCGCCGACGTGATGGCGCACGGCGACTTCTGATCGTCGAGCCGGCCGCCCGCAGCACCCTCTAGTCTCTCCGCTCGTGATCCACGATCGCATTCGTCCTCGCGGGCCCTTCTCGCTGCGCCTCTCCGCGCGCATGGCCGGCGACGCGACCCGTACGCACCTCGACGGAACGCTCGAGGCGGTCGTGCTCGCCGAGGGTCGTCCGGAGGCAGCCCGTGCTCAGCAGGCGCTCGACGGCACCGTGCACCTCTGGGCCGAGAGCGAGGCAGGCCTCGACCGGATCCGCGGCGCGCTGCCGCTCGAGAACGACCACTCGGAGTTCCTCGCTCGCTTCGCGCGCGACCCGCTGATCGGCGAGGCGACCCGCCGGCTGCGCGGGCTACGGCCGATCCGGGTGGGCAGCGTCGCTCAGGCGCTGCTGCGCGCCGTCTGCGGCCAGCTGATCCAGGCGAGCCGCGCGCGTGAGATCGAGCGCGCCGTGATCCGCCGATCGTCACCGAGTCTCGGCCGCTTCTACGCGCCGCCGACCGCAGAGGCGCTGGCGCGCTTCTCGCCTGCGGAGCTGCGCGCGCTCGGGCTGGGGACTCGCCGAGCGTCGACGCTCATCCGTGTCTGCAGGACGATCGATCTCGAGGGGCTGCACCTCGTCCCGACGGATCGGGTCGCCGCCCGCCTGGAGCGCGAGCCCGGTCTCGGTCCGTGGTCGATCGGGGTGATCGCGCTCCAGGGACTGGGCCGCTACGAGCGCGGGCTGGCGCGCGATCTCGGCCTCGTCAAGCTGGCCTCCGCGCTCTGGGGAAGGCGCGTCGAGGCCGAGGAGACGGACGCGCTGCTCGAGCCGTACGGCGAGTGGGCCGGCCTCGCGAGCGTCTACCTGCTGCAGGGCGCCGGCGCGGGGCTGATCCCGCTAGCGCAGCGCGACGAACCGCCCCACCGAGAGCGTCGACGGCTCGTAGCGTGACTCGCAGCGCGGCGCCCTCACCGCGTCGCCGACCTCGACCCGCAGCGTGCCCGGGAGCTTGCCGAGCGTCACGAGGAGTCGCGGCCGGAAGAGCGCCGGCAGCTCTCGCTCGCCGCACCAGTTCCGCCAGACGAGGACGGCCGAGGCGACGGCGCCCGGCTTCAGCACGCGCAGCGGCAGCGGCCGTGCGGCGAGCTGCACGCGCCGGACGGCGAGCGTCGAGCCGCCCCAGCTGATGCGGACGGTCGGACGCTCGGGCAGACGGCAGGCACGTCGCCCGATGTTCGTCACCCGCAGGGTCCCGGCGAGACCTCCCGCGGCGTTTTGCAGCCCGGCCTCCGCGGCGAGGGACCCCGTGCGGCACGCCGGCGGAGCCGACGCCAACAGGAGCGCGAGTGCAAACGCGAGCATCACCCTCACCGTACGTCCGGAGCGGAGGGTCCGCCAGCACCGCCTCCGACCCGGCCGGCTGCACTCGCAAACCCTCCTAGACTCTCGTCTATGACGCGCATCGCCATCCTGGGCACAGGCAAGATCGGCGAGTCGCTCCTCGCCGGGCTGCTCTCCTCCGGCTGGCGGGACGTCGTCGTCACCGTCCGGCGGGAGGAACGCGCCGTCGAGCTCCGCGAGCGGCACGGCGTCACCGCGACGCTGTCGAACACCGAGGCGATCCACGGCGCCGGTGTGGTCGTGCTCGCCGTGAAGCCCCAGGACATGGACATCCTGCTGGGCGAGATCGGCGGCCTGCTGACACCCGAGCAGACGGTGATCTCCGTCGCCGCCGCGATCCCGACCGTGCAGATCGAGGAACGGCTCGCCGAGCCGGTGCCCGTCGTCCGCGCGATGCCGAACGCCCCGTCGATCGTCCACGAGGGGATCGCCGGCATCTGCGCCGGGCGACACGCGGGCGAGGAGCATCTGGCGATCGCCGAGGATGTGCTCGGCCACGTGGGCCAGACCGCCCGAGTCGCGGAGCCCTACATGGACGCGGTCACCGCCGTGTCGGGCTCGGGCCCCGCGTACTTCGCGCTTCTCGCCGAGGCGATGATCGAGGCGGGGATCCTGCTCGGGCTCTCGCGTGAGGTGTCGACGCGCCTCGTCGTCCAGACGATGCTCGGCACGGCGAAGCTGCTCCGCGACGAGAACATGCATCCGGTCGAGCTGCGCGAGTCGGTGACGTCGCCGGGAGGGACGACGATCAGGGCCATCCGCGAGCTCGAGCAGGCCGGCGTGCGCGCGGCGTTCCTGAACGCCATCAACGCGGCGATGGAACGCTCGAAAGAGCTCGCGGCGGAGCACGAGTGAGCGTCACGCTCCACGTCCTCGAGACGCCTGAGGAGGCGTTCGAGGCCGCTGCGGACGAGCTCGTCGCCGCAGCCCGCGCAGGCGGGACGCTCGCGCTCTCGGGCGGCTCCACGCCGCCGCGGGCGTTCATGCTCGCGGCACGAGCCGAGCCCGACTGGAGCAGCGCGCGAATCTACTTCGGCGACGAGCGGGCCGTACCGCCGGATGACGAGCTCTCGAACTACCGCCTCGCGAAGGAGTTCCTCCTCGAGCGGCTGGAGCGCACGCCGCGCGAGGTGCACCGGATCGAGGGAGAGCTGGGGGCCGGGGAGGCGGCGCGGCGGTACGAGGCGATGCTCGAGGGCGTGACGATCGACCTCGCCTTCCAGGGACTCGGCCCGGACGGGCACACCGCCTCGCTCTTCCCGAACGCGCCGGCGCTCCAGGTGCGCGACCGGCGGGCGATCGAGGCCGAGGCGCCGCTCGAGCCGGTCGTCGACCGCGTCACGATGACGGTGCCGATGCTCTGTTCTTCCCGGCGGGTCGTCTACCTGGTCGTCGGCGAGTCGAAGGCCGAGGCGGCGCGCCGGGCCTTCGCGGGCGAGCCGAGCCCCGAGACACCTGCGAGCCTCGTTCGCTCGCAGGACGGCGAGACGCTCGCGATCCTCGACAGGCAGGCGTCGGCGCTGCTGGACAGAACCTGAAAGAACGTTAAGAATCGAACCCGTCAATCATGGCCACAAATCCCTCACCCCGGAATACCGACGTTCTCACGATCGAGCGTCCCGAGCAGCTCAAGGCGCTCGGGCACCCGCTTCGCCTCAAGGTGCTGCAGACACTGGGGGAGAACGACGAGACGCTGACGAACCGGGAGCTCGCCGTCCGGCTCGGCGTCGACCCCGGCCATCTCCACTTCCACGTCCGGATGCTCCACCGGGCGGGGCTGATCGAGCTGGCCGATACCGGGCGCGGGCGCGAGAAGCCGTACCGGGCGGTGGCTCCGCATGTCCGCGTCTCGCCGGAGATCCGGGCGGCCGGGCTCGCCGGCGAGCTGCAGGCGGCGATGCTCGACGAGGTCCAGCGCGGGTGGGAGGCGTACGGCACGCAGGGCGAGTTCCGCAGCGCGCAGATCAACGTGCGCATGAACCCCGAGCAGCTGCGGGAGCTCCTGAACGTGATGATCGAGCGCGCCGATGCGCTGGAGGACCAGGATCAGCCGCTGATGGTCGTCACGCTGGTGGCGCACCCGGCGACGGAGCCGCCGGAGGAGGGGCAGCCGGAGGATTCGCCGGAGGAGCAGGCGGCGGCAGAAGCTCCGAGCTGAGCTCCGCCTCGTAGCCGCGGCGGCGCGCGAGCGCCTGCAGCACGATCACCGTGTCCGCGACGGCGACGTCCTCGAGGTATTCCTCCCGCGTCTCGAACGAATCGAGGACCTCCTCGACTGCCAGCACGTAGCCCGGGAGGTCGTCGCCTGCGGCGATCATCCGGAGCGCATCGGCGACGGCATGGGGGAAGTCGTCGCGCAGGCGGATCCCGTCCGCGAGCACGCGCGCCCGTAGGTCGTCACGCAGGACGAGGGACGCCAGGCACGCGGCGTACCGTCCGATCGGCGAGCCGGCGTCCGCTGCGCCGGCCTCCAGCGTCCACCGGGCGGCGGCCTCGGCGCCCGGCCAGTCGTCCGCGAGGATCCGCGCCTTGATCACGCCGATCATGCGCCCCCAGCTTCCGGCAGGAGCGTCGTCCCACGACTCGCGCCACCGCTCGGCGGCGCGCGCGAACCAGTCGGCCGCCTCGTCCGTACGTCCTTCCATGAGGAGCACCAGGGCGGCACCGTTCGCCGAGTTCCCCATCCGCGTCAGCTGCCGCTGGCGCGCGTCGGAATCGGGAGCGTCGTCGAGACGTTGTTCACCATCGCGATAGCGTTCGAGCTGACGGCCGAGCGTGTCCGACCAGTGCATGACCGCGAGTATGGACCAAACGACTTTCTACGGACTTCCGCTGCTCACGCGTCCCGGCGCCGTGATGACGCCGCGCGCGGCAACGGAGCAGCTCGTCGACGCCGCGCTGCTCGAGATCGGTGAGCGGCCGCTGCGCGTCGCCGACGTCGGCACCGGCTCCGGCGCGATCGCCGTCGCGCTGGCGCGGCTGGCGCCCCAGATCGAGATCTGGGGCTCCGACGCAAGCCCGGAGGCGGTCGCGCTCGCACGCGAGAACAGCCGCCTGCACGGTGTCTGCGCCAGGGTGAACCTCGTCCACGGCGACCTGCTGGAGAACATTCCCGGCGGGCTCGACCTGATCGTCGCCAACCTTCCCTACCTCGCTCCCGGCGAGGAGGAGCCGGGCGAGCCGCTCGACGCGGTCGTCTCGAGCGGCGACGGGCTCGACCACTACCGCCGGCTCGTCGACTCCGCCCGGACGCGCCTGCGCCCGGACGGCCTCCTCCTGATCCAGCTGCGTCGGCTCGTCCGCTCAGCACGGCGCGGGCAGCTCGACGGCCTGCTCGCCGCCGCCTGACGCTCGGGCATCATCTAGGGTTCGGCCGTGGCGCAGGACGACTGGCGGCTCCGGATCGAGCTCCCCGAGGAGGAAGGCGCAGGCGCCTTCCTGCACCGGCTGGGGATCCATCTCGGCGACGAGGCGGCCGGTCTGGCCCGCGACCTCGAGCAGCATCGCCTCGCGGCGACGTACGACGGCCACACCGTCTTCGTCTACGCCTCCTCGCCGGCCCAGGCCGAGCAGGCGCGGCAGATCGTGGAGGCGGAGCTGAAGGAGCAGGGCATCGAGCCTGTACGGATCGTGCTCGAGCACTGGCTCGACGACGAGGACCGCTGGGACGACGAGCCGCCGGGGCCCGACATCGAGGCGGAGACGCTCGCGCGCGGCTATGCGCCGTGGGAGGTGCGTGTCGAGACGAGTGCCGTGGCCGAGGCGAAGGAGCTGGCCGAGCAGCTCGAGCGGGAGGGTTACAGCGTGGTCCGCGGGTTCAACTTCGTGATCGCGGGCGCCGCGTCGCGCGAGGAGGCCGAGGAGCTCGCGCGCCGTGTCCACGGCGAGGTCGAGCCCGGCGGCGAGCTCGTCTACGAGGTGGCGCCGCAGAACCCGTTTGCCGTCTTCGGCGGCCTCGGCAGCGCCGGCACGCCGCTCTAGTCTCCGGCCCCGTTTTCCGGCTCGCGGGGGTTCGAAACGCCGGAGGATCGGCTATGCTCTGACAGGCGCCCGCCTGGGTCAATCCGTGGTGGGCGGCACACCCTGTGTTTTTACGCTGCAGCACCGTTCCGTGCTGCGCCATGACAGAGATCATCGAGCAGCCGACACCTGCGTCGGAGGCACCGGACGCCCTGAGCGAGTCCGCCCTCCGCGCCGAAGCCTGGGCGGGCGAGCCGCTCCTCCACGAAGGAGAGGATCCCGCGACGGCGCTCGCTCCCGGCACGGCGCGCCGTCGCGCGCTCGACGACGCGCTGGCCGAGATCGAAGCGCAGCTGCGGGAGCCGTCGTCCGAGTGGAAGGTGCGCTACGGGCTGATGCTCGGCCTCGAGCGCGTGCTCTCCGAGAAGCCGCCGCGCCTCGCCTCGGGCACGGAGCTGCGCCGGCACCAGATCGACGCGCTCGCGGGGATGCTGACCGAGCTGATCGCCGCGGCGCAGAAGCCGACCGACGATCCGAACGGGAACGGCAAGGACGCGGCCGACGAGGTCGTGGACGACGACGAGGACGAGGATCTCGACGCGCCGACCGCGAGCCAGGGAGCGGACGACGAGCCCGAGCCGCTCTCCCTCGAAGACGATCCCGGCGCCGCCCGCCGCTATCGGTTCCGCCACCCGACGGCATCTGGCAAGACGATTGCCGCGGCCGGCTTCGTCGAGGCGGCACGCACGCTCGGCGTCCTGATCCTCACGCATCGCCGCCTGCTCGTCTCGCAGTTCCAGCGTGAGCTCACCGAGCACGGCTATGGCAGCCGCTTCACGGAGGCGGTCGGCGCCGGCGGCGACCGGACGAAGAAGGCGCCGCTGACGATCCAGACGTACGCGTGGTTTGCGCGCCACGTCGGCGACATCGACCGCGACGCCTACCAGCTGGTGATCGCCGACGAGGCGCACACCGCGCTCGGCGAGAAGACGAGCGCCGCCATCCGCTCGTTCCCGGAGCCGATCTACATCGGCATGACGGCGACCGAGCAGCTGATCGCGAAACAGGTCTCCGACGTCTTCCCCGCCTCGGTCGACGACCTGCCGCTGACCGACGCGGCGCGCCGCGGTCTGATCGCCCCGCTTCGCTCCCTCCGCGTGCCCCCTGTCGCCGCGATCCACAACGTGCCGATCGTCGGCGGCGACTTCGACGAAGGCGAGCTGGCGAAGGCCCTCGACCACCAGGCGCTGAACCTCGCCGCCGCGAGCCTCTACAAGGAGCGGTTCGACTCCACGCCCGGCGTCGTCTACGCCGCGGGCGTCGAGCACGCCTATCACCTGGCGACGGAGTTTCGCGCGGTCGGGCTGAAGGCCGAGGCGGTCTCCGGGCGCACGCCGCCGGTGAAGCTGGCGGAGATCCTCGCCGCCTACGAGCGAGGCGAGATCGACATCTTGATCAACGCCATGCTGCTCGCCGAGGGCTGGAACTCACCGCGTGCGACCGTGGTGATGCACCTCGCCCCGACCGCGTCGAGGCGCGTCTACCAGCAGCGGATCGGCCGCATCATGCGGACGCACCCGCGCAAGGAGGCGGGCATCGTCGTGGACTTCGTCCCGAAGGCGGCCACGCACAACGAGCGCGTCGTCTCGCTGCACTCGCTGCTCGACGCGGACTTCTACCGCGAAGGGGCGCGCGTCACGCCCGCGCCGCGCCGCCGGCAGCAGCGCCGCGCCCGGCGCAAGCTGACGCCGGCGCCGTGGCTCGTCCCCGTCACCCCGGACGTGAGCCGCCGGATCGAGGTGATCCGTCGCGAATGGCAGCGGATCGACCCGAAGTACCTCGACGAGGACGAGCAGGAGATCTGGGCGACCGTCGCGGCGCGGAGCATGCGCTTCGACGAGCGCACCGAGATGGTGAAGAAGTTCACCGAGCGCGGCGCGTCGAAGCGGGCGCTGGCGCAGTTCCTGAAGGTCTGCGCGGCGGAGAACCCGAACCGCCGACTGCGGCTGATCGCGCTCGCCGACCGCGTCTCGATGCCGATCGACAGCGCCGACTTCGACGATCTCGTCACGCTGGTGACGCAGGCCCCGCCGTGGGAGAAGGACCGCGCGGCCGGCACGCGGCTCCTGCTGAAGGCGATCGCGGAGCGGAAGCCTCTCGCCCCGGATCAGACCCTCGCCCGCTGGACGTGGCGACTCGCCAGGGCGGTGCGCAAGGTCCTGGACCGGAAGGCCTCGCAGGAGTACCCCGACGCGAAGCGGCTGCTCGGGGCCCTCGCCAACTCGCGCGGACACCGGCACGAGGAGAACGCTGTCCGGCTGATCGCCGCAGCCAGGAGCGTGCCCATCCACGTCGCGGCGGCGCTGCTCGCCTCCGCGGAGGCTTACACGCCGCGCGCCACGAGGATGATCGAGGAGGCACGCGAGGAGCTCGGCTCGATCGAGGAGGTCGCCGAGGCGCTCGCGGAGAACCTGCCGCAGCCCAACACCGGCCCGACCCGCAAACGCCGTCGCCGCCGCAAGCGCAAGGGCACCGACAAGCCCGACGCGAAGACGGACGGGCAGACGGAGGCGAAGGAAGGCGAGGCGCCCGCCGAGGACGCCGACGCCGACGCCGGCACCAAGCCGGCCGCGCCGAAGCGCCGCCGCCGCAGGCGCCGGAGGCCTGCCGGCGCGCCGGCCGCCGAGGGCGACCAGACGCCGGCGCAGGAGCAGGCGCCCGAGCCCGAAGAGCCGGAAGGCGAAGCGGCGTAACGGCGATGCAGCCTCTGCCGGCTTCCGGGGCGTTCGACCCCGACCTGGCGGAGTGGGACGCATGGCAGCCGGACGAGGCGGCGCGGCGACTCGAACGGGTCGAGGCGCCCTGGTACATCGCCGCGGGGTGGGCGATCGACCTCGTCCTGGGCGGGCCGAGGCGGGAGCACGATGACCTGGAGCTCGCAGCGCCGTCCGACCGCTTCGACGAGCTCGTCGCGGCACTCGCCGGCTTCGAGTTCTTCGTCGTGGGAGATCGCCTCGCCGTGCCGCTCGCGGAAGCGGGCAACGCGCTCGAGACCTACTATCAGACCTGGCTCCTCGACCGAGCGGCCGGCGTGTGGCGCCTGGATGTCTTCCGTGAGCCGTCGGAGGCCGACACTCTGGAGCGGCTCGAGCCGGACCGCCGGCGCTGGCTCGCCCACGCGCTCGGGCTCGTCCACCCAGGCCACCGCTGGCTGGATGGATCCGATCTCGCCCCAGTAACGAACCAGTGATCGTGGAGACTGAACCGCGTTGCTGATCCTGCTCGGAGTCGGCTTTCTCGCGGGCGTCGTCACGGCGATCTCGCCCTGCATCCTGCCCGTGCTGCCGATCCTGCTCGCCGGGGGGGCGACCGGACGAAAGCCCGTCCGCATCGTCGCCGGCCTCGTGCTCAGCTTCACCGTCTTCACACTTTCCGCGGCCTGGCTCCTCGGCAAGCTGGGGCTGCCGGAGGACTTCCTCCGGAACCTCGCGATCGCGCTGCTCTTCCTGCTCGCGGCCACCCTGCTCGTGCCGCGGCTCGCACTCTGGCTCGAGCGTCCCCTGGCAGCGCTGACCCGGTTCCGGCCGGCGGGCGCCGGCGGGGGATTCCTCCTCGGCGCCGGCCTCGGGCTCGTCTTCGTTCCCTGCGCCGGACCGGTGCTCGCGACGGTGACGGTCGTCGCCGCGAACGAGGATGTCGGCTTCCGCGCGCTGCTGCTGACGCTCGCGTACGCGCTCGGCGCCGCCGTGCCGATGCTGCTCGTCGCCTACGGCGGCTCCCGCGCGGCTGGCCGCCTCCGCGCCCATGCGGGCGCGCTCCGCACGGCCGCAGGCGTCGTGATCGCCGCCGTGGCGCTGGGACTCGTCCTGCACGCGGACGACAGGCTCGCCACGCTGACCCCCGGCTACACCGACTTCCTCCAGCGGAAGATCGAGGCCAACGGATCGGCGCAACGGGAGCTGGCGCGCGTGCGCGGCGGAGGCCGTGCGCTCGCTGCGGGACGGCCCGCAGCCGACGGGCTGCCCGACTACGGCCCGGCGCCGGAGCTCGTCCCGGGCGGCCGCTGGTTCAACACGCGGCCGCTGACGCAGCGCGGCCTGCGCGGCAAGGTCGTCCTGCTCGACTTCTGGACGTATTCGTGCATCAACTGCCTGCGCACACTGCCGCATCTGGAGGCCTGGGACGCCGCGTACCGCAGGCAAGGCCTCGTCGTGCTCGGCGTGCACACCCCGGAGTTCGCCTTCGAGCACGTGGCGTCGAACGTCTCCGCCGCGATCAAGCGGCTCGGCATCCGCTACCCCGTCGTCCAGGACAACGACTTCGGCACCTGGAACGCGTACGGCAACCAGTACTGGCCGGCTGAGTACCTGATCGACAAGCAGGGCCGGGTGCGGAACGTGCACTTCGGCGAGGGCAAGTACGACGAGACCGAGCAGTTGATCCGGAGGCTCCTGGCCGCGAAAGGCCCGCAGGCGCACACGGTGCCCGACTCGACGCCCCACGGGCTCCAGTCGCCGGAGACGTATCTCGGCTACCAGCGCGCGGAGCGCTACGACAGCTCCGGGCTCGCGCGGAACCGCTTCCAGCGCTATCGATTCGCGGCCACGCTGCCCCAGAACGCGCTTGCGTACGACGGCACGTGGAAGGTGGAGGCCGAGCGGGCGATCGCGGGGCCGAGCGCACGCCTGCGGTTCCACTTCCTCGCCGGCAAGGTGTACCTGGTCCTCGGCGGGAAGGGGACCGTGGACGTGCTCGTCGATGGCAAGCCGACGCGTACGGTCCGCGTCGACGCCAACAAGCTCTACACCCTCCGTGACGGGCCGGACACGGACGGCCTGCTAGAGCTCCGTTTCTCACCGGGAGTGGAGGGCTACGCGTTCACCTTCGGCTAAGGGCCGCCTCTAGTGCTCGGTGCCCTGGCCGTCGCCCGACTCGCGCTCCTTCAGGAAGCGCGTCAGCTCGGCCGCGATCGCGTCGCCTGACGGGAGGTTGAGCTCGTCCTCGAGCTGGTCGACGCGCTGCTCGAGCTCCTCGACGTACGCTTGGGTCTCGGCGTCGGCGGACACCGCCTCGGTGACCTGCTCCTGGTACGAGCGGCCGGCCTCCTCGAGCTCGGCGACGTCGAGCTTCGCGCCGAGGATGTCCGCCAGGCGAACGCAGAGCGCCTCGGCCGCGCGGGGGCTCGGCGTCAGCTGAACGTAGTGCGGCACCGCGGCCCAGAGGCTGGCGGCGGGGATGTCAGCGTTCTTGCAGGCGTCGTGGAGCACGCCGATGATCCCCGTCGGGCCTTCGTAGCGCGACGTGCCGAGGCCGAGCTTCTCCACCAGCACGGGGTCGCTGGCGCTGCCCGTCACCGGCGCCGGCCGTGTGTGCGGGACATCTGCGAGCAGAGCCCCGAGCGTGACGACGAGGTCGGTGTCGATCTGCTTCGCCAGCTGGACGACGCTCCCGGCGAAGGTCCGCCAGCGATTGTTCGGCTCGATGCCGAGCAGGAGCACCACGTCGCGGTCGAGGCCCTCCGGGCGCGCGTGGAGGAACGACGTCTCCGGCCAGTCGATCTGCCGGGTCTCGCCGTCGACGAGCGTCACCTGCGGCCGCGTCACCTGGAAGTCGAAGAACTCCTCCGGGTCGATGTCCGCGAACTGCTCGGCCTCCCAGGTCTTCGCCAGGTACGCGCCCGCGAGCGAGGCTCCCTGGGCGCCGTCGTTCCAGCCGCGGAAAGCGGCGACGAGCACGGGCCGCTCGAGCGGGGGGAGGTGGTCGATGCGGAGCGAGTCCGCCATTCGGCGAGTCTATCCGTGGCGGGGGGCCACGGCCGCGATCGGCCGGCGGAAAAGCGCTGCGAGAGTCACGATTCCGGCCCAGACCGCGCTGCCGGCGACCACGTGGACGAGCACGAGCCACCAGGGCAGCTTCGTGCGGTACTGGATCTCCCCAATCGCCATCTGGACGAGCAGCAGGCCGAAGACCACCAGCCCGACGCGGAAGAGCCCGGGCCAGCGGGCGCGGTTGCGCCAGAGGAACAGGATTGCGACGAGAAACGCGATCGCGAAGGCCGCCGTCACGCGAACGTGCACGTAGACCGCCGGCTCGAAGCTCCAGAGCCGGCGCACCGCGATCCCTCCCGGATGGGGGCCGGCCGCCGTCACGAGTGCGCCGCTGACGAGCAGTCCCGCGTTCAGGGCCAAGAGCAGGAGGATGCCGTTCCGCGTCCAGGGCGGCACGTACGGCTCCACCCGCCCGGTCGCGAGGCCCCACGCCTCCACCGCGACCACGACGCCGATCGCGAGCACGACGAGCGACAGGAACAGGTGGGTCATCACGAGGAGCGGGTTCAGATGCGCGTAGACGGTGATCGCCCCGAGCGGCGCCTGGGCGAGCGTGCCGACGAAGGCGACCCCGGCCAGCCGCTGCGCCCAGCGCGGCAGACCCGGCGTGCGATATGCGGCGAGCCACGAGAGCAGCACGAGCCCGATGGTCACGGCGCTCACCAGCCGGTTTCCGAACTCGACGAAGGCGTGGTAGTCCTTGGCCGGGAACGGGTTGGCCTTCGTGCACCCCGGCCAGTGCTCGCAGCCGAGGCCGGACGCCGTCAGCCGCACCGTCGCACCGGTGGCGACGATCACCAGCAGGCCGAGGGCGGCGGCCGTCGCGATCGTCCGGTACCGCGCCGCGCTGACCTCCACCGTCCGGAGCTTCGGAAGCACGGTCGCCACCGGCTCAGCCTAGCGATGCGCAGGCCAGGGCGAGCTCCACGACCGGGACGAAGTGATCGTCTCCGTCCGGCCGCTCCGAATCGCCCGAGCGGAACAGCCGGTCGACGATCGTCCGGAAGAGCACCGCCCGCAGGAAGAGTTGGGCGTCGACGAGCCGCGCCAGCGCCGGATCGGCGTCGTCCCAGAGCAGGGAGTCGGCGACGACGACAGCCCGCGCGTACTCGGCCGGCGCCCACCACGGCGAGAGGTCGATGATCGCGGGCGGCTCGGGGTCTGCGAAGAGCACGTTCGTCGCCAGGTCGCTGTGCACCAGCTGGGCGCGGCCCTCGGCGGGACGGAGCGCGCCGGCGAGCCGGGCCACGTGCTTCAGGCCGAGATACGGCTCGAGCGGCGTCTCGCCCCAGACGGCGCGCTGAGCTGTCGTCCACGGATCGGCCGCCCGGTCGAGGAACTCCGGCCGCGCCTCGTGCGCGACCGCGTCGTGGAACCTGCTCGAGAGCTCGAGCACCTCGAGCCGGCGCGTGGTCGAATGCTCGCCCGCGAGGCGCTCGAACGCGACCCACCCGTCCACGACGAGGCGCCCGTCGAGCGCGCGCACGGGTCTCGGCAGCCGGAAGCCCTCCTGCGACGTCCGCTCGTAGATCCCGGCCCGCCACGCGTCCTCCTCCGGATCGCCGGCCGGCTTGAGGACGACGTCGCCGACCAGGAGCGACGTGCCGCGCCCGCCGCCGAGCGGGACGGGGTCCCCCTGCAGCCCGAACGCCTCGAGCGGCGGTCTCACACGTCGAGCGGCTGCAGGAGCGCCGGATAGCCGTCGGCGCCGTCGTACGGGGTCGGCCGCGAGCCGAGGAAGAGGGGCCGGTCGGCCGCGTTGAGCAGGACGGGCATCATGTCCGGCCCGCGGAGGTGCCCGAGGATCCCCTTCGAGCACGGCAGCTCGCCGAACTCGACGACGTCGTCCGCCCGGGCGCCCGGCCCGGCGAGCAGGAACGGAACCGGGTCGCCCGAGTGGATCACGTCGGGCGTGCACGGCGTCGCGTGGTCGCCGGTGACGCAGACGATCGCCCGGTCGGTGGGGAGCTCGCCGAACGCGGCATCGAGCGCCGCGATCGTGTCCCGCTTGACGGCCGGATCCTTTGTGTGCCCGGCCGCGTCCGTGGTCTTCTGATGTACGAAGACGAACGTCTCGCCTGCGTCGAGGAACTCGCCCGCGACTCCGAGCCGCCGTCGCATGTCGGCGACCGGATCGTCCGTCTCGGGCTCCTGCCGCTCCCGGAGCCCGACGGCGAGCGCGAGGCCGCGCAGGAAGGCCGACTCGCCGATGAACGTCCCCGTGACGCCGTGGCGCTCGAGGAAGCTCGGCCGCGCGCGCTCCCGTCCGTACCACTTGAGCGTGATCACGTTGTGCCGCTCCCCTGCGAGCCGGCGCATCACCTCGCGCGTCCACGCCTCGACGGCGCGGGCCGTGCGCTCCGCCTCCGGTACGAGCGCCCGAGGGCGGAGCAGCGGGTACCAGTCCTTGAAGAACGCATCCGTGTCGGTGATCCGGTCGTCCGCACCGCCCGAGATCCGGCAGACCGCCTCGCCCCGCCAGACGGGAGCGAGGCGGAACGTCAGCCCGTCGACCTCGATCTCGCTGCAACGGTCCACCAGCTCCGCGGCGAGCTCGGCCTCCGTCCCGGGGTCGGGCCGACCGGTCAGCCACAGGTGCCCGTCGCGGACCTCGCCGGGACGGAGCGCCGCGTAGGCGAAGACGTCGTCGCCCACCTCCTGGCCGCGCCCGTACGCCTCGAAGACGGCCCGCCCCGGAAACTCGTCAGGCCGGTAGCCGAGCATCGACCAGTGCGCGACCTCGCTCGACGGCGCACGCCCCGGCCCGATCGCGTAGAGCACCCCGTTCGAACCCGACCGTGCGAGACGGTCGAGGTTGGGCGTCGCGGCCGCCTCGTTGCCCGTACGTCCACCGAGCACGCCGTGCGCGCGGTCCGCGAGCCCGTCCAGGAGGATGACGAGGATCGGCAGCACAGGGCGCGCAGCCTACCGCGGCGCCGCCTACGCCCGAGCGCGCTCGAAGCACTCGATCGTGCGCGCCACTGCGTCGGGGACGAGCGCGCGCCAGTCGCCGCCGTCGCGCATGGCGGTGCGGACGTCTGCACCGGAGATCTGCTTCTCGGCTCCCTGGTCGAGCACCGCGACCTCGTAGCCGGCGACGCGGAGCCGGTCCAGCTTCGTCCCGCCCCACTCGGAGAAGAGCCGGATGAACTGGATCACGTCGGGCGGGATGTACGCCCGCCAGAGCTCCGGCTCGTTGACCGGGAAGGGGACGACGCGGATGGCGATGGCTTCCTCCGCCGCGACCGCCTCGATCATCAGCAGCCGCTCCCAGTACGTGTACGGATTCGACTCGGGGAGGTGCCGCAGCGGGTCGCTCGGCTCCGGCTTGATCCGCTCCGGGTCGGGGTTCGTGATCCCGACCCACACCTCGTCCACCCGTGCAGCCGCGCCCTGGAGGAACTCGAGATGGCCGTTGTGGAAGGGCTGGAACCGCCCGTGCACCATGCCCCTACGCACCATGCCACCCACGCACCATGCCCCTACGCACGATGCCCCTACGCACCGTGCCCCTACTCGACGACGACGCCGCTCCCCTCCTCGACCGCGCCGATCCGGCGGATGAAGAGTCCATGCGACTGGAACGAGGCCTCGAGCACCGGCCCCTTCTCGACCGGCAGCGAGATCAGAAGGCCGCCGGCGGTCTGCGGGTCGTAGCCCAGTCCGACCAGCGTCTCGGGCACCCCGGCCGCGATCTCGACGTGCTTCGCGGCAAAGTCGCGGTTGCGCGGATCGCCGCTCGTCCGCACCTGCTTCCGCAGGAGATCGAGCGCTCCGTCCATCGCCGGGAACCGCTCCGACTCGAGCCGGATGCGGACGCTGCTCCGGTCGGCGGTCTCCCAGGCGTGGCCGAAGAGCCCGAAGCCCGTGACGTCGGTGACCGCGTTCGGCGTAAAGCCGCGCACGGCGTTCGCAGCGTCGCGATTCAAGGTCTTCATCCAGCCCACCGCACGCTCGAGCTGCATGGAGCCGGCGAGGCCCTTCTTGTGGCCGCTCAGGATCACGCCCGTCCCGAGCGGCTTCGTCAGATAGACCGCGTCGCCCGCCCGGGCGCCCGACTTCGGCCAGATCCCGTCGGGATGGCACGTGCCGACGACCGCGAGCCCGAACTTCGGCTCGGCGTCGCGGATGGTGTGGCCGCCGGCGAGGATGCCGCCGGCGTTTCGGACCTGCGCGTCGGCCGCGGCGAGCACCTCGGCGAGGATCTCGCCGGGGAGATCCTCGGGAAACGCGGCGACCGAGAGCGCCAGCAAGGGCGTTCCGCCCATGGCGAAGACGTCGTTGAGCGCGTTCGTCGCCGCGATCGAGCCGTAGTCGCTTGGATCGTCGACCACCGGCGGGAAGAAGTCGACCGTGAAGATGATCGCCTGCTCGTCGTTCAGCCTGTAGACGGCGCCGTCGTCCGCGGGCGCGAGGCCGACGAGGAGGTTTTCGTCCGAGACGGGTGCGAATCCCCGCAGGAGCTCCTCCAGCAACGCTGCCGAGTACTTCGCGGCGCACCCGCCCGTCGCGGCGAGGTCTGTGAGCTTGACGGTACCGGCGGTTTCCGCTTCCACTGGCCCTTCCCAAATCGTGGAACGGCGAACTGTAGGCGTTTGCCACGCCTGCGTCCATAAGTCCCCACCACCGCGGATCCGTTACACACCGAAAGGGTGGCGGCGGCCTAGGGAGGCCGCCGCCTGTCAGGGGGAGAGGAGAAGCCCTAACGGGCGATGATTCGGCGCCGAGGGCGTTTGACCTTCCTCCGAGGTTCCTGTGTGATCGCGGTGTGAAGTCGGCTCTCGTGACGGGCGGCTCCTCCGGCATCGGGCTGGCGATCGCGCGCATGCTCGCGGAGGACGGCTACGGCCTGACGCTCGCCTCGCGCACACAGGAGAAGGTCGACGCCGCGGCCGCCGAGCTGGGGGCACTCGCGATCGCCGCCAACGTCGCGAGCGAGGCGGACTGCGAGTCGCTCGTGGCCGCGCACGTCGATCGGCACGGCGGGCTTGACGTGCTCGTCAACTCGGCCGGGATCGGCATCGCCGGCGGCATCGACAAGCAGCCGCTGAAGCACGTCGACCTGATGCTCGAGGTCAACGTGCGCGGTCTGATCGCCGTCACGAAGTACGCGCTGCCGCACCTCCAGCGCTCGCACGGGCTGATCGTGAACCTCGCGTCGATCGCGGGCACCCAGCCAGTGCCGCAGCTGCAGGTCTACGCTGCCACCAAGGCGGCCGTGATCTCGCTGACGCGCTCGCTGAACGCCGCGCACGACGCCGACGGAATCCGCGCCGTCGCGATCTGCCCGGGCTTCGTCGACACGCCGATGGCGGAGTGGACCGGGATCCCGAGCGAGGAGCTGATCCAGCCGGAGGACTGCGCCGAGGTCGTGCGCATGTGCCTCCGCCTCTCGCCGCACGCGCGCGTGCCGCAGGTCGTGATCGAGCGCCTGGGCGGTGGCGGCATCGCCTGATCCGGACACGGCTGCGCGGGACACGCTCGGGACCAGCTTCCGCCGCGGGCCCCATCCCTAACCCCACCCACCCGGGGAAGAACATCGTCAGCGTACGCGCACGATTGTCACGCTGGCGTGACGATTGTGAACCAATTCGTCGCCTCGTACCTGGTCGCCGACCAGGTATGGAAGGCGGGGTGTGGAAGGCGGCTCGACGCACCGTCGCGGCTCGACGCCGTGCCGCGCTTCCAGTCTCTGGCTTACGGGCCCTTCTCGATCGGGACGTCGACGAGGTTCCCCCACTCGGTCCACGAGCCGTCGTAATTCTTGACGTTCTCGTAGCCGAGCAGCTCGCGGAGCACGAACCACGTGTGCGCGGAGCGCTCGCCGATGCGGCAGTACGCGGTCACGTCCTGGTCGGGCGTGACGCCCTTGGCGCCGTACAGTGCGCGCAGCTCTTCGGCCGATTTGAAGGTCCCGTCGTCCCTGACCGCCTGCGCCCACGGGATCGACTGCGCCGACGGGATGTGGCCCATGCGCGACGCCCCTTCCTGCTCGTAGCCCGGCGGCGCCATCAGCTCTCCCGCGTACTCCTGCGGCGAGCGCACGTCCACGAGCGCCTTGCCCGGCGCGCCGATCAGCTCACGCACCTCGTCCCGCCGCGCGCGGATCGACTCGTCGCGCGGCTTCGCCGAGTAGCGCGTCGCCGCGACGGACGGCGCCTCGGTCGTCATCTCGCGGCCCTCGTCGAGCCACTTCTGCCGGCCCCCGTCGAGAATCCGCACGTCCCCGTGGCCGTAGACCTTCAGATACCAGTACGCGTAGGCGGCGAACCAGTTGTTCTTGTCGCCGTAGAGGACGACGGTCGTCTCGTTGCCGATCCCGCGCGCACCCATCAGCTGCTCAAACGCGTCCTGCTCGACGATGTCGCGCTCGATCGGATCCTGCAGGTCGTCGCGCCAGTGCAGCTTGACGGCACCCGGGATGTGCCCTGTGTCGTAGACGTCCGGATTCTCGTCGACCTCCGCCACGACGAGCGACTCGTCTCCGAGGTGGTCCGCGAGCCAGTCCGTCCTCACCAGGACCGGCTTCGCGTAGCCGTTCTCAGCCATGCCTTCTCCTCCGTCGGTTCGGTGGAGTCTAGAACGGGGCTCCAGCACGGGCCTATTCCGAGACGCCTCTAGCGCGACGGCTTGACCCGCTGACGGGCCAGGAACTCGTCGACTGCGTGACCGTGCACACGCAGGACGCGTCCGATCCGGACGGCGTCGAGCCGCCCGTCGTGAATCAGGCGGCGGATCGTCTCCGGGTGGACGCCGAGCCGGTCGGCCACCTCGCGGACGCTGTAGAGCAGCTCGCTCTCTCCCTCGGCCACAGTCGCAGGCAATGGTCGCACGCCCCCGCCGCAAACGGAAGAGCCCGTCGGTCTAGCGGACGAGAGTCGCCCGCACCGCACGGCGCAACTCGCCGGCGGAGAGCGCGCCCTCGAACTTCGCCTTGATCCGTCCGTCCGCGCCCACGAGGAAGACCCACGGCTCGCTCGGCAGCCGCCACTGCCTCACCCAGCGATTTTGTCCCTGCTGCGGATCGTTGTTCTTGTAGATCTCGACATGGATGAAGCGGACACTGCGGAATGCCTTCTCCTTCGAGACCTGCTCGACCACGTCCACCACCGGCCCGCACGTCCGCGACTCGCAGTACTTCGGCGTCGCAAACGCGACCACGAACGGCTTCCTCGCTGCGATCGACTGGGCGACGGAGTAGCGGAGGAGATCGCGGTCGGGGGGCGTGCGCGTCGTCAGCTTCCCGATCGGCGCGTCGCCGAGCGTCGGCGTGTCCGAGCGCGGCGCCGTAGACCCGAGGGCCGGCGATGCCGACTCCGTCCTCACCGCGACCTGGCCGAGCGCCTGCACCGGGACGCCCGCCGGCTGCGCCACGAGCCAGTACATCCCGGGCTCGCGCAGCGGGAGCTCCGCGACGTAGATCCCGCCCGCGTCGTGCGGATCCGTCGTCGTCGGCTCGAGCCTGGCCGTCAGATGCGCGAACGGAGCCTGGTCGAGGCCGCGGGCGACGGTAACGCCTGCCGTCGGGCGGTACACCGGCCGCCCATTCTTGCGGACGACGAGGAACGAGTAGCGGACGACGCCCGGGGAGAAGTCCTCGTCGCCCGGGACGACGGTCACGTTCTCGCCGGGCCGGTCCCAGACCTTCTGCAGCGTCAGGCCCGCCGACAGTGGTCGCGCCCTCCGGGGCGCCCGAGCCGCAACCGGCGAGAACGCCGGCCGCGGCGAGGAGCAGAGCGGCGTACCGCACCTGCTCGAGTCTAGAGACGGCCTAGAGCGGGCCGTCGGAGAAGCCGAAGTCCCCTGAACCGGCAAGGCCCGCGAGCGCAGCGAGGGCTGCGGCGAGCGCGACCAGGAACACCAGCAGGGGAAGGCGGCGCACGAGCATGCTGGTCATAGTCATCCTCACCTCCTCTCGTTGGTTCTGTCTTAGAAGCGGAAGTCCTGCAGAGTCTCGGCTGCGCGACGATACAGGCGCGCAGCCTGCTGGGCGTCGCTTCGCCTCTGCGCGAGATCGCCCTGAGCAACCCACGCCGCAGCACGGTGGCTCGGCGATTCGGACTGCTGGAACGTCTGCTCGGCATCGGCAAATGCCGCCTCCGCCTCTTCGAGCCGGTCGCGCTCGAGGAGCGAGCGCCCCAGCACGAGCTGAGCGTTTCCGATCTCGAGCAGGAACTCGTCCTCGCGGCCGGTCAGGAGTTGCAGCGCGTGTCGCGCCTGCTCCTCCGCCAGCTCGAGCTCGCCGGTGCGGAGATGCACCTGCGCGAGCGAGGAGACAGCCTGCGCCGCGTCGTCGTCGTGCCCGACCTCGAGCGCGACGCCGAACGCGTCCTTCAGGTACCGCTTCGCCTCGTCGGGCTTCCCGAGCAGGAAGTTCAGCCCGCCGAGGTTGTTGAGCAGTCGGCCGACGTTGGCGCGGTCGGAGAGCTCCTCGTACTGGACTTTCGCGCGCTCGGCATACGTGCGCGCGAGCACCCACTGGCCGTTCCGCTCGGCGATCAGGGACGCCTGGAAGTAGACGTGGCCGAGCGCCTTCCTGTCGTCGAGACCCTCGGCGAGCTCGAGCGCGCGCTCGACGTCCTCGCGCGCCGCCTCCCAGTCGCGCTGGCGCCGGTAGCAGCGAGAGCGCCAGGCAAGAACCTCTGAGCGAAGCAGATCGCACGGCATTCCGGAGCGCTCGGCAAGCGTCAGCGCCTCGCCGAAGAGGGCGATGGCGGTCGAGATGCTCGACAGCTTGTAGCGGCAGACGCCGAGCCGGAACATGACATCCGCCCGGTCGACGTCGGAGAATTGCGGCTCCTCGATCAGCCGGCGGGCCTCCTCGAAGAGCGCCAGCCCCTCGCGGACGTCGCCGCGCTGCTGGCGAGCCCAGCCCTCCCCGTTCAGGGCGCGGACCTCGAGCTCGACGGAGCCGGTGGCTGCCACCGCAGCGCGCCCTCGCTCGAACTCGTGGACGGCCTCCTCGTACTGGTGCGCCTCGGAGAGCGTCTCCGCGCGCGCGAGCACGGCCTCGACGCGGGCGCGCTCGTCTCCCGAGACGCCGTTGGCGAGGAAGCCCGGATCGACGCCGAGCCTCGCCGCGAGCCACTCGACGGTCTCGCGCGTCGGCCGCGTCTTGCCCCGCTCGATCTGGCTGACGTACTCCTTGGAGAAGCGGTCGCCCGCGAGATCGGTCTGCGTCAGGCCGGCGGCGACGCGCAGCTGCCGCAGGCGCTCGCCGAGCCGTCCGCCCTTGGGCGGAGACGCGCTGGCGGCTTTGATCGTGTGCGGCATCACGATGCGTCGTAATTAAGTCGATACTTGACCAAAACGCAAGCGTCCGAATAGGACGATCACCCAAAAGGGGCATAACCGTACGGGTTTGAGCCGTGAAGTAACAGTAATTGGAATCACTTGACCGAGGTACTTGACAAGCTTAAACAGTCCCCCTACAGTGAGGCCACCTTGCACAACGGCCGGACGCCAGGTCGAGGTGCAGGGGGAGCGCCACACCGGCGCGGCACGAGATTCGGGGGCTGGCTGGGCCGCAGAGTCAAGCTTCCGGGTCGCCGCTCCGAGGCGCCCCGCCTGACCAGAGGAAGCCCTCCGGGTGCCGCAGCCGGAGGGCTTCTTTGTTGTGCGCGGCGATCTGTTTTGGCTCGGGCCCCCTCGCCGGGCCCTGTGCTCTGCGGGCCCAGGCCCGCAGGTGCTCCGCACCGGGCAAAAGCCCGGCGCGGAGGCGTCTTCGCGTAGGCGGTGCAGAGGCTCTGCCGAGAGGACTCTCGCCCAGACCACCATCAAGCCGCCGAGGGATACCCTCGCCTGATGAGCGAAGAACATTCGCCGGAGTTAGAACGCAGGCTTCGCGAGAACAAGGGACGCTTGCGCTGGCCGGAGATTGCGCAGGCACTGACCGATGCTTTACCGCCGCTTAAGGAGCGCGACCTGGTCCGGCTCTCGCTTGCCGAGACTGATGAGCTGCGGGCCAGTTGTTCCGCGCGTCTCGCAAGCGATCCCTACATCGACCGGCGAACCTGGGATGACTCGGACCGCGAAGAGGTCCAGGCCCTGCTGGCACGATCAGCGGCTGCGCACATGGATCGCGTTTACGTCGTGTTTCACCACCTCGACCGGCTGACGGGAGCGGTTCTTCTCAATGGGGCCTCGGTGCTGAGCGATGTAGCGCGGGTCTGGGAAGCGGTGCGGGAAGACCTGTGCCTCGTTAGTCGCGATCTTGAGCATGGCCTTTGCCTCGAGCTGAACCATTACTCGCGCGGCGACGAGCTGGAACTGGGTAGTTGGGGCGCTTTAGTTCCGCCGCCCAAGTGACATTCCGCAACACTCGCGCATGCAAGGGCCTTCGGCTAGATCGCAGTGAGGCATGCGGGGGATTACCATCGACACCCGGAGAGGAGGCTGCGATGGGTGTTGCCGAGAACAAAGCCCTGGTGCAACGGTTCTACGAGGAGGTCTGGGACCGCGGCAACTTCGAGTTTGCACGCGACGTGTTCGCGGACGACTACCTCCGGCACGACCTCCGTCGCACACATGCGCTTCCGGGCGCGGCGGGTATGGCGAAGATCGCGGCTGACTTCCGTCGAGCCTTCCCGGATCTCCGCTGGCGTGTCGACCTCGTGCTTGGCGAAGACGACTTTGTCGCCGCGCGTTGGACGGCGACCGGGACGTTCACCGGCCAGTGGGGTGACGTTGAGCCAACCGGAAAGGCGGCCACGTTCTCCGGAGTGAACATCTATCGGTTCAACCAGGGCGGAAAGGTCGCCGAGATCTGGAACCACCGAGACGACCTCGGCTTCATGGAACAAGTCGGCGTCTCTGTCTGGGCCGGAGCTGCGCCCGAGACGCCATCGGCCGAGAGCTGACCGGAACCGAGCCGCGGAGTCGGGAGGGGCTCAAGAGAGACCCCGCACACTGGCCCAGGCGGCGGTTCAGACACTTGCACAGCGCGCGAACGCCGTGGGCCTGTCAGCATTACGGGGTGTCAGTCCGAATTGCGATCGACCATTGTGTGATCGCCGTGTCCGACTGGGAGCGCTCGAAAGCTTTCTATCGGGATGTCCTTGGTGCCGAAGTCGATCAGAAGGACGACTGGTTTGGCCATTACCGGTTTGGCGACTGGCAGCTGAACGTCCATGGACCCGGTTTCGCTGGGTTGAATGCTGAACGGCCGGTCGAACCAGGGAACAGCGACCTCTGCTTCGTCTGGCACGGGACGATCGAAGAGGCTGTTGATCATCTCGGTCGGCACGGTGTCGACATCGTGGCGGGGCCACAGGAGAGCGACTCGGGTGCAGGCGGCCGCGGCCGCCACGTCTACTTTCGCGATCCGGACGGAAGCTTGCTGGAGTTTGTCTCCTACCTCTAGCTCGACGTTGTTTGCGCCCCGGCTCGCGTGACATTTACGGACGCTCGCCCAGGCCGGCGTCGTCTGTACGTTGCCTGAGTGTCATGCGGGAACTCTCGCGGCGTGATCACGCGCTCCGATGCTCGTGCGGTTGCTCGATGAGCGATGTCCCGCAGCGGCTGCTCGCGCGACTCGACGACCTGGCAGCGGTTTTCCGGGAGCGCGGCGATGTGGTCGCGCTGCTCGGTCTCGGGTCGGTCGGCCAGGATCTCGAGAGGCTCGATGAGCATTCCGATCTCGACTTCTTCGTGGTGGCGGACGACGGGGCGAAGGTCCGGTACGTGAGCGACATCGACTGGCTCGAGGCGGTCGGTCCCCTCGTCTACAGCTTCGCCAACAGCGTGGCGGGCCGGAAGGTCCTCTGGGCGGACGGCCTGTATGCGGAGTACGCGGTCTACACCCTCGACGAGCTGCGCGCAGGCTCGTTCTTCGGGGCCCGCGTCGTCTGGAGCCGTTCGGACGCCCCCGACGGGCTCGAGCAAGCAGGCCGTCCTCTGGCGGCCTCCCCCTATGACACGCCCGAGTATCAGGTCGGTGAGGCGCTGACGAACCTCTACGTGGGCCTCCACCGCGAGCTGCGCGGGGAGCGGCTGGCCGCAACCCGGCTGATCCAGACCCACGCGATCGACCGGCTGCTGACGTTCCTCGACCTCACCGGGCAGGCCGCGAGGCCGAGGCAGGATCCGTTCGCCGTCGAGCGAGGAGCCGAAACGCGGTTCACCCCGGAGGCGCTGCCGCTGGCGGCGATGGTGCAGGGCTACGAACGCAACCGGGAGGCGGCCCTTGCGATCCTCGCGTGGATCGAGTCCCGGGTCGAGGTGAGTCAGCCCCTGGCCGATGCCGTGCGCGAACTCGCCCGACGAATCCGGACGCAGTGATCTCCGCCTAACCGCCCAGACCCCCGACCACGGTCACGATCCCGAATACGCTCGCCGCGTGACTGAGCCCGGCAAGGAGCGGCCGCTCGCGTTGAGCTTCGGCGCCGTGGCAGAGACGTACGCTGCGGTGCGGCCCCGCTATTTCGGGCCGATGCTCGATCGTGCCCAGCAGGTGCTCGAACTCGGGCCGAGTGCGCGCGTTCTCGATCTCGGCGCGGGCACCGGGAGACTGACGCGCGAGCTGGTGCAGCGGTTCGCGAGCGTCGTCGCCGTCGAGCCTGACGACGAGAGGGGCAGCGTCTGCTCCGCCAGCACCCGGGCGTCGGAATAATGAGTGTATGGAAGCGGTCAACATCTTCAGCGTGGAGAACCTCGAGGGCAGGGTCGACGTGCCTCGTGCCCTTGGGTCGACGGCGACCACCATGTTCATTTACGACTTGGCGCCCGGTCAGAGCTCATCCCCGTATCACTACGAGTACGAGGAGGAATGGCTGCTCGTCATCGACGGCACCATCGTGGTGCGCGCACCCGATGGGGAGCACACCCTGGAGCGCGGAGACCTCGTCTGTTTCCCGCCCGGACCCGCCGGAGCGCACAAGGTGATGAACCGGAGCGAGTCGCCGGCGAGGACGTTGATGTTCTCGAGTTCACGGGTGCCGGCCGTTTCGGTGTATCCCGACAGCGACAAGATCGGCGTGTGGCCCGGCGACGAGACAGACGATCTGATCTTCAAACGAAGCACGGCGGTGCCGTGGTCCGATGGAGAGGAAGGCTGGGAGAAGGCATTCTGACCGACTAGAACCGTCGACTCCCCCTCTCGTAGCCGGCTGCGCTGGCTCTCAACTCTTAGTGCGGTGTCCAGTCTTGTGGCCCGGCGTGACTCAGCGGCCGAACCAGCGGGCGGCTCGGGTCGCGCCGAAATCGTGCTTCTCGGCGACCAGGGCACTGGACGGCTCGCGGAAGGTGCCGGTCGGCTTCGGTGCCGTGAGGAAGTCGATGTCCACGCGGCCGACGCGGCCGGCGCCGAACTCGATGTAGCACGAGCCCCGCCCTCCATAGGCGTCGGGCTGCTCTCCGCCCCGCAGGGCCGCGATCAGGGAGTCGGCGACGACACGCGCCGCTCCTTCCGCGAAGACGCCCGCCTTCGGGACGCCGATGGTGGCGACGTCGCCGACCGCGTACACGCCGGGAAACCGCGTCTCGAGCGTCGCCGAGCTGACGGGGACGTAGCCGTCCTCGGTCATGCCGCTGGCAATGACGACGTCGGGGGCGCGGTGTCTGGGGACGCCCAGGAAGAGGTCGTACGGCAGCTCGCTGCCGTCGTCGAGCAGGGCGACGGCGCTGCCGGCGTCGAGAGACGCGACGCGACGCGCGGCGACGAACTCGATCCCGCGCTCGGCGAAGGCTGCGAGCAACGCCTCGGATGTGTCCGGCGACGGCGGTATCGGCGTCCCGAACGGGATCACGAGGGAGATCTCACAGGCATCGCGGACACCTCTCGCCGACAGGTAGTCGTGCAGCAGCAGGGCGGCCTCGCTCGGCGCCGGCGGGCACTTGAACGGCGCCCCGCAGACGCCGACGATCGCCCGGCCGCGCGTGAACGTCGGCAGCACATCCGCCAACCGCTCCGCGCCGGCGACCGAGTAGAACTCGTCACCCGCCTCCGCGAGCCCCGGTGTCGCGTCGAAGTCGTAGTCGGCTCCGAGCGCCACGATCAAGAAGTCGGCCTCGTGGACACCGGCGTCGGTCGTCACGCGGCGCGCTTCGGGATCGATCGAGGTGATCGTCTCCTGGAGGACGCGCACGCCCGGCTTCGCGATCTCCTCGTAGGGAAGGCGAACGGCGTCGGGCGTCGTCCGCCCGAACATGACGTCGAGCTTCGAGTATCCGAACACGAAGGCATCGTTCTTGTCGATCAGGGCGATGTCGACGTCGTCGCCGACGGCCTCCGACAGCGTGGTCGCGAGCTCGAGACCTCCAAAGCCCGCCCCCAGGATGACGACCCGCTGCATCGGACGATCCTAGAGGCTAGTTCGGGGTGACGAGTATGCCGCCCCACTCTTCAGGGGCGACGTCGGCGAGCGTCTCGGAGAACGTCCATTGGTGGCCTGCCGGGTCTTCGGCCGTGTACTGCCGCTCGTCGTACTCGAAGTCGACAGGCTCCATGACGATGCGCGCGCCGTTGGCCCTGGCGCGCTCGCAGTGGGCGTTCACGTCCTCCACGCGCACGACCACCGAGTGCGTCACCTCGCCGGGTCGAGGCGGCCGCCGCTCGTTGCGGACGTCCCCGACGATCACGGCGCCCTCGCCGAAACGCAGCTGCGAGCGGTGGTTCTCGCCGATGCGAACTCGCTCGACGAATCCGAACGCCTCAGTCAGCCAGGCCACCGCCTCCCGGACGTCCGGGTAGACGAGCACGGGAATCACAGCGGCCGACGGGACGGACCGGTTGGTCTTCATACCGCGTCAGCGTAACCTTGGCGCCGGTGCTTCGTCGCCGTGAGTTGGGAGCCGGCCAAGCGAGGGAAATGGGGTGCGGAAGTGAGTGTGTCGCTGAAGAGCGTCGGTGCCATGACCCTGTTCGTCGAGGACCCGCAGCGCTCGAAATCGTTCTACGAGCGCGTCTTCGACCTGCCGGTGATCTACGAGGACGAGAACTCCGTGGTGTTCAGGTTCGAGAACCTGATCGTCAATCTGCTCGAGCTCCCGGCGGCGCGGGGCCTGATCGATCCCGCCGCCGTCGCCACCCGGGGGTCCGGATCGCGCTTCCAGCTCAGCATCTGGGTGGACGACGCGGATGCGGTGTGCGCGGAGTTGGCATCGCGCGGCGTGGAGCTCCTCAACGGCCCGATGAACCGGGAATGGGGAATGCGCACCGCGAGCTTCACCGATCCCGACGGCCATATCTGGGAGATCGCGCAGCAGCTGCCCGAGGGGTCATAGCGGCCCTTAGAGCTGCTAACACAATGAGTTCTGGAGTCGCCGCCAGCAGATGAGACAGCAGGCGAGGGCGAGGAACGCCTCGTGGATCTCTGCTAGGCGGTCGTAGCGGACGAGGAGTCGGCGGCGTTGGTGCAACCAGGCGAAGGTGCGTTCGACCACCCAGCGTTCGCGGCCGAGGCCCGAACCGTGCTCGGTCTTGCGGCGCGCGATCACGGGCTTGATGCCACGTGCCCATAGCTGGCGGCGATAGCTTCGGTAGTCGTAGCCGCGGTCGGCGACGAGGCGATCGGGTCGTCGCCGCGGCCGGCCGACGCGGCCGCGGACCGCAGGGACGGCGTCGAGGAGCGGGACCAGCTGGGTGACGTCGTGGCGATTGCCGCCAGTAAGCCTCCACGCCAGCGGCAGGCCACCGCCGTCGGTCAGGAGATGGTGCTTGGAGCCCGGGCGGCCTCGGTCGACCGGGCTCGGGCCGGTCGCGGCGCCCCCTTTTTCGCCTGGATCTGACCGGAGTCGGCGACCGCACGCGACCAGTCGAGATCGCCACCGGCGTGCAACTCGGCGAGCAGCAGCGAGTGCAACCGCTGCCACACGCCGGCCTCCTGCCAGGCCCGCAGCCTGCGCCAGCAGGTCATCCCGCTGCCGAACCCCAGCTGTTGCGGAAGGTGCTCCCAGGCTATCCCCGTGTGCAACACGAACAGGATCCCGCTCAGCACCCGCCGATCATCGAGAGGCTTTCGCCCCGGATAGCGGAACCGGCGCGGCCTGCGCGGCAACAACGGCTCGACTCTCTCCCACAACCCGTCAGAGACCACCCACGGCGACTCGCGCATCGGCATCCCCTTCCAGCTTGACAACGGATGCCGACGACTTCGCGGCTACCGAACGGGTCCCTTCTTTGTGTTAGGAGCTCTTAGAAGCTTTACCGCGGGCGCGCCGTTCGCCTCAGGCGCCCTCCTCGACGCTGTAGACGGCCCAGTCATCCGGAACGCCTTTCAGCTCGTGGGTCCCGCGCGGGGTAAACCGGATCGCCGAGCCCGCGACGAGCGGCGGTACCGCCGCAGAGACGAGGACCTCGTCTGGCTCTGCGAGTGCGGCGACCCTGGCGCCGATGTGAACGGCCAGGCCGCCGATCCCGTCGTTCATCAGCTCGATCTCGCCGGTGTGCAGGCCGGCTCGGATGCCGAGGCCGAGCGATGCAGCGGCGTCTCTGATCCCGCAGGCGCAGTAGATCGCGCGCGCCGGCCCGTTGAACGTGGCGAGCGCTCCGTCCCCCGTCGTTTCGATCAGCCGGCCGCCGAAGCTCTCGATGTGGGAGCGAAGCAACTCGTCGTGTGCCTCGCGGAGGACCTTCCAAGCCGAGTCGCCCAACGTCGCGGCGCGCTCGGTGGAGCCCACGATGTCGGTGAAGAGGATGGTGGCGAGCACACGGTCTGTTCGGCGGGCTCGGCGAATGCCGGTCACGAACTGCTCGATCTCGTCGAAGAGCGGCTCGATCTCGCCCGAGAACCACTCGTTGTCGTCGCCCGGGAGCGTGACCAGCTGGGCGCCCGGAATGCGATCGGCGAGGAACTGGGAGTGGCCGCTGCGTACGTGTCGGTCGCCCTCTCGGTGGAGGACGAGAGTCGGCACCCGGATGCTGGGGAGAACTCCGGAGAGGTCGGTGCGCATGAACACGTCGTAGATGGCCGCGGCTGTTCCGGGACCTGCACCCAGACGCTGGCTGCGCGCGCTCCAGCGACGGAACGCCGGCTCGGTCGAGCGGGTCGGCGAGAGGTAGTCGACCAACGTTCCGCGCCCCGAGAGGGCGCGGTAGAGCGCCACGTAGCGTTCGGCAGACTCCGGCGGAAGCCCGAACGGCGTCTCGGGAGAGCGCAGGAAGCGAGCAAAGGCATTGAAGAGGACGAGACCCGTCGTCCGCTCCGGATTGGTTGCGGCGAACAGCATCATCGGGAGCGCCGACTCCGAACCGCCGATGAGGGTGGCCTGGTCGCTCTCGGCCGCGTCCAGCACGGCGCCGATGTCGTCCATCCACGCCTGCATCGCCGGCAGCCGCGTGGTGTCGATCGAATCGGAGGCGCCCCAGCCGCGCAGATCGCAGATGATCAGGCGTCCGCAGGCGGTCAGGCGCCGCAGACCGCGGGCGACGATGGGATCGTCCCAGAGGAGATCGATCGGCGTGGTCGTCCGCGGCGCGTAGAGAATGTCGCGCTCGGCCCCGTCAGCAACCTGATAGGCGATGTGGTTGCCGCCGCTCAGGGCGTAATGAGTCTCGGGTGCCGGTGCCATGACCCCGCGACCACTCTAGTCGAGGCCCGCTTCCAAGCTCGCGGCGGGGCTCGGCGTTAGGCTCAGGCGGTGGAGCAGGAGCCATTCGAGGGCGTCGTCGACGCGACGCGGCGAACGCGGCTCGCCGCCGAGCGCACGTATCTCGCCTGGTGGCGGTGCTCGCTTGCGGCGTTCGCGGTCAGCCTCGGGGTTGGGAAAGTCGTGCCGGAACTGACGTCGGGGAGGTCTGTCGGCTACGAGGTCGTGGGAGCCGGATACGCGCTGCTCGGGATCGCGTTCATCGGCTACGGCTACTGGCGCCAGCAGACGATGGAGCGCGCGCTCGCCGATGGACGCTTCCTGCCGTTCGACCACCGTGCCGCGCTCGCATTCACGGTCGCAGGCGTCGTGCTCGGACTCGCGACCCTGGTCGCCATCGTCGCCTGAGGGGGATCGCGCCGCGGCGGCTACCGGCCCGTGAGCCAGCGCTCGCGCTGGACGGCGATCCGCTTGCGGTCCTCGTTGCTCATGGCGCCCAGGCGGCCCGCCATCATCGAGGCGAGCGAGATGCCGACGAAGACCCACGCCTCCGCATCGACGTCGCGGTCGGGCGGCATGCCGCCCGCCTTCTGGGCCTCTGCGTAGATGCCGGCGACGTACTCGTGCACGCGCCGGAGGTGCATGCGCATGTACGTCTCGATCGCCGGATCCTCCGCGGCGTCCACGATCGCCTGCGCGAGCAGGCCGGCGAGCTGAGGGCGTCGCTTCTTCTCCTCCGTCCGGATCCGCTCTGTCAGCGCGACCCAGCTGCGCGGATCCGGTTCCGCAGCGAGCGCCTCGCCCCAGCGCGCCTGCATCTCGCCCCACCCGCGCTCGATGCACGCCATGAAGAGGTCGGCCTTCGAGGAGAAGTGGCGGTAGAGGATCGGCTCGCTCACCCCGGCCTCGGCGGCGATCTCGGCCGTCGTGGCGCGGCGGTAGCTGCGCTCGGAGAAGATCCGCGCCGCCGTCTCGAGGAGCGCGTCGCGCCGCTCGGCCGCCGGCAGCCTCAGCTTCTCGACCACGATCGCCCGGTGGTGGCCGGGCGGGTTGCTGCGATGCTTCCTCACCCGATATCGACGACGGGCTCGCCGACGCGTTCGCTCTGCCGGTCGGAGCGGATCAACGCGATCGCGATGACGGCACCCGCGAGCGCAATCAAGCCGGCAACCTCGAGCGCGCGCGAGAAGCCGTCGAGGAACGCCTCCGGGCCTTTGCGTCCCCCCGCCTCGTGCGCCACGATCGCGCCGATCAGGGCGATCCCGATCGAGCCGCCGACCTGGCGGCACGCGTTCAGCACGGCCGCTCCCACCCCAGCCTTCTGGACCGGGACCGCTCGTGTCGCGGCCGCGGTGCTCGGCGTCATGGTCAGCGACATCCCGACACCGCCGACGAGGAGTGCCGGCAGAAGCGTCCAGTACGTCGCATCCGCGCCGAGCTGCGAGAAGTAGAAGAGCTGCAGGGCGAGCAGGGTCATCCCGGCGGCGATCAACCAGCGCGAGCCGTAGCGGTCGGAGGTCCGACCCGCGAAGGGCGAAACCAAGATGATCAGGATCGTCATCGGCAGGAACGCCGCCCCCGCCTGCACGGCCGAGTAGCCGAGGATGTTCTGCATATAGAGGGAGACGAAGAAGAACACCCCGAACATCGCGAGCGCGGTCATCAGCATCGCGATGTTCGCGCCCGTGTAGGTCGGGTTCCGGAAGAGCGACAGGTCGAGCATCGGCGCCCGCTGGCGGCGCTCGAGCTGCACGAAGACGAACAGCATCACCGCCGCGACCGCGAACGACGCGAGGATCCGCGTCGAGCCCCAGCCGAAGGTGTTGGCCTCGATCAGTGCATAGGTGAGCGCGAAGAGCCCGATCCCCGAGGTCAGGAGGCCCGGGATGTCGAGGCGCTCGTTCGTCTCGTCGCGCGACTCGTCGATCAGGAGGAAGCTGGCAGCGATCCCCGCCACGCCGACGGGGACGTTGACGAAGAAGATCCAGCTCCAGCTGAGGTGCTCGGTCAGCAGTCCGCCCACGAGCGGGCCGATCGCGAGCGCGAGTGCCGAGACGCCGGCCCAGATCCCGATCGCCCGGCCGCGCTCCCGCGGCGCGAACGTCGCCGCGATGATCGAGAGCGTCGCGGGGTTCATCAGCGCAGCGCCCGCGCCCTGGACGATCCGCGCGCCGATCAGGACGCCGCCGCTCGACGCCATGCCGCAGGCCAGCGATGAGAGAGTGAAGATGGCGATCCCGATCACGAAGATCAGCCGCCGCCCGTACGCGTCCGCGAGCTTGCCGCCCGTGAGCATCAAGGCTGCGAACGTCAGCGCGTAGCCGGCGACGATCCACTCGAGCTCCGAGAGCCCGACGCCGAGGTCGCGCTGGATCGACGGGAGCGCGACGTTCACGACCGTGTTGTCGAGCATGATCATGAAGAGCCCGAAGCTGACCGCCCCGAGCGTCCACCACTTCTTGTTCTCAGGCGTGACGAGGCGCTGCTTCATGCCTCATTCCCCCTCTGCTAGAGGCTTGATGTGAAACTCTGGCACGCACGGCCGGTGTGCCAGACGCGGCGCGCTTTAACCGGCTCGGGCTTGCCCGTAGCACCACTACGCGCTGCGTCCGATCCGGTTGAACCGCTTGATCTGGCCCATCCCCGCACGCACCCCAGTTTCACATCAAGCCTCCAGCGGCCACTAAGTTAGTACGCCCTAAGCTAGCAGCGCGCCGACGCGCCATGCGGGAGCTACGGCGCGAGCTAGAGTCAGCGCGTGCCCGACGTCGTGTGGTCGCCAACCCCGGAGGTCGTCGCGCACGCGAACGTCACCCGGCTTCTCGAGCGCGCGGGCGTCGACTCGTACGCCGAGCTCGTGCGGCGCTCGCAGCAGGAGCCGGGCTGGTTCTGGCCGCTCGTCGTCGAGGATCTGGGGATCGAGTTCTCGACGCCGTGGGAGCGCGTCCTCGACGACTCGCGCGGCCTCGAGTGGGCGACCTGGTTCGTCGGCGGGAGGATCAACATCGCCCGCGTCTGCGTCCACCGCTGGGCCGAGCGCCGGCCCGGCGACGTCGCGGCGGTCGGCCTCGGCGAGGACGGGTCCCGCGTCGAGCGCACCCACGCCGAGCTGTCGCGCGACGTGACGCGGCTCGCCGAACGGCTCGTCGAGCTGGGAGTCCGACCGGGCGACCGCGTTGCGATCTACCTGCCGATGTCGCCCGAGGTCGCGGTCGCCTCGCACGCCTGCGCGCACATCGGTGCGGTGCAGGTGCCGGTGTTCTCCGGCTTCGCGGCGCCCGCGGTGGCGCAGCGGCTGCAGGCCTCGGAGGCGAAGGTCGTGATCACCCGGCCCGAGTCGTCCCGCCGCGGCCGGCCCGTGCCGATGCTGGAGATCCTCGAGGACGCCAGGCACGAGTCGCCGTCGGTCGAGCACGTCGTGCTCGCGCCGTTCGAGCTGGACGACCTGCCGGGCGAGCTGCCGCCGCTCGAGGTGGACTCCGAGCACCCGTACCTCCTGACCTACACCTCCGGGACGACCGGCGCGCCGAAAGGCGTCGTGCACGTCCAGGGCGGCTTCCTCGTCTCGATAGCGCGCGAGGCCGCCTACCAGGCTGACGCGCACGAGGACGACGTGATCCACTTCTCGACGGACATGGGCTGGATCATGGGTCCCTGGACCGTCGTCGGCGCCGGCGCGGCGGGGACCCGGATCGTCTTCGCCGAGGGCGCGCCGGACTGGCCGAGCGACCGGCTGTGGCAGACGGTCCAGGACGAGCGCGTGTCGATTCTCGGGCTGTCCCCGACGCTCGTCCGGGCGCTCCTGCCGCACGGCGCGCCGACCCAGGATCTCTCGTCGCTGCGCGCGTTCGTCACCACGGGCGAGCCGTGGAACCCCGAGCCGTACCGCTGGCTCGCCGAGGAGGCCGGCGGCGGCCGCGTGCCGATCATCAACTGCTCCGGCGGGACGGAGGTCGGCGCCTGCTTCCTCTCGCCGACGCTCGTCGGTCCGATCAAGGCGTGCTCGCTGGGCGGGCCCGCGCTCGGGATGGCGATGGACGTCGTCGACCAGCAGGGCGATTCGCTCGTCGGAACCGGCGAGGTGGGCGAGCTCGTCTGCCGTCGGCCGTTCCCGGGGATGACGCGCGGCTTCTGGCGCGATCCCGAGCGGTACCTCGACGCGTACTGGCGCCGCTTCCCCGGCGTCTGGACGCACGGCGACTGGGCGTCCGTGGACGCGGACGGCTTCTGGTTCCTGCACGGGCGCTCAGACGACACGCTCAATATCGCCGGCAAGCGCATCGGCCCCGCGGAGCTGGAGTCCGCCGCGGTCGGTCACACGGGAGTCCGCGAGGCGGCCGCGATCGGCGTCCCGCACGAGGTGAAGGGCGAGGTCGCGTGGATCTTCTGCTGTCTGCTCCCGGGCGAGGCCCCCAGCCCGGAGCTGGCGCAGTCGATCGCCGCGGCCGTGTCGGACGAGCTCGGCAAGGCATTCAAGCCGGACCGGATCGTCTTCGTCGACGCGCTGCCGCGAACGCGCTCGGCGAAGATCGTCCGGCGGGCGGTGAAGGCGACGGCGCTCGGGACGGATCCCGGCGATCTCTCGTCGCTGGAGAATCCCGAGGCGTTGACGGCAATCGAGGAGGCGCTGCGATGAGCAAGGTGGCACTGGTGACAGGTGGCGGCCGCGGGATCGGCGCAAACGTCGCGCGTGCGCTCACCGACGACGGCTGGAGGGTCGCCGTCTCGGCGCGCACCGCAAAGCAGGTGGAGGACGTCGCCGGCGAGATCGGCGGGCTCGGGGTCGCGGCCGACGTCTCGAAGGAAGAGGACGTGCGCCGCCTGGTCGAGACGGTCGAGCGCCAGCTCGGCCCGATCGAGCTGCTGGTGGCCAACGCCGGAGTCGCCCGCGGCAACGCGTGGGACTCCGACCCCGAGGAGTGGTGGAGCACGTTCGAGGTGAACGTGCTGGGCGTCTTCCTCACAGTCCGGGCCGTCGTGCCCGGCATGCTCGAGCGTGGGACGGGACGGATCGTGATCACGGGGTCCGGTGCGTCGTATCTGCCCGGCTCCACGAGCACCGCGTACTCGGCGAGCAAGGCGGCGGTCGGGCGCTACGGCGAGACGCTGGCGCGTCAGCTCGAGGGAAGGATCCCCGTCTTCGTGATCTCGCCCGGCCTCGTTCGCACGGACATGACCGAAGGCTCGTTCGGCGACGACGCGCCGTGGACCCCGCCGGAGCTGGCGCCGCAGCTCGTCGTCGCCCTGGCCTCCGGACGGGCGGACGCATTGAGCGGCCGCTACATCCATGCGGAGCACGACGACGTCGACGACCTGGTTCGCCGCGCCGACGAGATCCGCGACCGCGACCTGAACGCGATCCGGCTGCAGCGCTAGAGGCTTGATGTGAAACTGGGGTGCGTGCGGGGATGGGCCAGACGAAGCGGTTCAGCCGGATCGGGCGCAGCGCGTAGTGGTGCTACGGGCAAGCCCGAGCCGACTGTACCGTGCCCTGTCTGGCACACCGGCCGTGCGTGCCGGAGTTTCACATCAAGCCTCTAGCCATGGACGAGCGGACGATCCTCTGCTTCGGCGACTCCAACACCTGGGGCTACGTCCCGGCAAGCGACGACGAGCGCTTTCCGCGAGACGTGCGCTGGCCGGGCGTCCTCCAGTCGCTGCTCGGCGACGGCTACCGCGTGATCGAGGAAGGGCTGAGTGCCCGTACGACCGCCCTCGACCACCCCTGGCGGATCGGGCGCAACGGCCGGGAGTACCTCTACCCGTGCCTGCAGACGCATGCGCCGCTCGACCTCGTCGTCATCTTCCTCGGCACGAACGACCTCGCCGACCGCTACTCGCTGCCGGCGCACGAGATCGCCGAGGCGGCCGCGTCGCTCGTGCCCGTCGTCCGGTTCGCCGACTGCGGCAACCCGGCCGTGCTGCTCGTGTGCCCGCCGCCGATCGCCGAGGGCGGGCCGTTCGGCGAGTCCTTCACGCGGGCACCGGAGAAGTCGAGGCAACTCGGAGAGCACTTCGCCGCCGCCGCGCAGCTCTACGGCGCGGAGGCGCTCGACCTGAAGGGGAAGGTCGCGTTCAGCGCCGAGGACCCGATCCACCTCGACGCGGCGGGGCACCGCCTGCTCGCGGAGACGCTCGAGCCGCTGGTGCGTGAGCTGTGCGGCTGAGCGCACGCGGCCGCGTCGTCCTGCTGATCGCGGTAGCGGTCGCCCTGACGCTGCCGGCGACGCTGACGGGGAACGCCATCCTCGGCTGGCTCGGCGTCGCCGCCTTCGCCGGGGCGATCGTCTCGTACGTCCTCTGGAGGCGCGACGTACGCCGTGGTAGAGTTTTAGACCGGTAGTCGAAAACCTGACATGCGTCTCGCACTCGCCCAGCTCAACACCGTCGTCGGCGACCTCGACGGCAACCGGGACAAGATCCTCGGCGGCCTGGAGCAGGCACGCGAGGAGGCGGTCGACCTGATCCTCTTCCCCGAGCTCGCCGTCACGGGCTACCCGCCCGAGGATCTGCTGCTGCGGCCCGGCTTCATCCGTGCCGCGCGCCGGGTCACCGAGGAGATCGCCGGCGAGGTGAAGGGCGTCACGGCGCTGCTCGGCGCCCCGCACTACGACGACGACCTGTTCAACGCCTGCTTCGTGTGCGCGGACGCCGAGGTGAAAGCGGTCTACCGCAAGCGGTACCTCCCGAACTACGGCGTCTTCGACGAGGACCGCTACTTCGCCCCCGGGCGGGATCTCTTCCTGCTCCGGTTCGGCGAGGCGCTCGTCGGGCCGACCATCTGCGAGGACATCTGGCAGCCCGGCCCGCCGGCCACCGACATGGCGCTCGCGGGGGCGCAGCTGATCGCGAACATCTCCGCGTCCCCGTTCCACGTGGGCAAGGAGGTCGAGCGCGAGGAGATGCTGCGCACCCGCGCGCGCGACAACGCGGCCTTCGTCGCGCTCTGCAACGCCGTCGGCGGCCAGGACGAGCTGATCTTCGACGGGCACTCCGTCGTGATCGACGACGAGGGCGAGGTCGTGGCCCGCGCGCCGGGCTTCGAGGAGTGCCTGCTCGTGGTGGACATCGACCCGACCGCCGCCATCGGGCGCCGGCTCCGCGACGTCCGGCGCCGGGCGCTTCGCCGCGAGCGGGACGACCTCGCCGACGTGGCGGAGATCGACCTCGGGCCGCCGAGGGAGCAGAAGGAGCACATCCACCCCGAGGCGGCGCCGCTCGAGCCCGAGCTCGAGCAGATGCGGCTCGCCCTTGAGCTGGGGTTGCGCGACTACGTCCGGAAAAACGGCTTCGGCGACGTCCTCGTCGGCGTCTCAGGCGGCATCGACTCGGCGCTGGTGGCCGCCCTCGCTGCCGAAGCGCTCGGCCCCGAACGGGTGCACTGCGTCTCGATGCCGTCGCGGTACTCGTCCGCGCCGACGCGGGAGGACGCACGGCGGCTCGCCGCGAACCTCGGCTGCGAGCTCCGCGAGGTCGAGATCGAGCCGATGGTCGAGGCGTTCGAGCGCTCGCTCGCCGAGAGCTTCGCCGGCCTCGACGCCGACCTGACCGAGGAGAACCTGCAGGCGCGCATCCGCGGCACGCTGCTGATGGCGCTCTCGAACAAGTTCGGCTGGCTCGTCGTCGCGACGGGGAACAAGTCGGAGCTCTCGGTCGGCTACGCGACGCTCTACGGCGACATGGCCGGCGGCTTCGCGTTGCTGAAGGACGTCTTCAAGACAGACGTCTTCCGGCTCGCGCGCCACCTGAACGAGCGGGCCGGGCGGGAGCTGATCCCGCAGACGATCATCGAGCGCGCCCCGAGCGCGGAGCTGCGCGCCGACCAGCTCGACGAGGACTCGCTGCCGCCCTATCCGGAGCTCGACCGCGTGCTCGAGGCGTACGTGGAGCTCGACCGCACCCGCGAGGAGCTCTCGGAGGACGGGTTCGAGCCGGAGGTCGTGGAGCGCGCGCTCGAGCTGATCGACCGCGCCGAATACAAGCGCCGCCAGGCGCCGCCCGGCGTCAAGCTTCGCCCGAAGGCGTTCGGCCGCGACCGCCGCGTGCCGATCACGAACCGCTGGCCCGGCTAGAACGCTTCCGCCGGCGGCTTCCTCGCGGCACCGAGATACGAGGTATTCCGACCTCGCATCAACAGCGCCGACGACGCGGCGTCTCCTGTATCGCGCACCGCGACAGGCCGGTGCAGCGAGGCGAAAGGAGACACGTTGTCCAGACGACTCATGGTGTCGGCCGCGATCGCGGCGCTGGGGATGGCGCTGCTCGGCGCCGCCGGCGCATCGGCGTCGTCCTCCGCGAGGCAGGGCGGGACCTTCAACATCGATCTCTCCACCGACACGGACTACACCGACCCGGCGCTCGCCTACCTCAGCTCGAGCTGGGAGATGGAGTACGCGACCGGGCTGAAGCTGATGAACTACCCGGACGTCAACGGTCCGCGCAGCTCCCAGCTGCTCCCCGAGGCGGCCGCGGGCTTCCCGCGCGTCTCGAACAACGGCAAGACCTACGACTTCACCGTCAAGGTGCCGTTCACGAAGTTCTCCGACGGCAAGCCCGTCACGGCGGCCAACTTCAAGGCCGCGCTCGATCGCGTCGCCGACCCGAAGATGCAGTCGCCGGCGACGGCGTTCATCAGCGACGTCGTGGGCGCTCAGGCGGTCGTCGACGGCAAGGCGAACTCGATCGCAGGCGTCCAGGTCAAGGGGACGCATCTCGTGATCTCGCTGACGAAGCCCGCCCCGGACTTCCTCTCGCGGATCGCGATGCCGTTCTTCGCCGCGATCCCGGTCAACCTTGAGCACGACCCGAACGGCGTCCTGACGCTGCCGTCGGCCGGTCCGTACTACGTGGCGAGCCGCGAGCTGAACAAGTCGATCGTGCTCAAGCGGAACCCGTACTACAAGGGCAAGCGGCCGGCGAACCCGAATCAGATCGTCTACACGATCGGGAACAGCCTCGAGGCGATCCGGCTCCGCGTCGAGCAGGGTGCATCGGACTACGCTGCACAGGGCATCCCGCCTGCCGCGTACGCCGAGGTGGCGCAGAAGTACGGGATCAACAAGAGCCAGTTCTGGGTCAAGCCGATCCTGAACACGGCGTACATCGCGCTGAACATGCAGCGGCCGATCTTCAAGAACAACCTGCCGCTGCGAAAGGCACTCAACTACGCCGTCGACCGGCGCGCGCTGCTCGCTCAGGCGGGCTACCTCGCCGGCAAGCGGACCGACCAGATCCTGCCGCCCGGCATGTCGGGGTTCCGCGACGCGAACCTCTACCCGCTCAAGGGCCCGGATCTGACGACCGCGAAGAAGCTCGCGACGGGCCACACGCGTGACGGCAAGGTCGTGCTCTACGCGTCCAACCGCGCCCCGGCGCCGCTGTACGCGCAGGTGCTGGAGTTCAACCTGAAGCAGATCGGCCTCGACGTCGAGACGAAGCTCTTCTCGCGCGCCGTCCAGATCCAGAAGGAAGGCACCCGCGGTGAGCCGTTCGACCTGACCGTCGAGTCGTGGCTCGCCGACTACGCCGACCCGTTCGACTTCATCGACATCCTCCTGAACGGGAAGAACATCCAGGACGCGAACAACAACAACTACTCGTACTTCGACGACCCGGCGTACGTGAAGAAGATGAACGCCGCCGCGGCGCTCTCCGGCCCGGCCCGCTACAAGGCGTACGGGAACCTCGACGTCGACATCTCCCTGAACGCCGCTCCGTGGGTCTCCCGCGCCAACGGCAACGCTCGCATCTTCGTGTCGAAGCACGTCGGCTGCTACACGTACTCGGGCATCTACGGGACGGTCTTGAACGCTGTCTGCATGAAGTGAAGTAGCGCTCCGCCGCATCGCTGGCCCTCACGGGACAGCGCATCCGAGCGAAAGGCGCCGTCCCGGGGAGGGGCCGGCGCCTTTCGTTCGTCTGGCTCCCTACGAGCAGGTGTCGATCACCGGGTAGGCGGCCCGCCCCTCGCAGCAGTCGGCCGCGAAGAGCGCGACGCCGACGTCGCCGGTCCAGAGCGAGAAGCGTCCGCGGCCGCGCCGCCCGACCTGCTCGAGCGCGTGCACGGCGAAGCGCCGGGCGCGGGCGAGCCACTCCTCGTCGCCGGTCCGCTCGAACGCCTTCAGGAGCGCGTAGCCGTTGCCGGCCGTGCCGTGGCAGAGGCACGGCCCCTTGTCGGAGCCGTGCGGGCCTGCGCGCCAGACGAGACGCGCGCCGGCCAGAAGAAGCTCCTCGTCGAGGCAGTCAGCTGCGGAGAGGATCACGCCGGGCGCGCCCGTGCACCACTGGACGCGGATCTGGCCGTCCGCGCCGAGGAGGCACTCGCGGACAGAGCCGGGCCAGTTGGCGAGCCCGTCCTCGAGCACAGCGGTTCGCTCCAGCAGGGCGGCCGTCTCGCGGCGCAGCCGCTCGCGCGTGGCGTCGTCGATCGGACCGTCGATCGGGCCGTCCAGGAGCACCCTGACGTTGCCGGGCGCGCCGTGCGGCACACCCAGCCCGCGGTACTCCTCGCCGTACAGGCGATGCGTCCAGCACCCGTCCTCGTCTCGCGAGGCGAGCAGTGCGTTGGCGCCCTCGCGCCACGTGTCGGCCCAGCGCTCGTCGCCGCTCCACTCCAGCATCGCCCGGGCGGCGAGCAGCGTGCCGGCCGCTCCCCACATCAGGTCGCGGGCCCCGTTGGCGGTGTTCTCCCGGGCGCGCGCGAGCAGCCGATCGGCGAGCGCGGCGCTCAGGGCCGGGCTGTCCCGGACGAGCAGGCACGCGACGAGCAGCACGCCTGTCTCGCCGTTGAAGAGCCCCGCGCGCGCAGGCTCGGGGAGCTCCCAGTCGGGCAGGTCGTCGGCCGACCAGCCGGCGGCGAGCTCCTCTGCCGCGCCCGCAAGGTCGAGCCGCATCTCGACGACGCCGCGCCTTCGAAGCGCGTCGAGCGCCCAGAGCACGCCGGCCGCACCCACGTAGAGCCCCTTCAACGGCGTCCGCGTCTGCCAGGCGTCCCATGGGTCCGCCGGCCACAGACCCACCGGGTCGAACGCCGCGTCGGCGGCCGCCGCGATCTCCCGGATCCGGGCACGGGCCCAGGCGTCGTCCCAGGCGCGCTCCGTCAGGGGCTCGAACGCCTCCGGCCGGTAGAGCATGGGGCTATTGAACTGACTCGTCGAACTAGGCGGCGGCGGAGGTGCGAAACGGCGAGCAGGCCGCGCGGGCGGACTCGACGAACGCGAGCGCCGGAGCCCGCAGCCGCCGCTGGGCGTGCCAGGCGATCCCGATCCGCCTCGGCGGCAGCGAGACCGAGGAGTCGAGGCAGCGGACCACCGTTCGCGGATCGTCGCAGTCCACGGAGAGCGAGGGGATGACGGCGACGCCGAGACCCGCGGCGACCAGCGCCTGCACCGTCGTCGTCAGATCCGAGCGGTACGCGACGTGCGAGTCGACGCCCGCGGCGCGGAGCCGGTCCTCGATGCTCGGGCGCATGCTCGCGTGGCCGACGAGCTCGAGGTCGGAGAGGTCATCGAGCGTCGGCCGCTCGATCGCCGCCAGCGCGGAGCCCGCCGGAGCCAGCACGACCCACGAGTCTGCGAAGAGCTCCTCGGCCTCGAACGGCCCGTCCGAGAGCGGGAGGTCGACGAAGGCGAGGTCGAGCTCGCCGCGCTCCACACGGGACAGGTGGCCGGCATCGGTGACGGCGTCGTGCAGCAGGACATGCGTCTCCGGGCTCCGCTGCGCGAGACCGCGGAGCGCAGCCGGGACGATGCGGGTGCTGACGGTCTCGAAGCTGCCGACGTCGAGGAGCGTCTTCGCGCCGCGCGCCAGCGCCGCCAGATCCGCCTGGGCGGCGCGCAGCCGCGCCACGATCGCGCCGGAGTGCTGGAGCAGGAGCTCACCGGCCTCGGTCAGCGCGATGCGCCGCGAGCCGCGCGAGCGAAGGACGAGCGTCTCGCCCACCGCCGTCTCGAGCGCGGCGATCTGCTGGCTGACGGCCGACTGCACATAACCCAGGCGCGTGCCGGCGCCACGGAACGACCCCTCGCGCGCCACCGCGTCGAGAGCGATCAAATGCCTCAATTCGACCCCAGGCCACTGATATGCCACGAGATGCCCTCCCGCGTCGGTCGTGCTGAGTGAGACGAACCGTCCCGCCGGGGGTTGTTGTGATTCTGTTAAGGAGCCTTACAGGCCGGCGTCGTACGGCATGGGAGGCGGGCCGTCGCCGAGCAGGTCGCGGAGCAGGGGGCCGAGACGGCGCGGGGCGAAGGTGGCGGTGCTCGCCTCGATCTCGGCTGCGGTCCACCAGCGGTGGCCGACGACTCCCTCCGGCTCGAGGTCGATCGTCGGCGCGACCTCGTGGCCGTCGACCCGCACGAGGTAGACCCGCTCGGTCTGCCTGAGGATCCGTCCGCCCCACGCGAAGACCTGCTCGCGCCGCCACACCTGCGGCCCGAGCCCGAACGCGCTCAGGCCGGCCTCCTCGAACAGCTCCCGCCTCAGCGTCGTCTCGTCGTCCTCGTCCGGCTCGGAGCCGCCTCCGGGAGTGGCCCACCACTCGTGACCGGCGGCGTCCCGGAAGCGGCAGAGCAGGACCCGGTCGTCGGCGTCCAGCACGAGGGCCCTGATCGACGTGCGGGGCACGGGCTCGAGCCACTCGTGCAGGCCCCGGAACCAGCGCAGCCGCTCCTCCCAGGGCACCGCGGCGTTCGCCGGCGACGTCGAGGGTAGGACGTAGAGCCCGATCCCCTCCAGCGACCGCGCCTGCGGACCGAGCTCGGCGCGCTCGCCGAAGAGGCCGCGGTACGCCTCCTTGCCCACGAACGCGAGCGCCCAGGGACGAAGCTCCTGCGCGAGCCGCTCGAGCCGGCGCCGGTCGAAGTCGCTCTTGCGCAGGTCGCCGGAGCCCGGCGTCGTCCGATACGCGGCGTTCGTGACTCCGATGCCGAGCTGCAGGAGGCCGTGCTGCTCCCACGGCTCGAGCAGGCAAGGCGTGAATCCCGCGGCATACAGCAGCCGCCAGAAGTCATTCCGCGGATTGGCGAAGTGGGCACCGGCCGCGGCCGAGACTCGGCCCGGGTTGATGCCGCAGAAGACGACGCGGAGCCCCGGCGCGAGGACGTCCGGGACGTCCGAGGCGGCGTTCTCAGTTACGTGACGTTCGGTTACTTCGTGCGGCAGCGCTTCGTCGATGCCCGCAGCGTCGCACAGCGCCACCCAGCGCTGGGCGGCGGTGTCGCGCGCCGCGGGACGCGAGGCGGGGCCGGCGTCCTGCGCGCGCCGTCCGACCAGCTGACGCGGGCGCGACAGCGGATCACGCGGCCTCCGGCTCCCGGTCGTCGAGGCGGCGCTCGAACGAGCGCCGCAGCTGCTCGCCGCTGACGCGCAGCTGGTAGCGCGGGCGGCGCGGCTCGAGCTTGACGATCCTCACCGTGTCGTCCGCCACCGACCCGTAGCACCGGGCGTAGCACTCGGCCTCGCTCAAGGGCCTGAGACGCATCCCGTCGCACCCTAGGCGGGGGACCGGACGGATAGCCTGGGCGCGTGGGCGAGCCGAGGGCGAAGGTCCTGGAGTACAGCGCCAGCGTCGACCGGGCAGGGCGAATCGCCACGGGAGACGAGCCGCCGCTCGAGCTCGGCGAGGCCTGGGCGGCGGACGACCTGCTGCTCGCGTCGCTCCTGCGCTGCATCACCCACAGCCTCGCCTACCACGCGCGCCGGGCGGGCCTCGACCTCGTCGCGTCCGGCCGTGCGCGTGGCACGGTCACCAAGCCGGACGGCGAGGAGCGGTACCGCCTCGTCTCCGTCGATGTCGAGATCGAAGTGGAGCTCGCCCCTCGGCCAGACGACGATTCGCGCCGCGAGCTGATCGGCAGGGCCGAGCGCGACTGCTTCGTGGGCGCGTCTCTCCTTGTGAAGCCGACGTACCATTGGCGCGTCCGATGAGTGTGGTCGCGTTCGACGTCGATTCCATCCGCGCGCGCTTCTCCGCGCTGCGGCGGCCGCTCGCGTTCTTCGACGGCCCGGGTGGGACGCAGGTCCCGGACGGGGTGATCGACGCCATCGCCGGCTACCTCCGCGAGCGGAACGCGAACCTCGGCGGCGCCTTCGAGACGTCGCGCCGATCCGACGCAGTCGTCGCCGGCGCCCGCCGCTCCGCCGCGAGCTTCCTCGGCTGCACGCCGGACGAGGTCGTCTTCGGCCAGAACATGACGACGCTCAACTTCTCGCTGACCCGCACGCTCGCCCGAACGCTCCGCGAGGGAGACGAGGTGGTCGTGACGAGGCTCGACCACGACGGGAACGTCGCGCCCTGGCTCGAGCTCGCACACGACCTCGGCATCGTCGTCCGGTTCGCCGAGATCGACGACGAGTGCCGCCTCGACCTCGGACACCTCGAGTCGCTGCTCGGCGAGCGCACCAGAGTGGTTGCGTTCCCATGGGCGGCGAACTCCGTCGGCACGCTGGTCGACGCCGCCCGCGTCGCGCAGCTGGCCCACTCGGTGGGCGCTCTCGCCTGGGTCGACGCCGTGCACTACGCCCCTCACGGGCCGATCGACGTGGTCGCCGCCGACGTCGACGTCCTGCTCTGCTCGCCGTACAAGTTCTACGGGCCGCACCTGGGTGTCGCGTTCGGAAAGGCGGAGCTGCTCACGTCGTGGCGGCCGTACAAGGTGCGCCCTGCGCCGGACGCGCCGGTCGGCAGCCGCTTCGAGACTGGGACGCTCGCGCATGAGTTGCTCGCGGGCTTCGCGGCAACGGTCGACTACGTCGACTCGATCGGCTGGGACGCCGTCATCGGGCACGAGCGGTCGCTGGCGCAGCGCTTCCTCGACGGACTGCCAGAGCGCTGCACCCTGCACGGGATCCCGGTGATCGAGGGCCGCGTGCCGACGTTCGCGATCACCGTGAACGGCCGCACGCCCGAGCAGGTCGCGACCCGCCTCGGCGAGCGCGGCTTCGCCGTCTGGCACGGCGACTACTACGCCCTCGAGACGATGCGCCGACTGGGCCTCCCCGACGGCGCCGTGCGCGTGGGGATCGTGCACTACAACACCGCCGGCGAGGTCGACCGGCTGCTCGAGGAGCTCTCCGCCCTCTGACGCAGCGTCTCCTGATCCTGGGCGGGACGAAGTTCCTCGGCCGGCACACCGCCGAGGAGGCGCTCGCGCGCGGCCACGCCGTGACGCTCTTCACTCGCGGGAAGACGAACCCGGAGCTCTTCCCCGAGGCGCAGCATGTGACGGGCGACCGCGACGGCGACCTCGCGGCGCTCGAAGCCGGGGACTGGGACGCGGTGGCGGACATGACGGGGTACGTGCCGCGCGTCATGCGCGCCTCCGCCGAGCTGCTGCGCGACCGGGTCCGCCGCTACCTCTTCGTCTCCTCCGTGTCGGTGTACGCGAGCTTCGCGGCGCCGGTGTCGGAGGAGAGCCCGCTGGCGGAGCTCGAAGACCCGGACACGGAGGACGTCTTCCCGAACTACGGCGGCCTGAAGGCGGCGTGCGAGCACGTCGTGCAGGACGTCTACGGCGAGCGGGCGACGATCGTCCGGCCCGGGCTCATCGTGGGGCCTTGGGATCCCACGAACCGCTTCACGTACTGGGCGTCCCGGGTCGCACGCGGCGGCGAGGTGCTGGCGCCGGGGCCGCCGGAGCGGAACACGCAGTGGGTCGACGCTCGCGATCTCGCGGCGTGGATCGTCGACCTGCTGGAGCGCGACGAGGGAGGCGTCTACAACGCCACGAACGAGGGCGTCCCGTGGGGCGATCTGCTCGCGGGCGCGAACGTCACCTGGGTCACGGACGAGTTCCTCCGCGAGCAGGAGGTCGGCCAGTGGATGGAGCTGCCGCTCTGGATCCCGGACGAGCCGGGGATCCAGGAGACCGACGTCTCGCGCGCCGTGGCGGCAGGCCTGCGCTTCCGGCCGCACGCCGAGACCATGCGCGACACGGCGGAGTGGGACGCGGCGCACGGCTCGGAGGTGGCGCCGACCTTGACGGGGGTCTCCGGCGCAGGTCTCGCTCCGGAGCGGGAAGAGCAGCTGCTCGCTGCCTGGCATGAGCGGCCGTAGGGATTACTCGTCCACGCCGCTCTCGAAGAAGCTGGGCGCGAAGCCGGGCGTGGAGGTGCTCGTCCTCTTCACGGCGAGCGCCGACGAGCTCCGCGCGCGGTTCGAGGCGCTGAAGGCGACGCTGGCGCCCGCCGACCGGTTGTGGATCGCCTGGCCGAAGAAGGCGTCGAAGCTCCCGACCGACCTCGACTTCGAGACGGTGCAGCGGATCGGCTTAGACGCCGGCCTCGTCGACAACAAGAGCGCCGCCGTCGACGACCTCTACCAGGCGGTCCAGTTCGTCTATCGCCTCAGCGACCGCTGACCGGTCGATCCGGGGAAACCCGCAGCGAGATCAGCAGAACAGCGGAGGCTCGCCGGCCGTGCGGCCCCTACCGTCCGCGCAGAACCTCGTACTCAACGTGGAGGAGGAAAGCTTGGCTACCGCGCCCGTCAACACGCCGCGCCCGTCCGAAGGCGTCGCCGTCTGGCAAGTAGTCGCACTCTTGCTCGGCTTCGCAGTCGGCACGCTCGCGGTCGCGGCCGTCGTGACGACCGTTTCCGCGCACCAGGCCCGGGACGACGCACGGCTCGCGGCGACCAGTGCCGCAACGGCACCTGCCCATGCGACGCACAGCGCCGGAACCGTGACCGCGGCACCGAGCTACTCCGACGCGGCCCCCGCGAATGCCGACGAGCTCGCCGCCGCGCACGAGCCGTACCCGGCCGCACTCCCTGCAGTGCTACCGGGACTGGTGGCGAACGTCCACCTGACATTGAAGGACGTCACGGTCGAGATCGCGCCAGGCATCAAGTACGCCGCCTGGGCGTGGGCCGGCGGCGCACCGGGTCCCGTGATCCACGTGCGGCAAGGCCAGACGGTGAAGATGACGCTCACGAACGCGGGCGCCATCCCGCACTCGATCGACTTCCACGCCGCCCGCATCGCGCCCAACGTCGCGTTCAGGGACGTGCTGCCCGGCAAGTCGTTCACATTCAGCTTCAAGGCAGGCGATCCGGGGGTCTTCATGTACCACTGCGGCACGAAGCCCGTGCTGATGCACATCGCCAACGGCATGTACGGCGCCATCGTCGTCGAGCCGAAGCCTGGCGTCCTACCCGCCGCCGACCGGCAATACGTCCTCGTCGGCAGCGAGTGGTACCTGAATGCGCCCGGCACCGGCAAGCCCGCGCAGTTCGACATGGGCAAAGCGCATGCGCGCATGCCCGATTGGATGACGTTCAACGGCTACGCAGGCCAGTACGTCAAGCACCCGCTCGTCGCCGATCCGGGCGAGACGGTCCGCTTCTGGGTCGTCGACGCAGGCCCGTCCATCGACATGGACTTCCACATCGTCGGGACGATTCTCAACCGCGCCTGGATCGACGGCGACATGACGCAGTACCTCCGCAACGTCCAGACCGCCACCGTGCCCGCAGGCGGCGGCGGCGTCTTCGACGTGAAGATCGACGAGGCGGGGCTCTACCCGTTCGTAAGCCACGCGTTCGCCAGCGTCGACATTGGACAGGTCGGCCTGTTGAAGGTGGGCGATGTCGAGGGAACGATGACCCACTGAGGCGGAGGCATGCTGCCCGTGCGCGACGCCTCCTCAGGGCATGCAACAGACTGTTACTTGTACGCCTTCCGCGCCGCGCCCCACGGCTCCTCGTCCCAGCGGATCAGATCCGGGTCGACGCCCCGCTCGGCGGCGAGGTCGACGGTGAGGAGCTGGAACGGGACGATGTCCACGACCGGGTCGCCCGTCGGCACGAGCGTCACGTCGCAGCCGAGGATCTCGAGCGCCCGCACGGTCTCGGCCGCGCGCTCTGCGGCCGGACCCTCGCCCTCGAGGACGAAGCAGCGCACAGACGAATCGATCGCCGCCAGGTGCCCGTGCAGGAGCTCCTCGGTGCGGTGCGCCTCCGCGGCGACCCGCACGCCCTCGCGGAGCTTGAGCACCGCCTCCTGCGCCGTCGGCCAGTCGCGTCCCGCTCCCGCGACGACGAAGCGCTCGTGCCCCGAGACGGGGAAGCGCGCTCCGTCGAGCCTCGCCTCGACGGCGTCCGCGAGGCCGGAGACGTCCTCGCCCAGCAGGCTGCGGATCGCCGCGACGCCGCACGTGTAGGCGACGGTGTGGCAGTAGCTGGGATCGACCTCGGGCGTCGCGACGATCACCTCGTCGCACAGCTCGCCGAGCGGCGAGTCGGGCTTGCCCGTGATCAGCCACGTCGACCCGGCGAAGGCCTTCGCGGCCTGGATCGACTGGTACGTCTCGCCCTCGTGGGAGACGACCACGAGCACGTCCGCCTCGGGCGGCGCCAGCACCGCGTCGAGGGCCTCTGCCGAAGCGCCGCCGTTCTGGGCCGCATGCCACGACGTCCCGCAACCGATGAAGACTGCCCGTCCCTCGAGCCGCTGCTCGACGCGCAGCGCCCGCAGCCAGTCGGGCTGCACGGCGATCCCGCGCTGCGTCTTCTCGCCGGCCATGAACGCGTCTATACCATCACCGCTCTGTGGACGACCCGACAAACGACTATCGGTTCGTGCACCGGGAACGCGTCCGTTTCCACGACTGCGACCCGATGGGGCACGTGAACAATGCCGCCTACTCGACGTACCTCGAGCAGGCGCGAATCGGCGTGCTCGGCTCGCTCGACGACTTCATCCTCGCCCGTGTCGAGATCGACTTCCGGGCCGAGCTGCATGCAGGCGAGGAGGTCGAGGTGCACACGCGCTGCGCCCGCCTCGGCACGAAGAGCTTCGATCTCGAGCACGAGATCCGCGCCGACGGGCGCGTCGTCGCCGAGGCCAAGTCCGTGCTCGTCGGGTACGACTACGGGGAGAGCGAGAGCGTTCCACTGCCCGAGGAGCTGAAAAGGAGACTGACCGGATGAAGTTCGATCGCCACATCATGGACAACGGCCTCCGGGTCCTGACCGCCCCGATGCCGCATGCGCAGTCGGTCACCTGCTTCGTCATGCTCGCCGCCGGCTCGCGCTACGAGAACGCGCAGAACCGCGGCATCGCGCACTTTTCGGAGCACATGTTCTTCAAGGGGACGGAGACGCGCCCCACCTCGCAGGACATCACGAAGCTGATCGACGGGATCGGCGGCGAGTTCAACGCGTTCACCGGCAAGGAGTACACGGGCTACTACGTGAAATGCGCCGCCGAGCACCGCGACCTCGCCCTCGACGTGCTGGTGGACATGCTGCGCCACTCGAAGTTCGCGGAGGAGGAGATCGAGCGCGAGAAGGGCGTGATCCTCGAGGAGATCAACATGTATTACGACACGCCGCGCGACATCATCGGCTCGATCTACGAGGAGCTCGTCTTCGGCGACAACCCGCTCGGCTGGGAGACGCTCGGCACGCGCGAGACCATCAAGGCCGCGACGCGCGAGACGTTCCTCGACTACGTGACGCCCAACTACGTGGCGGACCGGATGGTCGTCGGCGTGGGCGGGCAGGTCGGCGAAGGCCTGCTCGACCGCATGCAGGAGCTGCTCGGGGACATGAGCTCGAACGGGAAGGTGACGCCGCCGCCGGCGGAGGTTGTGCACTCGGAGGAGGCGCGCGTCCACCTGCATCACAAGGCGTCCGAGCAGGCGCACTTCATCCTCGGGGTGCCGTCGCTGCCGGTGGCCCACCCGGACCGGTACGCGCTCCAGCTCCTCTACGCGGTGCTCGGCGCAGGGATGTCGTCGCGCCTCTTCACCGAGGTGCGCGAGCGGCGCGGACTCGCGTACTACGTCTACGCGTCCAACTCGGGCTACACCGACGCGGGCACGCTCTACTCGCAGGCGGGCGTCGACATCAAGCGGATCGACGAGGCGATCGAGACGGTCGTGAAGGAGCTGCGCCGCATCGTCGACGAGCCGGTCGCCCCGGACGAGCTCGAGAAGGCGCGGAACCTCAGCAAGGGCCGCTTCGTGCTGCAGACGGAGGCGCCGCAGGGGGCGATCCTCTTCGCGCTGCGCCGCGAGGTCCTCGAGGGCGGGGCGACCGACACGGACGAGGTGCTGGCCGGCCTCGACGCCGTCACCGCGGACGACGTCCAGCGGGTGGCGCGGGAGACCCTCGGCGCGAACGGGCTCAACCTGGCGCTGATCGGGCCGTTCGAGGACAGCGAGCGGTTCGAGAAGCTCGTCGGCTAGCTGCTAGCCGAGCAGCCGCGCGAAGCGCCGCCCCAGCGCCCGCGCCGAGGCGAGCTTCATGTCGGGCCGGTACGAGACGACGACCGCGATCCAGGGGCCGTTCCGGAAGTAGACGACCGCGGCCGTGTCGCGGGTGTCCGAGATCCAGCCGTTCTTCTGCGCGATCGGCGTGCCCGGCAGGAACGGACGGATCAGGCCTGCGTTCTCGCCGCGCGGGTCGGCGGAGAGGAGCAGCCTTAGCGCGAGCTCGGACTCGTGCCGTGTAAGACCGGTGAGGCTCTGCGCATACCGGTTGCCGAACGCGCCCGCCTGCAGCCGCCAGAGCGCACGGCCAAGGTCGTGCGCCGTCGTCACGCGCCAGTGAGGCTGCGGCGGAGGCTTGGGCGCATCGCCGGTGGCGCTGCCGGCGCGATAGTCGCCGGGGTAGGTGCTCGACCACATGCCGAGACGCTCGAGCTGATCCTCGACGACCTCCGGCCCGCCGAGCTTGGCCACGAGACGGTTCGCCGCCAGATTGGACGACCAGCCGGCCAGCTGGCGCAGGTCGTACCAGGCGTCCGACGCCTCGGGGCGAGGCCCGTAGCGGCGAAGCGCCGCGACGATCACGCCGAGCTTGACCGTCGACGCCGCGGGGAAGCGCGCGTCGGAGTTCCACCGGGCGGTCGTGCCCGTGCTGAGGTCGTGCACCCAGAAGCCGGCCCAGCCGTCGAACGACCGGCCGAGCGCGGCGAGCCGCAGCGAGAGCCGTTTCGACTCCGGCCCCGCGGCTCTGGCGAGCGATGCGCTCTCCGGCAGCGAGCCGAGCGGCGGGAGCAAGAGCATGCCCGAAGGCTTTCCGTCGAACCGCTCGACGCGGCGGATCTCCGCCCAGGCAGCCCGATCACCCGGATGGAGGGTGACCCGATCGCGCGCGATGTTGTAGCGTGACTGCAGTTGCTCGGGGCTCGGCTTCGCTGCGCCAGCGGAGACCGCCAGGACACCGGCCACGAGAACCACGGGGGCCAAGGCGCGTCGGAACGTCTGACCGAAATCCCGACTTTGGGGGGTCCGCCGCATGCCCAGGTTCACATTGGTGCTGATTATGGCCGTCGTCCTGGCTGCTCCGGCAGCAGCCGAGCCGCTCGGCCTTCGCGCCTCGAGTGCATCCCTGCGCGCCTCGACCGCACAGGCGCATGTCTCGAAGTCGCGGATACTCCTCGCCGGCCGTCCGTTCTTCCCGATCATGGTGCTGGGTCAGTGCACGGAGTCGAACGTCGCGAAGGGCAGGGAGCTCGGGATCAACCTCTTCATGTCGGGAGACTGCGGTTCGCTGCCGACGGAGCGTGAGCTCGCGCTGGTCGCCGGCTCCGGGATCGCGGTCCTGCCGATGGCAGGCCGAACCGCCCGTGGCCCGGCGCTCGCCGGTTGGACGTTCCCGGACGAGCCGGAGAACAACCGCTGGTCGCCGGACGGGCTCAGGCAGGCCTATCCGTATCGCCGCGGCTCCGACGACGGGCTGCTCAGCTTCATGACCACCGGCGCCGGCTTCTTCACGCGCACCGACAACAGCCCGCCCCGCGGGGTCTACCGCGGCTTCGCCCGCCTCGCGGACGTCGCCGGCTTCGACCTCTACCCGCTCGGCCACTGCCAGCACGACCTCGTCGCCGTCTACAACGCGCAGCGGGACTACGTGGGGCTCGTCGGACCGGGGACCCCGACGTTCCAGTGGATCGAGACCGGCCCGATCGTGTCGACGTACTGCGGCGGATTTCAGATGCAACCAAATGAGCTGCGCGCCGAGGTCTGGCTCGCGATCGCAGGCGGCGCGCGCGGTATCGGCTACTTCACGCAGACGTTCTCGCCGGACCATCGGACGTTCGACGTCCAGCCGGCGATAGGGGGGGAGATGCTGCGCACGAATCGGCAGCTTCGCCTGCTGACGCCGGCCTTGCTCGGACGAGCCTCGCCGGCGACCGCAGACACCGGGTCGATCAAGCTCGTCGCCCGGAATGCGGGCGGGCGGACCTACGTCTTCGCCGTCAACAGCACGCGCGACTACGTTAAGGCTCAGCTGCAGGTGCCGGGACTAGGGAAACGCCGCGTGCGGGCGATCGACGAGAACCGGACGCTACGCGCAGGCCTGGGCGGGCGGCTGATCGACCACTTTGCACCGCTCGCGGTCCACCTCTACGTGGCCGGCTGAGCAGCCGAGCGGCCCGACCTACGCGGCCGGCTGAGCGCAGCCGGCCGCGAGGGCTCAACTCTCCTTGTCGCGCTCGGTCGTCGAGCGCTCGCGGAGCTCCTCGACGACGGTCGCGTCGGCGAGCGTGGTCGTGTCGCCGAGCGGGCGGTTCTCGGCCACGTCGCGGAGCAGCCGGCGCATGATCTTGCCGCTGCGCGTCTTGGGCAGCTCCGCCGTGAAGACGATGTTCGCGGGCTTCGCGATCGGGCCGATCTTCTGCGCCACGTGGTTGCGTAGCTCCTCGAGCATCTCGACTGATCCTTCCTGCCCGCCCTTCAGCGTCACGAACGCGACGATCGCCTGGCCTGTCGTCGCGTCGTTCCGCGAGGCGACCGCGGCCTCGGCGACCTGCTGGTGGTCGACGAGCGCCGACTCGACCTCGATCGTCGAGATGCGGTGACCCGCGACGTTCATCACGTCGTCCACGCGCCCGAGCAGCCAGAAGTCGCCGTCCTCGTCGATCCGGGCGCCGTCGCCCGCGAAGTACGTGTCGGGGTACTTCGACCAGTAGGTCTCGACGTAGCGGTCGTGCTCCTCGTAGAGGCCCCGCAGCATGGCCGGCCACGGCCGCCGCAGGACGAGGTAGCCGCCTCCTCCAGGGCCGACCTCGTTTCCCTGCTCGTCGTACACAGCGGCGTCGACGCCGGGGAAGGGCTTCGTCGCCGAGCCCGGCTTCAGGGTCGTCACCCCCGGCAGCGGCGTGATCATGATCATCCCGGTCTCCGTCTGCCACCACGTGTCGACGATCGGGCAGCGGCCGCCGCCGATGTGCTCGTGGTACCAGATCCACGCCTCCGGATTGATCGGCTCGCCGACCGAGCCGAGGAGGCGGAGCGAGGACAGATCGTGCCGCTCCGCATACTGCGGCCCCCACTTCATGTGCGAGCGGATGGCGGTCGGCGCCGTGTACAGGATGTCGACCTTGTACCGCTCGACGATCTCCCACCACCGATCCTTGTCGGGGTAGTCCGGGGTGCCTTCGTAGATGACGCCGGTCGTCCCGTTGCAGAGCGGGCCGTAGACGATGTAGCTGTGGCCGGTCACCCAGCCGACGTCGGCGGCGCACCAGTAGACCGAGTCCGGCTTGACGTCGAAGATGTAGTGGTGCGTCGTCGAGACGCCGCAGAGGTAGCCGCCCGTCGTGTGGGCGATTCCCTTCGGCTTCGCGGTGGTTCCCGAGGTGTACAGCAGGTAGAGCAGATCCTCGGAGTCCATCGACTCCGGCGGGCAGTCGGCGTCCGAGATTGCGAGCTCGTGCCACCAGCGATCGCGACCCTCGGTCATCGGCACCTCGTTGCCGGTGCGCCGGAGCACGACGACGTTGCGCACTGACGGTGCCTGCGAGACCGCCTCGTCCGCGGTCCGCTTGAGCGGCACGGTCGTCCCGCGGCGCCAAGCCTCGTCCTGCGTGATCAGCACCTCGCACTGCATGTCCTGGAGCCGGCCCGAGAGCGAGTCCGCGGAGAAGCCGCCGAAGACCACGGTGTGTGGCGCGCCGAGGCGCGCGCACGCCAGCATCGCGATCGGCGCCTCGGGCACCATGCCGAGGTAGATCCCGACTGGCGTGCCCTTCTTCACGCCGAGCTCCTTGAGGCCGTTCGCGAACCGGACGACCTCGCGCTGTAGGTCGGAGAACGTCAGCTCGCGCCGGTCGCCCGCCGGCTCGCCCTCCCAGTGGTAGGCGACCTTGTCGCCGAGGCCGTTCTCGACGTGGCGGTCGACGCAGTTGTGCGCCACGTTCAGCCGGCCGCCCAGGAACCACTTCGCGTACGGAGGCTGCCAGTCGTAGAGCTCCGTGAACGGCTCGAACCAGGTGATCCGCCCGCGGCCCTCGGACTCCCAGAACTCCTCGAAGCTGCGCTCGTAGATGTCGGCTTTGGCGTTCGCCTGCGCGGCGAACTCCGGCGGCGGCGGGTAGCGCCGCTCCTCCAGGAACAGGGTGTCGATCGTCTCGCTCATGGGGCGATTCTGACCACTGCGCCGCTACGGCGAGAGGTCGTACGGGAACTGGGTCAGGTTCTCGGCGCCGTGCTGCGTGACGAGGACGAGGTCCTCGAGCCGGACGCCGCCGAAGCCCTGCCGGTAGAGGCCCGGCTCGACCGTGACGACGTCGCCGGCCGCCAGCGCGTGCTTCGAGGCGAGGCCCATCCCCGGAGCCTCGTGCACCTCGAGCCCGACGCCGTGGCCGAGCCCGTGGTAGAAGCCGTTCTCCAGCGGCTTTCCGGGCTCCTTCGTGCGCTGGGTCGGGAAGCCGGCCTGCTCGTAGATGTCGCAGGCGATGTCGAAGATCTCGCGGCCCGGAACGCCTGCCGCGATTCGCCCGATGCAGGCGTCGAGTGCCTCCTTCGTCAGCCGGTGCCACTCGCGCAGCTCGTCCGGGACGTCCCCGACCGCGAACGTGCGCGTCATGTCGGCGAAGCAGGCGGATTCGTTGTCCCGCGGCCAGAGGTCGATCACGATCGCCTCGCCGGGCCGGATCGGCCCCTCGCCCATGTGGTGGCCGATCGCGGACTGCGGGCCGTGCGAGACGATGAACTCGTCCGCGTTGGCGCTGTTCGCGAGAAATGCCTCCGCGATCGCCACCTTGATCCGCTCGGCCGTGAGGGCGTCGCCGTCGATCCGGAGCATGTGGCCGTCCGACTCGGCCGTCCGCAGCAGCGCAGCGGCCGCGCGCATTCCCTCCTCGGCGGCGTGCTGGGCGCGGCGAATGCCGAGCAGCTCCGCCTCGTTCTTGGCGCGCCGCCTTCCGTCGAAGAACTCCCCGTCCACGTCCAGCTCGACGCCGGCGGCCCGGAGCCGATCGGCGAGGAAGAGCGGAAACGCCTCCGGCACGACGGCATTCGCGACCCCGAGCTGCTGCACCGCCCGGACGGCGACCTCGGTGCGAAGCTCCTTGTACTCGAGCCCGGCCGCGACCAGCTCGTCGCTGCCGAACTCCTCCACCGGGTGGCAGACGAGGCCGTCGAGCTCCTCGAGACGGGGGATCTCCATCGATCCGATGACCACGTGCTTCACTCCGTCCTTCTCGACGTAGAGAAACGGGTCGGGGATCCCGATGGCGACCTCGTGGCGCAGCTCCGGCGAGCGCACCGTGTCCGCGTGAATGACGACGTCCGGCATCGCCGGGCGAGTCTAACCATGCGCGCGGGAGAGGCGCGCGTGCCTAGACTCCATCCGTGAACGCAATCGAGCGTGCGCGCATCCTTCTGGAGCGTTACGAGCGCGAGCTGCGCACGCTGATTCCCGGCGAGACGCAGATCTTCGACGCGCACGTCCACCTGGGCACCGACATCGACGGCTTCGTCGGCAGGCCGGAGGAGCTGCTCACGACCATGGACCGATACGGCGTGGAGCGCGCCTTCATGTTCTGCCTCGACGAGCCGGACCGGCACCCTGCCTTCACCGCCGCCAACGACCGGACGCTCGCCTTCGCGGCCGGGGCGCCCGACCGGCTGATCCCGTTCGTGCGACTCGATCTCTCCGAGTCGCCCGTCCAGGAGGCCGAGCGCGCGCTCGCCCTGGGCGCCCGCGGGATCAAGCTGCATCCGCGGGCGCAGAAGTTCCTGGCCGACGACGAACGCCTCGAGCCCGTGTTCGCGATCGCCGCCGAGCGCCGCGTGCCGATCCTGATCCACGGCGGCCGCGGGCTCCCGCCGATCGCCGACGGCCTCGGCCGACTGGTGGAGCGCCATCCCGAGGCGCAGCTGATCATCGCCCACGCGGGCATCGCCGACCTCGCCGCGCTCGCCCGGAACTTCGCGGGCAGGGCAGGCGTCTTCTTCGACACGTCCACGTGGAGCCCGGTCGACCTGCTCGACTTCCACCGGCTGGTCTCGCCCGAGCAGGTTGTCTACGCGTCGGACTATCCGTACGGCCGGCAGCCGAACTCGCTCTGGATCGCCCTGCGCACTGCGCGCTTCGCCGGTTTCGACGACGCGCAGATCGAGGCCATGCTCTGGGGCAACGCCGCCCGCATCGCCGACGGGGAGCCGCCGCTCGAGCCGACCCGGCCGCGCGGCTCGGACACGCTGGCCCAGCCGATGCAGCTCGCCCGCGTGCACCAGTACCTCTCGATGGCGACGCCGTTGCTCTGGACCAGGCAGGCCGACACGATCGGCGTCATCGGCCTCGCGCTCAACACCTGCGGCGAGCGCAACGGCGTCGCGGAGATCAACGACATCGCCGAGCTGATTGAGTCGGCCCGCGACCTTTGGCTCGCCTTCCCGGAGATCCCGGACGAGGAGCGCGTCCCCGCCTTCCGGGCGACGTTCAGCCTCCTGCACCTGGCGGACGTTCTGGCGGTGACGAGCGCTGCCTGAGCTGCGCGTGAACGGCGAGACGTATTCGGTCGACGCGCCGGTCGGGCGCGGGCTCGCCGAGGTGCTGCGGTCCGAGCTCGGCCTGACGGGGACGAAGATCGCCTGCAACGAGGGGCACTGCGGCGCGTGCACGGTGCTCGTCGACGGGCTGCCGACGCTCTCGTGCATCACGCTCGTCCACACCGTCGAGGGCGAGGTGACGACGATCGAAGGGCTGCGCGAGCATCCGCTGGTCGAGTCGTTCGTCCGGCACGACGCGCTCCAGTGCGGCTTCTGCACCCCCGGCCAGATCGTCTCGGCCGCCGCGCTCGTCGAGTCGTCGCCCGAGCCGAGCCGCGACGAGATCCGGCACCGCATGGCCGGGAACATCTGCCGCTGCGGCGCCTATCCGAAGATCGAGGAGGCCATCCTGCATTGGCGCGACTGATCCGCACCGAGAAGGAGGTCGAGGGGCGCTACGAGGAACTCTGGCTCGTCGTCGAGGAGGACGCGCTCGAGCAGTGGCCCGTTGGACCGCTCGAGACGGTGGGCCGGCCGGCGACGAGGATCACGGGCCTGGAGCGCGCCCGCGGCGAGGCCCGCTACACAGCGGACGTGACGCTGCCGGGGATGCTGCACGCCGCGATCCTCCGCTCTCCGCACGCCCACGCGCGCGTGCGCACGATCGACCTCCGTCCGGCGCTCGCGGCGCCGGGCGTGCGCGGGGTGCTCGGCCCCGGCGAGGTGAAGCAGCTCGACGCCCTCGCCGGCTGGCAGGGGGCCCCCGTCGCCGCGATCTGCGCGGACACACACGGGCAGGCGCGCGCGGCGCTCCGGCTGATCGAGGTCGACTGGGAGGTTCTCGAGCCGGTGCTCGACCCGGAGGACGCAGTCGCGCGAGGGCAGCTCACCGAGCAGCCGAGGCGCTCCTCCCGCGGCGACTTCGAACGAGCGTACGCCGAAGCCGACGTCACCGTCGAGGCGGAGTACCGCACGCAGACCGTGATGCACAACTCGCTGGAGACGCACCAGGCGATCTGCGAGTGGCAGGGCGACGAGCTGCACGTCTACATCTCGACGCAGTACATCTGGGGCATCCGCGACGCGGTGGCGTCTCAGCTGGAGCTCCCGCCGGACAAGGTGCGCGTCGTCTGCGAGTTCATGGGCGGCGGCTTCGGCTCGAAGAACGACCCGGACGAGTACACCTTCGCCGCCGCCGAGCTCGCCAGGCGCACCGGCCGCCCCGTGCGCTGCGCGCTGACGCGGCGGGAGGAGAACATCGCCGCAGGAAACCGCAACGCGACGATCCAGCGCCTGAAGGTCGGTGCGCGCTCGGACGGGACGATCGTCGCGCTTGGCGGCGAGTTCACCGCCTCGGTCGGCTGGAGCGGCTGGCTGGCGTCTACCGCCGGCCCGATGAAGATGCTCTACGCCTGCGAGAACGTCGAGACCGTCGAATACGGGGCGAAGCTGAACACACCGCCGATGAAGGCGTTCCGTGCACCGGGCTTCGTCGAGGGGACCTTCGGGCTCGAGTGCCTGCTCGACGAGCTGGCGGCGAAGCTCGAGCTCGACCCGCTGGAGCTGCGGCGCCGCAATCACACCGACCGCGACGCATCGGACGGACGGCCTTTCTCTTCGAAGAACCTGCTCGAGTGCTACCGGCGCGCCGAGCCGCACTGGGCCCGGCGCCATGCCGTACGCGCGCGGAGCGAGGGGGCGTGGCGGCACGGCGTCGGCATGGCGAGCCAGATCTGGTACGGCGGCGGCGGCCCGCCTTCGTACGCCTGGGTGCGCGTCGGCGCCGACGGCCGGGCTCAGGTCGTGACGGCGATGCAGGACATCGGCACCGGCACGCGCACCGCAATGGCGCAGATCGCGGCCGAGGAGCTGGGCGTCGCGCTCGACGCCGTCCGGGTCTCCGTGGGGGACACGTCCCGCGGCCCCTACGCGGCGATCTCCGCCGGGTCGTCGACGACGCCGTCGATGGGTCCTGCGGTCCGCGCGGCTGCCGCGGACGCCAAGCGCCAGATCATCGAGATCGCCGCCCAGAGGTACGGCAAGGAGGAGACGGCCCTCGCCGTCACGGGCGGGCGGATCGTGGCGGCCGACGGGGACTCGTGGCCGCTCGAAGAGGTGCTCGAGATCCTGGAGGACGCGCAGATCCTCGGCCGGGGGGCGCGCGGGCCGAACCCGACAGGAATGCAGGTGCTGACCTTCGGCGTGCAGGTGGCCGAGGTGGCGGTCGACATCGAGACGGGCGAGGTGCGCGTCGACCGGGTCGCCGCGATCCACGACGTGGGCCGCGTCATCAACCCGCTCGGCGCGTCGAGCCAGGTGGAGGGCGGGATCATCCAGGGGATCGGCCACACGCTCTCCGAGCAACGGCTGCTCGATCCGGCGACCGGCGTCGTCTTGACCCAGACGCTCGACGCGTATCGCATGCCGACGATCGCCGACGTGCCCGAGATCGTCAGCGAGCTGGTGGACATTCCAGACGCGCAGCTGACGAACCTCGGCTCGAAGGGGCTCGGCGAGCCGCCCATCGTCCCGGTCGCGGCGGCGATCGCCAATGCGATCCGCGACGCGACCGGCGCGGACGTGCGCTCGCTGCCGATCTCGCGCGAGGAGATGCTCCGGGCGCTGCACGAGGCCGAGCAACGGGCCCGCGAGCGAGGCGAGCGTGGAGCTCCTACGACCGTCTAGCGTCGACGAGCTGGACGGCGCCCGGCCGCTGCTCGGCGGAACCGAGCTCGTGCCGCTGCTTCGCGACGGGCTGGTGGACGCCACGCGGCTTGCAGATGTGCGCGACATCGTCCCGCGCGGGTTACACATAGGTACCCCTACCCCGGCCCACAGGTACCCATGGGTCACCGTCGGCGCCGCCACAACGCTCGCCGAGCTCGAGGCCGACGAGCAGGTCCCGGACGCGCTCCGCGAGGCCTCCCGCCTCACCGCCTCCCCCCAGCTCCGGAACATGGGCTCGATCGCCGGCAATCTGCTCCAGGAGACGCGCTGCTGGTACTGGCGGCTCAAGTTCCCGTGCCGCCTCCACGGCGGCGCCGAGTGCCACGCCCGCGACGGAGAGCACCGCGAGCACGCGATCTTCGCCAACAACTACTGCGCCTCGGCGCACCCATCCGATCCCGCCGCGGCGCTGCTCGCACTCGGCTCGACGATCCGCACGAGCCGGAGGGAGCTCCCGATCGACGAGCTGTACCGGGTTCCGGACGACGAGCACCGCACGATGACGACGCTCGAGCCCGGCGAGCTGATCCTCGAGCTGGACGTGCCGACGCCCGATGCGTCCGTGTACCTGAAGGCGATGGACCGCAAGCGCTGGGCGTTTGCGATCGTCGGCGTGGCAGCGGCCCGGTTCGGCTCCGAGGTGCGGGTCGCGCTCGCGGGCGTTGCGCCGGTTCCGTGGCTGCTCTCCTCGCTTGACGACGCGACGCCGCTGCCGCGCAACGCGTACAAGCTTCCGATCGCGAAGGCGCTCGTCGAGCGCGCGCGCGCTCAGGTCGCCGCGTAGACGACGACAAACGCTGCGTCCGCTCCGAGCTGGAGGAGCCGGTCGCCCATCGAGCGGCAGATCTCCTCCAGCGAGGTGGCATCCTCGACGCAGAGGCGGATCCCCTCGTCGCCGAGCGAGGACACGCCGGTACGCGCCGCCGCCGCGAAGATCCCGGTCGAGGAGCTGCCGAACGCGGATCGCGTTGTACCGCCGGGCGAAAACTCGAGATGCGGCTCAGTCGCCCGACTCCATCGCTAACGTGACGCGGACATGGCGCTCGCTCGTCGGCTGCCGGTGGCCCCGGCACTCCTCGCAGCACTTCTCGCAGGACCCCTCGCACTCGCCGGCTGCGGCGGCAGCTCGTCGAGCACGGGCACGACGTTCGTCCCCACAACGACCGCGTCGGAGCAGCCCGCCGGAGCGGCCGGCTGCAAGGACGTGGCGCAGCCGAAGCCCAAGCCCGACGGCGGTCAGCAGCCCCCGAAACAGAAGCTCGACCCGTCGAAGACCTACCGCGTCGCGATCCAGACGAACTGTGGCACGTTCGCGATCGAGATCGACCAGAAGTCCGCGCCGGCGACCGGCGCCTCGTTCGTCTCCCTGGCGCGGAGCGGGTTCTTCGACAGAACCGTCTTCCACCGGATCGTGCCCGGGTTCATCATCCAGGGCGGCGACCCCACCGCGACCGGAACGGGCGGCCCGGGGTACACGACGCTCGACCCACCGAAGGCGGGCGCCGCGTACTCGAAGTACGTCGTGGCGATGGCGAAGACGCAGGCCGAGCCGCCGGGCACCGCGGGGAGTCAGTTCTTCATCGTCACGGCGGCCGACGGGGGGCTGCCGCCCGACTACGCGATCCTCGGGAAGGTCGTCTCCGGCAAGAACGTCGTCGACCGGATCGGAAAGCTCGGCGACGCGACCGAGCAGCCGACGCGTACCGTGGAGATCCTGCACACGCGCGTCGACCGGTCGTGATCGCCGCGGTCGTGCTGGCCGCGGGAGCGTCCTCGCGGTTCGGCACCCCGAAGCAGCGACTGCTCCTCGAGCCGGTGCTGGAACGGGTTCGGGCCTCGTCGGTCGACGACGTGCTCGTCGTCGCCGGCGCGCACGTGCTCGAGTCGACCGCGCGCCAGGTGCGCTGCCCGGACTGGCGGCGTGGACCGGGCGCATCGCTTCGCTGCGGGCTGGCGGCGCTGCCCCAGGCCGCCGAGGCGGCCGTCGTCGTGCTCGCGGACGGACCGGATCTCGACCCGCGTGCCATCGACCGCGTGATCGTGGCGTACCGCCGACGCGGGTCCGACGTCGTCGCCGCTACCTACGGAGGGGTGCGGCTCCATCCGGTTCTTCTGGCACGAGCCGTCTGGGACGGGATCCCAGACGCGGGCGCCCGTTCGCTCGAGGCGGAGCTCGTGGCCTGTGACGACCTGCCCCCTCCAGGCGACGTCGATTCTGCCGATGAGCTTCCGGGAAGGTTCATCACAGGCAGCAGCGAAGAGCATCAGTCGTGACCCAAGTCGTCCATCCGCTCGACACGTACGTCGAGCCCTCGCCGCTCGCAGAGGCGCGCACGGGCCGGCGCCTCTCGATCCAGCAGGTCGCGCTCCGCTCAGGACTCTCGACACACGAGATCGAATGGCTGGAGGAGGGGCGCCTCTACCGCTTCCCGTCACAGAGCTCCGCGATCACCGCCGCCGTCGTCTACGCGACCGCGCTCGGCGTCGACCGGCGCGAGGCCAGGAAGCTCGCCGGCCTCCCGGTGATCGGCAGCCCGCTGCGCGTCAACCCGGTGGCGCGGGTGATCGGCGCCGCCGCGATCGCGGCGCTGCTCTCGGTGCTCGCCGTGATGGTGCTCGTCCCGGGCATCGGCGGCCCGCAGACGAGGACCGTGGTCGCAGCCTCCGAGCCGAACCTGCCGCCGCCCTGGAAGATCGGCGTCACTGTCCTGAACGGCGCCGGCGACATCGACTGGACGCGCCGCGTGGCGACGCGCGTCGGCGCGATGGCGTACCGGATCCGGAAGGTCGGGCCTGCAGACCGCTTCGACTACGACCGCACGACCGTCTGGTACCAGCCGGGCGGCGCGTCGATCGCGGTGCGCCTCGCCCGCCAGTTGGGCGTCGTCGCGAAGCCGCTGCCAGGCGGCACACAGCCGCGCCAACTCGTCGTCATCGTCGGCCCCGAACGCGGGCCCGGGCGCTAGAACGGCGCCGAGCAGTTCACCTAGAGCCGAGTACCCCTAGAGCGGAGTACCCCTAGAGTGGAGTACCCCTGAGTGGAGTACGGAGCGCAGCGAGCTTCACCTTCAGCTCGGCCGACATCTCCTCGACCACGAGCTTCCGCAGCTGTCCGCGAAAGCCCTCCTCGAGCCTGTAACAGCGGCTGCAGTGCGCGCAGCCGGCCAGGTGCGCCTCGACCTGCATGCGCTCCTCCTCGGAGAGCTGCCGGTCGACGTACGGCTGGAGCAGGCGCTCGCAGTCGCTGCAGCTGCAGGAGCCCATCACTCGCCTCCGACGGCCGTCTCGGCCAGGTTCTGCTTCAGGATGCGCCGTCCTCTGTGCAGCCGCGACATCACGGTGCCGACCGGGATGTCGAGGATCTGCGCCGCGTCCGCGTAGCTGAAGTCGCCGACGTCCACGAGCACGATCACGTCGCGGAAGTCGTGCGGCACCTCGGCGAGCGCCTCGACGATCGAGTCCTGCGAGAGGCGCTCGACGACCCGTTGCTCGTCCAGGTTCTCGCCCTCCGACTCGGTCAGCTTGTCGTAGAGGTAGTAGTCGTTCGCCTCGAACGGCTGCATCTCGGGCGCGCGCTGCTTCCGCCGGCCCCGGTCGATGTTGAGGTTCGTCAGGATCCGCAGCAGCCAGGCGCGCAGGTTCGTGCCCGGCTGGTACTGCCGCCAGCTGCGGAAGGCGCGGGCATACGTGTCCTGGACGAGATCCTCCGCCTCCTCGCGGGTCGGAACCAGCCTGCGGGCGACGCGATACACCTGATCGGACAGTTCGAGTGCCTCCTCTTCGAAGCGCACGCGGTCGCGCGCGCCCTCTGCGATCTGCCGGGGGGAGGTCTCCGGTGTGGTCTCGCTCACCCGAGCCACCCTAGCAGCGCATGTCCCCGAAAACGTCCGTTCCTGGTGGGCTATTCCCGCAGTTACGAGAGCGGCCGGAGAGGGTAGGGTCGACACGAGCTACCAGGGGGTTCCACATCGATGAACGGCTACACCGTAGTGACGAGCGACGGCGACAGGATCGGGACGGTCATCGGCGACGAAGGCTCGAACCTGATCGTCCAGACAGGAACGCTGCGCCACCACAAGCACGCGATCCCGAAGACGTTCGCCCATCCCCAGGACGGAGAGCAGAAGATCCTGGTGACCGTGACGAAGGACGTCGTCATGGACTCGCCCAAGTGCGACGAAGGCCTCGACGCGCGGGCGGTGGCGGAGCACTATGGGCTCTCGGACGAAGAGGCCGAGCCTGTCGGCCTCGACTCGAGCCGCTAGACGAGCTGCTGCTCGGGGAAGCCGCCCCGGGCCATCTTCACGACGAGGTCATCCCTGGAGGTGACCTCGTCGTCGTAGCGGAGCAGCACCTGTCCCATCAACGTGGCGTTCGCGAACTCGAGCCCCTCATGGCCCTCGAGGGTCCGGCCGAGCCGCATCACGCAGCGCTCGCAGCGGATGCCGCCGACCTGGATCGTCTCCTGGATGAGTGCCATCGAGGCCTAGGCTAGCGTGCGCGCGACAAGGCCCGCCGCGGCCTCGTGCGGATCGGAGGTCGACGACTGCTCGTCCGCCTCGCAACGGGTGGGATCGATGGTCGTCTCGAGCCCGATCCGCTCGCAGAGCTCCGCCCAGAGCTCCGGCACGGAGGCGACCCGCTCGCCGTCCGGGTGGATCAGCTCCGCGGCCGGGCCGAAGCGGGCCGCGGCCCAGCGGTTCTGCGCGTAGTCGCCGCGCCGGCCCGGATCGGCCCGGGCGCCGTCCGGCTCCTGCTCGAGCGCCCAGGCCGCGAGTGCCTGGATCACCGCGGCGAGCTCGGCCGTCCGCTCCGCGCGCGTCGGCTGGTCCGGCATCCGCACCTCGACCGTGCCGAAGCGGGGATGCGGGCGGATATCCCACCAGATGCGCGTGTAGTCGGCGGTGACGCCGAGCTCGGTCAGCCGCCCGACCCACGCCTCCCAGCCCGCATAGGAGCCGAAGGCCGGCGGGGCGCCCGCGCGGGGCAGCTCGGCGAGGATCGGCGCCCGGTTCGAGGCCATCCCCGTCAGCTCGCCGGCGAGCCAGGGCGAGTTGGCCGAGACGGCGAGCAGCACCGGCAGCCAGGGCAGCGTCCACTCGAGCGCGGCCCAGCAGGCCTCCGCGGACGGCATCGCCACATGCACGTGCAGGCCCTGGACACCCTGGCGCCGCGCGGAGATCCCCGCGTAGCCGACGAAGGACGTGTACCGCTCCTCGTCGACGACCGGTTGGTCTTCGGGACGGGCGAACGGATGCGTGCCGGCCGCGGCGATCGCAAGCCCGTTCCGGGCGGCCCCCGCGGCGGCGAGGCGCCGGAGCGCGACCACCGCCTCCCCGGCCTCCGCCGCCGACGTCGTGGGCGAGGTGTTCACCTCGAACACCGAGGCGAATAGCTCCGTCTTGAGCAGGCCCGGCAGCGAGTGGCCCTCGGTCTCGCGCAGGATCGTCTCGACGGCCGCGACCTGCCCGAGGGTGGCCGCGTCGAGGATCATCAGCTCCTCCTCGATCCCGATCGAGAGCGGCTCGCCCTCGCCGAAGCGCTGCTCGATCGTCACTTCCCGCGAACGCCGTGCACGGGGCGGCCGGCCGCCTCCCAGGCGTAGTACGAGGCGCTCGGGCCGAAGCCGCGCTCGTACGAGACGACGCGCGGGTTCCGGCCGACCGTCTTCGCCCGGCCGGCATGGCGGAGCAGGTTCGGGTCGTCGCGCTCCTCCCAGACGAGGATCAGATGCGCGGCGGTCATGAACTCGGCCACGAACGGGCAGCCCGCGGCCGGGCACGGGAACGGATCGGTCGCGACACAGAACCAGCCGCTGTGATCGTCGGCTCCGCGGTCGGTCCAGAGATCCTCGTCCTGGAGCAGGTCGGGATCGAGGATCTCCGTCTGGCCGACGCCGAGCGTTTCTCGCTCCGCCATCCGGCGAAGGCTACTCGGCGCCGGTCAGACGAGGACGGCAGGGCGCCCGGGCAGGCGGGCGGACGCTCCACCGACACCCCCGTTCCGCCGCGCTGGCGTTTGGCGGACCGGAGGCGGGGCCCCAGGGGTTGGGGGCCTGTCTGGAGATCTGTCCTGGGGATGCCACGCGACCTCGCCGCAGGGCACGAGCCCCAGGGCCAACTCGGCGGCGCGACGAAGGATGCGTCGTTGTCCCACGCACTGGTTCTACCCCGATCGACTTTGCAATCGGGTGAAGCCGGGTTAAGGCTGCATTAAGCGACCGGCAAGACGACAGGCGAGAACGGGATGCGCGCCCAAGTCCGGGGACGATCACAGAGGTGGGCCGCCCACAGCCGCGAGCCCACCCGCCGAGGATCGGCGGAGGGCTCGGGCCGGGACGCGGCGGCGCGTTTCAGTCGTGGATCTCGAAGGGAACGGTGGCGATGTTCGAGGCAACGCCGTAGGCCTGGAGGTCGATGGCGTTGATACGGCCGTCGTGGTTCGAGTCCGGCACGACTGCTGGTGCGTCGTTGTAGATCCCGTCCTTGTTCTTGTCGGCCGCGACCGCAACACGCAGCACGGAGCGGACGTTCTTGCCGAAGCTCGGGGCTCCGACGATCCAGGTGTCCCAGATCTCGTTCGTCTTCTGGTTCGTGAAGCCGGTCAAGTTGAAGAGGTTGGCGAGATTCTGGGCGTTCCGGGCACCGACCGTGGTCGTGGACATGAGCACGATCAGGCCCGGAAGCTTCTCGTCGACGCCGGCCGCGAATGCGCCGGGGAAGGGTGCCTGATTCTGATGCGTCGCAGGCCCCGTCAGCTGGAAGCCGGCCCCGCTTGCCGCGATGCTCGGATAGCGGAGAGCGAGATCGACGAAGAAGCCCTTGCTCTCCTTTCCGGCAACGTCACCCGTCCGCGGTGAAAAGACCTCCACCTGAACCGCTGAGTTGGCCTTCTTCGAGGCCCGCATCCCGTTGGCAGCTGTCGCGCTCACGGCGACGACGGCCGCGAGCACGAGGAGGGAGAGGGCGGTGAGCAGCGTTCGCTTGTGCACTGGAGTCTCCTTTTTGTGGTTGGCGTTGCTCGTAACCAAGGACACCGTGCACCGACGCCTATTCCCGGAGAGGGGAGCCGCGACGCGAGGCGATGGTCGCGGCCGAGCCGCACCGACGCGATCTCCTCGCCCCCGCGTTCCAGCGCTGGCTCCTCGGGCCTGTGAACGGAGACGGCTGAGGTTCCACGCCGGGCCGGCCGAGCCGTTTACGCTCGCGCGGTGAGCGTCGTCGTGCTCGTGGACGGTGAGAACGTGCGCCGCTCGCGCTGGCCCAACGTGCCGCGCGAGCGCCTCGAGAAGCTCGTGCGCACCTGGGCCGAGCGAGAGGGCATCGAGGCCCGCGTGATCTGGGAGGGGCGCGAGACGGCGGACGACGGGATCTCGCGCGAGGCTCATCGGCTTCGCGAGAAGGGCTACGAGATCTGGGTCGCGACCTCGGACCGCGAGCTCCGGCGCCGCGCGGGGGCGGACCGCGTGCTCGGCGGGCGCACCTTCCTCGAGGAGATCCGCGCCTGAAAGACCGGAGCCTGAAAGAGCTCTTCCTGCTCGACCCCGACGTCGTGTTCCTGAACCACGGCTCCTTCGGCGCGTGCCCGCGCCCGGTCTTCGCGGAGTACCAGCGGCTCCAGCTCGAGCTCGAGCGGGAGCCCGTCGAGTTCCTGCATCTCGACCGGACGCTGCCGGAGCGCCTGCGCGCTGTTCGCCTGCAGCTCGGCGACTACGTGGCGCGCCGATCCCGAGGGCATCCTGCTCGTGCCCAACGCGAGCGGGGGCGTCAACGCCGTCGCGCGCTCCCTCCCGCTCGCGCCCGGCGACGAGATCCTCGCAAGCGACGAGGAGTACGGCGGCATGGACCGCCTCTGGCGCTTCGTGGCCGCACGAACTGGCGCTGGCTACGTCCAGGTGCCGGTCGAGCGGCTGGCGGAGGCGATCGGGCCAAGTACCAAGGTCGTGTTCGTCAGCCACGTCACGTCGCCGACCGGCCGCATCCACTCGGTCGCGCGTCCGCGTCCCCGTGATCGTTGAGTACCCGGAGCTCGCCGGAGCGACGATCCCGGTGTCCGTGATCCAGCCCTACCTCGACCGGGTCGTGGAGCAGCACGGCATGACGAACGCCGGACCCTTCGTCGGGATTGCGGCCAGAAGGGTCCTGGGCATGCGCGACCAGTTGGCCGTGACGCCCGAGGTGGCGGACCGGATCGTGATCGCCTCCGCGGGGGCGACGGCCTGGCACGACGACCCGCTCCTGCGCCGGTTTTGGTGGGCGAGCCTGCCGGGCTACACGCTCTACCTGCGCTCGCACAAGAGGAACCACGAGCGGGCGAGGCAGCGGCGCGAGGCTCGCGAGCTCGTCTCGGCGTAGGCTGCCTGCGTGGGCCGCGTTCACTGAGCCCAGGAAGCGGGTCAGGATCACCGTCGATCTGGGCGCTGACGACCACTGTGCGCTGAAGATCGCCGCCGCGTCGAGGGGCATGACTAGCGAGATCGTGCGCGTGGGCTTGAGCGGCTTCGTGCGGAGGGTGGCCGAGGGCGAGCAGCCCTCCAAGCCGACGACGCCGTAATCGGGCGGGCTGCGGTCTGCGTCTGATTGAGACGCGGGGCCTAACCGTCTATGGTCCGCCACCGAATGATCAGACGTTTACGAACCCTGCTGTACCGGAAGCGCGAGAAGTCGCCGGAGGAGTTAGCCGACGACCTCGCCGAGGCGGAGGCCAACAAGCAGCGTCACGAGCAGGGGATGAACAAGCGAGCCGAGCAGGCGTTCATCTCGCGGCGCGACCCGGACAAGCGGTGACTTCGTCGCGTCGTTCGAGTTAGCTCTTCGCGGCTGCGGTTCGCCGCTTTCGCCGTCGTCTTTGTCGTCGTCTTCGCCGCACCGGATTCCGGGACGCCGAGCAGCTGCTCGATCACACGCGCTCCTTCGGGCGACTTGCGCACGGGCCAGACGTACGAGTTCAGGTATGCGTCGAGGCCGACCTTCTCGTCCGTGCCGGGCCGGACCTCGGACACGACCCACTGGAGCCCGTTCCAGTACGCGACACGCTCAATCTCGGTCATCATCCACCTCCTTTCGCCAGCCCCCAGAGGGCGGGAGCGATCTGCGCCAAGTCCGGGTCAGGGCGCTGGATCGCCTGGCGCTCAGGCTCGAGCCCGAGCGCGTCGGCGACGGCGTCGATGCCCGCCCGCGTGACGGTCGGGGGCGTGTACGGCCGGTCGCCGAAGAGGCCGGGCTCGTCGCAGCCGCGCGCGCCGCAGGGGCGCTCTCGATCGTCGACGGCGCCCACGCGCCCGGCCAGGTGGAGCTCCAGCTGGACGCGCTCGGCGCGGATGTCTACGCGGGGAACTGCCACAAGTGGATGTGCGCCCCCAAGGGCGCGGGCTTCCTCTCCGTGCGCGGCGGGGCCCGTGACCTGCTCGAGCCCACGGTGGTCTCGTGGGACTGGGAGGACGCCGAGACCTTTGCCGAGCGCGACCGCTGGTAGGGGACACGCGACCCGTCCGCCCACCTCGCCGTGCCGGCCTCCATCGACTTCATGGCCGAGCACGACTGGCCCTCGCAGACGAAGCGCCGCCGCGAGCTGGCCGAACGTGCACGGGAGTAGCTTGCCGCGCTCTTCGGGCTGGAGCCGCTGCCGGGCCCGATCGCGCAGATGGTCGCGGCGCGGGTGCCGCCGTGCGACCCGGTGGAGGCCAACCGACGCCTGTTCGCCGAGCACAAGGTCGAGGCGCCGTTCACCGAGCTGCGCGGCGAGCACCTCGTCCGCGTCTCCTTCCAGGCCTACAACGACGAGCAGGATCTCGACCGGCTGCTCGCCGGGCTCCGCGCGCTCTTCGCCGCCTGAGGCGCCCGGGCCGAACCCTTCGCGGGCGCGTTGCAAGCGACACGAAAAGGCCTACACTCGATGGGCGGTGTCAGTCGACTTCCGCACTGCGGCCGAGTTGCGCGCGGCCCTTCGCCGGTTCGACCGGCGGAGCGAGGAGGTGGCGCGTCGGCACGGCTTGACGCCCAGGCAGTATCTGCTGCTGCTGATGATCAAGGGCGCGGACGACGGCAGCGAGGTTTCCACCGTCGGCGACCTCGTCCATCGTCTGCAGCTGACCCAGAGCACGGTGACGGAGCTCGTCCAGCGGGCCGAGGAGGCAGGGCTGCTCCAGCGCGAGCCCTCGACGCTCGACAGGCGCGTGGCCCACCTTCGCCTGTCCGGTGAAGGGGACCGGCGCCTCCGCGACGCCTGCCGCGAGCTCGGCTCCGAACGGGCGGCGCTCCTCGACGCCATCGACCAGCCGCGCGGATAGGCCCGGCCGCCCACGGCCTCGAGCGGCGTTTTGCCGCGTTGAGGAGCGGAAGAACACTCCTGCCGATGGCGATCGCGAAGCTGATCTCCTCGTGGCCGCTCGTCCGGCAGATCCGCGACGGAGATCTGCTCGGGCTCGGCTCCTCGGTCCGCTCGCGGCGGTCGGCGGAGCTCCGTCCGCGCACACGCGACGCGGAGCAGGTCGTGCGGTCGGTGTGCCCGTACTGCGCGGTCGGCTGCGCGCAGAAGATCTTCGTCAAGGACGGCAGGATCACGCAGATCGAGGGCGACCCGGACAGCCCGATCTCGCGCGGCCGGCTCTGCCCCAAGGGGTCCGCGACGAAGTCGTACGTCACGAGCCCGCTGCGCGAATACCGGGTCAAGTACCGGCGCCCGTACGGAACCGACTGGGAGGAGCTGGACCTCGACGAGGCGATGGACATGATCGCCGACCGCGTGATCGCCGCGCGGAGCGACACCTGGCAGGAGGAAGCCGGCGGCAAGCGCGTCAACCGGACGCTCGGGATCGCCCACCTCGGCGGCGCGACGCTCGACAACGAGGAGAACTACCTCATCAAGAAGCTCTTCACCGCGCTCGGCGTCGTCCAGATCGAGAACCAGGCCCGCATATGACACAGCTCCACGGTGCCCGGTCTGGGCACCTCGTTCGGCCGCGGCGGCGCGACGACGCTTCCAGCAGGACCTCGCCAACTCGGACTGCATCGTGATCATGGGCTCGAACATGGCCGAGTGCCACCCGGTCGGCGTTCCAGTGGGTCGATGGAGGCGCAGCGGCGGGGCGCGAAGCTGATCCACGTCGACCCGCGCTTCACGCGCACGAGCGCGGTCGGCCGACCTGCACGTGCCGATCCGCGCCGGGACCGACATCGCGTTCCTCGGCGGGATCGTCAACTACGTCCTCGAGCACGACCGCTGGTTCGGCGAGTACGTCAGGCACTACACGAACGCCTCGGTGATCGTCGACGAGGCGTTCCGGGACACCGAGGACCTCGACGGGCTGCTTCTCGGGCTGGGACTCCGAGCGCCAGCGACTACGACACGTCGAGCTGGCAGTACGAGGCGACAGCGGCCGACGCCAGCGCCGGGGCAGGCGGCAGGCGCACGGCGACCCGCTGGAAGGCGCGTCGGTGGCGCAGCCGACGGACCCGACGCTCCAGCACCCGCGCTGCGTCTTCCAGATCCTGCGGAAGCACTTCCGCCGCTACACGCCGGAGATGGTGGAGGAGATCTGCGGCGTGCCCGAGAGACGTGTTCCTCGAGGTCGCCGAGGCGCTCTGCGACGAACTCCGGGCCGCGAGCGCACGTCCGCGTTCGTCTACGCGGTCGGCTGGACGCAGCACACGGTCGGCGTCCAGAACATCCGCACCGCGGCGATCATCCAGCTGCTGCTCGGCAACATCGGCCGGCCCGGCGGCGGCATCCTGGCGCTGCGCGGGCACGCGTCCATCCAGGGCTCGACCGACATCCCGACGCTCTACAACATCCTGCCCGGGCTACCTGCCGATGCCGCAGCGCGCAGCGCGCACGCGACGCTCGGACGCTTCGTCGAGCAGAACGCGTCGCCGACCGGCTTCTGGGGCCACCTGCGACGCGTACATCGTCAGCCTGCTGAAGGCGTGGTGGGGCGACGCCGCGACCGCGGAGAACGACTTCTGCTTCGACTACCTGCCGCGGATCGACGGCGACCACTCGACCTACCGCGACGGTCGCTCGACATGCTCGACGGCAAGGTCAAGGGCTTCTTCGCTGCTGGGCGAGAACCCCGCGGTCGGCTCGGCGAACTCGAAGCTGCACCGGCTCGCGATGGCGAAGCTCGACTGGCTGGTCGTGCGCGACCTCGTCGAGATCGAGAGCGCGACGCTTCTGGAAGGACGGGCCCGAGATCGAGACGGGCGAGCTGCGGACCGAGGAGATCGCCGACCGAGGTCTTCTTCCTGCCCGCCGCCGCGCACACGGAGAAGGACGGCTCGTTCACCAACACCCAGCGGCTGCTCCAGTGGCACGACAAGGCGGTCGAGCCGCCGGGCGACTGCCGCTCCGAGCTGTGGTTCGTGCTACCACCTCGGCCGCGCGGATCCGCGAGAAGCTCGCCGGCTCGACGGACGCCGCGCGACCGGCCGGTCCTCGACCTGCACCTGGGACTACCCGACCGAGGGCCCGCTGCGAGGAGCCGAGCGCCGAGGCGGTGCTGCGCGAGATCAACGGCTGCGACGCCGAGACCGGCGACGCGCTGTCAGCGCCTACACGGAGCTGAAGGCCGACGGCTCGACCGCCTGCGGCTGCTGGATCTACTGCGGCGTCTACGCCGACGAGCGTCAACCAGGCCGCGCGCCGCAAGCCGCCGGCGCGAGCAGACGCTGGGTCGCGCCCGAGTGGGGCTGGGCCTGGCCGGCGAACCGCCGGATCCTCTACAACCGCGCCTCCGCCGACCCCGACGGCAGGCCGTGGTCCGAGCGCAAGCGCTACGTCTGGTGGGACGACGAGCAGGGCGACGTGGACGGGCGACGACGTGCCCGACTTCGACGCCGACAAGCGCGCCCGACTACGGCCGCCGGAGGACGCGACGGGCCGAGGACGCGATCGCGCGGCGACGACCCGTTCATCATGCAGGCCGACGGGCGGGGCTGGCTGTTCGCGCCGAGCGGGCTCGCTGGACGGGCCGCTGCCGACGCACTACGAGCCGCACGAGTCGCCGTTCGAGCAACCCGCTCTACGGCCAGCAGGACGAACCCGGCGCGCCAGCGGTTCCGCCGCGCCGACGAACCCGTACAACCCGACGCGGCGAGTCGGAGCGTGTTCCCGTACGTCGCTCACCACCTACCGGCTGACCGAGCACCACACCGCCGGGCGGGATGTCGCGGCACGCTGCCCTACCTCGTCCGAGCTGCAGCCGGAGATGTTCTGCGAGGTGTCGCCCGAGCTGGCCGCCGAGCGCGGGCTCGAGCACGGCGGCTGGGCGACGATCGTCACCGCGCGCACGGCGATCGAGGCGCGCGTGCTGGTGACCGACCGGATGCGCGCCGCTGCGGCGTCGCAGGGCCGGCACGGTGCACCAGGTCGGGCTGCCCTACCACTGGGGCTCGCAGCGGGCTCGTCACCGGGCGACGTCGGCGAACGACCTGTTCCCGCTCGTGCTCGACCCGAACGTGCACATCCAGGAGTCGAAGGTCGGCGACCTGCGACATCCGGCCCGGCCGGCGGCCGCGCGGGCCGGCGCTGCCGGCGCTCGTCGAGCGACTACCGCGCGCGCCGGGCAGGAGACGCCGAGCGAGGCGACGCGTGAGCTGATCGCCGCGGCCCGCGCGTGGCCCGCGGCTACGGCGACGAGGCGCAAGCCGCGGATGGGGTTCTTCACCGACACCTCGCGTCTGCATCGGCTGCAAGGCCTGCGAGGTCGCGTGCAAGGAGTGGAACGACGTCCCCGACGACGGGCTCGAGCTTCACGGGCAAGTCCTACGACAACACCGGCGCGCTCGGCGCGAGCACCTGGCGGCACGTCGCGTTCGTCGAGCAGCGGAAGCCGATCGCGCGTGCAGCAGGCCGACGCTCGAGCACGGACGGCCGCGAGCAGGACGCGGCTTGCGCTGGCTGATGTCCTCCGACGTCTGCAAGCACTGCACGCACGCCGCCTGCCTCGACGTCTGCCCGACCGGCGCGCTGTTCCGCACCGAGTTCGGCACCGTCGTCGTGCAGGACGACGTCTGCAACGGCTGCGGCTACTGCGTCCCGGCCTGCCCGTTCGGCGTGATCGACCGGCGCGAGGGGCGACGGCGCGGGCCTGCGAAGTGCACGCTCTGCTACGACCGGCTCAAGGACGACGATCGAGCCCGGCGTGCGCGCAGGCGTGCCCGACCGACTCGATCCAGTTCGGCGACGCTCGACGAGCTGCGCGAGCGCGCGCAGACGAGCGGCTCGAGAAGCTGCACGAGCAGGGCGTCGAGCGAGGCGCGGCTCTACGGCGCGCGACCCGGACGACGGCGTCGGCGGCGTTCGGCGCGTTCTTCCTGCTGCTCGACGAGCCCGAGGTCTACGGGCTGCCGCCGGACCCGGTGGTGACCACCCGCGACCTGGCGGTCGATCTGGGGCGCCGCGGTCGCCGCCGCGGGAGCGCTTGCCGCCGCCGCGATCGGGGCGTTCGGGGGTCGCGATGCCCAGGGGTGAGACGGTCGCTCGTCGGCAGGGCGGAGTTCGCGCTCCTACTACGGGCGGCCGATCATCAAGCAGCCGGTCTGGAAGCGCGGAGATCCCGGTCTACTTCTTCCTCGGCGGCATGTCGGGGGCCGCCTCGGCTGCTGGCCCTCGGCGCCCGGCTGACGGCGGAACGAGCGGCTGCGGTCGCGGGCCGGGCTCGTCGCCGGTCTCGGCCGGCGATCGTGCGCCGGTGCTGCTGATCACGGACCTCGGGCGCCCGCAGCGCTTCCTCAACATGCTGCGGGTGTTCAAGGTGACCTCGCCGATGAGCGTCGGCTCGTGGGTCCTGCGCTCGCCGGCGGCGCGGCGACGACGGCGGCGGCGCTCGACCTGCTCGGCGTCTCTCCGCGCCTGCGCCGACGGCCGAGGCGGTTGCCGGGCCGCTCGGGCCGCCGCTCGTCGACCTACACCGGCGCGCTCGTCGCGAACACGGCCGTGCCGGTCTGGCACGAGGGCGCGCCGCGAGCTGCCGTTCGTGTTCGCCGGCGCGCCGCCGCAGCGGCCGGCGGCTGCGCTGCCTGCTCACGCCCGGCGACGACGCGCGGCCCGGCGCGGCGGCTGGCGCTCGTCGGCGCCGCGGCCGAGCTCGGCGCCGGGCTCGCGATGGAGCGACGCCTCGGCTTCCTCGCCGACGCCGTATCGCCGGGGGAAGGCGGGCCGGTACTCGAGGTCGCGAAGTCGGCGACCGCGGCCGGCGCGGCGATCCTGGCCGTCGCCGGCGGCCGCCGCCTGGGCGCGAGCCTCGGCGGAGCGCTGCTCGTCGCAGGCTCCGCGCTGACCCGCTTCGCCGTCTTCGAGGCGGGCAAGGCGAGCGCCGCCGACCCGGCCTACACCGTCCGCTCCCAGCGCGAGCGGCTCGCCCGCGGCGAGGCGGCCGGCACGGAGCCGAAGCTGGACCGAGCAGCCGGGAACGTGGCACGCCGCGGAGCTGACGAGTGGCGACGACGAGGCAGCTGCGCCCGCACGGCGGCGACCGCCCTGCCGCGGCGGAGTGGTAGCGAGCCGGGGGCCCCCTTGGTCGCGAACGAAGAGCAGCGGCCCCGCCTGTTTCGGGTCATCCTGCCGGTCCCGGACATCGAGGCGGCCGCGTCCTTCTACGCTCGGCTGCTGGGAATGCCCGGTTCCCGCGTCTCCAGCGGCCGACACTACTTCGACTGTGCCGGCACCATCCTGGCCTGCTACGACGCACTCGCCGATGGCGACCCCGAGCAGGTCGGACCAAATCCCCAATACGTCTACTTCAGCGTGGATCACCTCGACGCCGTGCACGAGCGGGCACACGAGGCGGGCTGTCGAGAGCTGAGCGACATCGCGGTCCAACCGTGGGGCGAGCGCAGCTTCTACGCACGCGACCCCTTCGAGAACCCGATCTGCTTCGTCGATTCGCAGACGCTCTTCAGCGGCGACCGCGCTGACACAGCTCGACCCACGTGATCCAGAGGGAACATCCCTCGTCGGGCGCTCTCACCGCAGCAGCAGCGCGTGCAGCACGATCGGGAGCGCGGAGCCGACCACGAGCACGCCCATCACCAGCACGCCTGCGATCCGCTCCCGGCGGGAGAGCGGTCGCCGCGCCGGGCGCGCCTCGACCTCGGCCTGGGCGGCATGATCGGCCTCGAAGCGGCGCCGGAGCTCCGTCACCCATTCGTCGAAGGAGGGCTCCGGCAGCCCCTCCAGAAGCCGCTGCCGCTCCTCACCGGACGCGACGAGCGCGAGCTCCGGACTGACGGGCTCGTCGCCGTCCGAGGGCGGGCAGAGCAGCTCCAAGAGCGACGGCTGCGGGTCGAGCCGAGGCTCCTTCTCCGGCAGGCGGTCGACGACGACCATGGATCCTGAGAGTTCGCCGCGCCCGGGTCGAACCATTTTTGGCGACCTGCAGGCGAAACCGCCGGCGCTGACCGGGTCGCTAGGCGCCGAGCAGCCGGGCGTCGAGCACGGTCTCGCCCTCCGGCCCGACCAGGTAGGCCGCCGCGCCCTCACGGCAGCTGACGACCTCGTCGAGCTCCGTGCCCACGAAGTGCAGCGCGGCGCCGTCGTCGGCCGCGTAGCCGGGCGGGAAGCCCTCGCGCACGAGCCGCGTGTAGACCGGCCGCCGCCGCTCCTCGCCGTCGTAGTGCGGGCAGGCCGAGCCGGCGAGGAAGCCGAGCCCGTCGCGCATCCCCTCGAGCTGCGGCCCGAACGAGTCGGTCACGCCGGCCTCGAACCAGCAGATCATCCCGGCGCTCGCGCCGCAGAGCACGATCCCGTCCTCCCACGCCTCGTGGAGGAAGCGGTCGAAGCCGTGCACGCGCCAGATCGCGAGCATGTTGGCCGTGTTCCCGCCCGAGACGAGGATCACGTCCTGCTCGAGCGCGTACTCGCGCAGCCGCTCGCGCGGCCACGGGAAGAAGTCGAGGGTGGAGCAGCGCGCGCGGTCCGAGAACCGCTCGTAGAACGCCAGCATGTACTCCGGCTTCTCGGCCGACGCGGTCGGCACGTACAGCACGCGGTTGCCGCGCGCGAGGCCGAGGATGTAGTCGTGGAGGAGGCGCGTCTGCTCCTCCGTCTCGCCCCCGCCCCCCATCCCGACGATGTGACGCTCCTGACCCACCGCGCTCGAGTCTACGTTCCCGTGCGCACGCGGCTCCGGCGGCCGTGCGCCTGCCTGCCCGGGCGGCCGCGCCCCTTCTGATTGAATCGGGGTATGGCCGGTTCGTCCCAGCTCACCGTCGGGGATCGCTCGTACGAGATCCACCGGCTGGACGATCTGCAGGCCACGCACGATGTCGCGCGCCTCCCGTACACGCTGCGGATCCTGCTCGAGAACGTGCTCCGCACCTCGAGCGAGGAGGACGTCGAGGCCGTCGCCCGCTGGGACGCGAAGGCTGAGCCCTCGCAGGAGATCTCGTACTCTCCGGCGCGCGTCCTCCTCCAGGACCTGACCGGTGTGCCCGCCGTCGTCGACCTCGCGACGCTGCGCGAGGCGATGCGCGATCTCGGCGGCGACCCGAAGCGGATCAACCCGCTGATCCCGGCCGAGCTCGTCGTCGACCACTCGGTGCAGGTCGACGCGTTCGCCACGCGCGCCGCGATCGGACGCAACACGGAGCTCGAGTTCGAGCGGAACCGCGAGCGCTACGCCTTCCTCCGCTGGGGCCAGAGCGCGTTCGACAACTTCAAGGTCGTCCCGCCCTCCACGGGAATCTGTCACCAGGTCAACCTCGAGTACCTCGCACGCGTCGTCGAGGACCGGGACGGGGTCGCGTTCCCCGACACGCTCGTCGGCACCGACTCGCATACGACGATGGTCAACGGGCTCGGCGTGCTCGGCTGGGGCGTCGGCGGCATCGAGGCCGAGGCGGCGATGCTCGGCGAGGCGGTCTCGATGCTGGTGCCGCAGGTCGTCGGCTTCAAGATCCACGGCGAGCTGCCCGAGGGCGCCACGGCGACCGACCTCGTGCTGACGGTGACGCAGATCCTGCGCAAGACCGGCGTGGTGGGGAAGTTCGTCGAGTACTTCGGCCACGGCCTGGCCGGCCTGACGCTCGCCGACCGGGCGACGATCGGGAACATGTCGCCCGAGTACGGCGCGACGTGCGGCTTCTTCCCGGTCGACGAGCAGACGCTCGACTACCTGCGCCTCACCGGTCGCCCGCCGGAGCGCATCGCGCTGGTCGAGGCGTACACGAAGGAGAACATGCTCTGGCACGACCCCGACGACGAGCCGACGTACTCGCAGATCGTCGAGCTCGATCTCGGCACCGTCGAGCCGTCGCTGGCCGGCCCTCGCCGGCCGCAGGACCGGGTGCCGCTGCGCATCGCCAAGGAGAGCTTCCTCGAGTCGCTCGGCACCTTCGGCGTCGAGTACGGCAACCACACGCTCGACAAGGCGGTCGCCGACACCTTCCCGGCGAGCGACCCCGTCGCGGAGGAGGCGCCGGGACAGTCGGACGTCCGCGAGGTCGAGCCGGTCCCGGTCGCCCTGATCGATCCGATCCGCAACCGCGTCCCGGTCGCCGGGGAGGACTACGAGCTCGAGCACGGCTCCGTGGTGATCGCCGCCATCACGTCCTGCACGAACACCTCGAACCCGCAGGTGATGGTGGGGGCGGGCCTGCTGGCGAAGAAGGCCGTCGAGCTCGGCCTCGAGCGCAAGCCCTGGGTCAAGTCGAGCCTCGCCCCGGGCTCGAAGGTGGTGACGAAGTACTACGAGGCCGCCGGCCTGCAGCAGTACCTCGACGAGCTGGGCTTCAACACCGTCGGCTACGGCTGCACGACCTGCATCGGGAACTCCGGCCCGCTCCCGGAGGCGATCTCGGCCGCCGTGACCGAGAACGACCTCGTCGTCTGCTCCGTGCTCTCCGGCAACCGCAACTTCGAGGCGCGCATCCACCCGGAGGTGAAGGCGAACTACCTCGCCTCGCCGCCGCTCGTCGTCGCCTATGCGCTGGCCGGGCGGATGGACATCGACCTCGTGACGGAGCCGATCGGGCAGGGCAAGGACGGCGGAGACGTCTTTCTCTCGGACCTCTGGCCGAGCGCCCGGGAGATCCAGGACGTGATCGCCGCGTCGGTGCGTGCGGAGATGTTCGCCGACACGTACTCCGACGTCTTCGCGGGCGACGAGCACTGGCGCGCCATGCCGACGCCGGAGGGCGATCTCTTCGCCTGGGACCCCGCGTCGACGTACGTCCGGCTGCCGCCCTACTTCGAGGGCATGTCACGCGCACCGGGAACCGTGGAGGACGTCGCCGGCGCGCGCTGCCTCGTCTGGGTCGGCGACTCCGTCACGACCGACCACATCTCGCCGGCCGGCGCGATCAAGCCGGACTCGCCGGCGGGCAGGTACCTGACCGAGCACGGCGTCGAGCGCAAGGACTTCAACACGTACGGCGCGCGCCGCGGCAACCACGAGGTGATGGTCCGCGGCACGTTCGCGAACGTGCGGCTGAAGAACAAGCTCGTTCCGGGCGCGGAGGGGACGTGGACGGTGCACGTTCCGTCGGGCGAGGAGACGACGATCTTCGAGGCCTCGCAGCGCTACCTCGAGGAGGGCACGCCGCTGATCGTGATGGCCGGCAAGGAGTACGGCTCCGGCTCGTCGCGCGACTGGGCGGCGAAGGGCCCGAACCTGCTCGGGGTGAAGGCCGTGATCGCGGACAACTACGAGCGGATCCACCGCTCGAACCTCCTGATGATGGGGATCCTGCCGCTGCAGTTCATGCCCGGCGAGAACGCCGACTCGCTCGGGCTCACCGGCCGCGAGGAGTTCTCGATCGCCGGCGTCGACAACGGCGACGCGAGCGAGGTGACGGTGCGCGCCGACGACACGGAGTTCCGCGCCCGCGTCCGTCTCGACACGCCGCGCGAGCGCGAGTACCTGCGCCACGGGGGGATCCTCCCGTACGTGCTGCGCAGGCTGGTCGGCTAAGCCTGCTCCCGCGAGGCGCGCTCCTGCGCGAGCTTCGCGGTGTGGTAGGCGATCCGCTCCTCGAGCGCCCGCCTGACCTCCGCGTCGCGGCGCCAGAACTCAGCCGTCAGCTTCGTCTTCTTCCCCATCGTCCTCCTGGAGAGCGTCGAGGATCTGATCGAGCTTCCAGTGTGCCTGAATGAGTGCGCTCATGATCGCCACGACGTCTTCGCGCTCGATCGCATCCACGAAGACGAGGATCTGCGTCGATGGACGCAACTGCAAGATGACGGTTTGGGACACTGTCGTGTTCACGGAGCTGGACGTCCTTGCCAGAGTCTGCAGTCGCGCTGAGGCGATCGCGTCCAGCGCGGCGTGGATGCGTCTCGCGCCGTTAACCTGACGGCACCGGGGTGCCGCGACGCGGCTGAGAACACACCCGCTGAACCTGATCCGGGTCATGCCGGCGAAGGGAGGACGCGAAAGCTTGAAGGACGCGCCGAACTGGGGGATCACACCCGTGCCCGAGCGTTTCCGCGTCCTCGGCCTGTCGGACGTCTTCCTGCTCTGGAGCAACCTGTCCGTCAGCCTGCTCGTGATCGTCGCGGGCGGGTTCCTCGTCCCCGGCCTCTCGCTGCGCGACGCGTTCTGGGCGATCGTCCTCGCGGCGCTCGTCGGCAACGCGATGCTGGGCCTGGCGGGGCTGATCGGCGCGGACGCGCGCGTGCCGGCCATGGTGCTGCTGCGGGCGCCGCTCGGCCGGCGCGGCTCGCTGCTGCCGACCGCGCTCAACGTCATGCAGTGCCTCGGCTGGTCGATCTTCGAGCTGCTGATCATCGCGACCGCCGCGGCGGCGCTCTCGGACGAGGTGTTCGGCTTCCGGGCGAAGTGGCTCTGGACGATTGGCATGGGCGTCGTGGCCATGACCCTGGCGCTGCTGGGCCCGGTGGGATTCATCCGCCGCTACATCCGCAAGTTCGCCGTCTACCTGGTCGCCGCGTCGCTCGCCTATCTGTTCTGGTGGGCATTCCACGGACAGCATGTGTCGAGCCTGTGGAGCAGGCCCGGCGACGGCAGCCTCACGTTCTGGTCGGCGGTCGACCTCGTGCTCGCGTCGGTGATCTCGTTCACGCCGCTCGCGGCCGACTACACGCGCTTCGCGCGGAGCAGGCGCGACGCCTTCTGGGGTACCGGCGTCGGCTACCTGCTGCCCACCATCGGGCTCTTCTTCCTCGGCGCCGTCCTGTCGCTCTCGAGGGGGATCACCGATGCGGCGGCGATCCCCACCGCCGTGGCGGCAGGCGGGGTCGCGTCGCTGCTCGCGCTCTTCGCGTTGACCGTCGACGAGTCGGACGAGGCGTTCGCCAACGTCTACTCGGGCGCCGTCTCGCTCCAGAACGTCTTCACCGACGTGTCGCAGCGCGTGCTCGTCGCCGGCGTGGCCGGCATCGCGACGATCGGTGCGCTCGTCCTCGACCTCGGCAGCTACCTCGACTTCCTGTACCTGCTCGGCTCCTGCTTCGTGCCGCTGTTCGGGGTCCTCCTCGCGGACTGGCTGCTTTCGGGGCGGCACTACTCGGAACGGGAGATCTTCGAGGCGCCGAGCGTCAGGCCGGCGACGATCGTCGCCTGGGTCGCCGGCTTTGCGGTCTACCAGTGGCTGCAGCCGGTCGGGCCGGGCTGGTGGACGAACCTCGTCGCGAAGACGCATCCGCATGCGCTTCCGTGGGGAGGCGCGTCGCTGCCGAGCTTCGCCGCCGCGTTCGGGTTGACGCTGCTCGCGTCCCTCGTGGCGCGGCGCATCGTCCCCATGCGGGCCACGACAGGCTAGGCTCGCGGCCCGTGCGTCCGCTCGTGGTCGTCGGCAACCTCTCGCGCGACGTGATCGAGGGCGACGCTCGGCCCGGAGGCGGCCCCTTCCACGCCGCGCGGGCGCTGCGGCTGCTCGGAGCGCGCGCGATGATCGCCACCAGGTCGGCGGTCGAGGACCGCGAGACCCTGCTGCCGCCGCTCCAGGCGCTGGGCCTGCCTGTGCGCTGGCAGGGCGGCTCCGCGACGGCGACCTTCGCGTTCGAGTACGTCGGCGACGTGCGCAAGATGGAGGTCGCAGCACTCGGCGACCCGTGGACGCCCGACGACGTCCACGGCTGGGCGGCGCAGACGCTCGAGAGGGCACAGTGGGTGCACGTGGCGCCGCTCTCACGATCCGACTTCCCCGCGGAGACCCTCGCCGCGCTAGCCCGCGGGCGGCGGATTCTTCTCGACGCGCAAGGGCTCGTGCGCGCCCCGGTGACGGGGCCGCTCGTGCTCGACGCGTCGTACGACCGTGCCGTGCTCGAGCACGTCACGGTGCTGAAGCTGGCGGAGGAGGAAGCCCGAGTCGTCCTCGACGACTTCAGCGAGGCGTCCGTGCGCCGGCTCGGCGTCCCGGAGGTGCTCCTGACGCTCGGCTCGCGCGGCTCGATCGTCTTCGCGGACGGCAAGGTCGAGCGCGTGCCGGCGCGGGCGGTCGACGTCGACCCGACCGGCGCGGGGGACGCCTTCTCGGCGGCCTACATCGACGCCCGCGCGCGCGGCTACTCGCCCGTCGGCGCCGCCCGCCGGGCGACCGCGACGGTGGGCGCCATCCTGGAACGGCGGCGCGCACAGCGATGAAGGTCGTCGTCGACTGCGCGCTCGGGGTCTACGCGGTCGATCTGGACGAGGACGAGGCCGAGCCCGTCGAAGCCCTGCCTTCCCGTCCGCCCCTCGATCTCTCGCTGCCGCTCCTCCTCGACGCGGCTGCGGCCGGCGTCACCGTCGTTGCGGCGGTGAACGCGAAGCCGCCGCTCGTCGTCTCCCACGACGAGGGCGCCACGTGGAGCGAGTCCGGGCGCGGCCTGCCGCGCATCCACGCCGTCGCCGTCTGGCCGGACGACCCGGACGTGCTCGTGGCAGCGTCGCCGGACCGGCTCTTCGTCTCACGTGACGGTGGCCGGTTCTGGACGGCGCTGACGGTCGAGCTGCCCGAGATCCGCGCCGTGGCGTTCGAGCGCAGGGAGAGCTGGAGCCAGGAGAGCTAGAGCCGGAACTCGCCGCGCGCGACGATCACCGCCGAGCCGCCCACGAAGACCGCGTCGATGCGATCTCCCTCGCCTTCCGCACGGGCGAAGAGCGTCGACGGGCGGTTGATCTCCGCCCCCTGGGAGATCTCGATCTCGTCGCCGAAGGCGATCCGCCCGTGGCGGGCGAGGTGCACCGCCAGCGGGCCGGCGGCCGACCCCGTGGCCGGATCCTCGTTGACGCCGTGGTAGGGCGCGAACATGCGGTTCTTCCAGCGCAGCCCCGAGCCGGCGAAGCAGTTCGTCCCGACCTGGAGCGGCTCGAGCGCCTTCAGGTCGGGCCGCAGCGCAGCCACCGTGGCCTCGTCCGGCAAGGCGACGTAGACGAACGTCGGACCGAGGTCGTAGAGCTCGACCGGCAGCTCCGAGCGCTCGACGCCGAGCGCAGCCAGCAGCTCAGTCTCGCGTTCGAACGGGCGCCACGCCGGCAGGGGCTGGCTCATCCGCCCGAAGATGATCCGGGCGCCCTCCCGCTCGAGCTCGACCGGCACGATCCCGGCGCCGGTCTCGAGCCGGATCTCGCCGAGCTGCAACGGCCCGCCGAGCACGAACGCCGTGCCGAGGACCGGATGCCCTGCGAACGGCAGCTCGATCGCCGGCGTGAAGATCCGGATGCGAACGTGCCCGTCCCCCTCGGACGGATAGACGAAGACCGTCTCGCTCAGGTTCAGCTCGCGCGCCAGCGGCTGCAGCAGCTCCTCGGGCAGCTCGCGCGCGTCCGTGAAGACGGCCAGCTGGTTTCCGGTCAGGGGGACGCCGGTGAAGACGTCCGCGACGACGTAGCGATACGAGGCCACGTCCCTGAGCCTATCCTCCTCCGGTGCGCGTCTACCTCATTCGCCACGCCGAGGCCGGCCCGGGCGAGCCCGACGAGCTCCGGCCGCTGACCGCCGCGGGGCGCGAGGCGGCGCGGCGGCTGGGCGAAGAGCTCGCCGGCGAAGGGCTCGACGCGGTGCTCACGAGCCCGCTCCTGCGCGCGCGGGAGACGGCCGCGGCGATCGCGAAGGGGAGCGAGCTCGAGCCGCAGCCCGACGAGCGACTCGCGCCGGGGGCGACGCTGGACGATCTCCGGACGGCCGTCGCCCGGCGCGGCGAGCGCGTGGCGGTGGTCGGCCACCAGCCCGACTGCTCGCTGATCGCGATCTCGCTCACGGGCGGGCCCGACCCGGGCTTCCCGCCGGGCGGTCTCGCGGTGCTGGAGCTCACGGCTTGAACGCGGTCGTCGTCCGCGACCTCGTCAAGCGATACGGCGACCAGGAGGCTGTCCGCGGGATCGACTTCGAGATCGGCGGCGGCGAGGTCTTCGGTCTGCTCGGGCCCGAACGGGGCCGGCAAGACGACCACCGTCGAGATCCTGGAGGGATACCGCAGCCGGGACGCAGGCGAGGTCGAGGTGCTCGGCGAGGACCCGGAGCGAGCAGGCACCGCATGGCGCCAGCGGATCGGGATCGTCCTGCAGCACTCCGAGACCTGGGCGAACCTGACGGTGCGCGAGACGCTCGCGATGTTCGCGGGCTACTACCGGGCGCCGCGGGACGCCGCCGAGGTGATCGACGTCGTCGGCCTGAGCGAGAAGCGCGACGCACGCGTGAAGACGCTCTCCGGCGGCCAGAAGCGCCGGCTCGACCTCGGGCTCGCGCTCGTCGGCGATCCCCAGCTCGTCTTCCTCGACGAGCCCACCACCGGCTTCGACCCGCAGGCCCGGCGGGCCGCCTGGGAGATGATCCGCTCGCTGCGGGAGCTCGGGAAGACGATCCTGCTCACGACGCACTACCTCGACGAGGCCCAGGAGCTCGCCGACCGGGTCGCGGTGCTCGTGCGAAGGAGAGATCGTCCGCATCGGCCGCCCGTCCGAGCTGACGGGCGACGCGCGCACGACCGAGCTCCGCTGGCGGGAGGGAGGCGAGCTGCGGACGAGTCCGCACCGACGAGCCGACCAGGGTGCTGCACGAGCTGACGTCGCGGGCGCTGGCCGAGGGCCGCGAGCTCGAAGGCCTGGAGGTCCGGCGCGCCACCCTCGAGGACGTCTATCTGGAGCTCGTGCAGGAGCCGGAGCAGGCCGAGTGAGGCTCTTCCTCCACCAGCTGCGGAACGAGCAGCTGATCTTCTGGCGCAGCCGCGAGGCGGCCGTCTTCGTCTTCTTCTTCCCGATCCTGCTCCTGCTGCTGCTCGGCGCGGTCTACAACGGCACCTACCGCGGGCACACGGAGATCGACTATCTCGTCGCCGGCCTGATCGGCTACGGCGTGGCGAACACGGCCTTCGGCGGCCTCGCGATCCTGCTCGTCCTCCGCCGCGAGCAAGGGATCCTGAAGCGGATCCGCGGCACGCCGCTTCCTCCGGTCGTCTACCTCGCGGCGGCGATCGTCTCGATGCTGCTCGTGTTCGCGCTGCAGACCGTCGCGATCTTCACCGTCGGCAAGGTGGTCTACGGCGCCTCGCTGCCGCACCGTCCATTCGACCTGCTCGTGGTGTGCGCAGTCGGAGCGGCGGCGTTCGCCGGGATGGGCGTCGCCCTGGCGGGGTTGATCCGCTCCGCCGAGGGCTCCTCCGCGGTCGTCAACGTGATCGTCCTGCCGCTGGCGTTCCTCTCCGGCGGCTTCGGGCCGACGAGCCGCTACCCGGAGTTCCTCCAGCACGTCGCCGAGGTGCTGCCGCTGAAGCACTTCATCGACGCCGTCACCGCCACCTACCTCGACCGGGAGCCGTTCACCCTGCAGGCCTGGGCGCTCCTCGTCGTGCTGGCGTGGGGCGTCGCCGGCGTGCTGGTCGCGATCCGCACGTTCACCTGGGAGCCGCGCGAGGCCTAGCGGTGCGGGCTGCTATGCAACCTCCGGCCGCCGCGGCTCCACGCGGGCGGCGATCGCGTCGAGCATCCGCTCGGCCTGGCGGCGGGCGAGCGGTTCGATCGTGGCGCCAAGGAGCGTGCTGAGAAGCCCGGAGAGCTCGATCTCCGCCGCCCAGTGCATCAACGTGTGGCCGGGACGCGGCTCGTCGAGGTCGAAGCTCGTGTCGACCCGCGCGCCGCCGCCGAGCGCTCCGCCCGCGCCGCGGAGCCTCCCGCGGGCCGGGTCCTCCCGCTCCAGCACCTCGACCGCAACGCGCAATGCGGGCGCGAACGGGACGGGGAGCCTGATCGACATCGTCCAGCGATCCGGGTCGGTCGAGTCCCACTCGCGAACGCCCGGCAGCGCCGAGGCCACGACGGCAGGGTCGACGAGCGCCGCGAACACTTGGTCGCGCGTCGCGGCGAACCGGCGCTCCCCTTTGATCCGCATGCCTCGCCGCCCCGTTCGGCGGCGAGGCAGCGTGACCTGCTGCAGGGCTAGGCGATTGATCTAGGCGGTCGTCACCGCCGCCGACGGTGCGACGCGGAAGTCGGGCCGCTGGGGCAGCGCACCGTTCACGAGCGCGGCGATCCGCTCCTCGAGGTCGGCGAGGATCGCCTGCCGCTGGGCGGGGGTCAGCCGTCCGGACGAGACGTCGTCGTCCAGCCGCGACTTCGCCGAAGCGGCGAGCACGGCGACGAGCCCGTCGACGGACTTGCCCTCGGCCTTGGCGACGTCGGCGAGCGTCTTGCCTCCTTCGAGCGACGCCTGCAGCTCGGCGGCGCTCACGCCGAGGTACGACGCGGCCGTCGCCAGGTCGGGCCTGTGACCGTGACCGGGGCCCGGCCCACGGCCGACGCCCAGCAGGGGCAGCCGGCCGGCCTCGATGGCCGACTTCATCTGGTCTGCCTGCGCCTGGGTGATCTGCCCCGCGGCGAGCGCCGCGTCCACCTGGTTCTCGAGCGCCTTCTTGAGTGCAGCCGTGAGCTGCGTCGGCGTGACGCCGAGCTGCTTCGCCGCGTCGGCGACGATCGCCTGGCTCTGCTGCTGAGGGCTCGACTGCGTGGCGGCAAACGCCGCCCCACCGCCCACCGCGACCGCGGATGCCGCGACGACGGCAACGAGCTTGCGACGGTGATCTCTGAGCATGGCCTGTCCTCCTTGTGGTCGTTTGAGTGCCATGACCAGAGGAGACCACCCGCCGTTGAGAGTGCCCTAAGCCGTGCTGAAGACGTGCCTAAGAATCGCCCGGGGGCGACGCCTGCAGCCACCCTTTGCCGGTGGCGATCTCGACGGCCTCCGTGCGGTTCCGCGCTCCGAGCTTGCGGATCGCGGCGCTCAGGTAGTTGCGGACGGTTCCCTCGGAGAGGTGGAGCGCCGCTGCGATCTCGGCCGCGGTGGCGTGCCTCGTGGCGGCGGCGAGGACGTCGTGCTCGCGGTCGGTCAGCGGGCTGACGCCGTCGGCGATCGCGGCGGCGGCGAGCTCGGGATCGATCACCCGACCCCCGGCGGCGACCTCGCGGACGGCGCGTGCGAGCTGCTCGGCGGGAGCGTCCTTGAGCAGGAAGCCGCTCGCGCCTGCCTCGATCGCGCGGCGGAGGTAACCCGGTCGCCCGAACGTCGTCAGGATCAGCGTCCGCGTCTCGGGCCGCTCGCGTCCAAGCGCCGCCGCCGCGGCGATCCCGTCGAGTCCCGGCATCTCGATGTCGAGCAGCGCCACGTCCGCGCGCTCCGCGCGCGCGGCCTCGACCACGTCGTCGCCTCGGTCCACCTCGGCGACGACCTCGATGTCGGGCTCGAGCGACAGCAGGCTCGCGAGCGCGCCGCGGACCATCGCCTGGTCCTCGGCGATGAGGACGCGGATCACGTCCTCGGCAGGGCAGCCGTCGCGGTCGCCGGGGCCGTCGCCTCGCCCGTCGGCGGGCCGGGCGGCCGCACCGCCGGCGCGCCGGGCAGCGGCACGGTCAACCGCAACCGGAAGCCGCCCTCGGGCCGCGCGCCCGCCTCCAGCGTTCCCTGGAGTCGCTCGGCGCGCTCTGCGAGCCCGGTCAGCCCTGCTCCCCGGCCGGCCGCACGGGCCATGCTGCCGTCGTCGTCCACCGCGAGCTCGACCCGGTCGGCCTCGGCCTGGACACGGATTACACAGGCGCGTGCGTTGCTGTGGCGAACGACGTTCGTCGTCGCCTCCCGAACCGCCCAGGCCAGCACGTTCTCCACCTCGTCCGGCAGCGGGGCGGCGGCGATGTCGAACCGGCAGTCGATCCCCGCCGCCGAAAGCGCCGCGCGGGCGCCGTCGACCGCTTCCGCAAGCCCGAGCCGGCGATAGCCCTGCACCGCCTCGCGGACCTCGCCGAGCGCCTGCCGCGTCACCTCCTGGACGTCGGCGAGCTCGGCACGGGCCCGCGCCGGATCGCGCTCGACGAGCTTCGCCGCCAGCTCGCTCTTGAGTGCGATCACCGAGAGGGTGTGGCCGAGCAGGTCGTGCAGGTCGCGTGCGATCCGGAGCCGCTCCTCGTCGACCGCTGCCCGGGCGAGCTCCTCGCGGGCGGCCCGCAGCTCGCGGTTGGCCTGCGCCTGGCGGCCGAACGCCGCCATCATCGCTGCCGATCGCGACGATCGTCAGCGTGAAAGCGGCGACCGTCGAGACCGTTCGGCACCGTCGACGGCGAGCCCGGCGCCGACCGCCGCTGCGGTGACTGCGATCACCGCGGCGGCGAGCCGGGGCGGCAGGAGCAGGCCCGCGGCGGCGACGAAGTAGACGAAGAGCGCTGCGAACGAGCGCGGCGCGCCGAGAAGCAGCGTCAGACCCGCCGTCGCGGCGAGCAGCGCGAGCGCCGCGCTCGATCGCGCCGTCCTCCGCGCCGCGCGAGCGGGCGCGCCGGGGGCAGCACCGCCAGGTAGAGGACGACGAAGGCGCCGACGACGGCGACGATCGCCGTCGTCCGCGCCGGCGAAGCCGAGCTGCGCGCGAGGTCGCTCAGCGGCCCGATCAGGAACAGCAGGCCGAGGATCTGCCCGAGCCGGACGCGGAGGAGCAGGCGGCCACCGGGGTCCGAGCTCTCGAGTGCGGTGCTCATCACCTCCATCCTGCCGGACCGAGCGGCATCACCGTCAGGCCGCGGCCGGTGTCGCGCCGGTAGGCCCGCCTCGCCGCCGCGGCTGCGGCGACGCTCCAGGCGCCGACGACCACCCACCCGGTCGTGCCCCAGCCCTGGCCGGTGAGGCCGACGTGGCTCGCCTGCACGAGCCAGTACGAGGGCAGCCCTCGGCGATCGCGTGCATCACGCCGCCGGTGATCGGGAACCAGACGCCGCCCAGCAGGCCGAGGAGCGCGGTCGTACCACCCATCGCCGGCCCGATCGAGTCCGTCGTCAGCGCGTGGCCCAGCAGAATCCCGAGCGCCGCGAAGGGGACGAGGCCGACCAGGATCAGCGCCGTCATCTCGGCCCAGTTCCCGGCCGGCAGCCGCACGCCGAGCGTCGCGCCCGCGAGGTAGAGCAGCGCGATCGTCGGCAGCGCGGTCGCGTAGGCGGTCAGCACCTTGACCCGGAAGTAGGTTCGAGTCGGCAGCGGCGTCAGCCGCAGCTGCCGGTTCCAGCCGATTGCGCGCTCGCCGGCGATCCGCGTGCCCGCCGCGAGGACCGAGTTCATCGTCCCGAACGCGGCCAGGCCGACCATGAAGTAGACCGGCGCCGAGATGCCGCTGCCGCCGAGGCTCGCCTCGTGCCGGTTCGGCGTGGCGATCGCATAGAAGAGTACGAGCGGAAAGCCGAGGGAGAGGAAGAAGAACCGCCGGTTGCGGAAGGTGCGCGTCAGCTCGTAGCGCGCATAGACGAGCGCGTTCACGCAGCCACCGCCTCGTCTGCGACCAGCTGCAGGAACGCCTGCTCGAGGTCGGCGCCGCGAATCTCGATGTCACGCGCAGCCGGATACGCTGCCAGCAGCGCCCGGAGCGCCGCGTCGGAGTCAGAGCAGCGCGAGCGCGACCGCCTCGCCGCGCCGTTCGGCACTCGTCACGCCCCGCAGCGCCTCGAGCCGTTCGAGCGGGACGTCCGGCAGCGTCGCGCGAATCGTGCGCGAGCCGACCATCGCCTTGATCTCGGTCGTCGGCCCGTCCGCGACGACCCGGCCCTGCGCCATCAACACGGCGCGGTCCGCGTAACCGTCGGCTTCCTCGAGGTAGTGGGTCGCGAAGAGGATCGTCTTTCCGCGCCGGGCGAACTCCCGCACGGTGGTCCAGAACGCGTGCCGCGCCTGGACGTCCATCCCGACGGTCGGCTCGTCGAGGACGAGCAGGTCGGGGTCGCCGGCGAGCGCGATTGCGAACCGCACCCGCTGCGTCTCGCCGCCGCTCAGCTTCTCGGTTCGTCGCTCGGCGAGCCCCTCGACACCCGCCAGTGCGAGCACCTCGCCGACCGGCAGCGGCTCGGGGAAGAGCGCCGCGGTCATGGTCACCAGCTCGCGCACGCGCAGATCGCGAAGGAGCCCCCCGGTCTGCAGCATCGCCCCGACGCGGCCCTGGTCGACAGCCTGTTCCGGCGGGAGGCCGAAGATGCCGACGCTGCCGGCGTCGGGAGCCTGCAGGCCGAGCAGCATGTCGATCGCCGTCGACTTGCCGGCCCCGTTCGGCCCGAGGAGCGCCACCGTCTCGCCGGCGGCGACGGCGATGTCGACGCCCCGCACCGCGTGGACGGATCCGCCCGGCCCGCGATACGACTTCGCCACGCCGCGCAGCTCCACTCGCCCCGGCTCGGCCGCGGCCACAGGCTCTCCGTTTGTCGCGTCCATGCCGATCGAGTCCATGCACCCATGCTGCCCGCCGCGGCTCCGGCTCCGGTAGAGGCCGGCGTCATCGAATCCACATGACAGACGTCACGGCCTGCGCGCGGGAGGACGCTTGCAGAGGGATCGCCGCATCACGGAGAACGGCGCTCGACCAGCTCGATGGGATTGTCGTCCGGAATCGGCGACCACGCCACGCGCAGCGTGCCGCCCAGCCAGTCGTGGGGCTCGGACAGCGCTCGTGCCCCCGCCGCCACCAGGCGAGCGAAGGTCGCGTCGGTGTCGTCGGTCCACCGCACCGGCGCCCTGACGTAGCCTCCTGTCCGTGCACCGGCTCACCAAGGCGCAGGCCCGGCGCATCGCGGTGCGCGCGCAACTGCTCGACGCACCCCGGCCGTCCGAGCTGCTCGCGGTCGTGCGACAACTGACCCTGCTGCAGATCGACCCGACCGCGGCCATCGCGCCCAGCGCGGACCTCGTCGCCTGGAGCCGCCTCGGCTCGGCGTACGAGCCCGCTCAGCTCCAGGAGGCCCTGGAGCAGGACCGCACGCTGTTCGAGCACAACGCGCTGGTGCGGCCGATGAGCGACCTGGGCCTGTACCTCGCCGGTGCGGCCGACTGGCCCGACTACGAGCGTACGCGTGCCTGGCTCCGCGACAACGACCGCTTCCGGCGCGACATCCTCGATCTGCTCGGCAGCTCCGGGCCGCTGACCTCCCGCGACATCCCGGACACCTGCGTGGTGCCGTGGGCCTCGACCGGATGGACCAACAACCGCAACGTCACCCAGATGCTGGAGTTCCTGATGATGCGCGGCGAGATCGCGATCGCCGGGCGCGTCGGGCGGGAGCGGCTGTGGGACCTGGCCGGGCGGGTCTACCCGGCCGACGTCGTCGTCCCCTCGGTCGAGGAGGCCGACCGGACGAAGAACGAGCGGCGGCTCGCCGCGCTCGGCATCGCCCGGCAGAAGACCACCGCGATGCCGGTCGAGCCGGCCGACGTCGGCGAGGCCGGCGAGCCGGCCGTGGTCGAGGGCACCACGGGCGAGTGGCGCGTCGATCCGGCCGCGCTCGGTCGAGGACTTCGAGGGCCGGACGGCGCTGCTGTCGCCGTTCGACCGGCTCGTCCACGACCGGGTCCGCGCCCAGGAGCTGTTCGACTTCGAGTACACCCTCGAGATGTACAAGCCCGCGGCCAAACGCCGCTGGGGGTACTTCGCTCTCCCGATCCTCCACCACGACCGCCTGATCGGGAAGGTCGACGCCGCCGCCGACCGCAAGGCCTCGGTGCTGCGGGTGCACGCGATCCACGAGGACGTGAAGTTCACCCGTACCATGACCAAGGCCGTGCACGCCGAGCTGGAGGACCTGGCCTCGTGGCTCGGGCTGGGCGCGGTCGAGCCGGCCTAGAGCCGATTGCGGGTGGTGAATCACCTCGGCGATCGATCCGCCATGTCAGCTGCCGGCCGACCCACAGGCCGGTCGGGAAGGAGGACAGCATGGAATTCCTGGTCGAGTTCGAGGTCGAGATTCCGGACGGAGCTCCGGAGTCGGAAATCGAGGACCGCGAGAACGCCGAGGCATCCGCCGCGGCCAGGCTCGTGCACGAAGGACACCTTGTCCGGCTCTGGAAGCGGCCCGTCGCCGACGGCGAGACCAAGATCCTCGGCCTGTACCGCGCCGAGAGCAAGACCCAGCTCGATGATCTGCTCGGCGCACTGCCGCTGTACGAGTGGATGCACGTCACTGTCACTCCGCTCGACCCCCATCCCAAACGATCCGATCGCGGCCTGGCAATGAGCACGCGGCTTCCTGACCCTCGCCTGATCCAGGTCTACCGCTTGGAGGCCACCCTCGGACAGCCGCTGGATCTCGGCGACGTCTCGCAGGGCCACCGGCGCATCGTGCCCCTGACCGGCGGGACCTTCACCGGTCCCGAGCTCACCGGGAAGCTGCTTCCAGGCGCCAGCGCCGACTGGCAGATCGTCCTGCCCGACGGCACCGCACTCGGCGACATCCGCTACACACTGGAGACCGACCGCGGCGACCTGCTCTACGTCCAATCACGAGGAGTGCGTCACGGCAGCGCGGATGTCCTCGAACGCCTCGGCCGCGGTGAGGACGTGGACGCGAGCGAATACACCTTCCGCACCTCAACACAGATCGAGACCGCTGCGCCAGATCTCGACTGGCTGAACAAAGGCGTCTTCATCAGCGTCGCCGGCCGTCGGCCGGGAGGCGTGATCTACGAGACCTACCTCGTCGGCTGAGCTCGCCGCACGCCTGCGTCGATCGGATCAAGATGAGGCAGTGGTCGCTGTGGACGGGTGGACGTCGCGCCTCTAGTCGACCACGAGCCCGCCGTGGTAACGGAGCTCGTACACGCGAACCCCGTCCTGCTCGATCCACTCCTCGCCGTCGAACCGCTTGACGTCTCCCTCGTTCGTATCCGTGTAGACCCCGAACGCCGTCTCGTGTCGAAAGCCCCCGAGGAACCGCTGTTCGCGATACAGGGCCGACAGCGCCTCCTTCACGACGGCTCCCGCGCGCGCAGCGTCGATCCGGCCCCGCGCGAGGATCACCCCGTGGTAGTTCATGCCCCAGACCGGGTCGCCGCCGTTCCACACGATCTCCTGGCCGACGAAGTCGCTGCCGCCAAAGTAGCTGTCCAGGTAGCTCAATCCACCCACGGTGTATGCGAGGTCATGCGATCCTCGGCGACACGGAGGAGCGGCTGCACCGTCGCCTGCGTAGGTCGCCGCCTTCGCAGCGACCACGAACCTCTCGAGCTCGCCCAGGGCGAGGGTCACCTGGTCGATCCTAGAACGGCGGTCGCCAGACAGCATCCGCGGCGTGCCGAACCTTAAGCCGGTGAGCCTTGTTGGCTTCGCGCGAGAGCCCGATAGACTGACGCCGGTCAGAAGCCGGCTCCCTCAGGGTGGAGCAGACGTCGGGAGCGTCTTCCAAGACCGAAAGCCCTGCAGACGGGCTTCTTTCGCCCCCGTAGCTCAGTGGATAGAGCAGCGGTTTCCTAAACCGCGTGCGCTGGTTCGATTCCGGCCGGGGGCATTGACGATGACATGACCGCCGACCTGGTCGCCTGTCAGCGGCGACCCCGCCGGCGGGCCGGTGGACGCGCGGCACACGTCGACAGCCGAGCCGTCAGAATCTGCGGAGAAGAACCGCGACGACGCACGGTCGCGGCGAGACGAGTTATGTCCGAAACCGCCGAGACCAGAACAGCCGACGCGACCCCTCCTGAGGACGAGAGCTCGCGTTACGCGTCGCTGCTCGCCACGGGAGAGCGTGTGCTGCTCGTGCGGCGTGATCAACAAGTCGACGCGCGACACCTCGCTCCAGGCGATCACCGACATGGTTGTGGGCCACCCGTGGCTCGCGCGGATCGTCGGCTACGGCGAGATCGACCTGCTGACGGCATCCGAGGCCGGGACAAGCAAGATTCGCTTCCTGCCCGACGCCGACGGCTTCAAGAAGGCGCTGCTCGACGCCAAGTACGAGCACGAGCTCGAGGTCGGAGGAGGAGGAGGACGGATCATGGAGCGGGCCGCGCCGCCTCGGCCGTGCAGCCTGCAGAAGCCGGCGAGGAACCTCAAGCGCCGGTCGGTCTCACGGCCGAAGACCTCGACTCCACGCTCAGCCGACTGGCGGACATGCGCGACCGCGGCCTGATCACCCCGGAGGAGTTCGACGAGAAGAAACGGGAGCTCCTCGACCGGCCCTAGTGCCGTTTACCGCTCGATTGCTCCGCAGTTACCACGCCGTTCGACCGTGTCTGCATGTCGACGGCGCGTCTCATCCGGAAGGCGGGAACGCCCGGCCTCCTGCTGCTCCTGCTCGCGGCGACCTGCTCGGCTCCCGCCAAGGGGGTGGTGGGCATGCCGACTCGCATCCGCGACCCGCAGCTCAACCGACCGTCGCACACGAAGGCCTGGGTGATCGAGTACCGGTCGCACGGCGGGCGGATGCGCCGTGCATACGTGCTCCTTCCCCGTTCGTACGGGCCGAAGAATCACCCCCGGATCCCGCTCGTCATCGCGCCACACGGACGCGGCGGCAGCGGACACGGCAACGCCGCGCTCTGGGGCGATCTGCCCGCGATCGGCACGTTCGCGGTCGTCAACCCCGACGGTGACGGGGACAACCTCGGCGCGTACTCATGGGGAGCCCCAGGCCAGATCGACGACCTCGCCCGGATGCCCGTGCTCGTGCACGACGCCCTTCCCTGGCTGAACGTTGATCACCGCCGCATCTACGCGGTCGGCGGCAGCATGGGCGGCCAGGAGACGCTGCTCCTGCTCGCAAAGCACCCGAGATTGCTGGCGGGTGCCGTCGCCTTCGACGCGCTCGTCGACTTCGCCCACCAGTACTGGCAGTACCCGCGCCTCGCCTGCAACACGTCGTGCCGGCGCACCCTCGGGGGATCGCTCGGCGACACGCTGCAGCGACTCGCGCGCACAGAGGTCGGAGGCGACCCCGCCACGGCGGCAGGCGCGTTCGCCGCGCGCAGCCCGCTGACCTACGCCGGCGCCCTCGCGGCGTCGTGCATTCCGCTGCAGCTCTGGTGGAGCCGCCGCGACCGCATCATCGTCGACTCCACACGCCAGTCCCAACGCCTCCTGCTCGAGCTGAGACGGCTGAACCCTTCGGCGCCCGTCGACGGCATCGTGGGCAGCTGGGCGCATACGGCGGAGATGCGCGCGAGCAGCCGGATGCCGTTCGCACTCGCCCGTTTCGGCCTCCTCCCGAGTGCGTTCGCCGGCGACTGGGGTGTCGCGGGAGCACACCTCATGGAGCGGCCGGCACGGAGCTGCCAGCGGGCTTGACCCAAGCCGGTCGAGCTCAGCGGCCTCACGGCTGCGACAGAGTCACCGAGCGCGTCGTCCTCCGGCTGTTGCCAAGCTCGTCCGTCGCGACGGCAGACACCCGGAGAGCGAGCCGTTTGCTCGTCGCAAGCCGATTGAGCGTCGCGGTGGGAAGACGCACCGGCACGATCGCCGACGCCGCGGGTTCGAGCGAGAACCTTCCTCTGACGCCGGCGAGCACCACCGAGCCGCGGCAGAAGCCGACTGCGTCCGGGGAGCAGGCGATAGTGACTCTCGCCCGCTTGCGCACGACCCGTACGTGGCCGGGGCCGAGCGTGAGGGCCGGGCCCTCCGTCGCCGCCGGATCGTCGTAGAACACGCCGTGCGGCTGTCCGCCGCCCGGATACGCGAGCGTCTGGACGACGCTGTTGCTGCGATGGTCGACGACCGCGACGCCCGGCGACGCCCCGCCCATGTACGCGACGTAGGAGTAGCGACCGTTGGCGGAGCTCCAGTTGTGGCCTGCAATCGTGCCCACGCCGGCGAGGTCGATCGTCCGCACGATCGTCAACGACTTCGTGTCGAGGACGGAGAGCTGCGCCGGTTGCCCGCGCAGCGCAACGGCCAAGTGCCTGCCGTCAGGTGTCAGCTGGAGCGTGTCCGCGGCCGCCGGTAACGCGACCTCGCCCCTGACGGCCCCAGCCGGCAGGTCGACCACCTTGATCGACCCCGTGCGGAGCGAGATATACGCGGTCTTGCCGTCAGGCGTCACGAGGACCTCGCTCGGCGGGCCACCCGTGGGCACCGTGCCGACGATCTTGCCGCCGGGGAGGTCCAGGATGGTCACCGAGCTCGTCGCCTCGTTCGCCGCGAGGATCCACTTGCCGTCACGCGTGAGCCAGGTCGAGTGCGTCTTCGCATTCGGGGTGGCGTCAGCAGTGAGCTCGTTGACGACCTTGTCGGTCGCGGTGTCGATCACCGCGACCTTGTTCCCGTTGTACTCGGCGACGTAGACGCGCGAGCCGTCCCGATTCCTGCGGATGTGATGCGGGCGCGACGAAACCGGAATCGTCGTGATCGCGGTGTGCGACATTCCCGAGATCACCGTCACGTCGTTCGAGTCCTCGTTCGTGACGTAGGCCTTGAGCCTCGCGACGACGACCGAGTTCGGATTCTTCCCCACGGGAACCGTGGCGACGACCGCGCCTGTGGCTCCGTCGAACGCGGTCACGTTGTTCAGCGTCTTGTTGACGACCCACAGCGTTCCGCGCTGGCCGACGAGCCTGGTCGACGCCGTTCGTGCACCGGGCAACGCAATCGCGAGCGAAGCGAGCAGGACGAGGAGGAGAGCTGCTGGGTTGCGGCTCACGGCTCGCCCATCTCCGTGGGCACCATCCGGTCAGCCGGCTGCTTCATCACGAGAGGAGCGAGCACGGCGGCGGCGAGCGCGCCGCAGAGCACGAGCGCGGACGCGATCCGTACCGCCCGGCGGCTCGTCCGCACGAGCACAGCGGTGGCGATCGCCGCGACGCCCAGGTCGAACAAGGTGCTGATCCACCACGGCCACCACCAGTCGCGCGCCATCAGCCACCACCCCCCGGGATGGAGAAGCTGGTGACGAGCCCCTTCTTCCCTTTCAGAGACAGCTCGCGGCACTCGAGCCGCGGGAAGTCGCCCTTCACGGCGTCGTACGTCGCCGCATCGACGACGATCTCCCCGGCGTCGGCGGTCGACGTCAGGCGCGCGGCGGTGTTCGTGACGTCGCCGACGGCGGTGAAGTCCTTGTAGCCCCCACCGCCGACGTTGCCGACGAACTCCTCGCCGCTCGCGACCCCCACGCCGACGCCGAGCCTGCTTCCCTCGTGACCGACCGAGCCGATCGCCGCCAGGAGGCTGCGCGCACCCTCGACAGCGCGTCGTCGGTAGTCGGAGCCCGCAAGGCCGGGTACGAACAAGGCCATCACCTCGTCGCCGGCGATCTGGGCAAGCAGGCCGTCGTGCGAGAGCAGCGCACGCGACGCGGCGGAGTAGAAGCGCGAAACGAGCAACTTCACCTCGAGCGCGCGGCATGTCCTCCGACAGGGCCGTGTACCCCCGCACGTCCGCAAACAGCACCGCCAGCGGCACCACTGCGCCGCCCTCGGGCGCGTGCTCGAGGCAGCGCGCGCAAATCGCCGGGTTCTTCCGGGACGGCTCGTACCCGACCCAGCGCACGATCCCGGCAGCCGGCCCCTTGAACGGCGCGTTGCAGAACTTGCAGCGCCAGGGACTCGGCAGCAACCCGAACGCGCGCCGCCCGAAGCGGTGCACGTACGCAAGAGGATGCTCGCCCCGGAGCATCGCCTCCCACCGCGGCTCCATCTGTGAGACGTCCCTCACGCCTTCACGTTGGGCCTCCGCGGCGTGTAGTTCAAATACATATTGAGCCTAGTTGACATAGTCTCTGGTTATGCTGCTGCTCGAAGCGCGTTTGCGGGCTTTCGCCGCCCTGGCGCGCCAGCACTCCTTCTCGCGCGCCGCCGCCGAGCTCTCGATCAGCCAGCCCGCGGTGTCGAAGCACGTGGCGCAGCTCGAGCGTCAAGTCGGTCGACCACTCGTCGTGCGTTCGCCCAGCGGAGCAGAGCTGACCGAGGAAGGAAGTGTCCTCGCCGGGTACGTGATGCGGGCGGAAGCGCTGCTCGCGCAAGGCCAGCGGGCTCTGGCGGCGCTGGCCGCGGGAGAGCACGGCATCCTCTCGCTCGCCGCTTCCGGGAACCCCGGGAACTACCTCCTTCCTCCCGTTCTGGCCCGATTCCACGAGGAGCTCCCCGGCGTCGAGATCGATTTCCAGCTCGGCAACTCGGCGCAGGTGGAGGAGGCGGTCCACGAGCACCGCGTCGAGCTGGGCGTCGTCGGGGGCGCATCCGCGCTCTCCGAGCTCGAGAGCGACCCGCTGCTCGAGGATCCGATCATTCTCGTCGGCGCGCCCCAGCTCGCCGGCCGGCGCCTCTCGCGCAAGGACCTGGAAGGGCTCATGTGGATCTCGCGGGAGGAAGGGTCGGCAACGCGCAGCATCGCCGAGGAGGCGCGGCGCCAGCTCGGCGTCAGCGTCCGGCGCAGTCTCGAGCTTCCGTCCTGGGAGGGGATCAAGGCGGCTGTCGCGAGCGGCGTCGGCATCGGCGCGCTGAGCCGGTACGCCGTCCAGGCCGAGCTGAAGGCGGGAACGCTCGCGGAGCTGGAGGTTCCAAACTGGCAGGTGCGCCGCCTGATCTCCGCGGTACGAGCGCGAGACGTCCCGCTGACTCCGGCGGCGGAGCGCTTCCTGTCGCTCCTCCGCGAGAGCGTCGCAGAATCACAGCCCGCGCCGCTCGGCCAGAGGCAGGCCCCGGCGCGACGCAAGGCAGCGGTGAGGTCTCGGACTCGGCGATGACCGCACCGGCGACTCCCGGCCGGCACGCGCAGGCAGGATTGGCGGCGTGACTCACGACGTGATCGTCGCTCTCGCCGTGCTCGGGGTGGTCGGGCAGGTGCTCGCCGGGCTGCTTGTCTTCTTCGGGCTGCTGTGGCTCGTCGGCCTGCGCGGGCCGCTCGCCGCCGTCCGGAAGGCGATCTGGGGCTACGAGCTCTGGCTCGCGTTCCTCGTCGCGGCCATCGCGACGGGCGGCAGCCTCTTCTTCTCCGAGGTCGCGCATTTCGTGCCGTGCGAGCTGTGCTGGTTCCAGCGGGTCTGCATGTACCCGCTCTCGATCACGACACTGCTGATGGCGCTCGCCAACGACCATCGCGCGGCCCGCTACCTGCTGCCGCTGCCGCTCGTCGGCGCCGGAGTGTCCGTCTATCACATCCTGGTCGAGAACGGCGTCGTCACGCAGGCCCAGGCGTGCCTCGTGTCCGCGCCGGGCGGCTGTGCGACCAAGTGGATCAACGAGTTCGGCTACATGACCATCCCGACGCTCGCCCTGACGGGCTTCGTGCTCGTCTTCGCCTTCCTCCTCTTCGCCGTCTTCGACGATGCCGACCGCGGCGCGGACGATCGCCTCGGTGTCGCTACCGTGGATTGACATGCCGAGTGGAAAGCAGAGCAAGCGCCGGCGCGCCGCCCAGGCTCCTCCGCCCGTGGGCGCGAAGGGGCAGCGGCGACAGGCATCGCCGCGGGTGCTGCTCGGCGCGGCCGCGCTCGTAGTCGTGATCGTCGTCGGGATCGTGGTCGGCCTCACGTTCGCCGGCGGCGGCGACTCCTCGGCCACGAGCGTCCCGACGCGGGGCTCGCTGACGAACGCGCTGGACGGCGCGGCCGACGTTCAGCAGCAGCTGAAGGGGATTCCACAGCACGGCAACGTGCTCGGCTCGCCGACCGCGCCGGCGACCCTCGTCGAGTACGTCGACCTGCAGTGCCCCTACTGCCAGCAGTTCGAGACGCAGGCGATGCCGACCGTGATCGACCGGTACGTTCGCACCGGCAAGGCGAAGATCGAGATGCGGCCGATCGCCTTCATCGGCCCGGACTCCCAGGTCGGCCGCGAAGCCGTGATCGCCGCGGGCCGGCAGAACAAGATGTTCAACTTCGCCCAGCTGCTCTACATCAACCAGGGGACGGAGAACACCGGTTGGCTGAACGACGACATGGTCTCGGCCACGGCCGCGAGCATCCCCGGCCTCGACGTGCCCCGGCTCCTCGACGAGCGCGACTCAGCCGCAACCGCCGCCGCGGCGACCGCCGTCGACCGGCAGGCCGACCGCAGCCAGGTGAGGTCGACGCCGACGATCCTCGTCGGCAAGAGCGGCGGGACCCTACGCCGGGTGACCCTCCTCTCGCCGGGCGACGTCGACTCGGTCGCAGCCGCGCTCCAGAGCGCCCTGCAGTAGCAGCCGCCCGACCTCCGGCTCGTCTCACGGGACGTAGACGGCGCCCTCGAGGTTGTACGCGCGCGAGGGGAGGCCCGTGTTCGCCGCCAGAACCTGGAAGCCCTTGCCGCGCGGACGGACGATCCAGAACGCGCCGGTCAGCTCGGTGCCGACGACCACGGCGTTCGGGTAGGCGCGGAACCGTGCCGCGGGGGCGAAGAGGACGTCCTGGCTCGCGGTGTCGGCGACGTAGAGCCCGGCGGCGGGCGAGCCCGCAGCGCGGCGCTTCGGCGTCGGGGCGACCACGGCAATCGGGTTCGCCCCGTTGCCGAGCGCGGCCGCGACGACGCGCACCGCGCCCCGCCGGTCGACGGCCAGCAGGCGACCCGACACGGCGCTCTGGTCGATCGCCAGCAGGAGCGCGCCGCCGGCAGTGCCGAACGTCGCCGGAGCGATCGCCACCTCGTCGGCGCCGCCGGGGCCCGGGTAGTGCCCGACCAGCCGCGCCTGGCCGTCGCGGCGGACGGCGTAGACCTCTCCGCCGTCGGAGCCCGATCCACCCGTGGCGGCGAGGAGCGGGTAGCCGAACCGGCCGACGGTGTCGAACGCCAGCGCCCCGTCCGAGACGGCCCCCGGCAAACGTGCGAGCACGGTCATGCCCGTGCCGTCACGGGCGAAGCGGAGGATCCGGTTGTCCGGCGTGTGGCAGTAGATCCCCTCGGGCCAGTAGCGCGCCGGGGCCGGCACACACCGCGTCTCCTCGCCGCCCGGCTCGAACGTCGCCCACGGCCGCGCGCCGAGACCCCGCGCGTCCGCCGCCTCGATCACTCCCGTGTTCTCCGACACGTAGAGGAACTCGTGACCGGTCCAGAGCACCTGGCCGAGCTTGAGGTCCGTGTGGACGAATGTCGTGAAGCCGAGCGAGGGTCCGGCTGCCCCGGACGGAGCGACGGCGGCGAGCGCGAACGCCGCGAGGAGGACCGCGACGCGGACCGCACGGTTCACGGCCGACCCCCGCGGCGCGTGTCCGATCGGCTGCTTGTGTTCGTGTTCACGGCCATGTTCACCGTGACCGCGAGACGGCCTGGGCGGGACGAAACGCCCCGCCCAGGCCGCGAATCAGCTCGTGACCGTCCGTGCTCCGACGTTCATCGAGAAGATCGCCGAGCCGGGCCGCGTGAAAGCGATCCGCGTCCCGTTGCGAGAGAACGACGGTGACACTGCCGGCAGCCTGCCGGTCGTGATCTGCTTCAGGCCTGCGCCGGTCGTGTCGATGCGGTACGGCTGCTGGATGCCGGAAGCGTCGGTACCGGCCTCGGCGGAGAAGTGCCAGCCTGCGCTCCCTTCCCGCCAACCCCGAGGTCGACGAAGTCAGGTCACACCATTTATCACAAGGTTTCGGACAGACCCGAACCCGGGCCGAGAACCTCCAAGAAACCAGGGTGCTTCGATTCTCGCCCTCGCATGCTGCCCGCTCTGCCACCGCCTACTACTCATTCTGCACTGAGCAGCTCCAAGGCGAACGTCGTCGTCTTGGCCGGGCATTCCGGCTACCAGCGCCCGTTGGCCGGCCTGGCCGCGATCGTTCCCGCTCCCCCTTTACGCAGGCGGCCAGGAGCATGGCTGACTACGTCATCGCGACGGCCACTGGCGGCGGGCCTACCTATTCGGGAGGAGCCTGATGCTCCCGTTCTGCAGCACCTGGCACCTTGCACCTGGCTTCGCGAAGACGTCGCCTCCGTGGGCTACCAGGATCTGCCGGCTCTTCCTGGCCTGTTCCGGCCCGTACCGAGAGAGCAGGGTGGTGTCGACCGACGCTCGATTGACGGTCCGACCGTCCCGGTTCAGCCTGCCACCCGGAAGGACCGGTTGGGCGGTGCCGAGGTGGAAGGTGCTCGTCCGCGGGTCATCCGTGAGGATCATGTTGAGCCAGACGTATGGCGCGGCGGCAAGCCAGGGGATCCAGAAGACGTAGACCTTGAACGTGCTCGGGTTCCGCGACGCGAGGCGAATCCGGCACGCCGCCGGGACGCTCTGGACCCATTGAGTGATCATCACGAGCTGGCGCGAGATATTGGAGTTCTGCAGGGAATCCACGGTGCTTTGAGCGGTCTTTCGTTCGCGGGCAGTGAGCCCACCTGAATCCACGGCATCACTCGCGCACCCTGCGAGCGCGAGCACACCCGCCGCGGTGACGATCAGGAGTCGTGCCCGCCTGCCCAGCGTGCGGCATGTCATGCGCTGCTCATCCTCCGTGCCTCACCCTGAGCTCGGCGCCGTGCTCCCAGGCTGCGGCGTGCTCCCAGGCTTGAGGTAGGTGGGGATGCGATCGAAAACGAGAGTCGCCGCGCGCATCCTGAGCTCACCTGCGCCTCCCCCGTAGTCCTTGTCGGTGACGAACGAGATCGTCACGGCGCCGCCGTCCCCCAGGCAGGTGCAGCTCGGGGGCTTGAGATCGAGCTTGTCGCAGAGAATGTCCGGATACAGAACGAGCGTCGGGAACTGGTTGCCACCGAAACCTGTCAGGCCCGTGAGGGTGCAGTGGCCTTCAGAGCTATCGATCAGCTTGACGATGTGCACCCCGGTCGGCGGGTACCACTGGAACGAGTTGATGGCACCAACGTTCGAGGTGTTTGAAATCGTGATCCGGTAACGATGCGTGCCGGGCAGGGGAGCCAGCGTCGTGCTGAGGTCGTTCCGATGCACCATGGGATCGATGTCTACGGGGATCCCCCCGCCGATGACCGGGAGCTTGGGTCTCGCGACGGTGATCGGCGCCCATGGCCCTGTCGTCGGCGCACGTGCAGTGCTCTCGTGCCCGATAACGAGCGCGGCGATCACGCCGCCGACCGCCACTGCGCACGCCACCAGGGCACTTGCGAGCTTGGCGGGCCCGCGCGGTCGTCTCATCGCAGCCAATCGTAACAAGGCCGACCGAACCCAAAAGGCCCCGCGGGGAGGGTTGGGGTCCGCCTTTCCGCGGCCCGGGCAAGTCCTGCCCTGCGCGGACGTGAGGCGGTGGTGGGCGATGGAGTCCTGCCCGCCGCTGTTAGAGTCCGGTCGAGATGGGCGACGGCATGAAAGGCCGCAGTCGCGAGGTGGGGCCTTGCGCCGCATGTCCGTGGAGCAACACTGCGGTCGGGCCTCGTGTGCTGACCGTGATCGTTGTCGTGGTCGGGCTCGCCCTGGCGGCGGTTTCCGCCGCTTCGGGACAACCGCAACGGTCCTCGGCACAACCGCCGTGGATCGTGTTCACCGCCCGGTCCCCCGGGCACGGGGTCGAGCAGATTTTCCGGATCAAGCAGTCTGGCACAGGTCTCAAGCAGCTCACGCGAGCCACGTATCCCTCGGCAGCCCCGGCGTTTTCGCCCGACGGAAAGCGGATCGCATTCGCACGACTTGGAGCCGGAATCTTCAGCATGAACCTCGATGGGACGGGCGTCCGCCGCCTGACCGGCAACGGCCGCGACAGCTTCCCCGCCTGGTCTCCGGACGGCAAGCAGATCGCTTTTGTGCGGCCGCTCGCGAGCGGCTGGAGGGTCTACGTCATGTCGGCGTCCGGCACGGCTGAGCGGCAGCTCCGCCTGGCGCCTCCAGCCGGCCGGCCGTCCTGGACAGGCCGCGGGCTCGTGATTCCGACCGAGGGCGACCTTGCGAGGATCGATCCTCGATCCGGGCGTGTCCAACAGCGGTTCGGTGCCCTCATCGACGCGTCTGTCGGCATGGACGCGACCGCTCTCTCCCCCGATCTCTCCACCCTGACGTTTGTGGGCCCCCGGCCGCCGGATCGCGGGGACAAAGAGTGCGGCGATAACCTCGCCTGTCCGCGGTTCGCGCTCTACATCCAGGATCTTCGCAAGCACACGGCGCCGCGAATTCTCGCCCGCGATGCCGGACCGGCGTCGTTCTCACCCGACGGAAAGAGCCTCGCGTTCGTGGCTGCTCGGCATCAGATCGTTCTCTGGCGTCTCGCGAACGGCACGTCGAGGCCCGTCAAGACCGGGAAGCTCTCCCCGACGACGAGCAGTCCTCCGGTTTGGCAGCCGCGCTGAGCGTGAGCCGCCGGTCCTGAGAATCGCCTTCAGGTGACGCGGAAGACGCCTTGGACCTTGGCCTTGCCGGCGTCACCGATCGAGACCGGTAGCAGTCCGCGGTAGGTGAGGTACAGCAGAATCCGCTTCCGCTCGTTCTTTGCGAGCTTGACGGCGAAGCCGGTACCCCTTCGATGCGTCAGTGAGGCATCTCCGACAGCAAGTACGCGCGAGGCCGTCGCACGATTGGACAGAAGGAAGATCGCGGTCGAGCCGCGCGCCGCGTGCGTCGGGCTCACCGTGATGCCCTTGTTCGTGACCACGACCCGGACCGTCATGTACCCCCCCGGGTTTGTGGTCTGCGGACGAGCAGATCCGCTTGATACCAGGCCCAGGAACGTCAGAGAAGCGGCTAGAAGGAGCACAAACGACCTCATGTGCCTAGCATAGCTTTCCGGAGGTTCGGTCGATCTTGCGGCGCCGTAGCTGCTCTTCCGCATGCGCGCACCATCTCACCGGCACGCAACTCGGATTGTCTAGAGGAGCCGGAAGCGGACGATCTGAGTGTTCTTCTTGTTGCCCGCAGGCCTCGACGTGAACTGCCCGTGGGCGCCGGCGTACCGGCCTGTGCCGCCGATCACCGGAAGGACGATGTTGGCGCTGTCGAGTCTCGTTGGACCCAGCGCGATCATGGTTCCGCCCTTGAGGTTGAAGTTGGCCTCGCAGATCGCTTCCTGGGCGAAGTTGAACGTGCAGGAGTAGACGGCGGTGCCGATGGGTCGCGTGAGGCGGTAGTCGGAATACACCTTGAAGCTGAAGAGCGCGTTGTCCCCGGCCCGGGCTCCCTTCTTTGCAGAGCTGGCGTTCGGAGGTGTTGGAAGGTCCGGCTTGAACGGGTTCTTGATTTCCCCGCGCTCCCGGTCGTCGTTATGGTTGATGAACTGCGCTCGCGTCGGCTTGGCGTAGACGACGAACGAACGTTTCTGCGTCGTAGCCAGCGCGAGCGGAACCGCCATCGTCGCAGCAATTGCGAACGCCACCAGTGCTGGCGGGAGTCTTCTGCTCATTTCGGCAGGCCGGTCACTGTGAGGTCGAACCGCTGTGCGTTCCCGGCAGCCGGCACGGCGTCCAGTTGCCCCAGCGCGCCGAAGTACGCACGCGTGCCACCGGTGACCGCGAGTGTGAAGCGGCTTGCGCCGAACCGCACTTGCCCGGATGCGAGCAGGAGGCCCCTGGCAAGGTCGAAGTACGACTCGCAGGTCGCGCGCTTTGCGAACCCGTAATAACAGGTGAACATCGCCGTCCCGATCGGCTTGGCGCGTTTTGCATCGGAATAGACCTTGAAGGCGTAGAGGATGTCGTCGCCGGGGAACGGGCCATTCCCCTTCTCCTTCCCGTTGGCGCCGAGGATCACCGCCTCTGCCTTGAGTTTGAAGGGGTTGGTGCTCATCCCGCGGAGCCGGTCGTCAGCGTGGTTCATGAACTGCACCGTCGCCGGAACAGCGTAGACCGTGAGCTTCTGCGATGCACACGAGCCCCCCGACGCAGCTGTCACCGGGAGCGCCGTCGCGAGAAGCAGGATGGCCGGGAACAGAAACCGTATGGACATCGTGCGACTCATTGGATCAACTTGAAGTTGATCCTCTGAGCGTGGCGCGCGGCGGCGACGACGTCGGCCTCGCCTCGGACACCGAGATACTTCGTCGTGCCGCCGGTTACGACGATCGTGAACCCCGAGGTCTTGAAGTCGATGGGCCCGGAGGCCACGAGCGTGCCCCCGGCCGTGAGCTTGTAATACGCCCGGCAGAGGGCGTGCTGGTCATAGTTGAAGTAGCAGGTGTACACGCCCGAACCCGCAGGTCGCTTCAAGGTCGGGTTGCTGTAGAGCTTCACGGCATAGACGGCGACGTCGCCTGCGAAAGGCCCGCGCCTGCTTCCGGAGCTCCTTGGCCACAGCTTGCTTGCCGCGCTGTCGAGAGGGTGGTTGGCCTTGCCGCGCGCCCGGTCGTCCGCGGTGTTGATGTACTGCAGCCCGGTGGCGACGCTGTAAACGGTCAACACCCGGTTACCGGTCGCGCCGGCGCCCGCAACCAACACCGACGCAAAGACCAGCCCGAAGACGGCGACGAGGAAGGCCGCCCTGCGACCACGGTTGCGAGCCCGGCCGCGCGAGCACGGTTCGGCCCCGTCGGGACGGGCAGCGACGACGGAACCGCCGCTCCAGCCGGACGGAACCACACGCTTACCCGGGCTTGCCGCCGCACCTCTGAGGGACATCACATCCGAGAGTAGCGCGAGAAGGCCAAAACCTTTATGACGGTTTCGCCCGGTACGGGATCGATCACGGAGGCCGCTAGTTGAGATCGCTCAGGTCTTGAGCTCGCGGGGACGCCGTCAGGACGCCGCGGCCGATGCCGTCGCGGCCGTAGCCGCTGGTCACCATCAGGGTGTAGTGGCTGGCATCGGCATTCAGCGTTCCTGAACCGGTCAGCCGCACCCCGTCCTCGAGGTCCACGGCACCGTCGCAATATGCCTTCCGATCAAGGCCGTACTGACACGTCAAGACCGCCGACCCGGCGGGCGTCTCGAGTCCGGCGTTCGTGAAAACGCGGAAGGAGACGAGGGCCCGGTCTCCAGGCAGAGGACCGTGGGTCACATGCCGCGCCGTACTCGCGGCGTGAAAGAGCGCGGCGGGGACGTGAAACGGCCCGCCGCTCAAGGATCGCACGATCGCGGCACTACGCCCCGAGGGCTGGCCGGCGAGCCGGTCGTCGGAGTTGTCGAGGAACCGTGCCCGTTCCGCCACTGAGTACAGGACGAGCCCACTCCCGTCACTCAGGTGAAGCGACAGCCGGAGCGGCGCAGCTCCTGGTCTCGGATGTCCTGCACCCTGAAACAGCGGTACGAGACTCAACGTGAATGCAAGCGACAGCACAGCAGCTCCGCTCGCCACGAGCGCGAACGAACGATATCTCGACCGCCGAAAGACCCTCGAGCGCTGGACGACAGTCGCCCAGTCACTCCGATCAACGGGCTCGTCCAGACTGAGCAGCCGATCGCGCAGAACCGAATCGAGCTCAGCGAGATTCTCCCGGCGTTCGTGACTCCAAGCACCCTGCCCGGACATCAGCCTGGCCTCGATCCGGCGAGATCTCTGCTCTTGAGTGCCTCGGCGATCGACGCGCGCGACTGCGCGATCGAAGCAGCAACAGTTCCCTCGCTGATCTCGCAGACAGCAGCGATCTCCCGATACGTCATATCGCCGAAGTACCGAAGGAAGAAGATCAGCCTCCTCCGAGGAGGAAGCGCACCCAGCGCATCTCTGAGCTCAGGATCATGTGCCGGCTCGGTCAGCTCCGCCTCGATCTCCCCGACCAACGGTGCCAGCCTCGAGTATCTCCGCTCCTCGCGCGACACCCGCACCGCTATTCCCCAGACCCACGCTCCGAGGGGCCCGTCACCCCGGTACTTCTGCGGTTGCGTGAGCGCTCGGGCGAAAGCCTCCTGGACGACGTCGTGCGCGACCTCGTAACTGCCTGTGACAGCAGCCAAGGCACGCCGAAACCCAAGGTACCGCTCGCGATAGAGCGCCTCGAGTTCCTCCGGGGACGCGGCCACGGCTCAAGGGTATAGGCACCGGCTCGCGAGCGACAGCGGCTCGGTCGAGCTCTCGTTCGTCGCCGGCCGCGCGCTCGGCGGTACCCTCGATCTGCCGGTGAGGACGGGTGAACTCGCGGCTCGGGGCGCTCCCGGCACTCGGCCCGCCTCTGAACCTCAAGGCGTAGTCGAGGGTTCGAGAGTGCTCCGCTTAGTTCCAGCGCGGCGCGGTCGCAGCCCTCAAGGAAAGCGCAAGTGCAGCCACACACGACGCAACGATTGCCAGGACCGAGACACCGACAGTCAATCGCCGCCGAGCCGTCATTGCGGATAGGAGTAGCGGATATCAGTTCGGCGGGCCCGCGATCCGTCGGACGAGAGCGAGAGTCACGTAGGCCCGGCACGAAGAAGAGCGCGTTCGGCTGCCATCGAGGGCCTTTGCCGTTGCGCTGTCGAGATCGACGGCGAGCGCACCTTCCATCCTATTCGGCCGTTTCGGCGGACGGGAGCGATCCGGTCGCGCTGCCACCACTGACCGACCGACACCGAGGCGCCAACGGATCAGGCACCTGCACCGGAGAGGCGGTAGGCGACCAGCTGAGGGACGGGATGTGCGATCCCACGATGGGGAGCGCCTGCCGGCACGAGAAGTGTGTCGCCGACGACCGACGGACAACCGTTGATCCCGGCCTCCGTTCGATCGCTCCAGAGGATCTCACCCGTCCGTGCCGACAGCGCGTAGATCCACCCGTCGTAGGTCGGCGTGAAGACCACGTCGGAGGCCACCGTCGCGCACGCGAACGGCGCTGACGGCAGCGTGCGCGTCCACAGCGGTCGCCCCGTGGAGGCATCGAGGGCGGCGACGACGCCGGTGCCCTCCTCGGGCGGCCGCTGCACCACCGAGAACGTCTTCACGGCACTCTCCTGCATGCACAACTCGACGACCGGGACGAACACCCGGTCCTCCGCCAATGCCATCGGAGTGAGGGCTCCCCCGAACAGGCCGGGGCACACCTCGATCTCCCTCCTCGGCAGAGGGCCGAGGTCGTTGCGGTGTGTGCCCACGGCCTTCGCCCAGATCCGCTCGTGCGTGTCCCGATCCCAGGCGAAGATGCGGCCTCCCTTGCCCCCTCCGATCACGAGGTCGCGCCCTCCGACGGTGGTGAGCATCGGCGAGAGCTGGAGATCGAAATCCCTGACGTCATGCGCTAGCACCTGGTCGTACCATTGGAGATGCCCTGTGGCTCCGTCCAAGACGACAAGCGAGTCGGTGTAGAGCGTCTGACCCCGGTACCAGCCGCCGTTCGGGAATCGCAACGACCCGCCCCACGGGCCGGGGTTAGCGATGCCCGCATAGACACGACCTTCTCGATCGACGCTCAGCGCCTGCCACGCACCGCCGCCGCCTGCCTCCCGGTGCTGCCAGGGGTCCCTGATCGTGTCGAACCTCCAGCGCTGCTTTCCCGTCGCAGCGTCGAGCGCGTAGATCGCGCCTCGACCTCCGGGAGGGAAGCCGACAGTGCTGACGTAGACCCGGCCGCGATCGACGACAGGAGCGATGTTGACGAATTGCTCCGTCCTGCTCACGAGCAGCGTGCTCCACAACTCGTGGCCGTCGGAGGCCCCAAGCGCGAAGACGGACGTGTCCGTGGCGCCGTAGAGCGTGTCGCCGACGAGTGAGAGTCCGTTGGGACCGTCGTTCGGTTCCCGCTTGAGCCAGGCCCAACGTCTGCGGCCTGTGGCGAGGTCGATCGCGTGGACGCTCGATGTGGTGTCTTGCAGGTATGCGATGCCGTCCCGCATCAGCGGGGTCGACGAGAGGAGCCCGAAGGCGCCACCCTTCCCGTGGACGCGATAGCGCCAGGCGACGCGAAGCCGCCCCACGGACTCTGCGGTGATGGTGGACTCCGCGGCCGAGCGGGTGCTCGACAGATCGCCGTTCGGCCAGACCCAGGACGTCGACTCGCCGGTCATCTCCGACCGCCAGTGCACCACGACGAGAGCCGCAACGACAGCCAATCCCGCGAGGAGGAAGACCGCCGTACGCCGGGATCGTTGGCTCAAGGGCATGAGCTAGACGCGTGTGGGGGGCGAGACGCAAGCGTCTTGCCCCCACCACGAATACGTCGCCTAGTGTGTCGACGCGTAAACGAACGCAGCGACGTTGTTCAAGTCCGTCTGGCTCATGTTGGAGAACGCCGGCATGGAGATACCACCGGTCGTGGAGCCGTTCTGGACGAACTGGCGCACCCTGGCCTGGCCTGGCTTCGCCATGTCGAGGTTTGGCCCGTAGGTGCCGCTTGCACCCGCGGCCGCCAGCGTGTGGCACGACGCACAACCGTTCGCGGCGAAGACGGCCTTGCCGGCAACCGGGTCACCCTGGAGCGGTTCGGGACCGGTCGTCGTCGCCGTTGTTGTTGTCGTCGTCGTCGTGTGCGTCGTGGTGGGCGTCGGCGCAGGCGCCGCGACGCCAACACCGAACTTGCCCTTCATCCCTGACTGCGCATGACCGGGGAGCGTGCAGAGAAAGGCGACCGCCCCCTTCTTCGGGAACGTGACCTTGAGCGTCGTCTTCTGTCCCGGCGCCAGCGTCTTCGTCTTCTTGCCGGCGATCTTGAAGTCGTGCGAGATCTTCCCCTTGTTGACGACCGTGAAGATGACGGTCGACTTGGCCGGAACCGTCTTCCTCGAAAGCACGAACTTGAATTCGGAGGCGGTAACGGTGATCTTCTTCGGTACCACCGCAGCTGTGGTAGCTCCTCCACCGGACACCAGGACCCCTGCTGCGAGTCCGCCTACCCCGAAAGCTCCCAGCGTCAACAGGCTCAATCTACGACGCACCAGCATTCTCCTCGTCTGGAAGTGTTCTTTTATCGTCTGGAAGTGTTCTTTTCAGCCACGCTACCACGTACAGGTAACGCGGTGGGCCGCCGTCGATGCGGCCCACCGCTGTTGCCTTCCATCCTTGCTACGGGAGCACGAACGTGTAGACGTAGTCGCCGCGAACGCGGCGCCCATCGAGGAGGCCGAAGGGCCGGGTGACGTCGTTGTGGCCCGAGCCACCGACCTCGACCGTCACGTACTGCTTGCCGTCCACCGAGTAGGTGATCGGAGCAGCGGAGGCCGGATACGGCATCGGGGGCGACTTCCAGAGGGACTTGCCCGTCTTCGTGTCCATCGCCTCCAGGTAGCCGTCACCCTTCGAGCCGTCGCCGGTGCCGAAGTGGCCGACGAAGGTCACGCCACCGGCGGTGTTCGCCGTGCCGGAGTAGCAGATCTCCCGCCAGTGCTGGTGCACCTTCAACCTGCCGGTCGTGACGTCGAGCGCCGAGTAGTTGCCCGAGTTGCTGATCGGCGTGGAGCCGTCGCCGACGCTGAGCCGGTTGGCGCCGAGACCACCGAACTGGCTCGGGACCTGCGACTCAGCCGGGATCTGCTCGAACGACGTCGCCCGGCCGGTGACGCCACAGGTGATCATCGTGTGGTTCTCCGGGCTGTACGAGCTCGCCGGCCAGTCCATCATCTCGAACGGAGTGACGACGTACTGCGTCGTGTCGTACGGGTCGTAGGCGCAACCCATCTTGTACGGCTTGCCGTCAGGCGCGGTGGCCGTCGCATACGGGACGCCCAGGTTCGTGACGGCATCGGGGGTGGCGCACGGATCCCGGCGTTCACGGCCGGGAGCTTCTTGGCGTCCTTACGCCCATAGCCGCCGGGGTTGAAGAGGACGTTGTCCGTCCGCGGGACCGGCTGCGTCGGCCACGAGTTGACACCGGGGGCCTTGGACTGCGGAACCTTGACCTCGTCGACCGGGATCAGCGGCTTGCCGGTGTCGCGGTCGAGCACGAACGTCATGCCGACCTTGTTGACGTAGGCGACAGCGTCCTTGCTGACCATCTTGCCGTTGACCTTGAACTTGCCGGTGAACATGACGCCGTTGTTCGGTAGATCCGAGTCCCACAGGTCGTGGTGCACCTGCTGGAAGTGCCACTTGAGCTGACCCGTGTTCAGGTCGAGCGCGACGATCGAGTCGGAGTAGAGGTTCGACCCGGGGCCGCGCGAGTTCCACGGCTCCGGGTTGCCCGTGCCGACGATGAGCGTGTTGCGCTTCGTGTCGACGATCGGGGACTCCCAGAACGAGCCGCCGCCGTAGAGGCTGCTGCCGTTGCCGCCCTTGCCGTCGTTCGTCCAGGTCTTGTAGCCGGGCTGGCCGGGGGCCGGGATCGCGCTCCAGGTCCAGAGCTTGCCGCCGTTGGCGGCCCGGAAGGCCGAGATCGTGGCGCTGGCGCCGCCTCCGTCACCCGAGCCGTCGCCGACGATGACCATGCCGTTGACGTAGATCGGAGCGGTGGAGATCTTCGCGTTCACCTTGTACGAGCCGACGAACGCTTCCCACGCCTGCTTGCCGGTCACCTGGTCGAGCGCGACGAGGCGGCCGTCGGGAAGGCCGTTGAAGACCTTGCCCTCGCCGACCGCGACACCGGCCCTGCGGCCGCCGTTGCCGGGGCTGAACTGCGCGCCGCTGTTCAGGAACTCGCCGGCGTACGACGGCGTGTACTTCCAGATCGTGGCACCCGTCTTTGCGTCGAGCGCCCAGACCGCCCCGAGCGGCGCATTCGTGGTGTAGAGCACCCCGTCGATCGCGACCGGGTTCGACTCCATCGAGCCGCAGTTCGTCGGATTGTTCGTCGTCCCCCGCGGCGCTCCCGGAATCACCGGGTCACCGGCGATGATGGAGGCGGTACAGCTCCCGAGGCTGATGTGCCAGAGCTCCTTGAGCTGGCCGACGTTCGCCGTGGTGATCTGCTTCAGCGACGAGTAGCGCTGACCCGTCAGAGCGCCGTAGTACGAGTGCCAGTTGGCGCCGGACGGTGCCGAGAGCGTCTTGGCCGGCCAGACGGGTGACGGCGTTATCGCCCGCGTCTGCTGACCCGACGACGAGGCACTCGATGTCACGACGCCTGTGACGACCGCTGCCACCAACGTCAGTGCCACTACCAGGGTCGTTCCTGGCCGAAATCGGGACCAGTGCATTTCGTATTCCCTCCTCGTTGGCAACCTACGACGGTTGCGCCTGCGGGAAACGACCACCCGACAGCTTCGCCGGGTCGGCAGGAACTATGCCATTTCGATGAACACTGTGCAAAGAATTGGTGAAGCCCGTAAGGAAAACGGTGAAGCCCGTTTGAGGCAGAGCTCTGCTCTTCCTCCGAACCCCGATGATCCACTGCGGCGCCGCGGCTCCCCGCGTCAGGCAGCCGCCACGAACGCGACTCCAACTGCGACGATCGACGCAGTCAGAACGGGCCACCGCCAGAGGCCATCGCGCAAATCTGTAGCACAGATTGATTGCTATTTTTGAGGTCGTGTTGTCGCCCCGTCGTCTCGCTGCGGGCGGGGGCGTCCTCGCCGTCTGCGCCGCCGTGCTCGCTCTCGGCCAGGGCGGCGCGCGTGCGTCGGCCGCGCGCGAGGCGTTTCAGTCGCCGCCCCGTGCAGCGACCGTCTACGCCCGGCAGCTCGGGAACGACGCTCTCGCCCTCGCCGTCGTCCCGAAGGGCGGCAGGGCGCTCCTCGTCCAGGCGTCGGTGATCGGCCGCCAGCGGAACGGCATCCGCGGCCTGCATGTCGTCTTCACGGTCGGAGGGAGGAGCAAGGCGGCGCAACCCTGCGGCGCCGGCTGCTATCGCGCGAGCTTCGCGCCCGCGCACACACCCCGGGCGGTCGACCTCGTCATCGCCGGCCGCACGAAGCCGCGGTGGCATGTCGCGCTTCCGCCCGCGTGGCCCGCGCGCGACGCGACCGCGCTCGTCGGCCGGGCCGCGCGCGCCTGGCGCTCGCTCGACTCGCTGACCTTCGACGAGCGGCTCGCGTCAGGCGTCGGCATCTCCGTCCGGAGCACCTGGCGCGTCCAGAGGCCCGACCGCGTCGCCTACCAGGTGCACGGCGGGTGGGCCGGCGTCGTGATCGGCACGCAGCGGTGGGACCGCGCGCCCGGCGCGCGCCGCTGGCAGGCGTCCGCCCAGACACGGCTCCGCCAGCCCGTCCCGCCCTGGGTCGCCGTCACCGACGCGCATGTCCTCGGCGCCGTCGCCGTCCGGGGACGCCCGGCCGTCCGGGTCTCGTTCTTCGATCCGTCGTCCTCTGCGTGGTTCACCCTCGTGCTCGACCGGACGACGCATCGGACGCTCGACCTGAAGATGGTCACGAACGGGCACTTCATGCACAACGTCTTCCGGGCGTTCGATTCGACCCCGGCCATCGTTCCCCCGAGCTGACTCGCGTACCCTCTCGGGCGTGGCTGAGACGAGACCAACGCAGACGGAGGCCGAGAAGGATACGGCCGCGGGCTCCGCGCACGTGCTGCCCGTCACGCAGCGCCTGACCGAGAACATCGAGCGCGCCGTCGTCGGCAAGCACGACGAGATCCTGCTCGTGCTGGCCGCGTTGATCTCCGGCGGGCATGTGCTCCTCGAGGACGTGCCCGGCACCGCGAAGACGGTCCTCGCCCGCGCGATCGCGCAGTCGATCGACGGCGCGAGCTTTGCACGCATCCAGTGCACGCCGGACCTGCAGCCGACCGACGTCACCGGACTCTCGATCTACAACCAGCGGACCCGTGACTTCGAGTTCCGCCCGGGCCCGATCTTCGCCACGATCGTGCTCGTGGACGAGATCAACCGCGCCATGCCGCGGACACAGTCGGCGCTGCTGGAGGCGATGGCAGAGCGGCAGGTGACGGTGGACGGCGTGACGCGGAAGCTCCCGGATCCGTTCCTCGTCATCGCGACAGAGAACCCGATCGAGCAGGAGGGCACCTTCCCGCTTCCGGAGGCCCAGCTCGACCGCTTCGCGCTGCGCTCCGGCCTCGGCTATCCGCCGCGCGACGACGAGGTCGCGATCGTGCTCGCACAGCGGCACGGTCACCCGCTCGGCGCGCTCGGGCCGGTCGTCTCGCCGGACGACCTGCGTGCGCTCCTCGCCGCGGTGGAGGAGGTCTACGTCGACGACCTGCTCCTCCGCTGGACCGTCGACCTCGTGCGGACGACGCGTGACGCGGAGGGCGTCTCGACCGGCGCCTCGGTCCGCGGCAGCCTGACGCTCGAGCGTACCGCACGGGCGTGGGCGCTCCTGCACGGACGCGACCACGTCGTGCCCGAGGACGTCGAGCGGCTCTTCCTGCCGGTGCTCGGCCACCGCCTGCTCCTGACGGCGACGTTCCTCGCCGACATGCGCGCGCTCGGCCGGGACGAGGCGCTGGCGCGGATCCGGGACGAGTGCCTTGCGCTCGCTCCGCCGCCGGCACCGAACTGGGACGCGTAGGAGGGTCTGGCGTGCCGGCTGCCGACCGGCGAACGTTCCCGCTCGTGCCGCGCCGACGTCGGCTGACCGGACTGCCGATGGGGGACCTGCCGAGCCGCCGCCGAGGTCACGGCAGCGAGGTGATCGGCTCACGTCCCTACGTCCCCGGCGATCCCGTCTCGACGATCGACTGGTTCGCGTCGGCCCGCCTCTCCGCGGCCACGGGGGGCGACGAGTTCGTGGTCCGCGACCGGGCGGCCGACGAGGCGCCGCGCGTCGCGCTCGTGATCGACCGCCGCCCGGCGATGGGTCTCTATCCATCGCCGCTGCCGTGGCTCTCCAAGCGCCTGGCGCTGCGGGAGGCGGTCGCCGCGATCGTCGCGAGCGCGGTCACTGCACGGGCGGACGTCGCCGCCCTCGACTACGCGGGCGGCGAGCCCGCCTGGCTGCCGCCGGGGCGCCGCGACCGGCCGCTGCTGCTCGCCCAGCGTCAGAGCGACGCGACGCCGTTCGACGCCCCGGAGGACAACCTCGACCGAGCCTTCGCGTTCCTCGGCCGCCACCGGACCGACCTTCCGGCGGGCAGCTTCGTCTTCGTGCTCTCGGACTTCCTGGCGCCGCCTGCGGGCGCGAGCTGGCTGGAGGCCGCCGGGCACGGGTGGGACCTCGTGCCCGTCGTGATCCAGGACCCCGTCTGGGAGCAGAGCTTTCCGGAGGTCGGATCGGCGGCCGTGCCCGTGGCGGATCCGCGCACCGGGTCGGTTCGCACGGTCCGGCTGAGCAGCCGGCAGGCGGCAAGGCGCCGCTCGGCGAACGAGGAGCGCCTGCAGCGGCTGCTCGGAGAGCTCGAGACGCTCGGGCTTCGGGCCGTCGTCCTCGGCACGAGTGATCCGTTCGAGATCGACCGCGCGTTTCTCGAGTGGGCCGAGGACCGGCGGCGCGGCCGGTGGGCGCGTTGAGCCGCGTCTGGCTCGCCGCCGGGCTCGTGGCAGCGCTTGCCGCGGTCGGCATCGTGCTGCTCGGCAGCACGAGCTCGGCGCCTTCCGTGACGCCGACCTCGCCCCTCGCCGTCAGGACGTCGCTCTCACCAGCGGCTGCGCAGTTCGGCGATCCGGTGACGGCGCGGGTCGTCGTCCTGCTCGACAAGGACGCCGTCGAACCGGGCAGCCTGCGACTCGTGGAGAGCGTCGCGCCGCTGACCGTACTCGGCTCGACCCGCGTGACCCGGACCACGCGGGGGCAGCTCCTCCTTGTCACGCATGAGATCCCCGCCACGTGCATCTCCGACGTCTGCCTCGCGGAGCAGGGAGCCCGGCGACTCGAGCTGCCGAGCGTCCAGGCGGATGCGACCCGGCACGGGGGCGGCACCGCGCACGCCGAGGCTGCGTGGCCCGTGCTCCCGGTCGGTGGACGCGTCGCCGCGTCAGACCTCGCGAGGGCGAACCCTCCGTTCCGCGTCGACGTGACGCCGCCGCCTCCCGACTACCGGATCTCGCCGTCGACACTCGCGCTGCTCCTCGACGTGCTTGCGATCGCGCTCGCCGTCGCGGGGATCGCGCTCGCGGCGTGGGAGGCGACGAGCAGAGCCCGCCGCCGGAGGCCCGCGCCGGTGGACGGAGCGCTGACGCGAGCGCTGCGGCTCGCCCGCGAAGCCGAGGCGCGCCCGGCGCCGGACAGGCGTCGCGCGGTCGGTCTTCTCGCGCGCCTCGTGGGCGAACGCGACCGGGCGCTCGGCGAGCACGCGCGCGACCTTGCCTGGTCGCGGCGGAAGCCCGACGGCGGCTCGGTGTCGGAGCTGGTGGACGAGGTCGAGCGGACGGTGGGGCAGTGAGCGCGATCCCGCTGACGGACGCCCCGGCTCTCACCGGCGCAGCGCGCGTGACCCTCGCGGTGCGTGTCGTGCTGGCGGCGATCGCCGCCGGCGCGATCGTCGCGGCGCTCCTCGTCTCGCGCCACCCGCAGACGCGGACGATCGTCCCGGTCGGAAGCCACGCAGACAATGTGCTCGTCCTCGACGTCTCAGCCAGCATCTCCTCCGACACGTACTCACGGATCGGCGCGACGCTCAGGGCGCTCACCCGCAGCGGCGGCCGCTTCGGGCTCGTCATCTTCTCCGACCAGGCGTACGAGGCGCTGCCCCCGGGCACCGCCGCCGCCGACCTCGCCCCTCTCGAGCGCTACTTCACGCTGCCGCAGCAGACCCGGCCCGGCTTCGCGCCGACCTATCCGTCGAATCCGTGGCAGAGCGCGTTCAGCGCCGGCACGAAGATCTCGGCGGGGATGACGCTCGCGCACACCATCGCCGTGGCGGACCGGCGGCGGCCGGCCAACGTCGTCCTGGTCAGCGACCTCGACGACGACCCGGCGGACGTGAACCGCCTCGCCGCCGTGCTGCTCGCCTACCGGCGCGACCACGTTCCGGTGCGCATCGTCGGGCTGAGCCCGGCGCCGGCGGACGTTGCGCTCTTCCGGCGGCTCCTCTCACCTGCGCCCAAGGTCCTCGAGGCCCCGGCGTCGACACAGCAGCCCGCGCGCGACGAGACGTCGTTCCCGTGGGCCTTCGTCCTCCTCGCCCTCGTGGCCGCAACGGCCCTCGCGGCCGCCGAGGCCTGGGCGCCGAGGCTCGAGTGGGGAAGCCGCTGACGATGGTTCGCCTCCTCGCCGCCGCCGGCCTGCTCGTCCTTGCGGTCCTCGCGGCGCTGCTCGCCGCGGACGTGCGCTCGTGGCGCGACTCGGTCGAGAGCGGAGACGCCGTCTACGCAGCGGCGCCCGCCCGCGCGGAGTGGACGCCGTCGACGCGCCTGGACGGGCTCGCGAAGAGCCTGCTCGGCGCCGGTGACGACGTCGACGCGCGGCGCGCGTTCCAGCTCTACCGCGCCACCGTCGGCGTCAACCTCCGGCTCGACAACGCGGTCCACGTCCAGACGGCGCGGGCGCAGGCCCAGGACGCGCTCGAGCGCGTCGCCCGCGACGCAGACCCGCGGCGCGCCGCCCAGGCGAGGACGATGCTCGGGGTGCTCGCGTTCCGCGCGGTCGCGCGCGGAGCTGAGCAGAGCCAGATCGAAGCCGCTGCGGCAGACTTTGCCGACGCGATTCGCGCCGACCCGTCGGCGGAGCCCGCGAAGTTCGACCTCGAGCTGCTGCTGCGGCTGACCGCCGCCCAGGGAACAAGGACCGGGAGAGAGCCGGGCGCCGGGACGCGCGGGACCGGACGCCGCGGCGCAGGGGCCGGCACCCCCGGAAGGGGTTACTGACGATGGTCGGGGCCTCGCTCTCCTTCCTCACGCCGACCGCGGCCGCCGTCGGCCTGGCCGCAGTCCTGCCAGTGGCGGCGGCGCTCCTCGGCCGGGCTCGGGCCGAGTCCGTGCGCCGCGAGCTCCACCTGCCGGCCCCGCCGCGGCGCTCCGGCGCCCTCCGCATCGGCGTGCTGGCGGCAGCGATCGCTCTGCTCGGACTGGCGGCCGCACAGCCGGTGCTCACCAGCGAGTCGGGACGCCGTGTGCGGCGCGACGTCCAGGCGCTGTTCGTGATCGACACGTCTCGCTCGATGGCGGCCTCCAGCGCTCCGAGCGCGCCGACCCGGCTCGACCGCGCGACCGAGGCGGCGGCCCGGCTGCGCGCGGCGGTCCCCCAGGTCGCGGCCGGAGTCGCGACCCTGACCGACCGCGTCCTGCCCGATCTCCTTCCCGTCGCGGACGAGGCCGGCTTCGACGCCGTGGTCTCGCGCGCCGTCGCGATCGAGTCGCCGCCGCCCGCCGCGACGAGCGTGCGCGCGACGAGCTTCGCGGCGCTGGCGGCGATCCCGTCGGGCGGCTACTTCGTACCGGGGTCGAAGAACCGCGTCGTCGTGCTCCTGACCGACGGGGAGAGCGTGGCCACCGATACGGCCGCGCTCGCGCGGGCCTTCGCCGCGCGGCCAGGCTACAAGCTCGTCACGGTCCGTTTCTGGCGACCCGGGGAGGCGATCTTCAGCGACGGCAGACGGGAGGCCGCGTACCGGCCGGATCCGACGGGCAAGGCCTCGCTCTCCGCCCTGGCGGAAGCGACCGGCGGCCGAACGTTCGAGGAAGGAGAGCTCGCGGGGGCCCGGACTGCTCTGCAGACCGCCGTCGGCAGCGGCCCGACCGTGACGACGGCCGGGACCGCACGCGCCCGGACGCCGCTCGCCCCCTACCTGACAGCGCTCTCGCTGCTCCTCCTCGCAGGGCTCGCGGCCCGCCCCGCCCTTGTGGCGTTCCGCTCTAGGCAGCCGGCGCGCGCAGGCATAGGATTCTCGATCGGATGACGCATCACCTCATCCGGGCGCTCGCCCTGCTGGCCGTGACAGCGCTTTCGGGGGTCCTGCTCACGGCCGCCGCGGCCCGGACCGGGGCGACGGGGGACGTCGGCTGGGGCGGCTTCGGCAACACCCCGGACGAGAACCGGCACTCGCCGCTGACGCAGATCACAAAGGACAACGTCGGCCAGCTCGGCCGGGTCTTCACGGTCGACTTCCGGGTCATCGACCCGTCGATCCGCCGCGGGCAGCAGTCCTTCCCGGTGGTGAAGGACGGGACGATCTACGTGTCGACGAACGACGACAACGTCTTCGCCCTCGACGCGACGACGGGCAAGGTGAAGTGGCGTTGGGCCCCGGACGACGTCGCCGTCTTCCGCAACTTCGGCATCGTCGCGAACCGCGGCGTCGCCCTCTGCGACGGCCACGTCTTCATCCTGACGCTGAACATGACGATCGTCTCGCTCGACCCGGCGACGGGCCAGCTCCAGCGGCGCGTACCGATCGCCAAGGCGGTCCCGGGCGCGACCTCGAGCTACGGCTACTCGGAGACGAGCGCTCCCATCTGCGCCAACCACCGGCTGATCCTGGGCGCCGCCGGCTCCGAGTACGGCGTCCGCGGCTTCGTGATGGCGTACCACACCGACCTCACGCCGGCCTGGCCGAACCCGTTCTGGACGATTCCGCCGGAGGGGACGAGCTGGCGCCGATTCGGGCGCCTCGTGGGCGGCGGCGTGGTCTGGACGCCGACCACCGTCGACCCGACGACGAACACGCTCTACTTCGGCACCGGCTCGGCGACCCCGCTCTACTATCCGGCGATCCGCCCCGGCTCGAACCCGCGCGCCGATTCGATCATCGCCGTCGACCTCGCGACCGGGCGGATGAAGTGGTGGCAGCAGCAGCTCGCACACAACGAATGGTCGTACGACACGGCGCAGCCGCCGATGGTCTACACGGGGAAGATCGGCGGCAAGAAGCGCCGGATCGTCTCCGTCGCCACGATGGAGGGCGTCTGGTTCGCCTACGACGCCAGGTCCGGCCAGCCGATCTACCAGCGGGTCAAGGTCGTCGACCGCACCGAGCACCCGAGGCTCCAGCCGGGCAAGGAGGTGGCCGTCTTCCCCTCGTCGCTCGGCGGTGTCAACTACTCCCCCGCGTCTTACGACCCGAAGACGAACTACGTCTTCAACGGCGCGGCCGAGACGGCGGCCGTCGACGTCCAGGTGAAGCTGACGCCGACGCAGAAGAAGCGCAAGCGCGTGCTCGGCGACGTCTTCCTCGGGCTTGCGAACGGCAACTTCGGGCAGGTGCTCCCGGGCTGGCGCGACCATGGCTCCATCAGCGCGATCGACATCAACACGGGCCGCCGCGTCTGGAAGATCAAGACACCCGAGCCGGAGCGGGGCGGCGTGACGACGACGGCAAGCGGGCTGGGCTTCGCCGGGGGCGGCGACGGCGTCTTCCGGGCGTTCGACCTCAAGACCGGCAAGGTGCTCTGGACGTTCCAGACCGGCCATCAGGTCGCGAGCGGAGCGTCGGTCTACTCCGTCGACGGCAAGCAGTACATCGCCATCACCTCGGGCGGGACGCCCACCTCGTCAGGCGGCGGAGTGCGCCAGCGAGCTGCAGGTGTTCTCGCTCGGCGGCTCGACCAAGGAGTCGCCGCCGCCCGTGCTGCCGCTTGTCGTGTCCCGCGCGCAGCCGTCGGCCGCTCCGCCGGTGCAGCGCGCCCCCCAGGCGGTGCACCGGCCTGCCAGGCGGGCAGCCGTCTCGGCCGGCCAGCGCGTGCTCACGCAGGGCGGTCTCGTCGTGCAGCCGTGGGACGCGAACTCCTCGAACGTCCGGAACGTCACCGGTCGCGTCATGCTGGGCGGCGCACCGGTCGTCGGGGCACGGGTGACCGTGGACAGCTACGAGATCCCGCAGCCCACCGCCGCCGACGGGAGCTTCCGCTACGACGTCGACTCGACCATCGCCCGCCGCCACCCGGCGCGCGTCACCGGCGCCGCGCGGGCCACCGTGAGGGGGAAGCCCCTGACCGACGCGCAGCGCACGGCGCTGCTCTCCGCGGCGGGCGGCTTCAGCGTCGGCTACCGGATCGACGACCTGCAGGCGAAGGTGGTCAAGGAAGGCAACGTGCTCGTCACCGGCCGCCTGCGCGACTCGCGCGGCAACGCGCCGCCGACCGTCGTCCTCTACACGTACCAGCTGAAGGGGACGATCACGGACGCGGCCGGGAAGCCGGTCTCGGACGCGGTCGTGATCACGCGGACACAGGATCGAGACTTCTGGACGTTCTCGTCGGCCACGGACGCGAACGGCCACTACACCTCGTTCTTCGCCGCGTCCGACGAGACCGCTGCCGACCCGGTGCCGCTGAGCGTGGGCGTCGCGTCGGGCGGCACATCGTACGGCGGCGTCACCGGGACGATCACCTCGTTCGATCGGATCCACAGCGCGACGATGAACATCTCGCTCGCGTCGGGCGGCCGCTACACGATCGAGAAGCCGAGCTCGTACGCCGGCGCGGTCTACGAAGGGCTCGTGGTCGGCGCCTCGGGGCCCGGCGGCGTCATCAAGCCGTTGTCGGAGCGCTGGCCCGACGCGGCGGGACGGTTCCAGATCCTGCTGCCGCCGTCCGTGCGCGGCAAGACGCTGAACTTCTGGGAGAACCAGCGCCAGTTCTTCTCGCGGTTCCCGGCCCGGCCGGGCGGTCCGGTCGATCTGAGCGCGTGGCCGACCCAGCTCGGGCCCGCCGCACCCAGAGGCCTCGCCTTCCTGAAGGTGCCGACCACCTGACGGCTCGGCTCGCCCGGGCCTCTCGAGGAGAGCCCGGTTACCCGTACGTCGCGGTGTACGTGCCGCTCGCAGCGGCGAAGACGGCGTACTGGACGCCCTTCACGACCTGCGTCGTGTACGCGACCGACGCCCCGCCGGACGCGAGCGCCGTCAGAGTGCCGCCGTGCGCCTGGACGGGCAGCATCGCGCGCAGTCCGCGGGCGCCCGCGTCGGCGTGGATCGCGAACGAGAGAACGTTGCCGGCCCAGCTCAGCGAGCCGAAGCTGGACGCGTTCCTCGCGTCGGTCCAGTCGAGAAGCTGCTTCGACGTGATGATCGGCACGTTGCGCGCCTGCGCCGCCGCGACGATCGCATCCGACTCCGGCGACACCGGGACGTCCGCATGCATGTTGGCGACGAAGAAGCCGTAATACCCCTCGGGGCCCAGCGCCCTGTCGAGGAGCGCGTTCGCGGTCGCCGGATAAGGCTGTCCTGCCTCGTCGTCCATCTGGGTCATCGCCTGGTAGACGTCGACCGTGCTGCCGTCCACGTTGGCGAAGCGCATCGGGATGCCGGAGCCCGTCATGAAGCCGGGCGTGTTGGCGATCCACGAGGCCGGGTACGCGTAGTAATTCGTGTCGAGCCGAATCCCGTGGGCGGCCTCGGCGGTCGGCTCCGTGAACCAGTCGTCCCAGGTCACGCAGTGCGTCCGGTTCGTGCTCGGCGCCGGCAGGCTGGGGAACTTCGAGGCGAACGCCGCGAGCTGAGTGGTGAAGATCTGCTGGGCGCTCGCCAGCGTCCAGTCGCCGCAGCCGTTGTTGACGGAGGTGTGCAGCGCGACCTCGAAGCCGGCGTCCGTGTAGGCCTTCGCCTGCGCGTCCGTCATCGGCGTGCTCGTGAAGGTGTACGACGTCCCGCGCACGCACTCCCAGTCGACGACGGAGCAGCCGGGGCGGCTCGCGGCCGCGAGCTGGTCGAAACGGCCGGAGCTGCCGTTGCCGCCGTGGTCGTCGAGAGTCATCACGATCGCGGCCTTCACGTCGCGCGGGAAGTACCAGAAGCGCGGCAGCGGCTTGCGGTCGCGCGCCGTGAAGGTGATCAGGTTCGCGAGCAGCCGCTGCTGCTCGTCCGCCTGCGGGATCGCGAGCTTGCTCAGGTCGACCCAGTCGGGCTGGGGATCCGACGCCGAGCCGCCGTAGAAGAGGTCGTTCGGGCGGATGCCGACGGCGCCGTCCCGTTCCTGTCCGGCCCAGGCCGGGTTGCCCTGCCTCGTGTAGACGATCGAGCGCGCCAGGTCGAACGTGAATGCGGCGGCGTGCCCGCCGGCGGAGCCGACGTCGCGCACGGTCACGGCCGGGCTCGGGGTCGACGTGCTCGCATCGGAGTAGAGCGTCGCGACGGCGCGCGCGCCGGAGAGCGTGTAGAGGTCGGCGCTGCCGTGGAACTGCATGGTCTGGCCGACGATCCCGGCGCCCGGCTCGCTCGACGTGTCGACCCGCAGGTAGCCCTCGGCGAGCGTGCTGCCGAGATCGGTGAGCCCGAGCAGGCCGGCGAGCTGCTTGTCGGGCCGGAAGGCGATCAGGTTGCCACCGTCCTGCACCCAGGTCGTGAGCAGCGCCACCTGCGACGCTGTCAGCGGCACCTGGCCGAGCACGATCACGTCGAAGCCGTCGATGGCGGTTGCGGAGAGCTGGGAGACGTCCAGCGTCTCGTATTCGTCCAGGCCTTCCGCCTGAAGGAGCTCGCGCGAGTAGCTGCTGAAGGGGTTGGCGCTCGAGCCGACTACGAGGATCGGCTGGGGCGCGGGCATCGTCGAGAAGGTCCAGCTGACGGTGGAGCGCAGCGGGTTGCCGGCGAGGTCCGCGACGCCCCCGGTGCCGCCGCTGAGCGAGACGGTGTAATGCGTGCCCCGGGCCAGCGCGTCCGTCGGGGTGAGCGTTGCCGTACGCGTCGCCTGGCTGTACGTCACGGCCGCCGGAACCATGGTCCCGCCCGAGGTGCGCAGGACAAACGTGGAGGCATTGACGGTCACCGGGTCGATCGACTCGCTGAAGGTCGCCTGCATGGAGGCTCCGCCCGGGACGCCCGACGCGTCGTTCTCCGGCGACGTCGATTCGACCGTCGGCGGGTAGTCGTCCGATGGCGCCGCCGTGGTCAGGTCGGCCTGGATCTCGCCGACGGACAGCGCGCGATTGTAGATGCGCACATCGTCGATCGAGCCGTCGAAGAAGCCCGTCGGCGACGAGCGGTAGGCGCCGATCCGCCAGACGTTCGAGCTGCCGATGTCCGTCGTCACCGTCTTGCTCGCGATCTGGGAGCCGTCGACGAAGAGCCGCGCGACACTGCCGTCGTAGGTCGCGGCGACGTGCTGCCACGTGCCCACGGCAGGCGAGACGCCCGAGTCGAGGTAGTCCCCGAAGTTGGTTCCGATCGTCAGCATGTAGTGCCCGTTGATGTGGTCGACCCAGAGCATCGGCCCGCCCCCGTCCCAGGTGCCGACGATGGCGACGTCCTTCTTCGCACTGCTCTTCAGCACCCACGCCTCGAACGTGAAGCCGCTCCGATAGAACGTCCCGAGGGCCGGCAGGTCGACACGCCCGGACGAGCCGTCGAGCACGACCGCCGTGCCGTGCTCGCCGGCGCCCCAGGAGGCCCCGCCGGCGAGGACGCCCGTGTTCGCGTCGCCGGAGCCGTCGCCAGCCCCCGTGCCCTGCCCCTCGTCGAAGCCGTAGCCGGCGACGAGCCCCGGCCCGGGCGCGCTGCTGTTGTCGACGGTGACGTTCGCGGTCGCCGTCGCCGTGTTCCCGGCGGCATCGCGCGCAACGGCGGTGACGATGTGCGGGCCATTGGCGACGAGGGTCGTGTTCCACGCGATCGTGTACGGCGCCGTCGTGTCCGGCGGGCCGAGGTCGACCCCGTCGATCCGGAACTGCACGCTAGCCACCGAGCCGTCGTCGGACGCCGTTGCCGACACGATCGTCAGCCCGCCGACGAAGGAGCCGTCGAGAGGGGACGCCAGGGCTACGAGCGGTGGCGTCGTATCGCAGGTGGCCGTGGAGGCCGTGACGCTCGACCGAGACGAGACGTTCCCGGCGACGTCGAAGGCTTCGACGGCGAACACGTAGGAGGTGCCGCACGTGAGGCCGCTCACGGTCGCCGAGTGCGCAGTCGGCGAGCTGACCAGGGTTCCGTCGCGGTAGACGTTGTAGCCCGCCACGCCCAGGTTGTCGGTCGAGGCCGACCAGGACAGGTCGACGGACGTGTTCGTCCGTGAGACGAGCGCCAGATCGGCGGGTGCCGAGGGTGGAATGACGTCGGTCGGGCCGACGCTCGACGACATGTCGCCCTGGATCTCCGAGGCCGGCAAGGCCCGGTTGTAGATCCGCACGTCGTCCACAAGCCCGTCGAAGAAGCCGATCGGATTGGAGCGGAACGCGCCGATCCGCCACACGTCTGCCGTCCCGATGTCTCCCGCGAAGGTGCGGCTCGCGACCTGGACTCCGTCGAGGTAGAGCCGTGCCGTCGCTCCGTCCCACGTGCCGGCGACGTGCTGCCAGCTGCCGACGGCCGGCGTACGGCCGGAATCGAGATAGTTGGCCGAGTCGGCCCCGAGCGTGAGCATGTAGCGGCCGTTCGCGTTGTCGACCCAGATCATCGGCCCGCCGCCGTCCCACGAGCCCATCACGGTCACGTCCTTTCGCGTGCCGCGCTTCAGCACCCAGCCCTCGAACGTGAAGGCCGTGCGGTAGAAGGTGCCGAGCTGCGGCAGGTCGACGCGGTCGTCGACGCCGTCGAGGAACACGGCCGAGCCGTTCTTGCCGGACGTCCAGCCGGCTCCGACCATCGTCCCGGTCCGCCCGTTCCCGGATGCGTCCGACGCCGTCCCGCCCTGGCCCTCGTCGAAGCTGTAGGCGGCGAGCAGACCAGGCCCGCGGACACCGTTGTTGTCGACCCGAACCTGCGCCTGAGCGCTCGCCGTATTTCCGGCCGCGTCCCGCGCGAGAGCGCTGACCGTATGCAGGCCCGTGGTGGTCAGCCGCGTGTTCCACGAGACCGTATACGGCGCCGTCTTGTCTTCGGCGCCGAGTGCGACGCCGTCGACGGCGAACTGCACGCCCACGACGGCGACGTCGTCGCTCGCGGTCGCGGTGCCGGTGACGGTCGACGAGACCGTCGCCCCCGCCACGGGAGCGGTGAGCGTGATCGCCGGCGCGTGCGTGTCGACGCGCCACGACGTCGCCGCGGGGGTCGCGTCGGTGTTCCCGGAGGGATCGGTCGCGCGGACGGCGAACTGATGGACGCCGTCCGCCAACCCCGAGTAGGTCTTCGGGCTCGTGCAGGGCTGGTAGGCGGCGCCGTCGAGTTGGCATTCGAAGCTGCTCCCGCCCTCGGACGACGTGAACGTGATCGAGATCGACGTGGCGTTCGTCGATGCCGGCTGCGTCGAGGTGATCGTGGTGTTCGGCGCGGTCAGGTCGTACGTGAACGTGCGGGAGAACGTCGCCACATTGCCGGCGTTGTCGGTCGCGCGGAGCTTGAGCACGTACGAGCCGGTCGCCGGGAACGAAGCCGAAGAGAAGGGGAACGACCAGTTGCCGCTGCTCACGGAGACCGGGTTGAAGACCTCGGTGGTCGAGGCGAAGGAGGAGCCATTCCAGTAGAGCCCGCCGCTCGAGCGCCGGAACGAGAGGTCGACGAGCTGGAGCCCTGAGCCGGCGTCCGCGACCGTGCCGCACAGACCGGCCGTCGCACAGCCGGTGCTCCAGGCCGTGGCGCCGTAGACCCCCGAGCTCGCCGGGAATGTCGTCGTCGACGTCGGCAGCGTGTTGTCGACACGGACGCCTGCGAAGGCGGCCGAGTTGGTCACGTTGGCCGCGTTGTCCGTGACGACGGCGCGAAAGTCGTAGAGTCCGTCGGCGATCGAGCTCGTGTTGAACGCCCGCTGGTACGGAGCCACGGTGACCGCGCTGCCGGCGTTCACCCAGCTGCCGGAGCCGGCGACGGCGCGCTGGAACTGCACCCGCGCGACACCCGAGTCGGCGTCGCTCGCGACCGAGACGAAGGTGACGGTTCCGCGCAGAATCGGCCCGGGGTCGTTCATCGGCGCCTCCGGCGCGACGTCGTCGGCGCGGAACGAGAGGAGGTGCGCGAGCCAATGGGACGACGCGATCGTGACCGACTTGGCGCCCGTGGAGCCTGCGGCCGCGACGGTGCTGCTGTCGAGGGCGACGCTCGCGCGGAGCGTCGCCGTCGCGGACGCGGACTGCGCGTCGACGCGCTCGCTCATGCCGCTCGCCGTGGAGAACGTCGTGCCCGTGGCGGAGGCGAACGCGCCGAGCAGCAGCGAGCCGGGCGCCTGCGTGGTGATCGCCGGCGCGGAGGCGCTCGTCGAGGTCCCGTTCGCGGCCGCCGAGGAGAACGCATCGACGAGGGAGGTCGTCTTCATCCCGTAGAACGCGCTCACCCCGCCGACCGCCTGCTGCGTCGGGGCCGTGCCGGAGAACGTGAACGTCGCCGAGGCGGGATCGCCCGCGGCGGCGACGTGGTAGTAGGTGACCTGGCGGAGGAGCGTGGTGTCGGTCGCGTTCAACGCCTGTGTCCAGCCGTCCGGCGGCGTGACGGTGACGTCCGTGCCGCCGCGCACCGCGAGCTCGGCGACGAGCAGGTCGCGGGGCAGGAAGCCGGTCGGCATCGTCAACGCGATGCTCGTAGCGCCGGCGGCGCCGTTGTTGGTCGCCACGGAGCCGCGGTGCGTCACGGTCGGGTCGATCACGTAGGGCAGCGGGAGCCTCGTGTCGTCGAGCCGGAGCGCGAGCCACCAGCGGTTCTGCTTCTGCTCGAGCGACCAGCGCAGCCCGGCCGGAGTGACGTCCCGGCCCGCGCCGTCCAGGACGACAGGCGGCGCGATCGCAAGCGGGGCCAGGCGGTGGCCTCCGCGGAACGAGATCGCCCCGTCCGCGCCGAGTCGGGGGGTCAGCGCGCCGGACTGGAGCTCCCAGCGCCAGGTGTGCGTGCCGAGCCGCTGCTGAACAGCGAGCAGCTCCTCCGTCTCGCCACGGCGGAAGACGACCGCCTCGTGACCGAACGACGTCGGCCGAAGCGCGCCGTCGCGACGTGGCATCCACGCGCCGGCGACACCGTCGGCGGCCAGTGAGATCCGCGCCGTCCGCGACGCGACCGAGAGGCCGCTCTCGAGGGCCTTTGACTCGACGCCGCCGGACACCCGCGCGAGCGGCGCGCCCGCGTCCACCGGCCCGACCGCGCTCAGGACCATCGGCGGTGCCTCGGGCGGTGAGGACGCGAGGAGACGCATCGCGACGGCTGCGACGCCTATGCCGACGACGAGCGTCAGAGCGACCCAGAGCGCGCGCGGCCAGACCCGGCGAGCTGCGTCGATCGGGAGCGGACGAACGCGTGGCGGAGCGAGCTCGAGCAAGCTTCACCCGTTATGCCTTCGGCGCCTTGCCCGGGCAATGGCCGAACAGGGAGTCTCCGCGCTACCCGTTCGGTCAGTTCGGCCCGGGAAAACCGCAAATTGGAGCCATTTCCGGAGGGCGGGTCGTCTACTCGGGCGTCACGTACGCCGCGGTGATGCCGCCGTCGACGAGGAACGTGGCACCGTTCACGTACGAAGACTCGTCGCTCGCGAGGAAGAGCGCCGCGTTGACGATCTCCCGGGGCCTGGCGAGACGCCCCATGGGCAGGTGGATCCGACGCCGCTCGTATGCCGCCGGGTCGTCGCCGAAGATCCGCAGCAGGAGAGGCGTCTCGACCGGCCCTGGGCAGAGCGCGTTCACGCGGACGCCCTGCCGCGCGAACTGCACCGCCAGCTCGCGGGACATCGAGAGGACGGCGCCCTTCGAGGCCGTGTACGAGATCTGCGACGTTGCGGCGCCGAGGATCGCGACGAACGAGGCGACGTTGATCACCGAGCCGCCCCCGCGCTCGAGCAGATGCGGGATGCCGTGCTTGCAGCAGAGGTAGACGCCCTTCGTGTTCACCGCCTGCACGCGGTCCCAGGCGTCGGCCTCCGTCTCGAGGATCGAGGCGTCGTCCGCCGGCGAGATGCCCGCGTTGTTGTAGAGCACGTCGATGCCGCCGTAGCGACCGACCGTCGCCGCCATCATGGCCTTCACGCTCTCCTCGTCGGCGACGTCGACCTGCACGGCGAATGCCTCGCGGCAGCCCGCGACCGTCTCCTCCGCGGCCCCGGCGTCGACGTCCGCGACGCACACGGACGCACCTTCCTCGGAGAAGACCTGCGCGGCGTCGCGGCCCATCCCGCCGCCGGCACCGGTGATCACCGCGATCTTGCCCTCGAGCCGCCCCAACGGTCGCGACCCGCTCACGGATCCGTCGAGTAGTAGACGTTCTTCACCTCGGAGTAGCCCTCCAGCGCGTGTAGACCCAGCTCGCGGCCGAAGCCGGACTGCTTGAAGCCGCCGAACGGCGTCTGCACCCGCACCGACGAGTTCGAGTTGATCGAGAGCACACCCGTGTCGACGGCGCGCGCGACGCGAAGCGCGCGCGCACCGTTCTGCGTCCAGATCGAGCCGGAGAGCCCGTACGGCGTGTCGTTGGCGAGCCGGATCGCGTCGGCCTCGTCCTCGAACGGGATCACCGCAGCGACCGGCCCGAAGACCTCCTCCCTGGCGATGCGCTGGTCGTTCCGCGCCTCGACGAGCGTCGGGGGGAACCAGAAGCCGGCACCGTCGGGCACCTCTCCCTGAAACGCCACGCCGCCGTCGACGAACGAGGCCACCTGCTCGCGGTGACCCGCCGTGATCAGCGGTCCCATCTCGGTGGCGTCGTCTTCCGGGTCGCCGAGGCGAACCGTACTCGCCGCGTCGACCAGCAGCGAGAGGAAGCGGTCGTAGGCGGAGCGCTCAACGAGGATCCGCGAGCGCGCGCAGCAGTCCTGGCCCGCGTTGCCGAAGACCGCGTAGGGAGCCGCGGCGGCGGCGCGCTCCAGGTCTGCGTCGGCGAAGACGACGTTGGCGGACTTGCCTCCCAGCTCGAGTGTCACGCGCTTGATCGTCCCCGCGGCGGCCTGCATGACCGTGCGGCCCACCTCGGTGGATCCGGTGAAGCCGATCTTCGCGACGTCCTGATGCTCGGCCAGACGCCGGCCGACGACGGAGCCCGGCCCGACGACGACGTTCAGCACGCCTTCGGGGATCCCCGCCTCGAGTGCGAGCTCGCCGAGGCGCAAGGCCGTCAGCGGCGTCAGCTCGGCCGGCTTGAGGACGACGGTGTTGCCGCATGCGAGCGCCGGGCCGAGCTTCCACGACGCGATGGCGATCGGGAAGTTCCACGGCACGATCAGCCCGACGACGCCCAGGGGCTCGCGGAAGGTCATGTCGACGCCGCCGGCGACGGGAATCGTCTCGCCGTGATGCTTGTCGACCGCGCCCGCATAGAAGTGGAAGACGTCCGCCACCATGCCGACCTCGCCGCGCGCGTCGGCGATCGGCTTGCCGACGTTGCGCGTCTCCGCCAGCGCCAGCTCCGCGGCGTGCTCCTCAACCAGCGTCGCAAGGCGTCGGAGCAATCGCGCCCGGTCGCCCGGTGCGACTCCGCGCCAAGCGGGGAGTGCGGCCTTCGCGGCCGCGACGGCGCGATCCGTCTCCTCGAGCCCCGCCGGTTCGAGCTCCGCGATCGGCTGCTCGGTGGCGGGGTTGACGACGACGAGGCTCACGCCGCCGATTCAACCACGGCGACGCGTGTCCGGCGCAGTGCGTCGTCGAGGAACCCGGCGTACCGCCGTGATGCCCGACCGGGGCCAGGCCCGAAGTGCGCGAGCAGTGCAGCCACGTCGTGGAACCTCCGCGCGCTTGCCAGCCCCATCGCTGCGGCGCAGCCGCTCCACTCCCAGGCTTCCGGGCGATCGCAGAGCCGCGCCTCGACCGGGTTGAGCGCGATGTAGGAGATGACCGCACGGAGGTGCGATTCCCCGGCCAGCAGCTTCGAGAAGAAGCGGTTCTTGAAGGTGTGGCCCTGGCCCGTGCGCCCGTGCTTCAGGTTGAACCACTTCGAGTAGCAGCCGTTGAGCTCGCGCATCCCTTCCGAGAGCCCACCGCCGTTCAGTTTGACGAGGAAGTGGAAGTGGTTGTCCAGCAGGCACCAGTCGAGCGTCGTCCAGGATTGCCGCCCCGACGCCCGCTCGTAGAGCTGGAGGAACTTCTCGCGGTCGCGCCGCTCCCGGAAGATCCAGTCGCCGAAGTTCCCCTTCGTGCCGAGGTGGTAGTAGCCGTAGGGGTCGACCATCCGCGGCGGAGCCATCCCTCCGACGGTAGCCGCGAAGGACCGTGCCGGCACGCGCTGTGGATCGATTGTTGCGCTTCCCTTGCACTTGGTCTGACCAAGAAGCGTCACACCAGCCCGCATGGAAAGCCACATGTGAGCGAAAGATCACGCTTCCTTGCGCGTTGGTCTGACCAGGCAAGCGGCGAGCGGCCCCGCGCCTGCTCGCCGTCAGTCGCGCCCGTCGGCGGCTTCGCGGTACTCCGCCGCCTGGCGCACGAGCTCCTTGAACAGCGCGGCGTCGTCGCCCGCCTCGGGATGCCAGAGCACGCCGAGGGCGAAGCGCTTCGACGGATCCTCGACGGCCTCGATCGTCCCGTCCTCGGCACGCGCGGACTCGCGCAGACCTTCGCCGAGCCGACCGAACCCTTGATGGTGATGCGACTTCACGGGCGCTCGCGGCCCGAGAATCTCGCGGAGCCTCGTGTCCGGGTCCACCTCGACGTCGTGATCGGCGAACGACCCGGGTGTGTGCTTGTGCTTCTCGTCGCCGACGACCTCCGGCAGGTGCTGGACGAGGTCGCCGCCGCGGGCGATGTTCAGCACCTGGCTGCCCCGGCAGATGGCGAGCACCGGCAGGTCGCGCTCCAGCGCCGCCTGCAACAGCTTCAGCTCGGCGGCGTCACGCTCGGCGTGGATCCCGATCGTCTCCGGGTGCGGCTCCGCGTCGTAGAGGCCGGGGTCGAGGTCGGCGCCGCCGGAGAAGATCAGCCCATCGAGAGCATCGAGCGTCTCGTCGACCCCCGTCGCGGACGGCGGCACGAGCAGGGGCCGGCCGCCCGCGTGCTCGACGGCCTCCACGTAGTTCAGCGGGACGAGCGCAGTCGGCAGCTCCCAGACGCCCCAGCGCACGGACGGCTCGACATAGGACGTGATCCCGATCAGCGGCCGTCTATCCACGTTCGAACATCCGCTCGCGCTCGTAACAGGTGACGACCTCGTCGAAGAGGCGCTGCTCCGTCCTCGCGTAGTTGAGGTAGTGGTCGACGACCTGATCGCCGAAAGCCGCGCGCGCCATCGTCCCCTGCTCGAGAGCCGCGACGGCGTCGCGAAGCGTCGACGGGAAGCGCGCGATGTCGGATTCGTAGGCGTTCCCCTCGAAGGCGGGGCCGAGCTCGAGCCCGTTCTCGATCCCGTAGAGGCCTGCCGCGATCAGCGCCGCGAACGCGAGGTACGGATTCGTGTCCGCGCCCGGAATCCGGGTCTCCGCGCGGAGCGCCTGGCCGTGCCCGACGACGCGGAACCCGCACGTGCGGTTGTCATGCCCCCAGGCCAGCGTCGTCGGGGCCCAGCTCCCGGCCGCGTAGCGCTTGTACGAGTTGATCGCGGGCGCGAAGAAGATCGCCAGCTCGCGCGCACAGGCGATCTGGCCGGCGACGAACTGCTTGAAGACGTCCGTCTCGCCCGCGAAGGCGTTCTCCCCGTCGCGCCAGAGGCTCGAGTGGATGTGGCACGAGCTGCCGATGGACGTGTGCTGCGGCTTCGCCATGAACGTGATCGAGCAGTCGTTCAGATACGCGATCTCCTTGGCGCCGTTCTTGTAGACGACGTGGTTGTCGGCCGACGTCAGCGCATCCGCGTAGCGGAAGTTGATCTCGTGCTGGCCCGGCCACGCCTCGCCCTTCGACGACTCCACCCGTAGCCCGGCTCCCTGCATCCCGTTCCGGATCTGCCTGATCAGCGGCTCGTCGTAGGTGGTCGCCAGCACGTGGTAGTCGAGGATGTAGGGAACCGAGGGCGTGAGGTCGCGGTAGTGCTTCGCGTGCGCCTCGGCGAAGGTCTCCTTGAAGAGGAAGAACTCGAGCTCCGAGCCGAACATGGCCTCATAGCCGAGCTTGGCGGCGCGCTCGACCTGAGCGCGCAGAACCTGCCGCGGCGACGGCTGGACGGGGGAGCCGTCGTCCCACATCACATCCGCGAGCACGAGGGCCGTCCCCTCGAGCCACGGCGTACGGCGCAACGTCGAGATGTCCGGCTGCAGCGCGAAGTCCCCGAAGCCGAGCGCCCAGCTCGCGATCTCGTAGCCGGGGGCCGGATCCATCTCCATGTCCAGCGCCAGGAGGTAGTTGCAGCCCTCCACCGGATGCCCCGCGCCCACCTCCTCCAGGAAGAAGTCCACGTGCAGGCGCTTTCCCATCAGGCGCCCCTGCATGTCGGTGAACGCGACGCAGACCGTGTCGATCGTCCCGTCGACGGCGGCGGCGCGCAGTTGCTCGAGGCTCAGCATCGAGCGCCGAGTCTAAGCCTTGACAGGGAATTCGACGCAAGAGTCAAATAGCGCAGGGGTTACCACTCGAGGGAGGATGTATGACCACCGGAACGGGGACTGCGGGCCGCGACGAACTCGACGACGCCGCGCAACTGCACAAGCTCGGCTACGCGCAGGAGCTCTTCCGCGCCATGGGCGGGTTCGAGAACTTCGCGATCTCGTTCACGATCATCTCGATCCTTGCGGGCTGCCTGACGTCGTACTTCATCGCGTTCAACAACGGCGGCCCCGTCGCGATCACGTGGGGGTGGCTGCTCGTCGGCGGCTTCTGCATCATCGTCTCGCTCGCGATGGGCGAGATCGCTTCGACGTTCCCGACGGCCGGCGGGCTGTACTTCTGGGCGTCGAAGCTCGGCAGCCCCGCGTGGGGCTGGTTCACGGGTTGGTTCAACCTCGTCGGGCAGATCGCTGTCACCGCGGCGATCGGGTACGGCTGCGCGATCTTCACGACGTCGCTGCTGAACCTGCTCTTCGACTATCCGAACACGACCAACTGGATCTTCATCACCTACAGCCTGATCATGCTCGGCGCCGGGCTGATCAACCTGTTCGCGGTCCCGGTAACGGCGATGCTGAACTTCATCTCCGCGTGGTGGCACATGATCGGCGTGCTGGTGATCGTCCTGATCCTGATCGTGGTGCCCGACCACCACCAGTCGGTCGGCTACGTCTTCACGAAGACGCTGAACAACTCGGGGTTCGCCGGCACCAACTTCAGCAGCCTCACGTTCTGGTTCGTCTTCGGGATCGGGCTGCTGATGGCGCAGTACACGATCACGGGCTACGACGCCTCGGCGCACATGAGCGAGGAGACGAGACACGCTTCACGGGGCGCAGCGATCGGCATGGTGATGTCGGTCGTCGTCTCGGTGATCTTCGGCTTCATCCTCCTCGTCGCAGTCACCTTCGCGGTCCCAGACACCCAGGGGACGCTGGGAGCGGGCGCCAACGCGGTGACGTACATCTGGCAGACGTCGATGAGCACGCACTGGGCGGAGTTCCTGCTCTTCATCGCGGTCGTGGCCCAGCTGTTCTGCACGATCGCGTCGGTCACCTCGGCGTCACGGATGATGTTCGCGTTCTCCCGGGACGGGGCCGTGCCCGGGTACAAGCTCTGGCGCCAGGTCTCCCACCGCTTCCGCGTGCCGGTGCACGCCGTCTGGGCGATCGTGGTCCTGTCCTGGGCGCTGATGCTGCCGACGCTGTCGAACGCAGCCGTCGGCTACCTCGTCGGCACGTCGATCGCGGTGATCGGCCTCTACCTCGCGTTCGTGTTCCCGATCTACCTCCGCTGGCGCGCCGGCGAGAGCTTCGAGCGCGGCGCGTGGCACCTCGGGAACCACTACAAGTGGATCGACCCGCTGGCGATCCTGTGGATCGCGATCATCTGCATCCTCTTCCTGATGCCGACGGTGCCGGCCGGCATCCCGTGGAACTCCGACTTCAACTGGGATGTCGTCAACTACGCGCCGCTGACCGTCGGCGGGGCGTTCTTGCTCTTCGGCGGCTGGTACGTGGTCTCGGCCCACAAGTGGTTCAAGGGGCCCGTGCCCCAGGGCACCGAAGAAGAGCTCGCACGCATCGAGTCCGAGTACGGCGAGACGCCTGCTCCCCCGGCGCCCGAGCCCGCCTGAGAACCGGCTCTACGGCTGCAGGGCTGCGCGGAAGCGCGGCTCTGCAGCCGTCCGCTGCAGCCGCTCGAAGTGCTCGTCCGCGTACGCGCGGAAGTCGAAGTCCAGCTCGGAGATCCCTTGCTGGACGACGCCCCACATCGCCTCGCGGAAGTCCGACATGAAGCGCATCAGCGTCAGCGCTTCGCCGTCCCCGTCGCCGTATGCGGCGAGGAGCTCACCCTCGCCGTCGACGTCGAGCTCGTGGTTGACCGCGAAGTTGCCGAGGTCGAAGTACGGGTCGCCCATGCCCGCGTACTCCCAGTCCACGATCCGCAGCCGGCTGCCGTCGTCGATGAAGTTCGCGTTCAGGAGGTCGTTGTGGCACGGCTGTGCTCTGGGGCTGCCGCGCCGCTCCTCGATCTCGCGCGCCAACCCGTGGGCGCGTTCGTAGGCGTCGGGCACGCAAACGCCGTGCGCGACGGCCGTCTCGCGGTAGGCCTCGACGACGCGGAAGCTCTCGAAGCGGCCGGGGATCGGCGGGCCGTCGTGCACGACCCGCAGCGTCCGGCCGGCCCGCACCGGGTCGACCTTGCCGACCTCGCCGGCGATGAAGCGGGTGACGAGACAGCCCTCCGGCTCCACGAACGCGACGACCTCCGGACCGACGCCGAGCGCGGCCGCGACGAGCGAGGCGCCGTGCTCGACCGAGCGGTCGATGCCCAGGAGCTCGGTGTCCTTGCCGCCGATCCGGAGCACGAACACGCCTCCTGCCGTCTCGACGCGGAAGTTGTGGTTCGTGATCCCGCCGCCGAGCACCTCGATCCGCAGAGCCTCTCCGGGCCAGACCCGCTGGACGATCGCGTCGACGTTCAGGCCCGGATCCTCTCGCCGTCCGGGTCGAAGAGCGGCTCGCGCGCGACGCGCCCGGGCACCCATTCGCCGAAGATCTCGACCGCGACCTCGGTGCCCTCCGCGGCGTCTCCCGACGGCAGGTACGCGTACGCGATCGAGCGCCTGACGGTGTAGCCGTAGCCGCCGCTCGTCACGCGGCCCACGATCCGGTCCCCGACCCGAACCGGTTCCGAGCCGAGCGCGACGGCACGCGGGTCTTCGAGGACGAGGCAGCACAGCACCCGCGTCGGCTCGCCCGCCCCGAGCAGCGCCTCGCGGCCGAGGAAGTCGCCCTTGTCGAGCTTGACCGCGAAGCCCAGTCCTGCCTCGTACGGGTTCTCGTCCGGCGTGATGTCGGCCCCCCAGACGCGGTAGCCCTTCTCGAGGCGCAGGGAGTCGATCGCCTTGTAGCCGCCCGCGACGAGCCCGTGCTCGAGGCCGCTCGCCCAGATCGCGTCCCAGAGGGCGAGGCCGTACTCGGTCGGGCAGTAGAGCTCCCACCCGAGCTCGCCCACGTACGTCACGCGCAACGCGAGACAGGGCACGAGCCCGACCGCGAGCTCGCGCGCGCGCATGTAGGGGAACGTCAGCTCGTCGTCGACGAGCGGCCCGAGGATCTCGCGAGCCGCCGGTCCCCAGAGCCCGAGGCACGCGTAGCGGGACGTGACGTCGTCGACGAAGACGCTGCCGTCGCCGGGCGCGTGCGAGCGGATCCACGCCAGGTCGTGCCGGCCGAAGGCGGTGCCCGTGACGATCCGGAACCGGTCCTCGGCCAGCCGCGTGACGGTGAAGTCGCACTCGATCCCGCCGCGTGGGTTCAGCATCTGCGTGTACGTGATCTGGCCCACGTCGCGGGCGACGCGGTTGTCGCAGAGATGCTCGAGGAAGGCGGCGGCCCCGGCGCCCGCGACCTCGATCTTCCCAAACGAGGTCTCGTCGAAGAGCGCAGCCGCCTCGCGCGTGGCGGCGTGCTCGGCGCCGATCGCCGGCGACCAGTGCCTCCCGGCCCAGCCCCGCGGGCGCAGCGACTCGTCCCCGCGAGGTGCGTTCTGCTCGAACCAGTTGGCCCGCTCCCAGGAGGACTTCTCGCCGAACGCGGCGCCGAGCTCCTGCAGGCGCCCGTAGGTCGGCGAGAGGCGGAGCGGCCTGCCGGCCCTGCGCTCGTGACCCGGATACTTGACGTCGTAGTAGGTCGCGTAGACCTCGGTGGTGCGTGCGAGGGTGTAGGCGCGGCTCGCGTACTGCGCGCCGAAGCGGCGCGAGTCCATCTCCCACGTGTCGAGCGACGGCTGGCCCTCGACGATCCATTCGGCGACGAGCTGCCCCATCCCGCCCGCGCCGGCGAGCCCGTGGGCGCAGAAGCCTGCAGCGACCCAGAAGCCGCGCACGTCGGTCGGACCGAGGATGAACTCGCCGTCTGGGGTGAAGGCCTCCGGGCCGTTGACGAGGCGGACCACCTCGGCGTCGGCGAGCTCCGGCACCCGCACGATCGCGTTCTCCAGCAGCGGCTCGAAGCGGGGCCAGTCCTCGGGCAGGAGCCTCGCGTTGAAGTCGGCCGGGATGCCGTCGAGCCCCCATGGCGACGGGTCGCGCTCGTAGCCGCCCATCACGAGGCCACCCGACTCGCCGCGGAAGTAGACGAGGAGCGACGGGTCCCGCATGGTCGGCAGGTCGAGCGGCAGCCCGCTCGGCCGCGTGACGAGGTACTCGTGCGCAAACGGGACCAGCGGGACATTGACCCCTGCGAGCGCCCCGATCTCGCGCGCGTACATGCCGCCCGCGTTGACGACGACCTCCGTCTCGATCCGGCCCTTGTCGGTGACGACCCCGGTGACGTGCCCCCGCTCCACGTCGATCCCGGTGACGCGGGTGTTCGTGTAGAGCTCGGCACCTCTCCGGCGCGCGCCCTTCGCGAGTGCGAACGTCAGCTGACTCGGGTCGATGTAGCCGTCGGTCGGGAGATACGCCGCACCGAGCACGCCGTCGGTCGACATGGGCGGGAAGAGCCGCCGCGCCTCCTCGGCGGAGACGAGCTCGAGCGGCAGACCGAACGTCTTCGCCCAGCCCGCCTGGCGCGACAGCTCCTCGATCCGCTCCTGCGACGAGCCGAGCCGCAGCGATCCGACCTCGTGCCAGCCGGTCTCGAGCCCGACCTCGTCCTCGAGCGCGCGGTACAGCTCGACCGAGCTCATCATCATCTTCGTCAGGCTCAGCGAGCCGCGCAGCTGCCCCACGAGCCCTGCCGAGTGGAACGTCGAGCCGCTCGTCAGGTCGGCTCGCTCGCAGAGGACGACGTCGCTCCAGCCGAGCCGCGCGAGCCAGTAGAGGATCGCGGCGCCGCCGACCCCCCCGCCGACGACGACCGCGCGCGCCGAGCTCTTCACCGGCCGAGCCTACCGCCGGATCCGCGCTCAGGCAGCGTCCGGCGCGTGGTCGAACGCGAGCAGCGGCGCGGCGTCGATCCGCTCGGGCTCCTGCCACAGCCGGAACCCGCCCTTGAACGCGTTCTCGTTGCCGCCGACGCGAGCGCCGGCCGGCAGCTGCTCGAGCTTCTTCGTATTGCCGCCGCCGAGGACGACGTACTCGGGTGCGAGCGCTGCGGTGAGCCGCGCGACGGTCTCGTGCACGGCCTCCTCCCACTTCTTCCGGCCGAGCTGCCTCATCCCGCGCGAGCCGACGTACTCCTCGAACGTCGCCTTGCGGAACGGCAGGTGCCCGAGCTCCATCGGCTCGACCACTCCGTGGTCGACGAGCGCAGAGCCCAGCCCCGTCCCGAGGCCGAGATAGAGCATCTTGCTGCCCTCGTAGCTCCCGATCGCCTGCATTGCCGCATCGTTGATCACCTTGGTGGGGCGGCCGAACGCCTGCTCGAAGTCGAAGCCGACCCAGCCCTCGCCCAGGTTGACCGGGTCCGCGACGATCCGGCCACGCCTCACCTGCGCGGGGACGCCGAGGGTGACCACGTCCCAGTCCCAGTCGGACGCGTGCTCCAGCACGCCGTCGACCATCTGCCGGGCCGTCATGTGCGGGCCCGACTCGAACCGGCGCCGCTCGTCCTGCCCGGAGGCGAGCAGCTTCACGTGCGAGCCGCCCACGTCGACGACGAGCACCTTACGCTCCCCTTCCACCACGCCCGCGAGTCTACGCGCCGTTGGTGCCCGCGAGTCGGAGGCGCATCAGCGCACCGCCGCCGTCGGCCCGCTCCGCGGTCACGGCGCCGCCGTGCGCCTCGGCGACCTGCCGCACGATCGAGAGGCCGAGCCCGGAGCCCGGCATTCCGCGGGCAGCCGGCGCGCGGTAGAAGCGGTCGAAGACGAACGGCAGGTCTTCGTCGGCGATGCCGGGGCCCCGGTCGCGGACGATCACCTCGCCGTCGCGGACGGTCACGTCGACGACGCTCCCGTCCGGGCTCCACTTGCCGGCGTTGTCGAGCAGGTTCCCGACGGCGCGCTCGATCCGGCTCGGGACGCCGTGGACGAGCGACTCGTCCGCGTCGAGGCGGAAGTCCACCTTGGGCGAGTTCCGCTGCGCACGGGCGACCGCGTCCGCCACCAGCAGGTCGAGCCGGACGTCCTCGGGCTCGAGCGGCTGGGCGTCGCCGCGCGCGAGCTCGACGAGCTCGGCGATCAAGGCGGTCATCTCGGTCAGCTGCTCGACGACGTCGCCGAGCACGCGTTCACGCTCTGCAGGCGGAAGCTCGTGCCGCGCGAGGACCTCGATATTCGTGCGCAGGCTCGTCAACGGCGTGCGCAGCTCGTGCGACGCGTCGGCGACGAGCTGGCGCTGGGCGCGCGCCGAGTCCTCGAGTGCGCCGAGCATGGTGTTGAAGGTCGAGGCGAGTCGCCCGAGCTCGTCGCGTCCGGTCGGCTCGATGCGCGCGTTCAGGTCCCGCGTCTCGGTGACGTGCTCCGCAGTCTCGGTCAACCGCCGCACGGGCACGAGCACCGCCCGCGTCACGCCCAGGCCGAGCACGAGCGCGAAGCCGACGCCGGCCAGCGTGATCAGGAAGAGCAGCTTCCGGATCCGGGCGAGCGAGCTGTCGACCTCCGTCAGCGGCCGCGCCACCTGCAGCGCCCAGCCGACGTCGATCGGCGTCGTCAGCACGCGCACGTGCGTGTCGGCGACGTGGGCGTCGGCGAGGAACGCTCCCCTCTCGCCCGCGGCGACGTCCCGGACCTGGCTCGACACGGGCAGCGCCACCGGATCGTGCTCCCCACGCGCCGGGTTGCCCGAGCTGGGCACGAGCTGGACGTAGCCGCCGGCGCCGCCCAGGAGCGGGCGCGGGATGTCGACCAGGAACTTGTCGGGGCTCACCTGGATCAGGTGAAGCCCGCCCGGGGAGTGGGAGATGTCGCGTGCGCGCGCGACGAGCGCGTCGTCGACCTCGCCGCGCAGCTGGTCGCGGACGACGACGTAGGTCAGAAGCGACGCGAGCGCCACGGCCGCGGCGACGGCGAGCGCCGCGGCGAGCGTGAGTCGCGCCCGGAAGCTCAAGGCTCGCGCAGGGCGTAGCCGACGCCGCGGAGCGTCTGGATCAGCCGCGGCCGGCCGCCCGCCTCTGTCTTGCGGCGGAGGTAGCCGATGTACACGTCGAGCGAGTTGGAGCCGTAGCCGAAGTCGTAGCCCCAGACGCGGTCGAAGATCACCGAGCGCGTCAGCACCTGCCGCGGGTTGCGCATGAAGAGCTCGAGCAGCGAGAACTCCGTCCTCGTCAGCTCGATCGCGTCGCCGCCGCGCCGGGCCTCGTAGGCCGACGGGTCGAGCTCGAGGTCGGCGAAGCGGAGCACGCCGTCCTCGTCGCCCTTCGTGCGGCGAAGCAGCGCGCGCAGCCGCGCGAGCAGCTCCGCGAGCGCGAAGGGCTTGACGACGTAGTCGTCGGCCCCCGCGTCGAGGCCGGCGACGCGGTCCTCGACCTGGTCCTTCGCCGTCAGCATCAGGATGGGCAGCTTGCTGCCCTCGTGGCGAAGCCGGCGGCACACCTCCAGCCCGTCGACGCCAGGCATGAGCACGTCGAGCACGACCGCGTCCGGCGCCTCGGCGCCGCCCTCGAGGCGTGCAAGCGCCTCGCCGCCGTCGACCGCCAGGTCGACGTCGAACCCCTCCAGCGTCAGCGCACGCCGGAGCGACTCCCGGACCGCCTGTTCGTCGTCGACCACGAGGATGCGCATCACCGCCATTGTGCAGTCGTTCCCTGAGATCCGTCTAAGGAGAGAGGCCGCCGCCTCACCGCGAGGGAGGGGCGGCGGCCGCGTCACGCACCCCGGTCGCGGGGTGCTCTCGTGAGCAGGCTCACCCTCGCCGCCGCCGCTAAGACCGCCCTGAGACGGGGCTAAGAAGCCCTTGAGGAGCGGCCGGGGCTTAACGTCCGGTCAACACCGGTTTCAGAGTCCTCTTAACCGGCGCTGCTCCCATAGGGCAACATGACTTCGAGGAGGAACGCATGAAACCGCTCGTCCGCGCCGCCGCATTCGTTGCGACGGCGACCATAGCCGCCGTCGGCGGCGCCGCCCTCTACGCCCAGCTCGACTCGGGCGGCAACACCACGACCATCGTCCGCCCCGTGGCGACGACGACGTCGACGCCGGCCGCAGTCACCACGAACGACCTGTCCGTCAACCAGATCTACAAGAACGCCCGCGACGGCGTGGTCGAGATCACCGTCACGTCGGCCGGCAACGGCCTCGGTGAGGCGAGCAGGTCGCAGGGATCCGGCTTCGTCTTCGACCGGGCCGGCCACATCATCACGAACCAGCATGTCGCCGACGGAGCGACCTCGATCAGCGTCCGCTTCGCCAACGGCAAGAGCTACAGCGCCACGGTCGTCGGCACAGACGCCTCGACGGATCTCGCGGTGCTCAAGGTCAACGCGCCGAAGTCGCTGCTGAAGCCGCTCACCCTCGGCGACTCGACCGCGCTCGAGGTCGGCGACGGCGTCGTGGCGATCGGGAGCCCGTTCGGGCTCGAGGAGACGGTCACGACCGGCATCGTCAGCGCGCTGCACCGGGAGATGACCTCGCCCAACAACTTCACGATCTCCGACTCGATCCAGACGGACGCCGCCATCAACCACGGCAACTCCGGCGGCCCTCTGCTGAACATGCGCGGCCTGGTGATCGGCGTCAACTCGCAGATCGAGAGCGACTCCGGCGGGAACGACGGCGTCGGCTTCGCGATCCCGTCCAGCACGGTCCGCTCGATCGTGGCGCAGATCCTCACGAACGGCTCGGCCAAGCACGCCTATCTCGGCGTCGCGCTCGACGATTCCGCGTCTCCGCTGGGTGCGCAGATCGCCCAGGTCAACCCGAACACTCCGGCCGCTGCCGGCGGCCTGCAGACCGGCGACGTCGTCACGGCCGTCGGCGACAAGTCGATCTCGTCCGGCGACGCGCTCCGGCAGGCCGTCGAGAGCCACTCCCCCGGCGACAAGCTCGAGCTCACGATCGTCCGGAACGGCAACACCGAGCACGTGACCGTCAAACTGGCGACGCGGCCCGGAGCGTAGAAACCAGCGTAGGAACGAAAACTTAAGTTGATCTCAACTTCAGAGTGCTTTGCTGTAAGGCACCGCGACTGTGAGGAGGCCGCCGAATGAGCGAGAGTCTGCACCCGACCGACGCTGCGGGACAGGAGCCGAGCGACGAGCTCGGGCGCAAGCTGGAAGCGGCACTCTTCGAGATCAAGCGCGTGATCGCCGGCCAGGACGCCATGCTCGAGCGCGTCCTGGTCGGCCTCCTCGCCGGAGGCCACCTCCTGATCGAGGGCGTGCCCGGCCTCGCGAAGACGCTGACGATCAAGACGACGGCCGCCGTGCTCGGCGGCAGCTTCGGCCGCGTCCAGTTCACGCCCGACCTCGTTCCTGCAGATCTCGTCGGCACGCGCGTCTACCGGCCGGACAAGGCGGAGTTCGACACCGAGCTCGGCCCGGTCTTCTGCAACTTCCTGCTGGCCGACGAGATCAACCGTGCGCCCGCGAAGGTGCAGTCGGCGCTGCTCGAGGTGATGCAGGAGCACCAGGTGACGATCGGAGGCCAGACCCACCCGGTCCCGGACCCGTTCCTCGTGCTCGCAACCCAGAATCCGATCGAGTCCGAGGGCACGTATCCGCTCCCCGAGGCACAGGTCGACCGCTTTATGCTGAAGGTGCTGGTGGACTATCCGGAACACGACGAGGAGCTGACCGTCGTCGGGCGCTCGCTCGAGCCGCCGCCCGCCCTCCAGCCGGTGCTGACGCTCGAGGAGCTGCAGGAGCTGCAGGCCCGCGTCGCGACGATCTACGTCGACCCGGCGCTCGTGACCTTCTCGGTCTCGCTCGCCGCCGCGACGCGGGATCCCGCCGGGCACGGCGTGCCCGAGATGGCGCCCTACGTCGCCTACGGCGCCAGCCCCCGCGGGCCCATCAGCCTCGTCCAGAGCGCCCGCGCCCTCGCCGTGATGCGAGGCCGGCCGTACGTGACGGAGCGGGACGTGCGGGACCTCGTCCGCGACGCGTTCCGCCACCGGCTCGTGCTCTCCTACCAGGCGCTTGCGGAGGAGGTCGCGCCTGACACGATCCTCGACGCCGTGCTCACGAAGGTGCCGGTGCCCCGGATCGACCTGACGAAGCAACCGGCCGCTGCATGATCCGTGGGGCGGCCGAGAGGACGCCCGCTCGCCCGGGGCCCGGCCCGGTTTCCCCGGCGAGCCTCCGCGCGCTCGAGCTGACGATCGCGCGCCGCGTGGACGGTCTCCTCTCGGGCGACTACCGCTCGACGCACCCCGGCGAGGGCAGCGAGCTCGCGCTCGTGCGGCCGTACGAGCCGGGAGACGACGTGCGCCGGATCGAGTGGAACGTCACCGCCCGGACCGGCGTCGCCCATGTGCGGGTCGAGATCGCCGAGCGCGTCCTCGTGACGTGGCTGGTGCTCGACAACTCGGCCTCGATGCAGTTCGGCACGGCCGACCGGCGCAAGGCCGACGTGGCAGAGGGCGTGGCGCTCGCGATCGGGCACGTGGCCACGCGCCGTGGCAACCGGCTCGGGCTCGTCGCCTTCGGCGACGGCGAGCTCCGGACCCTGCCGCCCCGCCAGGGGCGGGTGGGCCTGCTCGGCGTGCTGCGCGAGCTGCGAAGTGAGCTACCGGGCGGCGCCGGCAGCCTCGCGGGCGCCCTCGACACCGTCGGCGCGCTCGCGCGTCAGCGGTCGTTCGTGGTCGTCGTCTCGGACTTCCGCGGCCCACAGGCCTGGCGGCCGCCGCTGCTCCGCCTCGCGGGGCGCCACACCGTCGCGGCGGTCGAGATCCGCGACCCGCGGGAGCAGGACCTCGCCGATGTCGGCGAGCTTCGACTCGTCGATCCGGAGACCGGGCGCCAGCTCCGTGTCGACACCTCCAGCAGCCGGCTGCGCGAGCGGTTCGCAGCCGCCGCCTCACAGGAGCGGCAGGCGCTCGTGACCGCGCTGGCCACCGCAGGCGTCGCACACGTCCCGCTCTCGACTTCCGGTGACTGGCTGCGGCCGCTCGCCGCCTTCCTGCGCAGGAACCCGATTCGATGATATTCGTCCCGGGGAGGTCGAGACGATGAGCCTCTGGGGCCTGAGCTTCGGCTCGCCGACCGTCCTGCTCGCGCTCCTGCTCGTGCCGGCAGCGGTCGTCAGCCATCTTTGGCTCGAGCGGATGCGCGCCAGGCGGGCCGCCGGCTGGGCCTCGCCGGCGCTGATCCCGAACCTGGTCTCCGCCTCTCCCGGCTGGCGCCGGCACGTCCCGGTGGGGCTGATCCTCGCGGCGATCGCGTTCCTCGTCATCGGCGCAGCCCGCCCCCGCGCGACGTTCGCCGCCAAGCGCGAGGAGGCAACCGTCGTGCTGACGCTCGACGTCTCCGGCTCGATGCTCGCGAAGGACGTCAAGCCGACGCGCCTCGCCGCCGCCCAGGCCGCAGCGACGGCGTTCATCGAGAAGCTGCCGAAGAAGTTCCGCGTGGCGGTGGTCGCCTTCGGGACGCGCCCCGCCGTCCTCGCGACACCCGGCGCCGGCCGGGCACGTGCGCTCGAGGCGCTGAAGTCGATGCGTACCGGCGAGGGGACAGCGCTCGGCGAGGCGATCCAGCGGTCCGTGCAGGTCGCGCGGGCCTCGACGGCCGCCTCGACCGGCGGCGGCTCCCGGCCGCCGTCCGCGGTGTTGCTGATCTCCGACGGCGCGCAGACCCAGGGCAGCGTCGAGCCGGTCGCGGCAGCCCGTGAGGCGCGCCAACGCGGCGTCCCCGTCTACACGGTCTCGCTCGGCACGGCAGACGGCGTCGTCGAGCGGCCGATCCCGGGCGGCTACACGGAGCGAATCCAGGTGCCGCCCGACCCGCAGACGCTCGAGCAGGTGGCGGAGGTGAGCGGGGGACGCTTCTTCCGCGTCGCGGACGCCGCCCGGCTGCAGAGCGTCTACCAGGACCTCGGCTCCCGCTTCGGCCACGTGCAGAAGCGCCACGAGCTCTCCGTCGCCGCGGTCGGCGCGGGCGGCCTGCTCGCCCTCGCGGGCGGCGCCTTCTCCCTGCTCTGGTTCAGGAGGCTCCCGTGAGGATCGCGTCCGCTCTGGCCGCCTGCGTGCTCTGCGTCCTTGCGGCCGGGGTCGGCAAGGCCGGCGCCGCGGCCGAATGCCGCGGCCTCCAGGTGTGCATCAGCGTCCCGGGCCCGTGGGTCGCCGTTCCGGCCCAGCCCGGAGCCGCCCGCGTGGCGACGCAGTACCTGCTGGCCTGCCCCGGCGGAAGAGGCGTCGTTGGTGGGGTCGACGCCGTCGTCAGCGACCGCGGGCTCGACATCACCTTCTCAGGCCGCCTCGGCAGCCCCGTCGGCCCGGGTGTCACGACCGAGCGCTCGGCGCTCTTCAGCGCGCTCTACACGGGCGCGACGGCGAAGACGACCACGTTCAGGCCATACCTGGGCTGCATCCCGACCTCTGGCGGCGGCGGCCGGTCGACGACCGCGGTGACGCTCAAGCCGGGACATCCCGTGACCCTGCGTGCAAAGACGGTGCGGCTCGTGCCGGGCAGCGTGCAGCGCGTCACGAGCTCCTGCGCCGCGGGTGAGCGGCTCGTCTCGAGCTGGCACGCCGTCGCGTTCCGGACGAAGACGGCGCCCAACCTCAGCTGGTCCTCGGCGATCACCACCTCGCGGTCCGTGCAGGGCGCGCGTGCCACCGTGCGCGTGACGACGAACGACGTGCTCCCACCCGCGTCGCGGGCCGAGGTGCAGGTCGGGGCGGCGTGCGCGAGATGAACAGCTCGGGGCTCACCTGGCCGCTCGCGCTCGTGGCGCTCCTTGTCGTCCCGCTGCTGGCCGGCGCCTACTTCTTGATCGCCCGCCGGCGCACGAAGTACGCGACCACCTACACGAACCTGGACGTGCTCGCGGCGGTCGCGAAGACCGGGCGCCCTTGGCGCGGCCTCGTCCCGGCGGGGCTCTTCCTCGCCGCGCTGGGGGTGCTTGCGATCGCGCTCGCCCGGCCGCACATGGCGCTCTCGGTGCCGGAGGATCGTGCGAGCGTCGTCCTGCTCGTGGACACCTCCGGCTCGATGCGCGCCGACGACGTCCGCCCGTCCCGACTCGAAGCCGCGCGCTCGGCAATCCACCTCTTCCTCGACAAGCTTCCTTCACGCGTACGCGTGGGGCTCGTCACGTTCGACTCGGAGGTGAACGTGCTCGCCGAGCCCACGCGCGACCGCGGCCAGGTGCGCGAGGCGACGGAGTTCATGTCTCCCGGCGGCGGCACCTCGCTCGGAGACGGGCTCGTGGCCGCCGTCCAGCTCGCCGCCGCCGCGGTGGGAGGCAGCCAGGCGGGGCACAAGCCGCCGGCTGCGGTGCTCCTCCTCTCGGACGGGAAGCAGACGGGCGGCAGCGCGCGCCCACAGGCCGCCGCGGCGAAGGCGCGTTCTGCCGGCATCGCCGTCTACACCGTGGCGCTCGGGACGCCAAACGGGGTCGTCACGTTCGGCCCGCCCGGCTTCGAGCAGACGATCGCCGTCCCGCCGGACCCCGACACGCTCAGCCAGATCGCCACCACGACCGGCGGCCAGGCGTTCACGGCAGGCAACGCGTCGACCCTCAAGCGCGTCTACCAGCGTCTCGGGTCGCAGATCGGCCAGCACAAGGAGCAGCGCGAGGTGACGCCGCGGTTCGCCGCTGCGGGCGCCGCGCTCCTGCTCGCCGCCCTGGCGCTCGGCGCGCTCTGGGCGCCGCGGATCCCGTAGCGGCCTAGTCGGGCGAGGGGACCGTGAAGCGAACGGTGCGGACGATCTCCCGGCCCCGGAAGGTCGCGACCACGCGACCGAGGTAGGCGCCTGGCGCGAGGGCGCCGGCGTCCAGCGGGAGGAGCTCGTCCTCTCCGGCCAGGCCGCCGTCAAGCGAGACCGAGTCGACGGGCCAGAACGAGGCATCGCCCGCCTGCCCGCGGCTCGCCAGGCGCCGGACCTCCAGCGCGACCGCCGTCGGCCCCGTGAACGAGACGACCGAGTCGACGAGCATGCCGCCCTCGGCGTCGTCGATCCCGTCGACGAGCAGGAGGGGCACGGAACGGGACGAGGGTCGTGCGAGCGCGAACGTCTTCGTCTCACCGGTGACAGTCGCGCGGCTCCTGCCGACCAGGCGGGCGACGAGCCGGTACGACCAGAGCCCCCGCGGCGCCAGGTCGGTCAGCTGCCCGCTGACCACGTCGGAGCCGAAGAACCGCACGGCCCTGGTCTTCCTCACGGCCGAGCTCACGGGTGTCGGCGTCGTCCCGGGCCAATACTCGAACCAGGCCTCGACCCTCGTGCCGAGGCGCGCATTCACCTTCCCCTTGAGCTGCGCGCTCTCCAGGAGCACACGGCCCGCACTGTCGGTCCTGACCGCGAGCTGCCCGGGCGCCACGATCTCCGTGCCCGCCTGGAAGGCGCGGCTGACGAAGGACGTCGTCCGGGAGGGGTTGGTCTCGGCCGCGAGGGAGACCGCATAGACGTAGAACGCCCGGTCGAGGCCGCGCGTCGCGAGCTCGAGGCGCGGGCGCAGGTAGGCCGGGAGCCTGGCGTGCTTCCACACGACGACGCGGACGCCGGGTCCGATCCCGGGGATACGCACATGCGGCGTGTTCGTGCTCGTCTTCTCCTCCAGCGCGCGCCGGACGGCCGCCCGCTCCTCCGCGGAGACTGCACGGCCGTCCACGCGAACGAGCGCGTAGGTCACCTCGGTGCCCTCGTCCGCCGAGGCGCCGATCCGGAACGTGGTCCGGCTCTGCGGCTGGTCGACCGCGCCGCTGAAGTCAGGCCTCGCGTGCTCGACGGTCGTCAGATGGCGCCAGGACGCCTGTGTCCCCGGGCAGCGCGCGCCGCGGTCTGTCTCGGCAACCGCCTTCGCGACCTGGGCGTACGCCGGCCTCGGGGTCCCGTCGAGGCGGTACTGGCCGCTCTGGAAGCCGGCGTCGCGGGCGGTGTCGTCGATCCAGTGGAAGAGATGCAGGGTCGCGACGTCAGGGTCGCACGCGGCGAGGCGGATCAGCTGCGCGTGGTAGCGGGCCTGTGTCGCCTCGTCGATCGTCGGTACGTTCTCCGCGCCCGTGTAGCCGACGAGCCCGTTCGTGTTCACCTGCCAGCCGGCTTCGTCGATCCAGAGCGGCAGCCCCCGCTCCACGTCGAGCTGCGCGGTCCCGTTGAACGCGTCCCAGAGCGCCTGCTTGATCCGTGCGTAGTTCGAGACGCCCGCGTTCGGCCAGCGATATCCGACCGAGGGTGCGTCGGTGTTCACGTTCGGATACGGGTGGAAGCTGAACGCGTCCATCAGCGGCTCGGTCCGCCCGCTCTTGCGGTACGCGGCGCCGAGCGCGGCGATGAAGCGCACCGGCGAGGTCGACCGGTTTGTCCGCGCAGTCGGGTTGTCGTTGCCCCGCGGCGAGAGCCCGACGCCGACGACCAGCTTCCCAGTCGGGTGAAGCTTGTCGTAGCACCCGGCGAGCACCCTCATCACCGCCGCGGCCGAGACCTGTGCGCCTCTGGCGCCGAACTGAGGCTGCCAGAAGCGCGGCTGGTTCGGCTCGTTACCGACGATGTACGCCGACGCGTCCGGGAACGCGTCCGCGACGAGGCCGCAGAAGTCGATGAAGCCCTGCGGGCCGTTGTCGGCCACCGCCCGCGCCTTGAGCGGGTAGATCGCGAGGACGACCTTGACCCCTCGCGCCTTCGCGGCCTCGATCGCCTCGGCGATGCGGGCCCGGTTCGGGATCTCTCCCGGTGTCGCCGTATCCCATTTCACCGACATGACGTTCTCGGTCATCCCGATCGCGGCCATCTGGTCGTAGATCGAGGCGCCGAAGTCGGCCATGAACTTCGGCTGGTCCTCGTTCGCGCCGAAGATCGTCGGTCCCGTCCTCGCCCCGCCCGCGGCCAGGCCGACAGTGGCCCAGACCAGGCCTGCGAATACCACGGCTGCCGCAATCCACCGCTTCATCTGTCCTTCCGCCGACTGCACTCGAACGGCCCGCCATCGTACTGATCCGCGTGGCCGGATTGGCGCCAGCTTAGGCCATTGCGGGCGCCGAGTCCGGCGCGACGCTCGCGCGCGGCCGCCGCCGCTAGGCTCCACGTTCTTGGCCACCCGAGACTCCGAGATCGAGCACACCGAGATCAATCGCACCGAGATCGACGGCGTCACCACCTGGTGGGCGCCCGGCCCCGGGCCGTTCCTGGCGTCCCTGACGTTCCGCATCGGCGTGGCGGACGAGACGCTTTCGCAGCGCGGGCTCACCCATCTCGTCGAACACCTCACGATGCCCGACCACCGGCGCCACCACTTCGATTGCAACGCCTCCGTCAACCAGACCCGCACCGAGTTCTGGGCGCGCGGGCGCGTGGACGAGGTCGTCCAGTTCCTCGAGGACCGAATCGCCATGCTGAACGACCTGCCGCTCGACCGGCTCGAGACAGAGCGCGGAATCCTCCAGACCGAGGAGGAGGGGCGGCGGAGCAGCGCGTACGAGACGGCGCTGATCGAGTACTTCGGCGCGCGCGGATACGGGTTGGACGCCTACCCGCAGTACCGCATCGGCGAGGCGGACCGGGACGAGCTGGTCGACTGGGCGGCGCGCTTCTTCACACGGGAGAACGCCGTCCTCTCGCTCAGCGGACCGCCGCCGGCGGGATTGGCGATCGATCTCCCTTCGGGGACCCGGATCCCCCCGCCGCGGCCGGAGCCCGTCCCCGAGCTTCCCGCGACCCGGTACTGGGGAAGCGGCGGCGGCTTCACCGCCGTCGGGCTGGTGCAGCGGACCGCCGCGGCGACCATCGCCTCCCGGCTGCTCGTCGAGCGGATCCAGCAGGAGCTGCGCTACGGCCAGGGGCTCTCGTACTCCGTGTACGGAGACTACGAGCGCTGGACCGTGGACCACGCCTTCGTGACGATCTGGCCCGACGTGGCCGACGGAAAGGAGCAGGACGCGCTCGGCCACGTCCTCAGCTGCCTGGACTCGCTGACCGCCGACGGCGCGCTTGAGGACGAGCTCGAGCACTGGCTGGAGGGACTGAGGCGCACCATCGCGGATCCCGAGGCCGTCAACATGTGGATCGAGTCCGCGGCGCACGACGATCTCATCGGAGGGACCGTCTACACGAAGGACGAGCAGCTCGCGCGTCAGGAGGCCGTCACGCCGGCCGATGTCGCACGGGCGGCCTCCGAGCTCGCGTCGCGCCTGCTCTGGATCGTGCCGGAGACGGTCGAGATGCCGGAGGGCCGCGCCGCGCTCGTGCCGGGGGTCTCGTCCTGGCAGGTCGACGGTCGCGTCTTCCGCCGCGCCCGCAGCCGGCTCGGCAGGCGCGAAGGAGGCGAGCAGATCGTGGTCGGCGGCGAGGGCATCTCGCTGCTCCTGCCCGGCTACGGTCCGGTGAGCGTGCGCTACGACGAGGTGTCCGCGCTCGTGCACCATGGAGACTCGGACCTCGAGCTCATCGGCGGGGACGGATTCCGGATCGTCTTCGGCGAGACGGGCAGCTGGAGCCACGAGGAGGAGCTCCGTCGAGTCGTGACCGAGCGCGTCCCCGCCGAGAAGCACGTGCGGTTCCGCCCCGAGCCGACGGCAAGCGGCTAGTCGTCGGGAACCGGCACGAGCCCGGTCTCCACGGTCCGGCGCCCGGCGACCTGATAGACGACGTCCACCGTGTGGTGCTTCCGGTAGGTGCCGGCGACGCCGAGGAAGAGCGAGAGCCAGCGCCAGAACCCGAGGCGGCCCTCCTGCGCGAGCTCCCGGTCGAAGACGAGCGAGCGGCCCTCGACGCGGTAATCGGTGCCGCGCTGCTGCGGCACGCCGTTCACGTAGACCTCGAACGGCTCGGTGACCTGTGGGGGAAGTTCCACGCGCGAGGGCCCGGGCATCCTTCATAGAATGCCCGCGGTCGTGCGTCGTCGGCTGCTCCTCGTCTTGTTCGCGTCGGTCGCGCTCGGGCTGGCGCTTGCGGGCGCCGCGCTCGCCGGCAACGGCGGCATCGCGCCGCCGGCTCCCGCCTCGCCGAACGCCGAGCGGATCAACGCCGCCTACTGGGTGATCATGGTCTTCACGGGGCTGATCTTCCTGCTCGTCGAGGGGGCGCTGCTCCTCTTCGTGATCCGCTTCCGGCGCGGCCGGCGCGCACGGACCGCAGAGGGCCCGCAGATCCACGGCTCGACGAAGCTGGAGCTGATCTGGACGGTGGCGCCGGTCGTGATCCTCGCGATCATCGGCTCGTTCGTCTTCTACGAGCTGCCGGGGATCCAGGACGTCCCGAGGGCGAGCGCCGGCAACCGGCAGAACGTCCTCGTCGAGGGGCGCCAGTTCTACTGGCAGTTTCGCTACCCGAACGGCGCAATCTCGATCAACACGCTGACCGCTCCTGTCGGCCGCGTGACGAAGCTCGACGTCACCGCACCCGGCTACGACGTCATCCACTCGTGGTGGGTGCCCGCGCTCGGCGGCAAGTTCGACGCGATCCCGGGCAAGGTGAACCACACGTGGTTCAAGCCGCAGCGCGAGGGCCTCTTCCAGGGCCAGTGCGCCGAGTTCTGCGGCATCCAGCACGCGCAGATGTTCGCCTGGGTGAACGTCGTCTCCGACACGGAGTACCGCGCGTTCCTCGTCCGGCGGCGGCAACTGCTGGCCGAGGGCAGCCCCGAGCTCGGGAGGGAGATCTTCGAGGGTGTCTGCCTCAAGTGCCACCGGCTCGCCACGACGGGGCCGAAGCGCGTCGGGCCGAACCTCGGCGGCAACCCCGTCCTGAAGGACGAGAACGGCCTGCGGACACTCGTCGAGAACGGGCGCAACGCGATGCCGGCCGTCGGCAAGGACTGGCCGAGCGAGGAGTTCGACGCGCTCTTCGCGTACACGAAGACGCTCGGCACGGGAGCTGCCGGTGGCGGCTAACGCCGACGTCCACCCGTACCGCGCGGACTGGCGACGCGGTCGCGTCACGTCGTGGCTGACGACCGTCGACCACAAGCGAATCGGCCTGCTCTACATCGGCACGGCGCTGATCTTCTTCGTCATCGGCGGGGTGCTCGCGCTGCTGATCCGGACCCAGCTCGCGACGCCGGACGAGACCTTCATCACCAAGGACTCGTACAACACGCTCTTCACCATGCACGGCACGACGATGGTCTTCCTCGTCGTCGTCCCCATCCTGGCCGGCTTCGGCAACTACCTCGTACCGCTGATGATCGGCGCCCGCGACATGGCGTTCCCGCGGCTGAACGCCCTCTCCTACTGGCTCTACCTGATGGGCGGGATCATCCTGATGGGCTCGTTCTGGGCGGCCGGCGGCGCCGCGAAGATCGGCTGGACGGGCTATCCGCCGCTCTCCGACAGCCACTCGCCCGGCCACGGCGTCGACCTCTGGATCCTGGGGCTGCACATCCTGACGCTTGCGTCGCTCGCGGGCGCGATCAACTTCGTCGTCACGATCCACAACATGCGCACCCCCGGGATGACGTGGATGCGGATACCGCTCTTCATCTGGACGATCGTCACCTACGGCTGGCTGCTGATCGCAGTCCTGCCGGCGCTCTCGGCGGGCCTGACGATGCTGCTGCTCGACCGCACCGTCGGCACGCACTTCTTCGTTCCCGACGAGGGCGGGAACGTCGTGCTCTACCAGCACGTCTTCTGGTTCTTCGGGCACCCCGAGGTCTACATCATGATCCTGCCCGCGATGGGGATCATCTCCGAGGTGATCCCGGTGTTCGCGCGGAAGCCGATCTTCGGCTACAAGGCCGTAGCGTTCTCGACGGCCGGGATCGCCTTCTATTCGCTGCTCGTCTGGGGCCACCACATGTTCGCGGTCGGCCTGCCGTGGGGGCTGAACGCCTTCTTCATGCTCAGCTCCATGATCATCGCCATCCCGACCGGGGTGAAGATCTTCAACTGGCTCGCCACGCTCTGGCGCGGGAACATCTCCTTCGACACGCCGATGCTGTTCGCGCTCGGATTCATCGCCGTCTTCACCATCGGCGGCCTCTCGGGGATCTTCCTCGCCGCCTTCCCCGTCGACTGGCAGCTGACGGACACGTACTACGTGGTCGCGCACCTGCACTACGTGCTCTTCGGCGGCTCCATCTTCGGCATCTTCGCCGGGCTCTACTACTGGTGGCCGAAGATGTTCGGCCGGCGGCTCGACGAGGGTCTCGGCAAGGCACACTTCTGGCTGATGTTCATCGGCATGAACCTGACCTTCATGCCGCAGCACCTCCTCGGCTTGCTGGGGATGCCCCGCCGGATCTACACGTACCACCACGGAGGGCTCTGGGAGGCGTACAACCTGGTCTCGACGATCGGCTCCTACCTGATGGCGCTCAGCATCCTGCTCTTCGCGCTCAACGTAATCCTGACCGCGAGGAGCGGCCGCCGGGCCGGCAACGACCCGTGGCTCGCGGACACGCTCGAGTGGTATACGACGTCGCCCCCGCCGCCGCACAACTTCGACCACGTGCCGTACGTCACCTCGGCGCGGCCGCTGCGCGACCTGCGCCGGAAGCTGCAGGAGGAAGGGCTGTGAGCTCCGGGGTTCCGAACTCCGAGACCCTGCGCTCTGGGACCCTGCGCTCTGAGACCCTGCGCTCGGGGACCCTGCGCTCCGAGCTCGCCCCGGGGGCCTGGCTGCGGCTGACGGCGCTCGGCGCTGCGGCGGCGACGCTGCTCGCCGTCGTCTCGGGCGCAGCGTCCCTCGGGACGGCGCACCGCCTGCTTGCCGCGCTGGCGCTGCCGCCGCTGGCGGCCGTCGTGGTTGCGGCATGGACGGCTCACCGCCGGCTGCTCGCCCCCGCGCTCGTCGCCACCGCGCTCTTCGGCCTCGCCGCGGCGATCACCGCGCCGGGCTTTCACCTAGCGCTGTCGGCGATCGCCTTCGCGGCGACATGCGTGCTGGCAGCGCTCACGCTCCGTGGGCAGCCGGCGCCGGGCGGCCCCTGGCGGGACTACGTGACGCTGACCAAGCCGCGGATCATGAGCCTGCTGCTGCTCACGGGCGCCGGTGGGATGTTCGTGGGCGCCGGCGGCTGGCCGGGTGGCCGCCAACTGGCCGCGACTCTGACCGGTCTCGCGCTCGCGTGCGGCGGCGCCTCGGCGCTCAACCACGTCCTCGACGCCGACATCGACCGCCTGATGGGCAAGCGGACGGAGCGGCGCCCGGTGGCGGCGGGTCGCGTGCCGCCGTCCCGCGCGCTCGAGTTCGGGCTCGCGCTCTCGGCCCTCTCGTTCGCGCTCCTGGCCTCGACGGTGAATGTCGTCGCGGCCGCGCTCGCACTTGTCGGCAACCTGTTCTACGTCCTCGTCTACACGCGCTGGCTCAAGCGCTCGACGCCGCAGAACATCGTCATCGGCGGCGCCGCCGGCGCAGTGCCGCCGCTCGTGGGCTACGCGGCGGCGACGGGGGACGTGACGCTCGCCGCGCTGCTGCTCTTCGCGATCGTCTTCTTCTGGACGCCGCCGCACTTCTGGGCGCTCGCGCTCCTGATCAAGGAGAATTACGCGGCCGCGAAGGTGCCGATGCTCCCGGTCGTGAAGGGCGACCGCGAGACGGCCCGGCAGATCGTCGTCTACACGGTCGTCCTGATCGCCGTCTCGGCGACACCGGCGCTCTGGGCCGGCATGGGCACCGTCTACCTCGTCTCGGCGATCTTCCTCGGAGCCGTTTTCCTCGCGCTGGCGCTCGTGCTGCAGCGCTCGCTCTCGCGCCGGCACGCCGGGCTCCTGTTCCACTACTCGCTCCTCTACCTCGCGCTGCTCTTCGTCGCGATGGCACTGGATCCGGTGCTCGCGTGATCGTCCAGCCGGAGGTCGGCCGATGAGTGAAGAGCTGGTCGAGCCGCTGCCCGAATCGCCTCAGGAATCACCGCCGCCGACCGGCCTCCAGGAACCGGTCGACCCGCACGCGGAGCTTGCGCGGAAGAACAACCTCTGGGGGTGGACGCTCTTCGGCGTGTTCCTCCTGCTCTTCGCCGGCTCGTTCGGCGTCGCGCTCGTCTATCTGGCGCTGGACTAGGCTGGACAGGGGCCCGGATCAAGGCATGGCGTGGCTCGACTGGGTGCGGCGCCTGCAGGCGGCCGCCCAGAGCGGGCTCAATTACACGGAGAGCCCCTTCGAGCGCGAGCGCTACGAGGAGGTGCGCAGGGTCGCGGTCGAGATGGCCGAGTCGGGCGAGGTCGAGCGCGAGGAGCTGTTGGCCGCGTTCACGGTCGAGACAGGCCACGCGACGCCCAAGGTCGACGTCCGCGCCGCGGCATTCCGGGACGGGCGGGTGCTGCTCGTCCGCGGGATCGACGACCGCCTGTGGGCCCTGCCCGGGGGCTGGGCGGAGGTGGGTCAGAAGCCGAGCGAGGCCGCGGAGAAGGAACTGCAGGAGGAAAGCGGGTACCGCGGCCGGGCCATGAAGCTGATCGGCCTCTACGAGCGGGACGTCCGCGGCAAGGGCCGGTGGCCGTTCTACGCGTACAAGACCTATTTCCTCTGCGAGCTGGACGACTCCGAGCCGGCCCCTGTGCAGGCGAGCGAGATTCTCGAGGCGCGCTTCTTCGCGGAGGACGAGCTACCCGAGCTGTCGCGCCGTACGCCGCCCGAGCACCTCACCCGGGCGTTCGCGCATCTGCGCGACCCCTCCCTGCCGGCGGACTTCGACTGAGACCCACTTGGTCAGACCAAGGTTCAAGAAAGTGGAACTTTTCGTCCACGTTCCAGGATTCATGCGGCTTGGCACGGCACCACTTGGTCAGACCAAGTTGCAAGGAAGCGTAACGATTCGTCCACAGTGGGTCGCCGCTGCGAGTCGTGCCGTCTAGGTGGACGGCGTCTGGATCACCGAGCTGGAGCCGCGCGGCGCGGGGGTGCGGCTCGCCGTCAAGGATCTCTTCGACACGGCAGGGGTGACGACGACGTACGGCTCGGCGATCTTCGCGGAGCACGTGCCGGACCAGACCGCGGAGGCGGTGCGCCGGCTCGAGGCGGCCGGATACCTGCCGGTCGGCAAGGCGAACCTGCACGAGTTCGCCTATGGGATCACCTCCGAGAACCCCCACTTCGGCACCGTGCCAAACCCGGCTGCGCCCGGCCGGATCGCGGGCGGGTCGAGCGGCGGCAACGCCGCGGCGCTCCTGCTCGGCCTCGCCGACGCGGCCCTCGGAACGGACTCCGGCGGCTCGATCCGGATCCCTTCCGCCTGTTGCGGCACCGTCGGCTTCAAGCCGAGCTACGGGCTCGTGCCGCTCGACGGCTGCTTCCCGCTCGCGCCCAGCTTCGACCACGCGGGCCCAATGGCGCGCACCGTCCGCGAGGCCGAGGCGATGCTCCCGGCACTCGCCCCGGGCTACACGCCCCGCGAGCTCCGGTCGCTCGACGAGCTCCGGGTGGGGATCACGGGCCTCGACGAGGCCGATCCCCTCGTCCGGGCACGCGTCGAGGAGGCCGCCGCCCACTTCCCGCGTCGCGCGACGCTCGACTTCCCCGCGTCGGAGATCTCCGGTGCCGGCTTCATGCGCGAGGTCGCAGACGTGCACCGCGAGCTCTACGGCGAGAGCCCGGAGCTCTACGGGGAAGACGTGGCCCGCCGCGTCGAGGCCTGCCTCGCGGTGACGGACGCCGAGTACGAGCGCGCCGTGCGCGAGCGGGACGCCTTCCGCGAGGAGGCCGCCGAGGCGGTGGCCGGCGTCGATCTCGTCCTCACGCCGACGCTCGCTCTCGTCGCACCGCCGGTGGGCTCCGTGGACGGCGCACTGCGACAGCGGCTCCTGCGCTTCACGTACCCGTTCAACGCGCTCGGCTGGCCCGCCCTCGCGCTGCCGTGCGGACCGGCGGAGGGCCGCCTCCCCGCCTCGGTGCAGCTGGCCGCTCCTGCAGGCGAAGACGCGCTGGTGCTCGGGGCGGGCCGCCTGCTGGAGGACGCCCTCAAGGGCTAGCCCTGGATTGCCGAAAGAGAGGACGTGCGGCAGCTCGCACTCCTACTCCCACTCGCCCTCGTCCTGGGTGCATCTGCGCAGGCCGCGGGCCCGCTTCCAGCCGCCCCGCCCTCGGACCTGAGCGCGTTCCTGCTCCGCGCCGACGAGCCCGAGACGCACACGTTCCCGCGCACGCCGTCGTTTGCCTGGACACCGGTGCGCAAGGCCGTCCGCTACGAGTTCGAGCTCGCGACGAACGAGAACTTCAGCGACGGGAACATCGTCTGGAGCGACGACAAGCTGCGGCAGCCGGCGGTGTCCGTCCCGCTGCAGCTGCCGTGGATGACCGGGAAGCCCTACGCCCTCTGGGCGCACGTCCGCTCGATCACCAAGGGCGGTGCCGTCTCCCAGTGGAGCGCGCCGTTCGGCTTCAACATGCGCTGGCGCGACAGCGACGTGCCGCAGCAGCTGACGGCGCCGCCCGGGCTCGTCCGCTGGGCGCCCGTCGAGGGCGCGACGGCGTACGACGTGCTCTACCCCGAGATCACGCCCTCAAAGGCGTTCCAGACGACGACGAACGTCGCGGACGAGCGCGAGTTCTACACCTTCCACGAGTCGTTCGCCTGGTCGAATCCGATCAAGTGGCGCGTGCGCGCCGTCCGCTACGTCGACGCCTCGCTGGGGACGAAGAACGGCCTGCCGCGCGTTTCCTACGGCCCGTGGAGCCCGACGTTCACGAGCGTCAACCCGCCCTCCTCCACCGGCACCCTGACGCCGAACGTCACCGTCTCCGACGAGTACGTCAAGGCCGGCGCCCAGGCGAAGCCCCACGAGCTGACACCGGGTCTCGCCTGGTCGGGCGCGCCGGGAACCGTCACCGGCGTCGCTCCGGGCAGCCCGCTCTACCGCATCTACGTCTTCACGGACGACCACTGTGTGAACCGCGTCTTCACGGGCTCGATCGTGGGGTCCCCCGCCTTCGCTCCGCGGACGAAGGGCGGGCCGCTCTCGCTCCCGCAGGACTCCCAGGACCTCGGCAGGTGGCAGTCCGGGATCGTCAAGATCGGCGGCTCCGAGGGGGCCGCCTACGACGCCGAAGGCGAGAAGGTGCTGACGAACGAGGATCCCGGCAACGCAGTCGACAAAGGCTCGGGCACCTCCGGCGCCGCCGCCTCGGACACGTCGGTCGCGCGGGTCGACCTCTGGGACAGCGGCTGGCCCAACGGGCGCTACTACTGGACCGTCGTCCCCGTGATGGTGCTCGGGATCGGCACCGTCCTGAAGCCGGGCGACCCGCAGCCGCTCGAGTACCACGACCTGAACGTCCCCCAGGACGCCTGCGAGGCCGGGCGCCTCGGCAGCTTCGGCAAGGTCTCGAAGCCGGTCGTCGCCGAGTCGTCGACCCCCTACGTCTCGGGGCTCTCGCCCACGGGCCGCATGATCGCCGCGGTGAAGGGGCTGCCGACCTTCCACAGCTCGCCCCTGATCGCGTGGCAGCCCGCCACCGGCGCGATCTCCTACGACGTCGAGTGGGCCAAGGACCGAAGCTACCCCTGGAAGAAGGCGGGCGGCGTGCAGACGCACGCGACGTCGGCGGTGCTGCCGATCACGAAGCCCGGGACCTGGTGGTACCGGGTCCGCGGCATCAACCCGTCGCTGCCCAAGGGCGCCCAGAACATGACCTGGTCGACACCGGTCGCGCTCAGGCTGACCGGCGATCAGTTCAAGGTCGTGCACTAGGGCGCATCGCCGCCTCCGACACGACCCGCGCGACCGCCTCTTCGTAGATCGGGTCGCGTCCGAACCGATCGAGCTCGTCGGAGAGAAGATCGGCCGGCGACTTCTGCTCATCCGGCGGCGGAGCCAGGTCCTCCCCGCCGAGCTGGACGCCGAGCTCCTCCGCCTCCCGGAGCGGATAGATCGCGCGCCGCAGCCGCGCCTCGAGCCAGCCGTGCAGGAGCGTCGCCTCCGGGTGCGGGCCGCGCACTCGGATCTCCTGCTCGCGGATCTCGGGCCAGCAGCGGGCCAGCTTGATCCGCCAGGGCAGGATGCGCGCCCAGGCGATATCCGTGACGGCGGTGCGGTCGAAGATCCCCACCAGCTCGCGGTAGCCGAGGTCTCCCCACTCGGCCGAGTCGACGACGAGCCGGTCGACGACGTCGACGAGCTGCTCGAAGGAGCGCTCGCCGAACTGCGGTCGGCCGCGCCAGCGGCAGAACGCGGGCAGGTCGGAGATGAGCAGCGGCAGCACGATCGACGCAGGCGCGCCTGTCCGGTTGCCGCGCAGGGTCAGCTCGATCACGTCCGCGCAGACGGACCGATCTCCGAGCGGAAAGCAGACGAGCGACAGCAGGGCGTCCAGCCCGTCCTGCTCGCCCGGCTCGGGCACGAGCAGGATGGTCCGCGACGGATGCCGCTCGGCCAGTCCGGCGAGCACGCTCCGCGCCGCCTCCAGCCAGTCGCGCGGCACCCAGGCGATGTGCGTCATCACGCTCGTGCGCTGCATCGTGGCGAGATCCGACGCGGCACGCAGCCGACCGAGCTCGCGCTCGATCTGCGAGACCGTGACGTTCTCGCCGGTCCAGGGCTCTGTTATTAGTGTCGACGCCACGACCGCCCGTCCCGGTGCAGCAGCTCGTCGGCCGACTGTGGACCCCACGTGCCGGCGGCGTAGTTGGGGAACGACGGCCGGTCTCTCGCCCAGGCCGCGACGATCGCGTCGACGAGCGACCACTGCTCCTCCACCTCGTCGGTGCGCGTGAAGAGCGTCGCGTCGCCCAGCATCGCGTCGAGGATCAGCCGCTCGTACGCCTCCGGCAGGCCGGTGCGGAACGCGCCGCCATAGAGAAAGTCCATGTGCACTGTCCGGATCGCGACCCCCTGGCCGGGGACCTTCGCGCCGATCGCGAGCGAGACGCCCTCGTCGGGCTGGACGTGGATCAGGAGCACGTTGGGGCGCAGCGGCTCGCCCTGCGTCTCCTCGAACGGCGGGTGGGGCGCCCGCTTGAACTGGATCGCGATCGTCGTCTCCCGGCGCGCGAGCCGCTTGCCCATTCGCACGTAGAACGGCGTGTCGGCCCAGCGCCAGTTGTCGATGTAGAGCTTCGCGGCGACGTACGTCTCGGTCATCGAGTCTGGCGCGACGGCCTCTTCCTCGCGGTAGCCGGGCACCTCGACGCCCTCGACGAAGCCCCGCCCGTACTGGCCGCGTACGACGGACTTCGGCCCGGGCGTATGCATCGCCTTCAGCACCTTCACCTTCTCGTTCCGGACCGACTCCGCGGTGAAGTCGATCGGCGGCTCCATGGCCGCCAAGGCGACGAGCTGGAGCAGGTGGTTCTGGAAGATGTCGCGAATCGCGCCCGCCTGCTCGTAGAACGCTGCACGCCCCTCGATCCCCATCGACTCGGCGACGGTGATCTGCACGTGGTCGATGAACTGGCGGTTCCAGATCGGCTCGAAGATGCCGTTCGCGAACCGCAGCGCCAGCATGTTCTGGACCGTCTCCTTGCCCAGGTAGTGGTCGATCCGGAAGATCTCGTCCTCGGTGAAGCCCGACTCCGTGATCAGCCGGTTCAGCTCCCGGGCCGACTGGAGGTCGCGGCCGAACGGCTTCTCGATGATCAGGCGGACCCAGCCCTGGGCGCTCCGCTGCTTCGCGAGCGCGCGGATCAGCATCCCGATCGCGGACGGGGGCACCGCGAAGTAGTAGAGGCGGTTGCCGTTCAGGCCGTGCTCCCGGTCGAGCTCCGCAAGCTTCGTCCCGACGGCGTTCTCGACGCGCTCGTCGGAGAAGTCCGTGGCGACATAGAACATCCGCTCCGCCAGCCAGCTCCACATGTCCTCGCGAAACTCGTCCCGGCCGAACCGCTGCACCGCCGACTTCATCTCGGCGCGCCACTGCTCGTCGGAGCCCTCGGAGCGCGCGACGCCGACGATCACGAACCGCTCCGGCAGCAGGCGGCGGTACGCCAGCGCGTAGAGCGCCGGGATCAGCTTGCGGTGCGCGAGGTCGCCCGAGGCGCCGAAGATGACGAGGGCGCACGGCTCGGGCGCCCGCCGCACGCGCAGTCCCTCGAGCAGCGGGTTCTCCTGCTGCGGCTGATCCGCCGCGGCGATGTGCTCCGCGACGCCGCTCACTCGGTCTTCACCGCGTGCCCGCCGAACTGGTTCCGGAGCGCGGCGCTCACCTTGGCGGCGAACGACTCCTCCTGGCGCGAGGCGAACCGCGCATAGAGAGACGCCGTGATCGCCGGCGCCGGCACGTTCTCGTTGATCGCCTCGAAGACGGTCCAGCGGCCCTCGCCGGAGTCCTCGACGTAGCCCTTGATGTGCGGCAGGTCGCCGCCCTCGGTCGAGAGGGCGTTGAAGAGCAGCTCCAGCAGCCACGAGCGGACGACCGAGCCGTAGCGCCAGATGCCAGCCACCTCTGCCAGGTCGAGGCCGAACTGCGGACTCCCGCATGATCTCGAACCCCTCGGCATAGGCCTGGATCAGCCCGTACTCGATCCCGTTGTGGACCATCTTCGTGAAGTGGCCGGCGCCGGGCCCGCCGACGACGGCCCACCCGTTCTCCGGCGCCAGCGCCTCGAAGATCGGGGTCAGCCGCGAGGCCGGCTCCTCGTCGCCGCCCGCCATCAGGCAGAACCCCTCGCGCAGGCCCCAGATGCCGCCCGAGACGCCGCAGTCGACGAAGTGGAGGCCCCGCTCCTGCGCCTCCGAGTGCCGGCGCTGCGAGTCGCGGAAGTTCGAGTTGCCGCCGTCGACGATCAGGTCGTCCGGGTCGGCGATCCGGAGCAGCTGCCCGAACGTGCCCTCGGTGATCTCGCCGGCCGGGACCATCATCCAGAAGACGCGCGGCGGCCCGAGCTGCTCCTTCAGCTCCTCGAGCGAGCCCGCGGTCGACGGCTGCGCCGGGTCGTACGTCTGCACCGTGTGCCCGTGCTGCTCGAGCCGGCCGGTCATGCCGGCGCCCATGCGCCCGAGGCCGATCATGCCCAGCTTCATAGGAGCATCACACGTCCTCCAATCTGACTCTCGCGATGCGGCGGCCGAGCTCCTGCAGCGACGCGAAGTCGCCGGCGGCCTGCGCTTTGATCAGCCGGCCGAAGCCGAACTTCTTGCCGGGGATGGGCAGCTCGGGGCCGGTGTCGTCCACGACCTGGATGAAGACGCCAGTGTTCGGCCCTCCCTTGTGCAGCTGTCCTGTCGAGTGGAGATAGCGCGGGCCGAGCCCCTTGGTGACGACACAGCCGGTCTCGTGGGCCCGCCCGACGAGCGGCTCGAGCTCGGCCTCGCGCGCGGGGTCGATGAACGCCTGGATGCAGATGTAGTCGCCGGGCCGCGCGCCTGCCAGCAGCTCGTCGACCGACCCCTGCGGCGAGAGGTCCGGCTCTCCGCCGGCGAGTACCTCGTTCGTCTTGTCCTTCGCGGCCTGCACATTGGGCTGGTCGAAGGGGTTGATTCCGAGGATCGACCCGGCGACGGCGGTCGCGAACTCCCAACGGAAGAACTCCTGGCCCAGCTCGTACGGATCGGGAACGCGCACGTCCTGCTGCTGTCGGTCCGCCCCGTCGGCGCTCTCGCCCGGCGCGGGAATCAACCCCTTGCCGTCCTTGCCCGTCGACTCCGCGAGCAGCTGCTCGGCCCAGAGGCCGAAGCCGTTCACGTCCTCGAACACGACCTTGTCGCGGCCGTCGCGCCAGTTCTCTCCCAGCGAGAGGCCGAGGTCGAGGCCGGGGTTCCCCTCAGCCGTGCGACAGGCGTCCGCCATCTCCTGCGCGCGGATCAGCAGCCGCCGCGCGTCGGCGCCCATCAGGACGAGCGGCACGATCCCGAACGGTGAGAGCGCGGAATAGCGTCCGCCGATGGTCGGCTCGCCGGGGAAGATCGCCCCGAAGCCCCGCTCGCGCGCGAGCGCCTCGAGCGCCGAGCCCGGGTCGGTGATCGCGGCGAAGTTGGCGCCGTTCTCGACCTTCTTCCAGAAGTAGTCCGTGTGCGAGCGCGTCTCGAGCGTGCCGCCCGACTTGGAGGCCGAGACATACAGCGTCCGCTCGACGTCGACGTACTCCTCGAGCCTGCGGATCGCCCGCGGATGCGTCGTGTCCAGGACGTGCACGTGGTCGACCGCGAAGGAGCGGCGAATCACCTCGGGGGCGAGCGACGAACCGCCCATGCCGAGGAGCACGACGTCGTCGATCACCCCGGCCGCCTCGATCGCCTCGGCGTAGCGGACGACGTCGTCGAGCTGCTCCTGCATCCGCAGCGGCTCGTCGAGCCAGCCGAGCCACCTGGCCTCGTCCCGGCCGGTCCAGACGGACGGGTCCCGCGCCCAGATCGCCTCGACGAGCTGCGCTGAATCCACCTGGACGGTCACGCCGCGACGAGCTGCTCGCGCTTCGCCCGGATGCCCGCGAGCAGCTCCTCGAACGAGTCTGCGAACTTCTGCACGCCTTCCGCCTCGAGCGTCAGCGAGACGTCGTCGTAGTCCACACCCGCCTTGGCCAGGTCGTCGTGGACCCTGCGCGCCTCGTCGACGCCCTCGAGCAGCGTGTCGTCGCGCACCTCGCCGTGGTCCTGAAATGCCTCGATCGTCTCGTCGGGCATCGTGTTGACGGTCTTCGGCCCGATCAGCTCCTCGACATACATGACGTCGCGGTACGCGGGATTCTTGACCGAGGTGGACGCCCAGAGCGGACGCTGGACGTTGGCGCCCTTCGACGCGAGAAACTCCCAGCGCGGGCCGGAGAACGCCTCGAGGAAGTTCTGATAGGCGAGCTTGGCGTTCGCGATCGCGAGCCTGCCCTGCAGCTCGTTGTTGCCGGCCGCCTCGAGGCGCCTGTCCGCCTCGGTGTCGACGCGCGAGACGAAGAACGACGCGACCGACTGCACCTTCGCCGGCGACTTGCCGGCGGCGACGAGGCGCTCGAGCCCGCGGAGGTAGGCCTCCATGACCTCCTTGTGGCGCTCGAGGGAGAAGATCAGCGTCACGTTGATGTTCTTGCCGTGCGCGACCATGTCCTCGATCGCGCCGAGACCGAGCTTCGTCGCCGGGATCTTGACGTGCAGGTTCGGCCGGTCGATCCACCGGTGCAGGCGCATCGCCTCCTCGAAGGTGCCCTCGCGGTCGTAGGCGAGCGTCGGATCGACCTCCCAGGAGACGAAGCCGTCGACGCCGTCCGTCTGCTCCCAGACCGGGTGCAGCAGGTCGCAGGCCTCGGCGATGTCCCGGGCGGAGAGCTGGAGGAAGGTCTCCTTCGGGTCGGACTCGGTCTTCGAGACCTCGAGCAGCTGCTCGTCGTACGCGTCGCCCGACGCGATCGCCTTCTGGAAGATCGTCGGGTTCGAGGTGACGCCTGTGACGGCGTCCTCGTCCATCAGCCGTGCGAGCCGGCCCTCGTTCAGGCCGCCGCGCGAGAGATTGTCGATCCAGACGGACTGGCCGTGCTCGGTCAGCTCATGCAGGCGCGACTTCGCCACTCTTCATCATCCTTTCCAAGGCACGGGGAAACCCATGGTTCCTCCGTGGATCCCCTCCTTCTTGGCAGCGGCGCACGAGCCGAGGTGAGCTTCCGCCGGGCGAAGCCCGGCTCCGCCGCCGACTCGCTGTGCCCGAATAGACCGGGAGCATTCCGATTAGTTGCGCTCAACGAGGCCCCTCTCGAGCGCATGAACCTTCTCCAGGCGCGCGACGTAGGGTTCGCCGCCGTCGAACTCCGCGTTCAGGAACGCCTCGACCAGCTCCCGGGTGAGCGACGGGCCGACGACCTCGGAGCCGAGGCAGAGGACGTTCATGTCGTCGTGCTCGACGCCCTGGTGGGCCGAGTAAGTGTCGTGGCAGATTGCCGCGCGGATGCCGGTGAGCTTGCACGCGGCGACCGCCGCGCCGACCCCGGACCCGCAGACGAAGACACCCCGCTCGGCACGGCCGGCCTGGATCGCCTCGCCGACCTCGAGCGCCTTGTCGGGGTAGTCGATGCGCACCAGATCGGTGTCCGTGCCGACGTCGAGCACCTCGTGCTCTGCGAGCGCGGACAGCACCGCCTCCCTCAAACGGACGCCGCGGTGGTCGAACGCGACGACGACCTTCACGAGACCCGTTCCAACAGCGCCACGGCCTTCGAGACGACGTTGTCGACGGTGAAGCCGAGCCGTTCGAGCACCTCGTTCCCCGGCGCGGAGGCGCCGAACCGCTCGATGCCGATCGAGTCGCCGTGGTCGCCCACCCAGCGCCTCCAACCGAGCGTGACGCCCGGCTCGATCGAGAGCCGCGCCTTCACGTCGGCGGGCAGGACCGACTCGCGGTAGTCGGGGCTCTGCGCCTCGAAGAGCTCCCAGCAGGGCATCGAGACGACGCGGACGCTCGTGCCGTTCTCAGCGGCGATCCTGCGCCCCGCCTCGAGCGCCAGCGCCACCTCGGCGCCCGACGCGATCAGGATCAGATCGGGCTCGCCCGGTTCCCCCGCGAGCGAATCCCACAGCGTGTAGGCGCCCTGCTCGACTCCCGACGCCGGCGCGAGATCCGAGCGGTCGAGCGTCGGCACCTTCTGTCGCGAGAGCGAGAGCCCGACCGGGCCGCCTTCGCGCTCGAGCGCGACCTTCCAGGCCCACGACGTCTCGTTCGCGTCGGCCGGCCGCACGAACCAGAAGTTCGGGATCGCGCGCAGCGCCATGTAGTGCTCCACGGGCTGGTGTGTCGGCCCGTCCTCGCCGAGCCCGACCGAGTCGTGCGTCCAGGCCCAGACCACCTGCGGTGCCCATCAGCGCCGACAGCCGAACGGCAGGACGCATGTAGTCGGAGAAGATCAGGAACGTGGAGCCGTACGGCTTCAGCATGCCGCCGTGCACCGAGATCCCGTTCACGATCGAGCCCATCGCGTGCTCGCGGATGCCGAAGGCGATGTTGCGGCCGGCATGCATCCTCGAGAAGACGCCGCCGCCCTCGAACTCGGTGTAGGTCGACTCGACGAGGTCCGCGGCTCCGCCGATCATCGTCGGCGTGAACTGCTTGAAGGACTGCATCACGATCTTGCCGGCCTGACGCGTTGCGAGCTCCTCGCCCGGCTCGAACTCCGGCGGCGTCCAGCCGGGGCGCATCTTGCCGGTGTGGACCTGGTCCCAGTCCTCCCGCAGCTCGGGGAACGCCGTCGACCAGCGCTCGAACGCGTCCCGCCACTCCTGCTCGAGCCGGACGCCGCGCTCGACCTGGGACATGTGCTCGTAGACGGCGGGATCGACGTCGAACGTCTTGTCCGGGTCGAAGCCCATCACGCGCTTCGTCGCGCGCACCTCCTCGTCGCCGAGCGGCGCGCCGTGCGCCTTCGACGTGTCGACCGCCTTCGGCGCCGGGTAGGCGATGTGCGAGCGGAGGATGACGATCGACGGACGCTCCTTCTCCTCGCGCGCCGCCGTCAGCGCGGCGTCGATCGCGTCGATGTCCTCGGAGTCCTCCACGTGCTGGACGTGCCAGTCCTGCGCCTCGAACCGCTTGCCGCGGTCCTCGCTGAACGAGATCGAGGTCGTGCCGTCGATCGTGATGTGGTTGTCGTCGTAGACGTAGATCAGCTTGCCGAGTCCGTTGTGACCGGCGAGCGACGAGGCCTCGTAGGAGACGCCCTCCATCAGGTCGCCGTCCGAGCAGATGGCGTAGACGCAGTGGTCGACGATCTCGTGATACGGGCGGTTGTAGCGCTCGGCGAGGAAGCGCTCCGCGAACGCCATGCCGACGCCGTTCGCGAAGCCCTGGCCCAGCGGGCCGGTCGTCGTCTCGATCCCCGGCGTCATGAAGTGCTCAGGGTGTCCCGGCGTCTTCGACTCCCACTGCCGGAATCGCTTGAGCTCCTCCAGCGAGAGGTTGTAGCCGGTCAGGTGGAGGAGCGAGTACTGGAGGATGGCGGCGTGGCCGGCGGAGAGGACGAACCGGTCGCGGTTCGGCCAGTCGGGGTTCGTCGGGTTGTGCCGCAGGTGCTTGGTGAAGATCAGGTAAGCGAGAGGCGCGAGCGCCATGGCGGTGCCGGGATGGCCCGCGTTGGCCTTCTGCACCGCGTCCATCGCGAGGGCGCGGATCGTGTCGATCGAGCGGGTGCGGATCTCGGCGTCGGTCACGTCACTCCTCGGTACAGGGCTGCTTGCCGTTCTCTGGCCGAACGATACGCCTCATGTCTCTCCATGCGAGGCAGATAGGTGGGACCGAGAGGCGCGTCCTCTGGAGTCCTTCCCATCCGTTCCAGTGTTACTACCGCGACTCCGCGTGCCGAACCCTCCTCGACGGCGGACGCGGTCACGGGCCGGCCCAGCACGTCGGCGACGATCTGCAGCCAGTCGTCGTTCTCGAGCAGCGCACGACCCGTCGCGACGAGCTCCCGCACCTCCGGGAGCAGGTCCAGGATGGATGCGAGACGGAACGCGACTCCCTCGAGCGCGGCGCGCACGATGTCGCGCGGGGTCGTCTCGAAGGTCAGCCCGGAGATCGCGCCGCGCGCGCGGGCGTTCCAGCCGGGAGCCCGCTCGCCGCCCAGCAGCGGCAGGAAGGTCAGTCCGTCCGTCGTCGGCTCGTCCGCCGCGATCCCGGTCGAGTCGACCTCCTTCAGGGTCCGCTGCAGCCAGGCCCAGAGATTGCCGCCGTCCGACAGCGAGCCGCCCTCGACCAGGCGCCGGTCGTCGAGCCGGTAGAGGAAGAGCCCCGCACGCGGCTCGGCGCGGGGCGCCTCGTAGACCACGCGGAGCGCGGCGGACGTGCCGATCATCAGCGCGGCCCGGTCCCGGGTCGTGCAGCCCGCGCCGAGGTTCGAGCAGGCGCCGTCGCCCAGCGGCGGGAAGACGTCGCCGGAGGGCTCGTCCGAGATGCGAGGCAGCCGGTCGCCGGTCAGGCCCAGCGTCTGGAGGAGCGCCTCGTCCCACGTCCCGTCGCGCCAGGTTCAGGAGGCCGGTGCCCGAGGCGAGCGAGAGGCTCGTCCGGAGCTCCCCGGTCAGCCGGCGAAAGAGGTAGTCGCCGAACGAGACGAAGGTCCGCGTGGCGGCGAAGTCGGCCGGCCGCTCCTCCGCGAGCCAGCGCAGCTTGGCCGGCCAGTATGCGGGGTGCAGCGGGCAGCCGGTCCGCCGGTACGTCTCGCCGGGGTCGAGCTCGGCCGAGAGCCTCTCCGCCTGGCGGGCCGAGCGCGTGTCCTCCCAGATCAGAACCGGCGTCGTGGGCCGCCCCTCGTCGCCGAGCCCGAGCAGGCTGTGCCAGAAGCACGAGATGCCGAGAGCGTCAGCTCCGCCGGCTTCGGTCTCTGCCTCGCGCTGCGCCGCGAGCGCGGTCTCGACGAGGAGATCGGCGTCGAGCTCGGCCTCGCCTCCGTCGCCCCGCACGACGTCGTACCCCGTCTGCGCACCCGCGCTCTCGAGCATCCGGCCGCGCTCGTCGAAGGCCCGCGCACGCACGGACGAGGTGCCGACGTCGAGGGCGAGGACCTGCGTCACGGCCGGCTCGACTCGGCGGGCAGCTCGACGCGGAACGTCGCGCCGGGCCCGTCGCGGTCGACGATCCCGATCGTGCCGCCGTGCGCCTCGACGATCGCCTTCGAGATCGCGAGCCCGAGGCCGGTACCCGGGATGGCGCGCTCGGTCGCCTCGCTCGTGCGGAAGAACCGCTCGAAGAGGCGGCTGCGCTCGGCCTCCGGGACGCCGACCCCGGAGTCGGCGACCTCGAGCACGCAGCGCCCGTCGTCCTGACGGACGGCCACCTCGACGCGCCCGCCCGAGGGCGTGAACTTGAGGGCATTCGAGAGCAGGTTGTCCGTCAGCTGGGTCAGCCGCGCCCGATCGGCCTCGATCGGCGGCACGGCGTCGGCGAGCAGGATCAGCTCGATGCCCTTCACGCGAGCGAGCGCCCGGGCCGACTCGACGACCTCCTCGGCGACCGCCGGCACGTCCGTGGGCGCGGTCTCGAGCGTGAGCCGGCCGGAGTCGATCTGCCCGATGAAGAGCAGGTCTCCCACCAGCCGCATCAGCCGCTCCGTCGAGCGCTGCACGATCTCCAGGAAACGGCGCTGCTCGTCGTTCAGCTCGCCCGCATCGCCGTCGAGGAGCACCTCGAGGAACCCGAACATCGACGTCAGCGGGGTGCGCAGCTCGTGGGAGACGGTGGCGACGAAGTCGTCCTTCAGGCGCTCGGCCTCCCGCTCTGCGGTGACGTCGCTGAGCGAGAAGATGCGGCCGATCAGCCTGCCGGCGGAGTCCCGGACGGGTGCCGTGACGCCGTGGAACGAGCGGCCGGACTCCGCGATTGTGAAGTCGTTCTCGTAGACGAGATCGGGATCGCCCATCACGCGGGCGAAGTCCTCGATGTACAGCTCGGGCGTCGTCGTCCTCGCCGCCGTCTGGGTCAGCCGCTCCCAGACGGTCCCTCGGCGGGGACGTCGAACGACGCGTAGAGCTCCTCCATGACCCGATTCGAGAAGACGAGCCTGCCGCTGAGGTCGACCATCGTGATCCCCGCGGGGGTCGAATCGAGGACCGCCCGGTTCACGTCGAGGAGCTGGCGCGTGCGCCGCAGGGCGAGCGCGTGGGCGAGCGCGACGGCGGATTGCTCGGCGAGCCGCTCGACCTCGGCGATCTCCTCCGGCCCCGCCGCGCCGCCGGGACGGGAAAGCGCCACGAAGCCGAGCGTGCGCCCGCCGTGGGCGAGCACCGCCTGCAGCTCTTCGCGGCCCTGCAGCACCTCCTCCTGGCCGTCGATCCGCAGACGCGCGGGAAGCGACTCCAGGTCCACCCCGAGCGCGGCCGCCCGCCGGAACGAGCGGCCGCTCTGGCTGACCACGTAGACGGCGCCGACCTCGAACGAGGTCAGCTCCGTGATCCCGCTGAGGATCACGCGGGAGAGCGCCTCGACCTCGGACATCGCGGCCAACCGCTGCCCGAAGCGGTAGAGGCCCTCGGTCCGCCGCTTCTCCTCCTCCAGCTTCGTCCTCGTGGTCGCGGCGGTGCGGGTCAGCAGGACGACGATCACGAGGATGGCGACCAGCAGCGCGGTGAGGCTCCAGCCCATGGACGAATCCTGACTGCTGCAGCGGTTGCAGGCTATCGTCGTTCGAGAGATGGCAGTCCTGATCGCATCGAACCTCCGCAAGGAGCTCTCCGGCGACCCGCTCTTCGACGGTGTCTCGTTCAAGGTGGAGCGCCGGGACCGGCTGGCGCTCGCCGGGCCCAACGGCGCCGGCAAGACGACGCTGCTGCGCCTGCTCGCGGGGCAGACGGAGCTGCACGGCGGCGAGCTCGCGTTCCAGAAGGGCGCCCGGATCGCGCTCCACGACCAGCGGTCCCCGGCCGCGAGCGAGGTGTCGCTGCGGGAGTACGTGCTGGCCGGGGCGGCCGACCTCGTCGCGCTCGAGGACGAGCTGCACCGGCTCGAGCAGGCGATGTCGTCCGGCGACCACGGCGAGCAGACGCTCCGACGCTACTCGGAGGCGCAGGGGCGGCTCGAGCACGCCGGCGGCTACGCCTGGCGCGAGCGTGCGGCCTCGGCCGTGCGAGGGCTGGGCTTCGTGGACGAGGACCTCGACCGCGCGCTCCGCACTTTCTCGGGCGGCGAGCTGACGCGCGCCTCGCTGGCCCGCGCGCTGGCCGGCGATCCGGACCTGCTCCTGCTCGACGAGCCGACGAACCACCTGGACGTGGCGTCGATCGAATGGCTGGAGCGGGAGCTCCAGTCGCTGGACGCCGGCGTCATCCTCGTCGCCCACGACCGTTGGTTCCTGGAGGCGACCACGACCGCGACCCTCGAGCTCGAGGCAGGACGCTCGACGTACTTCCCCGGGCCGTGGCACGCCTGGCGCCGGGAGAAGGCGATGCGCCTCACAGCGGCGTCGAAGGCGGCGGCCCGTTACGACGAGGACATCGCGCGGCTGGAGCGTTTCGTCGAGCGCTTCCGGGCGAAGAAGCAGATGGCCAAGCGCGCGCAGGCGAAACTGACGCAGATCGGGCGGCTGGAGAAGGAGCGGGCCGAGACGAGGAACGAGGTCGCGCTCCTGACCCGGCGCACGAAGCAGCTCGGCTTCGAGTTCCTGAAGCCGGCGCGCAGCGGGCGCACGGTCGCCGAGGCGCGCGAGCTCGTGGTCAGGGCAGGCGACAAGCTGCTCCTGGACGGGACCTCGTTCGCGCTTGAGCGGGGCGAGCACGTCGCACTCGTCGGGCCCGAACGGCTCGGGCAAGACGACGCTGCTCGAGACCATGATCGGGCGCCGCGACCCCGAGTCCGGGACCGTCAGGCTCGGCCACGGCGTCCAGGCGGCGTACTTCTCGCAGCACGAGGTGGAGCTGGACGAGCGCGGGTCGGTGCTGGACTGCGCGACGCGCATGACGGGCCTCCGCCGGCCCGAGGCGCAATCGCTGCTCGGCCGCTTCCTCTTCTCCGGTTGGGAGGCGCACGAGAAGCCCGTTGCCGCGCTCTCGGGCGGCGAGCGCCGGCGCCTCGCGCTCGCGGTGGTGGTCGCCTCGGGCGCGAACTTCCTCGTCCTCGACGAGCCGACGAACCATCTCGACCTCGAGAGCCGCGAGGCGCTGGAGGCGGCGCTGGAGGCGTTTCCGGGCACGGTGCTGCTCGTCTCCCACGACCGGGCGCTGATCGACGCGGTCGCGGAGCGGACGCTGGCGGTCGAGGATCTGCAGCTGACGAGCTACGAGGGCGGCTGGGCCGACTACCTGCGCATCCGCGCCGAGCGCGAGCTGGCGGCCGCGGCGCCCCCGCCCGCCGCGAAGCCGAAGTCGGGCGACAAGCCGAAGTCGAGCCCGAAGGCGAAACCGGCCCCGGCCCGCGCAAAGCGGAAGCAGCCGACGCCGATCGAGCTCGTCGAGGCGGAGATCCAGCGCAAGGAGGCGACGGTCGCGGAGCTCGAGCGCCGCTTGGCCGAGGACTGGTCCGACATGCAGCTGCTGACCGCCCACCGCGAGGCCCGCAACGAGCTGACTACGCTCCTGGAGCGCTGGGAACGTCTCTTCGAAACCACCGAGTCGCCGACCGCGTAGCGCCCCCGAACCCAAGCAACAGACTGTTACAAGGGCCGACTCCCGTACCTGGTCGGCGACCAGGTACGGGACGCGAGACAACCGAGCCGCCGACCGCCCATGAACCCAAGCAACAGACTGTTACAAGGCGAGCCCGCGAGGCGACTTCGTACCTGGTCGGCGACCAGTTACGGGACGCAGTTACGGGACGCGGCACGGCACGCGTCGCGTCCCGAGGAACCTCGCACCAGGTGTCCGCCGCTAGGCCCAGAAGCGCTCGAATGCGACCGGCTCGGTGGGCAGGGCACGGATCTCCGCCCAGCGGCCCTCGCGGAAGCGGATCAGCAGCAGCTGGTCGATCGCGAGGGCGCGACCGCCCGGCCTCGTGCCGGACGCGCGGTAGACCGCGACGCCATGCTCGTCGTCGGCAAGCGCCCACTGAAGCTCCGACCAGTACGTCCCCTCGGTCAGCCGTCGTGTCGCCCGGAAGAGCTCGAAGATCTCGTGCCGCCCCTCGTAGACGCGGGCAACCTGCGTCTCGCCCGGCACCGTCCAGACGGCGTCCTCCGCGATCACGTCGAAGAGCGCCCACGGGTCGCCGCCCGTGAACGACTCGAAGACGCGGCGGATCCCCGCCACGTTCGGGTGCTCGCTCACGCGCGCTCCAGCGGAGCCATCGTCAGCCCCTGCCCGTGCAGCTGCTCCCAGTAGAGCTCGGCCTGCTCCTTCTCACCCGACCAGACGATCGCCTGGCCGTTCGAATGGATCTTGTTCGCGAGCGCCATCCCGCGGTCGTAGTCGACGCCCGGCAGCGTCGAGGCGAGCGCCCAGGCGACGCCCTCGAACGTGTTGTGGCTGTCGTTGAGCACGATCACCCGCCACGAGCCGCCGAGCCCGGTGTCGCCGTCACTGCGGCGCACGCGCTCCTTCGGCGGCGTCAGGGTCGTGCTCACGTGCTCACGTGGCCTCGAACGTCGCGACGACCGCCTCGGCGACGAGCTTCAGCGGCCGGCCGGAGACCTGGCTCGCCTTGCGCAGCCGCGCGAACGCGTCGGCCTCGGAGAGGCCTTCCTTCTCCATCAGCAGACCCTTCGCGCGCTCGATCGCCTTGCGCGCCGCCAGCGCATCGGCGAGCGACTCGGCCTCCTCCCGGAGCGCCGCGAGCTCCTCGTGCCGCGCCCGCGCGGTGTGGATCGCCGGCAGCAGGTCCTGCTCCCGGAACGGCTTCACGAGATAGCCGAAGACACCTGCCTCGACCGCACGCGAGACCAGCTCCTCCTGGCCGTACGCCGTCAGCATCACGATCGGGATCGGGCGCTCCTCGAGGATCTGGCGCGCGGCGTCGATCCCGTCGAGCTGCGGCATCTTCACGTCCATGATCGCCAGGTCGGGCTCCAGCTCTCGCGCCAGCGCGACCGCCTCCGAGCCGTCGCGCGCCTCGCCGCACACCTCGTAGCCCGCGCCCTCGAGCAGCTCGCGGAGGTCGAGCCGGATGATCGTTTCGTCCTCTGCGATCAGGATCCGCATGGGTCGAGTTTAGGGATCGGCCGGGCGACTACACTCGGGGCGATGCTGACCCTGACGCCTGAAGCCGTCGAGGCCGTCCGAAACGCCACCGCGAGCGAGGGCGCGCCGGCCGACGCGGGTCTGCGGATCTCCGCCGAGGAGGTCGACGGGGAGGTGGAGCTCGAGCTCTCCCTCGTCGACTCGCCCACCGAGGGCGACCAGGTCGTCGAGCAGGACGGGGCCCGGATCTACCTCGACCCGGCCGCCGCCGATGCGCTGTCCGGAGTGGAGCTGGACGCCGAGGCGCACGGCGACCACTTCCACTTCGGCTTCAACGAGAAAAGCTGACCGAGCCCTTCGTCGTCCACCACGAGAAGACGTCGACCGCCATCCGGCCCGCCTGGACCGACGGATCCTGCTCAGCCAGTGCGCGCGTCTCCTCGACGTCCGTGACGTAGAGGCAGAACCCCCGCAGCGATTCATCCGGTTGCCCCTCGAACGGCCCGGCCACCGCGAGCACCCCGCGGGCGGCCATCGCCGCGAGGTGCTCCAGGTGCGCGGCCTGCAGCCGCTCCAGCTCCTCCTCCGGCAGTTCCAGGGCACGCGGCCCGCGCCGGAGGAGGACGAAGCTGAAACGCTCGAGCTCCCTGGGCGTCATTCGGGCCGCTGCAGAACCTGCGCGAGCATCCACGGGTTCCCGTCGGGGTCGTAGAAGGTCGCGAGCCGCACCATCCCGGACACGTCGTAGGTGTCGCCGTCGAAGCGCGTCCCGACTCTCTCGAGGTGCGAGCGGGCCGAGGCGATGTCCTTGACGCGCCAGGTCGGCACGGTGCCGCTCTCCGTCTTCAGCTCCTCGGTCTGGCCGAGCCCGACGTGGATCGCGGGGTTGCTCGTCCTCATCTCGCACCAGCCGTACTCATCGAGCTTGTAGTCGAGCTCCCAGCCGAGCGCCTTCGTGTACCAGTCGATCGCGTCGTCGAGCTTGGAGACGTTGACCGAGATGACGATACCGCCGTCGTTGTCGTACTCGAACGGGGCCATCGGGGACCTCCTCTCGAAGTTGTCTGGTCAGGTTTTTATACTTGATCTACTTTGTTGTCAACCTCAGAGCTCGCCGACCTCTTCCACCACCGCTGGGCCGCACCCGTGCTGGCCGAGCTCGAGCGCGAGCGGGGCACCCGGTTCGTCCTGCTCGCCAACCGGCTCGGGATCCCGCGCGAGACGCTCTCCCGCACGCTCACCGCGCTGATCGAGGCCGGGCACGTGGGCCGGAACCCCGGCTACGGCCACCCGCTGCGCCCCGAGTACGTCCTGACCTCGGCGGGCCGGCGCCTCGCGCGGCGCTGCCTGGGCCTGCTCGACGTGCTGCCTGACCGCGAGCTGTCGCTCAAGAAGTGGACGATCCCGGTTCTCGTCGCCGTCGGGGGCGGGGCGCGCTTCAGCGACCTGCGCGAGGAGCTGCCGGCGAGCCCGCGAGCCCTGACGCTGGCGCTCAAGGACCTGCAGGCTCTCGGGCTCGTCGAGCGCCGGGTCGTCGAAGGCTACCCGCCCACGACGCGGTATCTGCCCGACCGCGGCCGGCCGCCGTGTCCAGAGCGCGATCTAGACGATTGATTCCTAACTAGCGCACTCCCGGTTGGGGGCCTGCACGCGGCGCATCGCGACCGCCTCGACCGCCGCCAAGGCGGTCAAGCCTTGCCGGCGTGCGAGTCGGCCACGCTGCTTGGTGCATGCCCTCCCCGAAACCACGCCAGTTAGGAATCAATCATCTAGACGGGGAAGACGACCTGGGCGCGCGTCCCGAAGCCGTCCGAGGCGAACTCGAACTTGCCCCGTAGCTCGTCGCGGACGAGCGCACGCACGATCGAGAGGCCCGTGCCGTCGACGCCGTCCGCGGGGACCGGCCCGTCGTCGACGATCGCGAGCACGGCATCGTCGCCGCGCTGCGCCAGCTCGATGCGGATCTCGTCGCCCCCGTGCTCGAGCGCGTTCTGCAACAGCTCCGAGAAGACGAGCGCGAGCGCCGTCGCGCGGGCGCCCGCCAGGAAGACCTCGCCCAGCGCCGCATCGACGTGCTTGCCGCCGCCGATCCCCTGGACGAGCATCGCCCGCAGCCGGTCGACGAGATCCGAGAGCTCGACGTCGTCCTCGCGCCGCTCGGTGAGCACCTCGTGCACCGCGGCGATCGCGAGGATCCGCGAGACGGAGTCCTCGAGCGCCTTGCGCGGGTCGATCCGCTCCGCCGCGCGCGCCTGGAGCCGGAGGAGCGACGCCACCGTCTGCAGGTTGTTCTTGACGCGGTGGTGGATCTCCTGGGCCAGCACGCCGCGCATGACCGCGCGCCCGTGCTCGAGTGCGACCGCCGCATGGTGCGCGATCGCCTCGAGGAGCGCGACCTCGTCCTCGGTGAACGGCGAGTCGCGGTCGCAGACGAGCTCGCCGATCTCCCGCCGGCGCCAGCGGAGCGGCAGGCGCACGGCGTGAGCCCCCGCACGACCCTCGGGCCAGGCGATCTTCCCGTCCTCGAGCACGAGCGCCGCCCCGGTCGCGTCGACCGCCGTCATGGTCGTCTTCACGATCGCCTCGAGCGACTCCTCGAGGTAGAGCGACTCCGAGACGGCCTCGGAGATGCGCGCCAGCGCCTCGAGCTCGTGCACGCGCCGCTGGGCGGCGTCGTAGAGCTTCGCGTGCTCGATCGACTGCGCCACCTGGGCCGCGATCGCCAGCAGGAGCTCGATCTCGTCGCCGGTGAACTCCCGCGGCTCGCGGGTGCGGATGTTGAGCGCGCCCTCGAGCCGCTCCCGCATCTCGTCGTGCTCCAGGGGCGACGCGGACGGTGCTTCGCCGGAGGGCACAGTGCGTTCGGGCACGAGCCCGGAGAGCGAGGTACCGTCAGCGTCGTCAGGCGGCACCGGAGCCCGGCTCCGCCGGGCGGGAGGTGCTGCCGGCCTGGAGTGCGAGAGGATGGGCACTGCGAGGATCGACTCGTACTCGTCCTCGGGCAGGTTGGTGAAGCTCTTGAAGCGCTCGTCGAGGTGCGCCTGCGCCGGGATCATCACCGGCTCGCGCGCGAACGCGGCCGCGCCGGTGATCCCCTCGCCGGGGCGCATCCGCGGCCGCCGGGTCATCTCCTCCACGTTCGTGCCGTGCGTCGCCCGCAGCACGAGCTCGCCGGCCTGCTCGTCGTAGAGATAGACGAAGCAGGCGTCGGCCTCGAGCGCGTCTGCGACCTTGCTCGCGACGAGGTCGAGCACCTCCTGCAGGTCGAGCGAGGAGTTGACCGCCTCGATCGTGTCCGTCAGCAGGCGGAAATGCCGGTCCCTGACTTCCATCCGGCTCACAGCGTACGCTTGCGCCGTGAGCACCTACCAGTGGCTCATCGCGCTGCACGTCACCAGCGCGTTCCTGCTGGTCGGCGGCGGTGCTTGGGCGGCAACGCTCAACCTGCTCGCGCTGACACGAGCGGAGCGGCCGAGCGAGGTTGCGACCCTCTTCACGCTGATCCGCTACGCGGTCCCTCTGATCGGGGTCGGCTCGGTCGGGACGCTGGTCTTCGGGCTCTGGCTCGTCCACGAGGCGCCGTTCGACTACGGCTACGGGCAGTTCTGGGTCTGGGGGGCGATCATTCTCTGGGCGTTCGCCGCCTGGGCCGGCGGCGTCGGCGGCAAGCGCGACGAGGAGACGCGCCAGCTCGCGCTGCGCCTGGCCGCGGACGGCGACGTCCCCTCCGAGGAGCTGCGACTCCGGGTGCGCGACCGGCGGGCCCTGCTGCTCACCTACGGAAGCGGGCTCGCGCTGCTCCTGATCCTCGTCCTGATGATCTGGAAGCCGGGGCACTGATGCTCGCGACGATCCGGCCCGACTCGTGGAACCTCCCGCTCTTCCTGCACGTGCTCGGCGCCATGCTCCTCTTCGGCACGACGGCCGCGACCGCGACGCTCTCGCTTGCAGCCTGGCGCTCCAACCGGGAGCTCCTGCTCGGCGCCACGCTTCGGACGCTCCTGATCGGCGTCCTGCCCGCATGGCTGCTGACGCGTGCGGCGGCACAGTGGATCCTCGACAAGTGGAACTTCGGCGACGACGAGCCCGGCTGGGTCGGGGTCGGCTTCCTCGTCACCGAGCCGGGGCTGGTGATCCTCCTCCTGATGACGCTCTTCGCGTGGCTCGCCCGCCGTCGGGGCGGCGGCTGGCCGATCCGCGCCGTCGCGGTGCTCGCACTCGTCTACATCGCTGCGCTCGCCGTCGCCTGGTGGGCGATGTCTGCGAAGCCGTAGCCGGGACCACCGCCACCTGCCCCCTTACAAAAGCTTTACCGCAGCCAGAAGGATTTCCTTGCATGCGGGGAATAGGTTCGGGGACGTGAGCGCACTCGCCTACGACCTCCATTCGACCAAGGGCTTCCTGGTCGCGGACGCGAGGGGGCGCATCGTCGGACGTGTCGAGTGCCCGATGTACGGCACGGCTCCGGACACGCCCGACGCGCTGTCCGTCCGCTCCGGCTTCCTCTCGCGCCGCCGCCGGCTCGTGCCGGCCGACTCGATCGAGCAGATCGACGACGGCGCCAGGGTGATCGGGCTCCGCGTCGAGCGCGACAGCATCCGCCGCTTCCTGTAGCTCCGGTTCCCGTAGCTCCGGGGAGCCGATCCGGCCGCGGAACGACCACGAGCCGCGAAATCCCGCGGCTCGCAGTCGGCCGTCAGACGGTCGCGCAGCCTGGGCGAGGCCGCAACGACCGCTGAACTCGATTGTCCCTCGATCGGGGGGGCCTTTCTAGTCGCCGATCGGCCAGTTCGCCGAAAGGCTAGAGCACAGGCAGGTACCGCTCGAGCTCCCACTGGGTGAGCTGAACGCGGTACTCGTCCCATTCTTTCCGCTTCAACCTGACGTAATTGTCGAAGATGTGGTCCCCGAGGGCGCGCCGCATCAGCTCCGACTGCGAGAACTCGTCGATCGCCTCGCCCAGCGTCTCTGGGAGCGAGACGATGCCCTGCTCGCGCCGCTGCTCCGGGGTCAGGTGATAGAGGTTCGTCTCCATCGGCTCCGGCAGCTCGTAGCCCTGCTCGATTCCCTCGAGGCCTGCGTGCAGCAGCGTCGCGAAGGTCAGGTACGGGTTGCAGGCCGGATCGGGGCAGCGGATCTCCGCCCGCGTGGCCTGCTCCGAGCCGGGCTTGTAGAGCGGGATGCGGATCAGCGCCGAGCGGTTGCGCTGCGACCAGGCGACGTACACGGGCGCCTCGAAGCCGGGCACGAGCCGCTTGTAGGAGTTGACCCACTGCGCGAATACGGCCGACAGCTCGCGCGCGTGCCGGAGCAGCCCGGCGATGAACTGCTTCCCGGCGGGCGAGAGGTTGTACTTGTCGTCGCCGTCGAAGAACTGGTTCCGATTGTCCTTGAAGAGCGACATGTGCGTGTGCATGCCCGAGCCGTTCTCGCCGAAGAGCGGCTTCGGCATGAACGTTGCGTAGACGCCGTTCTTCGCCGCGATCTCCTTGACGATCAGCCGGTAGGTGATCGTGAAGTCGGCCATGTCGAGCGCCGACGCGTAGCGCATGTCGATCTCATGCTGCGAGGGCGCCACCTCGTGGTGGTGGTACTCGATCGGGATCCCGACCGCCTCGAGCGCCTGGATCGTCTCGTTGCGGAGCTCTGTCGCCGCGTCGAGCGCGGTCATGGCGAAGTAGCCGCCCTCGTCCAGGGTCTCCGTGCTCGCGTTGTCCCGGAAGAGGAAGTACTCGAGCTCGGGCCCGACGTTGAAGGTGTCGAAGCCCATCGACTCCATCCGCTCGAGCGCGCGGCGGAGGACGTAGCGCGGATCGCCCTCGTACGGCTCGCCGTCCGGCTTGACGACGTCGCAGATCATCCTGCCGACCTTCGTCTCGCCCTCGCGCGACGGCATCAGGCGGTACGTCCCCGGATCCGGGATCGCGACCATGTCGGACTCCTCGATCGCGTTGAACCCGGTGATCGACGAGCCGTCGAAGCCCATCCCGTCGTCGAGCGCGCCCTCGACCTCGGACGGCGTGACGGCGAAGCTCTTCAGATGCCCCTCGAGGTCCGTGAACCACAGCAGCAGGTACTCGACGCCCTGCTCCTTCATCTCCTTCAGGACGCGCTTGCGCGCCTCCGGATCCGATGTCGCCCGGTCCTTGCTCTCGATCATCGCCATGCGCTCACTCTCCTCCCAGAAATGGAAAGAGCCCCAGACGCAGGCGGAACGCTCCGCGCCTGAGGCTCCGTCGCCTCCAAGACGCGGGGCATCCTATCGCAGCAACGGCCCGCGCACGTGGAGCCACGCATGGAGCGGCGTGTAGCCGAGCTTCTCGTTCAGCGCGCGCATGGGAGCGTTGCCGACCTCGTTGGCGGCCCGCACCTCGCGGTAGCCGGCGGCGCGCGCGGCGGCCAGCTGCCGCTCCTTGAGAGCGCGCGCCAGGCCGCGGCCGCGCCAGCCCCGCCGCACCCCGGTCATGGCGTGATACGCGATCCCGTCCTCGCCGTCCTCGAGGATCGCGTAGCCGACGACCTGTCCGCCGGAGAGCGCCGCGAACGAGCAGGCGCGGACGCCGAGCGGTCCGACAGCGCGCTCACGCCATTCCTCGAGCGTCCCGGTGACGACGTCGTCGGCCGCAGGCAGGTCCTGCTCGATCTCGACCGCTGCGTCGTAGACGAGCGCGTCGAGGGCCTCGGCCATCGTCACGAGCTCGACCCCTTCGGGGAGCACAGGCTCGCCTGATCGCCGCGTGAGCTCGAATCGCACGTGTTGCGTCCGCAGCACCTCCTCCCAGCCGCGTCTGGCGAGAAACCCCCGCGAGTCGGCGTCGTCCTCGCGCAGGACCGTGTACAGGCCCGTCTTCCCCTGCGCCGCGACGTGCTCGGCGACGGCGGCGAAGATCGCCGTGCCGATCCCGCGACGGCGGTGATCCCGCGCAACGCGGACGTTCGAGAACGACCACGGCCCGTCCGGGTTGTCGAAATGCCGGCCCGCCGAGCCCACGCCGATGGGGACGCCGTTCCAGTACGCAACGAGGTCGAGCCGCTCCGGGTAGTGGCGCACGGACTCGAACGCGGCGCGTCCGAACGGATACTCCGGCTCGATCCGGTTGCGGACGCCGAGAAAGACCTCGGCGTCCGCCGCCGACACCACGCGTCTCAGCTCGATCACGCGGGAGCGACCTCCGGCAGCTCCGCCAGCTCCGGTTCCATGCCCTTGTGGCGCAGCGCCCGGACGTAGAGACCGATCGCCGGGACGAGCAGGGCCGCACCGGAAAGGAGCGCCGCCGGGATCCCCCAGGCGTTGCCGATCGCGCCGAGCACGGGGCCTCCGGCGGTCTGTCCGATCGCGTCCGACTGGCCGGTCATCGAGATCACCGTGGCGCGAACGGACGAGTCCGGGATGTTCTGGTTCAGCCACGTCATCTCGAGCGGACCGACGAGCCCTCGCGTGAGGCGGTAGAGCCAGTACGACGAAAGCCCGATCGCCATCCCGCCGGCGAGGCCGAAGAGCACCGCTGCCGCGAGCTGGATCACGGTCACGATCAGCAGCATCTGCGCCACCGCCTTCTGCGGCCGGTCGCCGAACCGCTTCACGAGCACCGTCGAGGCCGCGAGCCCGATCAGGAGCGAGCCGCCGTCGAAGACGCCGAACCAGTACACGCTGTCCAGCGAGCCGAGCGTCGGCAGGCCGATGTCGCGGATGAAGTGGGCCTGCCAGAGCCGGTCGAACGCCTCGGTCGACGCGCCCGCGAAGAACCAGATCCCCATGATCAGGATCAGGATCGGCTGCCCGCGGACGAGCTTCGCGCCGCGCTTCGCCGTGCCGGCGAGGTGCCGCCGGCCGCCGCGCTCCTCTCTCGGCGCACGCCGGAACCCGGTCTCCGGCATCGCAATCGCGGCGTAGACAGCGAGGCCGAGCATCAGCACGCCGCCGAGCCACACGGAGACCGCCAGGCCGACCTGGGCCGCGATCACGACGCTCGCGACCATGCCGACGATGGCGCCGACGTACGAGATCCGGAGCCCGCGGGCGAACACAGAGCCGACGCGCTCGACGCCGACCTCGTCCGTGATCCATGCCTCGTACGCACCCGAGCAGAACGTCCAGCCGAAGCCCCAGAGAGCGAAGCCGCTGACGATCGCCCAGTACTCGGGCACTCCTCCGACGAGGATCATCGCGAGACCCTGCAGCGCCCAGCCGATCACGAGCGAGCGCTTCCGCCCGAAACTGTCGGCGACCACGCCCGTCGGGATCTCGAACACGAAGATCGCCGCCTCCATGGCCGTCCCCACGAGGACGAGCTGGAGCGGGCTGAGGTCGACCGTCTTGACGAAGTAGACGGCGGTGACCGTGAAGCTGACGGCGGACGCCGCCGACCAGATCAGCTCGAGGGCCAGGTAGGCCGCAGTCGCTGACTTCCAACGCATTGAGTTCCTTTCAGAGTCCGGTGCGTGTTCGGGTCGGTCGGCGGCGGCATGTCAGCCTCCTTCGGAGAGGTACAGGGGTCCCGCGAACTGGATCAATTCGAGCCTCGAGCGGTAGCCGAGCTGCTCGTTCACGCGCCGCATGGGAGCGTTCGCGAGGTCGTTCTGGGTGCGAAGCCGCTCGAGGCCGGCGGCCTGCGCGGCCGCGATCTGCGACTGCTTGAGGGCCCGCGCGATGCCGCGGCCGCGCCAGGCGCGCTTGACGCCGGTCATCCAGTGCTCGCCCACTCCCGGCACCGACTTGCCGAGAATCGCGAAGCCGACGACCTCGTCGCCTGCCAGCGCAGCGAAGCTCAGCTCCGGAAGATGGAGCCGGCCGCGGTGGCGCTCGCGCCACCGCTCGAGCGAGCCGGTGACAATCGGCGCGGCCGTCGGAATGTCCGGATCCGCCTCGAGAGACACGGCGCGCATCCCCGAGTCGAGCGAGTCCGAGTCGTCGACCCGAACGATCGCGATCCCTTCAGGGACGGCGATCGTCCCGTCCGCACCTGCGAGCTCGAGCTCGACGTCCTGCACGCGGCCCACCTCGCTGAAGCCGCGATGCTCGAAGAAGTCGACGAGCTCCGTCGCGTCGCTGCGGAACATCGCGTGCAGGTCGGTGCCTCCGAAGCCGCGCACGTGCTCCGAGAGGCGGGCCAGCATCTGGGTGCCTGCACCCCGGCGCCGGTGACCGGCGAGCACGCGAATGCTGACGTAGCCGGTCTTGCTGGACGGATCGCCGAACTGGTGCTCGGCGAAGCCCGCCCCCACCGGGATGCCGTCCCGATCGGCGAGAAGGTCGAGCCGCCCCGGCTGCGCGTGCTCCTCCTCGAAGCTCTCCCGCGTCATCGGCTGCTGTGGGTCGACTTCCTCGCGGACGGCGAGGAAGTCGTTCACGTCCTGTTCGGACTCGACGGCGCGGAGCACGAGACTCAAGCGAGCCCCTTCCGCAGGCTGAGGATGACGGACCGCAGCTCGTACCCCAGGCCCTCGTTCACGCCCTGGAGCGCCTCGTTGCCGCGCTGCGTCCAGGTGACGAGCTCGCGGATGCCGTTGCGGGACGCCCACGCGAGCTCGCGCGCCTTCAGCGCGGTCGCGAGGCCGCGCCGCCGCCAGACGCGGCGAACCACGGTGAGCCCATGCTCCGAGCGTGTGGGATCGCCCGGCCAGGCCATCAGCCCCGCGTAGCCCACGATCTCGCCGTCGGCGAGCGCGACATACGAGCCGCCGGGAAGGGTCGCCTCGTCGCGCAGCCATTCGTCGAGCGGCACGGAGATCGCGCCGGTCGCAAGCTTGAGATCGGCATAGCCCTCGCAGGCGAGGTCGTATGCCTGCTCGAGCAGCTCGGGACGCTCCTCGATCGTCGCGAACTCGACGCCCGCGAACGGTGACGGCTCCGGCAGTGCACCGTCGAGCATGCGCACCATCTCCACCTGCCGGTCGATCTCCTCGAAGCCGCGCCGCTGCGCCCAGCCGAGGGAGTGGGCGTCGTGGCCGTCGACCATCCCTCCGACGTGCGTGAACCCCTGCCCCCGGACGTGCTCGAGCAGCCGCTCGAGGATCGCGCTCCCGAGGCCCTGCCCGCGGTGCTCGGACGGGACGAGCGGCTGGACGCTCCCGTGGCCGAGGTCGGACTTCCCGGCGAACCCGGAAGCAACGAGCTCGCCGTCGCGGAACGCAAGCAGGTACAGGCGGTTCGGCTCCCGCCGCCGGCGCTGCAGCTCTTCGACCGGTGCCGTGCGTTCGCCCGGCTCCACGGCCAGGCGAACGGAGCGCCACGCCTCGAGCTCGTCGTCGGTCTCCGCGATGCGCAGATCGATCATCCCGACCTCTTCAGCTTCCCGTGCCGCTTCGCGTACCGCTCGCCGGTCCGGAACACGTACAGGCCGAGCGGCACCGAGACGGCGCCGATCACGAGCAGCGGCCAGACGTCCTCCCAGAGCAGCCCGCTGCCGTTCATGATCTGGTCGCGGATGCCCCTCAGCGCGTACGTCGCCGGCGAGATCTTCGAGATCCACTGCATCCAGTCCGGCAGCACCTCGACCTCGTAGTAGACGCCCGAGACCACGAGCATCAGGCCCTGCGCGATGAAGCCGAGCTGCATGCCCTTCTCCGGGCGAGATCAGCGGCAGGACGGCGCACATCATCCCGATACCGATGAACGAGATCGAGGCGATCGAGAGCAGCGTCAGCGCGGCGGCGTAGTTCGGGTTCTCGAGGTGGATGCCGATGAACGAGACGACCGCGACGAAGAGGATCGAGGCGCGCAGCATCCCGTAGAAGACGGCGAAGACGTCCCATCCCGAACAGGTGCACGGGCCGCGAGACCGGCGCCATGAACGTGTACTCGATCGTCCCCTCCCAGCGCTCCCACGCAACCGTCTCGGTGACGATCTCGAAGATGATCCCGAGGAACGCCCAGATGACGCCGCCGATCAGGAACTTCGTCGCCAGCTCGTTCTGCTCCGCCTCGGGGACGTCCACGCCGCGCGCGATGAACACGATCGTGAGCGTGTTCGCGATCGTCCAGAGCATGAACGCGACGTCCCAGAGGAGATAGCGCTTCGTCAGGTAGAGGTTGCGCTCGACCACGCCGGCGAGCCCGATCAGCTCGAGCCGAAGCAGGCCCTTGCGCTTCGGTTCGGCGACTGCGCTCACGCGAACACCTCCCGGTCCTTGTCCTCCTCGGATTGCTCGTCCTCGAAGCTCCGCCCGGTCGCGGCGAGGAACGCCTGCTCGAGCGTCTCGACGCCGAAGCGCCGCTTCACATCTGCCACCGGCTCGAGGAAGAGCAGCTCGCCCCGGTCGAGGACCCCGACCCGGTCCGCCAGCGCCTCCGCCTCGTCCATGTCGTGCGTGCAGAGCAGGATCGTCGAGTCGTGCTGCTCGCGGATCTCGCGGATGAACGACTGCACCTCGTGCTTCGAGCGTGGATCGAGCCCGGTCGTCGGCTCGTCGAGGAGCAGCAGCACCGGCGAGGTCAGGAGTGCGCGCGCGAGCGCCACCTTCTGCTGCATGCCGCGCGAGAGGTGCTCCATCGCCTCGTTGCGCCGGTCGACCGGGAAGCCGACGCGCTCGAGGATCTCCGGGATCGCGACGCGGGTTTCCTTCGGGGTCATCCCGTAGAAGCGCGCGGCGTAGCCGAGGTTCTCCGCCGCGCTCATCTTCTTGAAGAAGCTCGCCTCGACCGAGACGCGGTTGACGAGCCGGCGGACCGCGCGTGTGTCGCGCGCCACGTCGTGGCCGAAGACGTGTGCCGTGCCGCCGTCGTCGAGAAGCAGTGTCGAGAGCAGGCGGACGAGCGTCGACTTCCCGGAACCGTTCTGGCCCAGGATGGCGACGGTCTCGCCGCGCTCCATGGTGAAGTCGAGCCCTTTGAGGGCTGCGACGCGCCGGCGCCGGCCGCGCTGGCGGCGCGTGAACTCCTTGCGGAGATTCCGCACCTCGACGGCGGCGGGCGCACTACGGGCTTGGATGGGCGAGACGGTCATGCATGCTCCTGGATCGAGAAGGACGAACGAGAAGAGGGCGCACTACTCCCGAGCTAACGGAAGCTCGGGACGGGCCCTGTGTTCTCGATCCGGCACAACATGACCAGACGAGAATAGGCCAACCGGCGCATGCGCGCAACCGGGGAGGCTGTGGACAGGCGGCCGCGCGGCCGCGCCGCGCACGCCCCACTTGGTCAGACCAAGACGCGCGAAAGGGTCATGATCTTTCCCCAGGCGAGGATCTATGCGGCCTGGCGCTGCACTCGCCGCAGTGCTCTGGTCAGACCAAGTGTCTCCGAAGCGTCACGATTCGTCCCCAACGCGGGCCCTCGCTTCGGCGATCACGCGCTCGGCCTCGGCGCGGTTGCCGAAGCCGTACGTCTCGGTCTTCTTCTCCTCGAGGTCCTTGTAGACCTGGAAGAAGTGCTCGATCTCGTTGCGGAGCTCCGCCGGGATGTCGTGCACGTCCGAGATCCGCATCCACGCGGGGTCCTTCAGCGGCACGCAGATCACCTTCTCGTCCGGCCCCTTCTCGTCCTCCATGTGGAAGACGCCGACGGGGCGGACGCGGATCCGGCAGCCGGGGAAGGTCGGCTCGCCGACGAGCACGAGGGCGTCGAGCGGGTCGCCGTCCTCGCCCAGCGTCTCCTCGATGAACCCGTAGTCCGCGGGATAGCTCATCGACGTGAACAGCCGACGGTCGAGCACGATCCCGCCCAGCTCGTCGTCGTACTCGTACTTGTTCCGCGAGCCCGAGGGAATCTCGACGTACACGATCTCGTCCATCCGGGGATCTTGACAAGCCGTCCACGTTGTCGACTACTCTGTAGTCACGCCCCGGCCGCCGAAGGCCGGCGCGGAGGCAACGGCGCCTCACCGCTTCCGAAGTGGTGGGCGCTTTTTTCGTGGTCCAAGACGCAGGAGGAACACCCGTGGCAGCAGAGGAGTTCGAGATCAAGCACTACGTCGACGGCGCGGTCGACCCGGCCGGCGCGCTCGAATGGGCGGGCGAGACGCGCGCCCAGATGGTCGACCTGAAGTTCTGCGACCTGCTCGGCACGTGGCAGCACATGACACTGCCGCTGCGGGCGTTCGACGAGTCCGCCTTCGACGAAGGACTCGGCTTCGACGGCTCGTCGATCCGCGGCTGGCAGGGCATCTCGGAGTCGGACATGCTCCTGATGCCGAAGGCCGAGACGGCGATCCTCGATCCGTTCACCGAGGTGCCGACGCTCTCGGTCGTCTGCGAGATCGTCGACCCGGTCACGGGGGAGGCGTACGGCAAGGATCCGCGGCGGATCGCCCGAGCGGCCGAGGACTACCTGCTCACCACCGGCGTCGCCGACGCGGCCTACATGGGGCCCGAGTGCGAGTTCTTCGTCTTCGACGAGGTCTCGTACGACCTCGGCCCGAACGCCTCGCACTACTCCGTCGACTCCCCCGAGGGTTACTGGAACTCGGGTAACCCGGGCCTCGGCTACACGGTGCGCCCGAAGGAGGGCTACTTCCCGCCTGCCCCGCACGACACCCTCCACGACCTCCGCACCGAGATGGTTCTGACCCTCGAGCGGCTCGGGATCCCCTGCGAGTTCCACCACCACGAGGTCGCCTCGGGCGGCCAGTGCGAGATCGACCTCCGCTTCACGACGCTGACGCGGATGGCCGACCAGGTGATGGCCTACAAGTACGTCGTCAAGAACGTCGCGCGTCGCCACGGCAAGAGCGCCACGTTCATGCCGAAGCCGATCTTCGGCGACAACGGCTCGGGGATGCACACGCACCAGTCCCTCTGGAAGGAGGGCACGCCGCTGATGGCCGACAAGTCGGGTTACGCCGGGCTCTCGCAGCTCGCCCGCGCGTACATCGGCGGCCTCCTGAAGCACGCGCCCGCGCTGCTCGCCTTCTGCGCGCCGACGACGAACTCCTACCGCCGGCTCGTTCCGGGCTTCGAGGCGCCGGTCAACCTCGTCTACTCGCAGCGGAACCGCTCCGCGTGCATCCGGATCCCCATGTACTCCGACTCCCCGAAGGCGAAGCGGATCGAGTTCCGGTGTCCGGACGCCTCGGCCAACCCGTATCTCGCGTTCGCGGCGATGCTGATGGCGGGGCTCGACGGGATCGCCAAGGGCCTCGACGCCGGTGAGCCCGCGGACTACGACCTCTTCGAAGAGGACCGCGGCGTCGCGCAGGTGCCCGGCTCGCTCGCCGAGTCGCTCGATGCGCTGGAGGCAGACCACGACTTCCTGCTCGAGGGCGGTGTCTTCAGCGAGGAGCTGATCCGCACCTGGATCGGCTACAAGCGCGAGAACGAGGTGGACGTCGTCCGGCTCCGCCCGCACCCGGCGGAGTTCTCCCTCTACTACGACGCTTGATTGTCAGAGAGCTGGAAGCAGAGGACTGGCCGGTGGTCGCCGCGATCTTCGAAGAGGGGATCGCCACGGGTCTCGCGACCTTCGAGACCGCGGCGCCCAGCTGGTCGGAGTGGGACGAGTCCCACCTGCCGGGGACGCTCCGCGTGGTGGCGGAGGAGGGCGGCGACGTGATCGGATTCGCCGCCCTCTCCCCGGTGTCCTCGCGGGCGGCATACCGCGGCGTGGCCGAGAACACGATCTACGTCAGCGAGCGCGCCCGCGGCAAGGGCACGGGCACGCGACTGCTCGCCGAGCTCGTGCGCCGGGCCGACGCGGCCGGCATCTGGACGATCCAGACGTCGATCTTCCCGGAGAATCTCGCCAGCCTCGCCGTGCACATGCGGGTCGGGTTCCGGGTCGTCGGCCGGCGCGAGCGGATCGGGCAGCTGCGAGGTGAGTGGCGCGACACGCTCCTGCTCGAGCGTCGCACCGGATGATCAAGGTGGAAGCCGTCGTCGTGCGCGAGCGCGTGGAGACCGTGATCGACGCCGTCGAGGACCAGACGGGGCACGTGGGCGTGACGGTGGTCGAGGCGATCGGGCACGGCCGCGAGCGCGGCGTCACGCACGAGTACCGCGGCCGGACCTTCGAGTCGCGCTTCCTGCCCAAGGCGCATCTGACCTTCATCGTCGGCGACTCGATCGCCGAGGCGGTCGTCGACGCGATCGTCGACTCGGCCCGCACGGGCCACGACTCGGGTGACGGGCTTGTCTGGACGACGCCCGTCGACAACGTCACGCACAACAGAACCGGGGAGAAGCTCTGAGGGACGCCGAGGAGGCAGCATGACGCCGTTGGAGACCAAGGCGACCGTGGGCTGCACGTGTGCGGAGCCGCGGCCCGTCGAGGTGGCTTCCCGCAAGGGGGCAGCGCGGAGGCACTGCGCCCGTTGCGGGAAGCCGATGCCGCTGCGCCTTCCCTGACGATCCGGTCAGCCGGTTGCGAACGTCACTGTGACGGCGGCCGTGATCTCCTGCGACCCCGGCTCGATCGAGACGTCCGTCTGCTTCGCGTCCATGCTCAGGCCGGCGTAGACCGGGATCGCGGCCCCGCCTTCGACGACGTTCGTGACGCGGCCGAGGGCGACACCTGACGCCGCGGCGAGAACCTGCGCCTTCGCGCGGGCGTTCGCGACCGCCGCCTCGAGGGCATCCGCGTAGAGCGAGTCTGTGTCGGCCTTCGAGAGCGAGGGGCCGTAGACCCCCGAGGCGCCCGCCCGGACGGCGGCGTCGACCACGCGGCCCGCGCGCGCGAGATCCTTCAGCCGGGCCGTGACGGTGGTCGTCGCGTCGAAGCCGGTCACGTCCCCCTTCCCGGACCGGCGCGGCTGGAGCGAGATCTGGGCGGTCTGGAGATCGCCTCGGGCGATGCCGGCGTTTCGCAGCGCAGCATTGACCGCGGTGCTCTCCGCTGCGGCCCGCTCGAGGGCCTGGGCAGCCGTGACGCCCGCCGCCTGGACGTCGAAGCTGAACTGGGCGCGGTCGGGGACAGCCTGGACGCTCCCGACGCCGTTGACGGTGATCCCGTCGTCGACCGAGGCCGAGCTGCCTTCGGCCGGAGAGACCAGCGCGGCCCCGGCCACGGCGGCGACGAGGAGGACGGCTGCGAGCGCGGTGAGGATGGCGATGGGTTTCATGCCCCTGATACGCCACCGGCACCCGCCGGTGTCACAGCGCTCCTCGTCGCTAGACCGGCGGCCAGCGCTGCGCGCCGAGGTCACGCGAGATCGCGCGTGCCGCCTCGACGACGGCTGTGGCGGCGGCCGATTCCCGCGTGCGCCCGTGCAGACGCTCCCTCGGGCCGGCCACGCCGATGCCGCCCACGACCGTGCCGCGCCGGCCGAAGATCGGCGCCGCGATCCCCACCTCGCCGAGCACGGCTTCCTCCCGCTCGAGCGCGTACCCGCGCTCGCGGACGGTTTCGAGCTCCTTGCCGAGCGCAGCCGGGGTCGAGATCGTCTTTCCGGTCAGCTTCGCCAGCCCGACCGCGAGAACGTCCTCCCGCTCGGGCTCCTCCAGGTAGGCGAGCACGGACTTGCCCAGGGCCGTCGCGTGCATCGGCAGCACGGCGCCGACCTCGAGGATCTGCAGCGAAGCGTCCGGTCGAAAGACGTGGTGGACGACGAGGATCCCGTCGCCGTGCGGGACGCCGACGCGAACGGCTTCCCCTGACCGAGTGGACAGCAGCTCCGACCAGGCGAGCGACCGGGAGCGGAGCTCGCTGAGGTCGAGGTAGCGGTTCGAGAGCCGCAGCAGCTGCGGCCCCAGCTGGTACTTGTCGCTGTCCGCGTCCTGCTCGACGAGGCCGTGATCCTGGAGCGTCCGGAGCAGCCCGTGCACCGTGCCCTTGGCGAGGCCGAGGCGGGCGGAGAGCTCGCTGACCCCGAGCCGGCCTGGCCCGGCCGCGAGCGCGCGGAGGATGCGCGCGGCCCTGTCGACGGACTGGATCATCGGGACAGCATTGTCGAATGCTGTTCGACATTGTAGAATCCCAGGCTGTGGCTTCGACGCAGGGGACCGCACATCGAAACGGGCCGGATCGGAACGGGTTCGTGGGACTGGTGCTCGTTTCGCATAGCGCTGCGATCGCAAGCGGGCTCGCTGAGCTCGTGGCTCAGGTGGCCGGCTCGGACGTGCCGATCGTAACGGCAGGCGGTGGCCCCGACGGGACGCTCGGAACTGACGGAGGGCGCGTGCTCGAGGCGATCCGAGCCGCGGACGGAGGCGCGGGCGCGGTCGTGCTTATCGACCTCGGCAGCTCGCTTCTCTCGGTCAAGTCCGCGCTCGGAGAGATGGGAGAAGCCGAGGCCGCGCGGATCGTGCTGGCAGACGCGCCGCTCGTCGAGGGAGCGATCGCCGCCGGCGTCACGGCGTCGACGGGAGCGTCCCTCGCGGAGGTCGCGGTTGCCGCGGAGGAGGCCCGACGTGCGCCCAAGCTCTGACCTCGTGCTCGTTCGCCTGCCGAACGACGTGGCGCTGCACGCACGGCCGGCCGGAACCTTCGTCCGGACGGCGTCGACCTTCGCCGCGACGATCGAGGTGCAGGCGAACGGGCGCCACGCGAACGCGAAGAGCATTCTCGAGATCCTGGGCCTCGGTGCCGACGGCGGCACGGAGCTCACGATCTCCGCCTCAGGCGACGACGCCGCCGAGGCCGTCGCCGAGCTGGCGAACCTGGTCGCCGGGCTCGCCTGAGCGCCGGATCGCGTCGCGGATCGCGTCGAGCCGGGACGGAGCGACGCTCAGCTCGTCCACGCCCAGCTCGACGAGAAGGGGCGTCAACTCGGGCTCACCCGCTGCCTCGCCGCAGACCTCGACCGTGATCCCCTCGGCGTGCGCAGCCTCGACCGTGCACCGGATCAGCTCGACCACGGCCGGCTCCGCGGCGCTGAGCGGCGAGGCGTCCGGGCTCTCGCGGTCGAGCCCGAGCGTCGTCGCGACGAGGTCGTTCGTCCCGATCGAGAAGAAGTCCGCGGCCAGCGCGAGCTCGGCCGCGTGCCGCGCCCCGGTGGGCGTCTCGACCATCGCGCCGAGCTCCGGCAACTGCTGCCCGACCCGCCGTGCGGCGCGCTCGAGCAGCGTGCGGGCAGCCCGCAGCTGACCCGCCGACTCGACGAGCGGCAACATGACGCGCAACCGGGTGGCGGCGCCGGCGCGAAGGATCGCGGCCAGCTGGTCCTCCAGTGCCTGCTCGTGCTCGAGCATCAGGCCGATGCCGCGGCCGCCCTGGCCGCGCAGGAACGGCGGCGTCTTGTCGGCGCCGAAGTCGAGTGTCCGCACCGTTGCGACCCGGCCTGCGAGCGGCCTCAGGACCGGCGTCAGCGCAGACACGTGCTCGTCCTCGGTCGGCCACTCCGAGCAATCGAGGAACGCGAGCTCGGTGCGCACGAGGCCCGCGCCCTCGGCGCCGTATGCGACCGCCGCCGCCGCCTCGGGCTCGGTGCTGGCATTTGCGAGCAGTCGAATCGGCCGGCCGGCGAGGGTCACCGTCGGGAGAGTGCGTCGCCCGGCGAGACGCGACCGATCTGCATGCTCCCTGGCGGCCGACCGCGCGGCCCGGTCGAGCGCCTCCGGGCCCGGCTCCAGCACGGCCGTCCCCGACGAGCCGTCGAGCGCGACCGTGTCGCCCGTTCGAGCCCCGAGCACGAGCACTCCGAGCCCCGCGACCATGGGGACCCCGAGGGAGCGAGCCATGATCGCCGCGTGGGAGGTCGGCGAGCCGTCCGCCAACGCGAAGCCGAGGACGAGTCCCTCTTCGAGACGGAGGTCGACGATCTCCGCGGGGCCGAGCTCACCGGCGATCACGACCGACGGCACTGGGGGAGGATCCATCCCCCCCGCGCCGGACAGCGCGCGGACGGCGCGCCGCCCGAGCTCCCGTACGTCGGCGGCGCGGGCGGCCAGCAGGGGGTCGTGGAGCGCCTCGAGCTGTCCCGCCCGTCCTTCGGTTGCGAGGAGGAGCGCCTCCGCCGCGGGAAGCACGTCTGCCAGGGCCACCACCTCCTGGGCGAGCGAGGGGTCCTCCGCCATCAGTCGGTTCGCCTCGATGATCTCGGCGTCCGTTTCGCGCCCTTGCGCGGCGAGGCGCTCGGCCGTCCGTCCGAGCTCGCCCGCGACGCGCGCGAGCGCAGCGAGCGCAGCCTCGGCGCCGCCGTCATCCGTCACGGCGGCCGGCGCTGCGAGCACGAAGGCAGGGCCGACCGCGACCCCGTCGGAGACGGCGAGGCCGTGCAGCTCGCGCTCGCTCATGGCTCCGCCGCGACCGCCTGCTCGAGCGCCCGGACGATCAGCGCCGTGGAGGTCGCCCCCGGATCCTGGTGACCGATGCTCCGCTCGCCGAGATAGGACGCCCGGCCCTTGGTCGCCTGCAGCGGCACGGTCGCGTGCATCCCCTCGTCGGCCGCCTCGCGTGCCGCCGCGAGCGCATCGCCCGCCGTGGACCCTGCCTCGAGCCGCTCGCGGAGAGCCCGCACCGCCGGCTCGAGCGCGTCGACCATCGTCTTCTCGCCCGGCTGGGCGGCCCCGAGCTCGACCACACCGTCGAGCGCGGCCTGGAGCGCCGCGGCGAGCGCGGGGCCGTCGAACGCCTCGCCGTCGCCGAGCGACCGTCCGGCCCGCCGCAGGGCGGTGCCCCACAACGGGCCGCTGGCGCCGCCGACCGTCGAGACGAGCGTCGAGCCGGCCGTGACGAGGATCTTGCCCGGAGGGGTCGAGCCGTCGAGCTCGCCGAGCTTCGTCACGACGCTGGAGAAGCCGCGGTCCATGTTCGTCCCGTGGTCCGCGTCGCCGATCGCGGCGTCGAGCTGCGTCAGGTAGTCGCGCTGCTCGTGCAGCGCGGCCGCCGAGCCCTCGAGCCACCGCTTCACGGTCGCCGCGTCCACCCCGCTCAGGTACCCCACCGGAGCGCAGGGGTGTGGACCGGAGCGTCCCACAGCCGGGTCAGCTCGTCGTCGAGCTCGAGCAGCGTGATCGAGGCACCCGCCATCTCGAGGCTCGTGATGTAGTTGCCTACGAGGTTGCGGCTCGCCTTGAGCCCGCGCGACTCGAGCTGCTTCGCGAGCTCGTTGTAGATCACGTAGAGCTCGATCAGCGGCGTGCCGCCGAGCCCGTTGACGAAGGCGAGCAGGTTCGCACCGGGAGCCGGCGAGAGGTCGTTGAGGATCACCTCGGCCATCTCCGCGACGATCTCCGCGGCCGGCCGGATCTTCTCCCTGCGGCGACCCGGCTCGCCGTGGATGCCCACGCCGAACTCCATCTCGTCCGCGCCGATCTCGAACGTGGGCGACCCTGCGGCCGGGGTCACACACGACGTGAGCGCGACGCCGAAGCTGCGCCCACGGTCGTTCACCTTCCGCCCGACTGCGGCCACCTCCTCGAGCGTCCCGCCGGCCTCTGCCTTCGCGCCCGCGATCTTCTCGACGAGGACGGTGACGCCGACGCCCCGGCGGCCGGCCGTGTAGAGGCTGTCCTCCACCGCGACGTCGTCATTCGTCAGCACGGACTCGACCTTGATGTCCTCGTCCTCCGCCAGCTCGGCGGCGAGCTTGAAGTTCATCACGTCGCCCGTGTAGTTCTTGACGATGTGGATCACGCCCGCGCCGCCGTCGACGGCCTTCGTCGCGGCGAGCATCTGGTCGGGCACAGGCGACGTGAACACCTCGCCCGGACAAGCGGCGTCGAGCATGCCGCGGCCGACGAAGCCGCCGTGGAGCGGCTCGTGGCCCGAGCCGCCGCCCGACACGAGCCCGACCTTGCCGGCGACCGGCGCGTCCTTGCGGACCACGATCTGGCTGTCGAAGTCGATCCGGACGAGGTCGGGGTGCGCCGCGCCGAGACCGGCGAGCGACTCATGGACGACGTCCTCCGGCGCGTTGACGAACTTCTTCATCGTTTGCACTGCAACGCTCACGACTCCTCCTTTCTACTGCGTGGTGACCGGCGAGCCAAGGTCGGCCCGGTCGGGCTCGGTGACAGCCTCGCGGATCGGGCGCTGGACCTTCCGCGGCGTCGCCATCCAGTCGTAGGCGAAGCACGCGACGGTTGCGCCGATCAGGTTGCCCGGGATGTAGGCGAACAGCTGTTGCATCCAGTTGTGGACGTCGCCGTGCACGGTCTCGACGAAGAGCGGGCCGATGGCGCGGGCGGGGTTGAGCGACGCGTTCGTCACCGGGCCGACGGTGATGATGATCCCGACGATCACGAGCCCGATCACGAGCCCCGCCCAGCCTTCCGGCGAGCGCGTGTCGACGATCCCGAGGATGGTGAAGAGCAGGATCGCGGTGCCGAGCGCCTCGATGAAGATCGCGGAGCCCCACGCCGTCGTCGAGCCGTTGAAGTGCACGACGCCGAAGCCGTAGCCGAGGTCGAGCGCACGCGAGCCGAACGACGCCCACATCGCGTAGGCGCCGGCGACCCCGCCCACGAGCTGGGCTCCCCAGTAGAGCGGCACCTCGCGCCAGGGGAACCGCTTCGTCGCGGCGAGCGCGAACGTGACCGCTGGATTGATGTGGCAGCCGGAGACCTTGCCGACCGTGTAGACGAGCGCGACCACGATCAGGCCGAACGCCATTGCGATGAAGCCCAGGTCGGCGCCCGAGAAGGGCGCCTTCGTGCCGCCCTCCAACAGCAGGATCGCAGGCACCGAGCCCGCGCCGATGAAGACCAGCAGCGCCGTGCCGACCGCTTCGGCGAACGCACGCTGCGCGGCGGAGAACGATTCCATCACGCACACCCTCCTTCCGGCCCGGAACCGGGAGATCCCGCGGGCCGTTCCGCGGTTTCCACGGGCGCCATCGCCCGGGAACGATATTCGACATGATCGAACACCGTTCGGGGAACGTACGACACCGCACAAGTCATGTCAAGGGTCCGGGACGCCTAAGCTGCCTCGATGCGGTACCGCTTCGTCGACTGCCGCTGGGACCTCGCCGACCCCGCGGCCGGGCGGCGCCTCTACCTGGAGGGGCATATCCCGGGCGCCGCGTTCCTCGACGTCGAACGCGACCTGTCGTCGCCGCCCGGGAAGGGCGGCCGCCATCCACTTCCGTCGACGGAGCAGTTCGCCGAGGCGGCCGGGCGGGCCGGGATCGCCGGCGGTGTCTTCGTCGTCGCGTACGGGACGATGGGCGGCGCCGAGCGGCTGTGGTGGCTCCTCCGCCACTTCGGTCATGACGACTGTGCGTTGCTCGAGCTCGAGGCCTGGCACGGACCGCTCCGCGCGGGCGAGGAGCGCATCGAGCCGGCGAAGTTCGCCCCGCGCGCCCGGAACGACGACACGGCGACCGCCGAGGAGCTCCTCAGCGAGGGCCTCGTGGTCGTCGACGCACGGGTTCCGTCGCGCTGGCGCGGCGAGGAGAACCCCGTCGACCGCGTCCCCGGCCGGATCCCGGGGGCGGTGAACGCGCCCTGGAACGAGCCGCTGCTCGAGCTCCCGCCCGGGGAGCTCGTCGCCTACTGCGGCTCCGGCGTCACCGCCTGCGTCGTGCTCCACCGCCTTTACATGCAGAACCGCGAAGGGCGGCTGTACCCCGGTTCCTGGAGCGAATGGGAGCAACTCGGGCTCCCCGTGGAGCGCGGCTGACGGTTCCTTCTTGACAAGCCCGGTGGGAAATGTGCAGCATAAGTTCCCATCATGAGATCTATAAGCATCCTTGCTCTCGTCGCCGCCGCCTTCGTGGTGGCCGCCGCCCCGGCCGGCGCACGGCCGCTCGACGCGCGGATCAACCTCGTGGCGTACTCCACCCCCGGCCCGGCGTACGCAGACCTGATCTCTGCGTACCAGAAGACCCCAGCCGGCAAGGACGTGTCGTTCAGCCAGTCCTACGGCGCCTCGGGCGAGCAGACCCGCGCCGTGCTCGCCGGCCAGAAGGCCGACTTCCTCAACCTCTCCCTCTGGCCCGACATGTCGAACCTCGTGAAGAACGGGATCGTCGACCGCAGCTGGGGCTCGAACAAGTACAAGGGAAACCTGACGCACTCCGTCGTGGTCTTCGTCCTCCGCGACGGCAACCCGAAGAAGATCAAGACCTGGAACGACCTCGTGAAGCCCGGCGTCGAGGTGCTGACGCCGAACCCGTTCACGTCCGGCGGCGCGAAGTGGAACATCGTCGCGGCGTACGGCTCGCAGCTGAAGCAAGGCAAGACAAAGAAGCAGGCCGAGTCGTTCGTCCGCACCCTCTTCCACCACGTGCCCGTCCAGGACTCGTCGGCGCGGAACGCGCTGAAGACGTTCCTGTCCGGCAAGGGCGACGTGCTCCTCACCTACGAGAACGAGGCGATCCTGGCGCAGAAGCAGGGTCAGAAGATCCAGTACGTGATTCCGAAGGCGACGCTGCGGATCGACAATCCGGCGGCCGTCACCAAGGGCGCCTCGCCCGAGGCGAAGGCGTGGCTGAACTGGCTCTACACACCGCCGGCGCAGAAGATCTTCGCCTCCTGGGGCTACCGCCCGGCTCTCAAAGCCGCGGCGAAGGGGTTCAACTTCCCGGTCCGGCCCGACCTCTTCACCATCGAGTCGCTTGGCGGCTGGGCGAAGGTCGACCCGTACTGGTTCGATCCCAAGCAGGGTCTGATGGTCTCGATCGAGCGTGACGTCGGTGGCAGCGCAGGCTGATTCCGCCACCCTCCCGACCATCCGAGCCCGCCGCCCGTCGGCCCCATTCGGGGGTCTCGGCGGCGGGCTCGCGGTCTGCTACCTGGGGTTCATCGTGCTCCTGCCCCTGGCGGCGCTCGTGTGGGCGGCGCGGGCCGACGGCTGGCAGGCGTTCTGGGACGCGATCACGGCCCCCCAGGCGACGGCAGCCCTCCGCCTGACGCTGGGAGTCTCCGCGGTGGTGGCGCTGATCAACGCCGTCATGGGGACGATCATCGCCTGGGTCCTCGTGCGCGACGACTTCCCGGGCAAGAACGTCGTCAACGCGACGATCGACCTGCCCTTCGCGCTGCCGACGATCGTCGCCGGGCTGACGCTCCTGGTGCTCTACGGGCCGCAGAGCCCGCTCGGCGTCAACGTCGCCTTCACGAGCTGGGCGATCTACCTGGCACTGCTCTTCGTGACGCTGCCGTTCGTCGTCCGCACCGTGCAGCCGGTGCTGCTCGAGCTCGACCGCGACATGGAGGAGGCCGCCGCCTCGCTCGGTGCCGGCCCGGGGCGGATCTTCCGGCGCATCGTGCTCCCGAACATCCTGCCGGCGATCCTCTCCGGGGTCGCGCTCGCCTTCGCCCGCGCGATCGGCGAGTTCGGATCCGTGGTGCTGATCTCGGGCAACCTGCCGTTCAAGACGGAGGTTGCGTCCGTCTACATCTTCGGGCGCATCGAGTCCAACGACCTCACGAGCGCGGCCGCGGTCTCCGTGCTGCTGCTCGTGATCTCGTTCGCGATCCTGCTCGGGATCGGCGCCCTGCGCCGCTGGGCGACGAGGCACGACAATGTCTAGCCGCCGGCAGCGCTTGCCGCTCCGCTTCCTCGCGCTCGGCGTACCTGACGGCGATCCTGCTCGGGCCGGTGGCGATGATCTTCTACCGGACGTTCGAGCACGGGTTCTGGCCCGCCTGGCACTCGCTGACGACCCCCGACGCGAGGCACGCGTTCTGGCTGACGCTCCTGATCACTGCGATCGCCGTGCCGTTGAACACCGTCTTCGGCGTCGTGCTGGCGCTGGCGATCGTCCGCCGCCGCTTCGCCGGCCGCGGCGTCGTCAACGCGCTCGTCGACCTGCCGCTGGCGCTCTCGCCGGTGGTCGTCGGCTTCGCGCTCTTCCTCCTCTACTCGCGCACGGGCTGGTTCGGCCCGTGGCTCTCAGACCACGGGATCCAGGTGCTGTTTGCGCTGCCGGCGATGGTGCTGGCGACGATCTTCGTCTCGCTGCCGTTCGTCGTGCGTGAGGTCGTGCCCGTGCTGCGCGAGATCGGCGAGGAGCAGGAGCAGGCGGCGGCCACCCTCGGCGCCTCGAACTGGCAGACGTTCTGGCGCGTGACGCTGCCCGCGATCCGCTGGGGCGTCGCGTACGGCGTCGTGCTGACGACCGCGCGCTGCCTCGGCGAGTTCGGCGCCGTCTCGGTCGTCTCGGGCCGCATCCAGGGGCAGACCGAGACGCTGACCCTCCACGTCGAGGTCGCGATCCAGAACTTCGACGTCGTCGGCGCATACGCCGCGTCGGTCGTGCTGGCGATGATCGCCGTGTCGACGCTCGTGCTGTTGACCGTCCTCAAGCCGAAGGAGTCCGCGCAGTGAGCATCCTCGTCCGCAACGTCTCCAAGCGCTTCGGCGACTTCCAGGCGCTCGACGACGTCTCGATCGACGTGCCGACGGGATCGCTCGTCGCGCTGCTCGGCCCGTCGGGCTCCGGCAAGTCGACGCTGCTGCGCTGCATCGCCGGGCTCGAGCGCCCCGACGGCGGCGAGATCCGCATCTCGGACGAGGAGATGACGGGACGCAGGCCGCAGGACCGCGGCGTCGGATTCGTCTTCCAGCACTATGCCGCCTTCAAGCACATGACGGTCGAGAAGAACATCGCGTTCGGGCTCGAGGTCCGGAAGCGGCCGCGGGCCGAGATCGCAGACCGGGTCGGCGAGCTGCTGCGCCTCGTGCAGCTCGAGGGGCTCGCGAAGCGTTTTCCGGCCCAGCTCTCGGGCGGCCAGCGCCAGCGGATGGGCCTCGCCCGCGCGCTCGCCGTCGACCCGAAGGTGCTGCTGCTGGACGAGCCGTTCGGCGCGCTCGACGCACGGGTGCGGAAGGAGCTCCGCGAGTGGCTGCGCCGCCTGCACGACGAGACGCACACGACGACGGTGATCGTCACGCACGACCAGGAGGAGGCGATGGAGGTCGCCGACGAGGTCGTCGTCATGAACAAGGGCCGCATCGAGCAGGTCGCGGCGCCGCAGGCGCTCTACGAGCAGCCGGCCAACGAGTTCGTGATGAGCTTCGTCGGCCCGGTCAACCGTCTCGGCGACGCCTGGGTGCGTCCGCACGACCTGGAAGTCGCCCTCGAGCCGGACGGCGACGGGCTCTCCGGAGCCGGGCGGGAGGCCATGATCGAGCGACTCGTGCACCTCGGCTTCGAGGTGCGGGTCGAGCTCGTCCGCGACGACGGCGAGCGCCTCTCGGCCCAGGTCACGCGCGAGGAGTGCGAGACGCTGGAGCTGGAGCAGGGCCAGATCGTCTACGTGCGCCCCACGAAGCAGACCGTCTTCAACTGAGTCTTTGCCGCTCTGTCCGCCTGCTTCGCCACAACGTCAGGGTGCAGGCGTCAGACGAGCGTTGATCGACGTTACGACCCGTCGCCCGCGGTGCCGGGCTGCGCCCGGTGCCGCGGAGTGCGCCGGCGAGACCGGCGCAGCCGAAGGCCCCGGCGAGGGGGCCGAGGCCGGACTAGTGCCGAGCCCAGGCGTCGGGGTCGCTCGTCAGCTCGACGACCTCCTCGGGGAGCTGCCCAGACGCGAGGTCGGCGAGCGTCACGTGCTCGAGCACCGCCCGCAGGTTCGCGCGCACGGCGATCCACACCTCGCGCAGGCGTTCCGCGGAGCCCGAGTACTCGACCGTCTCCGGTCCGCGGCCGCGGACGTTCGCGATCGGGCCCTCGACGGCGCGCACGACGTCGGCGACCGTCACCTCGTCGGCCGGGCGGGCCAGCAGGTAGCCGCCCTCCGCGCCGCGCCGGCTCGTGACGATCCCGGCACGGCGAAGCTCGACGAGGATGTTCTCCAGGAACTTGAGCGGGATCTCCTGCGCCTGGGCGATCCGCTCGCCCTTGAGCGGGCGCTCGCCCTCGTGCGCGGCAAGCTCGATCGCCGCGCGAAGAGCGTAGTCGGCCTTCGCCGAGACCCTCATGCGCGCCCCTCAGGCGGCCGCTGCGCCGAATGCCGCCAGGTACGGCTCCCAGCGGGCGGGGATCTTCGCGGTGGCGAGCTTGATGAACAGCACGGGCGCCGGCGGCCCTGGGAGCTTCGAGAGCGTCATCGAGACCTCGTGCGGCAGGCGGTCCGCCTTCCGGAGGTTGCACGGCGCACACGACGTGACGACGTTCTCCCAGACCGAGTCGCCGCCCTTGGAACGCGGAATCACGTGGTCGAGCGTCAGCCGCCCGGCCGACGTGCCGCAATAGACGCAGCGCCAGCCGTCGCGGGCGAAGAGGGCTCGTCGCGAGATCTTGCGCTTGATCGTCCGCGGCACCCGCACGTACGACGTCAGCCGGATCACGTGCGGCCACTGGTAGGTGCTCGTCGCGGAGCGGAGCGGCTTGTCGAGGATCTCGATCACCTCGGCCTTGCCCTTGAAGATCAGGACCGAGGCACGGCGCAGCGAGCACACGTTGAGAGGCTCGTAGGTCGCGTTCAAGACGAGGACCTGCTGCACCTGCGGGAAAACTAGCAGCGGTCCCAGCTGTGGTCGCCGCCGGGAATCAATCGTCTAGCGGGCCATCGCCCGCTCGACCGCCTCCAGCTCCTCGGGCGAGAGCGCGACCGCGGCCCGGCCCTGATCGAGCTCCTTCATGTAGATGCGCGCATAGTCGCGGCCCTGGATCGCCGTCACGACGAGACCGGTGCGCGACGCGTCGAGCAGCGCGAGCGACGCGGACTGGTGGCCGCCGGTGCCCTCGTAGGCGTCGTAGCGGACGATCGAGCTGTTGGTGATCGACCCGTCCACGCGCCGGTCGACTCTGGCGAGGGCCGCGGCGATCTCGTCGACGGCGCCGTGCAGGTCGTCGATCCGTCCCTGGAGCGAGACGGCGAACTCGATCAGGTCGCGCCGGCCGCCGCCCAGCAGCGTCCGCTGTGCCTCGCGCACGCGCCGCACCTTCACCCAGGCGTAGAGACCGACGGCGAGGGCGGCAAGAGCGACGACGGCGGCGCCGATCGCGATCCACGCCGCGACATCCGAGGAGAAGCTCACTGCCGCAGCCTCACTACGGCAGCGAGAAGAGCACGGGGTACTTCGCGGAGTTGTTCGACGTGTTCTTCTCGCCCGGCACCGGCTTCACGTCGACCTTGACGAAGGTCTTCTGGACGAACGGCACCTGACCGAGGCTCGTGAAGGTCACGGTCGCGGTCTCGCCGGCGTTGATCAGGTCGATCGTCTTCGTCTGCACGATCGGGGTCGGGCTCTTCTGGATCGTGAGCGTGACCTCGATGTGCACCTCCTGCGAGTCCCCGGAGTCCTTGATCGTCACTGCGAAGCCGAGATCGGAGGTGGCCTTGATGATGTTCTCCTGGGTCTCGGACAGCTCCTGCCCGGTCGGCAGCGCCTTCGTCGAGACGATGTTCGTTCCGTGGACGCCGGTCGGCGTCCCGGTCGTCGACGCGCCGTGGATCCGCTGCAGCACGGGGCCCATCGAGCGCACGCTGGCGAGATCCGGGTTCGTGACGAAGTTGGAGTCGGGGACGTTGACGCCCGTGATCCCCTCCTGGCGGAGCACGATCACGGAGGGATCCTTGAAGAGGTCGTCCCAGACGACGTCGCTCGCCACCAGCCGCTGCGCCTGCGCGGCGAGCAGCAGCGCGTCGGCGTCCTCGTTTGCCTTGACGGTCGCCTTCGCGAAGGTGTCGGCGAGCCCCCGGAGGCCGCTGACACGGAACTGGAGCGACTCGATCATGTGCCGGTCCTCGTCGCGCAGCGGGCCGGGAGGATTGAGCTTCTCGGCCGCCGCGACGTTCTGCTCCTCGCTCTGGGCGACGCCGCGGATCGCGGCGACGAGCTCCGGCGCCTTGATGCCCGGGGTCGTCAGCTTGTCGTTCAGGTTGCGCCCGTTCTGCTCCGAGGCCTTCGCGATCCCGTCGACCTTCGACATGTAGTTCTTGTAGCGGGCGGTCTTCGCGCTGTCGCGGCACCCCTGAATCCAGAGCACCATCACGACGACGATGAAGATCGCGAAGACGATCAGGCCGGCCAGCCGGAGCAGCGGCGTCAGCCCGGTCGGCGCGCGCAGCCGCCGTGAACCGCCCCCGCCTCGGCCGGACAGACGACGGCGCGGCGCAGGCTCCTCCCGGGTGGGCGGCTCGTCCTCGAAGAAGTCGAACTCGATGTCGTCGTCGCGTGGGTCCATAGCCCTTTCGGCGCCCGAGATTCGGCCACTCTAGCGAGACAGTCGGTCGGAAAAGGACTTTGGATCGTCGCGGCCAACCCGTGCAGGACGATGCCGCAAGCGGCGGCCGCAGCCGTCTCCCAGGACCTGATTCTCGGGCGCTATCGCCCGCTTCGCCCGCTCGGAAGCGGGGGCTCCGGCGCGGTCTGGCTCGTCCGCGACGAGAAGCACGGACACGAGCTGGCGCTGAAGATGGTCGCCCGCGAGGGCAAGGCCGCCGCCCGCGCCGAGCGTGAGGCTCGCGCCGCCGCCGGGCTCCGGCACGAGCACTGCCTGCGTGCGCTCGCACTGGCGCGCGACGCGAGGCACGTCTACATCGCGTACGAGTACGTGCCCGGCCTGACGCTGCGCGAGGCGATGCGGGGCGGCCGGCTGAGCGACAAGGACGCGGTCGAGGCGGCGGCCCAGATCGGCGACGCGCTCGCCTATGCCCATGCGCGCGGGATCGTCCATCGCGACGTGAAGCCGTCGAACGTGCTGCTCGCCGAGGGCGACCACGTCTCCGTGCGGCTGCTCGACTTCGGGCTCGCGCTGCTGCCCGAGGCCGAGACGCTCACCGCCGCGGGCGACGTCCCCGGCACGCTCGCCTACATCTCCCCCGAGCGGCTCGCGGGGGACGACTCCAGCGCGGCGGCGGACGTGTGGGCCGTCGGAGTGCTGCTCTGGGAGGCGCTCGCCGGACAGCACCCGTTCTGGAACGGCTCGATGCACGACACGGCGCGCAGCATCAAGCAGGGTCCGCCGCCGCTCGGGGAGCTCCGGCCCGACCTGCCGGAGCCGCTCCTGCAGGCGGTCGCGCGCGCGACCGCCGTCGACCCGGCGAAGCGGCCGACCGCGGACAAGCTCGCCCAGGAGCTGCGCGGCCTCCGCAGACGCGGCAAGGGCTCCGGTGCCGCCGCGCGCGCCGCGCCGCCGGGAGCCCTGCCGATCCGGCTCGCGTCCGCCGGCCTCGCCGGCGTCACCGCGGGCTGGAGCGCGACCGTGCTGCCCTTCTACCCGGCCCACTGGCCGCTCGGCCTGGCCGCCGTCGCGGCCGCCCTCACGTTCTGGTCCGAGCGCCTCGGGCTCGCGTTCGCGCTCGCCGTGCCGTTCTTTCCCCTCGCCAACGTCTCCCTGGGCCTGGCGATCCTCTACGCGGCGCTCGCCGTCGGCTGGCTGGCCCTGTCGTGGCGGGACGCACGCACGGGGCTCTTCCTCGCGCTCGGGCCCATCGCCGCACCCCTCGCCTCCCTCGGCGCGCTTCCGCTGCTCGCACAGCCCATTCGCGGCCGCGCGCGCCGCGCCGCCCAGGTCGCGGCCGCGGTGCTCGTCGCGGGGATCGTCGCAGGCCTCCGCCACGTCCAGCTACCGCTCACCGGCGAGCGCCCGCCGCTGGGCCTCGGCATCGTCGGAAGCGAGCGGCCCGTCGCCGTCGCGGAGGCCCTGCTCAGGGCGCTCGAGCGGCATCCGGAGCTTGTCCTCGAGGCGCTCTTTCTCGGTCTTGCGGCCGCCGCGATCCCGTCCATTCGCCGCCGGGGACCCTGGCCGATTGCGGCCTTCGGGGTGGCTACCATGGCCGCAACCCTGCTGGCCGCGCCGTCCGTCGCGGCGCTGCCGATCGTGCTCGCCGTCTGGGCCACCTGCGCGGTCCTGGTGCTGGAAGACGGGCGCTAGACTCGGCCGCGGGGGAACAAATCCGCCCGCATGAGCGTCCTCAAGTCCATCGAGCAGAAGATCGAATCCCTCTTCGAGGGTGTCTTCGGCCGCGCGTTCCGAACACACGTCCAGCCCGTGGAGCTGGCCCGGAAGCTGACGAAGGAGATGGACGACCACCGCAACGTCTCCGTGTCGCGGGTCTACGTCCCCAACGAGTACTCGGTCTACCTCTCGCCGGCCGACCGCGAGCAGTTCTCGAGCTACGAGACGTCGCTCAAGGGCGAGCTGCAGGACTACCTCGCCGAGCACGCGAAGCGGGAGGGCTACGTGCTGCTCTCGCGGCCCATCGTCGTGATGCACACCGACGAGGATCTCGACATCGGCGAGTTCGGGATCGCCACGCGGATGGCTCAGAGCGGCGCGGGAGAGGCCGGCGAGCCGGACGGCGACGCCGAGCCCGGCGCGACGATGATCTACAAGCCGCGAGTGCAGCAGCCGACCGAGGCGGCGAGCGCGGAGGAGCTCGGCGTCGGCCGCGAGACGGCCAAGCTCGTCTTCGACGGCGGCGAGGTGGAGCTCGTGAAGCGCCGCTCCCTGATCGGCCGCTCGCGTGAGTGCGACGTCCAGGTCAACGACCCGAACGTCTCCCGCCGGCATGCGGAGGTCCGCCAGGAGGGCGCCACCTACTGGGCGATCGACCTCGACTCGACGAACGGGATCGAGGTGGACGGGCGCCGCCAGAAGCGCGTCAAGCTCGAGCACGGCTCCCGCTTCACCATCGGCTCCACGGAGATCACCTTCGAGCGGGAGCTCCAGTAGTGGTCGCGTCTGCGAGCGTCGAGACGACCCTGCTCGTCCTCAAGATCGCGTTCCTCGTCCTCCTCTATCTCTTCATCTGGCGGATCGTCCGCTCGGCCAGCCGGGACGTGCGCCTGCCGCAGGAGTCGATGATCATCGGCCCGCAGCAGGCGGCGGCCGCCGGGCTCGGGCAGCAGCGGCTGGAGCTCGGCCGGCTGGTCGTGGTCAGGAGCCCGACGTACTCCTCGGGCGAGGAGTGGGAGATCGACTCGCAGCCCGTGACGGTCGGCCGCGGCGCGAACAACGACGTGCCGCTCCCGGAGGACGAGTACGCGTCCGCCCGCCACGCGCGCGTCGAGCCGCGCCGCGACGGCGTCTGGGTCGAGGACGTCGGCTCCACGAACGGCACCTTCGTGAACGGCATCCGCCTGACGCGCGAGCGAAAGCTCGTTCCCGGCGACGTCCTCCGCGTCGGCGAGACGGACCTGAGGTACGACCGATGAGGATCAAGGCCGCGGCGGCGCACACCGACCCGGGCCGCAAGCGGCGGCGGAACGAGGACAACTACGTCTGCGAGCCGCCGCTCTTCGCGGTCACCGACGGCATGGGCGGTGCGCAGGCCGGCGAGCTCGCCTCGGCGCTCGCCGCGGACGCGCTCCGGGAGGGCGCGAACGGCGGGATCGCAGACGAGAAGGCAGAGCAGCTCGTCCAGGAGGCCAACCGCCGCGTCTTCGAGCGGGCGAACGCCGACGCTGCGGCCTCCGGCATGGGCACGACGGCCACCGTCGCGATCGTCGACGAGGCGTCCGACCGGGTGGTCTTCGCCCACGTCGGCGACTCGCGCGCCTACCTGATCCGCGACGGCGCGCTCGAGCAGCTGACCGACGACCACTCGCTCGTGGCCGAGCTCGTCCGCAGCGGCAAGCTCTCGCCCGAGGAGGCGGAGACGCATCCGCAGCGCTCGGTGATCACCCGCGTGCTCGGCACCGACGCCGAGGTCGACGTCGACACGTTCGCGATCGACGCACGGCCGGGCGACCTCTATCTGCTCTGCTCGGACGGGCTCTCGACGATGGTTGGCGACGAGACCATCCTCGACGTCGCCGAGCGCTATCGCAGCGACCTCGACGAGGCGGTGCGCGCGCTCCTGGCCGCAGCGAACCGCGGCGGCGGCGAGGACAACATCACGGCGATCCTCTTCGAGATCGGCGCTCCGGCGGGAGCCGCCGGGGAGTCCCCGGACGAGACGCGGGAGATGGTCGTCCCGCAGCCGCTCGGCGATCCCGACGAGGAGGACACGCTCAGCCCGCTCGACGGCGTGCGGGCCGAGGACGTCGCGGCCGCGGCGGCCGCGCAGAATGCCGCCGGGCAGAGCGTGGCGGAGCAGAGCGTGGCGGGGCAGAGCGTGGCGGAGCAGAGCGCGGCCGAGCAGAGCGCGGCGGAGCAGAGCGCAGAGGGCGAGCCGGTCGAGCCGATCCAGGAGCCGCGCGCCGAGCCGGCTGCGCCTGCAGCGCCCAAGGTGCCGCTGTGGCGCCGGCTGCTGGCGCTCGTCGTGATCGTCGCTCTCGTCGCCCTGATCCTCGCGCTCGTCGTCTGGGGGCTCGCCCGCTGAGCGTCTTCGAGCGGGCGGCCGCATGAACATGAGCGCCAGGAACCGAGAGCTCGCCAACCTCGTCGTCGTCGGCATCCTGACCGGCCTCGGCTTCGCCTCGGTCTACATCGCCCAGCAGTCGATCGTCGACACGACGTCGCTCTCGTACGGGGCCTTCTTCTTCGCGCTCTACCTCGTCGCCCACATCGCCTCGCGGGTCGCCGTCCCGAACGCGGATCCGTACCTCCTGCCGCTCGCGGCCCTGCTGACCGCCTTCGGCGTGACCGAGATCTACCGCCTCGACGAGGGCGACGCGTTCCGCCAGTCGCTGTGGATCGTGATCGGCGTCGGCTTCTTCGTGGCGACGCTGCTGCTGCTGCGACGCGACTACCGGCGGCTCGAGAACTACAAGTACCTCTTCGGCGTCGGCTCGATCGTGCTCCTGATGCTCCCAGCGGTGCCCGGGCTCGGGACGAGCGTGAACGGCGCCCGCCTCTGGGTGCACGTGGGCTCGCTCCAGTTCCAGCCGGGCGAGTTCGCGAAGCTCGCGCTGATCGTCTTCCTCGCCGGCTACCTGCGCGAGAAGCGGGAGATGCTGGCCCAGTTCCGGCTCAAGGACCTGGGGCCGCTGCTCGTGATCTGGGGAGGCGCGATGCTCGTCCTCGTCGAGACGAACGACCTCGGCTCGGCGCTCCTGTACTTCGGGATCTTCCTTGCGATGGTCTACGTCGCGACCGGGCGGTTCTCGTTCGTCGTCGTGGGCGCCGGGCTCTTCGTCGCCGGCTCGTACGCGGCGTACCACTACGTCTCGCACGTCCAGGACCGCGTCACGATCTGGCTCCACCCGTGGACGGACAAGGTGGTCTTCTGCCCGCAGACCGGCGGCACCGCGCTGCGCCAGGACTGCCAGAGCTACCAGCTCGTCAAGTCGCTCTACTCGATCGGCAACGGCGGCTTCGGCGGCGCCGGGCTCGGCAAGGGGACGTTCACGTCGACGAACGGGCAGGAGCTGATCCCCTACCTGAACACGGACTTCATCTACTCGGCGCTCGCGCAGGAGCTGGGGCTCGTCGGCGTCGCGGCGCTGCTGCTCGTCTACATGCTCTTCGTGGCCCGCGGGATGCGGACGGCGATGCTGGCGCAGGACGGCTTTTCGAAGCTGCTCGCCGCCGGGCTCACGTTCGGCTTCGCGCTGCAGACGTTCATCATCGTCGGCGGCGTCCTGCGTCTGATCCCGCTAACCGGGATCACGCTGCCGTTCGTCTCCTACGGCGGCTCGTCCGTGGTGGCGAACTTCGTGCTCCTGGCGCTGCTCCTGCTCGTCTCCAACCGCGCGAACGCACCCCGGAGCGAGCGGTGAACAAGCAGATCGCACGGCTCTCGGTGGCGTCGCTCGGGCTGCTCGTCGCGCTGATCGTCGCGTCGACGTACTGGCAGACCTGGGCCTCGGCGAGCCTCGCCGACAAGCAGGACAACGCGATCGAGCGCGTCGCCCAGTTCAAGATCAGGCGCGGAATCATCTACGCGTCCGACGGCAAGACGGTGCTCGCCACGAACGTGAAGGTGAAGGTCGGCGGGCAGACGCTCTTCTTCCGCCGCTACCCGACCAAGGGCTTCGCGACGCAGGTGATCGGCTACTCGACCCAGGGCCGCTCACGCGCGGGGCTGGAGCGCTCCGAGAACGCCTATCTGACGGGCTCGAACGCCGACCTTTCGACGCTCTTCGACACCACGCTCGACAAGCTCAAGGGGACGACCGTCACCGGCAGCGACGTGATCACGACGTTGAACGTGCGCGCGCAGCGGGTGGCCGAGTCGCAGCTGCGCGGCAAGTGCGGGGCGGCCGTCGTGCTGAACCCGAAGACCGGGGCCGTGCTCGCTATGGCGTCGTCGCCGACCTACGACCCGAACCAGGTCGAGAAGAAGAACGGCTACGAGCGGATCCTCAGATCCAGGGGTCCGTGCCCGTTCTCGTCGCCGCTCTTCAACCGGGCGACGCAGGGCCTCTATCCGCCGGGCTCGACGTTCAAGACGGTGACGGCGGCGGCGGCGCTCGACAGCGGCATCTTCAAGCCGGACTCGCGTTTCTACGACCCCGGCTACTGCATCGAGTACGGCAAGCAGGTCTCCAACGCGGGCAACCCGGAGACGGGCCCGGAGCAGTTCGGCAACGTCGACCTCGTGACCGCATACGAGCACTCGATCAACGCCGTCTTTTGCAACATCGGGAAGAGGCTCGGCGCCGGCAGGGTCCTGGCGCAGGCGAAGAAGTTCGGCTTCTACCAGGTGCCGCCGTTGGAGACGCCGGGCGACGCCCGCTCCGCGAGCGGGCTGTACAACGGGCGCAGGCTCTTCGACCCCAAGCACCCCGCGACGCAGGTCGACCCGGGCCGCCTCGCGTTCGGCCAGGAGCGCCTGCTCGCGACGCCGCTGCAGATGGCCATGGTCGCCGCGGCGGTCGCGAACGGCGGCCAGGGGATGAAGCCGTTCGTCGTCAAGTCCGTGCGCACGCGCAAGGGCAAGCTCGTCGTGCGGACGAAGCCGCACAAGCTCGACCGGGCGATGAAGCCCGACACCGCCGCGGCGCTCAACCAGATGATGCAGGCCGCCGTCAGGAGCGGCACGGGCACCGCGGCCCAGATCCCCGGCGTCGCCGTGGCCGGGAAGACGGGTACGGCCGAGACGGGCAAGCGAAGGGTCTACACGGCCTGGTTCATCTTCTTCGCCCCCGCCGACGACCCGAAGGTCGCGGGCGCGGTCGTCGTCGAGAACCAGCTGAACGGTTTCGGAGGCGCAATCTCCGCCCCGATCGCAAAGGCGCTGATGCAGGCGATCCTGCCGTCAGGGTCGAATTCCTAACCTGTAGAGGTATGTCCGTCATGGACACACGCATCAACAGGGTCTTCGACCAACGGTACAAGCTGATCCGCAAGCTCGGATCCGGCGGGATGGCGGACGTCTATCTGGCCGAGGACCAGGAGCTCGGGCGGCGCGTCGCCATCAAGATCCTGAACGACCGCCACGCGGCCGACAACTCGTTCGTGGAGCGCTTCCGGCGCGAGGCGAAGAACGCCGCCGGCCTCTCCCATCCGAACGTCGTCTCCATCTACGACCGCGGCGAGGCGGAGGGCTCCTACTACATCGCGATGGAGTTCCTGGACGGGCGCACGCTCAAGGAGCTGCTCGTGCGCAACGGCCCCCCGCCGGTGCCGATCGCGATCGACTATGCGCGCCAGATCCTCTCCGCGATCGGCTTCGCGCACCGGAACGGGATCGTGCACCGGGACATCAAGCCGCACAACGTCGTCGTCGGACGGGACGGCCGACTGAAGGTGACGGATTTCGGCATCTCCCGCGCCGGCGCCTCGCAGATGACGGAGGCGGGATCCATCATCGGCACGGCCCAGTACCTCTCGCCGGAGCAGGCGCGCGGCGCCCACGTCGACCACCGCTCGGACATCTACTCCGTCGGGGTCGTCCTCTACGAGCTGCTGACCGGCGAGGTGCCGTTCACCGGCGAGACACCGGTCGAGATCGCTATGAAGCATCTCTCGCAGGCGCCGCGGCGCCCGTCCGACCTCCGGCCGGAGGTGCCGCGCGACCTGGATGCGATCACGCTCCGCGCTCTCGCCAAGGACCCGGAGGACCGCTACGCCTCCGCCGAGGAGATGGACGCCGAGCTCGCTCGCGTCGCGCGCGGGCTGGCGGTGTCGCGCGAGACCGAGGAGGCCGCCACGTCGGTGCTCGCCGGTGCGGGGATCGCGGCGCCGACGATGGTCGCGCGCGCGCCGACCCAGGTCGCGCCGCGCCGACCCGCACCGGCCTACTACGAGTACGAGTACGAGCCGATCGCCCCTGCCCGGCGCTCCTTCTGGCCCTGGCTGGTCGGTGCGGCGGTACTGATCGCCGCAGCCGTCGGGGCCTGGTACCTCTACGGGCAGATCCAGGACCAGCTGAACTCGAACAAGCCGGTGGCCGTCGACTACTACGTCGGCATGACCGAGCCGCTGGCCGTCCAGCAGATCCTTGCGAAGGGCTTCCGGCCGGTCGTTCTGCGCAGGTTCAACAACGCCATCCCGAAGACGCGGGTCTACGCCCAGCAGCCGCCCGCCGGCGACCGGATCGACAAGGGGAACGCCGTCACGATCTTCGTCTCGCAGGGGAAGGCGAAGACGAAGGTGCCGGACGTGCGCGGGCTGCCGCTGGCCGACGCGATCTCGCGCCTCGCGGACAGGAAGCTGAAGGCGGACGTCCACGAGGTCCACTCCGACAAGGCGGAGGGAACCGTCACCGGACAGTCGCCGGCTCCCGAGGACATCGTCCTCCAGGGCTCCGAGGTGCGGATCAACGTCTCGCAGGGGCCGAAGCCGGTCGAAGTGCCGAGCGTGATCGGACAGCCGTACGCGAACGCGGAGTCCGCGCTCCAGGGCCTGGGCTTCAAGGTCGTCCGCGAGGACGTCGAGTCCGACCAGCCCAAGTCGAACGTCGTCGACCAGATCCCGGCCCCGGGGACGCAGGCCCCCGTCGGGTCGACGGTCACGCTGCGCGTCTCGAAGGGCCCGACGTCGACGCTCGTCCCCGACGTGACCAACCTCGACGAGGACACGGCCACCGCGACCCTGCAGGGGTCCGGCTTCAAGGTCGTCGTCAACCACACGGACGTCTTCGACCCCTCTCAGGACGGCCTCGTCTTGAGCCAGGAGCCGGGCCCGGACACACAGGCGAAGCCGGGCTCGAAAGTGATCATCACCGTCGGCCGGTTCGCGGGCGACACGACGCAGACGCCGTGACGCGCAGGATCCGCGTCGCAGTGCTGCTCGGCGGCCGCTCGAGCGAGCACGACATCTCGGTCGAGAGCGCCCGCTCCGTGGTCGACGCGCTCGACCCGGGACGCTACGAGGTGGTCACCGTCGAGATCGGCCGCGACGGCGCCTGGCAGCTCGGCTCCGGCGGGCCGCAGGAGCTCGAGGCGCCGCCCGGGGAGACGCTCCCTGTGCCCGCGTCCGGCGGGGCGGTCACGAAGACGCTCGCCGAGGTGGATGTCGTCTTCCCCGTCCTGCACGGCCCGTTCGGCGAGGACGGCACCGTCCAGGGGCTGCTGGAGCTGGCCGACGTCCCCTATGTCGGCGCGGGCGTCCTCGCCTCCGCGGTCTGCATGGACAAGGACGTCTTCAAGGCGGTGATGCGCGACAACGACATCCCCGTGACGCGCAACATCACGCTGCGCGCGGGAGACGCGGCGCGCAACCCGTTCGGCTATCCGGTGTTCGTGAAGCCCGCGCGGCTCGGCTCCTCGGTCGGCATCTCGAAGGCGCACGACGAGGACGAGCTCCGCGCCGCCGTCGCGCTCGCGTTCCGCCACGACGAGAAGATCCTCGTGGAGGAGTTCGTCTCCGGAGTCGAGGTCGAGGTCGGCGTGCTCGGGGCCGGCGGCGAGGTCCAGGTGTCGCTCCCCGGCGAGATCGTCGCGCACGCCGAGTGGTACGACTACGCCGCCAAGTACGACGAGGGCGGCATGGAGCTGATCGTGCCCGCGCGGATCGCGGAGACGCACGCGACGCGGGTGCAGGAGCTCGCGCACCGCGCCTTCGTCGCGACCGAGTGCGAGGGGATGGCGCGGGCCGACTGCTTCGTCCGCGACGACGGAGAGGTGCTCGTGAACGAGCTGAACACCATCCCCGGCTTCACGGCGACGAGCGTCTACTCGCGGCTCTTCGAAGCCTCCGGCGTCCCGTACGCCGAGCAGCTCGACCGGCTGCTGCAGGTCGCGATCGACCGCTGGGAGCGGCGCAGGAAGCTGCTCTTCTAGGAGGGTTTAGCGGAACGGTCCTCGTCGCCGGGTGCGACGCGTACACGGCGGCTCAGCGGCTGTTTCGCCAAACCCTCCGAGTTCTCCGCTCGGCCAATGGACTACGCGCCGAGCAGGTCGCGGCGCCGGAAGATGCCGAGGGCGGCGAGTGCAGCGACCAGACCGATCGCGAGCATCGTCGCCGCCGCTCCGGCGCGAAACGGTTGTGTCGGCACGAGTCCGACGTGCGCGAAGGGCGTCAGGTCGACGAGCCACCTCGGGGCGCCGAGCAGCGAGCCGACGAGCTGCCAGAGGAACGTGACGGTGACGAGCCCGTAGGCGATCCCGGCGCTCGCGCGCGGCACGACGGCGTAGGCGAGGGATGCGATCCCGAGAAACAGAAGCGCGACGGGCAGGGAGTTTGCGCCGGCTTCGAGCATCTTCGGCAGCGAGATGTCGGCGCCTCCCGAGGCGGCGCCCGCCCAGGTGAAGAGGCCGGCTGCGAGCGAGATCGCGGCGGCGGCCGACGCCGCGAGCAGGAGCCGGCCGCCCAGCCAGCCGCTGCGGCCGACCGGCTGCGCGAGCAGCGTCTCGAGCCGCTGCTCGGCTTCCTCCTGCCTCGCAGCGCTGACCTGCGCGCACGCGAGCAGGCTGACGGCGAGGATGAAGAAGATGAACACGAATGCCAGATACCCGGTGGGCGTCACGATCGAGCCGGAGCCGAGCTTCTCGATCTGCTTTTGCACGCTTTCGGAGATGTCTGCAGAGGAGATGCTGTTCGACACCAGGCCGAGGACGTACGCGAAGAGCGCGACGCCGCCTCCCCACGCGAGCAGAGCACCTTGCTCGCTGCGCAGCGCTTGCGCGGTCGGGGAGGAGAGCAGATGCAGGCGCGGGTCGGCGGTGTCGCGCGCGGGGAGGATGCCGGTGCCGATGTCGCGACCGACGGCGATCCAGGCGGCGGCCGCGAGCAACAGCACGCTCGCCGCGAACGGGAGCAGCAGGACGAGGGGCTCCGCGCCGGTGAAGGGACGCATCTCCTCGGCCCATCCGAGCGGCGTCGTCCAGCGCAACCAGCCGGCGCCGCTCGCGGTGTCGGCGATCACCCGCAGCAGGAAGAAGAGCCCGACGACCGCGCCTCCCAGCTCGAGTGCGATCCGGCGCGTGGGCGCGAGCTGGCTCGCGACGGCGCCCACGCCGGCGCACACCGGCATGACAGACGCCGTGGCCAGGGCGAGGTACGCCGAACCGCCGGCTGGGAGGCCCCCTGCCACAAAGCCGGCGAACTCGCCGAGCCACAGGATCAGGATGCTCGCCGCGATCGCGACGATCGCCGAGAGATAGGCCGTGCGCCGCCCGACGACCCCCGCGAGCACGAGCTCCATCCGGCCCGTGTCCTCCTCCGTCCGCAGCGCTCGCACCGCAGCCAGCAGCCCGAACACCGCGGCCGCGATCGCCAGCGTCCCGCCGACGCGCCAGGCGGTGTAGCCGCTGACCGTCAGGAGGTCGTGAGGCTCGCCGTAGAACAGGCGGAGCGCCTTGTTGTCACCGAAGCTGCCGGCGAATGCGCGGCGGTCGGCGAGCGTCGGGTAGGCGTGGCGATAGCCGGCCGGCTGGATGTAGGAGTACGCCGCAAACAGACACGCGAACGCGATCGTGCGGACCCGGGCGTTCCGGAGCCCCAACCGCACCAGAGCGCGGGCAGGCCCCAGCCCCACCGCCGACGGCCAGGAGGACGAACCCGGCTGCGAGGCAGTCCGTCTAGCCGTCGACACGGCCGTCGGAGGCGTCGTAGTGGTGCAGGAAGATCTCCTCGAGCGACGGCTCGCGGCTCGTCAGCCGATCGACCGGATGCCCCGCGAGCGCCGCGATCACCGGGCGGATGCTGCCCGAGACCTCGAACCGCAGCGCGTTCGGGCCGGCGCTCGCCACCCGCACGCCGGGCAGCTCCGGGAGCTTGGGTGCCGGGCCTGCGAATGTGACCTCGACCGTCTGCGCGCTGAGGTGGCGCAGCTCCTCCAGCGTCCCTTGATCGACCAGCCTCCCGTCTCGCAGGATCCCGATGCGGTCGCAGACCGCCTCGACCTCGCTGAGGATGTGGGAGGAGAGGAAGACGGTCTGCCCGCGCTCTTTCGCCTCCTTGACGCACTCCCGGAACGCCATCTCCATCAGCGGGTCGAGCCCGCTCGTGGGCTCGTCGAGCAACAGCAGGTCCGCGCGCATCGCGAGCGCCGCGATCAGCTGCACCTTCTGGCGGTTTCCCTTCGAGAGTGCCCGGATCTTCTTGCGCGTATCGAGCTGGAAGCGCTCCACGAGCCGATCGCGGTACGCCACATCGGTGCCGCCGTGCAGCCGCGCCAGGAACTCGAGCGTTTCGGCGCTCGTCAGCGCCGGCCACAGAAACGGCTCCCCGGCGACGTACGCGACCCGCCGGTGCGCGTTCACCGGGTCACCCCAGGCATCGACGCCGAAGAGCTCGGCCCGCCCGGCTGTGGGGCGGTGGAGCGCGAGCAGCAGCCGGATCGTCGTGGTCTTGCCCGCGCCGTTCGGGCCGAGGTAGCCGTACACCTCGCCCGCCTCGACGGAGAGGTCGAGTCGATCGAGTGCCAGCGTCTCGCCGTAGCGCTTGGTCAGCTGCTCAGCTCGGATCGCGCTCATCGAGCCTTCCCTCTCTTTCGTCGTACCAGCTCGTCGTCGACGGCCGTCCGAACGCTAGAGATACGCGCGCGCCCCGGAGCCGACGACCGGCTCCGACGCCATCAACGCGCGTACTTCCTCGGAGAGGAGCCGCTCGACGTCGCCGGCGCTCAGGCCGCAGCTCCCGAGCCTCTCCTCGAGGCCGCGGCGCAGCGCCTGGTCCACGGTCTCCCCACGTTTGCGCGCGGTCGTCGGCGGCTGCTCGAGCAGCTCGAAGACGATCTCGCCGCTCCCCGGGGCGGTCTCCCCGGCGAGCGCGGCGATCAGCGACGGCCAGCGCGTGCTGACGAGCGCGAGCTTCGCCACCTGGTCGAGGGAGGCCGCCGTCGCCTGCCCGGCGATCGTCCGCTCGGTGTGGATCATGACGAGGAACCGGAAGACGTTGACGAAGCGCTTGATCTCGCGCGGATTCGGTGGGTCGAGGTACCGCGTCGCATAGGTGACGATCTCCTGGATCTCCTCGTTGTCGCGCGACAGCCGTCTCGCCACGAAGCGCCGCAGCGCCTCGCGGCTCGCCTCGGTCGCCAGCGAGTCGGGGGCGGAGGCGCTGCCGATCGCCTCGCCGAGCGAGGGCGCGTCCGCGTCGAGCTGCTGCTCCTCGGCCTTGATTGCAGCCTCGCTCGCGGGCGCCGAACCGTCGATCGCAGCGTCCACGACCGCGGTGGGCTCCTCGCCGGGGAAGAGCGACTCGAAGAACGTGGTCGTCCGCTCGGGCTCGATCCCGGGCAGCGTCAGCGGCAGCTGGACGAACTTCTCCAGGAAGCGCCAGCCGAGGTCCACGGCGTCGCCGTTCGTCCTGCCGCGCTCGCGGACCCTCTCCACGAGCTCCTTGTACGCCGCCTCGATGTGCGCCGCGACCATCTCCGGCTCCATCGCGAGGACGAAGATCGTGTTCCGGAACTCGCCGGCCAGGAAGAGATTGATCGCCTCGATCACCTGGACGACCGTCGACGGCGAGCAGCGGTCGAGGTCGTCCACGAAGATCACGAGCGGCCGGTCCCGCGTCGCGACGAGGTCGAGGACGCGCTGCATGTCCGTCTGCACGAGGTAGAGGAAGCCGCTCCGGCCCGCGTAGTCCGGCGTCGGCACGAGCGTGTCGAGGCTGCCCGAGAGCTCCCCGCGCGAGAACGAGGCGATGCCTCCGTCCGAGCCGAGGAGCTGCGAGAGGCTGCCGCCGACCCGCGCGCCGAGGACCGACCGGGCCTGCACCGCGACGACCGCGGCAAGAGCGACCGGGCTCGCGCCCGCGAGGATCGTGCCCAGCCAGTGCAGACTGCCGACAGCCAGCAGGAGCAACCCCACGAGGAACGCGGCCAGCAACCCGAGCGCGGCGGGCAGGACGCGGTCGACGATCAGCCCGTAGACCTTGCGGCGCACCGCCTGCTCGTCGACGCGGCGGAGGTTGAGCTCGAGCCAGAAGTGCTCGCGCTCGAGCGGCTCCATGCGGCTCGTCGTCTGCTCGATGATCGCGTGCGCCAGCCCTGCCCACACCTGCTCGCCCGTCTGGAACATCCACGGGTTGAACCAGACCGTCGGCCGCCAGCGCCGCTCGTCCTCGGCGGCGGCGGCCTCCTCGATGAGCTCGGGTTTCGGGCTCGCGTCGATCGCCGCCGGCGCGTCGTGGGCGCCGGCGAGCCGGCGCAGCAGCAGGCTGTTCGTCAGCGCGGCGCGAAGATCGAGCGTGGGGGCGACGAGCTGCAGCGGGCGGAGCTTCCCCTCGGGGGCCTCGACGCGCATCGGCCACTCGAGCCGCTCGCGGATCATCCGCATCAGCGACGTCTTGCCGGCGCCCCAGGGCGCCTTGATCCCGATCGTCAGGGGCGGGTGCGTCTCGGGGTGCTGGATCCCCCGCGCGATCGCGTCTGCGTACGCGGCGTAGCCGACGGTGTCGCGCGTCGTCCAGAGGTCGCTGCCGATCCCCTCCTGCTCGTAGCGGACGACCTCGGGGCCCGTGTCCGGGAGCGCCACGTCCTGCCGGCCGTCCGGGCCCAGCGCGGCCTGGGCCGGAATGGGCAGGAGCGCGTCGCCCTGCAGGACGCGGGCGAGATCCTCGATCGAGATCAACGCCTGTCCCGCCTGGCCCCACTCCCGGCCCCACGAGTTCTTGAAGCGGACGAAGCCGCGCACGCCGTCGATCTCCTCGTCGAGCAGGACGCCGTTGAGGACGACGCCGTGCCCGCCTCGCGGAGCGGAGTCGGGGGCGACCCGGCAGACGAATCTTCCGCCCAGGTCCTGCGGCGCGTCCATCGAGTCGTGCCACGTGATCCCGGCGACGACCGGGCCCCGCTCGAGGAGCGCCGCCGAGACGGCGTCCATGTCGCCGCAGGCGTACGTCGCCTCGATCAGGCCCCGTGACTCGAGGACCCGGGCGGCCGCCCACAGATGGGTGCCGTAGCCGCCGTCGCCGCCCTCCTCCTCGGGCTGACCCGCCTCGACCCGCGCGGCGCGGAACAGAGCGCGCGCGAACTCTTCGTCGAACGTGATCCCTTCCTCCCGCATGCCGCGGTCGGCCAGCCAGTGCGTCCAGACGAAGCCGACCACCTGGCCGGTGGCCCCCTGATCGAGCCATACGCCGTCGGCGAACCACCGGCGCTCGCGCCTCGACGAGCCCTCCACGCGGTAGGGCGATCGGTCGAGCGGCTCGAAGTGCTCGCGTTGCTCGGGTGTCGCCTTCGCGGCCAGCGGCGTCCCTCCACGACGATGATCCCACAGCGGCCGGCCGAAGAGGGAATGGGCGGGAGTCGACCGCTACGCCGAGACCGCCTGCACCTCGTTCACGTGCGCGGCCGACTGGCCCGGCGGCAGGCTCGTCAGCCAGACGACGAGGTAGCGGCCGGTGACGCCGTCACGGATCGGGAACGTGGTCACGCCGTTCACCGCGCGGAGAGGAGAGGCGTCGCGAAACGGCCCGGTCGGCGAGCTCCCGAGCTGGATCCTCGCCTGGAACCCCGGCGTGTCGGTGGAGACGCGAACGCGCGCGAGCTGCAGGGGCGACGGAAGGGAGAGCACGACGCCGACGCCTGCCTTCCCGAGCTCCCCCGGCGTGTTGTACCGCTGCGTCGTCCAGCGCGTCGACGGATTGCGGTCCACCGCCAGGTGTGCCTCGTCGTCGTGCTCGCCTTCCGTGCCGAACGGGTCGTAGGCGCCCACGCCGGCCAGGTGGACCGGGGCGCCGCCGCCGCCCGTGCTCGTCCCCGTCGTCCCGCTGCCGCCGCCCTGGAGCTCGTGGACTGCGAGCGCGGCCGCCGCGCCGGCGACCAGCAGCGCGGCGAGGAGCCACCACAGCCAGCCCGCGCCGCCGCGGCGCGGGGAGCGGGCGCGGGAAGCGCGCCCGTGGCGCCGCGGCGCCGCGATCATCGTCGCCCCCGGGTCCACGCCGCCACGACGGTCGGCCTCCAGCAGGCAGCCCTCGAGCTCGTCGCAGAACTCCCACATCGAGTCCCAGCGGTCGCGCGCGTCCTTCGCCAGCGCGCGGTCGATCGCGTAGGCGAGACGAGGGGGGACGTCGCCGCGAATGTCCTGGATGTTGGGCGGGGGGTTGTTGATGTGCTGCATCGCCACCGCGACGAAGTTCTCGCCGCTGAACGGCGTCTCGCCCGTCAGGAGCTCGTAGAGCACGATCCCGAGCGAGTAGACGTCCGTCCTCTCGTCGACGCGCGAGCCCTGCGCCTGCTCGGGGGCGATGTAGTCCGAGGTGCCGAGGACGGTGCCGGTCTGCGTCATCCCGCGCTGCATGTCGAGCGAGCGGGCGATTCCGAAGTCGGTCACCTTCGCACGTCCGTCGCCGTTCAGGAGCACGTTCTGCGGCTTGACGTCGCGGTGGACGAGCCCGTTCTGGTGGGCGAACTGGAGCGCCCGGCCGATCTGCAGCGCCAGGTCCACGGCCTCCCCGACGGGCAGCGCACCCTCGCGGTCGATGCGGTGCTTCAGGTTCTCGCCGGCGACGTACTCGAAGACGATGTACTGGCGGCCTCCGTGCTCGCCGCGATCGATGACGGTGACGATGTTCGGGTGCGAGAGCGAGGCGACCGAGCGGGCCTCCCGCCGGAACCGCTCGACATAGTCCTCGTCCCTCGTGTACTGCTCGTGGAGCACCTTCAGCGCGACCTTTCGCTCCAGGAGCCGGTCGTGCGCCCGGAAGACCGACGACATCCCGCCGGTGCCGACGAGCTCCTCGAGCTCGTAGCGGTCGCCGATCACGGTTCCGATCATGCGCCCACGGTATCCCGGCGGACGGGTCGCTCTGCGGAGGAGCCCTTACTCGAGGACGCTCTCGAGCGCCTCTTCCCAGACGGCGAGCGCCTCGTCGAGCTCCGAGTCGCTGAGCACAAGCGGCGAGAGGACGCGGATGCAGTTCGAATAGATGCCGGCCTTGAGCAGCAGGAGCCCGCGCTCGGCCGCTGCGGCCGCGACGTCCGAGGCGAGATCCGCGGCCGGCTCCTTGCTCGCCCGGTCGCGGACGAACTCGATCGCGAGCATCGCCCCGAGGCCGCGCACGTCACCGATCGCCTCCCAGCGCTCCTGCCAGGCGTGCATCCGGCTGCGCATCGCGTCGCCGATCGCGTTCGCCCGCTCGACGAGCGCCTCGTCGTCGATCACGTCGAGGACGGCCAGCGCCGCCGCCTGCGCAACCGGGTTGCCGACATAGGTTCCGCCGATCGCGTTGTCCTCGGGCGCATCCATGATCTCCGCCTTCCCCAGCACGCCCGAGAGCGGCAGCCCCGCGGCGATCGACTTGGCCACGACGATCAGATCCGGCTCGATGTCGAAGTGCTCCATGGCGAAGAACCTCCCAGTCCTGGCAAACCCCGTTTGTACCTCGTCCGCGACCAGGACGATCCCCCGCTCGTCGCACACCCTCCGCAGGCCGCGCATGAACTCGACGGGCGCGGGCAGGAACCCGCCCTCGCCCTGCACCGGCTCGACCACGATCGCCGCGACCTGCTCGGCGGCGACCACGGTCGTGAAGGCGCGCTCCAGCGCGGCGAGCGCCTCGAGGGTCGACGGTCCGCGGTAGTCCTGCGGGAACGGAACGCGGTACACCTCGGGCGCGAACGGCCCCAGCCCCGCCTTGTACGGCTCCACCTTCGAGGTCATCGTCATCGAGAGCATCGTCCGCCCGTGGAACGCGCCCTCGAAGGCGATCACCGCCGGCCGCTTCGTGAACGCACGCGCGAACTTGACGGCGTTCTCGACCGCTTCCGTGCCGGCGTTGAAGAAGGCCGCCTTCGCCGGGCCCGTGAACGGTGCCCGCTCGAGCAGCCGCTCCGCGAGCTCGACGTAGACCTCGTACGGGACGATCGTGAAATCGGTGTGCGCGAAGCGCGCGAGCTGCTCCTGCGCCGCGGCCACGACGCGCGGGTGCGAGTGACCGACGTTGAGGCAGCCGACGCCGCCGGTGAAGTCGAGGAAGGTGTTGCCGTCCACGTCGGTCAGCCTCGCGCCGCGCCCCTCGTGGGCGACGACGGGGAGGTACACCGAGAGCGGATCGGCGATCACGCGGTCCTTCCGCTCGAGAATCGCCCGCGAGCGGGGCCCCGGGATCTCCGTCTTCAGCTCGATCGTCCGCGTGATCGCCACGGAGGGCACGATAACAACGCGGGCGGCCGAGGCTCGCTCGTCGACGGACCGATCGGCCGGCGAGGGCAGGCGCCCGCATCCGAGCGCCTGGCGGACGTTCGCAGATTGTTTTGGAAGCGCTTCCAGAGCCCCCGCAAAGCCGCTATCGTCTCGACCCGGAGCGATGGCCGACAGCAACTCTTCCTCCGATGCGGGCGGCCTCGGCTCCGGCCGAGGCGACAGGCGTCGCGCGACGATCGCCGACGTCGCGCGCCTCGCCGGAGTCGGCGTCGGAACGGTCTCTCGCGTGCTCAACGGCGGCGGCCTCGTCAGCGAGAAGACACGCAGGCGGGTGCTGTCGGTGATCGAGGAGCTCGACTACCAGCCGCTCCCCGCCGCTCAGTCGCTCCCACGCGGGCGCACGAACACGATTGCCGTGATCGCCCCGTTCTTCACGAGCCCGTCGGTCGTCGAGCGCCTTCGGGGCGTCGTCAGCGTGCTTCGCCTCACCCAGTACGAGCTCGTGCTCTACGACGTCGAGACACCGGACCAGCGGCGGCACCAGCTGCGAGGGCTTGCAGGGCGGGGTCGCGCGGACGGGGCGATCTTGGTCTCCTTCCCGTTGGAGCCCGACGAGGCAGGCCTGCTCTCTCGCGCGAAGGTTCCGGCGGTCCTGCTCGATACCGAGCATCCCGGGATGCCGTCGGTCGCCATCGACAACGTCGCCGGCGGCTACCTCGCGACGAGCCATCTGCTCCAGCTCGGGCACCGGCGGATTGCGTTCGTCGGCGACCCCGAGCAAAACCCGTTCGGCTTCACGGCGAGCAGCCGGCGCAGAGTGGGGTATCGCAAGGCCCTGCACGAAGCGGGCGTGGCGCTCCGCCCGGAACACTGCAAGGAAGGGCCGCACGGCCGGCACGTGGCGCACCGGCTGACGGACGAGCTGCTCGCCGCACGCAGCCGCCCGACCGCGATCTTCGCCGCCTCGGACACGCAGGCCCTCGGCGTGGTGGAGGCTGCCACGCTGGCGGGCCTGACCCTGCCGGACGATCTCTCCGTGGTCGGCTTCGACGACATCGAGATCTCCGCGTACGTGGGCCTGACAACCGTCCGTCAGCCCCTGTTCGAGAGCGGCGCGCGAGCGGCCGAGCTCCTGCTGAGCCTTCTCGAGGCGCCCCTTCCCGAGGCCCCCCTTCCCGAGCCGGCGCGGGAGCGGCTCCCGCTCGAGCTGGTTTCGCGGCGCACCGCGGCGCGGCGCAAGAGATGACGTGCCCCCGCCCGCTTGACACGCTCGCAGCACTCTGGCACCATCCGCGGCCAGAAATGGAAGCGCTTCCACATCTCGGCGACGCACGGCCGGCAGGCGCCACCGCAGGCCGCCGCGGCCGCCCTTCGGATCGATCCTTGCGGCCGCAGAAACCTAACTTTGGATGCGGGTGGGCGTCTATTGAGGGGCCGTACCAATGCGGCTAGACTCGGTCGCGGTCCTTGTGGAGCAGGGTCCGAGTTCGAAGATCATTTACACGGAAGGGCATTACATGCAAAGCAGCAGCAGGCGCTTGTGGAGCGTGCTGGGCGCGGCGTTCGTCGCTCTCGCAGCGCTCATGCTCGCGGCACCGGCGATGCCGGCCTCGTCCGCGAGCCCCACGATCACGATTTGGACCGACAAGGATCGGAACGCGGCCGTCACGAAGGTCGCGAACGACTGGGCCGCCACGCGCGGCGTGACGGTCAAGATCGTCGAGAAGAACTTCGGCGACATCCGGGACAACCTCAAGACGGTCGCGGTCGCGGACGCGCCTGACGTCATCGTCGGCGCGCACGACTGGACCGGCGAGCTGGCGGCGAACGGCCTCGTCGTCCCCCTGTTCCCGAAGAAGGCGACGCTCAACCAGTTCCCGAGCTACACCCTCGCGGCATTCTCGTACGGCACGGCCGTCAAGAAGCTGTACGGCGCACCCGTCGCAGTCGAGAACATCGGCCTCGTCGTGAACACGAAGCTCGTCAAGGTGCCGACCACCTTCGCGCAGCTCGAGTCGGAGGCGCTGAAGTTCAAGAAGAAGAAGTCGGGCAACCTCGCCATCGCCGTGCAGCAGGGCGCGAACGGGGACGCGTATCACATGTACCCGTTCTTCTCCGGCCTCGGCGGCTACATCTTCGGCAAGAACAGCGCCGGCAACCTCGACGCGTCGAACATCGGCGTCGCCAATCCCGCGTTCCTCAAGAACGCGAAGCTGATCGACAAGTGGAACAAGGAAGGCCTGATCAACGCCAAGGTCGACGGCTCGACCGCCCAGAACGCGTTCCTCAAGCAGCAGGCGGCGTTCTGGGTCACCGGCCCCTGGAACATCGACACGCTGAAGAAGTCTGGCCTGAAGTTCCAGGTGATCCAGGTTCCGGCGATCGTCAATCCGGCGGTGCCGTTCCTCGGCGTCCAGGGCTTCCTGGTCACGAAGTACGCCGCGGACCACGGGAACGACGCCGCGGCGAAGGATCTCGTGTCGAGCTACATGATGACGCCGGGCGCCCAGCAGCAGCTGGCGGCGGCGAACAACCGCTATCCGGCGAACACCGTGGCCGGCAGCAAGGTCAGCGACCCGTATCTCGCGCAGTTCGGCAAGGCCGCCAAGGGCGGCGTCCCGATGCCGAACATCCCGCAGATGAACAGCGTGTGGCAGGACCTGGGCAGCGCCTGGGTGAAGTCCACGAAGGGGTCCGGGGCCACGAAGGCGGCGGTCTCGTTCAAGGTCGCAGCCAACAACATCGCCAACAAGATCGGCTAGCAGTCAGTCACACGGGCGGGGCGTCCCCGGGGACGCCCCGCCCGCCTCCTCCCCTCGTGAGCACCGCGACCGCCCCAACACCCGCCGCCGCAGGGCCCGTCTTCAAGCCGAGCGGGATCGCACGCGGGATCGCCGCCTTCTCCGGCGCCCCGGGGCTCGTGGTCAAGATCGTCTTGCTCTCGGTGATGAACGCGCTGGTGGCCTGGGCGGCGTTCGTGCTCATCGACAACTCGAAGTGGATCGCGCTCGGGTCCTCGTGCTGGCGACCGCAGCGATCGACGTCGTCTACCTCCTGCCGCGCAGCTGGACTCTGCCGGCGAAGTTCCTGGTCCCGGGCACCGTCTTCCTGATCGGGTTCCAGATCATCCCGATCATCTATACGGTCACCGTCGCGTTCACCAACTACTCGACCGGGCACATCGCATCGAAGCCGGAGGCGATCGCGGCCATCAAGGTCAACTCCCTCGAGCCGCCGCCGAACGGCCGCCAGTACACCATGGCCGCCGCGCGCAACGCGGACGGGAAGCTCGTGCTGATCCTGCGGGACGACACGAGCGGCTCGTTCTTCGTCGGTGACAAGAAGGGGCTCGAGCCGCTCGCCGCCGCCGACGTCAAGGCCGAGCAGGGCGGGCCGATCACCGCCGCGAAGGGCTACACGCTCGTCAAAGGCGGAGAGCTCTTCGCGCTCGACGCTCAGCTCCGCACGTTCACGGTCCCCACCACGGGCGACAGCGCGATCCGCCCGCAGGGAATCGACCAGGCCGTCGAGCTCCGGCCGACGCTGCGGTACGACGCCGACCGCGACGTGTTCGTCCGCATCTCCGACGGCACAGTGTTCAGGGACAACAACGAGGGCTCGTTCGTGGCGGGCAAGGAGGAGCTCGAGCCCGGGTGGAAGACCGGAGTCGGCCTCCAGAACTTCGGACGGATCATCCACGACCAGACGATCCGCCAGCCGTTCCTGCGCGTGTTCGTCTGGACCTTCGCGTTCGCGACGATCACCGTGGCCTCGTCCTTCGCGCTCGGCCTCTTTCTCGCGATCGCGCTCGACAAGAAGGGGTTGCGCTTCCAGCGCATCTACCGGGCGACCCTCGTCATCCCGTGGGCGATTCCCGGGTTCCTGTCGCTGCTCGTCTGGCAGGGCCTGCTGAACGACGAGTTCGGCGTCGTCAACCGCCTGTTCCACCTCAGCATCCCGTGGCTCTTCGATCCGAACTGGGCGAAGGTCTCCGTGCTTCTCGTCAGCCTCTGGCTCAGCTTCCCCTACTTCTTCCTCGTCTCCATGGGGGCGTTGCAATCGATCCCCGGCGAGCTGATCGAGGCCGCCCGGGTCGACGGGGGCAGCGCCTGGCAGATCTTCCGCCGCGTGACGCTGCCGCTGCTTCTGGTGGTCACCGCGCCGCTCCTGATCGCGTCCTTCGCCTTCAACTTCAACAACTTCAACGCCATCTACCTGCTGACGGGAGGCGGCCCCGCACAGAACAACTCGTCCATCGCGGGCTCGACGGACATCCTGATCAGCTACACGTACAAGCTCGCGATCGCCACGGGGAAGGGGTCGGACTACGGCCTCGCCTGCGCGGTCTCGATCATCATCTTCTTCATCGTCGCGTCCATCTCGGCGGTCGCCTTCTGGCGGTCCTCGAAGTCCCTGGAGGGCATGGCATGAGCACGGTCGACACGACTGCGGGCGCACTTGCACAGCCTCAGGCCCTCGAGGCGCCGGCGCCCTCGCGGCTGAAGCTGAAGGACACGTGGTGGCGACACCTCGTCGCGATCCTCGCAATCCTGTTCGCGCTCTTCCCCGTCGTCTTCGTGACCTCGGCGGCGTTCAACGCAGACGACTCGGTGTCGGGCACGAGCATCCTGCCGACGCACGCGACGCTGAGCAACTTCCACGACATCGTCGCGGGCACGGTCCAGGACAAGAGCTCGCCCGGCTACGTCGACGCGCCGTTCCTACGCTGGTACGTGAACTCGATGCTCGTGGCCGGGCTCGCCGCGCTCCTGACCGTCATGCTCGGCGCACTCGCCGCCTACGCGTTCAGCCGATTCCGCTTCAAGGGCCGCCGCATCGGGATGACGTCGCTGCTCCTGATCCAGATGTTCCCGCAGTTCCTCGCCGTCGTCGCGATCTACCTCATCGTCCTCCAAGTCGGCGACATCTTCGGCGTGATCGGGCTGAACACGCTCCCCGGGCTCATCATCGTGTACCTCGGCGGGGCGCTGGGCGTCAACGCCTGGCTGATCAAGGGCTTCTTCGACACGATTCCGGCCGAGCTCGACGAGTCGGCGCGCGTGGACGGCGCCACGCCGTCGCAGATCTTCTGGGGCGTCGTGCTGCCGCTCGCGGCGCCGGTGCTCGCGGTGGTCGGGCTGATCTCGTTCGTCTTCACGCTGAACGAGTTCGTGCTCGCGTCGGCGCTGCTCCAGACCTCGCACCACTTCACGCTTCCGGTCGGCATGCGCGGGTTCATCGACCAGCAGTACGGCCAGCGCTGGGGGCCGTTCGCCGCCGGAACGGTGCTGATCGCGATCCCGCCCGCGGCCTTGTTCTTCTTCCTCCAGCGCTGGATCGTCAGCGGTCTGACGCAGGGCGCCGTCAAGGGATGAGCGCCACCCAGCTGCGCGGGGAGGTCGTCGCGCCGCTCGCCGAGCCGCACCACGACGGATCGGACCTGTGCGTGCTCGAACGGCCGGACGAGCCGGGCGGGCGAGCCGTCCTGCGACTGCGCGCGCCGCGCGACGCCCAACGGGTCGTGCTGCGCTACGTCCACGACGGGGAGCCCGTGGGCTTGCTCGCGACGCCGGACGAGCAGACCGAGACGGAGACGTGGTGGCGCGCCGAGTTCCCCGTCTGGAACCCGCGTGTGCCCTACCGCTGGAACGTCGACGGCCGCTGGCTCAACGGCCGGGGCAGCTTCGCCCACGAGGTGCCGGACGCGGACGACTTCGTCCTCGCTCTCGACAAAGGCGGCCCGGCGTGGCACCTGGAGTCGGTCGCCTACGAGATCTTCCCGGACCGGTTCGCCGCCTCCGCCGAGCACGCGCTTCCCGAATGGGGCGTCCGGCGCGGCTGGGACGAGTTGCCAACGGGACGCGGGCCGAGCACGCCGCGGGAGCTCTTCGGAGGCGACCTCGGCGGGATCGAGCAGCAGCTCGACCACATCGAGCGGCTCGGCGCGAACCTGCTCTACCTGACGCCGTTCTTCCCCGCTCGGTCGAACCACCGCTACGACTCGACGACATTCGACCGGGTCGACCCGCTGCTCGGCGGCGACGAGGCGCTCCGCTCGCTGCTGGACGCAGCGCACCGGCGCGGCATCCGGGTCGTCGGCGACCTGACGCTCAACCACACCGGCGACGCGCACGAGTGGTTTCTCGCCGCCCGGGACGAACACGCGCCCGAGCGCGACTTCTACCTCTGGGACGCGGCGCAGCCGTACGGCTACGAGTCGTGGTTCGGCGTCCGCTCGCTGCCGAAGCTGAACTGGCGCTCCGAGGAGCTCCGCCGGCGGATGGAGGCCGTGATCCGCCGCTGGCTCGACGAGGGCCTCGACGGCTGGCGGATCGACGTCGCGAACATGACCGGCCGCTACCGCGACGCCGACCTGACGGGCGAGGTCGCCGACCTGACCCGCGCCGCCGCGGCCGAGGCATTGATCGTCGCCGAGCACGGCTACGACTTCCGCGCCGACCTGCAGGGTGGCGGCTGGCACGGGGCCATGAACTACGCCGGGTTCCTGCGCCCGGTGTGGGGATGGCTCCGCGACGAGGAGATCCCCGGAGACCTCCGTACGGCGTTCTGGGGCATCCCGGTGCCGCTGGGCCGTCTCTCCGGGGCCGACGCGGTCGCACAGATGCGCGCCTTCCGGGCGGGCATGCCGTGGCAGTCGACGCTCCATTCATGGACGCTGCTCGACAGCCACGACACGGCCCGCTTCCGCAGCGTCGCCGGCTCGCGAGAGACGCAGCTCGTCGGCGTCGGGCTGCAGATGACGACGCCGGGCGTGCCGATGCTCTACGCCGGCGACGAGCTCGGGCTCGAGGGCGACTGGGGCGAGGACGCGCGCCGGCCGATGCCGTGGGCCCGGCCGCGGGACGAGGCGCTGCTCGGGAACGTGAGCCGCCTGGCCGCGCTCCGCCGCTCGAGCGACGCGCTCGCGCACGGCGGCATCCGGTACGTCCATGTCTCGGAGGACGCCGTCGCGTACGTGCGCGAGACGCGCGACGAGCGGCTCCTGTGCCTCGCGGCGCGCGCTGCACACGCACCGATCCGCGTCCCGTTTGCCGAGCTAGAGACCCTGTACGGCGAGGACGCGTCGGACGGCGTCCTGCCCTCCGACGGACCTTCGTTCCACGTCTGGAGAATCGCGTGAGCCTCCGGACCGACCCTCGCGCCGAAGACCACCTCAGAAGGAGCAGATCCGATGGCTGACGTGTCGTTCAACGAGGTCGACAAGGTGTACGAGAACGGCTTCCACGCCGTCAAGGACTTGACCCTGGACGTCCATGACGGCGAGTTCCTGGTCCTCGTCGGCCCCTCCGGCTGCGGGAAGACCACCGCGCTGCGGATGGTCGCGGGGCTGGAGGACATCTCCGACGGCACGTTGTCGATCGGCGGCCGGGTGGTGAACGAGCTGAACCCGAAGGAGCGGGACATCGCGATGGTCTTCCAGAACTACGCGCTCTACCCGCACCTCTCCGTGGCCGAGAACATCGCGTTCGGCCTTCGGCTGCGGAAGGAGAAGAAGGAAGTGATCAACGAGCGCGTCGCGTGGGCCGCGCGCATGCTCGACCTCACTCCCTATCTCGACCGCAGGCCGAAGCAGCTCTCGGGTGGCCAGCGCCAGCGGGTCGCCATGGGCCGCGCGATCGTGCGTCAGCCTCAGGTGTTTCTCATGGACGAGCCGCTGTCCAACCTCGACGCGAAGCTGCGCGTCCAGATGCGCGCCGACATCGCAAAGGTCCAGCACGAGCTCGGCACGACGACCGTCTATGTCACGCACGACCAGGTGGAGGCGATGACGATGGGCGACCGCGTCGCCGTGATGAGTGGCGGTGTGCTCCAGCAGGTCGACGCCCCGCAGCGCCTGTACGACCGCCCGGAGAATCTCTTCGTCGCCGGCTTTATCGGCACGCCGCCCATGAACCTGCTCGTGCTTCCGGTCAGCACCGAGAACGGGTCCGTCGAGCTGCGGCTCGGTGAGCAGCGGATCCCGGTGGGCGAGCAGGCGCTGCGCGAGTATCCGAAGGTGCGCGAGTACGGCGGCCGGACGGTCGTCGCGGGAATCCGCGCCAGCAACCTGCATCACGCCTCGGAGCGCCCCGAGCTGCCCGCGATCACGGCGCGCGTCGAGCTTCTCGAGGCGCTGGGCTCGGAGTCGATGGCGTACTTCCACGTCGATGCGATGGCGATCAGAACGGACGTGGCGTTCGACGAGACGACCGGTGAGGGCGGCGACAGCGTCGTCGGCTCCCGGCCGAACTTCGTCGCCTCCTTCCCGCCGCACATCCAGCTGCAGCTCAACCGTGACGTTCCGGTGGCGATCGAGGCGTCGAACTTCCACTTCTTCGACGAGGAGACGGGTGCGCCGCTCCGTTAGGAGGGCTTGGCGGAACAGCACTCGTCGCCGGGTGCGTAGCGGAGTGGTCGAGGCAAGGACGCATGCAGCGGGGACAGGAAAGCTCTCGCCGCGACTGAGGACGCTGCATCGGGCGCTCCGACGCGTGCACGGCGCCTCAGCGGTTGTTTCGCCAAGCCCTCTTAGGAGCATCGCCGTCGCGCTGGTGGCACTCGCCGCCCCGTTTGCAATCGAAGGCGCGACCGCCGGCGCTCCCGGGGCGCCGACCGGAGCACAGCTCGCCGCGCTTACGCAACCACCGGTCGCGCCGCCGATCGCCTCCCAGCGGTTCTACTTCGTGATGACGGACCGCTATGCGAACGGCGATCCTGCGAACGACCGCGGCGGCCTCACGGGCGGGCGCGCCACGACGGGCTTCGACCCGACCTCGACCGGCTGGTTCCACGGCGGTGACTTCAAAGGGCTCACCGGCTCGTGCGACGACACGCGGAGCGGCCTCGCCCGCATCCGCGGCCTTGGCTTCAACGCCGTCTGGGTGACGCCCCCGTTCGGCCAGAGGACGGTGCAGGGGGACAGTGCCGCTTACCACGGCTACTGGATCACGAACTTCACCTCGGTCGACCCCCATCTCGGCACGAACGACGACTTCGCCGCGTTCGTCGGCTGCGCGCACCGGCTCGGCATCAAGGTCTACCTCGACGTCGTCGTGAACCACACGGCCGACGTTGTCCTCCTTTCCGGCTCCGGGTACTCGGACGTCCCGTACCGCGACTGCAGGGGAAGGAAGTTCAACCCGGCGCGCTACGCGACCGGCAAGACCTTCCCGTGCCTGAAGGTCTCCAACATGCCGCGCCCGCCGTTCGTCCTCGCAGCCGACCGGAACGCGAAGAAGCCGGCCTGGCTGAACGACCCGCTCCGCTACCACAACCGCGGCGACATCGACTTCTCCGGCTGCAGCGAGCTCTGCTACGAGCAGGGCGACTTCTTCGGGCTCGACGATCTCTTCACGGAGCAGCCCGCCGTCGTGAACGGGCTGGCCAAGGTGTACGGCGACTGGATCGCGCGCTACAAGGTCGACGGCTTCCGCGTCGACACCGCGAAGCACGTCAACGGCGCGTTCTTCCGCGTCTGGGCGCCGAAGATCCTGGCCGCCGCGAAGGCCGCCGGCGTCCCGGACTTCCAGCTCTTCGGCGAGGTGACGCTCAACTCCGCGCCCGATCTTTCGGACTTCGTGCGGAACCGCGGCCTGCCCAACGTGCTCGACTTTCCGTTCCAGGACGCCGCCGCCGGCTTCGCCGCCGGAAGCACGAGCGCCCGCGCGCTCGGACAGCGGCTCGACGAGGACGACTACTTCCGCCGCCCGGACGGCGTCCTGCCGATCCCACCGACCTTTCTCGGCAACCACGACATGGGACGCGCGGCGTATCAGATCCGGAGCCGCTCGCAGCCGGGTCCCGCCGAGCTCCAGAAGCGCGTCCTGCTCGGATACGACCTGCTCTACCTGCTGCGCGGCGCGCCGGTCGTCTACTACGGCGACGAGGTCGGCATGATCGGCAGCGGCGGCGACAAGGCTGCGCGCGAGGACATGTTCCCGACCCAGGTCCCCGAGTGGAAGACGGAGCAGCGGGTCGTCGACGGCCCGATCGGCAACGGCTCCTCGCTCGACATCGTCAACACGCCGATCCAGACGGAGCTGACGACGCTGAGCGCACTGCGCGAGACGAACCCCGCGCTGACGACCGGCGCCTCGGTGGTGCGCCTCGCGCAGGGCGACGCGCTCGTGGTCAGCCGCATCGACCTCGCCGGCCGGCGGGAGGAGATCGCCGCCTTCAACACCGGCACTACGACGCGGACGGTCACCGTCCAGGCCTCGACCAGGTCGTCGGGCTGGACGCCGCTGCTCGGCGGTCCACCGGTGTCGAGCGGCGCCGACGGGAAGCTCCGATTGACACTGCCTCCCATCTCGGCGCTTCTGCTCCGCGCCGACGCGCAATTGCCGGCAGCGGCACCAGGGAGGCCGGTGCTGAAGGCGGCCCCGGATGACATCACGAACCTCTACCGCCTGAGCGCCGCCGTGCCGGGCGGTCCGGCGACGGTCTGGTTCGCGTTGCGCCGCGCCACGGGCGGCTGGCAACGACTTGCCGTCGATGACTCGTCCCCGTATCGGACGTTCGTCGACCCGACTCGGTACCGAAACGGGGAGCGCCTGTACGCCGTCGCCGTGGCCCGGGGCCTCAGCGGTTCTCACTCGGTCTCGAAGGTCGTCCCGTTCGTCGTCCGCCGCGGCTGACCCGGACGGAGGGAGGGAGGAGCGAACCCGATCGTGGACCAACGCCTTCCCGAGACGAAGTACCCTCGCTCCCGGCGGCAACCAAAACCCCGGCTCGACGTCCTACCAACCGTCTGGATGCGCAGCCTCCCACCGACCTCCCCAGCTCCTAGCGAAGCTCCGAGAACCTCTTGATCGAACCGGATCTGCGGCCCGGCGGCCCGAACGCCGACCGTGGTCTGCCTGCGGCCGTCCTCGGCAACGGCTCTCTCGTCGCCACGGTCTCCGGCCGGGGGGAGGTCGAGCGGCTCTTCTGGCCGCACGTGGACCGCGGCCAGCATCTGGGCGAGCTCCGCCTCGGCGTCTTCTCGCAGGGGCGGGCGGTCTGGCTCGATGACCCGTCCCTCGAGCACGGACAGTCGTACCTGCCGAGCGCAAGCGTACTCGAGACGACGGTACGCGGCCAGGGCGTGGAGGTCGTGTTGCACGACCTCGTCCTCCCCGACGCGCCCGTCCTCCTGCGCCGTGTGCGCGGCGCCGGCGCGCTGAGGCTGCTCGTCCACTGCCGGCCCGACTTCGAGGAGGCGCGTCACGGCCACGCGGCGTACGTCGACCCCGGCACGGGCGCGCTCGTGCTCTACCGGCGAGACCGCGTGCTCGCACTCGGCATCTCCCCGCGGGCCAGGCGACATGCGGCCGCTCCCGTCGCGACGAGGACTACTCGGCCTGGGACGATCTCCAGGACGGCGACCTCGTCGGTCACGCCGTGGCGCACCGCGGCACCGCCGGCGCGCTCGCCGCGAGCGGTGACGGAGAGGTGACGCTCGCGTGTGCGTTCGGGACTACGCCCGGCGAGGCGCTGTCGCGCATGCAGGCTGCTCTGGACTCGGGATTCGACGCGGCCCTGGCAGAACGCATCCAGCACGACGCGGCCCGGCTGGCCGCCGCCCGCCCGGCGGAGGCGGCACACGCTCTGTATTGCCGCTCGCTGCTCGTGATGGATCTGCTCGGCGACCGCCAGAGCGGAGCCTCGATCGCCGCCCCGCCGAAGACGGCAGCCCGGCCTGGGTCGTTCCGCTCGGCTGGAGCCACGCGATGCTCGTGCTGGCGGCCCGGCCGGAGCTCGCGGCGCTCGCGGCTCCGGCCGAGCAGACCTTCGCGGCGGCATAGATTCGTGGCCCAAGCGGTGGGTGACCCATAGGTATCCATGGGTCGGCCCACAGGTACCCATGGGCCGACCCGGCGTCCGCCGCCTCGTAGAATCGCTGCGTGGTTCTCTCCGACAGGACGATCAGCCGCCTCATCGACGAGGGCCGCATCGGAATCGAGCCGTACGACGCCGGGCTACTGCAGCCGTCGAGCGTCGACGTTCGCGTCGACCGCTTCTTTCGCGTCTTCCGCAATTCGCGCTACCCGTTCATCGACGTCAAGCAGGCGCAGGAGGAGCTGACCGAGCTGGTCGAGATCGGCGACGAGCCCTTCATCCTCCACCCTGGGGAGTTCGTCCTCGGCTCGACGCTCGAGCGCGTGACGCTGCCGGACGATCTCGTCGCCCGGCTCGAGGGGAAGAGCTCTCTCGGCCGCCTCGGTCTGCTCATCCATTCGACCGCCGGCTTCATCGACCCCGGCTGGGACGGGCACGTGACACTCGAGCTCTCGAACGTCGCGAACCTCCCGATCACGATCTACCACCGGATGAAGATCGGCCAGCTGTCGTTCGTCCAGCTCAGCGAGCCGGCGGAGCACCCGTACGGAAGCGGCGAGCTCGGCTCGAAGTACCAGGGACAGGAGGGGCCGACGCCCAGCCGCTACTACAAGAACTTCGAGACGGGCCCATGATCCTCGTCACCGGCGCAAACGGGTTCATCGGCCCCAAGGTCGTCCACGCGCTGCGGGCGCGCGACCTCCAGGTGCGTGCGCTCGTCCGCGACCCAGGCAAGGCGTCGCAGCTCGCCGGCTGGGATGCCGAGGTCGTCCGAGGAGACATGACCGACGCCAGGAGCCTCCGCCAGGCGGTCGACGGCGTCGAGCAGATCGTCCATCTCGTGGCGATCATCCAGGGCCGGCCCGAGGAGTTCGACCGCGTCATGGTGCAGGGCACAAGCGATCTGCTCGCCGCCGCGCACGACGCTGGCGTCAGGCGGTTCGTGTACCAGTCGGCGCTCGGCACGTCCGAGGAGTCGAAGGACACGGTGCCGTACTACCACGCCAAGTGGACGGCCGAGCAGATGGTGATGGACTCCGGGCTCGAGCACGTGATCGTCCGCCCGAGCTTCGTGTTCGGCCGCGACGGTGGCGCTCTGCCCCTCTTTATCCGGCAGGTGCGCTGGTCGCCGGTGACACCCGTGCTCGGCCCGGGGCTGCAGCGCTCGCAGCCGATCTGGGTCGACGACGTCGCCGCGTACCTCGCGCACTCGGTGGACCTCGCCGCGGCGACGAACCGGACCTTCGAGATCGGCGGCCCAGACACGGTGACGTGGGACGAGCTCTACGCCCGGATCGCGAAGGTGCTCGGCAAGCGCCGTGCCCGCATCCACATCCCGTTCCGCCTCGCTCGGATCGGAGCAGCGGCAACGGAGCGGCTCCCCTATGCGCCTGTGAGTCGCGACCAGATCACGATGCTGGCCGGAGCCGACAACGTGGTCTCGAACGACGACGCACTGCAGACATTCGAGCTGCCGCTCGTGCCGCTCGACGAGCAGCTCCGGCGCGCCGCCTGAGAAAGGGAGAGGCCCGGCTTGCGCCGGGCCTCGAATCCCACGGTCACCAGCCTTGGATTGGTAAGGACGTATGGCCTCCTCTGAGACCGTCCCCCACGCTGGCTAGGCGATTCCCGGTGGTCCCGGGGACACGCCCTTACCGGCTGGTACCTCCACTGCCGGTACTACTCGAAATCTCCACTACCGGACCACCTCCTTTCCGCGGTAGTCGAAATATAGCGGTTCAATCGGCCAGCGGGTCTCCGCCGAGAATCGTCGTCAGCTCGAGGCCGCGATCGAGCGGCACGGTCACGCTCGAGAGCGTCGGATCGGCCTGGCGGGCCTCGGAATACGCGCCCAGCGTCTCGGCGTGGGAGAGGACGTTGTCGGCGACGACGAGCGCACCAGGCTCGAGCTTCGGCCGCGCGAGCGTGAAGAGGCGCTCGTACTGCTCCTTCTCCGCGTCGAGGAAGACCACGTCGAAGACGTCTCCGATCCCCGCCAGAGTCTGGAGCGCATCGCCTTCCACGAGGTCCGCGTACTCGTCCAGGCCGGCCTCCGCGATGTTCCGTCGCCAGGCCCCGATCTTCCTCGGGTCGTTCTCCAGCGAGAGCACGCGACCGCCGAGGTAGCGCACGCCTGCCGCGAGCCAGATCGTCGAGTAGCCGCGCGAGCCGCCGACCTCGAGCACCTCGCAGTCGGCCTGGGGCGCGACGAGAGAGAAGAGAAAGCGGCCGGTCGTGGGCTCGACTGCGCGCGAGCGCTCTTGACGCGGCGTTCCGGCCTCGCGCTCGGCGCGATCCTCCGCCTCGAGGCGGTCGAGCACGGCGCGGACGCGGTCGTCGAGCACCGCCGCAGCGTATCGCGCGTTTCCTCCACCGAGCGACGGCTACGTTTGGACGATGGGCCGGAGCATCGGAATCGCTGACGGCAACCTGGTCGTCCGCCACGACGGCATCGAGCGGCTGGCGACGCTCGTCGGCGAGCTTGTGATCCCGCGGGACCTGATCGAGTGGGTCCAGATCGGCCTGCCGGATGCGCCGTCCGTGTGGACGGCGAAGCGCGTCGGGACGGCCGCCCATTCAGAAACACGCGCCGGGGCCGCTTCTGGCGGGACGGCAAACGCTACATTCTCGACCTCAGGCATCCCAAGCAGGCGCTCGTCGTCTGCCTTCGTCCCGGAGCCCCCTTCGACGTGGTGGCGATAGAGACGCCCGAGGCCGAAGAGCGAGCAGCTCAGCTGAGCGGCAGCGAGATCCACACGTCTGCGCCGCCGTTCGGCCGGTTGCCCGCGCCTGCCTCGCCGCCGTGCAGCTTCGCGATCGTCCGGACGATCGCGAGGCCGAGTCCGGTTCCCACACCGGCACGCGCCTCGTCGGCGCGGCTGAACCGCTCGAAGGCACGGCCCAGGAACGCCGGCGCGAAGCCCGGCCCTTCGTCGAGCACGTGCAGCTCGAAGGTGTCGTTCGCCGCAGCGGTCACGCTGACAGCGCCGTCGCCGTGGCGCACCGCGTTGTCGATCATGTTCCCGAGCGCCTGCTCGAGGCGCAGCCGATCGGCGACGACGACACCCGCGCCGTCCACGTCGACCTCGATCGGACGTCCTGTCGGCGCGAAGCGCCCGGTGACGACGTCGAGCAGGTCGCCGACGTCGACGGGCTCGAGCCGAAGCGGCAGCGGGCCCTGCTCCGACCGCGCGAGCAAGAGCAGGTCGTCGGCGATGCGGCCGAGCCGGTCGGCCTCGACCGCCGCCGAGCGCAACGCCGCCTCGAGCTCCGCCGGCGTCCGCTGCTGTCGGAGAGCCAGCTCGAGCTCGGTCTTCAGCGTCGAGAGCGGCGTCCGCAGCTCGTGGCTCGCGTCCGCCACGAGCCGCCGCTCGCGCGCGAGCCCTTCCTCGATCGGCCGCAGCGCCGCGCCCGCCAGCAGGTAGCCCCCCAACGAGGCGAGGATGAGCGCCAACGGCCCGCCGATCAGAAACCCGGCCCGCAGGCTGCGGAGCGTCTCGGCTCGATTCTCACGAGTGGCGCCGACCACGAGGACCCGCCGCCCGACCGGGACGGCGAGCAGACGCGCCGGCTCATCCAGACCGGGAACCGACGACCTGTTCGCAAAGAGCGGAGCGCTTCTCGCACGAGCTAGCTCCGACCGACGGAGCAAAGACGCCTCGATCGGCGGTGTCGAGTCGACGACTCGACCGGACGACCCGAGCAGCTCTGCGAACGACTCCCCGTGCTCGACGAGCGTCCCCTGCGTCGCGCGCAACGAGCCGTCGTGCCGAACGAGCGCCGCCAGGTCCTGTGCCCGCGAGCGCAGCTCCTGGTCGAGCGACCTCGAAAGATCGCCGGCGACGCGGAAGTAGACGAGCCACGCCGCCGCGAAAAGGACGACGGCCATGGCCAGCGCGAAGACGAGCGTCAACCGCCAGCGGGCCGAGAGCCGGCTCATCCATCCTCACGAAGCCGGTACCCGACCCCGCGGACCGTCTCGAGCCGCTCGCGCCCGAAGGGCCGGTCGATCTTCTCGCGCAGGTAGCGCACGTAGACGTCGACCACATTCGAGCGGTTCTCGTACGCGAAGTCCCACGCATGCTCGAGCAGCTGAAACCGCGAGAGCACCTGACCGGGCCGGCGCATGAACGTCTCGAGCAGCGCGAACTCCTTGGGCGAGAGCGCGATCTGGGTCTCGCCGTGCCAGACGCGTCGCGCCGCCGGATCGAGCCGCAGGTCGCCGACCTCGACCGTGGTCGGCCGCTCGGACGCGCCCCGGCGGACGAGGGCGCGCAGGCGCGCCAGCAGCTCGGCGAAGGAGAACGGCTTCGTCAGGTAGTCGTCGGCGCCGGCGTCGAGGCCGGCCACGCGGTCGTCCACCGCGTCCCGCGCGGTCACCATCAGGACGGGCGCCCAGACGCCCTGGTTGCGCAGCCTCCGGCAGGTCTCGAAGCCGCTGAGCTTCGGCAGCATCACGTCGAGCACGATCGCGTCGTACGGATGCGCCTCCGCCATCCAGAGTGCGTCCTCCCCCGTCGCGGCGACGTCGGCGGCATGCCCTTCCTCGTGGAGGCCGCGCCGGATCAGGCTCGCCATCTTCAGCTCGTCCTCGACGATCAAGACGCGCATCGCCACATGATCGCTCGCCTGCGTGAGAGCGAGATGAGAGACGGCTCCGCCGCTCTCACAGGCGCTTCAGGCCCGGGCCCTAGCCTCGCAGTCACAGATCCAGCAGACTCGGAGGAGGATGACCATGAAGAAGCGCACCGCGCTGATCGCAGCACTCGCAGCCGTCCTCGCGCTCGCCGGCGGGACCTATGCCTTCGGAGGCGGAGGCGGCCTGATCTGGGACGACGGCCACGCCGTCAAGCCCGGCAGCCTCGACGACGGCAAGGAGCTCCAGTCGCAGACCCGGATCAGCCTCGCCCAGGCGGTCGCCGCGGCGGAACGCGCCAAGAGCGGCCAGCTCGGACAGGTCGACCTGAAGCAGCGCGGCGCGAGCGTCCAGTACGTGGTGGACGTCGGCGACCGCGAGGTCAGCGTCGACGCAGCCAGCGGCAGCGTGGTCTCGATCGATCCGCAGAGCTAGGAGCGCCCAGCGGAGGGAGCCGGCTCTCGGCTCTCTCGGCGCTTCCAGGAGGACGCAGATGAGCTGGAGGACACGCGTGCTCGCGGTGCTGCTGACCGTTCTCGGGCTGGGGGCCCCGGCCGGCGCGGCCCCGCCGCCGAGTGCGTTCGCGCCGCAGGTCGACAACCCGTGGTTCCCGCTCCTGCCCGGGACGACGTTCGCCTACCGCGGGGTCAAGGAAAGTCGCCGAGCACGCGACGTCGTGACCGTGACGGCCCGGACGAAGCTGATCCAGGGCGCCCGTTGCACGGTGGTCGAGGACCGGCTCTACCTCGGCGGCCGCCTGGCCGAGCGGACGACCGACTGGTACGCGCAGGATCGCCGCGGGAACGTCTGGTACTTCGGCGAGCAGACGGCCGAGCTCGACGCAAACGGCAAGGTGACGAGCACCGAAGGCACGTGGCAGGCCGGGGTCGACGGAGCAAAGGCCGGCATCTACATGCCCGCGCACCCGTGGGTGGGGCAGACGCTCTCCCAGGAGTTCTATCCCGGCCACGCCGAGGACCGGTTCCGAGTCGTCAGCCTGCGAGCGGCCGTCTCGACGCCGGCCGCCAGCTCGAAGCGGGCGCTGCTGACGAGGGAGTGGACGCCGCTCGAGCCGGGCGTCGTCGACCACAAGCTCTACGTGCGGGGCGTCGGTATGGTCAAGGAGCAGACCGTCAGGGGCGGCGACGAACGGCTGACCCTCGTCAGCGTTCGACGCTCGTGAGGCTCCGCTCGACCTCGGCGCGCACGAAGCAGCCGGCGATGTGGTCGTTGACGACGCCGCACGCCTGCATCGCCGCGTAGACGGTCGTCGGGCCGACGAAGCGGAAGCCGACCTGCTTGAGCCGCTTCGAGAGGCCCTTCGACTCGTCCGTCTGCGCCGGCAGGTCGTGGATCGACTCGACCGGCGGCCGCGGCTCGGGCCGGAAGGACCAGAAGAGCTCGTGCAGCGGCGTCCCGTCCTTGCGCAGCTGAAGGGTCGCCTTCGCGTTCGCGATCGCGGCCTCGATCTTGCCGCGGTGCCGGACGATGCCGGCGTCGCCGAGCAGCCGTTCGACGTCGCGCGGTCCGAAGCGCGCGACGCGATCAGCGTCGAAGCCGGCGAACGCGGCGCGGAAGCTCTCGCGCTTACGGAGGATCGTCAGCCACGAGAGGCCGGACTGGAAGCCCTCGAGGCAAAGCCGCTCGTAGACGCCGCGCTCGTCGCGGACGGGGCGGCCCCACTCCTCGTCGTGGTAGGCCTGATAGGCGGGATCGGCCGTCTGCCAGCAGCGGACCGGCTCAGACGACAACGACCTTCACCAGCCCGTCCTCGACCTTGACCGGGTACGTCGCCACCGGCTCGTAGGCGGGAAGCGTCAGCGGCCGGCCCGTGCGCAGGTCGAAGTTGGAGCCGTGCCGAGGGCAGACGACGGTGCAGCTGTCCCGGTCCCAGTCGCCCTCGCAGAGAGGCCCGTCGTCGTGCGAGCAGCGGTCCTCGAGGGCGTAGAGCTCGCCGTTGCAGTTGTAGACGCCGATCGAGATCGACGCTGTCAGGACGATCTTCACCGACCCGGGCGGAAAGTCCTCGAGCCGCGCGACCTCGATCTCGGCCACTAGATGATTGATTCCGGACTGCCGTGCTTCCGGGGAGGGCTTGCACGAAGCAGCGTGATCGACTCGATCGCCGACCAAGGCTGGGCCGCCTTGGCGGTGGGCGAGGCGGCCACGATGTGCCGCGTGCAGGCCCCCAGCCGGGAGTGCGTGAGTTCGGAATCAATCATCTAGTCCTCGAGCTTGAGCTCGTTCGCGAGCGTCGCCCACTCCTCCGGCAGCGGCGTCCCCTTCGCACGATGGAGCGCAACCTTGAGCACTCCCAGCCCGAGGATCGCGCACTTCATCCGCACCGGCGTCAAGGGGATGCCGATCTCCTCGAGCAGCTCCTCCTTGGGGAGCGTCGCGACCTCGCTCGCCTTCCGGCCCTGCACCATCTCGGTCAGCATCGAGGTCGCCGCCTGCGAAATCGCGCAGCCGCGCCCTTCGAAGCCGATCTCCTCGATCGTGTCCCCGTCGTCGGCGAACTTCACCGAGATGGAGACCTCGTCGCCGCAGAGCGGATTCTGCCCTTCCGCGTGCGCGTCCGCCTCCGCGAGCGCACCGTGCCCGCGGGGATTCTTGTAGTGGTCGAGGATGACCTCGCGGTAAAGCTGGTCGAACTCGCTCACGCCCCTGGCCGCCTTTCGCTCCCGCCCCGCGGAGCGGGGCTCCGCGAAACGCTGACCCCGCGGAACCTGGGACTCATCCGAACACCTGCCTGACCTTGAGCAGCCCGTCGATCAGCCGGTCGATCTCCTCCGGCACGGTGTAGAGGTAGAAGCTCGCGCGCGACGTCGCGGCGACGCCGAGGCGCGTCATCAGCGGCTGCGTGCAGTGATGGCCCGCACGGACGGCGACGCCCTCCCAGTCGAGCACCTGCGCGACGTCGTGCGGGTGGATGCCCTCGACGTCGAAGGAGATGATCCCGGCGCGGCGGTCGGGCGGCGGCCCGAAGACGCGAAGGCGCGGCACCTCCTGCAGGCGATTCATGGCGTACTCGACCAGCTCGTGCTCGTGTCGCTCGATGGCATCGAGCCCGGCCGCGGAGACGTAGTCGAGCGCGGCGCCGAAGCCGACCGCCTCGGCGATCGCGGGTGTGCCGGCCTCGAACTTGTACGGCAGCTCGTTCCAGGTCGTCCCCTCGAGCTTCACCGAGCGGATCATCTCCCCGCCCAGGTTGAACGGGCTCATCTCCTCCAGCAGCCCCTTGCGCCCCCAGAGCGCGCCCACCCCGCTCGGCCCACAGAGCTTGTGAGAGGAGAAGGCGAGAAAGTCGCAACCGAGCGCCTGCACGTCGACGGTGCGATGGGGCGCTGCCTGCGCGGCGTCGACGACCATGATCGCACCCTGCTCGTGCGCCCAGGCGGCGAGCTTCTCGACGGGGTTGATGGTGCCGAGCGAATTCGAGATCAGGTTGTTCGCCACGACCTTGACGTTCCCCCCGGAGGCGATCGCGTCGAGCTCGTCGAGCTGCAGCTCGCCGTTGTCGTCGATCGGTATCGCCCGGAACGTGGCGCCGGTCCGCTTCGCGATGTACTGCCACGGGACGAAGTTCGAGTGGTGCTCGAGCTCGGTGACGACGACGAGGTCGCCCGGGCCGAGGTTGTCGAGGCCCCACGCGTACGCGACGAGGTTGAGCGCCTCGGTCGCGCTGCGCGTGAAGATGATCTCGCGCGTGCTCTCGGCGTTCACGAACGCGCGGACCTTCTCGCGCGCACCCTCGTAGCCCGCGGTCGACCGGGCGGCGAGGTCGTAGACGCCGCGGTGCACGTTGGCGTACGACGTCTCGTAGAAGTCGCGCAGCGTGTCCAGCACCTGCCGCGGCTTCTGGGTCGACGAGGCGGAGTCGAGATACGCCAGCGGCTTCCCGTGGATCGGGTGCTCGAAGATCGGAAAGTCCGCGCGGAGCTTCCTCGAGTCGAGCTTCTGCTCGTGTGCGACGGCCACGCGGCCATCGTACCGGGGCAGGGTCAGCGGACGAGGGCGACGACCCGCCAGATCCCCGCCCGCCCGACCTCGTCGACGCGGAAGCCCCGCGCGAGCGGCGGCGCCAGGATCGCGCTTTGCGAGTGGACGTAACTACGAAAGGAGCGCCGCGCCAACCGCTGCCAGAGGTTGGCTGCGCCGTTCAGCAGTCGGGCGGGCCAGATGTCGGGTGGGAAGCTAAGCACGATCGCCGACGCGGCCCGATTGGAGACCGCGCGCATCAGCGCGTCGGCGTCCGGGTAGCAGCAGACGACGCGGTTGAGCAGTACGACGTCCGCCGCGGGTGCCAGCTCCGCATCGCGTGCGACGTCTCCGAACAGGCGCTCGACTCGATCCGCGACCGCACGTTCCTCCAGCAGTTCGCGCGCCGCCGGCTCGTACGAGGGCGAGATCTCCACGTTCGTCGCCCGCGCGGCTCCGGCCTGCAGCAACTCCACCTGCGGCGCCCCGATCCCGCCGCCGATCTCGAGCACCGTCTTGCCCTCCACGCCGCGCCCGCGCAGCATCTCGACGAGGCGGCGGCCAGGCCGGTCGAGGCCCTTGCGCCGGTACCGGCGGAGGTCGCGGCGCGCGATGCGCTCGTCGAACATCTCCGCGTGCGCGCCCGAGCAGCAGTTCACCCGACGAGCGTACGCCTCCTTGCCGCTATGGTCGAGGCCGTGAGCAGCGACTACATCTTCACCATGTACCGGGCCGACAAGTTCTACGGCCCGGACCGGCAGGTGCTGGCCAACATCTCGCTGTCGTTCCTGCCCGGCGCGAAGATCGGCGTCCTCGGCCCGAACGGGGCGGGCAAGTCGACGCTGCTCAAGATCATGGCCGGCCTCGAGGAGCCGTCGAGCGGCGTCGCGGAGCCGGCGCCGAATGCGACGCGCGGCATCCTCCTCCAGGAGCCCGAGCTCGACGAGTCGAGGACCGTGCGCGAGAACGTCGAGGACGGCGTGCGCCAGCTGCGTGACCTCCTCGACCGCTTCAACGAGATCTCCGCGAAGTTCGCCGCGCCTGACGCCGACTACGACGCGCTGCTGGTCGAGCAGGCCGAGGTGCAGGATCAGATCGACCGGCGCGACGCGTGGCAGCTGGACGCCGAGCTCGACCACGCCATGGACGCACTGCGGCTGCCGGAGGGCGACCGCCACGTGACGACGCTCTCCGGCGGCGAGCGCCGCCGCGTCGCCCTCTGCCGGCTGCTGCTCTCGGCACCCGACCTGCTGTTGCTCGACGAGCCGACGAACCACCTCGACGCGGAGTCGGTCGCCTGGCTCGAGCGGTTCCTCGCCGACTACAAGGGCACCGTCGTCGCCGTCACGCACGACCGCTACTTCCTCGACAACGTCGCCGGATGGATCCTCGAGCTCGACCGCGGCCGTGGCATCCCCTTCCAGGGCAACTACTCGTCGTGGCTGGAGCAGAAGCAGGAGCGGCTCGCGCACGAGGAGAAGCAGGAGTCCGCGCGCCGGCGCACGCTCGCCCGCGAGCTCGAGTGGGTCCGGATGAGCCCGCGCGCGCGCCACGCGAAGTCGAAGGCGCGCCTCGGCGCGTACGAGAAGCTCTTCGCCGAAGAGGAGACCGTCAGGCTCGACCGGGTCGAGATCCACATCCCACCCGGCCCGCGCCTCGGCGACGTCGTGATCGAGGCCGAGGGCGTCAGGAAGGGCTACGGCGACCGGCTGCTCGTCGAGGAGCTCTCGTTCTCGCTCCCGCCGGCGGGGATCGTGGGCGTGATCGGCCCGAACGGCGCCGGCAAGACCACCCTCTTCCGGATGATCGCCGGCGAGGAGGCGCCGGACGGCGGGACGCTGCGGATCGGCGAGACGGTGCAGCTGGCGTACGTCGACCAGTCGCGCGGCGGGCTCGACCCGAAGAGCACCGTCTGGAAGGAGATCTCCGGCGGGCTCGACACGATCGAGCTCGGCAAGCGCGAGGTGAACTCGCGCCAGTACACGTCGTGGTTCAACTTCCGGGGCTCCGACCAGCAGAAGCGGGTCGGCGACCTCTCGGGCGGCGAGCGGAACCGCGTCCATCTGGCGAAGCTGCTCCGCTCGGGCGGCAACGTCCTGCTCCTGGACGAGCCGACGAACGACCTCGACGTCGACACGCTCCGTGCGCTCGAGGAGGCGTTGCTCGACTTCGCCGGCTGCGCCGTCGTGATCACGCACGACCGCTGGTTCCTCGACCGCGTGGCCACCCACATCCTCGCGTTCGAGGGCGACTCGCAGGCGACGTGGTTCGAGGGGACGTGGGGCGAGTACGCCGACTGGGTGCGCGAGACGCGCGGCCCCGAGGCGCTCGAGCCGCACCGGATCAAGTACAAGCCGTTGGTGCGGGCGTAAGAGCGCCGGTGAGAAATGCGCGCAGCTACGCCGGCTGGTTGAGCTCGAGCAGGAGGTTGCGGAGTTGGGCGAAGCGTTCCGGGCCGAGCTGCTGCGACCAGGCGGTCTCCACTTCGCCGACTGCCTCGCGGATCACGCCAATCGCGGAGGCGCCGCGTGGCGTGAGGGCGACGCGCTTGGAGCGCAGGTCGTCGGGGTCCGGTCGGCGCTCGAGGTAGTCGAGGCGCTCGAGCTCGTTGAGCAGGTAGTTGAGGGCCTGCTTGCTGGTCCGCAACCGACTGGCCAGTTCGGTCGGCCTCGCACCCTGTGGTCCGGGGTACTGGAAGACGTTCAGGTGCGCCGCGTCGAGGTCGTCGAAGCCGCGCTCGTGCAGCCGCTCGAGCATGTGCCGCTGCAGCGCCTCCCAGGGGATGCGCAGCAGCGCGCCGATCAGCGGCGGCCCGAACGGTTGCTCCGTTGCCGCAGAGTTAGTAAAATGACTTGACGGATTGCTCGCGGTCATATATCGTCAAACCACTTTACCACCCAGACAAGAGAGGACACTGCGATGGCGACAGACACGCGCGAAGAGATCAAGGTCGGGCCGCTGGCGATCCGGTTCCTGGTCGAGGGCGAGGAGTCGGGAGGATCGGTCGCGGTCTTCGAGTTCGACGTTCCGGCCGGCGCCAAGGTCGCAGCCGGGCACAGCCACGACGGTTACGAGGAGACGATCTACGGGCTCGAGGGAGTGCTGACCTGGACGATCGAGGGCGTGCCGGTCGACGTCGGCCCCGGCGAGGCGCTCTGCATCCCCCGCGGAGCCGTCCACCAGTTCGACAACACCCACGACATCGACGCAAAGGCGCTCGCGGTCGTCACTCCCGGTATCCTCGGCCCCGACTACTTCCACGAGGTTGCGGCCATCCTCGACGCCGCGGCCGGCGGCCCGCCTGATTTCGCCGCGCTGGGCGAGGTCATGCGCAGACACGGACTCACCTGCGTCGAGTGAACCAGGCGCCGCGCAGCGCTCTCGGAGAATGGACGGCCAAAAAGCTGAGGGGCCGCCGAAGCGGCCCCTCGTGAGCACCCCTCGACGGGCACGGAGCTAGACGAGCGTCTTGAGGAAGACCTCGACCTCCTCCACCGGGAAGGTCTCGGTCTCGACGACCTCGAGCATCGCGATCTTCCCGTGTGCGCGGAACGCGGACTCGATGTCCGGATACTTGAGAATCGCGAAGAAGTCCCACGGGCCCATCGTCGCGAACGTCGTCTCGAGAATGCCGCCCTCCTTCTCGACCAGGATCTTGATCCTCTCGAGGTACTCCGGCGCCTTCTTGAGGTTCTCCCTGCCCTCTGGTGTCAGCTTCACCAGTGCGATGTACGAGAACATGCGCTGCCTCCTTCTCTCGGGTACAGGGCTTCGGTGTCGCTCTCTCCCGCGCAAGGCCCGGCAGGATCCGTAGAAGGCCGTATTCGGAGCGAGTTGAGGGTGGCTCGCGGACGAGTCCCGCGCCACTAGCGCGGAACGACCTTCTCGCAATGCGAGACCCGGTCGCGTCGATCGGCGACGACGACGTCCTGCTCCGTGCCGCAGTCGACGACGTCGCGCTCGCCGTCGCGCACGAAGACGAGGTCGCCACCGCCGCCGCCGTCGTGGTGTCGCGTCCGGGGCCGCCGACGACCGTGTCCGCACCCGATCCGGCCACGATCACGTCGTTCCCCGCCCCGCCGCCGATCCGGTCGGCGCCCGGACGGCCGCAGATCCGGTCGCGCCCCGTCGTGCCGATCAGCTTGTCGTTCCCCCAGGTGCCGACGATGTCGCAGGGCGATACGGCCACGGCTCCGGAGCTGCGCCGAGCTGCACTTCAGGGCGTAAACGGCAGGTGCGGTCGGGCTCCAGCTCGGGATGCCGGCGACCTGAGGCGAGAGCTGCGTGAACGCTGCCTCGCAGGTGCCGTCCGCGTTCATCGTCCAGACTCGCCGGAGCAGCATCGACCCCCTCGGCTGTCAGCTCAGCTGATCCTCGACCGCGGCGTCCGAGGTCAGCCGCCGGAGCCTCCCGTCGGCGACGCCGACGACGAAGACGTCCCGGCCGCCGCCGGAGTCCGAGCGGAGGAAGGCGACCTGCGAGCCGTCGGACGACCACACCGGCTGCGTGTCGTACCCGGGCTGACTCGGCACCGTCAGCTGCCGGGTCGCGCCGTTGAGGTCGGCGACCCAGATCCCGCTCCGTACGAACGCGATCCGCGTCCCGTCAGGTGACCAGACCGGGTCGCCCGCCGGGATCCCGAACGGGGACCTCCCGACCAGCGTCGCGAGCAGCGCGCCGCTCGAGGAGAGCGAGACGATGTTCCCGTCGTTCTGCGCGCCGACCAGCACCGGCGCGTCGGCGCCCGCCGCCGGCACGCTCGTCACCAGCACGAACGCTGCGATTAGCAGGCCGATCCGCGTCACCGAACCACGACCTCGCAGTCCTTCGCGACGACGTCGATCCGATCCGCGCGAACCCGGTCGCGGCCCGCTCCGCAGGAGACGATGTCACGGCCGCCGGCCACGACATCGATCACGTCATTGCCAGCGCCGGCGGCCACGACGACCGGCTCGCCCCAGTACTTCTCGACCGTGTCGGGCAGCGGGGTTCCGGCGACATGGCCGCCGCGCATCCCGATCAGGCACCGCGTCGTCGCGGCAACGCGATGCCGCGCACCCGCCCGGACGTCAGCGGTCCAGATTCCGGCCAGCTTCCCGCAGCCCGGGCGCAGGAAGGCGATCTGCCGGCCGTCGGGGGACCAGACCGGCGAGAGGCCGCGTCCCAGCGAGCGCGGAGCGGATCCGTCGGCACCTGCCACGAACACAGCACCGCGCTTGAGGTAGGCGAGCTGCTCCCCGTCCGGCGACCAGGCCGGGGACTCCGCCCCCGGAACGACGAGCGCGCCGCCGACGAACGGAGTGATCACGTGGATGCCTCCGATGCCGGCCGCGGCGATCAGGCCTCTGCTCGACCAACGCGGGCCGCTCGCACTCCTCTCGTAGAGCCACTGGGCGCCGTCGCGGACGACGCGAATCCGCTTGTCCCCGTATACGCGAGCACGCCGTCACGCGACCACGCCGCGCAGCATGCACGTGCCGTCTCGCTCATTCGCGCGAGTCCCGACCCGTCGGCCTGCGCTACCCACGTCACCCTGGTGTCGCCCTTGAAGAGCGGCGGGATCGTCCACGCGGCAAACGCGAGCTGCTCCGAGTCGGGCGACCACGTCAGCCCGTCGGCCGTGCCGAAGACGTCGGCCCCGTTCTGCTTCAGGAGCGACGACAGATCGAGGCGGCCGCTTCCGTCGGGCTGGACGGTCGCGATACGATAGTCGGCGACGTAGGCGACGCGACGTCCGTCGGGCGCCCAGGCGAAATCGCTCAAGCTGCCGACGTGGTCAGCGACTCCCGCGGCCAGCCGCGTCGGCGGCCTGCCTCCGCCCCCGTGCACGCGGTGCACGAAGAGCCGGATGTAGTCGCTGTAGGCGATCTGCTCGCCGTCGGGCGACCATTCGTAGTCGAAGGGGTAGTACGGAAGCATGCGCAGCGTCGCCACCCGTCTCCCGCCGACGACGATCGACTCCGTCGGTCCGGCGAGACGCTCGTACGCGAGCTCCGTCCCGCGCGGAGACCATGCCGGCGCGGCGAGATCGCCGGTGTAGATCGGCGGTGCGATCGACGCAGCCAGCAGCAGGCCGAGCGCAAGGCCGATCATCGTCGGACCCTGGCCCGCGTCACGTGCTCGCAATGCCTGAGCAGGTCGAGCTGGTCGGCGACGACGATGTCCTGCTCCGTGCCGCAGTCGACGACGTCGCGCTCGCCGTCGCGCACTAAGACGACGTCGCCGCCGCCGCCCGCGGCGATCGTGTCACGGCCCTTGCCGCCGATCACCGTGTCGGCGCCGGAGCCGGCGTCGATCACGTCGTTCCCCGCCCCGCCCTCGATCCGGTCGGCGCCCGGCCGGCCGCAGATCCTGTCGCGCCGAGGGTGCCGATCAGCTTGTCGTTCCCCCACGTCCCGACGAGGTCGCACTGCGCGACGGTCGCCCCCGCGGTCGCGACATCGGCCGCCGGGTTCACATCCGGCTCCCCCTGCCATCCGATCCTCGCCGTGTACTCCACGTTGCCAACGGTCGGCCCCGGCGTGCCGAGCAACTCGAACGTGAGCTCCGCGCCACGAGCCACCGACCCGAGAGCGCAGACGAGCGTGCCCTCGCCCGCGCACACGGACGTCGATCCGTCGGCGGACCGGACGGCGCCCCGGCTCGCCTCGATCGTCAGGCGCGCGCCCTCGAGCGGCCGCGTCCCGTCGTTCCGGAGGACGAGCTTGAGCGGAACGGTGTCGTGCAGGCCGACCTCGGTGCGGCCGGCGCGAAGCCGCACCTGCGTCGAGCTGCACTCGGAGGCCGAAGCAGCGGCGGCGGTCGGGCTCCAGCTCGGTACGCCGACGAGCGCCGTGGGAAGCGCGAACACGGCCTGGCAGCTGCCGTCCGCGTTCATCGACCAGACGCGCGGGCCGGTCGTCGAGCCCGGCTCGTAGGGGACGAAGAACAGCCTGTCCCCACCGGGCCACCAGCGAGGAGCGCTGGCGCTGGCGATCGGCGTCGTCCACGGGAGGTCGCCGTCGAAGCCCGTGAGCCGGCGAAGATCGGAGCCCTCCACCCCGACGGTGTAGACATCGGTGCGGGACGGCGTACCCCCTCGTCCGTAGTACTCCGGGAAGCTCGTCCTGATCAGGAACGCGATCCGGCGCCCGTCCGGCGACCACGTAGGGTCCTCGACCGGGCGGCGAACGAGTATCCGCTGCTCGCCACCGTCCACCGATGCGACCCCCAGCCCTGCCGCACTCGCGTACGCCAGGGACCTGCCGTCGGGCGACCAGCTCGCGGAGGACGCACCGTCGAGCGCAAGCCGGCGGATGACACCCGTGACGGTGTCCGCGAGCAAGAGCTGACCGCCGGGAACGAGAGTTGAGCTCCGGTAGAGCACGAGCGTCCCGTGCGGTTGCCAGCTCACGGCTTCCTTGGAAGCCCCACTGGAGGTCAAGCGACGAAGCGCCCCGTCCTTCGCGTCGACGACGTAGATGTCACGGCCGCTCGAGCCCGCCTCACGGAGGAAGGCGATCTGCGAGCCGTCCGGAGACCACGTGGGCATGAAGTCGTAGCCGTTCGCAACCGGAGTCGTCAGCTGCCGGGTCGTGCCGTCCAGCCCGGCGACCCAGATCCCTCCTTTCGCGAACGCGACCTGCGTCCCGTCAGGAGACCACGCAGGGAAAGCCGCGACCGGGGCACCGGGCGCATCCGCCCCGGCCAGCGTCGCAACGATCGCGCCGCTCGAGGAGAGCCCGACGAGGCTGCCGTCGTTCAGCGGCGCGACCAGGACCGGCGCGCCGGCGCCCGCAGCCGGCACGGCGGTCACAAGGACGAGGGTAGCGATGAACGTGACGATCCTCACGGAGTCGGACGCTACGCCCCCGCCGTCAACGAACCGAGAGCACGGCGTCAGGATTCGGTTAACGACCACAACCTCGTTGTCGGCTGCAGCGCCCTCTCCTCGTGATCGGTTGCGATGGTGACGATCGACGAGGTCCGCGCGCTCGCGAGCACGCTTCCTCGCAGCAGCGAGGCGTTCGTGCGCGTGCGCGTGAAGTTCCGCATCGGCCGGATCGTCTCTCCGTCCTTCTCCCGTGACGTCGCGACGCGGTCGCTAACCGGCACGCTGGGACTAGCCCTGGCGCTCGGTCGCGAGCCGGAGGCCCAGCCCGAGCAGGCCGATCCCGCAGACCGCGTCCATGGCCCGCCGCACGCGGACGCGGCGGAGGACATCGCCGGCCTTCGCCACGGCGAAGACATACGGCGTCAGCCAGAGCAGGGTCAGCGTGGCGAAGAGCAGGCCAAGGCCGAGGAGCGCGAAGAAGCCGCTGCCGAACTGCGGCAGCAGGCTGGTGAAGAAGACGCCGATCTTCGGGTTGCCGAGATTGCTGAGCACGCCCTGGCGGTATGCCGCGCGAGGGCTGCGCGTGCCGCCGCTCCAGCGCGCCTCGTGGGTCCGCCGGCGCACGGCGTCGAGCAGGGCGCGGACGCCGAGGTAGACGAGGAACGCCGCGCCAAAGAGCTTCAACGCGGTGAACGCCGTCTGCGAGGCGAGCAGCACCGCCGCCAGCCCCACGCTGGTGGCGAACGTCCAGGTCGCGAGCCCGCTGACGCTCCCGAGTGCCGTCGCGAGGCCGGTGCGCCGCCCGCCGGCGAGTGTGTTCCGGATCGCGAGCGCCGTGTCCTGCCCCGGAATCGCGATCACGACGAGCGAGATGCCGACGAAGGTGGCGAGATTCGCCATCTCCAGATCCTACGCGGGAGCAACGGTTGGATCCCTCGGATCGCGCGGCGGGGCACGGCGTTCGTCCCTGTAGGCTCGTCTGGCGATGAGCACGGCCCAGGAGCCGAAGGGGACAGCCTCAGCGCCGAAGGGGCAAGCCTCCGCCCCGGCGGGCGCAGATGCAGGCAGGCTCCTGCAGGCGATGAGCGACGCCGTGCTGGGCGTCGCCTCGGCACAGGGCGTCGAGTCGGTCCTGCAGCGGCTCGTCGAGGCCGCCAGGGACCTCGTCGGGGCCCGGTTCGCTGCGCTCGGCATCCCCGACGGCCAGGGGGCCTTTGCGAGCTTCCTCACGACCGGGATGAGCGACGACCTCGTCGAGCGGATCGGCCCGCTGCCCCGCACCCACGGGCTCCTGGGAGCCATGCTCGAGGTCGACGAACCACAACGCACCGGCGACATCCGCAGCGACCCGCGCTTCCAGGGCTGGCCGCCCCCGCATCCGGTGATGACGTCGTTCCTGGGCGTCCCGATCGTCTCGAAAGGGGCCGTGATCGGCGCCTTCTACCTGACGAACAAGCAGGCGGACCGGGAGTTCGACGAGGCGGACCAGCAGCTGATCGAGATGCTCGCCGCCCACGCGGCAGTCGCGATCGAGAACGCCCGGCTCTACGAGCGGAGCCGCGAGCTGAGCATCGTCGAGGAGCGGAACCGCGTCGCCCGCGAGCTCCACGACGCGGTCGCGCAGACGCTCTTCGCCGTCATCCTCGGCGCGGACACGGTGAAGCAGCTGCTCGAGACCGACGTCGAGCAGGCGAGGCTCGAGCTCGACCGCGTTCGCGAGCTCGCCCGCAGCGCGTCCGGGGAGCTGCGGTCGGCCGTGTTCGAGCTGCGTGCGGCCGATCTCGAGGCAGAGGGCCTCGGCGAGACGCTCCGCAAGCACGTCGAGGTGACCCGGCGCGCGTACGACCTGACTGTCGACTTCGAGCTCCAGGGCGAGCCGAAGCTCGATCCTTCGACCGAGCTCGAGCTCTTCCGGATCGTCCAGGAGGCGCTGCACAACGCCATCAAGCATTCCGGCGCGACGCACATCGGGGTCGCGCTGCAGTGCACCGGTACGAGCGTCCGGGCGGAGATCGCCGACGACGGCGTCGGGTTCGACCCCCAGGCGCGGGACGTACGGGCGCGGCGGCTCGGGCTGACATCGATGGAGGAGCGCGCGCGGGCAGTCGGCGCGCGGCTCGAGCTCGAGTCCGCCCCGGGGCGCGGGACGCGGGTCTTGCTCGAGCTGTGAGCCGGCCGATCACGATCGTGATCGCCGACGACCACGCGGTCGTCCGCGAAGGGCTCCGGGCCTTCCTCGGCCTCCAGGAGGATCTCGAGGTCGTCGCCGAGGCGTCCGACGGGGCGGAGGCTGCCGACGCGGTCGAGCGGCTTCGCCCCGACGTCGCGCTCGTCGACCTCGTCATGCCGGGGGTCGACGGGCTCGGCGCGATCGAGCGGATCCGGGAGCGCGCTCCCGAGACGCGCGTCGTCGTCCTCACGAGCTACACGGACGACGCCCGGCTCTTCGCCGCGCTCGAGGCGGGGGCGGCGGGGTACCTGCTCAAGGACGTCCAGCCGGCGGAGCTCACGCAGGCGATCCGCACGGTGGCCGGCGGCGGCGCCCTGCTCGACCCCGGAGTCACCGCCCGCCTGCTCCGCCGGATGGCCGAGAGCGGGCGACGGCCGGACCACGCCGGCCTCACGCCCCGCGAGCTCGACGTCCTGCGCCTGCTCGGTCACGGCCTCTCGAACCGGCAGATTGCGGCCGAGCTCGTCCTCTCGGAGAAGACCGTCAAGACGCACGTCTCGAGCATCCTCCACAAGCTGCACGTCGACGATCGAACGCAGGCGGCCCTCTACGCCGTCCATGCGGGGCTCGTGGAGGAACGCCGCCCCTAGGTCCAGAGGCGGAGGAAAGTCCCGCCTCGTGGCCGATGCGGCCCGGCGAGGGGGCGCGTACGGTGGCGGACATGGAGCGGGTCGCGATCGTCACCGGCGCCTCGCGCGGGCTGGGGCTCGCGCTGACGCGTGCACTGGCAGAGCGAGGCTGGCGCCTGGTACTGGACGCGCGCGGCGACGAGGAGCTCCAGGCTGCGGCGGCCGAGCTCCGTTCGCGGACGCCTGTGGTGGCGATCCCCGGCGACGTTGCGGACGAGGCTCATCGCAGCGCGCTCGTCGAGGCGGCCTGGGAGCTCGGCCGACTCGACCTGCTGGTCAACAACGCGGGCGCGCTCGGGCCGAGCCCCCAGCCTACGCTTGCCGAGTATCCGCTGGGGACGCTCGAGGAGCTCTACCGCGTCAACGTCTTCGCGCCTCTCGCGCTCGCACAGCTCGCGCTGCCGCTCCTGGAGCGCACGAGCGGCCGGATCGTCAACCTCACGTCGGACGCCGCGGTCGAGGGATACGAAGGCTGGGGCGGCTACGGGTCGTCGAAGGCCGCACTGGAGCAGGTGTCGAACGTGCTGGCCGCCGAGAACCCCGGCGTGAAGGTCTACTGGGTCGATCCCGGCGACATGAACACCCGGATGCAGCAGGAAGCCTTTCCCGGCGAGGACGTCTCCGACCGACCGGCACCGGAGACGAGCGTGCCCGGGCTGCTCGTGCTCGTCGAGGACGAGCGGCCGAGCGGCCGCTACCGGGCGCGGGAGCTGGCATGAGCTGTCCCGAATGAACACGGCGGCCGCGCTCGATTTCGAGCTGCCGCGCCGCCTCGAGGCGGCGGAGCCGCCGGAGGTCCGCGGGGACGGACGCGACGATGTGCGCCTGCTGGTCGCCAGCCGCTCCGGCGGCTGGCTGATCCATGCCGTCGCCCGGGATCTGCCCGAGTTCCTTCGGCCCGGCGACGTGCTCGTCCTCAACACGTCCGGAACGCTGCCGGCCGCGGTGGACGCCGTCGACGAGGCGGGTCGTAGGCTCGCGCTGCATTTTTCCTCGCCGGCGCCGAATGCGTCCGACCCGCGGCTCTGGGTCGTCGAGGCGCGGCTCCACGCAGGGCGAACGACGACGCCCTTCGCGCCGCTCGTGCCCGGTGCCGCTCTCTCGCTCGCAGGGGGCGGCCGCGCGCGGCTGCTCGCCCCGCACGCGCGCCGCTCGCGGCTCTGGATCGCGCAACTCGAGCTCCAGTCGGCGGTCGAGTCCTACCTCGAGGCGCACGGCCGCCCGATTCGCTACGAGTACGTCGAGCGCGAGTGGCCGATCGAGGCGTACCAGACCGTCTACGCGACGGAGCCCGGCAGCGCCGAGATGCCGAGCGCCGGCCGGCCGCTGACCGAGCGGATCCTGACGAGCCTCGTCGCGAAGGGCGTTCTCGTCGCCCCCCTCGTCCTCCACACCGGCGTCTCCTCGCTCGATTCGGACGAGCCTCCGTACCCCGAGCGATTCCGAGTACCCCGCGCGACGGCCGCGCTCGTGAACGCCGCCCGGAGCTGGGGCGGTCGCGTGGTCGCCGTCGGGACGACCGCCGTGCGGGCTCTCGAGAGCGCGGTCGACGACTACGGAGCCGTCGGGCCGGCCGCGGGCTGGACGGATCTCGTGGTCACCCCCGAGCGCGGCGTCCGGGTCGTCGACGGGATCCTCACGGGCTGGCACGAGCCGAACGCGACCCACCTGCAGATGCTGACGGCGATCGCAGGCCGCGACCTCATTGCGTCGTCGTACCGCGCCGCGCTTGCGGAGGGCTATCGCTGGCACGAGTTCGGCGACCTCGAGCTGATCCTGCCCTGACGCGAGCGCTAGGCTCCGGCCCGCTAGGCTCCGGCCCGTGGACGCGGATCCCGTCGAGCTGCGTGTTCTCGGCTGTCTGATCGAGAAGCAGCGCACGACCCCCGACCAGTATCCGCTCTCGCTCAACTCGCTCCGGCTCGCCTGCAACCAGTCCACGAACCGCGATCCCGTAGTCGACTACGACGAGGCGACCATCCGCACGGCGCTGGAGCGGCTCTCCCGCCGCGGCTGGGTGCGGCTTGCGAGCGGGCCGGGCAGCCGAGCTGCGAAGTACCGCCATCTCGTCGACGAAGCGCTCTCCCTCTCCGGCCGGGACATGTCGCTGCTCGCGGTGCTGATGCTCCGCGGCCCGCAGACCGCCGCCGAGCTGAAGGCCCGCACGGAGCGTCTGCATCCGTTCGAGTCGGCGCCCCAGGTCGAGGAGTCCCTGCACGAGCTCGCCGGGCGCGAGCTCGCCCTGCGGCTCGAGCGGCGGCCCGGCGAGCGGGAGGAGCGCTGGCGGCAGCTGCTCGGGGGCGAGGCCCCGCCCGCCTCGGCCGAGGCTCCGGCGCAGGCCGCAGTGCACCTCGATTCCGATCTGGAAGCGCGCGTGACGCGGCTCGAGGAGCAGGTCGCGCTCCTCCTCAGACGGCTGCCCTCCTAGCGAAACGGCGCCATCGTCCCATCGGACGACGGCGATTTCGTCCGTCCGAGCGACACCGAAACCTCCACGCGGCCGACGCCTCCGCGGCGCGCCCCGATCACCATCGAGAGATATCGAATTGGAGGTCTTGGATGGACAACCTACGCATCTTCCCGCTGCCCGCATCGCCCGATGTGAGCGCGCTGCGCGCCCGCATCGAAGGGGAGGTCGTCACGCCTCGCGACGAGACCTGGGACGAGGCGCGCCGCGCGTGGAATCTCGCCGCCGACCAGCACCCGGAGCTCGTGGCCGTTCCCCAGTCCGCCGAGGACGTCGTCGAGATCGTCGACTGGGCTGTCCAGCACGGCCACCGAGTCGCCCCACAGAGCACCGGCCACAGCGCCCACGCGCTCGGGGATCTCTCGAACACCGTTCTGGTGAAGATGCACGAGCTGCGCGGCGTCACCATCTACACGGAGCGGCGCACCGCCCGCGTCGAGGCAGGCGTGATCTGGATCGAGGTCGTCGAGGCGGCAGCCGAACACGGCCTGGCCGCCCTGGCCGGGTCCTCTCCGGACGTCGGCGTCGTGGGCTACACGCTGGGCGGCGGGCTCTCGTGGCTCGCGCGCAAGCACGGGATCGGCGCGAACCAGGTAACCGCCGTCGAGATCGTCACGGCGAAGGGAGACTTCATCCGGGCCGATCGCGACAACGACCCTGACCTCTTCTGGGCCGTCCGCGGCGGCGGCGGCGCGTTCGGCATCGTGACCGCGCTCGAGTTCAACCTCTTCCCCATCCACGAGGTCTATGCCGGCGTGCTGTTCTACGAGGTCGAGCGCGCGGCCGAGGTGCTGCGGGCCTGGCGCGAATGGACGGAGGACCTGCCCGACGAGATGACCTCCGTGGGTCGCATCCTCCAGTTCCCGCCGATCCCGGACATTCCGGAGGCGGTTCGCGGCCGGTCCTTCGCCGTGGTCGAGGCGATCTGGCTCGGCGAGCCCGACGAGGGCGCCGCGCTCCTGGGGCCGTTGCGCGCCATGCGGCCCGTGATGGACGCCGTCGCGATGATGCCGATCGAAGGCCTCTCGCATCTGCACATGGACCCCGAGGAGCCGGTGCCGGCCTTTGGCGACGGCGGCATGCTGACGGACGTCGACGACGAGCTGATCGACGCGCTGGTGACGAACACGGTCGGTGCGCCCCTCCTCTCCGTCGAGCTCCGCCACCTCGGCGGCGCGGTCGGCCGCCCCAGGCCCGAGCACGGCGCGCTGGCGTCGTTCGACTCGCCGTACCTGATGTTCGCCGTCGGCTTCACGCCGACGCCCGAGGCGCGCGACGCCGTCACGGCGGGTGTCGAGGCGATCCGCGGAGCACTCGCCCCGTGGGAGGCCGCGCACACGTACATGAACGTCGCCGAGACGAAACGCAACGCGAAGACGCTCTTCTCCGAGACGTCGTATCACCGCCTCCGCCGCATCAAGGCGGAGTACGACCCGGGCAACGTGATCCGCTCGAATCACGAGCTCGAGGCGGACAAGGCGTACTGCTGAGGGGGGCTGCCGGTAGCGTGAGGGATCGCCGTCGAACCAGGAGAATCCGTTGCGCTACCGGCTCGCTCTTTCGCTCGTCGTCTGCCTCGCCGCGGTGCTCGCGGCGCCCGCCCTCGCCAGCGCGCCGCCCGTCGGCCCGCTGCCGCCCGGACCCGTCACCACCGTGACGATCAAGAAGGGTGAGCTGCTCGCCGTCGCCCTGCCGCGCCAGCAGGCGTCCTCGGGGCTCGTGTGGCGCCTCGCGCGTCCCGTGAACGCGAAGGTCGCCCGCCAGGTCGCCGAAGCGGACGTCGATCCCAGCGTCGTCGTCGTCTTCAAGATCGTCGGCACGGGCCAGGCGACGATCGTCTTCGCCGCGACGAAGGGGGAGACCGCGAAGGCGTACCAGTCTCGCACGTACAAGGTGCGAGCGGCCTGAGCCCGCCCGCTCTCGTTCGTGGGCCAAGATGTTCCCCCGGTTTACCAGGAGCAAACGAGGCCGATCCCCGGCGGGGGACGGGCGAGACGCGGCGACGGCTGCTACCCTGGGCCGGAGTTACGAGCGAGTCCGGTCTGCGTCTTCCGCGCCTTCCTAACCCGTTCCTGAGTGGTGAGGGAGGTGTTTTTTCATGGCAACCGGAATTGTGAAGTGGTTCAACAACGACAAGGGGTACGGGTTCATCACCCCTGACGAGGGATCGAAGGATCTCTTCGTCCACCACAGCAGCATCAGCGGCGACGGCTTCAAGTCGCTCGCCGAAGGTGCGCGCGTCGAGTTCGAGGAGCGTGAGGGTCAGAAGGGCCCCGAGGCGACGAACGTCGCTCTCGCGTCGTCCTAAGCGCGTTCTTCCCGCGGCCCGCGCTCCGGCGCGGGCCGCGAACCGTCCACTCCGAGGAGGCATATGGCCGAGAAAGAAGAGAAGCTCGAGTTCGAGGGCGAGATCGTCGAGGCCCTCCGCAACCGCCAGTTCCGCGTCAAGCTGGACGGCGGACACGAAGTGCTCGGATACACATCCGGGAAGATGAAGCGCTACCGGATCCGGATGCTCCTGGGCGACAGGGTCAAGATCGAGCTGTCGCCGTACGATCTGGAGAAGGGCCGGATCGTCTACCGGATGCGATGAACAGCGTCGTGATGAGCCCTCAGAAGCTGCGCGGCGAGCTCGTCTGGTTCAACGAGGCGGAGGACCACGGCGTCCTCCAGTCCGAGACGGGCGAGCGGATCGAGTTCCGCGGCGACGCGTTCGTCTGCGAGCGCCCGCAAGGCCGGGTCGGCGGCACACTCGTCGAGTTCCGGCTCGACGAGTCCGGCTCGACGGCCCGCGAGGTCGTCCTGATCGCCGAGGACACGGCGGGCCGCGCGCGGCGGCGCCGGTCCTTCAAGTAGGAAGCGGCCGGCGGTCTAGGCCTGCGGGATCCGCGCCTCGAGCGCGGCGCCCAGGGCCTCGCGCACGGGGAGCAGCTCGATGCGGTCGAGCACGTCCTGGAAGAAGCCGCGCACGATCAGGCGCTCCGCTTCCTGGCGCGAGAGGCCGCGCGCCATCAGGTAGAAGAGCTGTTCGCGGTCGACCCGGCCGAGTGTTGCACCGTGCGTGCAGCGCACGTCGTTCGCCAGGATCTCCAGGCCGGGGATCGAGTCCGCGTGCGCCTTCGGCGAGAGCATCAGGTTGCGGTTCTCCTGGTAGGCGTTCGTCCTCTGCGCCTCTGGCTCGACCCGGATCATGCCGCGCCAGACCGCGGAGCTCTCGTCGCGGAGCGCGCCCTTGAAGGCGAAGTCGGACTCGGTGTTCGGCGCCATGTGCTCCTGGAAGGTGTCGTAGTCGAGGTGCTGTGACCCGTCCGCGAAGTAGGCGCCCGTCACCCGCGACGTCGCGCCGGGGCCGGCGAGGTCGTTCTGGATCCGGATCTTGCCCTTCTTCGAGCCGAAGCCGCCGGCGACCCAGTCGAGCTCTGCGTCGCGCTCGACGCGCGCGTGATGCGACGCGAAATGCCACGTCTCCTGCGAGAGGTTCTGCAGCGAGACGTACTCGAGCTTCGCGTCGTGCTCGACGTACAGCTCGACGACGGCGTTCGAGTAGGCGGAGAGGCGTGGATCGGACGATTGGTAGTCCTCGATCAGCGAGAAGCTCGAGCCGGCGCCTGCGATCACGAGCAGCCTCCAGAAGAGCGACCCGCCCTCGACGGCGTTCGCGATCCGGACGTAGAGCGGCTCGTCCAGCCGTACGCCCGCCGGGACGTGCACGAGCAGGCCGTGCGTCCACATTGCCGCGTTGTGCGCCGCGAACTTCTCGTCCCATCCGACGAGCCCGTACAGCTGCTCGTGCTCCTCGGGCAGCGGGGCGAACGTCACGCCCGCGGGAGCCCGCTCGATCTCGATTCCCGCCTCGGTGACGGTCGCGAGGCCCGCGACGTCGATGTCCAGCGCCCGCTCCGGCACACGAGCCTCGCCCTCGGCCGCGAACGAGTCGGGATCGAAGCCGGCGAGGTCGGTGAAGCGCCACGCCTCGTCGTTGGACGACGGCGCCGGCAGCTCGCGGTAGCGCTCGAGCGCCTCAGCCCTCACCCCTGTCCCTCCGTCGGCGCGTACCTCTTGTGCAGCATGAGGGCGTTCCCGTCAGGATCGCGGAAGAAGGCCATGTGGCAGACGCCCGTGTCGAGGATGCCGCCCTCGAACTCGACTCCCTTCCCCTCGAGCTCGGCGCGCGTCGCCGCGACGTCGTCCACACGCAGCGCGATGTGGCTGCCGTGTGGGCTGAACTCGGCGCCGATCGCCGTCGGGTTGATGAGGTAGAGGCTGACGTTGCCCGTCTCGATCTCCGGCCAGGTCGCCTCCCAGGACGGGCTCGTCATGCCGAGCAGGTCGCGGTAGAAGCGCTTCGCGCGCTCCATGTCCTGCACGGGCACCGAGACGTAGTCGACGCGCTCAACGTGCAACGAGCGCGTACCTCCGGTGCAGCATCAGTGCGTTGCCGTCGGGGTCGTGGAAGAAGGCCATGTGGCAGACACCCGTGTCGAGCGTCTCGCGCTCGAACTCGACGCCCTCTGCCTCGAGCGCGGCGCGGGCGGCCGCCACGTCGGCGACCCGCAGAGCAATGTGGTTCGGGTTCGGCGCGAACGGCAGGCCCATCTTCTCGGGCTCCCAGATGCCGAGGGTCAGCTGGCCGGCGGTCGCCTCGAACCCCCCGCTCGGCACGTTTCGATCCAGCGGCAGGCCGAGCGTCTCGAGGTAGAAGCGCCGAGACCGCTCGATGTCCTGCGACGCGATCGACAGGAAGTCGACGCGCTCGACCTCGATCAACCGACACCTCGAAATCTGCACGCAGATTTCGAGCTAGCCAACACTGCCCTCCATCTGCAGCTGGATCAGGCGGTTCATCTCGACCGCGTACTCGAGCGGCAGCTCCTTCGTGATCGGCTCGACGAAGCCCGAGACGATCATCGCGCTCGCCTCAGCCTCCGAGAGCCCGCGCGACATCAGGTAGAAGAGCTGCTCCTCGCCGATCTTCGACACCGTGGCCTCGTGCCCGATGTCGACCTCGTTCTCCGCGATCCGGATGTATGGGTACGTGTCGGAGCGTGAGTCCTCGTCCAGGATCAGCGCGTCGCAGACGACCTTCGACTTCGAGCCGGTCGCGCCCTTCGCCACCTCGAGCAGGCCGCGGTAGCCGGCGCGCCCGCCGTCCTTCGAGATCGACTTGGACGTGATCACCGAGGTCGTGTTCTTGCCGACGTGGACGCACTTGCCGCCCGCGTCCTGGTGCTGGCCCTTGCCTGCGAACGCGATCGAGAGCACCTCGCCGTGCGCGCGCTCGCCCATCAGCCAGATGGCCGGGTACTTCATCGTCAGCTTCGAGCCGAGGTTGCCGTCGACCCACTCCATCGTGGCGTCCTCGTAGGCGACCGCGCGCTTCGTGACGAGGTTGTAGACGTTGTTCGACCAGTTCTGGATCGTCGTGTACCGGCAGCGGCCCCGGGGCTTGACGACGATCTCGACGACGGCCGAGTGCAAGGAGTCGGACGAGTAGATCGGTGCCGTGCAGCCCTCGACGTAGTGCACATAGGCGTCCTCGTCGACGATGATCAGGGTGCGCTCGAACTGGCCCATGTTCTCGGCGTTGATCCGGAAGTAGGCCTGGAGCGGCATCTCGATCGAGACCCCGGGGGGGACGTAGATGAAGGAGCCGCCCGACCAGACCGCGGAGTTGAGCGCGGCGAACTTGTTGTCGTTCTGGGGGATGATCGTCCCCATGTACTGCTTGACGATGTCCTCGTGCTCTCGCAGCCCGGTATCCATGTCGAGGAAGATCACGCCCTGGTCGGTGAGCTCCTGCTGGAGCTTGTGGTAGACGACCTCCGACTCGTACTGGGCGCCGACGCCTGCGAGGTACTTCTTCTCGGCCTCCGGAATGCCCAGCTTGTCCCAGGTGTCCTTGATCTCGGAGGGCAGATCCTCCCAGGTCTCAGCCTGCTTCTCGGTCGGCCTGATGTAGTAGAAGATGTTGTCGAAGTCGATCTCAGCGACGTTGCCGCCCCAGGTCGGGAGCGGGCGCGCCAGGAAGTAGTCCAGGCTCTTGTGCCGGAACTTGCGCATCCAGTCGGGCTCGTTCTTGTGTGACGAGATCGCGTCGACGAGCTCGTGGGACAGGCCGCGCCCGGACTTGAAGAAGTAGTTCTCGTCGGCATGGAACCCGTACTTGATCTCGTAGTCGGAGCCGATCCCCTGAACGACTTCAGTCTCGGACATTGCCACTACGACTCACCTCCCACGATTGCCGGTGTGAATGCCTCGTAGCCCTCGGCCTCGAGACGCTTGGCGAGCTCCGGCCCGCCTTCCTCAACGATACGCCCGTCGACGAAGACGTGGACGAAATCCGGCGTGATGTAGTCGAGGATCCGCTGGTAGTGCGTGATCACGAGCGCGCCCATGCCGGGGCCGACGAGCTCCTTGACGCCGCGGGCGACGACGCGCAGGGCGTCGATGTCGAGGCCCGAGTCGGTCTCGTCCAGGACGGCCATGCGCGGCTTCAGCATCGCCATCTGGAGGATCTCGACACGCTTCTTCTCGCCGCCGGAAAAGCCGTCGTTCAAGTACCGGGACGCGAGCTCGCGGCTGACCTTCAGCTGGTCCATGGCGGCGAAGAGGTCGTTGCGGAACTCCTTGATCGCGACCGGGTCGTCCTTGCCTTCGTTCCGCGCCTTGCGTACAGCGTTGATCGCAGTGCGGAGGAAGCTCGTGACCGTGACGCCCGGGATCGCGTGCGGGTACTGGAAAGCGAGGAAGAGGCCGCGCTGCGCGCGCTCGTCCGCCCCGAGCTCCGTCACGTCCTCGCCGTCGAAGAAGATCCGGCCGCCCGTGATCTCGTAGGCAGGGTGCCCGGCCAGCGCATAGGCGAGCGTGGACTTCCCGGACCCGTTCGGGCCCATGATCGCGTGCACCTGGTCGAGGTCGACGGCGAGATCGACCCCCTTGACGATCTCCGTTCCGTCCTCCAGTGCGACGCGCAGATCCTTCAGCTCCAGCAAGGCCAACTTTGTGATCCCTCTTTCGGTGTGATTGCAGGCGAAATCCGCGCTGCTCGTGACGCATCCTAGCGGGTCCGCCCCGAGCGGCCGAAACGCCGGGGCCCGAGAGGCAGGTCATTCAGGTCGTCGTCAGATCTCCGCCGCCCCCGGGTCCGGGAAACGCGCTAGTCTGCGCCTTATGCCTTTCGGAATCAGCGCGTGGGAGCTCCTCATCCTGCTGCTCGTCGTCCTGCTGGTCTTCGGCCCGAAGCGCCTGCCCGAGATGGGACGCTCGCTCGGCAAGGGGATGCGCGAGTTCAAGGAGTCGCTCGGCGGCAAGGACGCAGACCACGACGAGAGCCCTCCGCAGATCTCGGCGGCCTCGGCCGACGAGACCGACGAGACCGCGCGGCCGGCGCCCGAGCGGGACACCGTCTCCTCCTAGGCCGGGCGACCTAGATCGTGCGCGTCAGGCTCCCGCGGCGCCTGAGCCACGGAGAGGAAGCGACCCTCGTCGAGCACCTCGACGAGCTGCGCAGCCGGCTGGTCGTCGCACTCGTCGCTCTCGCCGTCGCCGCCGGCATCGCCTACGTCTTCCACGGCCGCCTCGTCCACTGGCTCGTGCAGCCGCTCCCCGCGGATCATCGCCAGCTGCTGACGTTCAGCCCGATCGAGCCGTTCACGACATCCGTGAAGCTGTCGCTCTACGCGGGGCTGCTGCTCGCGCTGCCGGTCATCCTCTGGCAGCTCTGGAGCTTCCTCGCGCCTGCGGTGGAAGAAGGCTCGCAGAAGGTCGTGGCGCGGTTCGTCGCCTTCGCCACCGCATTGATGCTGACCGGAATCGCCTTCGCCTACTGGGTCGTGCTGCCGCCGGCGCTCCACTTCCTCACGAACTACGACGACAACCTCTACGACATCCAGATCCGGGCGAAGGACTATCTCGGGTTCGTGACGGTGACCTTCCTCGCCGTCGCGATCGTCTTCCAGCTGCCGATCTTCATCCTCGCGCTCGTCCGCCTGCGGGTGCTGACGGCCGACCGGCTGCGCAGCAACCGGCGGATCGGGTACGTCGTCGTCGTCGCGATCGCCGTGCTGCTGCCCAGCGTCGATCCCGTGTCGCTCGTCCTCGAGGCCGTGCCGCTGCTGATTCTCTTCGAGGCGTCGATCTGGCTCGCGGTGCTGTTCGAGCGCCGGTGGGCCCGCGCCGGGGTCCTCTGGGCGCCGCCGGCATGACCGTGCTCTCCGCCGACTGGGTGCTGCCCGTCAGCGGGGAGCCGATCCGGGACGGGGCCGTGTCGATCGAGGGCGGCCGCATCGCGGCGGTCGGCACGCAGGCGGCGCTCGGTCGCGGCGCGCACTACCCGGACGCGGCGATCGTGCCCGGCTTCGTGAACGCGCACTCGCACCTAGAGTACGCCGTCTACGCAGGCTTCGGCGACGGGCTGCCGTTCGCGCCGTGGATCCTGATCCACATCGAGCGCAAGGCCCGGCTGACGGACGAGGAGATGGTCGACATCGCTCGGCTCGGCGCCGCGGAGTGCCTCCGCTCCGGCGTGACGACGGTCGGGGACGCGTCGTTCTCGGGCGCGGCGGCGACGGCCTGCGCCGAGCTCGGCCTCCGCGCGATCGTCTACCTCGAGGTCTTCGGGAAGACGGCCGAGCAGCTGGAGACCCGCTTCGCCGCGAATCGTGAGCGGATCGGAGACGCCCTCTCGGACCGCGTCCGCCTGGGTGTCTCGCCGCACGCACCCTACACCGCCTCGCCCGAGCTGTACGCCGCCTGCCTGGAGCTCGGCCTGCCCGTCGCGACGCACCTCTCGGAGAGCGCCGACGAGGATCGCTGGCTGCGCTTCGCCGAAGGGCCGTGGGCGCCGATGGCGGACTCGCTCCCGACGCCCCCGGGCACGAGCGGGATCCGCATGCTCGCCGCCGAGGGCCTGCTCGGACCGGAAATCACCGCGGCGCACTGCGTCACGGTCGACGAGGAGGAGATCGCGCTCCTCGCCGAGCACGACGTGGCGGTCGTGCACTGCCCCCGCTCCAACGCCTATCTCGGCTGCGGGATCGCGCCCCTGACGGCGATCCGGGGGGCCGGCGTGCGAACGGGGCTGGGCACGGACTCGCCGGCCTCGACGCCGTCGTTCGACCTCTTCGACGAGCTGCGCTCCGCCGTCCTGGCCGCGCGGGCCCGCGAAGGCCGCCCCGACGCGCTCTCCGCAACAGGCGCCCTCGAGCTGGCGACGCTCGGCTCCGCCCGGGCGCTCGGCCTGGAGGCGGAGATCGGCAGCCTCGAGCCCGGCAAACAGGCCGACCTGGCCGTCGTCTCACTCGAAGGCAGCCCGTATCTTCCCTGGGAGGATCCGGCGGCTGCCGTCGTCTTCGGCGGGTCGCCCGACCGCGTAGTCGCTACTCTCGTGGGCGGCGACACTCGCTACGAAAGAGAAAGGTTCGAGTGGCAAGAGGTACGCAGCACATCCGCAAGCGCGCGAGAACGAATGCTCAGGTCACCCCGAAGCGGGGACGCCGGAAGGCCAACACCCAGGAATCGCAGCTCTTCTTCGAGCGGCTCCGCGGCAGCGCCAAGCTGGTCTACGTCTTCCTCGCCCTCGTCTTCGGCCTCGGGTTCGTGATCCTCGGCGTCGGTTCCGGCTCGAGCGGGATCGGCGACATCCTCCAGGGCCAGTTCAACTTCGGCGGCGGCTCGAAGTCCGTCAGCTCGCTGCAGAAGAACGCCCAGGAGCACCCGAAGGACGCCGCCGCGTGGCGCGACCTCGCCTCCCGGCTGGCGACGGACGGCCGCACCGACGAGTCGATCGCCGCCTGGGAGCGCTACACGGCGCTCCGGCCCAAGGACGACACGGGGCTGCGCCAGCTGGCCGGCCTGCTCACACAGCGTGGGCAGGACCTCCAGTACCAGGCACAGCTGGCCGCGTACAACGCGCAGTCGGCCACCGGCGGCATCTTCCGGCCCGCCTCGACGACGGCGCTCGGGAAGATCTACGCCGACCCCTCGGCGCTCCAGGATCCGATCTCGCAGGCGGTCGCAAACGACGCCAACACCGCGGCAAGCGAGGCCTACTCGAAGCTCTCGACGGTCCAGAAGAAGGCGGTCGCCACCTACAGAAAGCTCGTCGTTCTCGACCCCAAGGACCCGACGATCCAGATCCAGCTGGCGGATGCCGCCTTGAACGGCGGCGACAACGTGACCGCGGTCGCCGCGTACCGGAAGTTCCTCGTGCTCGCACCCACCGACCCCCTGGCACCGGCGGTCAAGAAGCAGCTGAAGCAGCTGACGACCTCTTCGCCGCCGTCCACGACCACGGGTTAGACTCGCCGCGACGAACGAGGCTCATCCTCACGAGGCTCGATCACGCGGGGGAACCGATGAACTTCGACATCAAGACCGAACAGCTGGGAGACGACGCCTACGTGATCTCGCTTGCGGGCGAGGTCGACCTCTACACGGCTCCCGAGCTCAAGCAGCAGCTGCTCGAGGTGATCGGACAGGGCGCGAAGGACGTGATCGTGGACTTCTCGGACACGAGCTTCATCGACTCGACGACCCTCGGCGTGCTGGTCGGCGCCGTCAAGCGGCTTCGCGCGAACGACGGGCAGCTGACGCTGGTCTGCTCCGACCGGAACATCACGAAGATCTTCGAGATCACCGGGCTCGACCGCGTCTTCACCATCCACGAGACGCGCGACCAGGCGACGGCCATGCTGGGCGGCGGCGCTCGGGCCTAGGTGCGGCGCGCGGCCTTCCTGACGGTCCTCCTCGCCGCGAGCCTCGGCGCAGCCGGCTGCGGCACCGTCGGCAAGGTGACGGGCGGCGACGCGTCGCAGGGCGAGCAGCTGTTCACCCAGAAATGCGCGGCCTGCCACACACTCGCGGCTGCGAACGCGCACGGTACGATCGGCCCGAACCTCGACTGGGCGTTGCGGCCGCCGCGGGAGCAGGGGTTCGACGAGTCGACGCTCGAGGACGTCGTCCGCGGTCAGATCGCCTATCCCGACGAAACGCCCGCCGACGGCACCCCGGGGATGCCGGCGAACCTCGTCACCGGGACCGACGCAGACTCCGTCGCGGTCTACGTCGCGCGCGTGGCCGGGAAGCCGGTCCAGGGTGGAGGCGGCGGAACGAAGAACGCGAAGACCGGCAAGGAGGTCTTCCTGACCGCCGGCTGCACCGGCTGCCACACGCTCAAGGACGCCGGCTCGACCGGAACGGTCGGCCCGAACCTCGACCAGGCGAAGCCGGGCGAGCAGCGGGTGACTCAGCGCGTCACGAACGGCGCCGGCGCCATGCCTCCGTTCAAGGGGCAGCTCACCGACGCGCAGATCAGGGCCGTCGCGCAGTACGTCTCGTCGGCCGCGGGCAAGTAGGCGGCTAGCGAACCTCCGCGCGCTCGGCCTCGAGGTCGACGACCACGTGCGTGATCGGGACGACGAAGCGCTCGCGCGCCTTCTCGACGAGCCCCTGCTCGAGCCAGTGGGAGCGGCCCTCCGGATGGGTCGAGATGATCAGCTCGTCGGGGCCGAAGGTGCGCATGGCGTCCTCGATCGCCTGCAGCGGCTCGCCGTCGCCGACCTCGCCGCTCGCCTCGATGCCGAGCGCTCGCAGATGCGCGAGGCTCGCGTCCAGCCGCTCCTGCGCGGCCGCCCTCGCGGGATCCTCGTCCGAGGCCCAGTGGCGAACGACCGAGTTGAGCGCGGGCGAGACGACGAGCACCTCGGCCCGCTGCCCCTCCGCCTTCGCCTCGATCGACTCGCGCAGCTTCCCACCGCCGACGGTCTCGTTCGCGATCACCAGGATCCGGCGCTCGTCCGGCGCAGAGCGATGCGCCGACTCCGTCTGCAGCGGCGCCTCCGACGGTCTGCGCCGCAGTGCCAGCCACGCCACGACTGCCGTCAGGACGACGAAGACCGTCAGGCCGAGCCATCTGTTGATCACCGCAGCGATCACGATCGCCCCGAAGTACACGATCGTGCCCCAGACGAACCGATAGGCCTCGGCTTCGCTGCGGAGCGGGTTGCGCATCAGAGGAGGTAGACGGTCGAGTACACCACGATCCACATTACGTCCACGAAGTGCCAGTAGATTCCGGCGATCTCGACGCCGTGGTGGTGCTCGGACGAGAAGTGGCCACGGAACGCCCTGATCGTCATGAAGAGCAGGATCGTGAGCCCGATGAAGACGTGCGCTCCGTGGAGCCCCGTCAGGCCGAAGAAGATCGACGCGAACGCGCTGTCGGGGGGCGCGAAGCCGATGCGCGAGTACTCAAGCAGCTGGGTGATGAGGAAGATCCAGCCGAGCGCAAGCGTCAGGAAGAGACCGGCCTGGAGCCCGGCGCGGCTGTCCCGCTTGATGGACGTCAACGCCCAGTGCATGGTGAAGCTCGACGTGACGAGGATGGCCGTGTTGACGCCGGCGACGAAGACGGGGAGGTGGAAGCCCTCCGGCGGCCACGTCGACGGGTTGGCCACCACGCGGATGAAGAAGTACATCGTGAAGAAGGCGCCGAAGAGCATCACCTCGGACGCGATGAAGAGCAGCATCCCGAGCACCGGCGCCGGCACGCGCGACGAGACGTTGGCGGTCGGCGGGTGGCCCGCGTGAGCCTCGGCGTGAGCCGCCATCAGCCGGCCGCCCCCACTGCCTCGCGCTCGACCTCGACGTGCTCGACCGGCAGGCCGGTGTCCTTCTTCAGGCGATCGACGAGCCCCCCGCGGAGCCAGCTCGATCCGGCGCCCCCGGGGAACGTCGAGACGATGATCTCGTCCACCCGCTCGTCCTGGACCGCCTCCATCGCGGCCGAGTACGGATCGGGGTGGGCAACCTGGCCGTGCGCGTCGATCCCCTGCCCGCGAAGCTCCGCGAGGGCACGACGCAGGCGCCGGTCCGCCTCGGGGTGGGCGCCCTGGGACGGGTCGCTCTGCGGTGAGACGATCAGGAAGTTCGCCTTCGAGCGCTCGGCCCGCTGGCGGATCTTCTGCAGCAGCGGCTCGCCCAGCACCGTCTCGTTCGCAATCACGAGCACGTTCGCGTCGCCGCTCGTCGGATCGGCGACCACGTGCTCGACCGGGATCGAGCCGGCAGCCTTGCGCAAGCGGTCGACGACGTTGCGGCGCAGCCAGCCGGATTTCTGCTCCGGATGCGTGGAGACGACGATCGCGTCGACGTCCTCCTGCGCGATCACGTCCTTGACCGCGTCGACCGGATCTCCCTCGACGACGAGCCCGTGCGCGGCGATCCCCGCACCTCGCAGGGATTCGAGCGTCCGCTCGAGGCGGCGCCCGGCCGAGGCGCGGCGCGTGTCGTCGTAGACGACGTAGCCCGACCGCGGGGCGTGCACGGGGGCGAGCACCGTCACGCGGTCGCCCTCGCCGGCCATCGACTTCACCTTCTCGATCAAGGGCCGGCCGGCGACCGTCTCATTCGCGACGACGAGGATGTGGCTCATGTGCGCACTTCCCCCTCATGCGTCACCGTAGCCCGGTCGCCGTTGAAGACCGCGTGGCGCGCGCCCGGCACCCCGTACTCGTACGGGCCTCCGACGACCTGCGGGATCTCCTCGAAGTTGAAGATCGGCGGCGGCGAGCTGACCTGCCACTCGAGCGTCATCGCGTGCCACGGGTTGGAGGGCGCCTTCGGGCCGCGCGCCCACGAGACGATCATGTTGTAGAGGAAGACGATCGTCGACGCCCCGAGGAAGAACGACGCGACGGAGATGAACATGTTGAAGTCGGCGAACCGGTCGGCGTAGTCGGCCACGCGCCGCGGCATCCCCTGGGTGCCGATGTAGTGCATGGGGAAGAACGTCGCGTTGAAGCCGATGAAGGTCAGCCAGAAGTGCAGCTTGCCGAGCCGCTCGTCGTACATGCGGCCCGTCATCTTGGGGAACCAGTAGTAGATCCCGCAGAAGATCGTGAAGAGAGAGCCGCCGAAGAGCACGTAGTGGATGTGGGCGACGACGAAGTACGTGTCCGAGACGTGGATGTCGATCGGCACCGACGCGAGGTAGATCCCTGAGAGGCCGCCGATCACGAACATGGACAGGAAGCCCAGCGCGAAGAGCATGGGCGTCGTGAAGTGGAGCTTCCCCTCCCATAACGTCGCGAGCCAGCTGAAGATCTTGATCCCGGTCGGGACGGCGATCACCATCGACGTGACCATCATCGGCACGCGCAGCCACGGCGCCATCCCGGCCACGAACATGTGGTGCGCCCAGACCGAGAAGCCCAGCACGAGGATCGCCATCAGCGAGAGCGCCATCAGCCGGTAGCCGAAGACCGGCTTCCTGGACATCACGGAGATCACCTCGCTGATGATCCCGAAGCCGGGCAGCATCATGATGTACACCGCCGGGTGCGAGTAGAACCAGAAGATGTGCTGGTAGCCGAGCACGTACCCGCCGTCCGGCGGGTAGAAGAAATCCGTGTGCAGGACCCGGTCGAAGAGGACGAAGAACTGTGACGCGGCGATGAACGGCGTGGCGATCACGACGAGCAGCGAGGTCGTGAAGTTCGCCCAGACGAGCAGCGGCATGCGCCAGAAGGTCATCCCCGGCGCGCGCATGGTGATGATGGTGACGAGGAAGTTGAGCGCCGTCATGATCGAGCTGGCGCCGGCCCACTGGACGCCCATGTTGAAGAAGATCGTCCCGATCGGCTGGTGCACCGAGAGCGGCGCGTAGCCGGTCCAGCCGGCCGCGAACGCTCCGCCCGGCGCCAGGAAGGAGCTGACCATCATCAGCCCGGCGATCGGCAGCAGCCAGTACGAGAGCGCGTTCAGGCGCGGGAAGGCCATGTCCGGAGCGCCGAGCATCAGCGGGATCACGTAGTTGCCGAGCCCGGCGAAGGCCGGGATGACGAAGAGGAAGATCATCAGGCTCGCGTGCACCGACACGAGGCCGTTGAAGGTCTGCGTGTCGACGAACTGCATGCCCGGTTTCGCGAGCTCGGCGCGGAAGATCATCGCCAGGAAGCCGGCGATCACGAAGAAGACGATCGTCGTCACGAGGTACTGGACCCCGATCACCTTGTGGTCGGTGTTGATCCGGAAGTAGTCCTGCCAACGCCGCGCGCCGTGGCCCGAGTGGTCCTCCGGCCGGGTCGGGGCGCCGAGCGCGTACCGCGTCCAGTAGTCGAAGCCGCCGATCCCGGCCAGCACGCCCAGCGGGACGGTGACCAGCTCGACCGTCAGCCAGACCGAGTGGTCCCAGACGGGCTCGTAGCCGATCGCCCAGCGGATACCAGGCCCGAGCAGGACGCCGATCCCGAAGAAGATCGGTACGAACCAGAGGATCCGCAGCCAGCCGGGCGCCAGCAGCCGGTGCCAGCCGCGCGGCGGCGGCTTGGGGGCTGCGTGCTCCGCGCCGTGCTCGGCGCCGTGCCCGTTGCCGACGGTTCCGGTGTCGCTCTCGGTGTGGCTCACTTGGCTCCCTGGGCCAGATACTGCACGAGTGCGTCGACCTCGGCAGGCTTGAGGATGGGCTTGAAGTTCGGCATCACGTTCGGCTGGTAGCCCTGCTCGACGTAGGCGTTCGGATCCTCGATCGACTGGCGGATGAACTCGTCGAGCGGCTTGCCGGCCTTCTTGGCGTACTCGGGCAGCTTGTCGAGATCGGGGCCGACCTTCCCGGTCGCGTTCGCAGGCTTGAACGTGTGACACGAGCTGCAGCCCTGCGCCGCGAAGATCTTCGCGCCCTGGGCCTGCGCGTTCCCGCCGCCGGCCGGGGGCGGCGGCCGGCCCTGCTTCTGGAGCCACGCGTCGAAGTCGGCGGGCGGCATGATCACGACGCGCGTCCGCATGACCGCGTGGCCGAGCCCGCAGAGCTCCGTGCAGATGACGGGGAAGGTGCCGGTCCGGTTCGGCGTGATCACGAGCGAGTTGACCTGCCCCGGGACGGCGTCCTGCTTCTGCGCGAGCTGCGGCACCCAGAAGGAGTGCAGCACGTCCTTCGCCGTGATCAGCAGCTTGGTGTGCCGCCCTTCTGGGACGCGGAGGACGCCGTCGACGTAGCCGTTCGCATACTCGAACGTCCAGGCGAACTGGCGGGCGGTGACCTTCACCTCGAGCGGCTTCTCGCCCGCGCTCCCGTTCTTGGCGAGCACGACCGCGCTGACGATGGCGATCGCCGTCACGAGCACGGCGGGGACCGCCGTCCACCAGATCTCGAGGCCGGTGTGACCGTGGATCGGCGGCCCGTCCGAGTCGTCGTCCGGCTTCGCCCGGAAGTGGATGATCGAGTAGAGGATGACGGACGAGACGAGCGCAAAGATCGCGATGCAGATCACCGTCGTGAACCAGAAGACGAAGTCGATCCGATCGGCCTCCTTGCCCGCCGAGGTCGGCAGCCACGGGATCCACCACGCGACGGCTCCGGCGATGAGGGCGAAGACCACCCCGAAGCAAACGAGCTGGAGAATTGCACCCCTGCGCACGCCGGCACGAGCCTAACGGAAGCGTCGGAACGCCGCGCCGGAGCCGTATCCGGATCGAAGACGACGCCGAAACGGCCGCGCAGCACCGCAAACCCTCCGGCCCCTCGCTACGAGCCCGAGATCACCCGGAGCGCACGGGAGGCGGCTGACCGGAGGAGATCAGCTCGTCGTCGTCAGCGGATCGAGGATGAGCACCGCCGAGCCGTCCTGCAGCTGCTGGAACTCGGACTTGAACCAGCGGGGCCGGGTCAGCCGCTCGATCGTGTCGCTCTCGGCAGGCTGCAGACTGTCGGGTGTCGGCGTCGAGGCGTCCGTGAGCGTCGAGCTGAGCGGACGCTTGAGCTCCTGCTTGAAGTCGGACTTGCGGAAGTAGACCGACCAGCTCGGCGGCTTCTGGTTCGGCGGGGGCGGCAGGAACGCGATCACCGAGTCGACCCCCCGTACGTACTTGAAGGTGTAGAGCGCCAGCTCGAGTGCCTCGCGGCGGAGCAGGCGCGCCCGCGCCTCCGTCGGCTTGCCGGAGTTGATCGAGCAGCGCGTGCCGAGCCCGCAGAGGATGAAGACGACCGAGTTCTTGGCGGACATCGTCGCGACGTCGTTCGCGCCCGCGCCGCCGCGCACCGCGATCAGCTCGAGCGGGACGTTCTGGATCTCCGGCTCGTGCGCCTGCACCGCAACCAGCTGGCGGCCGCCCACGAGGTGGTACTTGCCGCTGACGTGCGTGGCGATCTCCTTCGCCCCGTCGATCCCGGATGCGCCCGGCTTCCAGGACGACCACGCGGGGCCGCGGTCGCGGTTGATCCCGCCGGTGACGGAGATCGCGACGCCCGCGACGATGGCCCAGAAGAGGCAGACGAGCGCGATGTAGGCGACGCGGAACCGGCCGCGGTAGCTCTTGCCCGGCCGGCGAAAGGTCCGGTCGACGACGGCCTCGGAGTCGGCCTCCGCGACGGCGTCCGGCGCGCCCGGGCTGTTCAGAGCTTCGGCCATGCCTCGTCGTCGGTGACGTCGACGTGCGGAACCTTCAGCTCGATGCTGTCGAGGAGGTTGACGACCTCGTCGCCGTAGATCTCGCGCCGCTCGACGAGCACGTCCGCGATGCGCTCCACGGCCGGCTTGTTGGCCAGCACGAGGTGGTGCGCCTGCAGGTACGCCTGGCCGAGGATCTGCGCCGCCATCGCACGCTTGGCCGGATCGCCGAGCACGTTCGCGATCGGGTTGTGCTCATACGCCCCGCCCGTGCGGTTCATGATCTGGAGGCCGATCTCCTCGAAGCGCTTCATGATCCGCTTGCGCGTCTCATCGGGCGACTCGTCTGCGAACTTGCCTTCCGGGATCTCGATGCGCTCGGGCGCCATCGCCGCGGTGCCGACCATGTACGCCGCGGTCGTGGTCACGCTCTGCACGTCGCCGCCGACGCCGTTCGAGTTCTCGCCGTAGAAGACCCGCTCCGCGGCCATCGCGCCGAGGCCCCACACGACCCGGCCCATCATCTCGTGGCGCCACGCGCTGAAGCGCTCGTCGCGCTCGCGCGCCTGGTGGTGGCCGAGCGAGCCGCCTCGCATCCGGATCGAGAGGCGGGTCGACTCCGCGCCCCGCATGTAGACGTGCGCCGCGACCGCGTGCCCGGCCTCGTGGATCGCCACCGCGCGCGTCTCCTCGGGCACGTACTCGATGTTGACCGCCGTGCCGGACTCGACCGTCGTCATCGCCTCGACGATGTCCGCCCAGCCGAAGATCTCGCGGCCTTCGTGGTGGGCGAGCGTCAGCGCCATGGAGCAGACCTGGTCGATCATCGCCGGCGAATAGCCGTTCGTGACGCGCGCGAGCTCGTCGCGGCGTTCGGGCCGGTCGAGATCGGCGTCGTGGGAGACCTTCGCCAGGTAGAGGTCGAAGATGTCGAGGCGATCCTGTTTCGTGGGCGTCCGGAACCAGACGTGCCGACCCATCCGGCCCGGGCGCGTCAGCGCGGGGTCGAGCGCCTCCAGCGGCACGTTCGTCGCGCCGATGAAATAGATCTGCTCGGCGCTCGGGCGGGCGCGCGGCAGCCGCAGCGGCACCTTGCCGATCCGGCCCGGGATGATGTAGAGCGCGTCGAGGAACGTGTTCACGCGATTGACGAACACGCGGTGTGTGAAGCGCGGGTTGTCGATCCCGTCCATGACGACGAGCAGCTGGTTCAGCGCCCCCTGCCCCTGGCCGCCGAACATCCCGGGGAAGGCCTGGTTGACGATCCCGCCGATGCGCTGCATGAACTGCGGCGCCTGCCAGCGCTCCGGCGCGCGCTGCTCGAACATCCGCTCGCGCCAGCCGCGTGTCTCGAGGATCAGGTCGCCGGACGGATTGAGGGCACCGTTCGGCCCGAAAAAGAGGAAATCCTCGAGCTGCGTGGTCCCCGAGTACTCGCCTCCCGAGTGAGACGCGCCGAGCGATTGGCGCCGCATCGCAACGGCGTCGATCTCGTCGATGAAGATGATGCAGGTGCCACCCCACTTCCGCGCCAGGCGGCGCGCCTTCGCGGCCAGGAAGCGGACGATCAGCACGTCGATGCCGATGAAGGTCTGTGCGAAGCCCGAGCCCGGGATGGTCACGAAGGGCGAGTTGAACCCGGTCGCGATCGCCTTCGCGAGCATGGTCTTGCCGGTGCCGGGCGCGCCGCGGAAGAGGACGCCGCGCTCGCGCTTGCCGCCCGCCTTCTCGAACGCCTCGCCCGACTGCCAGAGGTTGACGACCTGCCGGACCTCCTCCTTCGCCTCCGCCTGGCCGCGGACGTCGTCGAGCTTGACGCCCCACTCCGCGTCGCCCGGCTCGAAGGCCCGGATCTGGGAGATGCCCATCAGCATCATCGGGCCCATGAAGATCAGGAAGTTGGCCGCAAAGAGGAAGACCACGAAGACGACCTGCACCCAGAGCGACGGCGTCGAGAGGACGTGGCCGAGCGCCGCCCACATGGACGACGCCGTGCCCGCCCAGGTGACGTTCTCGTCCTTTACGTGCGTCTTGAAGAGCCAGACGATCGTGATCAGGGTGACGATGCGGAAGGCCCAGCGGAGGATCCAGCGCCAGAACCAGGCCCGGCGGCGGTTGACCGCGTCCTCGGCACGGATGCGCGCGTCGTCCGTTCCGAAGAGGCTCGGCCACGGGATCAGCCGGCGCAGGATCACGTCGACGATGCCGCGGAAGGCGCCGATCTCGAGGATCGTGGCGAGGAACGACCAGCCGAGCCCCCAGCCGTTGTGCTTGTGGAACCACGTGAAGGCGACGGGCGCAGTGACGACGGCGACCGCGGTCGCTGCGCGGCCCAGGCGCCGCCAGTCGTCGCTCAGCTGGGTGTCGAAGTCCAGCCGTCGCGCGGAGTCAGCGGTGCCCGCGTCACTCGCCATTGGCAAAGGGTAATCGGCGCACGAGGTGTCTGTGTTTCTCCGCGGTTAAGAATTCGGTTTGCCATGGATGCCTCCGACTACTTCTCCGCCGCCGAGATCGCCCGCGCGCGCGCCTACCACCGGCCGCTCTATGCGGCGCTCGTGGTGGGGATGACCCTCGGCATCGGGACGCTCGCGCTCGTCGCCTGGTGGCGCCCGGAGCTGCCGCTGCCGTGGTGGCTCGAGGGTGCGGCACTGGCAGCGCTGACCGTCGGCGGTGCGTGGCTCGTCCGCCTCCCGCTCGGGCTCTGGCGATACCGCTACGAGGAACGATGGGGATTCTCGACGCAGACGACGCGCGGCTGGCTGACCGATCAGCTGAAAGGGCTTGCGGTCGCGGCCGCGCTCTCCGCGCTCCTCGTCGAGCTGCTCGTGGTGCTCGCGCGGGCCTTGCCGCGGTGGTGGCCGCTCGTGGGGGCGGTCGCCGCAGCCTTGCTCGTGCTGGTGCTCGGCTTTGTCGCGCCCGTCGTGCTCGAGCCGCTCTTCAACCGCTTCGCCCCGCTCGCCGACGCCGAGCTGGCGGCAGATCTGCATAGGCTCGCCGACCGCGCCGGCGTTCCCGTGCGCGAGGTCCTCGTCGCGGACGCCAGCCGGCGGACGCGAAAGGTGAACGCCTACGTCTCGGGGATCGGCCGGACGAGGCGCGTCGTCGTCTGGGACACGCTGCTCGACGCGGGTCGTCCCGAAGAGCTGAAGCTCGTCGTGGCGCACGAGCTCGGCCACCGGCGCTACCGCCACGTCGCGCTGTTGACCGTGCTGGGCATGACGGGCGCAGCGGCCTTCGTCGTCGTCGTGTGGCTCGTGCTCGGCCAAGTGCAGCCGCAGGACGCCGCTGCGATCCTGCTCCTCTCGGCGCTCCTCGAGCTCGTCGCCGCGCCCTTCAACGCCTGGCTCTCGCGTCGGTGGGAGCGCGTGGCGGACCGCTTCTCGCTCGAGTTGACCGGCGACCGCGAGGCCTTCCGCTCGGCCCATCTCCGGCTCGCGCGGACGAACCTGAGCGACCTCGAGCCGCCGCGTGCCCTCTACGTCTGGTTCTTCTCGCACCCGACGCCTCCGGAGCGGCTGAGCCTCGCCGCGCGGACCTGAACGGCCTGCACTAGCGCGACATTTGACAGACATCAATCATGATGTCATAGTGATGTCACGATGAACATCTCGATCGTGATCGACTCCCTGAAGGAAGACCTCTCCGGCGTCGCGGACCTCGGCGACGAGCGCTCGGCCGGAGTCGCCCGGCGGCTCAGCGACCTGCTCGGGTCGACCCTACGGCTCCGGATCCTCGACATTCTCTCCCAGGCGGCGCTCGAGCTCTCGGGCAAGCTGCCCTCGGGGCACGTCGAGGTGCGCCTCGCCGGCCAGGATCCCGAGTTCGTCTACGTCGAGGACGACTCCGCGGACAGCGGCGTCAGCGAGGAGCTGTCAGCCCGCATCACGCTGCGCCTGCCCGAAGGGCTGAAGCAGTCGGTGGAGCAGGCGGCCGCGCGCGACGGAGTCTCCGTGAACACGTGGCTCGTGAGGGCGATCGCCCGCTCGGCCGAGTCGCGCACCGGCGCCGGCCCCGGGCGCCGCGGCGGACGCCGCCTCACCGGCTACGGCCAGAGCTGAAAGGAGCATCGTGCAGCAGACCTTCGAAACCTCCGGCCCACTCAAGCTCGACCTGCGGATCCCCACCGGCGAGATCGTGATCGAGCAGGGCCCCGAGGGCGTCACCGAGCTCGAGCTCGAGGGCCACGACGACGCGTCGCGCCAGGCCGTCGAGGACGCTCGCGTCGAGCTCGTGGACAACGGCCACCGGCTGGTGGTCGACGTCAACCCCCGCTCGGGCGGGTTCTTGAACATCGTCTTCGGCCGCAACGGCATCAGCTGCCGGATCCGCTGCCCGGAGGGCGCCTCGGTCGAGGTGCGGTCGAAGTCGGCCGACGTCAGCGGGCGGGGGCGCTTCGGCTCGCTCGAGGTGAAGAGCGCCTCCGGCGACGTCCAGTTCGACGACGTCGCGCAGGGCGCCGCGGTGAAGTCCGCCAGCGGCGACATTCGCATCGAGCGCGTCGGCCTTGGCCTCGCCGCCCAGTCCGCCTCGGGCGACGTCCATGTCGGCTCGATCGGCGAGGGCGCCGCGATTCACAGCGTCTCCGGCGACGTCTTCGTCGGCAGCGCGGGCGCCGCAATCGCCGTGCAGACCGTCTCCGGTGACCAGCGCATCGACGCCGTCGAGCGGGGGGACGTGACGCTGCAGGCCGTCTCCGGCGACATCACCGTCGGCGTCCGCCGGGGCTCGCGCGTCTGGGTCGACGCGCAGAGCGTCTCCGGCGACACCGACTCCGAGCTGGAGCTGGCCGGCGCTCCCGTCTCCGACGAGGGGCCGCTCGTCGAGCTCCGTCTCAAGACCGTCTCGGGCGACATCCGCGTCGTCCGCGCACCCGCCGCCCTGCCTGAGGAGGTGCACCACTCATGAAGCGCACGCAGCCCGATACCCCGCGCCGGAAGCAGAACGCCCCGCGCGTCGAGCCGTCGAGCCGCCAGGCCGAGTCCGACCCCGTCGTCGACGCCCTGAAGCTGAGCGCGTCGTGGCGGATCCATCCGTTCTAGCTCGGCGAGACCAACGCATCCTCGCCACGCTGAGCCTCGGCAGACGCCGGGGCTTCAGCGCGTGAGGCGGACGCGCAGGAGCACGCGGATCGCCTTGAAGCCGTCGCGCCAGGTGATCTTTTTCCCCTCCGCGTACGTCCGCCCGTAGTAGGCGATCGGCAGCTCGTAGATCCGCAGCTTCCGCTTGCAGACCGTGCCGGTGATCTCCGGCTCGATCGCGAAGTCGTCCTCACGGAGGTCGAGCTCGCGCAGCACCTCGGTGCGGAACGCCTTGTACCCCGTTTCCATGTCCGAGAGGGTCGTGTTGAAGAGGACGTTCGTCAGCAGCGACAGGAACCGGTTGCCCATCAGATGCCAGAAGAGATAGGCGCGCTGCGGCTTGCCACCCGAGAGGCGGGAGCCGAAGACGACGTCCGCGACGCCACGTTCGATCGGCTCGATCAGCGCGGGGATGTCGGCCGGGTCGTATTCCATGTCGGCGTCCTGGATGACGGCGATCTCCCCTTCGATTCGGGGGATCCCCGCCCGGATCGCCGCCCCCTTGCCCCGGTTCGCCTGGCGGATCACCTCGGCGCCGCGCGAGGCGGCGATCTCGGCCGTGGCGTCGGTCGAGCCGTCGTCGACGACGATCACCTGCGTCTCGAGCGGCAGCGCCGCGATCCGGTCCAGGACCTCGCCGATGGTGGCGGCCTCGTTGAACGCCGGGACGATCAGGCTCACCTTCACCGGCGCCACCTCAAGGCGACGAGTCCCGCAACCAGAAAGGGAAAGAAGTTCACGGCGTGGAGGACGATGGCGTAGGAGAGGGCATCGGAGCGGGAGACACCGTACGCGCCCAGCGCGACGACCGTCGCACCTTCGAAGACGCCGAGCCCCGCCGGCGAGGACGGGAGGATCGACGCGAGGCCTGTCGCGATCACGACCAGGATCCCGGCGGTGTAGGACAGCTGCAGGTCGAACGCCTCGAACACGAACCACGCCGAGAGCGCCAGCCCGAGCCAGCTCGCGATCGTCAGCACGAGCGCGGCGGCGGCGAGCCGTCCGCGCCGCAGGCTCGCGAGGCCCGCGGTCGTGTTGAGCGCGAGCCGCTCGGGGTCGAGCGAGGACAGCCCCGGCAGCTTCAGCAGCGGCCGGAGCACGTACTCGAGCGGGCGGTGCTCCCAGCGCACGAGCACGAACGCCGCGATCGCGATCGTGAGCACGACGGCCACGGCGAGCGTCACGGCGACCTGGATCCGGGCGACGTGCGGCAGCCACGGCAGCGCCACGAAGAAGAGGAGCAGCAGCGTCAGGACGTCATAGAGCCGCTCCGCGACGATCGTTCCGGCGCCCTCCGCGCGGGAGGTCCCGGCGTAGCGGTGCAGCGCGAGGACGCGTGCGGCCTCGCCCGCGCGGGCCGGCAGGACGCAGTTGAACAGGTAGCCCACGAGCGTCGCGCGGAGCGCGGGCTCGAACGGGGGACGCGTCGCCGGCTCGAAGACGTACTGCCAGCGCACGGCCCGCAGGACGATCGAGAGGGCCAGCGCGAGGACGGAGGGGATCGTCCAGACATAGTTCGAACGCGTGAGCGCGTCCCACACCCGGTCCGCGTGGACGTCCCGGATCGCCAACCACCCGAAGAGGACGGTGACACCGAGTCCGAGCCAGATCAGAAGCGGGCGAAGCCGCGGCTGGACCTGCGTCGTCACAGGCGGCACCCTACCCTCGAGCGCGGCGGCATCGTGGCTACACTTGCCCCTGCCTCGAGGGCCGTTAGCTCAGCTGGTAGAGCAGGGGACTCTTAAATCGCGACTCGCACGTCGGCCATCGTCTCCGCCTTGCGGCGCCAGTCGAGCACGAGCCTCTCGTGGACGTGCGCGAGTAGGCGCTTCGCTACGCCCTTGACCTGCTCGCGCTCGTCGTCCGTCAGCGCCGGATCGGGCTTCGTCAGCAGGTCGAAGACCGCCAGCTCCTCCTCGCTCAGACCCTCGATCGCAGCTGCGCCGCTCCTCCTCCGAGAGGTCGCGCGAGAGCGCGATCAGCCGACGGAGGTACTCGTCGATGTTGAGACTCCCGGCGTTGTACTCGGCGATGCAGCTGCTCGATCCGCTCGACGAGCTCGTGCCGCGTGGGGTTCTGCGAGCCGCCGCCGATCGACGCGATCGCGCAAGCAGCGCGGCGAGCCGCTCGGTCTCGGATCGCTTCCGCCCGGCGAAGCGCGCCGCGAGCGCATCGAAGTCGATCTGGCTCCAGGTCGATCAGCGGGTCGGGATCGACGCCTTCGGCGGCCGCCCTGATCACGTACTCCTCGGCTCCCACCGACCGGTCGAGCAGCGCGTCGACCGCGTCCGCGACGTCCGAGATGTCCGGGCCGTTCGCCGCGTCCAAGGTCGAGGAGCCGCTCGGCGAGCACGCGGATCACCGCGACGGTCCCCTGCTGGGCGGCAGCGACCGGATCGGGGAGCACGGCCTTGAACAGCTTCCGCGCACGCCGGCGGACGTCGAGGAACGCCTCCCGCACCTCTCGTCGACGAGGAGCGCCTCGACCGCCGCGTCGCGCAGCGCGATGAACTCGAAGCCGGTTGCGGCGCGCAGCTCGTCGAGGTCGACGTCGTAACGCGCGCACAGCTCGGCGCACGCCTCGACCGCCTCCGCCGAGGCGCCGCGACGAGCTGCGGCCTTGTCCTGGATCGGCGAGTCGACGCGATCGTCACCCGTGGCCGCCCCGTAGATCGCGAGCGCCTTCTCGAGATCGCGGAAGACGCCGATGTAGTCGACGATCAGCCCGTTCTCCTTCTCGGGGAAGACCCGGTTGGCGCGGGCGATCGTCTGCATCAGCGTGTGGTTCCGCATCGGGCGGTCGAGGTAGACGGTCGAGCAGCTCGGCGCGTCGAACCCCGTCATCCACATCGCGCACACGAAGACGAGCCGCAGCGGATCGCGAGGGTCCTTGAACCGCTCGTCGAGCTGCTCAGCGAGCATCCGCGCTCGGTGCGGCCGGATGTCGAGCCCGACGCCGCTCGAGATCCGCGACCTCGTTCTGGCCCTGGCTGACGACGACCGCCATGTCCGTCGTCTCCATGAGCTCGATCCGGCTTGCGTGCCAGGCGCGCTCGAGCTCGGGCAGCGCGTCGTGCTCGCGCCCGAGCTCGGAGAGATAGACCTCCCACTCCTCGCGGACGAGGTCGTGCATGCGCACCGCCGTCGCCTTGTCGATCGAGACGACCATCGCCTTGCCGTCGAACCCGCGCCCGACGAAGTGCCGCACCAGATCGCGCGCGATCGTCCGCAGCCGCTCGGGCCGGCGGATGAGCGCGACCTCGCGGGCGAAGCGCCGGACGAGCATGCCCTCGGCCTCGTCGTCGACCTCGGCCTCCTCGAGGATCTCGTTCAGCTCCTCGTCGAACGCCTCGTTGACGAGCTGGAGCTCGGGGATCCGGTTCTCGTAGAAGAGCGGAACCGTCGCGCCGTCGGCGATCGCGTCGCGGAAGTTGTAGATCGAGACGTAGTCGCCGAACTCCCGCCGCGTGAGCTCCTCGCCGACGACGAGCGGCGTCCCAGTGAAGCCCATGAACGCGGCGTCCGGCAAGCGCCTTGCGCATGTTCTGGGCCAGCACGTCGTACTGCGTCCGGTGCGCCTCGTCGGTGATGACGATCACGTCGTCTGCGATCCGAGAGCACGGGCATCTCCGACTCGCCCTCCCGCAGCCGGAACTTGTGGATCAGCGTGAAGACGTAGCGGTGGTCGGCGCGCAGCAGCTCGCGCAGATGCGCCGCCGTCGTCGGCGTGGACGTCCGCCTCGCGGCTGACCGCGCCGGCGTCGACGAACGTCCCGTGGAGCTGGTCGTCGAGCTCCTTGCGGTCGGTGACCATGACGAACGTCCACCCGCCGGGCACGAGGCGGAGCACCTTCTGCGTGAACCAGAGCATCGAGAGGCTCTTGCCTGCGCCCTGCGTGTGCCAGAAGACGCCGAGCTGCTTATCGCCCGTCGCGCGGATCCGCTCGAGCGCCTTCATCGCCGCGTTCACGCCGAAGTACTGGTGGTAGCGCGCGAGCGACTTGACGAGACCGCCCGGCTGCTCGCTGTACGCGACGAAGCTCTCGACGAGATCGAGCAGGCGCGCCGGCTCGCACGTGCCGCGGATCGCGGTCTCGAGCTCGACGCGGCCGCGTTTCCCTCCGCGTCGATCCACTTCCACTCGCCGAACTGCTCCCACGGCGCGAACGTCGCGCCGAGCCTGCGCCGCCGAGCCGTTCGAGAGGATCACGAACGCGTTCGGCCAGAAGAGCTGCGGGATCGTGTCGCGGTAGTCGGTGAGGTTCTCGTCGTAGGCGGCTCGGACCGGGCGTCCCGGCTCCTTGAACTCGGCGAGCACGAGCGGGATCCCGTTGACGAAGAGCACGAGATCGACGCGCCGCGTATGGAGGTCCCCGGCGATCCACACCTGGTTCGCGGCGAGCCAGTCGTTGCGCGCGGGATCGCGCCAGTCGACGTAGGCGATCCGCGCCGTCTGCTCCTCGCCGCGGTCGTCCCGCCAGGTCGCGAGGTAGCCGTCGCGGAGGAGGTCGTAGACCTCGCGGTTCGCCCGCGTCGGGTCGAGCAGGGAGCGGTCGCGCGAGAGCGCGGCGGCGGCCTCCTCGATTGCGGCGTCCGAGCGCCTCGGGTTCAGAGCTCGCAGCGCGGGGAGCAGGCGATGTTCGAGGACGACGTCGCGACGGCTGCTCGCGCCCGAGCGTCCCGCCGGGGCCGAGCACCTCCTCGCGGCGTTGACCGGTCTCCCAGCCGAGCTCGGCGAGGAGCTCGACCGCAGGTCGCTCGACGAGCTCGTCCTCGGAGAACCGCTCCGGGCTCACGCGGCCGACTCTTCGAGGACCGCGTCGAGGTCGAGCTTCGAGACGTCGATCGCGCCGGTCACGAGCTTCGGAAGGAGGGCGTCGCGCATCCTCGTAGACACCGAGTCGAGTTGCGACGAGCACTGCGAGCTCGTCGCTCAACTCGGATCGACGTGCCGTCGAACGCGCGACGACGCTCCTGCGGAGGCTGCAGGACGATGACGCACGTGCTCGACGATTCACCGCGTCGACGGCTGTTGCGCATCGATGCTCGCTCTCGCCGATGCCGTCATCCGTGACGAATGCATCGGCAGATCCGTCGTCACGTAGTACGTGGATCGTCGATCGTCCCGACGCACCGACTGGTCGTGCACATCTCAGTCCAGGATCGCGGACCTCCCGAGCGTTGCGCCAGAGATCGGCACGAGAGTCGACCTCGACGGCATTAGCTTGGCTCGATCGACGCGAGCCTTCGTCCGTGATATAGTCGCCGAGCTCGATCACACGGAACTCGTTCGTCATGCCGAGTTGAGCACGCGGATGTTGACCTTTCCAACGGCCGGGTTCACGCTATGAGTGGCCTTGCCGTAGCGCAGCTCGATGACGCTCTCCCGAGCAGCGCCGACGCGCCAGCCGTCGGGGATCGGGCCGAGGGGCGAGTCGACGAGCTCGTCGTCCTCGTGGCCGGGGTAGCGGAAGTGCACGAACCACTCCCGGTAGATCGCCTGCGCCATCTGCTCGAGCAGCGCGATCCGCCGCCGGTTGTTCTCGATCAGGTCGTCGAGCGCGCCGAGGATCGGAGACGATCTCGTCGCTGAGCCCGCATGTCCGGGAGAGAACAGGAACCGATCCCAGAACGGTCTGACGTTGAGATGCGTGATGCTCGCTCCGACTGGCTGCCGCCATCACGACGGCCTTGTGCGCATGGACGGAGCTGAGTAGCCGCAGGAACCGAGGGTCCATCCTTTGTGGCATCCGATCACGCACGAGGTGCAAGCGGTGCGCTGCCAGCGAGTCCTCCGGTGACGACAGCGAGCGTCCGACCAGCCGGGGTTGCCGTCGACCGCACGACGACCAGGTCGTTGACCTCAAGTCGCTGCCGATCAGAAGTTCTGCGCCAGGGTCAACCTCGGATCCGATCCGCAGACGGGTGATAGTCGATCGCCGAGATCGCCTGACACCGCATGATCTGGATGCCGTTGACCTCGAACGTACGCCTTCGTGAAGTTGCGCGCCGTTGCTCAATTCAGCCAGACGTCGCCGAGCGTCACCGTCGCGCCACTCGCTCACGCCTCGAGAATCCCCCGCACGGCCGCGTCGACCTGCCGCCGGAGCAGCTCCGCCTCGTCCGAGAGCGCGGTGAACTCGTCGTGCAGCTCCGCGAGCCGCTCGGCGAAGTCGCCGTCGTCCTCCTCGCCGGCTGCGACGCCCGACGTAGCGGCCCGGGTTGAGGCTCCAGCCCTGCGCCTCGATCTCCGCGATCGTGGCGACCTTGCAGAAGCCCGGCACGTCGGCGTACGACGCCGTCCGGGAAGCGCTCGGCCATGAGCTGCCTCGCTTCCGGCGACGGACTCCGGGTCCTCGCCGCGGTAGAGGCGCACGGTGTTCGCGAGCAGCTCGATCTGCTCGGGCAGGAAGTCGCGGTGGGCGCGGTCGATCTGCCGGTACGTGTGCCGGGCGTCGAGGAAGAGCACGGTGTCCTCGCGCGGCGTCCCGCGCTTGCCGCGGTCGAGGAACCAGAGCGTCACCGGCAAGCGTGACCGTGTAGAAGAAGTTCGGGCCGATCGCGATCATCACGTCGACCGCGCGCTCCTCGATCAGCCGGCGGCGGATCTCGGCTTCGCTCGCGCGGGCGTCCGAGGCGGAGTTCGCCATCACGAACCCGGCGCGACCCGTCTCGTTGAGCGCCGAGCCGAAGAGCTGGATCCAGATGTAGTTGCCGTTGTCGGGTCGCGGCAGCCCGAACGGGAAGCGGCGCGTGTCGCCCTCGAGCTTCGACTTGTCGATGCCGTTGACGTTGAACGGCGGATTGGCCATGACGAAGTCGAAGCTGCCGACCGCGTCGTGGAGGTCGTCGTAGTAGCTGTTGGCGAGCCGGATGTCGCCCGAGAGCCCGTGCAGCGCGAGGTTCATCCGGCCGAGCGGGACGGTCCCCTCCTTCTGCTCCTGCCCGTACACCGAGAGGTCGCGGACGGGTGAGCCGCTGTGGTTCGTGACGAACCTGCGCCGAGTGGACGAACATCCCGCCCGAGCCGCAGGCGGGGTCGTAGACCTTGCCCGTGGAACGGCTCGATCACGTCGACGATCAGCCGCACGATCGACTGCGGCGTGAAGAACTCGCCGCCGCGCCGGCCCTCGTTCGCGGCGAACTCGGCCAGGAAGTACTCGTAGATGAGGCCGAAGGCGTCGCCGGAGACCATCCGCGGGAGCGGCGCGAAGAGGCGGACGAGCTCGAGCAGGACGCTCTTCTCGAGCTTCTGGTACCCGCGCGGAAGCACCCCGCGAAGGCCGGTGTTCGTCGCCTCGATCGCGTCCATCGCGAGGTCGATGTTCGCTCCGAGGTCTTCGCCCTCGGGAAGGTCGACGAGCCACGACAGGCGGGCGATCTCGGGCACGAACATCCCAAGGTCGAAGGTTCGAATCCTTCACGGCCCACTCTCGAGCCGCGCATGAGGTGAGCCGTTTCGGGTGAGTACGCTCGGGCGGTGAAGGTCTTCTCGGTCGTCGGCAACCGCCCGCAGTTCATCAAGTCGGGCCCGCTCTCCCTGGCGCTCCGCGATACAGGGCTCGAGGAGGTCGTCCTGCACACGGGGCAGCACTGGGACCCGGAGATGTCGCAGATCTTCTTCGACGAGCTGGGCCTGGACGAGCCGCGGTACCGGCTCGACCTGCACACTCCCGATGCGGACACGATGCGGCCGCTCATCCGCGAGGCGGTCGAGGCGGAGCAGCCTGACTGGGTGGTCGTCTTCGGCGACACGAACTCGACGCGCGCGGGCGCGGAGGCGGGAGTCCAGGCCGCCGTCCCCGTCGCACACGTGGAGGCCGGCCTGCGCAGCGGCGACCTCGGCATGCCGGAGGAGCGGAACCGCATCGTCGTCGACCGGATCTCGACGCTGCTCCTCGCTCCGGACGCCCGCTCGGCCCAGACGCTCGAGGCCGAACGTGTCCCCGGCACGGTGGAGGTCGTGGGGGACGTGATGGCCGATGCGGCACGCCGCTTCGCGCCGCTGGCGCGGGAGCGGTCGGATGCGCTGCAGCGCTTCGGAGTCGAACCGGGACGCTACGTCCTCGCCACGATCCACCGCGAGGCGAACGTCCGGCCGGAGCGACTCGTCCGGATCGTCGAGGGCCTGGGCAGGATCGCGGAGCCCGTGGTCTTCCCCGCACATCCACGCACCCGCTCCCGCCTCCCGGAGCTGCCGCCGAACGTCGTGCTGGCGGAGCCGCTCGGGTACCTCGACCTCGCGGCCCTCGCCTCGCAGGCGCGCGTGATCGTGACCGACTCGGGGGGATTGCAGAAGGAGGCGTACTGGTACGGCGTGCCGTGCGTGACGGCGCGGCCGTCGACCGAGTGGGTCGACACCGTCGAGCTCGGGGCCAACGTGCTCGTGGACGACGACCCCGCCGCGATCGCCCGCGCCGTCGCCGAGGCACGCCTGCCCGAGGGGCTCCCTTCCCTCTACGGCGAGGGAGATGCATCGGAACGCATTGCAGGGGTGCTTCGTCTGTACCCTTTGGCGCCGTGACTCGCGACCTCGCTGTGATCGGAGCCGGCTACGTCGGCGTCCCGCTTGCCCATACGTTCGCCGAGGCGGGCTGCACCGTCGTGCTCGTGGACGTCGTCCAGCCGGTGGTCGACGCCCTCAATCGCGGCGAGAGCCACATCGAGGACGTGCCCTCCGAGCAGCTGAAGCCGCTCGTCGACGCAGGCCTGCTGGCGGCGACCACCGACTACGACGTCGTCAAGGACGCGAACGCGATCCTGATCGCGCTGCCGACGCCGCTCTCGCGCCAGCGCGAGCCGGACCTGAGGATCGTCGAGGGCGCCGTCCGCGAGCTCGCGCCGCGGCTGCGCGAGGGCCACGTCGTCATCCTCGAGTCGACGACCTACCCCGGGACGACGCGCGAGATCGTGCAGCCGATCCTCGAGGAGGGCAGCGGTCTGAAGGCGGGCGGGGACTTCCACCTCGCCTTCTCGCCCGAGCGCGTCGACCCCGGCCGCGAGGACTGGACGACGCGGACGACGCCGAAGATCGTCGGCGGGATCGACGAGGCCTCGACCGAGGCGGCGGCCGATCTCTACCGCAGGGCGCTCGACACCGTGCACAAGGTCTCGTCGCCCGAGGCCGCGGAGCTGACCAAGCTCCTCGAGAACATCTTCCGTTCGGTCAACATCGCGCTTGTCAACGAGCTCGCACAGCTCTGCGACCGCATGGACATCGACGTCTGGGAGGTGGTCGACGCCGCAGCGACCAAGCCGTTCGGGTTCATGCCGTTCAAGCCCGGTCCCGGCCTCGGTGGGCACTGCATCCCGATCGACCCGTTCTACCTGACCTGGAAGGCGCGCGAGTTCGACTTCCACACGGAGTTCATCGAGCTGGCCGGGAAGGTGAACGACGAGATGCCCTACTTCTGCCGCTCGCTCGTCTCGCAGGCCCTGAACCACGGCAAGGAGAAGTCGCTGAAGGGCTCGAAGCTGCTGCTCCTCGGCGTCTCGTACAAGAAGGACATCGGCGACATGCGCGAGTCCCCGGCCCTGAAGCTGATCGGCCTGCTGTCCAATGCCGGCGCCGAGCTCTCGTACCACGACCCGCACGTGCCGGAGCTGCCGGACCTTGGCCTGGCGTCGGTGCCGCTCGAGCCGCAGGCCTACGATGCCGTCGTGATCGTCACCGACCACTCCTCGGTCGACTACGCCAGGCTCGTCGAGGATGCCGAGCTGGTCGTCGACCTCCGGAACGCGACCGGCAAAGCCGGGACCGCGTCGCCGAAGGTCCACAAGCTCTAGTGGCGACCGTCGGCCAGGTCGGCCTCGGCTACTGGGGCAAGAACCTCGTCCGGAACTTCGACGAGCTGGCGGATCTGCGCTGGCTCTGCGACGCCGACCCGTTGCGCCGCGAGGAGCTTGCCCACCGCTATCCCGGCGTGCGCACGACCGGCAGCTTCGAGGCGCTGCTGGCCGACCCCGAGCTGGACGCCGTCGTGATCGCAACGCCCGTGCCGACCCACTACGCGCTTGCGAAGCAGGCGCTCGAAGCGGGCAAGCACGTCTTCGTCGAGAAGCCGCCGACGATGAAGGAGGGCGAGATGGAGGAGCTGCTCCGGCTGGCGGAGGAGCGCGACCTCGTGCTCATGCCCGGCCACCTGCTTCTCTACCACCCCGGCGTGCGGAAGCTGAAGGAGCTGGTCGACTCCGGCGAGCTCGGCGACGTGCTCTGCGTCTACGGCAACCGCCAGAACCTCGGCAAGATTCGCAAGGACGAGAACGCGCTCTGGTCACTCGGCGTCCACGACCTCTCCGTGATCCTCTACCTCGTCGACGAGGAGCCCGAGGAGGCCGTGGCGCACGGCAACGCGTTCCTGAACGAAGGCGTCGAGGATGTCGTCTTCTGCTACCTGCGCTTCCCCTCGGGGAAGATCGCGCACATGCACCTCTCCTGGCTCGACCCGCACAAGATGCGCAAGCTGACCGTCGTCGGCCGCGAGAAGATGGCCGTCTTCGACGACATGGAGCTGGAGCGGAAGGTGACCATCTACGAGAAGGCGCCGTGGGAGCCGGCCGCCACGTACGGCGAGTGGCGGACGCGGACCGGCGACATCTTCAGCCCGAAGATCGCCAACGACGAGCCGCTGCGGCTCGAGGTAAGGCACTTCCTCGGCCTCGTCGAGAACGGGCCGGACGGGCACAAGGAGGCGCGCGACGGGCTCACGGTCGTCCGCGCCCTCGACCGCCTGACCGAGTCGCTGCGAGGCGCGTCCCTCCACCACGGCTGAGATCCATGCCGGCCGAGATCCACCCGAGCGCGATCGTCTATCCCGGCACGGTCCTCGGCGAGGGCGTCAAGGTGCTGGAGAACGCCGTCGTCGGCAAGCAGCCGACGCTCTCGCCGCGCTCGACCGCGAAGCGCCGCCCGCTCGAGCCGGCGAGAATCGGCGACGGCAGCGTCGTGTCGACCGGCGCGATCGTCTTCGCCGGCTCGACCGTCGGCGCCCGGGTCATCCTCGGCGACCAGTCGTGCATCCGCGAGCGGGTGACGCTCGGCGACGACGTGATCGTCGGGCGTGGCTCGCTCGTCGAGAACGACACGACGATCGGCGACCGGACGAAGATCCAGGCGGATGCGTACGTGACGGCCTACTCGACCCTCGAGGAGGACGTCTTCATCGCCCCCTGCGTCGTGACGACGAACGACGACTACATGGGTCGCACGGAGAAGCGACTGGGACTCATGAGAGGGCCGACGATCCGGCGCGGAGCCCGCGTCGGCGGCGGCGCGATCCTCTGCCCCGGCGTCGAGATCGGCGAGGAGGCGTTCGTCGGCGCGGGCGCCGTAGTGACGAAGGACGTGCCGCCGCGCGCGCTCGTCGTCGGGAGCCCCGCGCGCGTCCTGCGCGAGGTCCCCGACGAGGAGCTGCTCGAGAATCAGTGATCGTCGCGCTCAGACCTTGCTGAGGCTGAGCGTGTACGTGACCGCGCCCGGGGCGACGATCTGGGCCTCGAGGTAGTACCAGCCGGTCTCCGGGGCGCGATAGGAGAGCCGCTCCTGCAGCCCCACGCGGGAGGACTGGGCCGCCCGGTAGCCCTGCGGCGCGCGCAGCCCTTCGACGCTCGTCGTGCCGGGCTTCCACAGCAACAGGGAGACGTCGCGCCGCCGGTCGAGCGTCAGCCGCGCGAACAGGCGCTGGCTCTTCTGGAGCTTGACGCGGTAGACGTCGACGTGGTCGTCCCAGTAGTCGAGCGTCGCCGAGAAGGCGCGGCTCCTGCCCCACAGCGGGTGCGACCACGTGCCGGCGTCGTCGTTCGCCTCGTAGCGGTCGGTCGACATGCGGGTGCCGCGGTCGAGGAGGTCCAGGGCCGCGTAGACGTCGAGTCGCCCCCAGCCCGTGAACTTGTCGCGGCCGATCGGACAGCGACCACAGCCCGTGGAGGAGTTGACGTCGACTGCCGAGTGCTCCAGCAGCGCCGTCACCTGGTCCGGCCGAAGCGACGGATTCACGGAGAGCAGGAGGGCGGCGGCGGCGGCGGCCTGCGGCGCGGCGAACGAGGTGCCCTCCGAGCGGCTGAACTCGGTCGGCCCGCAGCTCGAATAGCCCTGGTCGACGCAGGTCGCCCGCTCGGCGGTCAGCGCGCGCGGGAACGTGGAGAGGATGTCCTTGCCCGGCGCGGCCAGGTCGACGTAGACGGCGTCGCGGTTGGAGAAGAGCGGGACGTCTCCGTTCTGCGCGAGCGCGGCGACGCCGATCACGTGCGGCAGGGCCGAAGGGTAGTGCGCGTAGGGCCACGGCGTCGCCGGCGACTGCGGCCCGTTCCCGACCGCGGCGACGATCACGGCTCCCTTGGAGTAGGCGTAGTCGACCGCGGCCTGCTCGAGCGGTGAGTAGGCGTCGCGGCGGCGGTCGAGCGGGTCGCGGACGCCGCCGAGGCTGAGGTTGATCACCCGCGCCCCGTTGTCCGCCGCCCAGCGGATCGCCTCGACCTCGGCACGGAGCGGCACCTCGCCCGCCTCGTTCACGACCTTGGCGACCAGCAGCTCCGCCGAGGGAGCCATGCCGGCGATCCCCTCGCCGTTGTCGACTGCGGCGGCGATCTCGCCGGCGACGAACGTCCCGTGACCCTCGAAGTCCCGGGCGGAGCCGCCCACGAAGCTCTTCGCCTTGACGATCCGGCCGGCGAACTCGGGATGGCCCGCGTCGATGCCGGAGTCGATCACCGCCACCCGAACCGGGTCGAGCGCCGGCGGCTCGGCCCAGTAGTCGAAGGCGCGGTCCTGCCCGAGATACCACTGCTGCGCGGCGAGTGGGTCGTTGGACTGGAAGGCGCCGGCAGCACTCACCGCCGCCGGCACGATGACAGCGCAGGCGAGCAGGAGGGCGGCGGTACGGATCACGGGCCGACCTGGATCTGTGGGGAGAGCCCTGCCACGAGACCGTTGCCGGGGGCGTAGCGGGCCCGGTAGGCGCCGGGCTGGACATCGAGGGTGACGGCGAAGCTTCCCCGTGCGTCGACGGGCGCGTCCGCGACATCGGTCCAGGCGGTTCCCTCGAGTCGCTGGATCTGCACCGTCCCGCCCGCGATCACCGGCCTCGTCGTGCCGCGCAGGCTCGTCGGCAAGATCGCCGTGGCCTTCGGCGCGGTCAGGCGGACGAGCGGGGCGACCGGCACCTTCAGGCCGGGCGCGCGGAGCGTGCCGGCCACCAGCCGGAGCTCCGTCGACGCGGTCGGCTTGATCGTGAAGGTGAACTCCCCGCCGGCGTCCGGCGCCACCATCGGCCCCGGCTGCCAGAGCGGGGTCCCGGTCCGCTGCTCGAGGGTCACGTCCCCCACGGCGCGCGCATGTCCGGTGATCCGGACAGCGTTGCCGTAGGTCACGGGACCGTACGGCCGCTCGAGCACGGCGAGGCCGGCCGTCAGCCAGGTCGACCGCAGGCCGAGCAGGCTCCGAAGCTGGGCACCCGTGACGGTCACCTCGGTCTCGAGCCCGCTCGCCGCGAGTCCGAGGGCGGTCGCCGTCTTCACGCGCCCCGACGGCCACGGCTCGAGCCGGAGGTCAGTGAGCCTGCCCTTGAGGCCGAGCTTCTTCCCGGCCGCGTTGACGTCGACCGGCAGCGGCCCCCAGTCGTGGTTCGGAGACGCCGTGTCGTACGGGTCTGCGACCGGGACGAGGTAGGGCGGGAACTTCGTCCCTGCGAAGACCTCTGCGGGAGCAGCGGTGCGGCCTCCCGAGCTCGAGAAGAAGAGGGCATCCGCGACCTTCCCGCCGAAGAGCAGTACCTGGCCCTTCGTGGCGTCGACCGCGGCGCTCGCCGCCGGCGACTCGTTCGACATCCCGAGATAGACCTGGCTCCGAACGTCGGCATAGACGTCGAACTGACCGGTTGTCGTCCGGTTCGCGAGCGCGTACGAGCGCGCGGCGACCGCCTGCGTCTTCAGCGCCTCCGCGGGCCACCCGGACGGCATCTCCGAGGGGACGACCCCCTTCAGGTAGCCCTCGAGCGGGACGACGTTCACGACCTGGAGCTTGGCCTTCGCCACGGTCACGTCCAGGGTGCCGCGGAACGGCTTCCCGTTCACCTGGAGCGGCGCCTTGCCCGGGAGGAACGTGACCGGCTGGCTGAGCTGCGTCGGCTGTGCGGAGGTCGGGAAGCGCACCTTGAGCCCGGGCCTGAGCGTCAGCTTGCCGGGCTCGAGCGCCTGCACCTCTCCGTCGGCGTCGCGCACCTTCCAGGGCTGATCCGACGAGAGGACGACCTTCGCCGCGTTCTCGACGAGCAGGACGCGGAGCTTCGCGACCGGCGCCGGCCCGAGCGTCGTGCCGGGGTAGTAGTGGGCGAGGATCGCGTCGTACAGCCAGCCGCGCTCGGCGTAGCCGAGCGTGCCCCACTGGCTCATGCCGACGCCGTGACCCCAGCCGTGGCCGCTGAAGAGGAGGTCGCCCGCGCCGACGCTCACCGGTGCGGCGAGGCGAGACGTGCTGCCGGCGGCGCCGCTCAGCGCGAGCGCGGCCGCAGCCGTGACGGCGACGGCTCCACGGAGCATCACCGGCACCGTAGCGGAGGATTCGGCGGACTCCGCTTCTCTTTACAGAACCCGAAAGGCCGTCAGGCACGCGCTGTTCACGTCACCCGGTCTCAGCGTCGGAGCGCTCAGCCGCCGAGCCGAGCGCCGTACTGCTGCTCGTAGTACGCGCGGTAGTCGCCCGACTTGATCGGCTCCCACCACGCGCGGTTCTCGCGATACCAGTTGATCGTCTCGGCCAGCCCCGTGGCGTCGAACGAGTGCTCCGGCCGCCAGCCCAGCCCCATCAGCTTGGACGAGTCGACCGAGTAGCGACGGTCGTGGCCGGGGCGATCCTCCACGTGGCGGACGAGATCAGGGCTCCCGCCCGTGTGGTCGAGGATCCGCCGCACGACCTCCATGTTCTCGCGCTCCTGCCCGCCGATGTTGTAGACGTTGCCGGGCTCGCCCCGGCGGAGGACGAGCTCGATCGCAGCGCAGTGATCGACCACGTGGAGCCACTCGCGGCGCTGGCGGCCGTCGCCGTAGACCGGCAGCGGCAGCCCGTCGAAGGCGTTCGTGATGAAGAGCGGCAGGAACTTCTCCGGATACTGGCGCGGCCCGTACGTGTTCGCGCCGCGGGTGAGGAGCGCATCCGTGCCGTAGGTCCGCACGTACGCGAGCACCTGCATGTCGCCTCCCGCCTTCGAGGCGGAGTACGGGCTCGAGGGGCGGATCGGCGCGTCCTCCGTGCTGGGCGCCGCTCCGAGGTCGATGTCGCCGTAGACCTCGTCGGTGGAGACATGGACGAGCCGGAGGCCGTGGTGGCGCGCGTGGTCGAGCAGCACCTGGGTGCCGAGCACGTCGGTGAGGATGAACTCCGCGGGGCCGAGGATCGAGCGGTCGACGTGTGTCTCGGCGGCGAAGTTGACGATCGCCTCGCAGCCGCGCGCGGCGTTCGCGACGGCGTCCGCGTCGGCGATGTCGCCCTGGAGGAACTCGTGCTGGACGTCCTCGAGGTTCGCGCGGTTGCCCGCATAGGTCAGCTTGTCGAGCACGACGACGTCGTCGCCCGCCTCGGCGAGCCGGCGCACGAAATGGGAGCCGATGAACCCGGCTCCCCCGGTGACGAGCACCCGCATGCGCCACAGGCTACCTTGAGCCGCCGTGAGCCTCCTGCGCGGGCAACGGAAGCGCCAGCTCGTCACGGCTCTCGCCGTGATCGGGTCGTTCTACCTGTTCTACCTCCAGTGGCACGAGGCGCCGCGGGTCGAGATCGACCCCCGGGTCGCCGCCCAGCTGCGCCACACGCCGCCGCAGGCGCTCTTCCTCGGCGAGAGCTTCGAGGGCCTGGCGCTCCGGTCGGTCGACCCCTTTCTCTACTCCGACTGCGAGCCGGGCGTCCCGAAGACGTCCCCCACGCCGTGCCAGTGGCTGAAGGTCGACCACGGCACGGTCACCGGCTCGAGCGAGGCCCAGGCCCGCAGAGCGCGGCGAAAGCTCAGGACCGTCGCCTCCGAGGCCAAGTAACAGACTGTTACTTGGCCTGCTCGAGGCGTGCGAGGCACTCTCTGAGGCCCTCGCGCCAGTGCGGCAGGCGCGGCGTCTCCGGCTTCTCCGAGCGGAGCACAGAGTAGCGGGGCCGGGGCGCAGGACGGCCGAGCTCGGCCGTCGAGATGCGCCGCACGCGTGTCTGGAAGCCGGCTTCCTCGAAGATCGCCTCCGCGAACTCGGCCCACGTGGCCTCCCCTTCCGCAGCCATGTGGTAGACGCCGAACGGCAGCTCGACGAGCGCGCGCGTCGCCTCGGCCAGGTGGCCGACGTACGTGGGCGACCCCCGCTGGTCGTCCACCACGGCCACCTCGTCCCGCTCCCGGCCGAGCCGCAGCATCGTCCGGACGAAGTTCGTGCTGGTCGGCCCGAAGAGCCAGGACGAGCGGGCGATCCACGCGTGCTCGCCGGCGGCCGCCTCGCCGTGGAGCTTGGTCCGCGCGTACGCAGACTCCGGGTTGGGCCCGTCCGACTCGACGTATGGCTCGCCTTTGCGGCCGTCGAAGACATAGTCCGTGGAGTAGTAGACGAGCGGCACGCCGAGCGTCGCGACGTGCTGTGTGCCGCCGACATTGACCGCCGCGGCGCCCTGCGGGTCGGCCTCCGCGCCGTCGACGTCGGTCCAGGCTGCCGCATGCAGCACGAGGTCGGGGACCTCCAGCAAGGGCGGCGGCATCGTCACGTCCCAGTCCGCGTGGGTCAGCCCCACGGCGCCGGGGAAGGCCTCGAGCAGCGCGGCGCCGAGCTGGCCGCCGGCGCCGGTTACGAGGACGCGGCGGCCCGGTCCCGGTCCGAGAGGGTCGGGGTTTCGGTGCTCCACAGATGCTTGACGCGCGGGTCGTCCCACGGCACCCCATGCTCGTCGGGGTGGGCCGGGTCGTACTCCTCCGTCACGTGGTAGAGGAACAGGCAGTCCGTCAGCGCCTCGTAGCCGTGCGCGTACGTGCCCGGGATGTAGATCGCGACCGGGTTGTCGTCGCCGATGTCCTCCGTGAACGTCTCGCCGGTCTCGCGGTCGAGGACGACGACCCGCACCATTCCCTGCACGCACGCGAAGAGGTCGTCCTGTCCACGCTCGTGGTAGTGGAGGCCGCGAATCACGCCGGCGCGGGAGAAGGAGAGATTCGACTGGCGGATCGGCTTCGGCAGCGCACTCGCCCGCATCAGCTCCATGAACCAGCCGCGGTCGTCCTCGCGGCGGCCGAGCGGGAACCGGGTCACCGGCACGCTCATTTGTTCACCCCGGTCTGGTCGATCAGGCGGCCGACCTCCGCGAGGTCCTGCCAGTGCTTGCCGCCGTCGTGCCACCAGCCCCGCACCCGCTCGACCTCGAGCTTGCCACGCTCGACGTAGGCGCGGTTCACATCGGTGATCTCCAGCTCGCCGCGGCTCGACGGCTCCAGCGTGTCGATGATCTCGAAGACGTCCGGTGGGTAGCAATAGAGCCCCACGATGGCATCGGAGGAGGGCGGCGACTCGTAACGCGTGTCGACGACCCCGGCCTTCTCGACGAGGTCGACGACCTTGTCGCCGTCATAGGCCACCACGCCGAAGTTCTCCGGGTCGGGGACGTCCTTGACGAACACGAGCGCGCCGTCCCCGTCGGCTCCCCACGCCGTGATCGCGTCCGCGTGCGCGTGCTCGAAGATGTTGTCGCCGAGGCAGACGACGAGCTTCTCGCCGCGCGCGAAGTCGCGCGCCATGCCCACGACCTGCGCGATCCCGCCCGCCTCGACCTGCACCTTGTACGAGAGGTCGACGTCGAAGAGGAGGTCGTCCCCGGCGCGGGCCCGCACCCGGCCGTCGCCGAGCAGGTCGATGAAGTCGCCCGCGTGCTGCTGCCCGGTGACGAGCAGCACCTCCGTCACGCCGACCCGCTGCAGGAGCTGGAGCGGGTAGTACACCATCGGCCAGCTGCCCACCGGCAGCAGGTGCTTGTTGGTGACGCGGGTCAGTTCCTGGAGGCGCGTCGCGGTGCCCCCGGCGCAGATCAAGCCTTTCACGCGGGCGATGCTACTTCGGCGGGGACGCGGTCGCGCCCGCGAGCCGCCAGCGCGCCGGAGACACCGGCCGCGAGCCCGACCATCGCGACGCACCACCAGAGCACGGCGTCGCCGTACGCGGCCCGCACCTGCAGCCCGGAGAAGGGCCCGAGCGCCCACGCGATGGCCCACGACGCGCCGAAGACGCCCATGTACGCGCCGCGGAGGTCGGGCGGCGCGAAGGCCGCGACGACGGCCTGCGACGTCGGGACCCAGAGCATCTCGCCGAAGACGAAGACGATCACGACGACCAGCACGACGGGGATCGAGGCGTTGACGTTCAGGAGCAGGAACGGGAGCCCCATCATCGGCATCGCGATCCCCAGCTTCACCGCGGCCGGCACGTGAGCGACCCTGCGCGTGATCCGAAGCTGCAGCAGCGTGACGAGGATCGGGTTCGCGATCACCAGGAAGCCCCACACCGAGGGCGTCAGCCCGTGGGACTTGACGAGCGAGATCGGCAGCAGCGTCTCGAACGCGACGTAGGTCGCCGAAGCCAGGATCGACGAGGCGAGGAAGACGAGGAAGGCCCGGTCGCGGCGGATGACCGCGAACGAGCCGCGAGTGGGCGGGCTCTCGGGCGCGTAGCGGCCGCGGCGTGGGATGTAGCGGTACGCGAGCAGCCAGCCGAACGCACTCAGGACGGCGACTCCGAGGAAGAGCCTCGACCAGTTCTGGCCGAGCAGGAGCAGGCCGCCCAGCACCGGCCCGAGCGAGACGCCGAGGTTCTGGGCCACGCGGACGGCGGCGTACGCAGCCTCGTGCCGCTCCGGCGGCACGAGGTCGGCGAACCATCGCCAGGTCGGCGGCGCCGCCGATCGAGCCGAATGCGGGCGCGAGCGCGAGCAGGCCGAGGCCGAGCCACACGTTGTGGACGAAGGCGAGCGCGGGGAGCACCGACATCGTCCCGAGCCAGCCGATCAGGATCAGCGGCCGACGGCCCACCTGGTCCGAGAGGTGGCCGCCGAGGTAGCCCATCAGCCCGGCGAGCGCGGCCCCTCGGGGTCGACGTCGTCTCCCCAGACGACCCTGAACAGCCGGCGGAGGAGCGTCACGCCGCGAGCGGCGTGCGGGCGAGCCGCCGGACCGAGAGCTCGGCGATCCCGCACGCGCAGTGAACGAGCCCCGGCACGAGCCCGGCCCCGCGGACAGGGACGCCGCCGAGCACGACAGGCGGCGCGTGCATCTCCGGCAGCGTAGCCGAGCGCTGGGCCGGGAGACGCGGGCGAGAAAGGGTTAGCGTTCGCCGCTGATGGCGACGCTCGCACAGGTGCTCGCGGCCCCGGCGGCCCGATCGGTGCCCGAGGTCGCCGCGCGCCTCCGCGCAATCGACGCGGCGGTCCCCACGCGGGACGGCGTCGGCTGGTTCAACAAGCTCTACCTGCGTGTGACCGAGTCGATCGAGGGCTCGACCGAGACGTTCCGCGACCCCGTCTTCCTCCGGCGCCTGGACGTCGTCTTCGCCAACCTCTACCTCTCGGCGCTGCAGTCGTGGCTCGCCGATCCCGCCACGGCGCCGCGGGCCTGGGCCCCGCTCTTCGCGTGCCGGCGGAAGAGAAACGTCGCGCCCATCCAGTTCGCGCTCGCGGGCATGAATGCACACATCAACCGCGACCTTCCCGTTGCGCTCGTTGCCGTGTGCAGGGAACGGGGGGTCGAGCTCGGACACGCGCGGGCGCAGCACGATGACTACCAGCGGGTGAACGGCCTGCTCGCGAAGACCGAAGCGAAGGTCAAGCGCTGGTTCTCGACCGGCTTCGTGGGCGTCGTCGACGTCGCGCTCGGGTCGGGCGACGACCGGATCGCGATGTGGAACGTCGAACGGGCCCGCGACGCCGCTTGGGTGCAGGCACAGGCGCTCTGGACGCTGCGGAGCGCGCCGCCGCTCGCCAGGCGGTACCTCGACGCGCTCGACCGAACCGTCGGCTTCGCCGGGCGCGGGCTGCTCGTGCCCGTGGATCCCTGACGGCTACTTGCCTGCGGGCCGCAGCGCCGGCCGCCGCTGGAGCGGCGAGGCGGGCACCCGCGCGATCCGCGCTACCCGCTCGGGCAGCCACCAGTTCCAGCGGCCGAAGAGCTTCATGGCGCTCGGGACCAGCAGGGCGCGGATCACGGTCACGTCGATCAGGATCGCCGCGGCCAGCCCGAAGCCGAACTGCTGCAGACCGACGACAGAGCCCGCGACGAAGCCCATGAAGGCCGCGAACATGATCAGCCCGGCCGCCGTGACGAGCCGCCCGGTCTTGGCGAGCCCGCGCGAGACGGCCAGCTCGTTGTCGTGCGTCGCGTCCCACTCCTCGCGCATCCGGCTGACGAGGAAGACCTCGTAGTCCATGGAGAGCCCGAAGAGCATCGCGAACAGCATCACGGGGATCCAGCCCTCGATCTGGTCGTAGGCGATCAGCCCGGCCCAGTCGCCCCAGCCCCACTTGAACACCACCACGAGCAGCCCGTAGGCCGCCCCGATCGAGAGCAGGTTCAGGACGATCGCCTTGAGCGGGAGGAGCATCGAACGGAACGCGCGCAGGAGCAGCAGGTAGGTGAGGAGCAGCACGCCGAGCACGAGCCACGGAAACGCCTTGTAGGTCAGGTGCAGGAAGTCGACGCCGCTGGGCGGCCCGCCGCCCGCGTAGACCCTCGCCCCGGCGGGGAAGCCGGCGGCCGGGACGATGTCGTCGCGCAGCCGGTGCACGAAGTCCATCGCGGGCGGCGTGCCGTACTCGGAGCGTCCGATCGCCTGCAGGTGGAGGTAGCGCCGGGTGGCGTCGACCGACTGGCGCGAGCCCGGGCGGTACTCGACGGCGGCGACCTCGGGGTCGGCCTCGAGGCCGGCGATCAGCTTTCGGACGCCCGCCTGCACCGGCGGCACGGCCGCGCCTCCGGCCCGGCCCGTGTCGACGACGAGGTCGGTCGGCGCGATCGCCCCCTCGCCCACGGCAGCCGTGAGCGTATCGAGCCCGCGCACGGCCTCCAGGTTCTTCTGGATCCCCTGGTTCGAGCCCGGGCCGAGGTCGAGGCTGAGCACCGGCGCGGCGAGCAGGAGCAGGAACGCCGTCGTCGTCGTGGCGACGAGAACCGCGTGCCGCATGATGAAGCGCGCCAGCCGCGGCCAGAAGCCGTACTCGTCGTCGCTCCGGTGCTCGATCATCCTCCCGGGGATCAGCCGCACACGGTCGAGCCGGGCGCCGGCGAACCAGAGCAGGACCGGCAGGAGCGTCAACGCGGCCACGACCGAGACGATCGGGATGATCAGCCCGCCGACGCCGAAGCCGCGCATGAACGGCAGCGGCATGAAGAGCAGCAGCGCCAGCCCGATCGCCACCGCCGTGCCGCTGAAGACGACGGCGCGGCCCGCGGTCTGCATCGTCCGGACGAGCGCGTCGGCCTTGGACTTGCCGCTCCGGAGCTCCTCGCGGTAGCGGTAGACGACGAGCAGCGAGTAGTCGATCGAGATCCCGAGCCCGATCAGCATCACGAGGTTCTGCAGGTACGTCGTCAGCTCCATGTAGTTGGCGACGATCCAGATGATCCCGAGCGCGGTCGGGATCGTGAACGCCGCGAACACGAGCGGCAAGAGAAAAGCAAGGGTGCCGAACGTGAAGATCAGCAAGACGGTCGCGATCGGGATCGCGATGTAGAGCTCGCCCACCTTGAGGTCGTGGTTGAAGACCGGGTCGAGATCGTGCTCGACGGCGGCCTGCCCCGTGACGTAGATCGTCATGCCCGGCACCGTCCCGATCGCGCGCCGCATGTCGTCGGTCCGTCCCTTGGAGTCCGCCGGCTCGAGGTCGGAGACGAGCTGTGCGCTGACGACGTCCTGCGAGACGGGCGCGACTCCCACGACCCTCGAGGTCGGAAGCTCCTTCGAGGCCCGCTCCGCGGCGGCGCGCACGACCGGAACGGCGGCGGCCGCGTCGCCTCGCGTCTTGGCGACGATCGTGATGGCGCCTGTCGAGCGCTGGCCGAAGTGGTCGCGAAGGATCCTCTCGGCCCGGGCGGTGTCGGTGCCGGGGAGCGTGAAGCGGTTCGTCAGCAGCGCGGCCAGGCCGGACGCGGCCCAGCCGGAGAGTACGAAGATCACGAGCCAGGCGCCGAGAACGGCGAATCGACGGCGGAGGACGAACCGGGTCAGGCGCTCCACGCCTCCCAACGCTAGCGTTCCGCCATGGGCCGGGTCGCATCTCTCCGCCTGGTCGGTTGCTGCGTGACCGTCCTCGCCCTCGTGGCCGGCGGGGCAGGAGCTGCCCGTCGCGACCCCGTGGTCGTCGCGGCCGGCGACATCGCGTGCGACCGCGGCCCGGCGGCGGGCACCTGCGCCCAGGCGGCGACGGCGCAGCTCGTCGCCGCGCAGCGTCCGGACGCGGTGCTCGCGCTCGGCGACCTCCAGTACGAGACGGGGTCGCTGGACGACTTCCGGCGCTGGTACGGGTCGACGTGGGGCCGCTTCAAGGCGATCACGCATCCGGCGCCCGGCAACCACGAGTACGGGACGACGGGTGCCGCCGGCTTCAAGGCGTACTTCGGGATCACGCGGACGTGGCGGTCGTTCGACCTCGGCGCGTGGCATCTCGTCGCGCTCGACTCCGAGTGCGACCGGGTCGGCGGCTGCGGCAAGGGCTCGCCGCAGGAGCGCTGGCTGCGGGCGGACCTCGCCCGGTCCAGAAAGGCGTGCACGCTCGCCTACTGGCACCGGCCCCGCTACTCGAACGGCCTGCACGGGAGCGACGACCGCACGGAGGCGCTCTGGCGCGACCTGGCCGCGGCGAAGGCCGACGTCGTGCTCGCCGGCCACGACCACGACTACGAGCGGCTGCAGCCGAAGGACGGAATCCGCTCGTTCGTCGTGGGCACGGGCGGCCGCAGCCTCTACCCGCTCCGCCCCTTCCGGACCGGCTCGGCGAAGGCCTGGAACGGCGGTTACGGGGTGCTGCGGCTCGAGCTCCACGGCAACCTCCAAGGTGGCTGGTACGCGTGGCGCTATCTCTCCGCACCGGGCGGCCGTGTTTTCGAAGACGCAGGTCGCGCAGACTGCACCTGAGTCGTTACCTTGCACACATGACGAAGCGAGAGATCGACCGGCTGCAGCGCGAGGTCCGCGAGCTCTTCGACGAGCTCTGGCAGGTGCCGCGGTTCACCGGCGCGCGCCGCGTGCTGCGCCCCCAGGTCGACTGCTTTCACACGGACGAGCCGCACGAGCTGACCGTGGTCGTCGAGCTGCCGGGCGTCGACCCGGGCGAGGTGCACATCGTCGCGACCGAGCGCGAGCTCCTGATCGCGGGCGAGCGCAAGCGCACCCGTTGCGAGGGCCGCGTCTTCCAGCAGATGGAGATCGACTACGGCGCCTTCGAGCGCACGGTTCCGCTGATCGAGGAGGTCGACCCCGCCCGGGCGAGCGCCACCTACGAGCGCGGGCTCCTGAGGATCGTGCTCCCCGTGGTGGAGCAGCGGCCGGCAGGGCCGGTCAACGTGCCGATCGAGGTGAGGACGAGGTCGTGACGGAGCTCCTGGACGAAACCGCCGTTCCGGTCGAGGGCCAGCTCGAGTTCCCGGTGACCCTACCGGTGCTGCCGCTCAAGGAGATGGTCGTCTTCCCGAGCTCGATGACGCCGCTTGCGATCGGGCAGGAGCGCTCGGTGCGGCTGATCGACGACGTGGTCTCCGGCGACCGCCTGCTGGCGCTCGTGGCCGTGCGCGACCCGGAGATCGAGGTGCCGGGCTTCGACGACCTCTACGAGGTCGGCACCGTCGCGATCGTGCACAAGATGATCAAGGTCCCCGACGGGACGCTGCGCGTGCTCGTCCAGGGCCTGGAGCGGGTCCAGCTCGACCGCCGCCTCCAGGAGGACCCGTATCTGGTGGGCGAGTTCCGGGACCTGCCGGACGTCGTCCAGGACACACCCGAGCTGGAGGCGCTGACGCGCAACGTTCAGGGGCTCTTCTCCCGCATCATCGGGCTCGCGCCGTACCTGCCGGAGGAGCTGCAGCTCGCGGCCGCCAACGTCGACGACCCGAGCGCGCTGGCGCACCTCGTCGCCTCCACGCTGCGCACCATCAAGACCGAGGAGCGCCAGCACCTGCTGGAGTCGGTCGAGGTCGAGCAGCGCCTGCGCGAGGTCAACCGCATCCTGAACCGCGAGCTCGAGGTGTTCGAGCTCGGCACCAAGATCCAGTCGCAGGTCCAATCGGAGATGGAGAAGGGCCAGCGCGAGTTCTACCTCCGCCAGCAGCTGAAGGCCATCCAGGAGGAGCTCGGCGAGGGCGACCCGGAGCAGGCCGAGATCGAGGAGCTGAAGAGCCGGCTCGACGAGCTGGGCCTTCCCGAGGACGCCGACCGCGCCGCGCGGCGCGAGCTCGCGCGCCTCGAGAGGCTGCCGCCCGCCGCGGCCGAATACGGGGTCATCCGCACCTACCTCGACTGGATCCTCACCCTGCCGTGGGGCAAGCACACCGAGGACAACCTCGACCTCGAGCAGGCGCGACGCATCCTCGACGAGGATCACTATGACCTCGAGAAGGTCAAGGACCGGATCATCGAGTACCTCGCCGTCTCGAAGCTCAAGGCGGAGCTCGCCGGTCCGATTCTCTGCTTCGTCGGCCCGCCCGGGGTCGGCAAGACCTCGCTCGGCCAGTCGATCGCGCGCACGCTCGGCCGCAAGTTCGAGCGGCTCTCGGTCGGAGGCGTCCGCGACGAGGCGGAGATCCGCGGACATCGGCGCACCTACATCGGCTCCATGCCGGGCACCATCATCCGAGCGCTGCGCGACGCCGAGTCCCGGAACCCGGTGATCCTGATCGACGAGATCGACAAGATGGGCGCCGACTTCCGCGGCGATCCCGCGAGCGCGATGCTCGAGGTGCTCGACCCCGAGCAGAACTCCTCGTTCCGCGACCACTATCTCGATCTGCCGTTCGACCTCTCGAAGGTGCTGTTCATCTGCACCGCGAACACGCTCGACACCATCCCGAGCCCGCTGCTCGACCGGATGGACGTGATCCCGCTCTCGGGCTACACCGAGGACGAGAAGCTCGGCATCGCCAAGCGCTTCCTCGTCCCGAAGCAGATCGAGGCGAACGGGCTGGACAAGAGCCAGATCGTGTTCAGCGACAAGGTCCTGCGCCTCGTCATCCGCGAGTACACCCGCGAGGCGGGCGTCCGCAGCCTGGAGCGCCGGATCGGCGACCTCTGCCGCAAGGCGGCGACGCAGATCGCCAAGGGCCAGGCCGACAAGATCAAGCTCGACGAAAAGACCGTACGCGAGTGGCTCGGCCCGCGCCGCTTCTCCTCGGAGGTGCGCAAGCGGGTCTCCGACCCGGGCGTCGCGACGGGCCTCGCCTACACCGCCGTCGGCGGCGACGTCCTCTTCATCGAGGCGACCGCGTACCCCGGCAAGGGGCGCCTGACGATCACCGGCCAGCTCGGCGAGGTGATGCAGGAGTCTGCGCAGGCGGCGCTCTCGTGGGTGCGCGCGCATTCGGACCAGCTGGGGCTCCCTCCCGACTGGTTCAGCGAGCACGACGTGCACATCCATGTCCCGGCCGGCGCCGTGCCGAAGGACGGTCCGTCCGCCGGCGTGACGATGGCCACGGCGATCGCCTCGCTCGTCCGCGACGAGCCGGTTCGCGAGGACGTGGGCATGACGGGCGAGATCACGCTCACCGGCCAGGTGCTCCCGATCGGCGGCGTGCGCGAGAAGACGCTTGCCGCACAGCGCGCGGGCCTGAAGCGGGTCATCCTCCCTCGCGAGAACGAGCCCGATCTCGCGGAGCTGCCGCCCGAGACGCGCGAGGCGATCGAGTTCGTGCTCGCCGACCACATCGAGGACGTCTTCGCAGCTGCGTTCGACGGCAAGTCGAAGAGCGCACTCCGGCGCGCGCCCTCCACCGAGCGCCAGGCCGCCCGCAGCGCCTGACTGTGCGCCTGACTGTGCGCCCGACGGTGTGCGCGGAGGCGGGGCGCTCGAGTGCGCGACTGCTCCTCGCCGTCGCGGCCGCAAGCGCAGTCGCCGCGCCCGCTGCCGCGCCCGCCGGGGCAGCCCGGAATGTCAGCCTCGCCGTCTCCTTCCCCGAGGGCTTCAGCGTCCGGCAGATGACCGATCGGGTCGCCGCCGTGCGACGGATCGCGCTCCGCAACCGGCACGTGACCCCGTTGCTGACAGGTGCCGCCTACGCCGCCGCGGCGAGACGCGCGCCGCCGCCTGCCGGCTTCGGCAGGCCGAAGCGGATCGAGGGTTTCCTCTTCCCGTCGCTGTACCGCTTCGGGCCTTCCAGCACCGGCTCCGACCTGATCCGGCTGCAGCTCGAGGCGTTCAGGCGATCCTGGAGGACGCTCGACCTCCACACGGCACGGGCCCGTGGGAGGACGCCGTACGACGTCCTGACCATCGCCTCGATGATCGAGCGCGAGACGGTCGCACCCGAGGAGCGACGCCTCGTCGCAGCGGTCATCTACAACCGGCTCGAGGCCGGAATGCCGCTCGGCATCGACGCGACACTCAGGTACGGCCTCGGCATTCAGGGGACAAGGCCGCTCACGAAGGCACACCTCCGGAGCAGCTCGCCGTACAACACGCGCCGGTTCAAGGGCCTGCCTCCGACGCCGATCGGAAACCCGGGACTCCCCTCGCTTCGCGCCGCCGCGCGGCCCGCGCCGGTGGACTATCTCTACTATGTCCGCAAGCCCGACGGCGTGCATCACTTCTTCACCGCCGACGAGGCCGAGTTCTGCGCGAAGGCGCGCGCGTACGGCTACTCCTGCTGAGAGCCGTCCTGGGAGGGTTTGGCGAAACAAGGTCTGTGCCGTCGGGTCACGCTGCTCGGCCCCATGCGGCGTCCTCAGTCGCGCCCGTAGCCTCCGCTACGAGCGCTCCCTGCGTCCTTGCCTCGGAACCGAGCATCGCACCCCGACGACGAGCAATGTTCCGCCAACCCCTCCTAGCTGATGCGGAACGTCTTCACGAGCCGCCTGCACGCGGCGAGCTTCTCCCCCGCGCTCCGGCGGCAGAGCAGCTGGTACTCGCGCCGCCCCTCCAGGACGAACGTGATCGTCTGCTCCATCCGCTCGCCGCCGTGCGGGTAGACGAGGTCGTACTGGCGCGACTTCCGGCCAGCCACGGTCAGCGTGCGGCTCGCGGTCACGCGCCCCCCGAGCTCGACGGAGATCGCCTTGGCGACGGAGTCGAGCTCCGGGACGACACGCCGGAAGAGCGTCGGCCGGTACGGGCGGACAAGCCGGAAGATCGAGACGCCGACGAGCTGCGGGGCGTCCTTGCCCGGCGAGAGCGTGATCATCGTCGCCTTGCGCTCCTCGCTCCACGCAGCCGGGGCGCGAAAGGTGAAGCCGTTTCCGTCCACGACACGCTCTTTCTCGCCGGAGCCGCCGCAGGATGCGAAGATGACCGCAAGGGCAGCGAGCGCGACGAACGCTCGTTTGCCACTTCCCCCGCCGGGTACTAAGCGCCCGGAAACCAGGCGAAAGGACTCAGCGAGCATGGCCAAGACGAAGGACAAGGTCTACGACGCCACCGCCAACGTCAAGCCGTACGTGGAGCGGGCGATGCAGGACGAGAAGCTGCGCGCCGACGTGTTGAGCGCGTTCGCGACCGCAAAGGAGCTGTACACCGAGCTGATCGGCCGCCGCGGCGCGGTGACGCTCGCGACGCGCGTCGCGACGGACGAGGAGATCCGCGAGAAGCTCAGGGACGCAGTCGAGGATCTCCGCAGCGCGGCCGACCGCCTCCAGGGCAAGGGCAAGCGCAAGCAGAAGAGCCACAAGGGCCTGCTCATCGTGGGGATCGCGCTCGGGATCCTCTTCAACCCGATCACGGGCCCGGAGACACGCCGCTGGCTGAAGGAGATGCTGTCCGGCGGCGAGGACGAGTTCAGCGGCTCCTACGGGGGAAACTCGGGGCCGAACGGGGGCTAGGAAGCCCCGGCAGCCGGAGCTACGGGGCCGACGCGAACGTCACCGGAGCCTCGTACGCGCGCTCGAGCGAGTGCGGATCGAGGCCGTCCGCGGTCGAGATGTCGGAGACGCCCAGCAGGATCGCGCCCGCCTGAGGCGCGCGGGCACCGCCGGGCACGATCGGCGCCCAGCCGGCCGAGATCGGGAACTTCAGGTCCTCGAGGCGCTTCCACGCGTCGAGGTACGGGGTCGGGTTGACCGCGCCGTCGTAGTCGAGGTAGAGCAGCGAGACGGGGTGGATCTCGAAATGCAGGTGGGGCGGCGTCGACTCGGCGTCGCCCGTCTGCCCCATGAAGCCGACCACCGTCCCGGCCCGGACGTGGGCGCCGTTGCGCGCCGCAGTCGAGAACGCCGAGAGGTGCGCGAAGTAGAACTGGTTTCCCTGCCGGTCGCGGAGCCAGAGCCGGTTGCCGCCGAGGTCGTTCCAGCCGACGGAGAACACCGTCCCGTCGGCGACGGCCAGCAGCGGCTGGCCGACCTGCCCGAAGATGTCGTCGCCGTGATGCCAGCCGCTGGCGATGTCGCCGCGGGGCGCGCCGAACGTGTCCGTGTAGGAGGACGGCCCGTAGACCGGGAAGACGTAGCGGCCGGCGGTCAGCGGCGGATGGACCGCGGGCGGCGGGCGGAAGAGGCCCTCTTTGGCGTTGGCGCTTCTCGAGAGCTCGAGCGCGCCGCGAGTCTCGTCGTGGACGCCGTGCGCGGCCGGCGCCGGCGCCGGGATCGGGGTCGGCTTCGGCGTCGAGGTCGGCTTCGGCTCGGGCGCCGGCGGAGCCGTCTGTGCGGCAGCCTCGGCGTAGCCGATCTGGATCTCGCTGCCGGCCGGCAGCCCGCCGTGGTCCGTGTTCAGGTGCACGATCAGCCCCGTGACCGAGCCCTTGTGCCCCTTCGCTCCCTTCGGCGCCGACTCGTCGGTCGCCTGGGCGAGCGTCAGCGCATACCCCCAGTCGGCGAGCGCCACCCGCAGATTCGGCGCGGCGACAACGGGCTGGCCGAGGACGACGAGGTTCGTCAGCGCGGAGCCGTTGAAGTCGCCCGCGGCGGCATTCTGTCCCGCGGCGGCATTCGACCGGGAGGCGACGCCGTCCGCGGTCAACTCGCCCTTGAAGAGCGAAAGGCCGGCGACGTCGCTCGACGCGTTCGCCGACGCCGTGTCCGCGGCCTTCGTCGTGGCGCCGACCGAGATGGCGCCCGTCGAGACGACCGAGCCGTCTCCCGGGTACAGGAAGCCGCTCAGGTACGCGGGCTGCCCCGGAGGCGGCGCCGCGACGACCGGTGTCGCCGCGCCGTCCTGGCCCGGCACGACGACCTTGACGGCGAAGGCCCGCGCAGCGGCGCCCGGAGCCCTCGCCGGCGCAGCCGCCCCCGCCGAGCCGATCACGGCGAGGCAGGCGGACGCGAGCAGGGTGAGGCGGAGCTTCGACATCCGGGCGATCCCCGATTCTGCCACGTCACCGCGTCAGCGCAGGCGCCCGAGCACCGCCTCCGCGCCCGCCGCGAGCACGAACGAGCCGGCGGCGACCAGCACGATCGCGCCGCCGGGTGCGAGATCCGCATAGTACGAGAGGGTCAGCCCGACGACGACGGAGAGCAGCCCGAGGAGGACGCTGATCCCGATCGTCGAGAGGACGCTCCAGGCGATCCGCGACGCGGCGATCACCGGCAGCACCATCAACGCCGCGATCAGCAGGATCCCGACGATCCGCATCGAGACCGCGACGGTCACACCCGCGAGGGCCGCCAGCAAGACGTTCAGCGCCGCGACGGGGATCCCGGACACGCGTGCGCCCTCCTCGTCGAGCGCCGCGGCAAGCAGGCCACGGTAGAGGACGGCGACGGTGGCCAGGGTCGCAGCCCCGAGCGCGGCCACCAGCTCCAGGTCGCCCCGGGTCACGGTCAGCACGGAGCCGAAGAGGTAGGTGAACAGGTTCGCGTTCAGCGCGCCTGCAGCGGAGACGAACACCACGCCGGCTGCGAGTCCCGTGTAGAAGAGGAGCGCCAGCGCCTGGTCGGCGGCGGTGGGGCGCCGCGCGCGCAGCCACTCGATCCCGATCGCGCCCACGACGCAGACGACGAGCGCGATCGCCACCGGCGAGACGCCGATCAGGTAGCCGAGCGCCACGCCGGCGAACGCGAGATGGCCGATGCCGTCTCCGATCAGGCTCAGCCGGCGCTGGACGAGGAAGAAGCCGACCACGGGCGCGAGAACGCCGACCACGGCTCCCGCCGCAAAGGCGAGCCGCATGAACTCGGCGTCAAGGATGGACATGCGGGTGCTCGTGCGAGGGGTCGTGCCAGGAGGACGGCAGCCGCTCCGGCGGGCCGTCGAAGACGATTCGGCCGCGGACGAGGACAAGCCGCTCGACGTATTGCTCGACGGCGCCGAACTCGTGGGAGACGATCACCACGGTGACGCCCAGCTGGCGATGCAGCTCGCCGAGCAGCGCGGCGAGGGACTCCTGCGCGTCGACGTCCACCCCCGCCGTGGGCTCGTCGAGGACGAGGAGCTCCGGCGAGGCGGCAAGCGACTTGGCGATGAACGCGCGCTGTTGCTGGCCGCCGGAAAGCCGCGCCACCGGGCGCCGCTCGAGCCCCGTCAGGCCGACCCGCGCGATCGCGTCGTCCACGAGCCCGCGATCCTCGCGCCGGAACGGCCGGAGGAGCCCGCGCCGCGCGACGCGGCCCGACGCGACGACCTCGCGCACCGTGGCGGGCGCGTCGATCCCGAGCTGCGCGCGCTGCGCGAGGTAGCCGATCCGCGCGCGGCCGTGCGCCTGCGCCGCGGGCTCGCCGAAGAGGAGGGCCTCGCCGCTCGTCGGCCGCTCGAGGCCGAGCGCGAGCCGCAGCAGCGTCGTCTTGCCGCCGCCGTTCGGCCCGGCAACGGCCACGAACTCCCCCTGCTCGACGTCGAAGTCGACGTCCCTCAGGACGGTCGGGCCGTGCGGGTACGCGAACGAGACGTCCTTCAGCTCGATCGCTAGCGACACCCGAGTGCCCGGCGGAGGCCGGCGAGGTTGGCACGCATCAGCGTGAAGTAGTTTGCTCCGGCCGCCTGCTGCTCCTTCGTCAGGCCTTCGATCGGGTTCAGCACGTCCACTCGGGCGTGCGCGTCGCGCGCGACCGTCTGTGCGACCCGCGGTGAGACGAGCGTCTCGGTGAAGACGGTGCTCGCATCGAGTGCGGCGCACCTCGTCGACGACGTGGCGGAGCGCCTGCGGGCTCGGCTCGGCCTCCGGGTTCAGCCCGGTGACGGCAATCTGCTTCAGCCCGTATCGGCGCCCGAGGTAGCCGAACGCCTCGTGGCTCGTGACGATCTCGTGCTGCGTGCAGCGCGCCAGGCCGCGCCGGTACTCGCCGTCGAGCGCGCGCAGCTTCACGACGAGCGGCGCCGAGGGCCGGCCGAGCGCCCGGCCGGTGCGCTGGACGATCAGCGCGTAGCGATGAGGATCGAGCCAGACATGGGGATCGTTGTTCGCCGTCACGCCGAGGCCCGGGCGTGTCGAGCAGCCGCAGCACCCGGTCGCCGTGCCCGGCGGCCTCCTCGAGCTGCGGCTGGAAGCCGCGACCGAGCAGCAGCACGAGGTCGGCCTCCTTGAGCTTTCGGACGTCGCCCGGCGTCACCTCGAGGTCGTGCGGCTCCGCACCGGCCGGCGTCAGGTTGTCGACGTCTCACGGTGGGGCCGCCGAGCTCCTGCGCTGCGTAGGCCAGCGGGTAGAACGCGGCGACGACGCGCCTCGCGGACGCGGTCGTCGAGGCTGCGTTCGACTGCCCGCCGCAGCCTGCGGCGCAGAGGGCGGCGGCCAACGTCAGTAAAATGAGAATGATTCTCGCTCTCACCGGCGCTACCCTACAGCGATGCCTCCGGACCGGCAAGAGGAGCTCGTCGAGCTGCTGCGCGAGCGCGGCCTCCGGCCGACGCGCCGACGGCTGCTGGTCCTGGACGCCCTCGCCGTCGGTCCGCGACGACGCCACGGCCCAGCAGATCCACGAGCGGCTACGCGCCGGGGGCGAGGCGATCGGGCTCGCGACCGTCTACCGCGCACTCGCGCTCCTCAGCGAGCACGGGGTCGTCGACGTCCTCGCCCATCATCCTGGGGAGTCGTGTTACCGGCTGTGCGGCGTCGGCCACCACCACCACCTCGTCTGCACGTCCTGCCACCGCGTCGTCGAGCTGCGCGACTGCTCGCTCGACGACTGGCTGTCCGATGTCGCGGCCGCGCACGGATTCGCCCTCACCGGCCACGAGGTCGAGGTCTCCGGCGTCTGCTCGCAGTGTCGCGCCGCGTGAGCCGTCCGACCGTGCCGCGACGCTGAGCGGGATGCGCCGGTCGCTCGTCGCACAGCTGATGCTCCTCGCGCTGGGCGTGATCGTGGCCGCGACGGTGATCGGCCTCGTCGAGCTGTGGCCGCGCGGCTCGGATCGGCTGTCGAGCCCGCAGATCGCGCAGCCGCATACCGTGCCGGCCGAGGTCTCCGCCGTCGCGGCCGTTGGCTGCGGCGTCCCCGGAACGACCGGCTGCCGCCGGGTCACCGTCACCATCCGGGCCGGCAAGGACAAGGGGAGGCGCTTCTCGTTCGTCTCCGGCCGGACCGCGTCAGAGGTCGCGCTCCAGGTCGGAGACCGCATCCGGATGTACCGCAACCAGCTGCCGCCCGGCGCCGTCGCGAACGGCGCCCGCGTCGACCCCTACTCGTTCGCCGACTTCGACCGCGGCAGACCGATGCTCCTGCTTGCGATCGCCTTCGGGCTGCTCGTCGTCGTCACCGGGCGCGGCCGCGGCCTGCGGGCGCTGCTCGGGCTCGCGGCCAGCCTCGTGATCGTGATCGCCTTCGTGATCCCGTCCATCCTGCACGGCAACTCGCCGCTCGAGGTGGCGCTGATCGGCTCCTTCGCGATCATGCTCGCCACGATCCCGCTCGCGCACGGGCTGGGAGCGAAGACGTTGGCCGCATCGCTCGGCACGGCGGCCGCGCTGCTCCTCACCGCCGGCCTCGCGCGGGTCTTCACCGACCTGACGCACCTGACCGGCGTCTCCTCCGACGAGACGATCTACCTGCGCGCCGCGGTCGGGAACATCTCCCTGCAGGGGATCCTGCTCGCGGGAATGGTGATCGCCGCCCTGGGCGTGCTCGACGATCTCACCGTCAGCCAGGCGTCCACGGTGATGGCGCTGCGACGAGCGAACCCCTCGCTCCATGCAAGGCAGCTGATCCGCGAGGCGCTCGACGTCGGGCACGACCACATCGCGGCGACGGTGAACACCCTCGTGCTCGCCTATGCCGGCGCCTCGCTGCCGGTGCTCCTGATCTTCGGCGTGGGCGGAACCACGTTCACCGACGCGGTCAACGGGGAGGCGGTCGCCGAGCAGATCGTGGGGACGCTCGTCGGCTCGATCGGCCTGATCGCCGCCGTGCCCGCGACCACGGCCCTGGCCGCGCTGCTGGCCTCACAGCTGGCGGCGGGCGAACTGGACACGGCGCACGCACACGCGCACTAGTCCCCTGTCGGCGTGCGTACGTGGCGCACGTCGTCGGCGTACCTCGGATCCCCGGCGATCTCCTCGGCGACGGCGCGCACCTCCTGTCGGACGCGCGCCTTGTGAGCGGGGTCGCGGAGCAGCGCATCGACCCAGGTCTCGGTGCCGTCGTAGTCCGGGAGGTCGTGGTCGACGAGCAGCTGACCGAGGAGCACGCCCACGCGGATAGAGGCGAGGGTGCGGAAGGCGAGGAGCCGGCGCGGCGTGTCCACGAGGCGCGAGATCGCCTCGTCCTCTTCCCGGATCCGAGTGACGATCAGGCCGATCGGCTCGTCGACGAGCGGGATCCGGACGTCTTCGTGCTCGGTCATCGCGGAGGAAGGATAGGGCTATCGGGCACGCCAAGCGATCTGGCCGGCCGTCAGGATCATCAGCGCGGCGAACAGTCGCCTCAGCGTCAAGTCGGAGAACGAATGGGCGAGGACGACGCCGGCCTGCACGCCGACGACGGAGGCGGCGCCGACGACGGCGGCCGTCCGCCAGCGGACCGTCCCGTAGCGCGCGTTGCTCCACGTCCCGGCCGCCACGGTCGGAAGGATCGCGAGCAGCGAGGTCGCCTCGGCATGCAGCTGGGAGAGCCCGAGCACGAGGACGAGCGTCGGCACGAAGAGGATCCCGCCGCCGACGCCGAAGAGCCCGGCGACCACGCCGGCGAGCAGACCGACCGCAATCGCGATCCCGATGTCCATCAGACGACGTCCATCAGACGGCGTCCATCAGACGACGAGCCGTACCGCGACAGCGACGAGCAGCGCCGCAAAGGCGAAGCTGAGCGTCCGAGCCTGCAGCCGCTGCTGCAGCCACGAGCCGGCAACGGCCCCGGCGGCGGCCGGGATCCCCACGAGCGCGGCGGCACCCGGCTTCACCTCTCCGTGCAGCGCGTACGTGATCGTCCCCGCGAGTGCGGTCACCCCGATCGCCGCCAGCGAGGTCCCCGCGGCCGATCGCTGGTCGAGACCCGCGTAGAGCACGAGCAGAGGGACGATCACGATCCCGCCGCCGACGCCGAAGAGGGCACTGAAGACTCCGGCGGCGAGGCCGATGAGCACGAGGCGCACGCGTCTATCGTAGGCGGGTGGACGCGCTGGCACGGATCGCTGCGGAGCCCGGCCTGGCTGCGCTGCTCTTCGACGTCGACGGCACGCTGGCGCCGATCGTCGAGCGCCCGGAGGACGCGCGCGTGCCGGACGAGACGCGCCGGGAGCTGCGCCGGCTCGCGGGACGCTACGGGCTCGTCGCGTTCGTGACGGGCCGGCCCTCCGCGGCCGCGCGCGAGATCGTCGGCCTCGACGACGGAGTCGTCTACGTGGGCGAGCACGGACTCGAGCTCGATCCCGAGGCGAACGCGTGGGCCGACCGGCTGCAGGCGTTCAAGGACGGAACGTCCTGGCCGGACGAGGGGAAGCCGCTCTCTGCGGCCTTCCACTATCGGACGCATCCCGACCCGGCGGCGGCCGAGGCCGAGCTGCGCCTCGTGGCCGAGCGCGCGTTGGAGGAGGGCTTCCGCACGCGCTGGGGGCGGAAGGTGCTCGAGGTGCTGCCCCCGCTCGAGTCGTCGAAGGGAGCCGCCGTCCGCTGGCTGCTCGAGCGCCGCGGACTCCGGCGGGCGCTCTTCGCGGGCGACGACACCACGGACCTCGACGCCTTCCGCGCCCTCGACGGGCTGGAGGCGGCGGTCCGGATCGCGGTCGTCTCCCAGGAGGCGCCGGGCGAGCTGGGCGCGGCGGCCGACGTCCTCGTGGGCGGAACCGCCGAGCTGCTCGAGCTGCTCCGACGCCTCTAGTGAGCCCGGTTTCACGCCGCTGCGGCCGGGAAGACCCGATACACTTGCGCACGCAACCAATCCGTGGTAACTTGCTTGCGTTCGCAACTATTGCAATCGCAAGGGAGGACGGAACAACCGATGAGCAACATCACTTCTCAGGCCACTGCGGTTCCGGTCGGCACGTGGCAGCTCGACCCCGCCCACTCGCGCGTCGAGTTCGCGCTCGACTACATGGGCGGCACGTTTCGCGGCACGTTTCAGCCGTTCGAGGCCGAGCTCCGCGTGAGCGAGAACGGCGGGGCCTCGCTCCGTGGGAAGGCCCGGGCCGAGGGCGTCCAGGTGAACGACGAGAACCTGAACACGCACCTGCTCTCCCCCGACTTCTTCGACGCCGAGCGGGCGCCGGAGCTGTCGTTCTCGTCGAGCGACCTGCGCCGCGACGGTGACAGGATCGTCGTCGAGGGCGAGCTGACGATCCGCGGCGTCTCGAGGCCGGTCACGCTCGAGGGAACGATCGCCGGCCCGCTGACGGACGCCTACAACCGGGAGCGCGTGACGCTGGACCTCTCGGGCAAGGTCGATCGCACGGCCTTCGGCATCGAGTGGAACATGCCTCTGCCCTCGGGCGAGCAGGCCCTGGAGAACGAGGTCGACCTCTCCGCGCAGCTCTACTTCATCAAGGCCGCCTAGCTCGATGAAGCTCCTCGGCATCAGCGGCAGCGTCCGTAAGGGCTCCTGGAACGGGAAGCTCCTGCACTCCGCCGCGGACCTCCTGCCGGCCGGTGCCGAGCTCGAGCTCTGGGACGGGCTGAAGTCGGTGCCGCCCTACGACGAGGACGACGACGTCGAGCCGGCGCCGGCGGCCGTCGCGGACCTCCGCGACGCGATCGCCGGCGCCGACGCGGTCCTGTTCGCGACGCCCGAGTACAACTCGTCGATCCCGGGTGTGCTCAAGAACGCGATCGACTGGGCCTCCCGCCCGCTCGCGACGAACCCGCTCCGGAACAAGCCGGTCGCGGTTGTCGGTGCGAGCACCGGCGCGTTCGGCGCGGTCTGGGCGCAGGCCGAGCTCCGCAAGGTGCTCGCCGCAACGGGCGCCCGCGTGACGGAGGGCGACGTCGCCGTCGGCCACGCGCCCACGAAGTTCGGCGAGGACGGCCTCCTCGAGGACAGCGAGCTGCGGGACCAGCTCGCCGAGACCGTTCAGGGGCTCGTGGACGCGGCGCGCGAGCGCGAGGCGCTCGCCGCGGCAAGAAGCGCCGCAGCCTAGGACGGTTCCCAACCTCTAGAGCTTCAGCCGCTCGCGCAGCATCCTGCTCTGCCTCCGGGCGACGGCGAGCTCCGTCCGCCGGGCGTCGTCGAGGGCGAGCCTGATCCGGTCGGGACCGACCCGCTTCACCGCGGCCACCTTCGCCAGGTTGACGAGGTAGCTACGGTGGATGCGCGCAAAGCCGCCGGGGAGCACCTCCTCGAGCTCCCCGAGCGAGCTCGTGCAGAGATAGGTGCGGTCGAACGTGTGCACGCGGCTGTAGTCGCCGTCCGCCTGGACGAAGTGGATCGCGTCGTAGGCGATCAGCTCCGTGCCGCCCGAGCCGCCGACGACCGGCACCTTCTGGACCGGCGCCGCGTTCTGGCGACTTCGTTCCTGCAGTCGCTCGACGACCCGGGCGAGCCGGTCGGGGTGGACGGGCTTCAGCAGATAGTCGAACGCCTCGACGGCGAACGCCTCGACGGCGTACCGCTCGTGTGCAGTGACGAAGACGAGCTCGGGCGCGCCGGCCCGCTCACGCACGAGCCGGGCCGCCTCCAGCCCGGTCAGGCCGGGCATCTCGACGTCAAGGAAGACGACGTCGTACGTGACGGCGTCCGCAAGCCGGAGCGCCTCCGCTGCGCTCGCGGCCTCGCCGACGACCTCGACGGCGGGGTGGGCGCCGAGCAGATGACGGAGCTCTGAACGGGCCGGCGCCTCGTCGTCGACAAGGAGCGCTCGGATGCTCACGCGGCCGGCACCTCGAGCCGAACGATTGTCCCGAACGGGAACGAGCGCAGCCTCACGCCCTCGCCGTAGAACGCGGTCAGGCGTCCGTGGACGTTCGCGAGCCCGAGCCCCGTCCCCTCGCCGACCCCCGGCTCCAGCACCCGTTCGATCGCCTCCCGGGCGATGCCGCGCCCGTCGTCCCTGACCGTCACGCGCAGCCGGCCGCGCCGGACGCGCGCCCGCACGAGCAGGTGCAGCGGCCGCTCGGTCTTGCCGTGCTTGACGGCGTTCTCGACGATCGGCTGAACGAGAAACGGCGGCAGACGCACGTCGAGCGCCTCGGGCGTCGCGTCGATCGTCACGTCCAGCTGCGGCCCGAAGCGCGCCTGCTCGAGCACGAGGTAGCTCTCGACGTGGCCGAGCTCCTCGGCGAGCGTGATGAATTCCTGCGGGCGCGAGAGCGTCCAGCGCACGTAGTCCGCGAACGCGACGATCAGCCGCCGCGCCCGCTCGGGGTCGGTGCGGATGAAGCTCGCGATCGTGTTCAGGCAGTTGAAGACGAAGTGCGGCTCCATCTGCGCCTGCATGGCGGTCACCTGGGACCCGGCGAGCTCGGCGAGCTGCAGCTGAACCGAGAGCTGGCCGCCGAGCTGCGTCAGCAGCGCAACGTCCGGATCGCCGAGCGGAGCGCCGTCCGTGGCGTAGACGACGAGGGCGCCGAGCGGGCCGACCGAGCCGCGCAGCGGGACGATCGCCGCCGAGCCGAGCGGGCAGGCCGGGTGGCGGCATTCGACCCGAAGCGCCAGCGGTGCGACGAGCGGCTCGTCGCGCGCGAGCGACTCGAAGACGGGCCGCATCGGCTCGTCGCCCGGCCCGTGGTGGTCGGCCCCGGCGCCCACGAACGCCAGCACGCGGCTCGTGTCCGTGACGGCGACCGCTCCGAAGCCGAGCTTCTCGAAGACCTCGTAGGCCACGGTGCGCGCGGCAGACTCGGAGAGGCCGAGCCGGAGCTCCGGCAAGGTCGCCGCCAGTAGCTCAAGCGTGGGCGCCGTGCGCCTGAGGCGGCGTACGCGAGGCATGATCGGGATTGTGCACGTCACCGAGGAGATCCTCGCGCCGCTGCGGGACCGCTACGGCGACCCGGTGCTGCTGGAGTGGGAGGGCGAGATCAGCCGGATGGAGCACGCCGTGGCCACGTACAACCCGGCGCGGACGCACGACGTGACGCTCTTCATCCTCGACCCGGCAGAGCGCATCGCCCTGATCCGGAAGCCGATGTTCGAGGAAGGCATCTGGCGGCCGCCGGGCGGGGGCGTCAAGCCCGGCGAGGACTTCGAGCAGGCGGTCGCACGCGAGGCGCTCGAGGAGACCGGCCTGCGCGTCGAGCTCGAGCGGTACCTGGTCGAGTCCCGTGTCCGGTTCATCTACCACCCGGCCGACGTGCCGTGGCGGACGCATCTCTTCCTCGCGCGGACGGAGGACACGGAGCTCGAGCCGCAGGACACGGAGGAGATCGCGGGCGCCCGCTGGGGAACGCTCGAGGAGCTCGCCGGCCCGCTGCGCGAACGGCTGCTCGCTACGGGGCGGGCGTTCTGGCGCTACCGCGTGGCGCTTCACGACGCCGCGCTAGCGAGTCTTCGACGGCCTCTCTGACGATCGTCGGGAAATCGTAGACAGGCTCGAGGCCCCAGGCCGGATCGGCAAGGCCGCTGAGCCCGCCGAGCTCCCAGTCGGAGCCGGCGACGCGGTACGTGCGGAGCGGGTCGACTCCGTCCGCGCCGACCGCGAAGAGCCTCCCCTGCGGCCGGCCCCGCAGCGATCGCGGCGCGTCGTGCTGAAACGCCGGGTCGGCCCCGCGCTCGAGCATCGCGAGCAGCTGGGCGCCCGTGACCGTGACCACACCGGGGTTCCCGGACGAGTGGCAGACGGCCCAGAGGTCGCCCCTGCGCAGCGGGCCGGGCGAGAGCGGAGCGTCGATTGTCGCAAACTCGATCGCCAGCCCGACGTCCGCGTCCATGCGCTGCCGATAGACCTCGGCCACGAAGGCGGCGTCGAGGGGACGGTCCAGCTCCGCGATCACCTCGTCGAGATGCGCCTCCAGCTCGCGCTCTGCCTCCGCCGCGGCGGCCACGACGCCGGCGTGCGGCGGCACGCTCTCCGACACCGGGAGCACCGTCGCGCTCATGCCGTCGTCGCCCACTTCCACCCGGCCCAGGTGCTCCGCGTAGGCGCCGGCCTGCGCAACGAGGACCCGTCCCACCCATTCTCCCTCGGGGAGCAGGTCGTGCGAGTGGGCGCCGATCACCAGGTCGATCTCGTCCTGCAGCTCCTCGGCGAGAACCGGGTCGGTGACGACGTCGCGGTCGGAGCGCCAGCCGAGGTGCGAGAGGACGATCACGAGCTCGGCTCCGCGCGCGCGGAGGTCGTGCGCGAGGTCGCGTACGAGGGGGACGACCGGTAGCGGGCGGACGCCGAAATCGAAGTTCCCGAACACACCTTCGAAGTCGTCGGTCACGCCGATCACGCCCACGCGCCACGCGCCCACCTCAAGCAGGACCGAGGGCACGACTCCCTCGACGGGACGGAGGTTCGCGAGCAGAAGCGGGTAGTCCGCGGCAGCCGCGTGCTCTACTAGGACCTGCGGGCCGTAGCGCAACCAGACGGCGTTGCCCACGGTCGCGACGTCGCAGCCTGCCGCCGTAAGGATCCGGTGCATCGCCGTGCCCTTCGTCAGGCTGGACAGCCGCACGGTCGTCTCCTCGATGTCACCCGCGTCGAGGTAGAGCACGTCTGCGTCCTCCTCGGCGCGGATCCTCTCGACCAGCGTGGCAACGCGCGCCAGTCCTTCGATCCGGCCGTGAATGTCGTTCGTGTGGAGGAGGATGAGGCGCCGCACGCGCGGGGTTCTACCGGCCGTCTGTCAGGGATCCGTTCGCGACGAGCTCGAGCACCTGCGGGATGGCGGTCACCCTCGGGCCGCTCCAGCCCTGGACCTCCGGCCAGATCGGCTCCTCGCCCGGCCGGTGCACCAGCACCGGGGTCATGCCCACCCTCGCGGCGCCTGCGAGCTCGTCGTTGGCGCCGTCGCCGACATAGACGCACGCCGCCGGCTCGACGCCGAGGCGCTCGGCTGCCAGCAGGTAGATCTCCGGATCGGGCTTCATGTGCCCGCAGCTCGCGGAGAAGACTTCCGCGTCGAAGAGCCCGTGGAACCGCGTCTCGGGCCAGACAGCGGGCACCTCCTCGGTGCAGACGCTGATCAGGCCGACGCGGAGTCCCCGGCGGCGCAGCGCCGTCAGCGTGTCGACGGCGCCATGCCGCGGCACGAGCGCCGCCCGCGTGTTCTCGTGCCGCATGGCGATCAGGGCCTCGAGCTCGCCGTCGTCCACGCCGAGCGCACGGTACGCGTCGGCGAGCGGCCCGGTCTCACGCTGCCGGTACGTGTCGCGGAAGAGGCGGTCGAAGTCCTCTCGCCCGTGCGGCGTCGCGCGCCACAGCCGCTCGTTGAGCGCGTGGGACGCGCCGACCGGCCAGTCGACGAGCGTCTCCCAGAGATCGAAGATCACGGCGCTCAGATCTGGGCGCACGCGCGCAGCACCTCCCAGGCCCGGCGCACGTCGTCCTCCGTCGTGCGCGCGTTGCCGATCGCAAGCCGGATCACGGCCTCGCCCCGGAGCCTCGTCGTCGCCACGTACACCTCGCCCGTGGCGCTCGCCCGCCGCGCCAGCTCCTCGTTGTCCGCCTGGACGTGCCGGAAGCACACGTTGGAGAAGAGTGTCGGCGCAGAGATCTCCCAGCCAGGTTCCTCCGTGACCCAGCGCTCGAAGAGCTGCGCGAGCCGCACGTGCTCGCGGATCAGCGCCTGCAGGCCCTCGCGCCCGTAGGAGCGCAGGACGAACCAGAGCTTGAGCGCGCGGAAGCGCCGCCCCAGCGCGGGGCCGTAGTCCTTCAGGTCGAGCGCGTCGCTGGACGGCATGTACTCCCGCGCGACCGCGAAGGCCGCGTGCAGCGCCTCGGGCCGCCGCGACCAGAGCGTCGAGCAGTCCATGGGAGTGAAGAGCCACTTGTGCGGGTTGACCACGACGGAGTCCGCGCGGTCGCATCCTTCGAGCGTTGAGCGGTGCTCCTCGCAGACCCAGGCGGCGCCCGCGTACGCCGCGTCGACGTGGAGCCAGGCGCCCGTCCGCTCGCAGAGGTCGGCCAGCTCCGGAACGGGGTCGACCGAGGTCGTCGACGTCGTACCGACCGTCGCGACGATCGCCGTTGCGTCCGAGGCGTCGAAGTCCGGCCGCATCCGGAACTCGTCGTCCACCGGCACCGCGCGAAACTCGAGCCCGAGCAGGCGCGCCGCCTTCTCGACCGAGAAGTTGGCCTGCTCGGAGGCGTAGACAACCCCGCCGGGTCGAAGCGTGCGCGCCGCGGCCAGCGAGGCGATCGTTGCGGTCGAGGCCGTGTCCTCGATGTGACCGTGCCAGCCGCGCGGAAGCCCGAGGAGCTGCGCGAGCCAGTCGAGGGTCAGCTGCTCGAGCTCGGTCGCCGCCGGAGACGACGACCAGACCATGCCGTTGACGTTGAGCGCCGCGATCAACAGCTCCGCCAGGATGCCGGGCTCGGAGCCCGTGTTCGCGAAGTAGGCGAAGAACCGCGGGTGGTTCCAGTGTGTGACCCCCGGCAGCAACAGCTCGTCGACGTCGCGCAGGAGGGCGTCGAAGGGCTCGCCCCGCTCAGGTGGGTGCTCGGGAAGGTGCGACCGGATCTCTCCCGGCGCCACGCCGGCGCGCACCGGGAGCTCGTCGACGCGCTCCAGATAGTCCGCCGCCCAGTCGGCCGCGCGATGCAGGTCCTCGCGGAAGCTCATCGCTTCTTCCGCAGCCTCTCGATCTGATTCCACGTACGGGTGTTGAGAACCTGCTCCTTCGTCAGCCAGCCCCGACGCGCCTGGCCGACGCCGAACTCGACATAGTCCAGCGCCGGGACCTCGTGGCCGTCGGAGTCGATCGCAAGCAGGACGCCGGCCTCGGCGAGCGCGCGGGCGTGGACGTCGCGCAGGTCGAGCCGGTCCGGCTGCGAGTTGATCTCCAGGAACGTCTTCGTCTCGAGCGCCTTCTCGACGATGCGCTCGAGGTCGAGGTCGACGGGGCCGCGCCTGCCGATCTTGCGCCCCGTCGGGTGGCCGATGCAGTCGACAGAGGGGTGCTCCATGGCGGCGAGCACCCGCTCGGTCGGGCTCTTCTCGCGCGCCGCGTGCACGGAGGCGACCACCCAGTCGCAGCGGGCGAGCAGCTCGTCCGCCAGGTCGAGCGTCCCCTCCGCCCTGATGTTCACCTCGACGCCCTTCAGGACCCGGAAGGGTGCGACGTGGGCTGCGAGCGCGTCGATCGCCTCCTGCTGTGCCTCGAGCCGGCCGTCGCGCAGGTAGTGCGAATGGTCGGTGACGGCGTAGTAGGAGTAGCCGCGCGCCATCGCCGCTGCGACCATCTCCTCGAGCGTGCTCTTCCCGTCCGACGACCAGTCCGTGTGCGTGTGCAGGTCGCCTCGGAGATCGCTCAGCTGGACGAGCCGGGGCAGCGTGCCGTTGCGCGCGGCGGCGATCTCGCCGGAGTTCTCGCGCAGCTCGGGCGGGATGTAGGCGTAGCCGAGGTGCGCGTACAGGTCCTCCTCGTTCTCGAAGGTGGCCACCTCGCCTGTCTCCGCGTCCTTGACGCCGTACTCCGAGATCGAGAGCCCGCGCCTGACGGCGTCCTCGCGCAGGGCCACGTTGTGGTCCTTCGAGCCGGTGAAGTGCTGCAGCAGATTGCCGTAGCAGTCGGGCGGCACGACCCGGAGGTCGTAGCGCAGGCCGTCGTTCGCGATCACGGTGGCCTTCGTGTCGCCCTTCGCGACAACCTCGCCGACCCACGGGAGCGAGGTGAAGTAGTCGATCAGCGCCGGCGCGTCGGTGGCCGTCGCGATGATGTCGAGGTCGCGGAGCGTCTCGCGGTAGCGGCGGGCGGAGCCGGCGATCGAGACCCGGTCCGAGGCAGGATGCTCCTGCAGGACCCGGGCGACCGCCTGGAGCGGTGGCAGCGCGCGGCCGAGCAGCGTGCGCCGGGGCTCGTCGGCCGCAGGCGCCGCCGCCAGCGACGCCAGCACCTTCTCCTCGAGCTTCGCACCGACGCCTGAGAGCGTGCGCAGCTGCTGCGCCTCGGCGGCCTCCTTGAGACCGGCGACCGTCGTCACGCCGAGCTCCTTCCAGATGCGCCGGGCGGTCTTCGGCCCCAGTCCCGGCAGGCGCATGAACGTCACGACCTCCTCCGGCACGTTGCCCCGGCGCTTCGTCAGCGCGTGCACCTCGCCGTCCTCGACAGCCTGGACGATCTTCTCCTCGATGGTCTTGCCGATGCCGCCGATCTGCGTGGCCTGGCCCTCGACCGCCAGCTTGGCCACCGGGCCGGAGGTCTCACGGATCGCCTTGGCGGCGCGCCGGTACGCGTTGATGCGGAAGAAGTCGCCTTCCTCGAGCTCCATCAGGTCGGCCAGCAGGTCGAACTGCGCCGCGAGCTCGTCGTTCCTCGGCAGCGTCTGGGCCACGTGGCGACAATAGCCCGTCGATGCGGCCCTCCGGACCAGATGCGCTCGCCGGATCGGATGTGATCGTCTGCTTGCCGACGTACAACGAGCGCGAGAACCTCGAGCCGATGGTGCACGCACTCGGCGAGCACGGGGTGCGTGTGCTCGTGATCGACGACAGCTCCCCCGACGGCACCGGACAGATCGCGGACCGGCTGGCGGCGGCGCTCGACTACGTGGACGTCCTCCATCGCGAGCGCAAGGAAGGCCTCGGCCGGGCCTACATCGCCGGCTTCCGGCGCGCGCTCGACGAGGGCGCCGAGCTGATCCTCGAGATGGACTGCGACTTCTCACACGATCCGGCCGACGTGCCGAGGCTGATCGCGGCGGCGGCCGACGCCGACCTCGTGCTCGGGTCGCGATACGTTCCGGGGGGCGGCGTACGGAACTGGGGCTTTCTGCGGCGGCTGATCTCCTCCGGCGCCTCCCTCTACACGCGACTGCTGCTCATGCCCGTGCACGATCCAACCGGAGGCTTCAAGGCGTTCCGCCGCGAGGTGCTGGAGTCGATCGACCTCGACGGCGTGACGTCGCGCGGCTACGCGTTTCAGATCGAGCTCACCTATCGAGCGCGGCGCAGGGGGTTCCGCGTGGTCGAGGTGCCGATCGTGTTCGCGGACCGCGAGGTTGGTCACTCGAAGATGAGCCGGACGATCGTGGCGGAGGCGGTCTGGAAGGTGCCCTGGCTCCGCCTGCAAGGCCTGCTCGGCCGCTTGTAACCTGCGGAGATGCGCGACGTCACGGATCAGGACTTCGAGCAGGTGGTCGTCCGAGCCACCCGACCCGTGGTCGTGGACTTCTGGGCGCCGTGGTGCGGGCCGTGCCACGCCGTGACGCCGATTCTCGAGCAGCTCGCAGACGAGTTGGAGTCGATCGAGTTCGTCAAGCTCGACATCGACACGAACCCGTCGACGGCGTCGCGATACGGCGTCCTGTCGATCCCGACCGTGACGATCTTCTCGGACGGGGAGGTGCGCGAGACGCTCGTCGGCGCGCGGCCGCGCTCGCAGTACGAGCGCGCGCTCGCAAAGTACGCCTAGCGGCCGACGGCTACCCTGCGCCGATGCTGCGCCTCCCGGAATCGCACCGGGCGCGGAAGCGCCTTGCCCGGCGTGCAGCCGTCTTGCTCGTGGTCGCGGTCGTCGCGATCCTGCTGGCGTTCTTCCGCAACACGGGCCATTCGCTCCAGACGCCGACGACCGACGAGCCGGCCCAGGTGGTCCGGGAGCCGAAGCACGTGCCCGCCACGGCCGCGGAGCGTCGCGCGGCCGAGCAGACGCTCGACGGCTTCGTGCGGACGGCGGTGATCCGCGACCGCCCCGGCCGGGCCTGGGAGCTCGCCACGCCGCACATGCGCGAGGGCTCGACAAGGGCGGAGTGGGACGCCGGGACGCTGCCCGTGCCGCCCTACCCGAAGGACGACTTCCGCTCGTACGGGCTGACGCTCAAGTACTCCTACCGCGGCGTCCTGGGTTATGACGTCCTCGTGCTGCCGCGGAAGCCCTCGGGCGAGCAGCGCGTCTACGAATGCGAGCTGCACGACGTCCGGGGGCGCTGGCTCGTGGACTTCTGCTACCCGCGGACGACTCTTTAGGACGGCTGTGGATGCGTTGGTGCGCGATCTTCACGCGTTCTTGACGCTTTCGTGACGGAAGCCGTGGCCGTGGTGGCCATGGCCCGGCCGCGACGTCTGCGACGCTGGAGGTCGATGTCAGCTGCCGAGGAGGTGATCGCCCCGCGGATACCCGTCGCACGCTTCGAACAACCGAGAAACGCCGGCACCACGACCTGCGGGCCGTCACCGCGCAGTCAACGGAAGTGCTCCCAGCCCGACAGCTCCACGGGCTCGCCTTCCCACATGAGCTCGACCCCTTCGCCGGGCTCGATCCTCCCGATCTCGACGAAGCCGAGCGGATCCTCCACGGCGGCCAGAAGCTCGTAGTCCTCGCCGAAGGCGAGGTCCGAGAGCTCTGCGCCCTCGACGAGCGGCACCCGCGCGAGCTCGATCGCGACCCGGCAGCCCGATCGCCGTGCGATGTGCCCGGCATCGCGGGCGAGGCCGTCGGAGAGGTCGAGCATGGCGTGCGCCACGACGCCGAGCCTGCGCCCCTCCGCGATCCGCAACGGCGGTCGGACGAATGAGCCGCGCCGAAACGCGGCTCCGGCCGCGCCGAGCGGGCCTGTGACGACCAGGACGTCGCCGGGCCGCGCGCCGGCACGCCCAGGGACGCGCTCCGCGCGTCCGAGCGCGGTGACGCTCAGGACGACCAGCTCGGCTCGGGTCGTGTCCCCGCCGAGGACGGCCACGCCCGTCTCGGCGATGCCCTCGTACAGCTCGAGCGCGTCCTCGAGCCGGCTCGAGGACGGCGCGCCGAAGCTGACGAGGAGCCCTTCCGGCTCGGCACCGGAGGCTGCGAGGTCGCTGATGCTCGCTGCGGCCGCCCTGAAGCCGAGGTCCCGCCAGGAGATCCAGTCGAGCCGGAAGTGCACCCCCTCGACCAGCGTGTCCTGGGTCACGACGAGCCCGTCGGCGAGCTCGGCTGCGTCGTTCTCGATGCGCTGCGCGAGCCCACGCCGCTCGAGCTCGGCGAGCAGACCCAACTCGCCGACGTCAGAGAGCCTCGTCAACGGCCCTCCTCAGCGCGGGATCGGTCGCGGCGCGGATCACGGCCACACCGACTGCACCGGCGCGGATGCATTGTGCTGCATTCGACGCGTCGACGCCCCCGATGGCGACGACAGGCACGTCGACCGCCGCGCAGATTCGCCGCAGCTCGTCGAGGCCCAGCGCCAGGTCCGCGTCGCCCTTCGACGGCGTGGCCCAGACCGGCCCGACGCCGAGGTAGTCGGCCTCGGCCGCGAGCGCCTGGTCGAGCGTCGACGCCGAGCGGCCCAACAGAAGCCCTGCAGCGCGGGCCCGCTCCGCGCCGGCGTCGCCCTGCCCCAGATGCACCCCGTCCGCGCGCAGCCGGATCGCAGCCTCGACGTCGTCGTTGACGACGAAGGGCACGCCCAGCTCCGTGAACCCGGCACCCTGCGAGACGAGCTCTTGGGTCGAGGCTCCCTTGACGCGCAGCTGCACGATCGTCGCGCCCGCATCGACGGCACGGCCGGCTGTCTCGAGATCCGCGACGATCGCGTGGACTCTCACGTCGCGCAGGCCCGCGCGTCGATCGTCCCCGGTTCGAGCGCCGCGAGCGCATCGTAGAGATTGACATGGAAGCTCCCTGGCCCCTTCGCGTCCCGAGCCGCGTCCTCCCCCGCGACGCCGAAGGCGACGAGCGCCTCGGCGGCCGCTTCCAGCGGCCGCTCCGCGGCGACCGCGAGGAAGCAGCCCGTGATCGCCGTCGACATGCACCCCGTGCCGGTGATCGAGGCGAGCAGCGAATGGCCGTTCGAGATCGCGAGGACGCGCTCGCCGTCCGAGACGTGATCGATCGGCCCGGTCACCGACGCGACCAGCCCGAGCGCACGAGCGGCCGCCCGCGCCAGCTCGGCGGAGTCGCCCCCGCCCCCGATCGACTCGACCCCGCGCACCTCGGCGTCCACGCCCACAAGCGTCGCGATCTCGCCGGCGTTGCCGCGCAGGACGGCGACGTCCACGACGTCGAGGATCCGCTTTGCAGTCTCGGTGCGGAAGGCGGTGGCACCGGCGCCGACGGGATCGAGCACGACCGGGACGCCGCGGGAGTTCGCCGTCTGGCCGGCGGCCAGCATCGCCTCGACCCAGTGCGCGGACAGGGTGCCGATGTTCAGCACGAGCGCACCCGCGAGACCGACCATCTCCTCGACCTCCTCCGGCGCGTGCGCCATCACCGGCAGCGCACCCAGGGCGAGCGTCGCGTTCGCGGTCTCGTTCATGACGACGTAGTTCGTGATCTGGTGCACGAGCGGCTTCCGCTCGCGCAGGGCGCGCAGGTCGGCGCCGGTGGTCAGCGTCATCGAGCTCCTTCGAGGTGGAGGACGTCGACGGGCCCCTCGCCGGAGCCGATCTGGACGAGGCCGCGCCGCACCGCTTCGGCCGCGACCCGGGCGGCCTCGCGCGCGGCGGAGGGGAGGGGTTTGCCGCGCGCGAGTAGCGCCGCCAGGCTCGCAGAGTGGGTGCAACCCGCGCCGTGGGTCGCCGCGACGGCGTGTCGCGGCACTGCGATCTCCAGATGATCCGATCCGTCGAAGAGATGGTCAATCGAGGATCCTCCATGACCACCGGTCACGAGCGCCGCCCGGGCGCCCAGCCCGACGAGCCGCTCCGCGAGAATACGCCTGTCCTCGGTCTCGAGGCCGCACAGGGCCTGCGCCTCAGGGAGGTTCGGCGTCACGACGGCGGCCAGCGGGAACAGCCGGCCCACGAGCGCCTCGACGGCGTCGTCCTGCAGCAGCTGCGCTCCCGAGCTCGCCACCATCACCGGGTCGACGACGAGCGGCACGGGATGCTCCTCGATGTAGGCGGCGACCGTCTCGATCAGGCGCCTCGAGAAGAGCATGCCGGTCTTCGCGGCGTCGACGCCGATGTCCGAGAAGACTGCGTCGAGCTGCGCCAGCACGAAGTCCGGCGGCAGCTCGTGGATCGCCGTGACCGCCGTTGTGTTCTGCGCGGTCAGCGCGACCAGGACGCTCGTGCCGTGGCAGCCCATGGCGGCGAACGCCTTCAGGTCGGCCTGGATGCCTGCGCCGCCGCCCGAGTCGGACGTGGCGATGGTCAACGCTCGCGGAATCATCTGCTCCCTTCGCCGGCATGACCCGGATCAGGTTCGACGGGTGTGTTCTCAGCCCCCGGCGGGGCACCCCGGTCGTCCGAGGCTAGCATCGGGCGCATGACGCGCGAGGCCCGGTACGACGACGTCGCCGGCTGGTACGACGAGACGCTCGCCACGTCGGAGCTCGGTCTCGCCGGACGCGCCGTCGTCCAGCGTCTGCTCGGCTCCGGTCCGGGCCGCCTGCTCGACGTCGGCTGCGGCGGCGGCTCGCACATGCTCGCGTTCGCGGAAGCGGGCTGGACGGTCTCCGGCGTCGACCTCTCGGAGGCCCAGCTCCGGCTGGCGCGAGAGCGCGGCTGCGACGTGGTCCGCGGCGCTGCCGAGGAGCTGCCGTTCGAGAACGGGACCTTCGACGCGGGGGTCTCGATGTGGACGCACACCGACGTGGACGACTTCGCGGCCGTGCTTCGGGAGGTCCGGCGCGTCCTCCGCCCGGGCGGCATCTTCGTCTACCTGGGCGTCCACCCGTGCTTCGTGGGGCCGCATTCGGAGTTCGTCGCAGGCGAAGGAGTCCCGAAGCTCTACCCCGGCTACCGGCGCGCCGGACGCTACGAGCACGGGCCGGGCATCTCCCCGGCGGGGCTCCGGGCGAAGGTCGGCGCGGTGCACGTCACGCTCGGCTCCTTCGTGCAGGCGTTCCTCGACGCGGGCCTCGAGCTCGAGCGGTTCGAGGAGCCGGGCGAGCGTGACTACCCGGTTCCGGTCGTCGTCCGGGCGCGCGCTAGCTAGGCCGGGCGGCGCGAGACGACCGGCCGCGAGAGGCGGCGGGGATCAGGCGACACAGGCCCGGACTCGAGCGCGCGATGGGCGCGAACCAGCGGGCCGAGGAGGCCGAGGCGCTGCATGAGGCGAAGGCGGAGGTACATGTCCCCGTAGTTCGGCAGAAAGACGGCGTTCCTTGACCCCTCGAAATCGCCATTCAACACCTTCCACCGGCCGGACAGCGCTGGAAGCTTCAATAGACGCATGGCCCGCACCGTCGCACCCTGGGACGCCGCGCTCGTCGGCGAGGAGCTCGCCTACCTGACGACGGAGGGTGCGCGCGAGGCCCGCCTGGCCCCGATCCCGGAGGGCCTGAGCCCACAGGTGCGCGACGCGATCGGCGTCGAGGCGCTCTACGGCCACCAGCGCGCGGCCTGGGACACCGCGGCCCGCGGCGAGAACGTGATCGTCACGACCGGCACCGCCTCCGGGAAGACGCTGGCGTTCAACCTGCCCGTGCTCGACGCGCTCGCGCGCGAGCCGAAGCTGCGTGCCCTCTACCTCTATCCGACGAAGGCCCTCGCCCAGGATCAGGCGCGCGCCCTCTCCCACTACCGCCTTCCGAAGCTCCGCGCTGCGATCTACGACGGGGACACGCCGGCTGAGCAGCGCTGGCACGTGCGGAAGTGGGCCAACGTGATCCTCTCGAACCCGGACATGCTCCACGTCGGAGTGCTGCCGCACCACGACCGCTGGGGCGACGTGCTGGCGAACCTGCGCTACGTGATCGTCGACGAGGCGCATGTCTACCGAGGCGTATTCGGCTCCCACGTGGCGAACGTCCTCCGCCGCCTCCGGCGGCTGGCCCGCGTGTACGGGGCGGAGCCGCAGTTCCTGCTCGCCTCGGCCACGATCTCGAACCCCGGCGAGCTGGCACAGCGCCTGCTCGGCGCCCCGGCGACCGTGATCGGAGACGATGCCGCGCCCCGCGCAGAACGGACGATCGCGCTCTGGAACCCGCCGCTCGTGGATGAGGAGCTCGGCCTGCGAGCGTCCGCCCTCGGTGAGGCGTCGAGGCTCCTCGCCTCCTTGGTGGAGCGCGAGCTGCGCACGCTCGTCTTCGCCAAGAGCCGCAAGGCGGCCGAGCTGATCCACCGCTTCGCCGCCGACCGGCTCGGGGACGACTCCCGTCTCTCGCCGTACCGCGCCGGCTACACGCCTGCGCAGCGGCGTGAGATCGAGCGGCGACTCGTGGCGGGCGAGCTGCTCGGCGTCTCCGCCACGAATGCGCTCGAGCTCGGGATCGACATCGGGCTGCTCGACGCCGTGGTCTCCGTCGGCTTTCCGGGCACCGTCGCCTCGCTCCGGCAGCAGTGGGGCCGTGCCGGCCGGCGCGGACACGGGCTCGCGGTGCTCGTCGCCTCCGAGGACGCGCTCGACCAGTACTTCATGCGCGAGCCGGACGCGCTGCTCGGCCGCCGCGTCGAGGCGGCCATCCTGGACCACGCCAACCCACGCGTCCTCGATGGGCACGTGCGCGCGGCGGCCTTCGAGGCGCCGCTCGACGACGCCGACCGCGCGGAGCTCGGCGACGAGGCGCTCGAGCGAGCCGCCCTCCTCCCGGAGCTGAAGCGCACCAAGGCGGGCTACGTCTGGGCGGGCCGCGACTATCCGGCGGCACGCGTCCCCCTGCGGGCGACCGACGCGGACTCGTTCACCGTCGTCGACGCGGGCAGCGGCTCGATCCTCGGACTGGTCGAGCGCGGCCGCGCCTACTCGACGGTGCACGAAGGCGCCGTGTACCTGCACCTCGGCGAGTCGTTCCTCGTCCGGGAGCTCGACCTCGAGTCACGCACGGCCCTCGTCGTCCCGTACCCCGGCGACTACTACACGCAGCCGAAGAAGGAGACGTCCACGGCGATCCTCGAGGAGCTGCGCACCGAGCGGCGCCTGGGCCTCGACCTCTCGTTCGGGCGTATCACCGTCACGGAGCAGGTGATCGGCTACCAGCGCAAGAGCGTCCAGACCCAGGAGACGATCGACGTCGTCCCGTTGCTGATGCCCGAGACCGCGTTCGACACGGAGGCGATCTGGTACCTCCCGGAGCCGGCGCACCTCGAAGGGCTCGACGACCTGCCGAAGCTGCTCGGAGCGCTGCACGCGGCGGAGCACGCGATGATCGCGATCCTGCCGCTCTGGGCCATGTGCGACCGCTGGGACATCGGCGGGCTCTCGACCAACCTGCACTTTCAGACAGGCCGCCCGACCGTCTTCGTCTACGACGGCCATCCCGGTGGGGTCGGGATCACGGAGCGCGGCTTCGACGCATTCGAGGGCTGGGTGGAGGACACTGTGAAGATGATCGCCGGCTGTCCCTGCGAACAAGGCTGCCCGTCGTGCGTCCAATCTCCCAAATGCGGCAATCTGAACGAGATGCTGGACAAGTCTTCGGCGCTCACGTTGCTGCGCAGGCTGCTCGCTTGATGAAGGGCCGCCCACTCTCGCTGATCCTGGCGGAGGGCGTCGCGCTCATCGTCCTCCTCTTCGTGCTCGGCACCATCGGCGTCTCGATCGGCGCGGCGGTGAACGACGGGCTCAAGAGCTCGCTGACGAAGAAGCCGAAGGACGCGGCGCCGGCCTGGTCGCCGGACGGCTCCCTGATCGCCTTCGTGCGGACGGACGAGGACTCGGGCGCCCTCTTCGTCATGGACTCGGACGGCGCCGAGCAGATCAGGATCGCCGACGCGGCTCCCCACTCCGGCGTCACGTGGGTGGGGAAGCGCATCGCCTTCCTCCGCTCAGGCCGAGCCTTCGCCGCCAGCGCAGACGGCTCGAGCGTGCGCCGGCTGCGGAGCGGCCCGGTGGACACGCTCTCCCACCCCAGCGGCGAGTCGCTTTCCCCGGACGGAGCCGAGCTCGCGTTCGCGAGGGACGGTCATATCTACGTCGGCGACGAGAACGGCGACGACGCGGTCCAGCTCACCGGCACATAGGGCGCGTGCCTGCGCTGTCGATTTCCCACGACCCCGTTCGTCGTAGAGTCGAAACCCGACCGAGGAGGCAGCCATGCAGTACATGCTCCTGATCTACTCCGCCGAGAACGCCTGGGACGGCCTCTCCGACGACGAGCGCAACGCCATGTACGCCGAGTACGGCGCGTTCGGCCAGGCGCTGCGCGACGCCGGGGCGCACGTCGCCGGGGACGAGCTCCAGGCCACGTCCAGCGCGACCACGGTCTCCGTTCGCGACGGCGAGACGATCGTGCACGACGGGCCGTTCGCTGAGACGAAGGAGACGCTCGGCGGCTACTACCTGATCGACGTCGACACCCCGGAGGAGGCGGCCGCCTGGGCAGCCCGCGTCCCGTCCGCGAGGCACGGCGCGATCGAGGTCCGGCCGGTGGTGATGCGCAGCGCGCCGGTGGGAGCCTGACGATGCAGTACCTGCTGCTCATCTACGACGACGAGACAATGTGGGATCGCCTCAGCGAGGAGGAAAGCAGCGCCGTCATCCAACGCTACTGGGCCTTCTCGCGACAGGCTCGTGAGGCCGGCGTCATGGTGGGCGGCGCGCGGCTGCATCCGACGACCGCCGCCACGAGCGTCCGTGTCCGCGGCGGCGAGCGGCTCGTCACGGACGGCCCCTTCGCGGAGACGAAGGAGCAGCTCGGAGGGCAGTACGTGATCGACGTGCCGACGCTCGACGACGCACTCGACTGGGCGGCGCGGATTCCCGGCGCAGCGTACGGGACGATCGAGGTCCGGCCGGTGATGGACGTGCCGGCGGAGGTCGCCGGATAGTCGAGAGCGTCTTCCGCGAGGAGTTCGGCCGCTGTGTCTCGATCCTGGCCCGCGTCCTCGGCGACCTCGACCTCGCCGAGGACGCGGTACAGGACGCCTTCGCAGTGGCGGTCGAGCGGTGGCCGCGCGACGGGCTGCCGGCCAACCCGGGCGCCTGGATCGTCACGACGGCGCGCAACCGAGCGATCGACCGGATCCGCCGCGAGCAGACGCTGGCCCGCAAGACCGAGCTGCTGGCTGCACTCGAAGCGATCACACCGGCCGGGGAGGAGGACGGCGACGTGACCGCGATCCCGGACGAGCGGCTGGCGCTGATCTTCACGTGCTGTCATCCGGCGCTCGGGGTCGAGTCGCAGGTTGCGCTGACGCTTCGTCTGCTGGGCGGCCTGACGACGGGGGAGATCGCGCATGCGTTCCTCGTCCCCGAGCCGACCATGGCCCAGCGCCTCGTGCGCGCGAAGCACAAGGTGCGGGCGGCCGGGATCCCGTTTCGAGTGCCGCCCGACCACGAGCTCCCCGAGCGGCTGCGCGCCGCGCTGGCGGTCGTCTATCTCGTCTTCAACGAGGGCTACGGACCGCCGGTGCGAAGCGAGCTGTGCGCAGAGGCGATCCGCCTCGGACGTGTGCTGAGCGGGCTGATGCCCGACGAGACCGAGGTGCTGGGGCTGCTGGCGCTGATGCTGCTCCAGGACTCGCGCCGCGCCGCCCGCGCCGGCCATGAGCTCGTCCTGCTGGACGAGCAGGACCGCTCGCTCTGGGATCGAGCCGAGATCGGTGAAGGCCGTCGCGTGCTCGACCGGGCGGTCGCGCTCCGCCGGCCCGGCCCGTACCAGCTCCAGGCCGCGATCGCAGCGCTCCACACCGAACCGCAGACCGACTGGCGGGCAGCCGTCCTCCTCTACGAGGCCCTGCTCGGACATCAGGCGTCTCCTGTGGTCGAGCTCAACCGCGCCGTGGCCGTCGCGATGGCAGACGGGCCAGAGCCCGGGCTCGCCCTGATCGACGGCATCGACGGGCTCGACCGCTACCACCTGCTCCACTCCGCGCGGGCGGATCTGCTGCGCCGGCTCGACCGGACGGACGAGGCGCGGGCCGCCTACGGCCGCGCGCTCGAGCTCGCCCCGGGAGACGTGGAGCGGCGCTTCCTCGAACGGCGGCTCGCCGAGCTCTAGAGGCTTGATGTGAAACGCCGGCACGCACGGCTGGTGTGCCAGACACGGCGCGGTTCAGCCGGCTCAAGCTTGCCCGTAGCACCACTACGCGCTGCGCCCGATCCGGCTGAACCGCTTGGTCTGGCCCATCTCCGCACGCACCCCAGTTTCACATCAAACCTCTAGCTGCCGCACGGTCACGGCGTCCTCACGGCGTTCGCCGCCTGAGCGTCCCAGCCCCCGCCGCCAGGGCGGCCAGCGTGAAGCCGACGACGATCGCCAGGTCGCGCGCGACCGGGCCTCCGGTCTCCCCGAGCGTCGCCCGGCGAAGCCCGTCGTAGGCCCACGTCAGCGGCAGGAACGCCGAGACCGCCTCCAGCGCGGGCGCCATCCGGTCGCGCGGCACGAGCAGGCCGCACAGCAGCAGCTGGGGGATCACGAGCGCCGGCAGGAACTGGACCGCCTGGAACTCCGTCCGCGCGAAGGCGGACGAGAAGAGGCCGAGGGACATCCCGAGGACCGCGTTCGCAACGGCCAGCACGATCACGAGCCAGACCGGGCCTGCGACGTCCAGCCCGAGCAGCCCGAATGCGACGGCAGAGACGATCGACGCCTGCACGGTCGCAATGGCCGCGAAGGCAAGCCCATACCCGGCGAGCAGGTCGACCTTGGAGAGCGGCATCGCCATCAGCCGCTCGAGCGTGCCGCTCGTCCGCTCGCGGAGCACCGCGATCGAGGAGACGACGAACATCGAGATGAAGGGGAAGATGCCGACGAGCGGGCCGCCGATCCGGTCGAACGTCTGCTCCTGGTCTGCGAACACGAACTTGAAGAGCGTGAGCAGGAACGGCGGCACGGCGAAGACGAGCACGAGCGTCCTCGGATCGCGCCGCAGCTGCCGCAGCACGCGCGCGGCGGTACCGAGCGTGATCCGACTCGTCACGACTGCTCCACGAGCGCCAGAAACGCCGTGTCCAGATCCGGCGCGCCGGTCCGCTCGAGCAGCGACGCGGGCGGCTCGGCCGCGAGCAGGCGCCCGTCCCGCAGCAGCAGGAGCACGTCGCAGCGCCGCGCCTCGTCCATGACGTGGCTGGAGACGAGCAGCGTCGCGCCGCCGTCCGCAAGCCGGTGGAACGCGTCCCAGAGGTCGCGGCGCAGGAGCGGATCGAGCCCCACCGTCGGCTCGTCGAGCACCAGCACCTCCGGCTCGCCGAGGAGCGCGGTCGCAAGTGAGACACGGGACACCTGGCCGCCCGAGAGGCTGCGCACGACGCGGCCGCCGAGCTCCCCCAGCTGGACGAGCTCGAGCACCGCCTCGACCCGGTCGACGCCGACGCCGAGCACCGTGGCGAAGTACTGCAGGTTCTCCCGCACCGTCAGGTCGACGTAGACAGCCGGCGCCTGCGTCACGTAGCCCACCCTCCGGCGCAGCTCCGGCGACCCCGCGGGGAGACCGAGCACCCGCACGGCGCCGCGCTCGACGATCTGGACGCCCACGATCGCGCGCATGAGCGTCGACTTTCCTGAGCCGCTCGGGCCGAGGAGCCCCGTAACCCGGCCGGCGGGCACGGACAGGGTGACGGCGCGCAGGACAGGCTTGCCGCCGCGACGGACGTCGAGGCCTTCCACGATCACAGCGTCGGACATCTCGCGAGAATACGAGCATGCACGAGCGAGAAGCAGCCGGAGGAACGCTGATCGTCGGGGGCGGCTTTGCCGGCGGCTACGTCGCGCGAGAGCTCGGCAAGGCGGGCGCGACGATCGTCAGCGCGGAGAACTTCATGCTCTACACCCCGATTCTCCCCGAGGCCGCCTCGGGGACGATCGAGCCGCGCCACGCGGTCATCCCGCTCCGGGCCATGTGCCCTCACGCCGAGCTCTTGCTCGGGCGGGCGGTGAGCCTCGACGAAGCGGCGCGCACGGTCACGGTCGACGCCGAGCCCGGCCCGCTCGCGGTGCGGTACGAACGCCTCGTCCTCGCCCTGGGTGCGGTGGCCCGCGTGCTGCCCCTGCCGGGCCTCGCCGAGCACGCGCTGGCGTTCAAGTCGCTGGCCGACGCGATCGCGCTTCGCAACCACGTGCTCCGCAGGCTGGAGACGGCGGACGAGTCGCCCGACGCGGAGACGCGGACGCGCAACCTCACGTTCGTCTTCGTCGGCGCCGGCTACGCAGGCGTGGAGGCGGTCGGCGAGCTCTCCGACCTCGTCGCCGACGCGCTCCGCTACTACCCACGGCTGCGGGGGGCGAGGCAGCGCTGGGTGCTCGTCGACGCGGCGCCCAGGATCCTCGCGGAGATCCCCCTCCCCCTCGGCGACTACGCGGACCGCGAGCTGCGACGGCGCGGCGTCGAGATCCGCACCTCGACCACCCTGGAAGAGGTCGGCGCCGGCTGGGCGCGGCTCTCGGACGGCGAGACGATCCCCTGCGAGACCCTCGTCTGGACTGCGGGGGTGAAGGCGAGCCCGCAGGTGGCCGACTGGGGCCTGCCGCTCGACGAGCAGGGCCGTGTGCGCGTGGACGAGACATTGCGCGTCGAGGGCCGAGAGCGGGTCTGGGCGCTCGGCGACTGTGCGCGGGTGCCCAACCTCACGACGCCCGGGCGACCCGACCCGCCCACCTGCCAGCACGCCCTCCGCCAGGCCCGCCGGCTCGCGAGGAACGTCGCCGGCGATCCCCAGCCGTACCGCTACCGGATGCTCGGGCAGGTGGCGACGCTCGGGCGGTACAAGGGGATCGCGGACGTCATGGGCCTCGAGCTGCGCGGCTTCCCCGGCTGGTTCGTCACCCGGACCTACCACCTCTATCAGCTGCCGCTCCTGTCGAGGAAGCTCCGCGTCGTAGTGGACTGGACCGTCGCTCTGTTCTTCCGCCGGGACATCGCCGAGCTCGGCGCGCTCGGCCGCGACACGACGCTCCGTGGCCGCTGAGCTCGAGCGCATCCGGGCCTTCCAGGCCGCCATCGAGGAGCGCCTGTCGAGGAGGATCACCCCGTTCGAGCACGGGACCGCCTACGCGGTCGACGAGCTGCCGGACGTCTACGACCTGAACTACGTGCGCGTCGACGGGGCGCCCGGCCTCGACGAGCTGCTCGACGCCGTCGACCGCCTGCAGTCACGGTTCCATCACCGGAAGGTGGCCATCCCGGACGAGGCGCTCGGGCGGAGGCTGGCGCCGGGGTTCCAGGCGGCAGGCTGGACCGTCAGCCGCCACGTGCACATGGCCCGGCTTCGGCCGCCTGACCGCGAGGACACCGCGGGTCCCGTCGTGGGGCTCTCCCTCGACGAGCTCGCGCCGGCGCACGAGACGTCCACGCTGCGCGCGGAGTGGGGCGACAGCGGGGTGGCGAAGCGGCTGCTGGAGGCCAAGCGCCTCCACGCGCAGGCGGTGCCGACCCGCCATTTCGGGATCCGCGAGGAGGGCCGTGTGGTGGCGTACTGCGACCTCTACGAGGCGGACGGCGTCGCCCAGGTCGAGGACGTGAACACGCTTCTCGAGGCGCGTGGCCGCGGCTACGGGCGCGCGCTCGTCGCACGGGCCGCGGCGGCAGCATCGGCCGCCGGCGCGGAGCTCGTCTTCCTCGACGCGCTCGCCGACGACTGGCCGCGCGAGCTCTACGGCCGGCTCGGCTTCGACGTCGTCGGCGAGTCCTACTTCTGCCTGCGCTACCCGGGCCCCCTGCCGTCGCTCGTCCTCCGCACTCCGCGTCTCGAGCTGCGGCTGCCGACCGACGCGGAGGTGCTCGCGCTGGCGCACGCGATCGAGGAGCACGGGATCCACCCACGGGAGGAGATGCCGTTTCTCGTCCCGTGGACGGACGCGATCGGGACGGATGCGTTCGTCCCGAACACCGTCGACCACTTCCGGCAGCAGCGCGCCCGCCGGAGCCCGGACGACTGGGGCATCACCTTTGTCGCGTTCCTCGACGGCCGGCCGGTGGGAAGCCAGGCTGTGAACGCCGAGAGCTTCCTGCGCGACCGCACGGTCTCGACCGGCTCGTACCTGCTCCGGCCCTTCCAGGGCCAAGGGCTGGGGACGGAGATGCGAACGGCGGCGCTCGCGCTCGCCTTCGACGTCCTCGGCGCGGAGCGGGCGGAGTCGGACGCGATGGCAGGCAACGAGGCGTCCACCCGCGTGTCGGCGAGACTGGGCTACGAGCAAGTCGGCTGGAACGAGCGCGCCCCGCGGGGCGAGCCGGTGCAGGAGCGCTCGTTCGCGCTGACGCGCGAGCGCTGGCTGACCGAGTCGCATGTCGCGGTCGAGATCACCGGCCCGCTTGCGCGCGTCCGCGCCGCCCTCGGCCTGGAATAGCTCGTTCGAGGGGTCGAGCGATCCTCAAGCCCCGGCAGGGTCGTGCCGATCCGCACGCACATGCGGCAGGAGTCAGCCCAGCGGGTCGCGCCGGCATTCGCCCTTGCCGGGCTCGGCGCGATCGTCCCGGGCGCCACGCTTCACTTCGTCGGCGGGAACGCGGTTCACTTCGGCGGGCCGCTGCATTTCGTCGGCGTCGGCATCAGCGCGCTGATCGCCTCCATCGCGGCGGTCGTGCTGACGGTCGTCGGCGCCCGCCGCCGGGACGGACGCACAGTGCTGGTCGGCACCGCCTTCACCGTCATGACCGCGCTGCTCGCGATCCACGGGCTCGCCACCCCGGGAATGCTGATCGGGATGAACGGCATCGTCGCGTTCACCGGCGCGGCGACGCTGCCGATCGGCGGCGCCGTCCTGGCGCTCTCGGCCCTGCCGGCGCTGCGACGGCCGACCGGGATCCGAGCGCTCGTGGCGCTCCAGCTCGTCGCCGTCGTCTCCATCGTCACGCTCGGGACAGCGGGCATGCTCATCCCGAGCCTCGTACCCCCGGTGCCGGCACCGGGGAGCCCCGTCGCGATCGCGGGCCTCGCCGCCGGAACCTTCTTCTACGCGGTGCTCCTCCTCCGCGCGCTCAAGACCTACCTGCTCACCCGGCGGATCGCCGACATGGCGGTCGTGATCGGGATCGCCTGGCTGCTCGCGGCGCTGCCGCCCGCGATGCTGATGAGCTACTCCCAGCTCGGCTGGTGGCTCGGCCATCTGCTCGAGCTGCTCGGGATCGCTCTCGTCGCTGCTCCGGTCGCGGTCGACCTGCACCGCACCGCACAGTCGCGCCCGCTCTACGGCGACCTGCGCGCAGCAGAGCTCGTCGCCGAGGAGGAGGCGTTCCTCGGCGCGCGCGTCCGCTCGCTGACCGCGAGGCTCGCCGCCAAGGACAGCTCCACCGGCGAGCACACACGGCGCGTCGCGCTCCGCGCGGTCCAGATCGGCGAGCAGCTCGGCCTGGCGCCGGGCCGCCTCCGCTCGCTCGCCATCGGCGGCCTGCTCCACGACATCGGCAAGCTCTCGGTCCCCGAGCGGATTCTGGGCAAGCCCGGTCGGCTGACGGAGAGGGAGTTCGCCGTCATCAAATGCCACCCGGAGTGGGGCGACCGCCTCCTGCGCGAGCTCGGAGGGTTCACCGCCTCGGTGCGCCGGCTCGTCCGGAGCCACCACGAGCGCCTCGACGGCGCGGGCTATCCGGATGGGCTCCACGAGCACGAGCTCCCGCTCGAAGCGAGAATCCTCGCCGTCGCAGACGTCTACGACGCGCTCGTCTCGCCCCGCGTCTACCGCGGCGCCTGGTGTCACGACGAGGCGATCGCTCTGCTGCGCGAGGAGAGCGGCTCCGCCTTCGACCCGCGTTGCGTCGAGGCGCTCGAGCGCGTGCTCGAGCGCGAGCGGCCGCCCGAGCGGATCGCTGTCCCGGCCTAGAGCCGGGCGAAGCGGGGATCCGCCCGCAGGGAGGCGAAGTCCTCGTCGTCGCGCGCCGCCTCGGCGAAGGGCGGGTGGAGCTCGACAGCACGCGCCAGGTGATCGATCGCGGCGTCCGCCTCGCCGAGCAGCGCCTCGGCGCACGCAAGGTTGTAGAGCGGCTCCGCGAGCTGCGGGTGCGCCGCGACGACGGGCTCGAGGCGCCGCTTGATCTCGGCGAAATCGCCGCGATCGAACAGTACGTTGAGATCGCCGGTCAGTTCCCACGGCGAGATCCGAAACGCCTCGCCCGGCTTGCCGCCGACGGTCAGGATCGTGGCGCCGCCGGCCTTCGCGCGGGCGCCGCGCATCACCCCGGGGTCACGGACGAGGACGATCGTCCCGGCGGGTGCGTCGATCTCCTCCCCGTCGACGGTGAAGGCCGCGTGTCCCTCGACGACCACGTAGAGCTCTTCGTGGCCGATCGACGACTCTTCGTGCTCCGGAATCAGGGCATCTTCGGGCCCGGCGGCCGCCCACGCGTTGACCCCGAACGCGGCGATCCCGAACCGGCGCCGGATGGGGATCCACTCCGGCCGCTCCGGGTCTCGCTCGATCTCGTCGAGGCGGGCGCTGTCGTATGCACTCGACACGGCGGCCATCCTACTTCGGGCCGTTCTCGATGAAGCGGCACGGCAGGCCGCGCTGCTCGAACCAGCGCACCATCTCCAGCTGGGGCGGCCGCTCGAGGCCGTAGTGGGTGGCGTCGATCAGCGTCACGTGCTCCCGGTCGGCGAGGGCTCGAAACTCACGCACCTCGGTCTGGACGAAGTCGAGCTCGCAGTTCGTGGCCGCGTTGCCGGTGACGTACGTCTCGCAGCCGAGCGCGAGCGAGGCCTCGAGGATGTCGCGCGACGCCCCGCCGCCTGCGACGATCGCCACGCGGCCGGCCTGCTGCTGCGTCCGCGTCAGCACGTGGACCGGGATGTCGGCCCCGAGAAACGCGCGCAGCGAGTCGGCCAAGCCGTCGACTGTGAGCATGCTCTGACCCAGCACCGCTGCGCCCCCGGGGAGGTTGGCGTCGATCGGGAAATACTCCTGGAGAGCCTCGAGGCCGGCGCCCTTCGCCACGAGCCGGGACGGCGAGAGCCGAGGATGCTGGTCGATGGGCGCGTGCGCGTGGAAGAACGTGATGCCCCGTGCCAGCATGGTCTCGAACGTCCCGCGCGAGAGCGGCAGGAAGCCCGGCCGGTCGGCGAAGTCGACGGGGTGCTCCGAGAAGAGGAGCGTTCCGGGCTCGAGCTGCGCCACGACGTCGTCGCCGGGAAAGACGCACGTCGCGGCGGCCGTCACCTCGGCGGCGCCTCGCACCATGAGGCCGTCCCAGCGGCCCTCGTAGTCCGGATCGACGTACGTGCGCCAGTACGGGTCGGGATACACGTGCGCGAAGGCGGCCGCCCAGTCGTCGTCGCGAACGAGGTCGATCGAGAACTCGCGGTCGAGCTCGGCGACGAGATCCGCCAGCTTCATCGGCGCGACTCTACGGGACTTCCCACGGGGCCAAAAGCCTGTCCGCCCGCTCGACCCCTCCGGTGCCGGCCTCCGGTGCCAGGCACCGTCGCCAGGTGTCACGCAACTGTCACAGAAGTCGCGGCTTCCCCTGTGCAGCGCGGCAACCACGGATGTCCGAGTTCGCCATGTCTGGTGCCAGGCACCGTTTGGGAAGGCACCGTTTGGGACGCCGTTTTCAGAGCCCCGCCTCGCTCAGTGAGCATGCCGCGGCTCAGCGGATCTGCTTCAACGCCTTCGCCAGCGACTGCTTCGTCGTGAGCACCGGCTCGAAGAGGTCGCCCTGACGGCGCACGCGGTCGATGACGACGTCCATCGAGTAGATCGCCGGGTTGAGGTTCTGGGTCACCTCATCCCAGCGCAGCGGCGTCGAGACCGGTGCGCCCGGCTTCGGGCGCACCGAATAGACGGAGGCGATCGTCTTGCCGAAGCCGTTCTGGTTCGCGTCGATCAGCACGCCGCGGCGCTTCTTCTTCGACCACTCCGTCGTCGCGAGACCCGGGTGGGCCGCGGCGACCGCCCGCGCGACGATCTCGGCGAACTCGCGCGTGGCGGCGAAGGTGGCGCGGCGCTCGACGGGGACGAGGATGTGGATGCCCTCCGACCCGGACGTCTTCGGGAAAGACGCGAGACCCAGCGCGTCGAGCGTCTCCTTGATCAACAGCGCGACCTGGATCGTTTCGGGGAAGCCGACGTCGTCGGAGGGGTCGAGGTCGAAGAGCACCCAGTCCGGCCGCTCCGGCCTGTCGATCCGCGAGTACCAGGTGTTCAGGTCGATGCAGCCCATGTTCACCATCCAGAGCAGCGCCAGCTCGTCGTTGACGAGCGGGAAGTCGATCCAGCGCCGCTGCGGCGGCCGCTCGCGGGTCGAGACCTGCGCGCGGAACGTCGGGATCCACTCGGGCATGTGCTTCGGCGCGTCCTTCTGGAAGAAGTGCGGCCCGTTCCACCCGTCGGGATACCGCTTCATGGTGAAAGGGCGGTCCCTGAGATGGGGCAGGATCGTCGGCGCAACGTCCCGGTAGTACGCCAGCAGGTCGCCCTTCGTGATTCCCTCCTCGGGCCAGAACGGCTTGTCGAGGTTGGACAGCTTGAGCACACGCTTGCCCTTGCGGATCTCCGGCTCGATGGGGAGCGGCTGCTCCTGCTCTTCCACCACGTCCTCGGCCTCCTTGTCCTCGCGCACCCCGAGATAGGCGGGCGCGCGCAGATGATGGTCGTGCGTCCACTCGACGAACTTCACCTCGGCGACGAGCTTCGGCTCGACCCAGACGACGTCTCCCTTCCGCACCTTCGGCATCTTCGGGACCTCCTTCAGCGGCGACGTCTCGCGCACGAGCGGCTTCAGCCTCTGCAGCAGCCGCTCGATCTCCGCCTCGCTGAAGCCCGTCCCGACGTTACCGACCCAGCGCAGCCCGTCCGGGTCGCGCACCGCGAGCACGAGTGACCCGAAGGCGTCCGCGCGCCGCCCCTGCCCCTTCGTGTACCCGACGATCACGAACTCCTGGCGCCCGGTCGGCTTGATCTTCAGCCACTCGCGCGTCCGCTTGCCCGGCCGGTAGGGCGACTCCGCCCGCTTCGCCATGATCCCCTCGAGGCCCTGTGCCTTCACCGCCTCGAGCAGCGCCTCGCCGTCCTCGAAGGTGTCCGAGAGCCGCACGGCGCGCGACCGCCTGTCCAGCAGCCGTGCAAGCAACGCGTGCCGCTCGACGAACGGCAGCTCCAGCCTCTCCCGCCCGTCTGCCTCGAGCACGTCGAAAGCGTAGAAGACGAGCGTCTGAGCGCCCTGCTGCATGGCTGAGAAGCTCGGCCGGCCTTCTGCGTCCAGGGCGCAGACCTCGCCGTCGAGCACGCAGTGCGAGCTCTTCGCCGCTGCGACGATCGCCTTCGCCACGGACGGGAACCGCGGCGTCAGGTCGTTCTTGTTCCGGCTCTTCAGCACGCACTCGCCGCCGCGCACGTACGCGAGCGCGCGATAGCCGTCCCACTTCACCTCGAAGAGCCAGCCGTCGCCCTTCGGGACTTCCTCGACGAGCGTGGCCAGCATCGGCTCATACTCGCGCTCGACGAACTGAGCCTCGCCTTCCGGCTCCTTCTTCTTGACGATCAGCCAGTTCTTCTCGTCTCCGGAGAGGTGCGCCGGGACGAGCGACCAGAGGCCCTCGAGCCGCTCGCCGTGCAGGCGGACCGTCAGGCCGCCGTTCGGCTTCTCCTCGACGAGCTCGTACGTGCCCCAGTCCCAGATCTCGACGGTGCCGGCGCCGTAGTTGCCCGTGGGGATCTCGCCCTCGAACTGGGCGTACTCGATCGGGTGATCCTCCACATGCACCGCCAGATGCTGCTCCCCCGGCTCGAGCGGCACGCCCTTCGGCACCGCCCACGAGAGGAGGACGCCGTCGCGCTCGAGCCGGAAGTCGTAGTGGAGGCTGCGCGCGTGGTGGCGCTGGACGACGAAGATCGGCTGCTTGCCGCGTCTCCCGCCGCCGAACGGCTCCGGCGTGCGCTTCGGGTCTCGCTTGCGCTTGTAGGTCTCGAGCTTCGCCAACGTTTACCGCTCCCGTTCCGTGGACATCTCAACAGCAATCTTCTCCACCTGACGGGGGGTTAGGCGCTTGGGGCCGGCTTTTGCCGGCCTCAAGACGTTTTCGACCCCGTTGAAAACCCTGTGGACGCTGTGGAAAGGGTGTTAAGCGTCCGTGAAGACGCCCATGCGGCGGAACTTTTCACGCCGCTGACGCCGCAAATCTTCCCCTGAGAGGACGTCCAGGTCGTCAAGCGCGTCGAGGAGAGCCGCCTTCAGCAGGCGCGCCGCCTCGTCGTGGTTCTCGTGCGCCCCGCCCTTCGGCTCCGGAACGATGCCGTCGATCACGCCCAGCTCCAGGCAGTGCTGCGCGTCGGGCTTGAAGGCCGCCGCCGCCTTCTTCGCCTCGCCCGCGTCCCGCCAGAGGATCGCGGCGCAGCCCTCCGGAGTGATCACCGAGTAGATCGCGTTCTCCTGCATCAACACGCGATCCGAGACGGCGATCGCCACGGCGCCGCCGGAACCGCCCTCGCCGATCACGCAGGCGACGGTCGGCACGGTCAGACGGACCATCTCGGCCTGGGAGCGCGCAATCGCCCCGCCCTGCCCGTGCTGCTCGGCCGCAACGCCCGGATACGCGCCGGGCGTGTCGACGAGCGAGATCAGCGGCAGGCGGTGGCGCTCGGCAAGCTCCATCACCCGCATTGCCTTCTGGTAGCCCTCCGGATAGGCCATGCCGAACTGGCGGTCGAGGCGCTCCTTCACGTCGCGGCCCTTCTGATGTCCGACGAGAGCGACCGTCCGTCCGTCCAGCAGCCCGAGCCCGGTGACGAGCGCGCCGTCGTCCGCCCGGCCGCGGTCGCCGTGCAGCTCGACCCAGTCGTCGAGCATCCGCTCCACGTAGTCCATCGTGTACGGGCGGTCCGGATGCCGCGCCAGCTCGACCGAGCGCCAGATCTCCTCGTCGGTCGGCTCCTGCTGCAGCCGGTCCAGCTGGTGCTGCAGCCGGTCGAGCTCGCCCGAGAGCCGCGCGCCGCGGAGGAGGGGCAACCCGCTCAACTTTCCGAGCCGGTCACGGATCCTCGCTTCACCTTCGCTCGGCACCGGCGAAGAGTCGCAGAAGACGAGACACGTACGCGCGCAGCTCCGTCCGAGGCAGGATCGCGTCGAGATGGCCGAAGCGGAGGTTCTGCTCGGCGAGCCCGAAGTCCTCCGGGAGCTTCTCGCGGGTCGTCTGCTGGACGACGCGCGGTCCCGTGAAGGCGATCAACGCGCCCGGCTCGGCGATCGTCACGTCGCCGAGCGACGCGAAGCTGGCCAGCACCCCGGCGGTGGTCGGGTGGGCCATGACGACGATCATCGGCACCTGGGCGTCGCGGAGATCCTCGACCGCGACCACGGTCTTCGGGAGCTGCATCAGCGAGAGGATCCCCTCCTGCATGCGCGCGCCGCCGGAGCTCGTGACCGTCACGAGCGGTACCTCGCGGTCGACGGCGCTCTCGCAGGCGCGCACGAATTTCTCGCCGACGGCGCTGCCCATCGAACCGCCCATGAAGGCGAAGTCCATCACGGCCAGCTCGACGGGATGCCCGTCGAGCGCCGCGCGGCCGATCACGATCGCCTCGCCCATGTCGGTTCTCAGCTCGGCCTCCGCGAGACGCTCCGTGTACGGGCGCAGGTCGAAGAAGGCGAGGGGGTCGCCCGAGCGGACGTCCTCGGCCCCTTCCTCGAACGAGCCGGGATCGGCGAGCTGCTCGATCCTCATGCGGGCGCGCACCGGGAAGTGGTGCCCGCACTGGGGGCAGACGCGGAGGTGCTGGTCGAGCTCGTCGTCGCGGTAGTGCGAGCCGCAGCTGGGGCACGTGTTCGGGTGCTGCCTCGCCTCCGCCGTGGGCTCCGGCGCGTGCTTGTGCTCGATCGAGACGTCGATGCGGGGTTCGGACATCGCGTGATCTTAGACCTGTGCGTCCAGCCCGGAGTTGCACTAGGAGGGCCTGGCCAGGCCCGCGGCCACCAGCCGCGCAACCGGCTCCCCGTTGCGCGGGTCGGGCCGGAGGCCCGTGACGCCGACGCCGACGACGCCATGGAGGCCGGCCAGGATCCGCTCCACCTCGGCCACCGAGAGACCGCCCGGCTCGGGCATGAACGACGCCACCTCCTCCTCGGCCAGGACGTCGCAGTCGAGCGCCACGTACACCGGTCCGTCCAAGTAACAGACTGTTACCTGGATTCCGGTCGCGGCGATGTAGTCCGCCTCGGGCGGGTCCAGGTTCCGGGCGCCGACGAGGCAGACCCGCTCCGGCGGGACGGCGCCCGAGTCGATGATCATCCTCAGCGGCATCCCCCAGGCGTTGCCGGACGGCGACGACTCGGGCGTGTTCACGTCTCCGTGGGCGTCGAGCCACACGATCCCGAGCCCCGGGTGGCGCCGTGCCAGCTCGCGCGCCGCGCCGACGTGGGAGCAGCAGCAGCCGCCGAGCACGAGCGGGCGCTCGGGAAGGTTCGCCGCCAGCGCGTCGACCTGCTCCGCGAGCGTGTCGCGCTCGACGACCTCGGTCTCCGGATAGGGAAGCGGGGTCCACGCGGCCTCGGCCATCGCCTCGCCGCCGACGCCCCAGGCGCGCGGCACACGAACGAGCCCGGCCGCGAACTCGCGCCCGCAGGAGTGGCACTGGTACTCGCCGCCGCCGAGCGCGACCGCCGTCAGCGTCCGGCAGTCGGGGCAGCGGGCGCGGAGCGCGCTCACATGACCTTCTCGAGGGTGTCCTGGCGCCGCGCGACGGACATGCCCACCCGCTCGTAGAGCCGCACCGCCCCGGTCAGGTTCTCGCCGTCGACGCCGAGCCCGACACGTCGCCGCCCGCGCCGGTACAGCTCCCGGAAGGAATGCCGGAGCAGCGCCTCGCCGAGCCCGCGGCGGCGCCAGGGCCGCCGCACAGCGAGCGTCTCGACCCACGCGACCTCGGGCCGGCCCTCGGCCTGGTGCTTGCAGAGGCAGACGCCGGCGATCTCGTCGCCCGCGACGGCGACGTACCAGAGTGCGGGATCGAAGCGATCGGCCATCCAGTGCTCCCACTCCTCGAACGGCGTCGGCGTGTGGTCCCAGTGGTCCTCGAACGCCTCCTCGGCGACCGCGTGGATCTTTCGCTGCTCGTCCGTTTCGACGGTCCGGACGGCGATCCCTTCCGGCCAGCGCGGCGGCTCGGGCCGCCCGGCCAGATCCCGCTCCATCTGGAACGAGTAGCGGACTGCCCGGTAGCCGCGGCCCTCGAGCTCGCCCTGGAGCTGCCCGGCCGTCGACGGGACGAAGAAGCGCAGGCGGGTGCCTCGAGCGACGCGGCTCTCGGCCCACTCGATCAAGGCCCGCTGGAGCTCGCCGCCGCGCTCCTCCGGCGGGACCCGGAGGTCGGCCCAGACGCGCGTCGCGTCCTGCCGGTACAGATCCGCGTAGGCGCGTCCCTCGCCGTCGCGCTCGGCGAGAACCGCGTCCTCCTCGCGCGAGAACGCGGGGTTCGTGAACCAGTTCGCAATCGCCTCGTCGTCGACCCAGCCTGCCCCGTCGGCGTCGGCGACGCGGTTGAGCAGCGCCGAGATCGCCGGAACGTCCTCCATCGTCGGCGGCCGCAGGATCACCCGAGCTCCTTCTCGAAGAACGTGGCGCTCGAAGCGACACGCATGCCGACGCGCTCGTAGAGCCGCGTCGCGCCCGTCTCGTTCTGCGCGTCGACCCCGAGCGCGACCTCGCGGCGGCCGATCTCCCAGAAGCGGCGAAACGCCTCGTGCAGCATCGCCTCGCCGAGCCCGCGCCTCCGCCACGGCCTGCGCGTCGCCACGGCCGCAATCCAGCCGCCGTTGAACCGCTCGCCGTCGAGCACCGTCACCGCTGCGACCTCCGAGCCGTCGCGAACCACGATCCAGTTCCACGAGTCGGTGCGCCCGCGCTTGCGCTGCTGCTCGAGCCACGCGTCATGCGGTCGCGGGTTGGGGCTCCAGTGGTCCGCGAAGGCTTCGGTCACCGCCGCATGCACCGCCTCCGTGTCGCCCTCGAGGTCGAACGGCAGGAGCTCCAGCCCTTCCGGCCAGGCGACGGGCTCCGGCGCGTCCTCGAGGTCGATCTTCATCCGGTAGAAGCGCCGGACGGCCTCGTAGCCGCGACCCGCCAGCAACCGGTGCGCCGCCTCGTCCTGGCCGAGGACGCCGGTGCGGACGCGCGCACCGCCGCGACGGCGCGTCTCCTGCTCGCCGAGCTCGACGAGCGCGGTTCCGACGCCGCGGCCGAACGCGTCAGGTCGCACATAGCCGTCGAAGCCCCAGTCGCCGTCGCGATCGCTCAGCTCGAGGTAGCCGACGACCCGCCCGCCGTCACGCGCGATCCAGACGTCCTGTCCCCCGTCGGCGTCCCTCCAGTCCTGCAGAAGCTCCTCCAGCGTCCAGTCCGCCTCGCCGAGGAAGTGCAGGTCGAAGGCGACGAGCGCCTCGAGGATCTCCGGCGCCTCGGCCTCGGCCGGATGCGTCAACTCAAGCGGGGACGAGCTCATCGAGCGCCTCCGGCAGGCCGGAGAGATCCGTCAGTTCGCGCCGGGGCGCCTCGCCCGCGGCAGGCTCGTCGAGCCGGTTGATCCAGATGTTGGCCAGGCCCAGCGCGCTCGATGGCGCGATGTCGTGGAAGAGGCTCGCGGCGACGTGGACGTGGCGCGAGGGGTCTGCGCCGGTCCGCCGGGAGAACTCCTCCCAGTGACGGCGCTGCGGCTTGTACGACTGGATCTCGGATGCGACGACGACCTCGTCGAACGAGACGCCGATCGTCCGGATCGACGCTTCGATGAAGTCGCGGTCGGTGTTGGAGAGGATCGCCAGCCGCCACCCGCGGGCGCGTGCCTCGGCGAGCGCGCCGGGCACCTCGGGAAAGGCCCGCCAGCCCGGAAGCGCGCGGCCGAGCGCGTCCTCCTCCTCCGACGGCGCCTCGAGCCTCCGCAGCGTCTCGGCCATCACCGCGCGGTACGTGCGCGCCGGGTCCTGCGCCTGGACCTGCGGCTCGACCTCGTGGTAGCGCGCGAGGAGCTCGTCGGCGCGGCCGCCGCCGAAAACGCGCGCGAGCTCCGCCCGGATGCCGCCGTCCCAGTCGATCAGCGTGCCGTAGCAGTCGAAGGTCGCCCACCGGGCGGTTCCGCCTGAGGACTCCATGGCAGCGGCGATGCTATCGGCGGCTCCGCCTGGTGTGCCGCCGGTACCTGCCCTCCGCGCGTGCCCTTGGTACCTGGTCGTGTACCAGGTAGTGATTCACTGTTTCAAACATGAAATTCCTGCTCAGAGCGGACATAGCCACGACGTGCTCTGTTCTCGTACCTGGTCGGCGACCAGGTACGGAGGCGCCCGGCGACCCGCGTGGCAGCGGCGCTGGAATCCGCCGCCGCCACGGAGATCGGAGGCTAGACGTACGCCGGCTGGAGCGGGGCTGCCGCTTCGTAGGTCGGCGAGAAGCCGGCGGCGCGGCCGAGGGGCGCGCCCATCGCAAGCGCTGCGCGCTGCAGCCAGACCGGGATCACCGGCAGCCGAACGACGTCGAAATGGGCCCTTGCGATCACTGCGAGCCGCAGCGGGCTCGGCATGCCCTTCTTGTTCGTCCTGCCGTCGACGGCGAGGCCGAACATCGTCTCGATCAGGCTCTCGAACGCGAGCGCAGGCCGTACCTCCGCGAGGAAGCGAAGCTCCTCGTCGCCGGCGTTCCAGAACTTGTGCGGGGTGCCCGCCGGGATCGTCACCAGCTCGCCGGGCACGTAGACCGACTTCGAGCGGCCCGCCTTGACGCCGAGCTGACCCTCGAGGACGCTGAACCGCTCCTCCTGGTAGGGGTGCACGTGGGCGGCCGCGACGGACCCGTTCGGCTGCACGATCGTCTCGAAGACGACGCGCTCGCCGTTCGTCTCGTGCGAGGTCTCGTGAAAGACAAGGGTCTCGCCCGTGACCGGGTTCTCGATCTGCGTTCCTGCAACAATCACTGAGTCCCTCCTGGTGGACTTGGCGGTTGACTAGGAGGGACAGTAGGTTCGGCGGCTCGCCGTGGCGTCGGCCGCGCTGGCGATTCGCCCTCGGCCGCGAGAGCGGTCTTCGTGTCGTCCGGATGAACGACGACAGTCCTCCCGGAGGGTTACCGTTCGCCTATGACACGAGTCGCCCCGCTGGCTCTTCCCGCCGCCGCGAGCGCGGCCGCCGTAGCCGTGGTGACGGCGGCGATCTGGCTCGTCAAGGATTGGGTGCCGGTGCTCAGCCTCGGCGTGCTCTACGTCTTCGCGGTGCTGCCGGTGGCGATCGCCTGGGGCCTCTGGTACGCGCTGCCCGTGTCGGTCGCGAGCATGCTCGCGTTCAACTGGTTCTTCCTGCCGCCGACGCACACGTTCACGCTTGCCGACAGCGAGAACTGGTTCGCGCTCGCCGTCTACCTCGGGACGGCCGTCGTCGTCAGCGAGCTCGCCGCGCGGTCGCGGCGCCGAGCGGCGGCGGCCGAGCAGCGCGAACGCGAGTCGGCGCTGCTTGCGGAGCTCGCCAGGGAGCTGCTGCGCGGGCGCGGGCTCGAAGAGGAGCTGGACGTGATCGCCACCCGCGCAGCCGGGGTGCTCGACGTCCCCGAGGCATCGATCGAGCTCGGCATGCACCGTCCGGCGCCGGACCGCTCGCCGTTCCGGCTCGAGGTGGCCGACCGTGCGATCGGCACGATCTCCGTGCCAGGCGGGGCCGATCCTGACGTCGGCGTCCGGCAGCGCTTTCTGCCTGCGCTGGCGGCGCTGCTCGCCGTCGCGATCGACCGGGAGCGGCTCGAGCGCGAGGCGCTTGAGGCTGAGACGCTGCGCCGCAGCGATCTCGTCAAGACGGCGCTCCTGCGCGCCGTCTCCCACGACCTGCGCTCTCCTCTGACGGGCGTCCGCACCGCGATCGGCGCGCTCAGGAACCCGACCCTGAAGCTGAGCGCCCAGGACCGGAGCGAGCTCCTCGAGACGATCGAGCTCGAGTCGCAGCGGCTCGACCGGCTCGTCGGCGACCTGCTCGACCTCTCCCGGCTCGAGGCCGACAGCGCTCCGCCGGCACCCGAGGTCTGGGCGCTCGACGACATCGTCCGCGATGCAATCGAGTCCGTCGGCGCCAAGGACTCCGTGGTGTTAGCCGGGGAGTCGCCCCTCGTCGACGTGGACGCAGGCCAGATCCAGCGCGTGCTGGCAAACCTGCTCGAGAACGCCATCAAGTTCTCACCGCCGGGCGCCGCGGTGCACGTGAGGATCACGGCGACGCGACGCGAGGCGATCGTGCGGGTCACCGACCAGGGGCCCGGGCTCGCGGAGCCCGACCTCGACCGCGTCTTCGAGCCGTTCTACCGGGCCGGCTCGGACCACTCGGGAGGCGCCGGGCTGGGACTCGCGATCGCCCGCGGCTTCGCGGAGGCCAACGGCGGCCGCGTCTGGGCCGAGTCGCGGCCGGGGCAGGGCGCGTCCTTCGCCCTCGCCCTGCCGGTCGTCGAGGTCCCGGCGGAACTGCAGGCGTGAGCGGCCAGCGCGTCCTGGTCGTCGACGACGAGCCGCAGATCCTGCGCGCGCTGCGGACGACGCTGCGCGGCGCGGGCTACGACGTCGACACGGCGGACACCGCCGAGGCGGCGCTCGCGGCCGCGGCCGCACGGCCGCCCGATGCGATCATCCTCGACCTCGTTCTCCCCGACGGGACGGGCACCGAGGTCTCGCGCGAGCTGCGCAAGTGGACCGACGTGCCCGTCATCGTGCTCTCGGCCGTCGGCGAGGAGGCGCAGAAGATCGCCGCGCTCGACGCCGGTGCGGACGACTACGTGACGAAGCCGTTCGGCGTCGAGGAGCTGCTCGCGCGCCTGCGAGCCGTCCTCCGCCGCTCGACGACGGCGCCGACGGAGACGATCGAGATCGGCGAGCTCACGATCGACGTCCCGGGGCGGCTCGTGACCGTCAACGGCGCACGCGTCAAGCTCAGCCCGCACGAGTTCGACCTCCTGCGCGTCCTGGCGCAGAACCGCGGCAAGCTGCTTACGCACCCGGCCCTCCTCCGCGAGGTCTGGGGCCCAGCGTACGGAGCGGAGGCGCACTACCTGCACGTCTACATCTCGCACCTGCGGCGGAAGATCGAACCTGATCCGTCGAGCCCGCGCTACCTACTGACCGAGCCCGGCTCCGGGTACCGCCTCGTCGATCCGGCCGAGAACAGCGTTTAGGCGACTTTAAGCGGAAGCGGCCGAACTTCTAGACCGCATTGACCGAACGCGTCGTAGCGTCCGCCGCGTGGTCGAGCTCCTCGGAATCGTCATCGCGGTCGCGTGCTTCGCATTCGCGTTCCTGCTCATCTGGGTGCTGGAGCGCGTCTAGTGTCCGGGCCGGACCTCTTCGGGCTCGTGGTCTCGCTCGCCGTCTTTGCCTACCTCGTCTACGCGCTCTTCCGGGGCGAGCGGCTGTGACCGGCCAGGGCATCTTCCAGATCGTCTTCTACATCGTCGTCCTCGTGGCGCTGAGCTACCCGCTCGGGATGTACATGGCGTACGTGTTCTCCGAGCGCTTCCGCGCGCCGCGCCTGCTGGCCGCGCCTGAGCGCGGCTTCTACCGGCTCGTGGGCACTGATCCTGCGAAGGAGCAGGACTGGAAGGGCTACGCGAAGGCGGCGCTCGTCTTCATGTTCGTCTTCTCGGTGCTGCTCTACCTGCTGCTGCGCCTGCAGGGAACGCTGCCGCTCAACCCGGACGACATGAAGGGCGTGTCGTCGCACATCGCCATGAACACCACGGCCAGCTTCATCACGAACACGAACTGGCAGTACTACGGCGGCGAGTTCACCATGTCGTACCTCTCGCAGATGGCGGGCCTCGCCGTCCAGAACTGGATCTCGGCGGCCCTCGGAATCGCCGTCCTCGTCGCCGTCGTGCGCGGCTTCGCGCGACGGACGAGGCACGAGCTGGGCAACTTCTGGGTCGACCTCTACCGGGCGCTCGTCTACGTGCTGCTGCCGCTGACCGCGATCCTGACGGTGATCCTGATCTCACAGGGCGTCGTCCAGACGTTCGACGGGCACGCGACGGCGAAGACCCTCGAGGGCGCGACGCAGCAGATCGCGCGCGGGCCGGCCGCGTCGCAGATCGCGATCAAGCAGCTGGGGACGAACGGCGGCGGCTTCTACAACTCCAACTCGGCCGTCCCGTTCGAAAACCCGAACGGCTTCTCGAATTTCCTCGAGGTGCTCTCGATCCTGCTGATCCCCGCTGCGCAGGTGTTCATGTTCGGGAAGATGATCGGCAACCGCCGGCAGGCGTTCCCGGTCTACGGCGCGATGCTGGCGATGACGGTGATCGGACTCGCGGTCTCCCTGCCCGCCGAGCAGCACGGCTCGCAGGTGCTCCGCGCGTCGGGCGTGAACCTCACGCAGGGCGACGGGCAGAGCGGCGGGAACATGGCCGACAAGGAGGTCCGCGACGGGATCGCCAACACCTCGCTCTGGTCGGTCGTGACGACGAACGCCTCGAACGGCTCGGTCAACGGCGGCCACGACGCGCTCACGGCGACGGGCGGCGGCGTCCCGATCGTGAACATGTTCACCGGCGAGGTGGTCTGGGGCGGCGTCGGCTCCGGCCTCTACGGGATGTTCTTCTACATCCTGATCGCGGTCTTCGTCGCCGGGCTGATGGTCGGGAGAACGCCCGAGTACCTCGGCAAGAAGATCGAGGCGCGCGAGATCAAGCTCGCGGCGCTCGGCGCGCTCTTCGTGCCGACGATGGTGCTCATCCTGACGGCCATCGCCATCTCCACCAAGAGCGGCCTCGCGTCGATCTACAACCCCGCCGCGCACGGCTTCTCCGAGACGCTGTATGCCTACGACTCCCAGAGCAACAACAACGGCAGCGCGTTCGCCGGCTACGGCGCGACGGAGTTCTCGGCGCTCGTCGGGACGATCGCCCTGTGGCTGGGGAGATTCGTGCCGCTCGTCGCGGCTCTGGCGCTCGGCGGCGCGGTGGCGGCCAAGAAGATCGCCCCTCCCTCCGCCGGCACCTTCCGCACGGACGGCGCCACGTTCAGCGTGCTGCTCGTCGGGATCGTGATCCTGACGGCCGGCCTGATGATCTTTCCGGCGCTCACCCTCGGCCCGATCGTGGAGGCGCTCTCGTGATCCGGCTGGTCGCCCGCTCCGTGCTCGCCGTCGTGGTGCTGACGCTCGTGTTCGGCTTCGCCTTTCCGCTCCTGATGACCGGCTTCGCCCGCGTGGCGTTCGACAACAAGTCCAACGGCAGCCTCGTCGAGCGCAACGGCACGGTGGTCGGATCGAAGCTCGCCGGCCAGAAGTTCACCTCCCCGCGCTACTTCCACTCGCGGCCGTCCGCGGTCGACTACAACGCGGCCGGGACGAGCTTCGCGAACCTCGGCCCCACCAACCCGGACCTCTCGAAGGCCGTCGACCAGCAGGCGCGCGCGATTCTCAGGCTCGAGCGGCGCTACACCCCGGGCCTGACGATCGGCGACATCCCGGTCGACGCGGTCACGACGTCGGCCTCCGGCATCGACCCGCACATCTCGCCCGCCTACGCGGAGCTGCAGGCGCCGCGGGTCGCGGCCGTGCGCGGGCTCTCGCAGGAGCGCGTGCGGCAGTTGATCGACGACAACACCGACGGCCGCTCGCTCGGCTTCCTCGGCGAGCCCGGCGTCAACGTTCTCGAGCTCAACCTCGCGCTCGACAAGGAGTCCGCATGACCGCGAAACGCGGCTCGCTCTTCACCGGCCCGATCATGCTCGCCGCGATCCGCGACTCGTTCGTGAAGCTCGACCCGCGCGTACAGCTCCGCAACCCGGTCATCTTCATCGTCGAGCTCGGCTCGGTGATCACGACCGTGATCTTCCTGAACAACCACGACTGGTTCACCGGCGTCGTCGCGTTCTGGCTCTGGCTCACGGTGCTCTTCGCGAACTTCGCCGAGGCGATCGCCGAGGGGCGCGGCAAGGCGCAGGCGAACGCGCTGCGCGCGACGCGCACGGCGACGATCGCACGGCTCCGCGACGGGCGCGAGGTGCCGGCGCCGGAGCTGCAGCGCGGCGACGTCGTGATCGTCGAGGCCGGGGAGGGAATCCCTGCCGACGGCGAGGTGATCGAGGGCGTGGGCTCCGTGGACGAGTCCGCGATCACAGGCGAGTCGGCACCGGTGATCCGTGAGGCGGGCGGAGACCGCTCGGCCGTCACCGGCGGCACGAGGCTCCTCTCGGACCGACTCGTGATCGAGGTCACCCAGGAGCCGGGACAGTCGTTCCTCGACCGGATGATCGCCCTCGTCGAGGGGGCCGAGCGCCGGAAGACCCCGAACGAGATCGCGCTCAATATCCTGCTCTCCGCTCTGACGATCACGTTCCTCGCGGCCGTGGTGACGCTGCGGCCCTACTCGATCTACGCCGGGACGCCGCAGTCGCAGACGGTGCTGATTGCGCTGCTCGTCGCCCTGATCCCGACCACGATCGGCGCGCTCCTCTCGGCGATCGGGATCGCCGGCATGGATCGCCTCGTGCAGCGGAACGTGCTCGCGATGTCGGGCCGGGCGGTCGAGGCGTCGGGCGACGTCGACGTGCTGCTGCTGGACAAGACGGGCACGATCACGCTCGGAAACCGGCAGGCGGCCGAGTTCCTGCCCGTGAACGGGGTCGACGAGAAGGAGCTGGCCGAGGTCGCCCAGCTCGCCTCGCTCGCCGACGAGACACCCGAGGGCCGCTCGATCGTCGTGCTCGCGAAGGAGCGCTTCGGGCTGCGGGAGCGCGAGCTGGGCGAGCACGAGTTCGTGCCGTTCAGCGCAACAACGCGGATGAGCGGCGTGAACATCAACGGCACGATGATCCGCAAGGGCGCGGCCGATGCCGTCAAGACCCTGATCGCCGAGCAGGGCGGCCGCCCCCCGGCCGAGCTCGACCAGATCGTCCAGGGCGTGGCCGAGCAGGGCGGCACGCCGCTCGTCGTGGCCCGGGACAACTGGGCGCTCGGCGTCGTCCACCTGAAGGACATCGTCAAGGGCGGCATGAACGAGCGCTTCGACGAGCTGCGCCGCATGGGCATCCGCACGGTGATGATCACCGGCGACAACCCCGTCACCGCGGCCGTGATCGCCCAGGAGTCGGGCGTCGACGACTTCCTCGCGGAGGCGACCCCCGAGGCGAAGATGACGCTGATCAAGGACGAGCAGACGCGGGGCCGCATGGTCGCCATGACCGGCGACGGCACGAACGACGCGCCGGCGCTGGCGCAGGCCGACGTCGGCGTCGCCATGAACACCGGCACGACCGCCGCCAAGGAGGCCGGCAACATGGTCGACCTCGACTCCAACCCGACGAAGCTGATCGAGATCGTCGAGGTCGGCAAGCAGCTGCTGATCACGCGCGGCGCGCTGACGACGTTCTCGATCGCGAACGACGTCGCCAAGTACTTCGCGATCCTGCCGGCGATGTTCGCCTTCACCTACGCTGCTCACCCCGGCGAGCGCGGCCCGCTGGACGCGCTCAACATCATGAACCTCGGCACGCCGGAGAGCGCCATCATCTCGGCGATCATCTTCAACGCGCTCGTGATCCCGGCGCTCGTGCCGCTGGCACTGAGAGGCGTGCGCTACCGCGCGATCGGCGCCACTGCCCTCTTGCGGCGTAACCTCCTGATCTACGGTGTGGGAGGGATCATCCTGCCGTTCGTGGGCATCAAGCTGATCGACCTGGTCGTGCACAACCTGCTGGGCGCCTGATGGAGACCGCCGTCCGGGCGGATCTCGTCGACTGCTCGCTCTACCAGCGTGGCGTGCGGCAGCCCGTCGACCGGATGATGCTGGCGGAGGCGGCGGTGTTGCACGGCCGCGGCAGCGACTTCGTCTGGATCGAGCTGGACGAGCCGGGGCCCGAGCTGATGGTCGACCTCTGCCGCGAATTCGGGCTCCACGAGCTCGCCGTCGAGGACGCAGCCCGCGCACACCAGCGTCCCAAGGTCGAGGCCTACGACGACTTCTACTTCATCGTCTACCGGACCGCCGCGTGCGGGCCGGACGGCGACGTCGAGTTCGGCGAGCTCGACGTCTTCCTCGGAGCGGGGTACGTGATCGCCGTCCGACACGGACCGGCCGGCGATCCCGCCCAGGCGCGCCGCCGGCTCGATCGCCGTCCCGAGCTGCTCAAGCGGGGCCCCGCCGCCGTCGTCTGGGCGCTCCTCGACACGGTCGTCGACGGCTACACCCCCGTCGTCGAGAGGCTCGAGGCCGAGATCGAGGCTCTCGACCAGGCGATCTTCGGCGGGAGCGAGGACCTGACCGAGCGGATCTTCAACCTGAAGCGGCAGGTCAACGAGGTCTACCGCGCCGCCCATCCGCTGCTGGCGCCCCTGGATGCGCTCGAGCGCGGCGAGTTCGCCGACCTCGACCCCGCGCTCCGGCGGTACTTCCGCGACATCGCCGACCACGTGCGCCACATCCAGGAGGAGGTGCTGGCGCAGCGCGACCAGCTGATCAACGCGCTGGAGGCGAACCTCGCCCTGATCTCGCTGCGTCAGAGCGAGATCGGCGCGCAGCAGAACCGCATCGTCAAGCAGTTGACGCTCGTCGCCACCGTCTTTCTCCCCCTGACCTTCGTGACGGGCTTCTTCGGCCAGAACTTCGGCTGGCTCGTCCGCCACATCGACTCGGCCACCGCGTTCGTCCTGCTCGGCATCGGCGGCCTCCTGGTGCCGTGCCTGCTGCTCGTGGTCTGGTTCAGGCGCGGCGGCTACGTCGAGTCCCGACGCGGTCCATCGACGACAGGCGGGAGCACCTGAGCTGCGCGGCCACTACCGGATCCTGCTCGGAATGGCCGCAGGCGTGGGCAAGACGTACCGCATGCTGCAGGAGGGACGGCAGGCGCAGACCGAGGGGCGTGACGTCGTGATCGGCTACCTCGAGCCGCACGACCGGCCCGAGACGGCGGCACTGGCGGAAGGGCTGGAGCTCGTCCCGCGTCTCCGCTCCATCCACGGCGGCCTGGAGCTCGAGGAGATGGACGTCGACGCGGTCGTACGGCGCGCACCCGAGCTCGCGCTGATCGACGAGCTCGCGCACACGAACGCCCCGGGGATGCGCAACGAGAAGCGCTACCAGGACATCGACGAGGTGCTCGACGCCGGCGTCGACGTCGTCTCGACGGTGAACATCCAGCACCTCGAGAGCCTGAACGACGCGATCGCCGAGCTGACCGAGATCCGCGTGCGCGAGACGTTCCCCGACTCGGTGCTCGAGGAGGCCGACGAGGTGGTGCTGGTCGATCTCTCGCCGCAGGCGCTGCAGGAGCGGCTGCGCGCGGGCAAGGTCTACCCCAAGGACCGGGCGGACGTCGCGATCTCGAACTTCTTCCGCACGGACAAGCTGTCCGCACTGCGCGAGCTGGCGCTGCGCGAGGTGGCCGAGGACGTCGAGTCCCGGCGCACCGCGGCGGTGCTCGATCCGCTGAGCCGGCAGGCAGTCGCCGAGCGGGTGCTGGCCCTGATCACCCCCGAGCCGCGTTCGCAGCGCCTGCTGCGACGCGCGTGGCGCTCGGCGGAGCGGCTCGGCGCCCAGCTGGACGCGCTCTGGGTGCGCCAGCCCGGACAGACGCTGAGCGACGAGGAGCAGGTCTCGCTGGCCGCTCTGCGCCGGCTGTCGATCGTCCTCGGCGCCCACTTCCTCGAGGAGGAGGGAACCGACCTCGTCGGCACGGTCCGCCGCGTGGCCGCGGAGCGCGGCTCGACCTACGTCTTCGTCGGCACCCCGGACGAGTCGCGGCGGCGCGAGATACTCCGCGGCTCGCTCGTCTCGGCGCTCGTTCGCTCGCTGCCGGGAGTCGACATCCGCGTCGTGGCGAACCGCGCCGACCGGAAGGCACTCATCCCGTGAGCGTCACCCTCGTCGTGCTGCTCGTGGTCGTGGCGGTGGCGTGCGCCGCAGCCGCACTTGCGCTCCGCCGGCCGCGCGCGCCGCGGCGACCGAACTTCCCGCCGGGAGCCCGGCGGATCCTCGTCCCGTTCTCCGGCAAGCTCGACGCGACGGTCCTCGACGCCGCCATCCGGATCGCGCGGGCGGAAGAGGCTGTCCTCGTGCCCGCCTACCTCCTGATCGTCCCCCTGCGCTACGCCGAGGACTCGCCGCTGCGTGAGCAGGTGGCGATCGCGATGCCGCTGCTGGAAGCGGTGGAGCACGCGGCCCTGCGGGCGGGCGTGCCAGTCGACGCGAGGATCGAGAAGGGCCGCACGCTCACGCATGCGCTGAAGCGGCTCTGGGAGGTGGAGAGCTTCTACCGGATCGTCGCGCCCGCGACCACGAACGGCCGCGGCGGCTTCACCGAGAAGGAGCTCGCCTGGCTCTTGATGCACTCCCCCGCGGAGACGATCGTTCTCAAGCCGCTCGCCGCGGCAAGCTAGACGCTCACCCTCCTAGGCCGCGCCCGGCTGGATCAGGCCCGATTCGTACGCGAGCACGACAGCCTGAACGCGGTCGCGCAGGTCGAGCTTCATCAGCACGCGCGCCACGTGGGTCTTCACCGTGGTCTCCGAGACGTAGAGCTCCTTCGCGATCTCGGCGTTGGAGAAGCCCTTGGCGATCAGCTTGAGCACCTCCAGCTCGCGCGCCGTCAGCTCGCCGATGCCCTTCGCCGGCACGGACGGCGCCGGCCGGCGCACGAACTCCTCGATCACGCGCTTGGTGATCTGCGGCGAGAGAAGCGCCTCGCCGTTCGCGACGATGTGGATGCCCGCCACGAGCTGCTCCGGCGGCGTGTCCTTGAGCAGGAATCCGCTCGCCCCTGCGCGAAGCGCCTCGTAGACGTACTCGTCGAGGTCGAACGTCGTCAGCATCAGGACCCGCGGTCCCTCGTCGACCGTGCCGTTCGCGAGGATCCGCCGGGTTGCCTCGAGCCCGTCGAGCTCGGGCATGCGGATGTCCATCAGGACGACATCGGGCCGCTCGCGGGCGACAGCGTCGACCGCCTCGAGCCCGTCGCTCGCCTCCCCGACGATGTCGATGTCGGGCTCCGCGTCGAGGATCATGCGAAATCCGGCGCGGACGAGCGCCTGGTCGTCGACGAGCAGCACGCGAACCGGAATCAGGCGTTCACCCCTTCCACGGGCAGTCTGGCGCGGACGGAATAGCCCCCTTTCTCGCCGGGGCCGGCCACGAGCGTACCGCCGTAGAGCGCGACGCGCTCGCGCATCCCTACCAGGTCGTGCCCCGAATCGCCGGTCGCCGGCGCGAGCCCGTTGTTGGAGACGACGAGCTCGAGCTGCTCCGGGGAGTAGCGGACGACCACCTTGGCGGTCGCGCCCGGTCCCGCATGCTTGAGCGTGTTCGTCAGCCCTTCCTGGACGATGCGGTACGCGGAAAGGTCGATCCCCGCCGCGAGCGCGACCGGGCTTCCTTCCACCTCCAGCTCGACGGGAAGGCCCGCCTGCCGCATCTGCACGAGCAGACGCTCGAGGTGCTCGAGCCCGGGTTGCGGCGTCAGCGGGCCGGGCTGCGGCTCCTCGGTGCGGAGGACGCCGAGCATCCGGCGCATCTCCGTCAACGCGGCGCGCCCCGTGTGCTCGATCGCGAGCAGTGCCTCCCGCTGGCGGTCCTGATCCGGCTCCAGCAGCCGCCGGACGCCCCCTGCCTGCACGACCATCACCGAGACGGAGTGCGCGACGACGTCGTGGAGCTCGCGGGCGATGCGGGCGCGCTCCTCCTCGACCGCGCGCCGCGCCTCGGCCTCCTGGGCGAGCTCCGCGCGCTCGGCGCGGCGGCGCAGCTCCACGGTCTGCTGCGAGCGGGAGGAGAGCGCCATCCCGGCGAGCCACGCGGCGCCGAAGAAGAAGAATAGGAAGAAGAACTCGCTCGGCGAGCCCGCGGGGTCGCGGAAGTAGATGACCGTGACGAGAGCGAAGGTCAGCACGCCGCCGAAGAGCGAAAGCCGCTCCTCCGGCATCGCGCCCACGAAGACGGCGGCCAACAGGGCCGCGAAGAGCGGCGAGGTGACGTCCTGGAGGGCCACAGGATAGAGCGAAGCCGCCAGCGCGAGCGAGACGTAGACGAGCACGATGGCGACAAGCGGGAAGCGCCGCCTGAAGATCATCGGCGCGATGAAGAAGAGCGAGAGGACGGGGAGCAGCGGATGCGCGCGGGTGGACGGCGTGAGCAGGATCTCGCCGGTGTTGAGCACCGCCATTGCCGCGATCGCTCCTTCGACCCAGTAGCGACGCCCGTAGCGAACGAGCACGGCCCGCGTTCTCACAATCGTCACCGTATCGCGGCGTCCTCACAGGCCGCGTCATCCCTGAGGACGACACGATTTTCGTCTCCCGGACGACGCAGGATCGCCCTCAAGGCGGACGAAGCGGCGGAGCCTTCGACATAGCCTGGGGGCGTGCCCTGGACGCTGCTGCCGCGCGGTACGGCTCAACGGCCTGGTGCACTGCAGTCCGAGTAGGGGACGAGGTGGCGTAGAAGAGGCGGCTCTGGGGGAGGGGCTCTGGAGCCGCCTCGTACGCCTGCAGCTCGTGCCCGTGCCGTGCCAGCCAGTCGGCATGCCTCTTCCAGTCGGGCCGACGCTCCGTGACAAGGGCCCAGAAGCCCGGCCCGTGGTTGTGCTCGAGCAGGTGGCAGACCTCGTGGACGACGATGTAGTCGAGCACCTCGGGCGGCGCGAGGGCGAGACGCCAGTTGAAGGAGAGCGTGCCGGTGGTGGAGCAGGAGCCCCAGCGGGTGCGCTGGTCGCGGACCATCACCCGCGCGAACGTCGCGCCGATTGCCGCAGCCTCGCGCGCCGCGATGAGGGCGGCGCGCTCCGCGACGAGCGCGCGCCCGTCGGCCTCCGTCAGACCGGCTCCGTCCAGCCCCAGCACGTGCACGCGCCGCCCGAGCTCCTCCTCGATCCAGGCACGGTGCTGCTCGAGCACGGCGTCGACCTCGCGCCCCGGCATACGCTCGGGCACGGTCATGCGCGGCCCGCGGGGGGTGATCTCGATCCGCCACCGGCGAGCGCGTTTCGAGCGACGGAGCTCGACGTCCACGTGGTGGAAGCTCGCAGCAGCGCCGGACGTCGGCACGACCGGATGAGGCGTCGGCCGTTCCTCGGAAGTCCTTGCCGACGGCGATGCCGACCCGGTGCCAGGCACCGTCGCGAGACGTCACGAAACTGCCACGAAAGGCGCAATTTCCCTGGCCAGAGGGAGGAACGCTCCGGCCATGTCCCGTGCCAGGCACGGGTCGAGGCGTCAGGCAGGAGGCCGGGCGCGGGCGCCGGCTACGCCTCGGCGTACTTGCCGATGACGATGCACGCGTTGTGCCCGCCGAAGCCGAACGAGTTCGAGACGCCGATCGTCAGATCCGACTCGCGGGACTCGTTCGGAATGTAGTCGAGGTCGCACTCCGGATCGGCCTCGTCGTAGTTGATCGTGGGCGGCAGCTTGCCGTCGCGCACCGCGAGCGTCGTGAACATCGCCTCGACCGCGCCGGCGGCGCCGAGGCAGTGACCCGTGGCGCCCTTGGTCGAGGAGACGGGGATCCTGTACGCGTTCTCCTCGCCGACGGCGAGCTTGATCACACGGGTCTCGGAGGCGTCGCCCAGCGGCGTCGACGTCCCGTGCGCGTTGATGTAGCCGATCTGCGCCGGGTCGACCCCGGCGTCGCCGAAGGCCATCGTCATGGCGCGCGCCGGGTTCACCCCGGTCGGGTCCGGCTCCGTGACGTGGACCGCGTCGGACGAGACGCCGTAGCCGAGCAGCTCGCCGTAGATCTTCGCGCCGCGCGCCTTCGCGCGCTCGAGCTCCTCGAGCACGACGATCGCGCCCGCCTCGCCCATCACGAAGCCGTCCCGGCCGGCGTCAAACGGGCGTGACGCCGCCTGCGGGTCGTCATTCCGCCGCGAGAGCGCGCGCATGGCCGCGAAGCCGGCGATCCCGACCTCGGTGATCGGCGCCTCCGTGCCGCCGCAGAGCATCACGTCGGCGCGGCCGAGCCGGATCGCGTCGGCGCCCTCGCCGATCGCCATGTTCGACGCAGCGCACGCCGTGCACTGGGAGGAGAGCGGGCCCTTCGTGCCGAGCTCCATCGAGACCCAGGCGGCGCCCATGTTGGGGATGATCGCGGGGATCGAGAACGGGTTGACGCGGTCGGGCCCGCGTCTGAGCAGCACGTCGTAGCAGTCCTGGTAGGAGCGCAGGCCCCCGATCCCGGTGGCAACGGACGTCCCGATCCGGTCCGCCGCAGCCGCGATGTCGATCCCGGAATCCGCCTCGGCCTGGCGGGCCGCAGCGACGATCATCTGGGCGAAGCGATCCATGCGCCGCGCCTGCTTGCGCTCGATCCAGTCGGTCGGCTCGAAGTCGTTCGCCTCGCAGGCGAAGTGGACGTAGTAGTTCGAATGGTCGAACTGGGTGATCTCGCCCGCACCCGACCGCCCCGCAAGCAGGTTCTGCCACGTCGACTCGACGTCCTTGCCGAGCGGCGTCACCGCGCCGAGGCCCGTGATCACGACCCGTCTGCGTCCGTTCATGCTCATGTCTACATCCCCAGGCCGCCGTCGACGAGCAGGACCTCGCCAGTGATGAAGGAGGCGTCGTCGGAGCAGAGGAAGCGTACCGCGCCCGCGACGTCTTCCGGATCGCCAAGCCGTCCGAGGGGCGTGTTGGCGAGCATCGCGCTCGTCGCGTCCTCCGGCAGCACATCCGTCAGCTGCGTCTTCACGTAGCCGGGCGCAACCACGTTCGCGCGGACGCCGCGCGAGCCGAGCTCACGCGCGAGCGACTTGGTGAAGCCGATGATCCCGGCCTTCGACGCGGCGTAGTTCGTCTGGCCCCAGTTGCCGTGAACGCCCACGATCGACGAGATGTTGACGATCGCGCCGCCGCGCTTCTTCATCATCGGACGGGTGACGGCGCGACAGGTGTAGAAGACGGATGAGAGGTTCGTGTCGATCACGACGCGCCAGTCCTCGTCCGACATCCGCGCGAGCACCCCGTCGCGCGTCAGGCCGGCGTTGTTGACCAGGATGTCCGGATCGCCGGCCTCCTGTACGAGCCGCGCGGCGTCGTCCGGGCTCGAGACGTCGGCCTGCACGGCCCGTCCGCCGATCTCGCCGGCCAGCTGCTCGGCCTCCTGCTTGCCGCTGCGGTAGCCGACGACGACCGACGCGCCCCCGGTTGCGAGCGCCCGTGCGATCGCCCTGCCGATCCCGCGCGAAGCCCCAGTGACGAGCGCCGTCTTGCCCTCCAGCGACGCGAACTCAGCCAACGGCGTGTTCCAGCTCCGCGAGCCCCTTCAGGTCCGAGACGGCGATGGTCTTCACGTTGCGGTCGATCCTCTTCAGTAAACCGCTCAACACGTTGCCGGGGCCGACCTCGACGAAGACGGTCACGCCCTTGTCGACCAGCTCGCGCGCCGCCTGGGTGAACCTCACTGGCGCAGTCAACTGCTCGACGAGCAGGCCGCGAATGCGCTGCGCGTCCTCGACCTTCGCGGACACCGTCGACATGAACGCCGCGCGCGGGTCGCCGAAGTGGACGCGGTCGAGCGCAGGCCGGAAGCGGTCGGCGGCGCGCTCGACGAGCGGTGAATGGAACGCGCCTGAGACGCGCAGCTTGATCGCCCTCCGCGCGCCCTCGCGCTCGGCCTCCTCGCAGCACTCGTCCACGGCGGGGTCCGAGCCGGAGACGACGAGCTGCCCCGGGCAGTTGTAGTTCGCGGGCCACACGTTCTGGATCTTCTTGCAGATGCTCTCGACCACCTCGTCCGCGAGGCCGAGGATCGCCGCCATCGAGCCGGGCCGCTCGCGGGCCGCCTCCGCCATCGCCATGCCGCGTTCGCGGACGAGTGCAATCGCCACCTCGGGCGTCAGCGCCTCGGCGGCGCCGAGCGCGGCGAACTCGCCCACGGAGTGGCCGACGACGTAGTCCGGCATGATCCCGCGTGCGCGGATCGCCTCGTTGATGGCGAGGCTCGTCGCGACGAGCGCGGGCTGCTGCAGCTCGGTGTCGAGCAGGTCCTCGACGGGCCCGTGGAAGCAGACTTCCTTGAGGTCGAGGCCGGAGGCCTCGCTGCCGCGGTCGTAGATCGCCATCGCCTCGGGCACCGCCTCGGCGATCTCGTGGCCCATGCCGGCCTCGTAGGACCCCTGGCCGGGGAACATGAACGCGATCTTCATCGCGATCTTCTCTGTCACTTGCCTGCTCCGTTCATCTCGAGTGTCCATTCGATCAACGCCGAGCCCCACGTGAGGCCGGCGCCCATACCGGTCATCAGCACGAGCTTGCCCGGCTCCAGCCGTCCGTCGAGCCCGGCGTCCGCCAGCGCGAGGGGGATGGAGCCCGATGACGTGTTGCCGAAGCGCTCGACGTTGACGACCACGCGGTCCTCCGGCACGCCGAGCTTCTTCACCGCGTGGTCGATGATCCGCACGTTCGCCTGATGAGGGACGTAGACGTCCACGTCGTCGATGGTCTTGCCGCATTCGTCCAGGATCGCCTCCGCGGAAGACACCATCACCCGCGTCGCGAACCTGAACACCTCGCGGCCGTTCATCTTCACGAACCGTTCCGGATCCTCGAAGACGCGCGAGCCCGAGCCCGGTAGCCACAGATTCGCCCCGCCTCCCCCGTCGGCGCCGAGCTCGAAGCCGAGGAACCCGCCGCCGTTCTCGGCCTGCTCGAGCACGACCGCGCCGGCGCCGTCGCCGAAGAGGACGAGCGTCGATCGGTCCTCCCAGTCCAGGATTTTCGAGAGCACGTCGCCGCCGACGACGAGCGCCTTCTTCGCAAGCCCGCCGGCCAGCATCCCGTACGCCTGTGCAAGCGCGTAGACGAAGCCGGTGCAGCCGGCGGAGAGGTCGTAGGCCGCCGCATCCGGCATCCCCAGCTCGTCCGCCAGCAGCGCGCCGGTCGACGGGAACGCCATGTCCGGCGTCACGGTCGCGACGATCAGGAGGTCGATCTCCTCCGGCTCGACCCCGGCCTGGGCGAGCGCCGCGCGCGCGGCGGGGAGCGAGATGTCCGTCATCGCCTGCTCGGGCGCGGCGATCCGACGCTCGCGGATCCCGGTGCGGGAGACGATCCACTCGTCGGTGGTGTCCACGAGCCCCTCGAGCTCGGCGTTCGTGAGCACGCGGTCGGGCACGTAGCACCCGAGGCCGGTGATCGTCACCGCCTTGCCGTTCGTGCGACCAATCACGACGACTGATCCACGGCGAAGGTCAGCGTTCCACGCAGCGCCAGTTGCCCGTCGACGGTTGCCCTGGCCTTCCCCCTGCCGATCGGCCCGCGGACGGCCTCGAGGTCGCACTCGAGGCGGAGCTCCTCCCCGGGCCGCACGACGCGCTTGAAGCGGACGTCGTCGATCCCGGCGAAGAGCGCGAGCTTGCCGCGGTTCTCCTCCTGCGAGAGCACCGCCACCGCCCCGGCCTGCGCCAGCGCCTCGACCATCTTCACACCCGGCATGATCGGGTTGCCCGGGAAATGCCCTGCGCAGTCCTCCTCGGTGACGATCTTCGTCGCCACGACCCGCGCCCCCGGCTCCAGCTCGACGACCTCGTCGAGGAGCAGGAACGGATCGCGGTGCGGGAGGATCTCCTCGATCTCCGCCTTCCCCATCGGCAGTTGCGTCATCAGGCGATCAGCTTCTCGAGCGCGTGGCGTCCGCGATGAGCGTGGCTCTTGGCCGTCCCCACAGGCATCCCCTCGGCGGCCGCGATCTCCTCGAACGTCCAGTCAAGTGCGTCCTTGAGCACGACCACCTTCGCCTGCGCCGGCGAGATCTGCGCCAGACAGGCGCCGAGCTCGGCCCGCGTCTCGGCACGCGCGGCCTTCCCGGCGGGATCCGCGTCGACCGCGGCACGCTCGTCCTCGTGGAGCGGCTCGCAGGCGCGGGCGCGCTGCCGCTCGAGCACGTCCTTGCACGTATTGACGACGAGCCGGTGCAGCCACGTCGAGAACTGCGACTCGCCGCGGAACTGCTTCAGCCGGACACAGAGCTTCGCGAGCGACTCCTGCGCCGCGTCGCGGGCATCCTCAGGATCGCGGATCAGATGCGCGGCCAGCCGCTCGACCCGCGGAGCGTGCCGCTCGCACAGCGCGGCGAGGGCGCGAGGGTCTCCGTCTTTTGCTCGCTTGATCAAGATGGGGTCGCTGAGACGCTCGTAGAGCAGCGCCCCTTGAGGGCGCAACTCGATACCGATGTGACGGCTGGGGCGGCGATTCGGTTGCACGGCAGCGGTCTAGTCTACGCCCGTGAGCCTTCGTCCCGGCGCCGTGGAGCCACTTCTGCGCGGCCGCTTCGGACGGCCGTACGTCTACGCGGAGGAGTGCGCCTCGACGCAGCGGCTGTTGTCGCCGGACGCACCGGAGGGCGCCGTCGCCGTGACGGAGCACCAGACAGAGGGTCGTGGACGGCTCGGCCGCGTCTGGTTCGACGACCCGGGCGGCTCGCTGCTCTTCTCGCTCTGCCTCCGCCCTCCCCTGCCGCAAGCGCTCTGGCCGAGCTTCACCGCAGTGGCCGGCGAGGCGGCTGCGGACGCCGTCGAAGCCGTGGCCGGCCGCAGGCCGGCGATCGAGCCGCCGAACGACCTGCTCCTGGATGGGTGCAAGATCGCCGGGATCCTCGCCGAGGCCGCAGAGCGGCGGCTCGTCCTCGGCATCGGCGTCAACGTCGCCTCCGTGCCCTTCGCCGGAGCAGCCGCCCTCGGCCCGCACGTCGACCGGGCGGCGCTGCTCGTCGAGCTGCTCGACCGGCTCGAGCGGGCCTACGAGGACTGGGTCAGCGAACAGTCGCGCTGACGAGCGGCCCGGCGTTCCCGGCGGCGTCGACGGCCTGTGCGGTCACGGTCTTGACGACGACGGTGCGGGGGACGGTGAAGGTGCCCTTGGGCGCGAGCTTGACCAGTCGCCGGTTGTTCACCGAGAGCGTCACGGTCGCCGGCTCGGTGAGCGAGAACTTCAACGCCTTCGCGTCGAGGATCCTCAGAACGGGCGGCGTCAGATCGATCGCGAACGGCACCGCGGCGGAGACGTCGCCGAGCCCGTCCGTGACCGTGACCCTGGCCGTGAAGGCGCCGTCCGGGATAGAGACGCCGTTTGCAGAGCCGTCCCATGCGAACGTCAGCGGGCCGGGCCCGTAGGTCCCCTGCGCCACCGTCGCGATCGCCAACCCTGCCGGATCGACGATCTCCAGCCGCATCGGCACGGCGGCCGCGAGCGAGAAGGTGACGGTGAGGCCGTCGTTCGCCCCGTCGCCGTTCGGCGAGATCGCCGGCGGCACGAGCGCGAGCCCGCTCAGAGTCCGGTCGACGACGAAGTCGAGCGGCATGCTGACGACCTTCGCGCCCGCCTGGGCCGTGACGATCAGCCTGTAGCGGCCGTCCGCGAGCTCCTGGGCGGCATACCAGTCGAAGACGTTCACGCCGGCGGCGCGCTGCTCGGAGAAGACGCGCGCCAGGAGCGCACCGCTGCCGTCGACGACGTCCACTGTGGTGGTCGCCGGTTGACCGAGGGTGAAGTCGAGATGGAGCGCCGGGAACGCCCCGTCGGCGGCCGGCATCAGGATGGCAGGCGCCTTCACCGCGGAGAGCAGCACCGTGGGCGGCGGTGGAGGCGGCGGCAGCGTGCCGCCCAGCGTGCCCGTCGCGCTGCGAACGCCGGCCCCGTCGATCGACCAGCGGAACGGCCCGCCCGTCCGGCGCGAGCTCCAGATCCAGTCCACGGCCGCACCGCGTCCGGTGCCCTTCGCCACCGCCCTGCCGGCGGCGTCCGTCACGTTCACGCTCCAGGCCACGGCCGAGGAGAGCCGCGCCTGGAAGCGAACCGGGCCGCCCACGTTGCCGGTGACCACTGGTTGGTACAGCTTGGGGAGCCCCGTCCGGGCGACCTCGGCGACGATCGACGGCAGCTGTCCATAGGCCGCGCGGCCCGGGCACTCCGTCGGATACGTGTCGCGGTGGCCTGCGATCGCATGGAGCACGACCTCCTTCCCGGCCCGGTACTTCGGGTTGCCGCCGGACGCGACCGCGACGGATGACGCCGGGTCGACGTGCGCGACGTCGAGCCGCCAGGCGAGCAGCTTGACGAGCGCCTGCCGCTGCGCCGGCGTAATCGAGACGGAGTCGTTGTTGCCGAGGAGCGCAACCCCGACCGAGCCGGTGTTGAACCCCTCCGAGTGGGCGCCGACGACGTTTCGCTCCAGACCGCCGTAGCGGCCCTCGAACACCTGCCCGTACTTGTCGACGAGGAAGTTGTAGCCGATGTCGTTCCAGCCGTTCCCCTTCACGTGGTAGATCTCGATCCCGCGCACGATCGCCGCCGACTGCGCGGGCGTGTAGCTGTTCGAGCCGGCCGTGTGATGCACGAGCGCGTAGCGAAGCGCCGGCGCGTAGATGGTCTTCCCGCGCCGGATCTTCTCGTCGGCCCTCCAACCGGAGCGCGTGACGATGGCCGGCGCGTCCGCCAGCTGGACGCGTCGCAACGGCTCCGGCGAGACGCGGCTCCAGACGTAGTAGGCGCGCATCCTCGTCACCCGGCCGTGCGCGCGGAACTGAACTCGGTCCGAGCCGCCCGTCCACATGAGATTGCCGTCGTGCCAGGCTCGAGTCGCCCGGCGCTCGGCCGCGCCGCGGTCCGGCATCGAGTCCGCATCGGCATCGCGCCAGGGGCTCCACGCGCCGTGGACCCGGCGGCTGCGGAACTCGACCGTGCCGCTCCCCTGCCAGTGCACGCCGAGCATGTTGAAGCGCTGCGGCGGAGAGGCCGACGCAAGGGTGCGCGACCCGGCAAGCGGCACGTCGCGCCAGGTCATCGCCACCTCGCCCGCGTGAGCCGAGGCGGGGAACGCGAACGCGAGCAGCACTATGAGGCGAAGATGCTTCACCGAATGACCCCGTTCTGCACGGTGCCAGACGGCTCCTGCCCGGTCTACCCCGCAGATAGAATCCTTACAACGTGAAAAGGGCGATTTTGCTCGCGCTTTTCCTCGCCGCCGCGCTGGCCCCGGCGGCGGCGGCGGCGCCACGCGTTCTGGCCGTCCACTTCGACACGGAGGTCAACCCCGTGACGCAGCAGTGGGTGAATGCGCGGATCAGCCAGGCTGAACGGGGCCGTTACGACGCGGTCGTGATCCTGCTCGACACGCCCGGCGGGCTCTCGGAGTCGATGCGGAAGATCGTCCAGCGCGAGCTGTCGGCGAAGGTCCCCGTGGTCGTGTACGTGTCGCCGCCGGGAGCCCGCGCCGCCTCTGCCGGCGTCTGGATCGGGGAGGCGGGCGACATCCTCGCGATGGCGCCCGGCACGAACATCGGCTCCTCGACGCCGATCAACTCCGGCGGGCAGGACATCCAGAAGGACCTACGGCGCAAGATCGTCAACGACGCGGCCGCCTCGCTGCGCAGCCTCGCCAAGACTCATGGCCGGAACGCGCGCTGGGCCGACCGTGCTGTGCGCGAGGCCTCCAACCTGACGGAGCAAGAGGCGCTTCGCATGAACGTGATCGACCTCGTGGCGCCGACGCTGCCGGCGCTGCTCAACCGGATCGACGGCCGCAAGACCATCCCGCGCGGCTTCACGCTGCACACCGCCGGCGCGACGATCGACGAGGTCCGTCCCGGCTTCTTCACGCGCCTGCTCTCGACGCTGATCGACCCGAACATCATCTCGCTGCTCTTCCTGGCCGGGATCGCCGGGATCGGGTTCGAGATCTTCCATCCAGGCGTCGTTCTGCCGGGGGCGCTCGGGGCCGTCGCGCTCGTAACGGCGCTCTTCGGCTTCTCGGTCCTGCCGGTGAGCTGGTCCGGACTGGCGCTGATCCTGCTCGGCGTCGGGCTCCTGGTGATCGACGCGCACGTGGTCACGCACGGCGCCCTCACCGTCGCGGGGCTGATCTCGCTCGCCGTCGGGATGCTGATGCTCTTCCACGACGCCCCCAGCCCGTACGAGACCTCGGTGCCCCTCGTGCTGGCCGTGACGCTGGGGATCGGCCTCTTCTGGGCGTTCGCGCTCGCCAAGGCTGTCCAGGTCCGGCGGCGCCCGGTGCTGGTCGGCCCGCAGACGATTGTCGGCGAGGAGGGCGTCGTTCGCGACGGCGGCCTCGTCTTCGTGCACGGCGAGCTCTGGCAGGTGCGGAGCGACGAGCCGCTCGCGACCGGAGAGCACGTCCAGGTCGTCGGCCGCGACGGGCTCGTGCTCGACGTGCGGTCCGTCACGTAGGCTCCCCGCATGACCGCCGCGCTGATCGTCCTCGCCGTCGTCGCCTTCCTGCTGCTGCTCTTCCTCTTCGCCGCTGTGAAGGTCGCGCGGGAGTACGAGCGCGGGATCGTCTTCCGCCTCGGCCGCCTCCTGCCGCAGCCGAAGGGGCCTGGCTTGTTCTTCCTGATCCCGATCGTCGACCGGATGGTCAAGGTCGACCTGCGCACGATCACGCTGAACATCCCGCCGCAGGAGGTGATCACGAAGGACAACGTGCCCGTGCGGGTGAACGCGGTCGCCTACTTCCGGATCATCGACCCCGCGGCGGCGATCGTCCAGATCGAGAACTTCATGGTCGCGACCTCTCAGATCGCACAGACGACGCTCCGCTCCGTGCTCGGCCAGCACTCGCTGGACGAGCTGCTCTCGGAGCGCGAGAAGATCAATGCGATCCTGCAGGCGATCATCGACGAGGCGACCGCGCCCTGGGGGATCAAGGTCTCGATCGTCGAGGTGAAGGACGTCGAGATCCCGTCCGGGATGCAGCGGGCCATGGCACGCCAGGCGGAGGCCGAGCGCGAGCGCCGCGCGAAGGTGATCGCTGCCGAGGGCGAGTTCCAGGCCTCCGAGCGGCTCAAGGACGCGGCGCTCGTGATCGAGCACCATCCGGTGGCGCTGCAGCTGCGCTATCTGCAGACGCTGATCGAGCTCGGATCCTCTCCGGCGACGACGATCGTCTTCCCGGCCCCGATCGACCTCCTCACGCCCTTCCTCGAATCGCGTTCTGGCCGATCTGCGGATTGACCCTCTGAGCGGTCGCCACGTCGCGATCGCACCGGCCCGGGACGCCCGCCCCGGCGCCGACCGCCCCGCGCTCGAGCCGCCGTCGGCGGAGGAGCTCGAGAGTTGCCCGTTCTGCCAGGGCCGCGAGGGGCGAACCCCGCCGGAGACGCTGGCGCTCGGCCGTGCGGCCGGCGACCCCGATACCCCAGGCTGGGACGTCCGCGTCGTCCCCAACCTCTACCCCGCGTTCGACCGCCAGGAGGTGGTGATCCACGCGCCGCACCACGTGCGCTCGATCGCCGAGCTCGACGACGGTCAGCTCGAGCGTGTCGCCGAGGCGTGGCGCGAGCGGGCACGGGCCGCGCGCGCGGACGGGCACGTCTGCTTCGCCTTCCTGAACGAGGGCAAGGCAGCAGGAGCGAGCCTGCCGCACTCGCACTCGCAGCTCATCTGGCTGCCTGACCGGCCGCCGAGCGCCGCGGCCGAGCACGGACTGTCGCTCGACGGTGGGCTCGTCGCCGAGCGCGAAGGCCTCGTCCTCCTCTGCCCACGGGTGAGCCGTGCGCGCTACGAGCTGCTCGTCGCTCCGGCGGAGGCCGAGGGGAACGCGTTCGAGAGCCCCCGCCTCGGATCCGCGCTGTCGCTCTTGGCGGAGGGAATCCGCCGACTCGACGCCGTCGAGGGCCACACGCCGCTGAACGCGTGGCTCCACGACACCGAGCACTGGCACCTCGAGCTCTTCCCGCGCCTGAGCGTCCTTGCCGGCGCAGAGCTCGGCGCCGGCTGGTGGATCAACACGCTCGCGCCCGAGGAGGCGGCGGCGCGGCTCCGCGGCGCGGACGGGTGACGACGACTAGCGGCGCAGGCTACGAGGCGTCGCCCTCGTGCTCCGCGCGGAAACGGCGCGCCGCTTCGATTGCGGCGCCCAGGTTGAGCCCCTTGTCCTTGGCCTGCTTGATCAGCATCACCATCTCGACCGCTTCCATGTCGTAGATCCGCTGCTTCCTCCCCTTCGTGGGGATCTGCGCCTTGTTCGTCCAGTAGTCGAGCTGCATCTTCGAGATGCCGGCGATCTGACACACCTGTCCCAGGTAGAGCTCGACCTTGTCGAGATGCTCCGCCATCTCGATGGGCTCGAGCAGGTCGACTTGCCGTGTGTAAGCCATAGGAGAGCGCTCTTTCTGCCGCGAATACAAGACCCCTCGTTACAACTTATAACGTTCCCACTCGTTCCTGGGAAGGGCACGACGAACGAAACCGTCCCCCCTTCCGGCAGGAACGTTGCGAGACGCGGCGTGTGCGGCTAGTCGGTCTCGGGCTCGTCCGCGGGGTCGCCCCCGGCGTTCGTCTCGGCATCCTCGACGGGCACGTCCACGACGTCCGGAACGACGAGCGCGTCGATTCCGACGGCATCGATTCCGACGGCGTCAATGTCGACGGCGTCCATGTCGACGGCGGGCGCGTCGTCGCCCGACTCGACCACGGGCGCGATCCCGGAGACCTTCTCGCCCTCGCGCAGGCGCATCACGATCACGCCCTGGGTCGAGCGGCCCAGCCGCTTGACCTCCTCGACGGGCATCCGGATCACGGTGCCGCCCGTCGAGATCAGCATCACCTGATAGCCGTCGCGAACGATGCGCGCGCCGGCGAGCTGCCCTCGCGCCTCGGTCAGCTGCACGGTCTTCACGCCCAGGCCGCCGCGCCCCTTGATCGGGTACTCGGAGACTCGCGTCCGCTTGCCGTACCCGTTCTCGGTGATCACCAGCAGGTCGGTGTCGTCCTTCGCGATCTCGATCGCGATCACCTCGTCGCCGGAGCGCAGGTTCATCCCCCTGACACCTTCCGTGGCACGGCCCATCGCCCTCGCATCGGTTTCGTGGAAGCGGATCGCCTGACCCTTGCGCGAGACCATCAGGATGTCGTCGCCCGGGGACGCGTGCCTGACGCCGACCAGCTCGTCCCCCTCGCGCATCTTGATCGCGATGATCCCGTCGGCCTTGAGCGGCGTGTTGTATTCGGGCAGCTTCGTCTTCTTGACGACGCCCTGCTTGGTGGCGAAGACGAGGAACTCGGCCTCCTCGAAGTTACGCGTCTGGATCACCGCCCGCACCTGCTCGTCCTGCCGGAACGGGAGCAGATTGACGATCGCGCGCCCCTTCGACTGCCGCGAGCCGAGCGGCAGCTCGTGCACCTTCAGGCGGTAGACCTTGCCGACGTTCGTGAAGAACAGGATGTAGTCATGGGTGGAGGCGACGAAGAGGTGCTCGATGTAGTCCTCGTCCTTCAGGTCCATGCCCATGACGCCGATGCCGCCGCGCCGCTGCTCGCGATAGGAGGTCACCGGGAGCCGCTTGATGTAGCCGGAGCGCGTGATCGCGATCACCATGTCCTCTTCCGCGATCAGATCCTCGAGCTCGAGCTCCTCCTCCGCTGCGACGATCTCCGTGCGGCGGTCGTCGTTTCGCGCGTGCGTGTCGCGCAGCTCGAGCAGCTCCTCCTTGATCAGCGCGTCGATCTTGGCCGGGTCGCCGAGCAGGTCGCGCAGCTCGCCGATCCGGTCCTGCAGCGAGGCGTATTCGTCCTCGACGTGCCTCCGCTCGAGCGCCGTCAGCGCGCGGAGGCGGAGGTCGAGGATCGCCGAGGCCTGGATCTCCGAGAGGTCGAAGACCTCCATCAGCTGCGTGCGAGCCGTGTCGGTGTCGGCGGCTCCGCGGATCAGCCGGATCACCTCGTCGAGGTTGTCGAGGGCGATCAGGTAGCCCTGGAGCACGTGGGCGCGGTTCTCGGCCTGGCGCAGCTCGTGCTTCGCCCGACGGATGACGATCTCGCGCTGGAAGTCGAGGTAGTGCGTGATCAGCTCGAGGAGCGAGAGCGTCTTCGGGACGCCGTCCACGAGGGCGACGGCGTTGTAGCCGAACGTCGTCTGGAGCGCGGTGTGCTTGTAGAGCTTGTTGAGGACGACCTGCGGGATCGCGTCGCGCTTCAGCTCGATCTCGATCCGCATCCCGGTGCGGTCGGAGTAGTCCTGGACGTTCGAGATCTCCGTCAGCGTCTTGTCGTTCACGAGGTCGGCGATCTTCGTCACGACCCCCACGTCGCCCATCTTCTTGACGCCGTAGGGAAGCTCGGTGATCACGATCGCCGACTTGCCGCCGCGCAGCTCCTCGATATGGGCGCGTGCGCGGACGACGATCCGGCCGCGGCCCGTGCGGTAGGCGTCGCGGATGCCGGAGCGGCCGACGACGATCGCGCCGGTCGGGAAGTCCGGCCCCTTGATGTGCTTCATCAGCTTCTCGACGTCGGCGGACGGGTCGTCGATCAGCTCGACGATCGCGTTCACGACCTCGCCGAGGTGATGCGGCGGCATGTTCGTCGCCATGCCGACGGCGATGCCCGCTGACCCGTTGACGAGCAGGTTCGGGAAGCGCGCCGGCAGCACCACCGGCTGCACCTTCGACTCGTCGTAGTTCGGCTCGAAGTCGACCGTGTTGTGGTCGAGCTCCTCGAGCAGCGCCGTCGAGATCCTCGCCAGCCGCGCCTCGGTGTAGCGCATCGCGGCGGCCGGGTCGTCGTCGATGGAGCCGAAGTTGCCCTGTCCGTCGACGAGCGGATACCGCAGCGAGAACGGCTGCGCCATCCGGACGAGCGTGTCGTAGATCGACGCGTCCCCGTGCGGATGGAAGTTGCCCATCACGAAGCCGACGATGTTCGCCGACTTCACGTACGGGCGCCCCGGCCGGTTCCCGTTGATCCACATCCCGTAGAGGACGCGGCGGTGCACCGGCTTGAGGCCGTCGCGCACGTCCGGGAGCGCACGGCTCACGATCACGCTCATCGCGTAATCGAGGAAGCTCGTGCGCATCTCCTGCTCGAGCTCGCGCGGCTCGATCCGGCCCGGGCCGAGCGCCCCGGTCTCGACCTCAGACACGCTTTCTCCGGCTAGACGTCAAGGAACTTCACGTCCTTGGCGTTTTCCTCGATGAAGAGGCGTCGCGGCTCGACCTGGTCGCCCATCAGCGTCGAGAACAGGCGGTCGGCCGCGTGCGCGTCCTCCACGTCGACGCGGACGAGCAGCCGACGGGCGGGATCCATGGTCGTCGCCCAGAGCTGCTCCTCGTTCATCTCGCCGAGGCCCTTGAACCGGCTCAGGTGCAGCCCTTCTTTGGCGAGGTCGATCGCCGTCGTGCGCAGGCCGTGGAAGCTCTCGGCGATCTCGAGCTTCTTGCCGAACGCGACGCGGAAGGGCGGCAGGCCGACCGTCTCGACGAGCTTGGCGTACGCCCGGCGCAGGCCGGTGTAGACCGGCGACGTGATCAGCTCCAGCGGCACGGTCACGTGCTGCGCCGAGCTCGTCTCCGTCTCGATCACCTTGACGGTGAAGCCGTGCTCGTCACGGCCGAGGACCGAGAGCTGGTAGCCGTTGTCCTCGACCGCCTCGACCGCGTCGCCGAACGTGTCGAGCGAGTCGACGTCCGTCTCGACCAGACGGTGCTTGACGACGAAGTCCACCGCGGCGGCGCCGAAGTCGGACCGGAGCCGCGCGGACCACCCCTCGAACTCGTTCAGCGCGCGGGAGAACCTTCCCCAGCGCGCCTCCGTCAGCTTCGTCGGCTCGCCGGAGCGGGCCCCGAGCTCCATGTTCGTGACGCGCTCGCGGACCAGCAGCTCCTCAAGCTGCGCATCCTTTTCGAAGTAGTACTCCTGATTCCCGAGCTTGACCTTGTAGAGCGGCGGCACAGCGATGTAGACGTGGCCGCGGTCGATCAGCTCCGGCATCTGCCGGTAGAGGAACGTCAGGATCAGCGTCCGGATGTGGGAGCCGTCGACGTCGGCGTCCGTCATCACAATCACGCGTCCGTAGCGGAGCTTTGCGATGTCGAACTCGTCGCCGATCCCCGTGCCGATCGCCGTAATCATCGCCTGGATCTCGTTGTTCGAGAGAACCTTGTTGATCCGGTTCTTCTCGCTGTTGATGATCTTCCCCCGCAGGGGCAGGATCGCCTGATACGTCCGGTCGCGGCCCATCTTGGCCGAGCCGCCGGCGCTGTCCCCCTCGACGATGAAGAGCTCCGCAGACTCGGGGTCGCGGATCGTGCAGTCGGCGAGCTTGCCCGGGAGCGCCGCGTTCTCGAGCGCCGACTTGCGCCGCGTCAGCTCACGCGCTTTGCGGGCGGCGAGCCGCGCGCGCGTGGCGGCGACGGCCTTCGTGATGATCTGGCGCGCGTCGGTCGGGTTCTCTTCCAGGAACTCCGCCAGCTTGGCGTTCACCGTCTGCTCGACGAGACCGCGCACCCACGGATTGCCGAGCTTCGTCTTCGTCTGGCCCTCGAACTGGGGGTCCCGGAGCTTGACGGAGATCACGGCCGCGAGCCCCTCGCGCACGTCCTCGCCCTCGAGGTTCGCCTCCTTCTCCTTCAGCAGGCCCTTGGAGCGCGCGTAGTCGTTCAGCGTCCGCGTCAGCGCCGCCTTGAAGCCGGAGAGGTGCGAGCCGCCCTCATGCGTGTTGATGTTGTTGGCAAAAGAGAAGACGGACTCCTGATACGACGAGTTCCACTGCATCGCCACCTCGACGGTGCCCTGCTCCTGCTCGCCGTCGAAGTAGACGATCGTCTTGTGGATCGCGTCCTTCGACTCGTTCACGTACGAGACGAAGTCCTTGATCCCACCCTCGTAGTGGAACTCGTACTCCTTGCCCTCCGCGCGCTCGTCGGTGAGCTTGATCCACAGGCCGCGCGTCAGGAACGCCGTCTCGCGGAGCCGCTGCACGAGCGTCTCGGCCGAGTACTCGATCTCCTCGAAGATCTCTGCGTCGGGCAGGAACTTGATCGTCGTGCCGGACTCCTTCGAGACGCCGATCGTCTCCATGTCGCCCTGCGGCACGCCGCGCGCGAACTCCTGGCGGTACAGCTTGCCGTCGCGGGCCACCTCGGCCACGAGCCACTCGGAGAGCGCGTTCACCACCGAGACGCCGACGCCGTGGAGGCCGCCGGAGACCTTGTAGCCGTCGCCGCCGAACTTGCCGCCGGCGTGGAGCTTCGTCAGCACGACCGTCAGGGCAGGCAGCCCCTGCTCGGCCATCATGTCCACCGGGATGCCCGAGCCCCAGTCGCGCACCGTGACGGAGTTGTCCGGGTGCAGCGTCACCTCGACCCGGTCGTTTCTCCCGGCGAGCGCCTCGTCGACGGAGTTGGCGACGACCTCGTAGATCAGGTGGTGGAGGCCTCTCGGACCGGTCGAGCCGATGTACATGCCGGGCCTGAGCCGGACCGGGTCGAGCCCTTCGAGGACCGTGATGTCCTTTGCGGAATAGGATGCTTCAGCCATAAGAAAAAGCCCTGCAAATCCCCGACTTGCGGGCCGCGATCAGTGTATCAGAACGGGCGGTCGGACCGCGCCTTCGCGAGGCTCGCCGCGGCGGCGCGAATGACCAAATTGCGTAACTCTTCTGCCTCGATTTCCGCGCCCAGGAGCTCCGCCTCGGACCACTCCTCCGGCGTCGGCCGAGGCGGTGCAGATTTCGCCGGCCTCGAGCCGGTTTCATGGCCCTCCGGCAGCGGGCCCGGCGCGAAGCGGAGCCGTGCCGGAGCCCGTCCTCCGAGCCGGCCGCGGATGTCCATCTCGAGCTGCCCGAGCTCGAACGCCCAGGCGGACGAGCTGGTGGCGACGTGGAGCGTCCCGTCCCGCGAGACGCGCGCCGGCCAGGCGTTTCGCGCGATCTGCTCGCCCACCGCCTGCGGCCATGCGCGCACGAGCTCGACGATGTCACCCGCAGGCCCGAGCCGCTTGAGCTCGCCCGAGACGCAGGAGCCGAGGGGATCCATCATCGCGAAACCGCCTCCCCGGGGGCCACGTCGACGACCTGATCCGGCGTCACCGGCAGTGCGTCGGTCGCGGTCGCGGTGACCACCGTCTGGCCGGCTGCGGCGACGCGCGCGGCAAGGATCCGCCGCCGCTCCGGGTCGAGCTCGGAGAGCACATCGTCGAGCAGCAAAAGCGGCCTCGGGCCCCGCTCGGCCAGAAGCTCCGCTTCGGCGAGCAGCAGCGAGAGCACGGCGAGGCGCTGCTCGCCCTGGGAGCCGAAGCTCCGCAGGTCGCGCTCGCCCGAGGCGATCCCGACGTCGTCCAGATGCGGCCCGATGCCCGTCGCACCGCGGTCGAGATCCTTCTCGAGCCGAGCGTCGATCGCCTCGACGGTCGGCGGCTGCGCCTCGTAGACCAGGCGTGCTTCCAACAGCCGGAGCTCCTCGGCCCTCGCCGCGAACCCCGGGCCGAGTGCGGCGATCGCCTCTCGTCGCGCAGCCACGAGCTGGGCGCCCTGCGCCGCGATCCGCTCCGTCCACGGCGCCAGCGCGTCGCGATCGGACAGCCCGAGCTGCACACGGCGAAGGGCGGCGTTCCGCTGGGCAAGCGAGGCCCCGTACTCGACCGGCAGCGAGGCGCGCGAGGGAAAGAGCCGCGCCAGCGCCCGGTCGAAGTACGCGCGCCGCGCGGCCGGGCCGCCCTTGACGACAGCCAGCCGATCCGGAGTGAAGACGAGCGTCTGCACCTCCCGCCGCAGCTGCTCGGCCGCTGCGAGCCTCGCCCCGTTGAGCTCCGCGCGCTTCGCCTGGCCGGCCTGGAGCGTGACGCTGATCTCCACCGCCGTCTCCCCTCGCGAGCCACGAAGCGCAATCCGACCCGAGTCCTCGCCGAAGCGGATCAGCTGGGCGTCGGAGCGCGTCCGCGGCGAGAAGCCCTGCGTCGCGACATGCAGCGACTCGAGCAGGTTCGTCTTGCCCGCGCCGTTCGGGCCGACGACGAGCACGAGGCCGGGCTCCAGCCCGAGCTCGAGCCGCGCGTACGAGCGAACGTTACGGAGAGAGACCCTCGCGACGATCAGGGGTCGACGATCAGCCCGCGAGGCGGATCGGCATGATCAGGTACGTGAAGTCGTCCGAGTCGGCCTGCAGGACTGCGGGCCGAAGCGGCGAGATCAGCTTCAGCCGCACGTCGTCGCCCTCGATCGACTCGACGCCGTCGCGCAGGAACTCCGCGTTGAAGCCGATCTCCATCGGCTCCCCGTTGTAGCCGGCAGGCATCGACTCGCGCGCGTCGCCGACGTCCTGTGACTGCGCGGAGACCGTCAGCTCGCCCTCTGCGAAGCGGAGCCGCAGCGGCGAGTTGCGCACCACCATCACCGAGACGCGGCGGACGACTTCGAGCAGCTCGTCGCGCGGCAGAGTGACCTCGTGCTCGAACGTCTCCGGCAGGAGCTGCTTGTAGTTCGGGAACTGGCCGTCGATGCGCCGCGTCGTCAGCCACGCGTCGCCGGCGCCGAAGACCACGTAGTTCTCGTGCACGCCCAGCTCGAGCTCCCCGTCGACCGCGATCCGCGACAGCTCCTGCAGCGCCCGCGCAGGGATGATCGCGTCGAGCTCGGGCAGCGAGCTCTCGACCGAGGTCTCCTTCACCGAGAGGCGGTACGAGTCGGTGGCGGCCATTACGATCCGTCCGGGCTCGAGCTTGACGAGGATCCCCGTCAGGACGGGCCGGGACTCGTCGCGCGAGGCCGAGCGGCTGACCCGCGAGACGGTGTCGAGCAGCGCCTCGCCGTCCACCGTGGAGAGCGGCGTCCCGTCCACCTCGGGCAACCGCGGGAAGTCCTCGACGGCGTATGTGTGCAGCCGGTAGGTGGCGGTGCCGGCGCCGATCACGACCACGCCTTCCTCGGGACGGTGCTCGAAGGTGACCGTGTCGGCAGGCAGGCCGCGCGCGATGTCCAGCAGCAGCTTGCCGGGGACGACCGCGGCACCCTCGCCCTCGACCTCCGCCTCGAGCGAAGCGCGCAGCGAGAGCTCCATGTCCGTTGCGGCCATGTGCAGCCGGCCCGCCTCGGCGCGCAGGAGGATCCCCGTCAGGACGAGCACGGACGAGCGCGTCGAGACACCGCGCGAGACGACGCCGAGCCGCTGCGCCAGCTCGTCGCGCGAACATGTGAGCTTCATCCCCGAACCGACCACCACATCACTATCAATCATTTCTCTTTAAATCCTCCAGTAGAAGTAATAGAGAGTGTGGACTGCGGGGAAGACGGCGCGGATGCGCATGGTTGACGCATTTTCGCTGGGGACGCCGTCTGGGGACGAATCGGGGTTTCGCACAGGCTCCCACGCTAGTGCGCCTGCTTGATGCGAGCTGTGAGTTCCTGGACGAGGTTGTACACAGACCTGTCCTCACGGATCATCCGGGCGATCTTAGATGTGGCGTGGATGACGGTGGTGTGGTCGCGACCGCCGAATTCCTTGCCGATCTTCGGCAGCGACGAGTCCGTCAGCTCGCGCGAGAGGTACATCGCGACCTGGCGGGGATAGACGATGTTCTGAGAGCGCCGGTCGCCGCAGAGCTCGTCCAGTGTGACCCCGAAGCGCTCCGAGACCGCGTGCTGGATCTTGTCGATCGAGACCTGGGGCACCTCGCCCTGCGGGAAGACGTCCTTGAGCACGTCCTGGGAGAGGTCGACCGTCATCGGCCGGCCCGTGAGGCTCGAGAAGGCGACGACGCGGGTCAGCGCGCCCTCGAGCTCGCGGATGTTCGTCGAGACGCGGCCCGCCACGAACGTCAGCACCTCGGGATCCGAGATGTGGATGCCGTCGTTCTTGACCTTCTTGCGCAGGATCGCGATGCGCGTCTCGAGGTCGGGCGGCTGGATGTCGGTGATCAGCCCCCATTCGAAGCGCGAGCGCAGCCGTTCCTCGAGCGTCGAGATCTCGCGCGGCGGCCGGTCGGAGCTCATAACGATCTGCTTGCCGGCCTCGTAGAGCGAGTTGAACGTGTGGAAGAACTCCTCCTGGATCCGCTCCTTGTGCTCGAAGAACTGCACGTCGTCGATCAGGAGCACGTCGTAGGCGCGGTAGCGGGCCTTGAAGCCCTCGATGCGCTTGTCGCGGAGCGAGTTGATGAAGTCGTTCATGAAGGTCTCGCTCGTGACGTAGCGCGTCGTCATGCCGCTGCCGTGCTCGTGGACGTAGCTCGAGACCGCCTGCAGGAGGTGGGTCTTGCCGAGGCCGGTGCTCCCGTAGATGAAGAGCGGGTTGTACGCCTGGGCGGGCGCCTCGGCCACCGCGAGCGCCGCCGCGTGCGCGAAGCGGTTGGACGAGCCGATCACGAAGGAGTCGAACGTGTACTTCGGGTTCATGCCGGCCGCGGGTGACGCCGCAGGGGCCGCGGCCGCGGCGGCGGCGGGCGGGACCTCGACAGCCTCGATCGGCGGCTCGACCGGGACGCCGGCCGGCTCGAGCGAGTCGTCGACGCGGACCCGCACCGCCCGCTCGTTTCCCGTCGAGTCCTTGACGACTGCGTGCAGGAGCCCCAGGAAGTGCCCCTCGATCCACTCCCGTGTGAAGTTGTTCGGGACTGCGACGACGAAGCCGTCGGCTCCGTATTCGGCGCCCCGGGCCTGAGAGAACCAGGTGGTGAACGTCGTGTCGTTCAGCGCCCCGCGCAATCGGTTGGAAACGTCGGCCCAGAGGGTCTCGGCGGTCGGCTCGACTGGACGTTCCACGCGGGGCGACGACTCCTTGTCCGCAGTGCGAGGGGCAGGCGAAGTGGCCGAGCATAGCAACGTGCCCGAGACCGCTCAATGGGGTGAAAATGGACAGGAGAAGGGGAGGAAAAGCCCAGGTTTGCAGGCCTTTTCAGCGCATCCACACGGGTCTCCACAGCTGTGGATAACCTGCGGAGCCCGTTCGCTGCTGCCCCCTGGCTGCAGGCACTTTTGCGGTCCACAGGCTGTGGACAACCTGTGAATCTGCACCTGCGGTAGACTGCCTCCCGCCGTTCGCTCGGACGGCACTTTTCGTTCTCGACCCTCTTCCTCCCATGAAGCGCACCTATCAGCCGAATGTCCGCAGGCGGAAGCGCAAGCACGGGTTCCGCGCCCGGATGTCCACGCGCGCCGGTCGCGCGATCCTGAAGGCCCGTCGCGCGAAGGGCCGTAAGCGGCTCTCCGCCTAGCGATCCGTGCAGCGCCGCAACCGGCTTTCCCGTTCCCGTGATTTCGACGCGGTCTACCGCCAGGGGCGGTCCGTGGCGACGCGCTTCCTGGTCCTCTACTGGTTCAAGCGCGACGGCGAGGCCGGCGATCCGAGGCTGGGGCTCGCGGTCACGAAGGCGATCGGCAATGCCGTCGCCCGGAACAGGTTGAAGCGCCAGCTCCGGGAGGCGTGGCGCGCGCGGCTCGAGACCATCCCGCACGAGAACGACTACGTGCTGGTCGCGAAGCCCGGCCTGCCCGACGCGATCGAGGCGAACGGCTTCGACTGGCTCGGCGAGCGCATCGACGAGGTGCTGGGCAAGGCTCTCGGCGGGCGCGAAGCCGTCAACGGCCAGACCCGGGGAGTCGCGTGAAGAGCCTCGCCGTCGCGCCCATCCGCCTCTACCAGCTGCTGATCTCGCCTCTCTTCCCCGCGAGCTGCAAGTACCACCCGTCGTGCTCGCAGTACGCGGTCGACGCGATCCGCAAGTACGGCGTGCTCCGCGGCGTGCCGAAGGCGGCCTGGCGGCTGCTCCGCTGCCATCCGTGGAGCAAGGGCGGGGTCGACTATGCCTAGGAGCACCGTGCCTGGGAGCCGGGTGTGAACCAGCTGCTCCTCTTCAGCATCCTGACCCCGCTCGAGGACCTGATGAGGTGGCTCCTCGACCGGCTGCACTACAACGTCGGCCTGCCGTGGGCGTGGGCGATCGTCGGCGTCACGATCCTCGTCCGGATGGCGCTCGTGCCGCTCACCGTGCGGCAGATCCACTCGATGCAGAACCTGCAGCGTCACGCGCCGCAGATGAAGGAGATCCAGAAGAAGTACAAGGGCGACAGGCAGCGCATGAACGAGGAGCTGATGAAGTTCTACAAGGAGAACAACATCAACCCGGCGGCCTCCTGCCTGCCGATGCTGGCGCAGTTCCCCGTCTTCATCGCGCTCTACTTCGTGCTGCGCAACTTCTCGCGCCACGTCCCGGCGGGCTCCGATCTCTCGTGGCTCGGGATCGTGCCGAACATCGCCGCGAAGGCGAACTCCCACTGGTCCGGCTACCTCCTGCTGGTCATCTACGCGGCGAGCCAGATCGCGTCGACGCTGTTCATGTCGACGACGATGGACCGGACGCAGCGGGCGATCCTGCTGGTGCTGCCGCTCGTCTTCATCTCCGTCGTCGCGCATTTCCCGGCCGGCCTCGTCCTCTACTGGATGACGACCAACCTCTGGACGGTCGGGCAGGGACTGGTGACCCGCCGGCTCGTGCCGAAGACTCCGGCCCCGCCCAAGCGGGAACCTCGGAGCTCGCGCACGCCGCCCAAGGAACCCGAGCCGGAACCGGAGCGGAAGCGGAGGCCGAGGAGCCGAAGCCTGCGCAGTCGGGCCAGCAGCCTCAGGTGCGCCGCGTGAAGCGGAAGAAGAAGGGCGCGCGGCGGTAGCCGCGCTGTGGGGGTGAGCTGTGGGGAGCTGGGCGGTGAGAGTCGAGCGGTGAGATGCTGGACGGGCCGATGACGGAGCAGGAGCTCACGGTCGAGGCAACCGGTGAGACGGTGGGCGAGGCGAAGTGGGTCGCGCTGCGGGAGCTCGAGAAGCGCGCGCCCGGGCTCGACAAGTCGGCCGTCAGGTTCCAGGTGCTCTCCGAGGGCGAGCGCGGCCTGCTCGGCGTGGGCTTCGCGCCGGCCCGCGTGCTCGCGAGCGTCGCAGCGGACGCAGTGCGTGTGCAGTCGGCCGCGCAGCGGGATGGCGAGTCGCCCGACGGCACGAGAGCGCGGGAGATCGTCGAGCGGGTCGCCGCCTCGATCGGCGTCCCCTGCCGCATGGAGGTCAGGGAGTCCGCGGAGGAGATCGTGGTCGAGTGCACGGGCGGCGACCTGGGGGTGCTGATCGGCCGCCACGGCCAGACGATCGACGCGATCCAGTATCTCGTGAACGCGATCGTCTACAAGGGCCGCTACGAGGAGCGGAAGGCGATCGTCGTCGACGCGGCCGGGTATCGCGAGCGACGGCGCGAGACGCTGCACGGCGTCGCGGTGCGGGCGGCCGAGCAGGCCGTGGCGACGGGAGGGCGGATCGCGCTCGACCCGATGACCGCCGTCGAGCGGAAGGTCGTGCACGAGCGGCTGAAGGAGTACCCAGGGGTCGAGACGGGCTCCGAGGGCACGGAGCCGAACCGCTACGTCGTCGTCTTCGCTCCTTGAGAGCTGGCTCCGGCGCCTCGTCGAGACGCCGGGCCTGACGTCGCTCCCGCTGGCGGAGGCGCGCCACGCGCTCCTCGAGGACTCGCTGCGCGGCCTCGAGCTCGTGCGCGGCTTCGAGGGGCCGATCGTCGACGTCGGCTCGGGCGGCGGCGCGCCCGGTGTCCCGCTGGCCGCGGCCCTGCCGGACCGCGAGGTGACCCTCCTCGAGGCGAACGGGCGGAAGTGCGACTTCCTCCGCTCGCTCGAGCTGCCCAACGTCCGGGTCGTGCACGGCCGCGCCGAGGAGCAGCCGGTCGACGGGTACGGCGTCGCGGTCGCGAAGGCGCTGGCCCCGCCGCCGGTGGCGGCGGAGTGGACGCTGCCGCTGGTGCGACCCGGGCGGCGCGGTCGTCCTCTGGATAGGCCCGTCGGCCGAGCCGGAGCGGGTCGCCGCGGTGGCCGAGCGGCTGGCCGGCGAGCTCGTCGAGAGTCCTCCCGGGTTCCTCGTCCTGCGCAAGCTCGGCCCGACTCCTGCCGGGTTTCCACGGCGTCCGGGGGTCGCCAGGAAGCGTCCGCTCGCGTAGCTACTGTGGGCGCGTGGCCGGCACTGTCTATGCGTTCGCGAACCAGAAGGGCGGAGTCGGCAAGACGACCACGCGCGGTCAACCTCGCCGCCTGCCTCGCCGAGGCCGGGCAGCGCGTGCTGCTCGTCGACCTCGACCCGCAGGCGAACGCGACCTCGGGTCTCGGCGAGCGCGCCAACGGCGTCTCGACCTACGACCTCCTCGACGGCGCCCCGCTCGAGCGGGTCGTGACGCAGGACGCGCTTCGCGAACCTCGACCTCGTCCCCTCGAAGCCGGAGCTCGCCGGCGCGGCTGTCGAGCTCTCGCAGCACGAGGACGGCGAGCGCTTCCTCGCCGAGGGCCTCGCCGAGGCCCGCGCGGAGTACGACGCGATCCTGCTCGACTGCCCGCCCTCGCTCGGCCCGCTGACCGTCAACGCGCTCGCCGCCGCCGACAAGGTGATCGTTCCCGTCCAGGCCGAGTACTACGCGCTCGAGGGGCTGTCGCAGCTGATCGGCTCGGTCAACCTCGTCAAGGCCCGGCTGAACCCGAAGCTCGCGATCGGCGGCGTGTTGCTGACGATGGTGGACGCGCGCACGCGGCTCTCCGGGGACGTCGCGAACGAGGTGCGGAGGCACTTCGGCGACCTGGTGTTCGAGACGGAGGTCCCGCGCTCCGTGCGCCTCGCCGAGGCGCCGAGCCACGGGCTGCCGGTGATCGCGTACGACCGCCGCTCGCGCGGCGCCGACGCCTACTGGAAGGTGGCGATGGAGCTTGTCGAGCGTGCCTCAGCCTGAGAAGCGCCGCGGCCTCGGCCGCGGCTTCGAGGTCCTGATCGGCGGCGGCGAGGGCCAGGAGCTGGCCCATGTGCCCGTCGAGCAGATCCACGCGAATCCGAAGCAGCCGCGGCGGCGCTTCGACCACGAGGCCACCGCCGGCCTGGCGGATTCGATCCGGAGCCAGGGCCTGATCCAGCCCGTCCTGCTTCGCCCGCGGGCGGCCGGCGGCTACGAGCTGATCGCAGGCGAGCGGCGTTGGCGCGCGGCGAAGGAGAGCGGGCTCACGACCCTCCCGGCCGTGATCCGAGAGGCCGACGACCGAGACACGCTGCTGCTCGGCCTGGTCGAGAACGTCGCTCGCGAGCAGCTGTCCCCGGTCGAGGAGGCGCGCGCGTATGCGCTGCTGACGGACGAGTTCCAGCTCTCGCTCGGCGAGCTCGCAGAGCGCGTGGGCCGCTCGAAGCCGTCCGTGTCGAACCGCATGCGTCTGCTCGAGCTGCCGGAGGACGTGCTCGCGATGCTCGAGCGCGGTGAGCTGACCGAGGGTCACGCCCGCGCGGTGCTCGCCGTTCCGGACCACGCCCAGCAGCGGCACCTGGCGCGTAAGATCGTCCGCCAGGGGCTCTCCGTCCGTGCCGCGGAGCGCGCCGCCCGCTGGTCAGGCGCCCGGACGAAGCCGCGGAGGGCGGCGCCGGTCGATCCCGAGCTCGCCGCCAGGGTCCGGGACGCGCTCGCTCGCCTGACGGGGGTCGAGCCGAAGGTTGCCGGCAACCGCGTCGAGATTCCGTTCGCGGACGAGACGGAGCTCGCAGAGCTCGCCGAGGCACTCGAGCGCGTCGTCCCGTAAAGGCCCTCCGCTAGACTGGGCACCGCTAGACTGGGCGCCGCGCGAGGGCGATTAGCTCAGTTGGTTAGAGCGCCGCTCTGATAAGGCGGAGGTCCGTGGTTCGAATCCACGATCGCCCATCTCGTCTGCGGCCGCCAGAGGCGGCCGCCCCTTTCCGGTGACTGCCCCGACAGCTCCGATCCACTCAGTCCAGGGATGGCGGGGTCGTCAGTCGCCGCCGATCCCCCTTCCACTGCGGCCATGGAGATCGGCGATGTTGTCACCTGGAGCGGCCGCCGGTGGATCGTGCGCGGGTTCGATCCCGTCAGCGTCACCGAGCGGACCGTCTTACTCGAGGACCCGGACACGGGGGAGCGCGTCAGCGTGCCGCTCGAAGATGTCACAGGGGCCTGAGGGTCTGCCTGTAACGCCGGGGGTACACTGAGACGAGCCATGCAGGAGATGGTGATCTACGGGGTCAGCTTCGACCTCGTCGGCAAGCAGCCGATCGTGTTGCTCAAGACGGCCGACGGGAACCGGTTCCTGCCGATCTGGATCGGTCATCCCGAGGCGGCCGCGATCCTGATGAAGCTGCAGGGCGCGGCGACGCCCCGTCCGCTCACCCACGACCTGATCACCGACGTGCTCAACCAGCTCGAGGTCCAGATCGTCCGGATCGCGGTGACGGAGCTGAAGGAGAACACCTTCCACGCCACGATCACGATCCAGCAGAACGGCGACGAGCTCGAGATCGACTCGCGCCCCTCGGACGCGATCGCGCTCGCCGTTCGTGCCGAGGCGCCGATCTTCGCGGCAGACGACGTGATCGAAGAGTCGGCGATCGAGTTCGAAGGCGACGAGATCACCGACGCGGACATCGAGGAGAAGGTCACCGAGTTCAAGCAGTTCCTCGAGGGCGTGACCCCCGAGGACTTCGAGGCGGCGACCGAGGAGGAGGACTAGGTCTCGAGCTCGCGCTTGCTCAGGTCGAGCAGGTAGAGCACGAGCCCGCGCAGGCCTTCGTCGGAGAGCGGGCCGGCGTTCGTGCGCCCGAGCGCGACCAGCAGCCTCTCCTCCTGCTCCGGGTCGGCGAGGGCGAGCCCTTGCTCGGCCTTGTGCGCCTTGATCTGCCGGACGAGCTCCAGCCGCCGGTTGACGGCAGCGACGATCTCCGCGTCGGTGTTAGCGATCTGCTCGCGCAGGCCGCGCAGCACGTCGTCGCTCACCTGTCCTCCCAGGCGACGACCGCCGGCTTGTCGCGCGCGGGCACGCGGAGCAGCCTGTAGGGGTAGGTGACGAACGGGAGGACAGGCTGTCGGAGTCGCGGCGCCCGCTGTCGCGCCCTGACGACGATGCGGCTTCGCTGCTCCTCGACGGAGCGCACGTCGATGGAGTAGCCGCTGCTCGAACGCGGGCCGAGCGTCACGAGGATCGCCTCGTAGCGTCCGTCGCCGAAGTCGACGTCGTGGACCTTCCGCCCCGGGTCGGCCACGAGGACGTAGCGGCGGAGCGGCCTGTTCGACCGGTACGTGTGGATGGTCGACGCCGGGAACGCGACCGGGCCGAGCGAGACGTCGACCCAAGGCAGCTCGCCGACGCGCCGGTGCCCGTGCGCCTGCCAGGCCGCAGCGCCGGCCACGATCAGGGCGGCGCTACAGATACACGTAAACCGAACTGGCCGGCGGGATCTCGCCATAGAGCCTCGTCGCGACCCACATCGGCACCCGCACGCACCCGTGCGAGGCGGGGTAGGCCGGCACGGACGGGTAGCCGTGGATCGCGAAGCCACGGAAGAAGTAACTCGGGTAGTACAGCACCCAGTCGAAGCCCGCGACCTTGCGATACACGCTCCAGCGCCCGAGCGGCGTGTTGCCGGTGGCACCGGTCGAGATGTGGACGACGAGCGTCACCTCGCCGCCGCGGACGACGTAGAGCACCTGCTTCGCCTTGTCCACCTCGACGTGGTCGCCTGCGTAGCGCGCTCTTGGGGTGCGGGCCCGCGCGATGGCACGCCAGAGCGCCGCGTCGACGTGCCCGGTGCGGGCCAGGCCGTGCACCTTCTGGAACGCCAGGACCGCTTGGACCGTGTCCTCCCCGTAGTAGCCGTCGACCCGCTGAAGCGCGTAGCGCTGTCCGGCGAGCGTCCCCTCCAGTGCCCGCACGCTCGGACCGCGCGAGCCTGGCCCCAGGTTCGGCTCGACCACCCGGACCGCCATCGTGGCGCCCGGCGCCGTGAAACCTTTCGCCGGCACGGTCGAGACGCGGATGCGGTAGCTGCGCGGCCCGGCGGTGCCGAGCGGGATGGCGGCGGCACCGCGGATCGTCCGGACGTGCGTGCCGATCCGGACGCGGACCGCTCCTGCGGCTGCCGGACGCAGCCGCACGCGCAGCGTGAGCCGCGAGCCGACCACGGCCGAGCCGACGAGCGTCGCCTCGAGCCTCGGGCGCACGAGGACGAACACACGCCGCGACGAAGCGCCTTTGTAGCGCGCGACGAACGGGCCCGGGCCGGTGATGCGGAACGCGACGCGGAAGACGCCGTGCCCGAGGTCGCGGGCCGTCGTGCCGTTGACGCTCGCCCTGCCCGACCCCCCGGGCACGGCCTTCCCCCACAGGCGGACGACACCGCCGTAGCGGACCGACCTCGCCGGGCGGGCGAGCACGACGCCGTACGTGAGGATCGGCGCGGCGGAAAAGACGCCCTCGTCCGTCGTGAGGCTGACCGCGTGCGATCCGCGCGCGAACGTGTGCGTCACGGACTGGCCCTCGGCGAGCAGGCCGCCGAGCGACCAGTGGAACGCCGAGCCCGCGCAGTCGACGGCGGTGAGCGTCACCGTCAGCGGCTCCGGCCCGCTCGGCGGCGCCGCCTGCACGGAGCAGGCATGCGCCGGTGCCGTCCAGACGGTGAAGACCAGCGCGACCGCGACCGCCCGACGCACGGATCGCATCGTAGTTTCAGGTGCTGACGGAGGCGATCAACGCGAAGGCGTTGAAGCAGCCGTGCACGATCACGCACGGGATCACGCTGTCTGTCTTCCAGCGCAGCCACGCGAGCGCCATCCCGAAGCCGGCGAGGATCGGCAGCCCTGCCACGAGCCCGTGCGTCAGCCCGAACGCAAGCCCGACGAACGTGATCGCGGGCCACGGCGTCAGGAACTCCAGCAGCGAGTACCCGAGGCCGCGGAAGAGCAGCTCCTCGATGAACGGACCGACGACCACCAGCACGAAGAAGCTGAAGGCGAAGGCGGCCGCGTGCTCGCTCTCCCAGTGCTTCGGCGTGATCCCCTGCTCCTCGCCCGCATGGAGCGAGTTCTCGAGGATCGTTCCGAAGACGAGCACCGCGACCATGACGGCGAGGGAGAGCGCGATCGCGCGCCGCCACGAGGGCGGCCGCCTGAGCGCCAGCAGCTCCGGGCGGCCCCAGGCGATGATTGCGATCGCCACCGCGAAGATGGCGTAGCCGGCGAGGCTCTCGAGCCCGAACGACCAGGTGTAGACGATGTCCGGCGCCGGCTTGCCGGCGCTTGCACGCGACGCGTACGCGACCACGGTCAGGAACGTCACGAAGGAGACCCAGACCGCGAGCCGTGTCGAGTCCCTCATGCCACCCATTGCCAGAGCACCCACTGGACGACGCAGATCCCGAGCAGGAACGCGCTCGCCGCGACGATGAGCGTGTGCACCCGCGGCCTTCGCCCGAGCCAGGCCAGCGCGAGGAAGAGCGGGAAGACCGCCAGGCCGAAGCGCGGCAGGGAGAGAAGCGGCCAGCGCTCGCTCGGCACCGAGAGCGGCAGCGCGAGCGACACTGCGGCGAAGAGGCCGTAGGGCGCCCCGAACCGCCGCCACGCGACGACGGTCAGCACGGCGAACAGGACGAGCGCGAGGATCCCCTCGAGGTTGACCATCACCGCGTGCTGGGTGTCGGCACCGGGCGGCGTCCAGTGCACGACAGCTTCCCAGACCCCGCCGAAAGGCACGAAATGCCGGTGCCAGAGCGCCTGCGAGCGCAGGAACGCCCACGGGTCGTCGACCCAGAGCGAGAGGACGAGCGGATAGAGCGCGAAGATCGCGGGCGCGAGCAGGAGCGACGCGAGCCGGCGCCGGTCGGGCCACGCGAGCAGCACGAGCGAGGGGAGCAGTGCGACCCCCGTCGCCCGCGTCAGCATCGCGAGCCCCGCGAAAACGGCCGCCCAGCCGAAGCGCCCCCGCTCGGCGACGGCGAAGGTCGCCAGGACGAGCAGGAGGAAGAGCGACTCGCTGTACACCGCCTGCAGGAAGAGCGACATGGGGAAGAGCGCCAGGTAGAGGACGGCTCGACGCGCGCCCTCGCCCCCGAGCCGCGGCTCGGCCAGCCGCTCGAGCAGGACGAAGGCGCCCAGGCAGCACGCGAGGGAGACCACGATCCCGGCGAGCACGTAATGGCCGAGGAGCAGCCGTCCCAGGCCCGCCACGAGCGACGGGTAGAGGGGGAAGAACGCCGCCGACTCGCGGGCTGTCCCGTAGCCGTCCTCCGCGATGCGGAGAAACCACTGGGAATCCCAGCGCGCCCAGACGTCGAAGAGGGAGCCGAGGTCGTGCAGAAACGGCGAGTCCCAGCGCGCCTGCAACGGCGGCGGGTGCGGCTCGAACCAGGCGAGCGCGAAGAGGGCGCCGAGCCAGACGAGCGCGCGGCTCCAGAGGAAGATCTCCACGGCTGACCGCCTGACCGCTCTAGGATGCGGCTCACGCAGCGCCGCTCGAGCTCGAACCCGCTGGACGGCGCTCACGATGCCCAATCGTACGTGCCCGACCGCACCTTCACCCCACAGGAGGCCAACGCGGCGCTCCAGCTCGTGCGTCCTCTCGCCGAGCGGTTGGTCGAGCTGCGGCGGACCTGGCGCACCGCGAACGCGAAGCGTGCGGAGCTCGGCGCGCTCGTCCAGGGGAACGGCGGAGGCCTCGGCACGAGCGACTTCGCCGAGCTCGAGGCCGAGCTCGACGCACTGGTGGCGGAGATCGAGCGCTGCCTCGCACAGCTGGACGACGCGGGCGTGCAGGTGAAGGACCTGGACGAGGGTCTGCTCGACTTCCCGGCGGTGCACGAAGGCCGCGAGATCCTCCTCTGCTGGCGCGTCGGCGAGGAGCGGGTCGGGTTCTGGCACGGGATCGACGAGGGCTTCGCCGGACGGAAACCGATCGAGCTCGTCGAATAGTCGAGGTCCGTGGACTGGAAGCGACTTCTGATCGCCGCCGTCGTGATCGTCGCGACGGTGGTTCTCGCGCGCCTGATCGACCACCGGATGGCGAAGCGCACGCTGGCGCCGGAGGTGGCGACGCGCTACCGCGTGATCCGGCGCGGCGTCTCGTCGACGATCATCTTCATCGGCGTCCTCTCCGCCCTGCTCGTGATCCCGCAGGTGCGCGCCATCGCGGGCGGGATCCTCGCCTCGTCTGCGGTGGTCGGGCTCGTCGTCGGCTTCGCCGCCCAGCGGACGCTGTCAAACTTCATTGCCGGGCTGCTGATCGCCTTCACCCAGCCGCTCCGGCTCGGCGACGACGTGAAGGTGGGCGACGACGAGGGCGTGGTCGAGGAGATCGGGCTGACGTACACGTTCATCAGAAACGAGGACAACGCCCGCGTCGTGATCCCGAACGAGAAGCTGGCGTCGGACACGATCACGAACTGGACGATCCGGGACCGCAAGACGTGGGCCGAGGTGAGCGTGCACGTGCCGCTGACGGCCGACCTCCGCCCCGTGGTCGAGGCGCTCAGCCCCGAGGGCGACGCCTTCGTCGCCTCGCTGGACGGCGACGCCACCGTCGTCGTGCGCGCCCCGGCCCCGGACCCGGACGCGGCGGAGGCGATCGAGCGTGACCTCCGCCTGCGCGTTCACGGGCGCCTCAGGGAGCTGGGGGTCTGGTCGTGACGCCTCCCGGCTCGTCCGGTCCGCGCGATCTCGACTTCCTCCTCGGCCAGCGCCGCCGCCGCAAGCGCCGCCACGACCGCGTTCGCCGCCGGCGCCGCCTGGCCGTCCTCTTCGCCGTCCTGATCGCCCTCGTGGCCGTCACCGCCGGGACGGTCGGCTTCGGCGGCGCGACCGCCGTGGCGGCGAACTGCTCGCTCTCGCAGCTGCGTCCGGCGAAGATCGGCCAGAACTCCCTCGTCTATGCCGCGGACGGCACCTTTCTCGGCTCGATTCCGGCCGAGAAGAACCGGCAGCCGGTGGAGCTGCACCAGATGAGCTCGTGGCTCCCCAAGGCGACGATCGCGATCGAGGACCGGCGTTTCTACCAGCACGGCGGCGTCGACTACGAGGGCATCGCGCGCGCGCTGTGGCGAGACGTCAACGCCGGCAAGGTCGTCGAGGGCGGCTCCACGATCACGCAGCAGCTCGTCCGGAACCTCTACATCTCGCGCGAGCAGACCGTCCAGCGGAAGCTCCGCGAGGCCTGTCTCGCGATCAAGCTCTCCCGCGAGCGGCCGAAGGCGTGGATCCTGAAGACGTATCTGAACACCGTCTACTACGGGAACCACGCCTACGGCGTCGAGGCCGCGGCCCAGACGTACTTCTCGAAGCACGCGCAGAAGCTCTCCCTCGAGCAGGCGGCGCTCCTCGCGGGCCTCCCGCAGGCGCCCTCGGTCTACGACCCGATCAACCGCCCCTCGGTCGCGATCGCCCGGCGCGACGACGTGCTGCGGGCGATGCTCGTCAACGGCGAGATCTCGCCGCGGGAGTACCGGCGCGCCGTCGCGCACCGCAGCCTGAACCTGAGGCCCGGCCGCCTCTACACGCGGATCAAGGAGCCGTACTTCTTCACCTACGTCCAGGAGGAGCTCCAGCGCGAGTACGGCGCGGAGACGGTCCGGTCGGGCGGCCTGACCATCTACACGACCATCGACCCGCGGCTCCAGCGCGCTGCGAACCGTGCGATCCTCAAGATCCTGCCGTACCGGACCGATCCGGCCTCGGCGGTCGTCTCGATCGACCCGGCGACGGGGGCGATCAAGGCCATGACGGCGGTCGTGCGGAAGAAGGACAACAAGTTCAACCTCGTCTCGCAGTCGCAGCGGCAACCGGGCTCGACGTTCAAGACGCTGGCGCTCCTGACCGCCGTCTCGGAGGGGATCAACCCCGACACGACGTACTACACGTCGGCGCCGTTCCACTGCGAGACCGGCCCCTGGTGCATCGCGCAGCCGTGGGATGTCGCCACCTACGGGCACGACTACGTGGGCTCGACGTCGATCACCAACGCGACGCTCCGCTCGGACAACACGGTCTTCGCGCAGCTCACCCTCGACGTGGGCCCGGACAAGGTCTACCGGATGGCGAAACGGTTCGGAATCCGCATGACTCCCGACAAGCCGGTCGCCTCGATCGGGCTCGGCTCGCTCGCCGTCTCGCCGCTCGACATGGCCGCGGCCTACGCCACGCTGGCGACGAACGGCATCTATGCGAAGCCGATGGCGATCAAGAAGGTGATCTTCCCGAACGGCAAGGAAGACCGGGACGCCGGCTGGGGGAAACCGGAGCGGAAGCGCGTGGTCTCCGACGGGACTGCGTGGACGGTGACGCAGGTGCTCACAAAGAACATCCGCTTCGGGACAGGCTTTCCGAATGCGACGCTGAACCGGCCCGCGGCCGGCAAGACCGGCACGACCGAGAACCACGCGGATGCGTGGTTCGACGGCTACACCCCCGACCTGGCGACGGTCGTCTGGATGGGCTACCCGAAGGGCGAGATCTCGATGACGAACGTGCACGGGATCGAGCCCACCGGCGGCACCTTCCCGGCGCAGATCTGGCACGAGGTGATGGTCGCCGCGCTCTGGAACAAGCCGCCGCGCGACTTCCCGCCGCCGAAGGCGTACCCCGTCTGGCGCACCTACTACGAGCGCGGCCACTACTCGCTCGGGTACGTGCCGACGTACACGCCGACCTACGTCTCCCCGGCGACGAGTGCGACCACGACGACGGCGGCGACGACAGCGACGACGAAGGTCGAGCCGGCCAGGCAGCCGCGGACGACGACGAAGGCCGTGCGGACGACACCCGCGCCGCCACCACCTCCGCCCGCCACGACGGCGCCTCCGCCGGTCACGACCGAGCCGCCCCCGCCGACGCCCGGCCCTGACGGCTAGAGGCTTGATGTGAAACTGAGGTGCGTGCGGGGATGGGCCAGACCAAGCGGTTCGGCCGGATCGGGCGCAGCGTGTAGTGGTGCTACGGGCAAGCCCGAGCCGGCTTAACCGCGCCGTGTCTGGCACACCAGCCGTGCGTGCCGGAGTTTCGCATCAAGCCTCTAGGCGCCCCCTCGCCCTGGCGTCCGGGCTGGGCATCCTCGCCCTCGTCGTCGCCTGCTCGGCGCTCGCCTGGGCCCCCGACTCGACGCTCGTGCCGCGGCACGGAGGCCATCCGCGCGGCGATCCCGTCTGGGCGCAGGTCTTCCTCGGCTGTCTCGTCGCGGCATTCGTGCTCTACCTGCTCGGACTCCTCCTGCTGCGCCGTGGCGGTCGGGTCGGCCTGGTGGTGGCGCTGGCAGCGGCGATCCAACTCGCGCCGCTCGGCGCGCCGCTGCTGCTCTCGACGGACGCGTGGACCTACTGGAGCTACGCGCGGCTCGACGATCCGTACCGGGACACGCCGAGCGAGGATCCGGTGTCGTCGCCGCATGTCGGCACGGCCTGGCTGCACGAGACCTCGGTCTACGGGCCGGCGTTCTCGCTGGCGTCGGAGCCGGTCGGGCTGACCGGTTCGGCGGGCGTCGCCGCCTGGACCTTCAAGCTCGTCGCGGCGCTCTCGATGTTGGGGTGCACGCTGCTGGCGACCCGGCTGTCCGCGAGGCCCGCCTTCGCCGCGGCGTTCGTCGGCTGGGACCCGCTGCTCGCGATCCACTTCGCCGGCGGCGGCCACAACGACGCGCTGATGGCGTTCCTCGTCCTGGCGGCACTGGGCGCCGCCGTCTCGCAGCGCGGGCGGCTGGCCGGGGCGTGCTGGGCGCTCGCAGGCCTCGTCAAGTGGGTGGCCTTTCTCTTTCTGCCCCTGCGCGCGCTCGAGGCCCGGGCGACGGGGCGCCGGGTCGGCCACGCCGGCTTCGCCGCCACGGTCGTCGCCGTCGCGGTCGCGGCGACGGCCCTCTACGGCCTCGACTGGCTCCACTTTCTCGGTCCGCTGGCGCGGAACGCGAACAAGGAGACGAGCTATGCCCTGCCACATCGGCTCGGGCTGCCCTCGTGGGCCGGGCTCCTCGCCTTCGGCGTCGCCTACGTCTGGCTCCTCCGCGAGGCCTGGCGCGGCCGCGCGCGCCTCGCGCTCTGCGCCGGCCTCCTCCTCCTGACGACGCCGTACCTGATCTCGTGGTACACGGCCTGGGCGGTGCCGCTCGCCGCGGTCGAGGAGGACCGCACGGCCCGCGCGCTGGCGCTCGGCCTCTCGGCGTATCTCCTGGCCCAGCGGATCCCGACCTAAAGGCAGAACTACGAAGGCAGCACGCGCCGGAAGACGAGGACGCCGTCCTCCTCGAAGACGAGCCGCCACGCCGGGTTGCGCCGGAGCCAGGCGAGTTGCGCCGCCGTCGGCCCCGGCGCGATCCGGTCTGCATATCCAGGGCGCGTCTCGTCTGCGGCGATCCACGTCGCGTCGTAGATGTACGGGAAGCTGAGCACGCGGCGGCGCGCCGAGAGGTGGGCGCCCAGCGAGTTGGTGGCGCTGACGACCGCGCCGTCGGGAATCAGCCGCAGCGCGCGCGCGGCGACCCGGTCGTGCTCCGAGACGTGCGCCGCCTCGGCCTGCAGCGTCGCGCCGCCGGGGACGAAGCGCCAGAGCGGGACGGCGCCGAGCCGCCAGCTCGCGACCAGTGCGACGGCGACGAGGACCGTGGCGACGGTGCGCCGAGACCAGAAGCGCTCGGCGCCGTAGACGGCGGCCGCGACGAGCACCGGGATCTCCGCCGAGGTGTAGTGGAAGTGGATCGAGCGCTGCGGCGGTGCGGAGGAAAGCACGTTGAGGGCGAACTCCGGCAGCGCGGCGAGCGCCAGCACGGGGGCCAGCAGGCAGAGGCCCGCGAGCGGCAGGACGAGCTGAAGGAGGTAGTGCCAGGCACCGTGGTCCGAGGCCACCTGGATGAGCCGCCACGGGTTCGGGAACGCGGCCCGCGCCTCCGCGTAACGCCCCGTGAACGGCGAGCCGTGGGCGTTGAACGCGGGCACGATCGCGAGCACGGCGATCGCCGTCCACGCTGTCCCCGCGAGTGCGACCAGAGCGCCCGCACGGCGGCGGCCCAGCGAAACCGCCAGCCAGATTCCGATTCCGGCGACCACGAGCCCGACCTCTTCCTTCGTCAGCGCCGCGGCGGCGAGCCAGGCGAAGCCGAGCCCGAGGCGACCCTCGTCGATGGCGTCGATTGCCGCCAGGAGCAGCGGGCAGGCGAGCGCGACGGGATGGAACTCGTTCAACGTCAGCCATTGCGTCGCCGGATAGAGGAGGTACGCGAGCGCGAAGCCGAGTGCCGCCTGCTCCGAGCCCAGGCGCCGCAGCGAGAGCCGCCAGACGGGGACGGCGCCCAGCGCGATTGCAGCCGCCTGCGTGACGACGAGCAGATCGGGGCTCGGCCACAGCCACCAGAGCGGCGCCCAGAGCACGAGCACGGGATCGACGTGCGCCGCCAGACGCGAGATCTGCTCGCCCTCCAGGCTCGTGATCCGCAGCGGGTGGCCGTGCGCGGTCGACCAGACGGCCTGCACCATGTTGCCGAGGTCGAATCGTCCCGTCTGGAAGGCGCGGTGCCGAAGGACGGAGAGCGAGGCGAAGCCGGCCGTGTATGCCGCGATCGCCGTCCACAGCAGCGCACGGGCTCTCACAGCAGTGCTTCGATCAAGCTCCGCCAGCGGGCGCCGAGGACGTCCTCGCTCGCCCGCTGCTCGTACACCGCCCGGCCTCCCTCGCCGATCCGGCGGCGGAGCTCCTCGTCCCGGGCCAGCGCGCGCACGGCGGCCGCGAGGGCCGGGGCGTCGCCGACAGGGACGAGCCGGGCGCTCTCGCCGTCGACCAGCAGCTCCCGCGCGCCCGGGGTGTCGCCGGTGACGAGCGGCGTCGCGCAGGCGAGCGCCTGGTACGCCTTGTTCGGGATCACCCGTGCCGCCTTCTCCGAGGTGCCGAAGACGCCGAGCGCGACGCCGGCGCGCTGGATCTCCCCGGGAAGCGCGTCGTAGTCGATCCAGGGCACGTGCTCGACGTTGGCCGGCGGCTCCGCGAGCAGTGCATCGAGCTGGCCGCTGCCGACGATGCGGAACGGGATCTCCGGCGCAAGGCGTGCTGCCTCGAGGATCGTCTCCAGCCCGTGCAGCGGGATCAGCTTGCCGACGAAGAGCGCGTGGAACGGCGCCGGCGGCTGCCAGCCCGGCCGGAAGAGCCGCTCCTCGGCGCCGACGTAGGCGACCGCGACCCGCCCGCGCGGGATCTCTCCCAGCTCGGCGAGGAAGTCCGCGTTCGCCTCCGTGTCGGCGACGACGAGGTCTGCGGTCCGGAGCGCCCGCCGGTCCGTGGCCCGCAGGATCCGCGCCGCGAGCGAGCCGTGCCTGAAGCGGCCACGGTCCGAGACGAGCGTGTCCGCGAGCGAGACGAGCGGGTTGAAGACGAGCGGCCTGCGGCCGGCGAGCTTTCGCGCCTGCGGCATGTCGAAGTGTCCGGGGTAGCCGACGATCACGGCGTCGAAGCCCTCGCGCGGCCCGCCGCGCAGGCGGAGCTCCGCAAGCGCCACGCGCACCGCGGCGGCCGGCCCGGCGCGGAACTTGTGCTCTCGGCGGTCCCAGACGTCGACGTGGCGCTCCAGCACCTCGACCCCGACGCGTCGGAGGCAGGAGATCACCTGCGCGTTGCGCGGGTAGTCGCGCTCGTACGTGCCGAAGTAGAGGACCCTCAGTCGAGGATCTCCTCGACGTGCTGGCGCTCGCGCTCCGCCTCCGGCACTCGCTGCTCGTGCTGGGCCAGGATCAGCTCCGCGAGCAGTCCGAGCGAGAAGAGCTGGATGCCGACCACGACGAGCAGCACGCCGAGCGTCAGGAGCGGTCGTTGCCCGATCGCGTGGCCCTCGAGCTTGAGCAGCGTCAGGTAGACGAGGACGAGCGTGCCGACGAAGCCGAGCACGAGCCCCAGCGTCCCGAAAAGATGCAGCGGGCGCGTCCGGTACCGGCCGACGAACGACACGCTCATCAGGTCGAACGCCCCGCGCAGGTACCGCTCGATCCCGTAGCGCGACCGCCCGTGCTCCCGCGGCCGGTGGTTGACGGGCAGCTCCGCGACGCGGTACCCGCGTTGGTGCGCGAGCACGGGGATGAACCGGTGCAGCTCGCCGTACAGCCGGAGACCCCGGACGACCTCCGCCTTGTACGCCTTGAGGCCGCAGTTCATGTCGTGCAGGCGCACGCCTGAGAGCGCGCCCGTGACGCGGTTGAAGATCTTCGAGGGGATGCGGCGCGAGAGCGGGTCGCGGCGCTGCGTCTTCCAGCCGGAGACGAGGTCGAACCCCTCGTCGAGCTTCGCCAGCAGCTTCGGGATCTCCGCCGGGTCGTCCTGGAGGTCGCCGTCAATGGTCACCACGACCTCGCCTTGCGCCTGGGCGAAGCCGGCGGCGAGCGCGGTCGCCTTGCCGAAGTTGCGCCGGAGCCGGACGACCCGCACGTTCGGGGCTGCGTCGTGCAGCCTCGTCAACGCCGAGAAGGTGCCGTCCGTCGAGCCGTCGTCGACAAAGATCGCCTCCCACTCGCGCCCGAGCGGTGTTAGCGCCGAGCCGAGCTCGTCGTAGAGAAGCGCAACGCTCCGCTCCTCGTCGTGGACAGGAATGACGACCGAGATCACGGCGCCGGTGTCGTGTCGGTGGCCGTGGTCGCGCCGGTGTCGGTCGTGGTCGGCGCCGTCGTCTCGGCCGTCGTGGTCTGGGCCGTCGTGGTCTGGGCCGTCGTGGTCTGGGCCGTCGTGGTCGGCGTCGTCGTGGGTGCGGTCGTCGGCGCGGTGGTGGCGGGCGGGCTGGTTGTCGGCGCGGTCGCCGGGGCCGCGGTCGTCGCCGGTGCCGTCGTCGTGGCAGCGGTGGTCTGCGGTGCGGTCGTCGCCCGGGCCGTCGTCGGCGGGGTGATGTTCGAAAGCGGGACACTCGGCGCCGAGCCGCCGGAGTCGCCGCCGGTGGTCAGGAACGCGAGCGCCACACCGGCGCCGAGAAGCGCGGCGGCGCCGATCAGCGCGAAGACGACGATCCGCCGCGACCGCTGCGGCTGCGCCGGCCGCGCGCGCGGCATCACCACCGTCGGCTCGCCGGTGAGGGGTAGCGTGGGGAGGGTCGCCGCGCCCGCGCCCCCGAGCTCGCCCGCGAGCGCCGCGCCGTCGGGGGGCCTGGCGGCGGGATCCTTCCGGAGCGCTGCCTCGGCGATGCGCGCGAGCTCGGCCGGCACGGTCGGGCGAAAGGCGGAGACGGGTGGCGGCTCCCGATCACGGTGCATGGCCGCGAGCTCCATGGCGCCCGGCGCCTCGAAGGGGAGGCGCCCCGTCAGCATCAGGAAGAGCATGACGCCGAAGGAGTAGACGTCGCTCGCCGGCGTCGCGACTTCCCCCCGAGCCTGCTCGGGCGAGATGTACGCGGCTGTGCCGAGGACCGTGCCGGCTTCGGTCAGCGTCCCCGCGCCGCCCATGCGGGCGATGCCGAAGTCCCCGATCCTGGCGCGGCCTTCCGCGTCGAAGAGGATGTTCGCCGGCTTCAGGTCACGGTGGACGAGCCCGCGCGCATGTGCGTGCGCGAGCCCGGCCGCGATCTCACGGGCGATCCGCTCGGTCTCGTCGTCCGGCAACGCCCGGCCACGCGTGATCCGGTCGTCCAGCGAGCCTCCCGAGAGGTACTCGAGGATCATGTACGGACGGCCTTCGTCCTCGCCGTAGTCGTAGAGCTGGACGATGTTCGGGTGCGCGAGCGAGGCCGCGGCGCGGGCCTCGCGGTCGAAGCGGGCGCGGTCCGCGTCCGGCCCGAGCAGCTTGACGGCGACCTGCCGGCCGAGCTCGGCGTCCTCGGCCAGCCAGACCGCCCCCATCGCGCCGCCGCCGAGCGGTTCGAGCAGGCGATACCGGCCCGCGATCAGGTCTTGCGCCACGGCCAGTAGCTTATGCAGCGTTCGTGGCCGAACTGCTGACGATCGACGAAGCGCTGCGCCTGATCCTGGAGCGGGTCGAGCCGCTCGCGGCCGAGGAGGTGACGCTCTCCGACGCGGCCGGCCGCATCGTCGCGGTGGACGCCGTCGCCCAGGTCGACCTGCCCCCGTTCGCGAGCTCTGCGATGGACGGCTTCGCGGTGCGGGCGGCCGACGTCCCCGGGGGGCTGTCGGTGGTCGAGCGGATCGCCGCGGGCCGGCCTGCAGCACGGCAGCTCGCCTCCGGGGAGGCGATGGGAATTGCAACCGGAGGCGTCGTGCCCGTGGGCGCCGACGCGGTCGCCCCGATCGAGGTCGTCGTCGAATCGGCAAACCGGATCGAGATTCCCGATCCGATCGAGCCCGGGGCGAACGTGCGGCCCCGGGGAGGGGACATCCGGGCCGGAGAGGTCGTCGTACCGCGGGGCACGCGGCTCGGGCCGGCGCAGCTCGGTGCGCTGGCTGCGGCGGGCATCCCGCAGGTCGCCTGCGCCCGGCGCCCGCGCGTCGCGGTGCTGACGACGGGGACGGAGCTCCGCGCCCCGGGGGAGCCGCTGGGTCCCGGCGAGGTCTACGAGGCCAACGGAGTCATCCTCGAGGCGCAGCTCCGGGACGCGGGCGCCGTGGTCGACCGGCTGGGGGCCGTCGCCGACGACGAGACCGCCCACCGCGCCGCGATCGCGCACGGCCTGGAGGCGGACGTGCTCGTCACGTCGGGAGGCGTCTCCGTCGGGCCGCACGACCTCGTCCGGCGCGTGGCGGCGGAGCTCGGCGTCGACGAGGTGTTCTGGCGCGTCGCCGTGCAGCCGGGAAAGCCCGTCTCCTTCGGCGTGCGCGGCGGGACGCTCGTGTTCGGCCTGCCGGGGAACCCCGTCTCGTCGCTCGTGGGCTTCGAGCTCCTCGTCCGGCCCGCCGTGCTCGCGCTGCAGGGAGCCGCGCCCGGCCCGGACTACCGGCCGGGCCGCCTGGCGGCGCCTGTGCGGCGGAACGAGGCACGCGACCAGCTCGTGCGTGCCCGCGCGGTCGCGGACGGCGAGGCGGTCGTGCTCGAGCCCCTCCGCGGCCAGGAGTCGCACATGATCGCCCGCGCCGTGGGCGCGGACGCCCTCGTCCACGTTCCACGTGGAAACGGCGAGCTCGCCGCCGGCGCGCCCGTCCGCTATCTCGAGCTGCGCTAGTCAGCCTCCGTAGGCGCGGCGCCGTGTCGTGCCGCGGCGCTGCGTCGTCGTGCTGCGGCGCCCCGACGTGACCACCAGCAGCCGTCGGACGAGGCGCCGGATCGGTCCGAGGCGCGGACGCTCGGAGACATCCGGATAGGCGGCGTACCGCCCGGCGGCGAGTGCCAGCAGCTGTGCCGCCGCGCCCAGCCAGACAGCCGCGATCGGCAGCACGAGGGGGCGGACGTAGCCGATCGAGATCAGCTGCAGCACGTACCACGGAGCGTCGAGCCCGAGCCCGAACCGGACGGCGAACGACCAGAGCAGGATCGCCGGACCAAAGAGCCCGGCGGCGAAGACGAGGAAGCGGACGGCCGGCGACCGGCCGTGCAGCTGCGGAAGCCAGAGCCAGGCGTGCAGGGACGGCAGCACGAAGATGAGCGCGAAGGGGTTCGTCGAGGCGACCAGCAGGCCGACGACGACGAGCCCGAGAAGGGCTGCGGTGTGTCCGGCGAGCTCCTCCTCCTGCGTGGCCGGCCGCCGGGGCACCAGCCGGTCGCGCGGCACAAGCCACGCGAGCAGCAGGAGCACGCCGAGGATCGCGAGGGAGGCGACGGGCCAGTCGACGGACGAGGGGTTAGGCGGCCGCGGCTCGCCGCCCGGGAATGCCCCCAGCTGCGAGAAAACCCAGAAGAGCCCGACCGCGAAGAGCCAGAAGGCGAGCCGGCTGCGTAGCGCGCGCGCAGCGGCCGTCAGGGCGAGCCGCCGCCGCCGGCAGCGTGCGTAGAGATCCACGGCTGTGACGACGAACGGCAGCAGCACCGCGAAGAGGACGAGCTCGATCGTCCAGCCGCGCACGATCCGCTCGCCGAGATAGACGTAGGTCGTCGTCCCCTGGGCGAGCTCGAGCCCCTGGTCGAGCGATGCGAGCAGCTGCTGCGAGGCGGTCCCGATCGCACCGAGCGTCTGCTGGTCGAGCGCCTCGGGACGGTCGAGGAACGCGGTCGGCGGCCGCGAGCCCGCCGTGGTGATCGTCACGGCCGGGATGCCTCGGGCGACGAACGGACCCTGCTCGTAGAGGGTGAACGGGAACGCGAGATCGACGAGCTGCCCTCCCGCGCTGACCCGCTCCGGGAGCTCGGAGGTCTGCTCGCGCAGCCGCTGGGCGGCCGTGCCGACGAGGCTTGCGGCCGGTGAGCGAGGCTCGTCGCCGGCGATCTCCAGGCGCGGCTTGGCGTGACCGGCGACGGCGTCGAGGTTGAGCGTCGCCGCGACGCTGTCGCGGTACGGCGACCGGTCGAGGAACCGCGCCGCGCCGATGCCCCCGAATGCGCCGCCGTCCGTCGACAGGAAGACGATGCGGTGGGCGGTCGTGACCGGTGCGCCTCCACCCCCGACCGCCGTCGGCGTCGCGTAGAGGCGCGCCAGCTCGATCAGCGCGGCCGTGCCGCTCGCATTCTCGTTCGCGCCGGCTCCGGAGCCGTCGTCGTCGCGGTGGGCCATGACGACGATGGCGGGCGAAGGACCGGGAACGACCGCGGTCAGGTTGTGCAGCCGAGCGGTGCCGCGGCCGGGGATCTTCGCGTCGAAGGCGTCGTCGGAGACGTCGAGCCCGAACGAGCCGAGCTGCTCGCGCACCCACCGGGCGGCGTTGCTCGCGCCCGCCGAGCCCGGCGAGCGGTCCGGGTAGTCGCGGGCGAGCTGGCCGGCGAGATCGGTGGCTGTCGCGGCGTCGAACGCGGGTGGCAGCTGCGATTGCGGTAGGACGCCGGGCCGCGAGACGCTGAACGCGGCCAGCAGCAGCGGCAGACCCACGAGGAGCCAGGTTCCGCGGTACAGCCGCGCGTTGACCGGGCGCTCGAGCGAGCCGCGCCGCGGCCTGCGCCGGTCAGGGGAGGCCGCCATAGCGCTGGCTATAGTAAGACTCGGTCGACCGACGGGCCGGTGTCCTACGGCAGGCGCCGACGATGAGCGATTCCCCTTCCACCATCCTGCTCGTCGACGACGAGGAGAGCATTCAGAAGCTCCTGACCTATCCGCTCGAGCGGGACGGCTTCCATGTCGTCCAGGCCTGGGACGGGGAAGAGGCGCTCGCGCGCTTCGACGACAACGACGTCGATCTCGTGGTGCTGGACATCATGCTCCCGAAGCTGGACGGGATCGAGGTCTGTAAGCAGCTCCGGGCCCGCTCGACGGTGCCGATCATCATGCTGACGGCCCGCGACGACGAGCTGGACAAGGTGCTCGGCCTCGAGCTGGGCGCCGACGACTACATCACCAAGCCGTTCTCGATCCGGGAGTTCCGCAGCCGCGTGCGCGCGCTGCTGCGCCGCGCGGCGATCGCGCGTCCCGGGCCGGAGGACGAGCTGATCGAGTCCGGGGGGCTCGCGCTCGACATCGGGCGGCGCCAGGTGTCCGTGCATGGCAAGCCCGTGCAGCTGACGTACGTCGAGTTCGAGCTCCTGCGCACGCTCGCGGCCTCGCCGGGACGCGTCTTCAGCCGCCGGATGCTGCTCGAGTCCCTGTGGGGCGACGCCGACTACCGCGACCCCCGCACCATCGACGTCCACGTCCGCCATCTGCGTGAGAAGCTCGAGCAGGAGCCGCGCGAGCCGGAGTACATTTTCACCGTCCGCGGCGTGGGGTACCGCTTCCGCGACCGATGAACCCGTTTCGCAGCGTCGGGGCACAACTCACGCTGGCGCTGCTGCTCGTGGTCGCGAGCGCAATGGCGATCGTCTATCTCGTGGTGGTCCCGCCGCTGCAGGACTCGCTGATCCGCGACCGCCTCGACCTGCTCGAGCGCAACGCCCACATCGCGGTTGGCCTGATCGACCCGGCGGATTCCTCCTCCTGGCCGAGCGACGCGGAGGACATCGCCGCGGTCTTCCCGTCCACCCGGGTCTCGATCCTGGTGCCGGCGGGCGCGGGAGAGCTCGACATCTACGGCGACTCGGGGAACTTCCGTGGCCTGAAGAGCGATCGGATCGCGCTCGCCGCGGCACGGTTCGACCGGGTCCAGCGCGGTACGGTCAACCGGGGCACTCGGGTCGCGGAGGTCGCCGTACCCCTGCGGACGGGTGCCATCCTGCTCGTCGGCTCGAGCCTCGGGGACACGCTCCGGAACGTCAGCGTCGTGCGGAAGCGCATGCTGCTCGCAGCCTTGCTGGCGCTGGTCGTGTCTGTCGCGGTCGGCTTCGGCCTCGCGCGGATCTTCGCGCGGCGGCTGCGCCGGCTCGAGCGCGCGGCGGATCGGATCGCCGCGGGCAATCTCGACGAGCCGGTGCTCCCCGAGACCATGGACGAGGTCGGACAGGTCGCCGCGGCCATGGACCGCATGCGCGTCCAGCTCTCGAACTTCGACCGGGCCCGGGGAGAGTTCATCGCCAACGCGTCGCACGAGCTGCGGACGCCGCTCTTCTCGCTCTCCGGCTTCCTCGAGCTGCTGCTCGACGAGGAGCTCGACGACGCGACGCGGCTGGAGTTCCTGCAGCAGATGCGGGAGCAGGTCTCCCGGCTGACGAAGCTCGCCACCGATCTCCTCGACCTCTCCCGGCTCGACGCCGGCGCAATCCGGATGGACGTCGACCGCGTCGACCTCTCGCACGTCGCCGAGACCCTGGTCGAGGAGTTCGGCCCCGCCTCGCGGGTCACGGATCACCTGCTCGCGGCCGTGATCGACGGCGAGGTGCCCGCCCTGGGGGACGAGGAGCGCGTGCTGCAGATCGGCCGGGCGCTCGTCGAGAACGCGATCCGGCACACGCCTCCGGGGACGAAGATCGTGGTGCGCGCCTCCTCGGACGGGATCGCACCGAGGCTCGAGGTGGAGAACGGCGGCCCGTCGATTCCTCCCGAGGCGCAGGAGCACGTTTTCGAGCGCTTCTTCCGTCTCGAAGGCTCCCGCGCCTCGGGCAGCGGCCTCGGGCTCGCGATCGCGAGGGAGCTCGCAGACCTGATGGGCGGCACGCTGGAGCTCGAGTCGGGCCCCGAGGGGACGGTGTTCAGACTCGTGCTGCCCGCCGGAGCGGCCGCCTGGCAGCGGCGGGAGCCCGTGCTGCAGTAGGGGCGTTTTCCCGTGAAAAGGCGCAGGCCCGCGTCGCGGCTACAGTGGGTCGAGATGCGCCAGGGCCCGCTCGTCGCCGTCTCCCTCACCGCTGCCTGCCTCGGCGCGGTGCTGGCGGTCGCGCTCGGACAGGGCACCGGCTGGCTCGACGGAGGCACGAAGACGACCGTCGTCGTCCAGACGGCCCCCGACGCAAGCCCGGTGTCGGCGGCCGGTGCGGCGCGTGCAGCGGCGAGGCCCCTCTCCGGCAGCAGCTTCGACCCGGCGCGGATCTACGCGACGCGGGTGCCCGGGGTCGTCACGCTCTACTCGTTCTTCGACCCGTCCACCGACGCGAACGCCCGCGAGGCGCAGGGCACCGGCTTCGTCGTCTCGGCCGGCGGCGTCATCCTGACGAGCGCGCACGTGATCACGGACGCCGCCGAGGTCAGCAGCTCCTCGGAGCAGTCGCCCCCGGCGCCTGACGTGGCGAAGGAGGTCTACGTCGAGTTCCACGACGGCGACCGTGTTCCCGCCGAGGTGGTCGGCTACGACCTCTTCGACGACGTCGGCGTCATCCGCGTCGACCCGAAGGCGCACGCGCTCGCCCCGGTGCCGCTCGGCGACTCGTCTGCAGTGGTCGTCGGCGAGCCCGTCGCGGCGATCGGGACGCCGTTCGGCAACGAGGGCTCGCTCACCGTGGGCGTCGTCTCCGCCACGCGCCCCATCGACTCGCTGACCTCACGCTACGACGTGGTCGACGCGATCCAGACGGACGCGCCGATCACGCACGGCAACTCGGGCGGGCCGCTCTTCGACGCGCGCGGCCGTGTGATCGGGATCAACGCCCAGATCCGCACCGGCCAGACGCAGAGCGGCTTCGAGGGGGTCGGCTTCGCCGTGCCGGTCAACTCGGCCAAGCGCTCCATGCAGCAGTTGCTCGCGAACGGCCGTGTCGTGTACGCCTACCTGGGCGTTCGCACGGAGGACTTGACCCCCGCGATCGCGAAGAGGTTCGGTTACGGCGTCGACCACGGTGCGCTGATCGACGTCGTCCAACCCGGCACCGCAGCAGAGCGCGCCGGCCTCCGCGCGGGCAGCCGCGACGTGCTGCTGAACGGCGAGACGGTCCGGGGCGGCGGCGACGTGATCGTGGCGATCGACGGGATCCCGGTGCAGAGCTCGGGCGACCTCGTGCGGATCGTCAGCGGCCGGCTCGTCCCGGGCAGACGGCGACGATCGAGATCGTTCGCGGCGGCCGGCACACGACGGTCGCGCTGCGGCTGGACGAGCGGCCGTCCTGAAGCCGGTTTAGGGTTCGGCCGAAACCGGGAATCGAGACCTCGAGAGGGGCGGGTCGAGATGCGGTTTCGGCAGGATGGCGAAGGGTTGACTCGTGAATTCGGCGTGGAGGACGTGAGCATGGACGCTGCGCCGACTAGCGGCGGTCCGCAGGCGATCCAGCTGACGATCCCGGCGAGGGCCGAGTACATCACGCTGGGTCGCCTCGCTCTGACGGGGCTCGCGCGCGTCCGGCAGCTGACCGAGGACGAGCTCGGCGACCTCAAGCTCGCCATCACCGAGGCGTGCACGAACTCGGTCCGGCACGCGTACGGCGGCGACGACGGCCGGGTCGAGATCGTCTACGAGCTCCACCCGGACAGGCTCGTCGTCGAGGTGGTCGATGACGGCGAGGGGTTCGTCCCGGGCACGGCCGGCGCCACGGAGGCGGACGAGCTCTCGGAGGGCGGGCTCGGAATCGTGATCATCCGCGCCCTCACGGACGAGCTCGAGATCGGTCCCCGCGCGGACGGGCGAGGCTCGCGGCTCCGGTTCGTGAAGTTCCTGACCGCCGACTGACGCACTATTCTCCGCGGGCGTGCTCCAGCTCGTCAACGTCGGCCACAAGTCGCTCGGCGACTATGCAACGATCGTCTCCCGTGGCCTGATGGAGGAGATCAGACGGCTCGCGGAGCCGCTCGCCGGCAAGCGCGTCGTGCATCTGTCCGCGACCGCGTTCGGCGGCGGCGTGGCCGAGATCAACTACACGCTCGTGCCGCTGATGGCAGACGCCGGGCTGGACGTCGAGTGGCGGATCATCAAGGGCGCCGACGAGTTCTTCGACGTCACGAAGACGATCCACAACGGCATCCAGGGCAACCCGCAGGGGCTGACCGCCGCACAGGTCGACACCTTTCGCCGCTACCAGGAACTGAACGCGGACGAGATCGATCCGAACGAGTACGACTTCGTGATCGTCCACGACCCGCAGCCGGTGGGGATGATCGACCACTTCCCGGCCTCGAAGCCGCACTGGATCTGGCGCGGGCACATCGACTTCTCGACGCCGAACCGCGAGGTCTTCGACGTCCTGCTTCCCTCCATCGGCCGCTACGACGCCGCCATCTTCCACATGCGCGAGTACGTGCCGCGGGAGAGCGGGCTGCCCGAGTGCTACATCTGGCCGCCGGCGATCGATCCGCTGACGCCCAAGAACATGGCGCTCTCGGGCGAGGACGCCTCGTACATCGTCGACCAGTTCGGGATCGACGTGAACAGGCCGCTGCTGGTGCAGGTCTCCCGCTTCGACCCGTGGAAGGACCCGCTCGGCGTCATCGACGCGTACCGCAGCGTCAAGGAGAGATTCCCCGAGGTGCAGCTCGCCCTGGTCGGCTCGATGGCGCACGACGACCCCGAAGGCTGGGACTACTACAACCTGACCGTCGAGCACGCGGCCGGTGACCCGGACATCTTCATCCTCTCCAACCTGAACAACGTCGGCGGGATCGAGGTGAACGCCTTCCAGGTCCGGTCCGAGGCCGTCATCCAGAAGTCGATCAAGGAGGGGTTCGGCCTGACGGTGACCGAGTCTCTCTGGAAGTCGCGCCCGACCGTTGCCGGGAAGGTGGGCGGGATCGTCGCGCAGATCGAGGACGGCCAGACCGGCTGGCTCGTCTCGACGCCCGAGGAGGCGGCCGCGGCGTGCATCGAGATCCTGGCCGAGCCGGGGTCGGCCCGCGAGCGGGCGCTGCGCGGCAAGGAGCACGTGCGGCGGCATTTCCTGACGCCGCGGCTCCTCCGGGACTGGCTCGTCCTCTTCAACCGGCTGGAGGGGAACGACACGGCCGGCGCCGAGGTGGCGACAGTCGCAGCCTCCCGCTGACCGGCGCGCTCGCTTCCATCCCGGCCGCCGGGGATAGGCTCAGTCGGGATGCCGGAGCACCGGAAGCTGATCGTCGTCTCGAACCGCGGGCCCGTCTCGTACGGTCGCGACCACGCAGGGGAGCGAGATCGCCCGTCGCGGCGGCGGCGGGCTCGTGACGGCGCTGCGGAGCCTCGTCTCGCACCACGACGTGACGTGGATCGCGAGCGCCATGAGCGACGAGGACCGGCTCGTGGCGGCCGAGGCCGCCGGTCCGATCGACGAGACCGCCCCCGACGGCTCGCGCTACCGGCTGCGGCTGGTCGGCCACGACGAGGCGGCCTACGACCGCTTCTACAACGTGATCTCGAACCCGACCCTGTGGTTCCTCCAGCACCACCTCTGGGCGCTGACGCGCGCGCCGGACTTCGACGACGGGCTGCGCAGCGCGTGGCGGGACGGGTACGTCGCCGTCAATCGGGCCTTCGCCGCCGCGGCGGTCGAGGAGCTCGAGCGCGAGCCGGAGGCCGCCCTCTTCCTCCACGACTACCACCTCTATCTCGCGCCGCGTTTCATCCGCGAGCGCGCCCCGGACGCGACCCTGACCCACTTCGTCCACATCCCGTGGCCGGAGAGTGACGCCTGGCACGTGCTGCCCGACTCGATCCGGCGCGACATCCACGAGAGCATGCTCGCCAACGACGTCGTCGGACTCCACACGAACCGGTGGCGCCGCAACTTCCTCCGCTCGTGCGAGGATCTCCTCGGCGCGGAGGTCGACCACGCGGAGGGGACCGTCTCGCACGCCGGCGGCCACACGCTGGTGACGGCCCATCCGATCTCGGTCGACCCGAGCGAGTTCGACGAGCTGGCGACGAGCGAGGTCGTCCTCGCCGAGGAGCGCGCGCTCGTGGCGGCCCGCGCCGAGAAGCTGATCCTCCGCGTCGACCGCACCGATCCGTCGAAGAACGTCGTCCGCGGCTTCCGGGCCTTCGCCGTCTACCTGGACGCGCACCCCGAGATGCACCGGCGGGTCCAGCTGCTGGCGCTGCTCGATCCGTCTCGCCAGGACATCCCCGAGTACGCCGAGTACCTCGCGGCGATTCAGCGCGAGGCACGATCCGTCAACGACCGCTTCCTGCAGGAGGGCTGGCTGCCGATCGACCTGCGGATCCACGACGACTTCCCCGAGTCGGTCGCCGCGTACAAGCAGTTCGACGTCCTGCTCGTGAACGCGATCTTCGACGGGCTCAACCTCGTCGCGAAGGAGGCCGCGCTCGTCAACGAGCGGGACGGGGTGCTCGTGCTCTCCGAGAACACGGGCGCGCACGAGGAGCTCGGGGACTGGACGCTGACCGTGAACCCGTTCGACATCGCAGGACAGGCCGAGGCGCTGCACGAGGCGCTGGAGATGGCAGCGCCCGAACGGCGCAGCCGGAGCGAGGCGATCAAGGCGCACGTCCGCGAGCACGACCTCGAGGCGTGGATCGAGGCCCAGCTCGCCGACCTCGACCGCGTCTCGGCGCCTGCACGGAGCTAGAGTCCCGCTCATGGAACTGCTCGCCGAGGGCGAGCTCGAGGTCCGCAATCCCGCGACGCTCGAGCGCGTGGGCGCGGTGCCGGTGACGGCGCCTGCAGCCGTCCAGGAGGCGGTCGCCGAGGCGCGGCTCGCCCAGGAGCGCTGGGCCGAGAGCGGCTGGGAGGAGCGGCGTGCGCTGCTCGGACGCGTGGTGTCGTTCCTGCTCGACAACCTCGACGACGTGGCTGCGACGATCACGGCGGAGACGGGGAAGCCGCTCGTCGAGTCGCTCACCTCCGACGCGTTCCCGGCGCTCGACAGCCTCGTCTGGCTCGGCGCGAACGCGGAGAGCCTGCTCCGACCCGAGCGGCTGAAGTTTCCACAGTTGCACCTCCGCCACAAGAAGGGCTGGCTCGTCTACGAGCCGCGCGGCGTCGTGGCGGTCGTCTCGCCGTGGAACTACCCGCTCGGGGTGCCGCTGACCCAGGTGGCGTCGGCCGTGGTCGCGGGCAACGGCGTCGTCCTCAAGCCGTCGGAGCTGACGCCGCTCACCGGTGATTGGATCGCACGGGCCTTCGCTGCCGCCGGGGCGCCGGCGGGTCTGCTGCGGGTCGTGCAGGGCGGGCCCGAGACGGGCGCCGCGCTCGTCCGCGCCCGCGGCCTCGGGAAGGTCGTCTTCACGGGCTCGGTCGAGGTCGGGCGCGACGTCGGCGCTGCCGCGGGGAAGCGACTCGTCTCCGCCACGCTCGAGCTCGGCGGGAAGGATCCCATGCTCGTCTTCGACGACGCCGATCTCGAGCGCGCCGTCCAGGGCGCCCTCTGGGGGTCGTTCCTCAACTGTGGGCAGACGTGCGCCGGGATCGAGCGGATCTACGTCCAGCGCCCGCTCGCCGAGCCGTTCGTCGAGGAGCTCGTGCGGCGCACACGGCTGCTGCGCATCGGCCGCGGCGACGAAGACGGCGTCGATCTCGGGCCGCTGATCTCCGAGGAGCGGCGCGACAGGGTCGAGGAGCTCGTGGCCGACGCCCTCGAGCACGGAGCGCGTGCGCGCACCGGAGCCGGGCGCCCGCGGACCGAGCTGCCGGGCTGGTTCTACGAGCCGACCGTCCTCGTCGATGTCCCGGCGGCGGCGCGCGTCCATCGCGAGGAGATCTTCGGGCCGGTGGTGGTCGTCGCGCCGTTCGAGGACGAGAGCGACGCGATACGGCTGGCGAACGACTCGCAGTTCGGGCTCGGCGCGAGCGTCTGGACGCGGGACGCCGAGCGAGCCCAGCGCGTCTCGAGGAGGCTCGAGGCCGGCTGCGTGTGGACGAACGACTTCGGCTACTCATATGCGGCCTGCCAGGCTCCGTGGGGCGGGCGCAAGGCTTCGGGATTCGGGCACACGCACTCGAAGCACGGCCTGTACGAGCTGAGCGACGTCAAGTACGTCGACGCCGACAGCGGGCGTGTGCGCGTGCCGTGGTGGTATCCGTACGACGCACGTCTCAAGGACGGCTTCCACGGCGCGCTGGCACTGCTGTACCGTCGTGGAGCCGCTGCAAAGGCCGGAGCGCTGTGGCGGCATCGCCGGGGGCTCCTTCGGGTCGGGCGGCGCTATCTGAGGTGAGCGAGTTCTCGCACCTCGACGAGTCGGGGGCGGTGCGCATGGTGGACGTCGGTGCGAAGCCGATCTCCCGGCGCCGCGCCGTCGCCCGGGCGACCGTCCGCATGGCGGCCGAGACGGCGACGCGTCTGCGCGAGCTGCCGAAGGGCGACGCGCTCGCGACCGCACAGCTCGCGGGGATCATGGCCGCGAAGCGGACGAGCGAGCTGATCCCCCTGTGTCATCCGCTGCCGCTGAGCAACGTCGAGGTTTCGCTGCGGGTCGTGGACGGCGCCGTCGAGATCGAGTCTCTCGCCGAGACCACCGCCCAGACGGGGGTCGAGATGGAGGCGCTCGTCGCCGCGTCGGTCGCCGCTCTCACCGTCTACGACATGGCGAAGGCGCTCGACAAGGCGATGATCGTCACGGACGTGACCCTCGTCGAGAAGACCAAGGAGAAGCCGTGAGGTCGGCCGTGGTCACCGTGTCGGACCGTGTCTCCCGCGGCGAGTCGGAGGACGGCAGCGGCGCGATCCTGGAGGAGCTCCTCCGCAGCGACGGTTTCGAGGTCGAGCGGCGTGTCGTGCCGGACGAGCGCCCCGCGATCGCGCGCGCCATCCGGGAGCTCGCGGAGGAGGTGCAGCTCGTGCTGACGACGGGCGGAACGGGGCTTTCCCCGCGTGACCACACTCCCGAGGCGACCGAGTCCGTGCTCGACCGGCCGGCGCCGGGGATCGCCGAGGCGCTGCGCGCCGACTCGATCGCGAAGACCCCGCACGGGCTGCTCTCCCGCGGCGTTGCAGGCGTGCGCGGCCGGGCGCTGATCGTCAACCTGCCCGGATCCCCCGGCGGCTGCCGCGACGGGTACGCAGTGCTCCGCCCCGCGCTCCCACACGCGCTCGAGCTGCTCGGCGACGAGGCGACGGAGCACAGGCAGACGTGACCGCCCTCCCGGTCCGCTTCGCACGGCTCGTCAAGATCGAGCACACGATCTTCGCGCTGCCGTTCGCGTACGTCGGCGCGCTGCTCTCGGTGAACGCCGTGCCGAGCGGGCACGACCTGCTCTGGATCACCGTCGCGATGGTCGGGGCGCGGTCGCTCGCCATGGCCCTCAACCGCCTGATCGACGCGGCGATCGACGAGCGGAATCCGCGCACCGCCGCCCGCGAGCTGCCCGCGGGCCTCCTGTCGCGCGCCCAGGTCTGGGCGTTCTGCGCCGTCTCGCTCGCGGTCTTCCTCGTCGCGGTCTGGCAGCTCGACCCGGTCGTGCGGTGGCTCTGGCCGATCCCGGTCGCGGGGTTCGTGATCTACCCGTACCTGAAGCGCCACACGTGGCTGTGCCACCTCTGGCTCGGCGCCGTCGACGGGCTGGCCCCTGTCGGGGCGTGGGTGGCGGTCACCGGCAAGCTGCCGTGGGAGTCGTGGGCGCTCGGGGCCGCCGTCGCCTTCTGGATCGGGGGTTTCGATCTGTTCTACTCGCTGTTCGACGTCGAGGTGGACCGGGCGCAGGGCCTGCACTCGTGGGCGACGCGCTTCGGAGAGCGAGGCGTCTTCTGGGGCGCGCGCGCCTTCCACGCCCTGACGGTCGTCCTGCTCTGCGCCGTCGGCGCCGGCCTCGGGCTCGGGCTCGCGTACTGGCTCGGCGTCGCCGCCGTCGCCGGTCTCCTGCTCTGGGAGCACACGCTCGTCGGCCCGGGCAACCTCCGGCGGCTCGACGCGGCGTTCTTCACCATGAACGGCGTCATCAGCGTCGTCTTCCTCGGCTTCGTGCTGATCGAGGCCGTAGCGTGAATTGGCGCAGAAACGTTGCAGATACGTGCAGCCCTCGGGGGTACCCTCGAGTGAGTCCCCGGGTGGGTGGGGGTTAGGGATGGGACCAGGGGACGTGCTGGTCCCGCGCGGACGCGGCTCAACGGGACACTGCCCGTGATCCGGGCGCGGGGCCTCGAGAAGCGCTTCGGTCGGCGCCGCGTGCTGCACGGGCTCGACCTCGACGTCGCGCAGGGCGATTTCCTCGTCGTCACTGGGCCGAACGGGTCGGGCAAGACGACCCTGCTCCGGCTCGTCGCCGGGCTCGCGGCGCCCACCGGCGGTGAGCTCGAGGTCGACCTCGAGCGGGGGCGGCTCGGTTACCTCGCGCACGAGCCCCACGTCTACCGCGAGCTGACGCCCCTCGAGAACCTGACGCTCTTCGGCCGGCTCTACGGAATCCGAGAGCGCGGCGAGCGGATCGGGATGCTGCTCGAGCGTTACGGCCTCTGGGACGTGCGGCACGAGCGTGCGGGCACTTTCTCGCGCGGCATGCTCCAGCGACTCGCACTCTGTCGCGCGCTCCTGCACGACCCCGAGCTGCTGCTCCTCGACGAGCCGTTCAACGCCCTGGACGCAGCCGGCGCCGCGCTGCTCGAGCGTGAGCTCCATGAGCTGCGCGGCGAGCGCACCGTCCTCGTCGCGACACACGAGCCGGCCCGGCTCGAGCGGTACGCGACCGCCGGGCTGGCGATCGCATGACGCGCTACGCCCGCGACGTGGGGGCGCTCGCGCGCAAGGACCTCCTGCTCGAGCTCCGCGCACGCGACACGCTGCCGGCCATGCTGCTCTTCGTGGTCGCGGCGCTCGTGATCTTCCACTTTGCGCTGCCGGCCGACTCGGGGGACGTTGCCGCCAAGGGCCTGCTCTGGGTCGCGATCGTCTTCACGGCGCTGCTCGGCCTCGGCCGTGCTTTCGTGGCGGAGCGCGAGCAGGGAATGCTGGACGCGCTCGTGCTCGCCCCATGCGACCGGAGCGCTATCTGGGTCGGCAAGTCGCTCGCGGTGCTCGCGTTCCTGGCCGCCGCCGAGGTCGTCGCGCTGCCGGTCTTCGCACTCTTCTTCTCTGGGATCGGCTGGCCTACGGTCGCCGGCGTTGCGCTCGCCGATCTGGGCATCGCCGCGGTAGGCACGCTCGTCGCCGCGATGGCCGTCGCCGGCCGGGCGCGCGAGCTTCTGCTCCCGCTCCTCTTTCTCCCGCTGGCCATCCCGGCGATCGCCGGCGGGGTCGGCGCGAGCGTGGTCGACGACCCCGGCCGCTACCTCGCGTTCCTCGCGCTCTACGACGTTGTCTTCGCTCTGCTGGCGTGGGCCAGCTTCGAGTACGTCGTCACCGAGTGAGCCGTGGCGAATGACCCGACCGGACCCGACTACGATTGCCGAGGGTGCAAGCTCTGAGGCACAACCGGCTGCCCGTACTGGCGGGCGCGGCGACGGCGCTGATCGGGACCTCGATCGCGCTCGTCTTCTTCTACGCGCCGGTCGACGCGGACGGGTTGAACCAGAAGATCTTCTACTTCCACGTCCCGATCGCGTTGACCGCGTACGCGTGCTTCGGCTGGGGCGCGTGGAAGGGCCTCCTGCATCTCTGGAAGGGAAGGCCGGGCGCCGATCTCGAGAGCTACGTCGCGATTCACCACGGGGTCATCTTCGGGGCCATGACGCTCGTCACCGGCTCGATCTGGGCCAAGTACCGCTGGGGTCACTGGTGGCTCTGGAGCGAGCGGCAGCTCGTCCTCTTCCTCGTCCTCTTCCTCTTCTACTCCGCCTACTTCATGCTCCGGTTCTCGGTCGACGACGGCCCGCAGCGCGCGAACCTCTCCGCGGTCTACGCGCTCTTCGGCGTCGTGCTGATCCCGATCAGCTTCCTCGCGATCCGACTGGCGAACCAGTACATCCACCCGGTCGCCTTCAACCGGCACGGGCCGCAGATGTCGGGCTCGCAGTTCTTCACCTTCTGCGTCTGCCTCGCGGCGATGCTGACGCTCTTCGCCACGCTCTACCAGCTCGAGCTGGCGGGGAAGCGGGTCGACGCGCGGCTGCGGGAGCTGAAGGAGCTGCTCGCGTGAGCGTCCAACCGGAGGTTGGCTGATGAGTACCGAGGAGAAGTACGTCGCGGCCGCGTATCTCGTCGTCTTCGTCGTCGTCCTGCTCTACGTGCTGATCATCGCGGCGAAGGTCGGGCGGCTCGAAAGGACGCTCGACGAGCTGGTCGAGCGGGTGCGCGAGCGTGGCTGAGCTCCTTTTCTGGCCGGCGGCGCAGCCGCCTGTCCGCGTCGGCGGACCGGTGGAGGGGGCTCGGGGGAACCGGGAGGTTCCTCCGAAGGAGAAGGACTCGACCGATGGCTGAGCTCTTGTTCTGGCCGGCGCTGCTGGCGTATAGCGAGGCCGCCGTGGCCTACACGTCCGCCCGGCACGAGCGGATCGCGCGCTGGGGCGTCCGCATCGGGTGGCTCGTGCAGACGGCGCTCCTCGCCGCGCAGGCCGCGCGGGCGGACGGCTTCCCCTGGGACGACTGGGCCGGCTCGCTCAACCTGTTCGTCTGGTTCGTCGTCGGCGCCTACCTGATCTGGGGCTGCAAGCCGCGCTACCGCCTCCTCGGTCTGGCCGTGATGCCGGTCGCGGTCGTGCTCTTCCTGCTCGCCCGCGTCGGCGGCGGCACCGCGCTGGGCGGGCGCAGCCACTACTCGAACCTCTTTCTGACCGTGCACGTCGGCCTCGTGCTCGCCGCGTTCGCCGGTTTCATGCTCGCAGCGGGGCTCTCCGGTCTCTACCTCTGGGAGGAGCGGAGGCTGAAGCGCCGCTCCTCGGACATCCTGCGCGTACGGATGCCGTCGCTCGTCGTCCTCGACCGCGTCGCGGGCCGGACGATTCTCGCCGCGACGGCGCTCTTCACGCTCGGGCTCGCCGCAGGGATCGTCCGGCTGAGCGAGGACGGCGGCGGGCTCGACCCGCTGATGGCCGTGACCCTCGTGGCGTGGGGGATCTATGCCGCGTACGCCGCACTGCGCCTGCGGGGGCGCGTCGGCGCGTATGTCGCCCTTGCCGGCTTCGCCCTCGTGATCGTCGCCCGCCTCGGCCTGCAACTGACCCATTTCTCATGAGACTGCATCTCGTCGGACTCTCGCACCACAGCGCCCCGGTCGAGCTCCGGGAGCGCGTCGCGCTCTCGCCCGAGGGCGCGGCCGGGCTCGCGCGGGAGCTCGCCGAGCCGGAAGCCGTCGTGCTCTCGACGTGCAACCGCACGGAGATCTACGTCGCCGGGGAGGATGCCGGGGCGGCCGACGCCGCGCTCGAGCGGCTGGCCGGCGAGAGCCTCGAGGGCGCGCTCTACCGGCTGACGGACGAGGCGGCGGCGCTGCACCTCTTCCGCGTCGCCGCCGGTCTCGACTCGCTCGTTCCCGGCGAGGGCGAGATCCTCGGGCAGGTGCGGGCCGCGCACGACGCCGGCGCGACCGGGCCGCTCCTCGACCACGTCTTCCGCCAGGCGATCTCGGTCGGGAAGAAGGTGCGCACCGAGACGGCGATCGGCGAGAGCCCCGCTTCGGTCTCGTCGGCTGCGGCGGCGCTGGCGGAGCAGGTGTTCGGCGACCTGCAGGGGAGGCGCGTCCTGCTCGTCGGCGCGGGCAGGACCGGGGAGCTGGCGGCGGCGAGCCTGGCTGCGCGTGGCGCGGAGATCGCGCTCGTCGCCAACCGGACCCCGGAGCGGGCGGAGGCGCTCGCCCGCCGCTTCGGCGGCACGGCGCTCACTCTGGAGGAGGTGCCGCGGCGGCTCGAGGAGGCCGACGTGGTCCTCACGTGCACGAGCTCGCCGGAGTTCGTCGTTCGCCCGGAGCATCTCCAGAACGACCGCCGCGAGCCGCTGTTCTTCATCGACATCGCCGTCCCGCGCGACGTCGATCCGGCGGTGAACGAGCTCGACGGTTGCTACCTCTACGACATCGACGACCTCGAGGCGGTCGTCGCCGAGACGCTCGCGGGCCGGCGGCGGGAGGCCGGCAAGGCGGAGGCCCTGGTTGCCGCCGAGGCCGAGCGCTTCCGCGCGTGGCAGGCATCGCTGGACGTCGTGCCGGCGATCGCTTCGCTGCGCGCGCGGGCCGAGGAGATCCGGCGGGCGGAGCTGGACAAGCTGAACGGGCTCGACGAGCAGGAGCGGCGGACGATCGAAACGGTGACGACCCAGATCCTCAACAAGCTGCTCCATCTCCCCACCGTGCGGATGAAGCAGGCGGCGGCCGCCGAAGGGCCCGGGTATGCGGAGGCGTTGCGCCACCTGTTCGACCTGGGGGATGATGAGCGGCGATGAAGACGCGCCCCCTGCCCGTCGTGGCGCCGACGGCCTTCGTCCGGATCAGGCCGCCCCGCGCCCGTGTGTGCTCCGTGAAGGTCGGGAAAGGCCGCGGTTGTGCTCGTTCGCATCGGGTCGCGCGGCTCTAGGCTCGCGCTGACCCAGGCCGAGCTCGCGGCGGAGCGCCTGCGGCGCCCGGGGATCGAGATCGCGTTGGTGCCGATCACGACCGCCGGCGACCGCGACCGCTCGCGGCCGTTCGGCGAGATCGGCGCCCGCGGCGTCTTCGTCAAGGAGCTCGAGGAGGCGCTGCTCGCGGGGAGGATCGACGTCGCCGTCCACTCGGCGAAGGACATGACGTCGACGGACACGGACGGGCTCGCCGTGGGGGCGTATCTCGCGCGGGAGGATCCACGTGACGCACTCTGCGGCGCCGCCGACCTGTGGCCCCGGATGCGGATCGGCACCGCCTCGGCGCGGCGGCGCGCGCAGCTGCTCGCGCTCGAGCCGACGCTCTCGATCGAGCCGCTGCGAGGGAACATCGACACACGCCTGCGAAAGCGGGTCGAACGTGGGCTCGACGCCGTCGTGCTGGCCGCGTGCGGTCTCGACCGGCTGGGGCTCGGCGGCGAGGTCGGCCGGCGCTTCGCGACCGGCGAGCTGCTGCCCGAGGCGGGGCAGGGCGCGCTGGCCCTGCAGGTGCGGGCCGGCGAGGAGCCCCTGACGGCGTCGGCGGACGACGGCGAGACCCGCCGGCGCGTCGAGGCGGAGCGGGCCGTCGTCGCCGCGGTCGGTGGCGGCTGCCTCGCCCCGGTGGCGGCGCATCACGACGGCACGACCCTGACGGGGCTCGTCGCCGCCGACGACGGCTCGTGGGTGGAGCGCATCACGGGCGACGACGCCGAGGAGGTCGGCCGCCGCCTCGCCGAGCTCGCGGCCGCGCGGGCGTGAGCAATTGGCTCCCATCTGTGACACACACGTCACGCGGGAGTGGGTACCGTGTCTGCAAGGGGACTTCGCGCCCCCGTTGGGGGGGTGGGCCCGCGCTGCGGGAGGGTTTGTGTGCGCGTGATCGTGACGCGGCCGCGTGACCAGGCCGGGCCGCTCGTCGGCAGGCTGGAGTCGCTCGGGCTCGAGGTGGTCGCCTGCCCGCTGATCGAGATCGAGCCGTTCGACGAGCCGGTCGACGTCGCCGGCTACGCCTGGGTGATCGTGACCAGCCCGAACGGTGCCCGCGAGCTCGTTCGGCGGGCGCACGGGCCGCTGCCCCGGGTCGCCGCGGTCGGGCCGGGCACCGCCGAGACGCTGCGCTCGCTCGGGGTCGAGCCGGCGTTTGTTCCGCGGGAATCGAGTCAGGACGGGCTGCTCGCGGAGTTCCCACGGCCCGAGGGGAGGATCCTCTTCGCGGCGGCGGAGGGATCGCGGCGGGGTCCGATCGACGAGCTCGGGGCAGACTTCGTGGCGCTCTATCGGACGCGGCTCGTGTTACCCGCAGAGGCGCCGGTCGGAGATTTGGTGGTGCTCGCCTCCGGCTCCGCGGCACGCTCCTTCGCGCAGCTCGGCACCGCGGTTCCCGCGGTCTCGATCGGACCGCAGACGACGCGCGTCGCCCAGTCGCTCGGCATCGTCGTCGTCGCGGAAGCCGCCACGCACGATCTCGACGGGCTCGTGGCGGCCGTGCAGCGAGTAGCCTCGCGCACGTGATCGTCTCGTTTCTCTCCGACTTCGGCCTGGAGGACGACTTCGTCGGCGTCTGCCGCGGCGTGATCAAGCGGATCGCGCCCGAGACGGAGGTGATCGATCTCACGCACGGGATCGCGCCGCAGAACATCCTCCAGGGCTCGCTCGTGCTCCGGGCCACGCTCCGCTACATGCCGGTCGGGGTGCACCTCGCGGTCGTCGATCCCGGCGTCGGCGGCAACCGCCGTGCGGTCGCGCTGCGCTCGCGCGACGGGCGGCTGTTCGTCGGCCCTGACAACGGCCTGCTCGTGCCCGCCGCGGAGAGCGCCGGCGGCATCGAGGCCGGCCGGGAGCTCCAGAGCGAGGACCATCGCCTCCACCCGGTCTCGCGGACCTTCCACGGACGCGACATCTTTGCGCCGGCCGCCGCGCACCTCGCGGCCGGCGTCCCGCTCGAGGAGCTCGGCCCCGCGCTCGACCCGGCCACGCTCGTGCGGCCGTCCGTGCCGGAGCCGGAGCTCGGCGCCTCGCGGATCCGGGCCGAGGTGCTCTACGTCGACCGCTTCGGCAACGTCCAGCTGAACCTCGCGCGCGAGCACCTCGAGCGGGCGGGGATCCTCCCGGAGGTCAAGGTCGAGCTGCGCCTGCCGCTCGACAGCTACTACGCCGTGGCCGCGCGCACCTTCGCCGAGACGGGCCGCGGCGAGCTGATCCTCTACGAGGACGCGTACGGCAACGTCGCGATCGCGCTGACGGACGGCGACGCCGCGACGATGCTCGGGACGAAGGCCGGCGACGCTGTCGAGATTCGCCCCGCACACACGTGAACCGGGCTGCGCTCGGCCGCCGCTTCGCGCGACTCGTCACCACGCTCGTCGTCCGCGAGCCCCGCCTGTGGCGCCTCTTCCGCTCCACGTTCCGCCGGCAGTTCGAGTCGCTCGCGCCCACCTGGGAGACGATCGTCTCGCCCGGCCATCTCGCACCGTACGAAGCGGCGCTCGATCGCATCGACCCTCCTCGGCGCGCTCTCGACGTCGGGACCGGCACGGGCGCCGGTGTCGCCGCGATCAAGCGACGCTTCCCGGCGGCCGATGTGACCGGGGTCGACCTCGCGCCGGCGATGATCGCCGAGGCGCGACGAGCGGTCCCCGGTGTGCGCTTCGAGGTGGCCGATGCCGCCGCGCTCCCCTTCGACGACGGGTCGTTCGACCTCGTCGCGCAGGCGAACATGATCCCGTTCTTCGACGAGCTCGCACGGGTCGTCGCTCCGGGCGGGGCGCTGCTGATCGCCTTCTCGGGCGGGCCCAGCACACCGATCTACGTCCCGCGAGCCCGCCTCGAGGCCGAGCTCGCCGCGCGCGGATTCGCGCATTTTGCGGACGTCGAGGCCGGTCGCGGCACCGCGTTGCTTGCGCGCAAGGGCCCGGTCTCCAATACTCCCCGGTAGCGAAAGGGCGTTGGCGGCGCGGTCACACCGGTCCCGACGTCCTTTCTCTTTGCGGCTAGACTGGCGCCGCGCGGCGAGGTAGCTCAGTTGGTAGAGCACACGGCTGAAAACCGTGGTGTCGCCGGTTCAAGTCCGGCCCTCGCCACTGGGTCAGCCATTGGTCTCCGCCTAGGCCTCAGCCGGCTCCTCGAAGTAGGTGTCGTCGTCGGAGTACGGCGGCGAGCAGCAGCAGAGGAACCGCGCGCCGGCGTCGCCCGCGTGCAAGGCGTGCCAGGCGCCTGCCGGGATCAGCGCCGCGTCGCCGGTGCCGACGTCGCGCCGCTCGCCGTCGACCTCGAGGAGCCCCGACCCCTCGAGGAAGAAGTAGATCTCCTCCGAACGGGCGTGGTAGTGGCGCTGCGTCTCCCCGCGGGCGGGCAACCTCGCCTCGGCGAGGCTCTGCGCGGCCGTGTGGTGCAGCTCGCGGATCGTCGACCCGTCCTTGGTCGTGAACGGCTCGGCGCGGTCGATCGACTGGACGTCCAGCTCCATTGCCAACCGAACGTTAGCCTTGCGACCGTGTCGAGCCAGCCAACCACCGCGCCGGTCGCGATCATCGGCGCCGGCCTCGACCTCGGGGCAGGGCGCCGCGGCGTCGACATGGGGCCGTCCGCGATCCGCTACGCGGGGCTGGACGAGCGGCTGCGACGGATCGGCCGGGAGGTCGTCGACCGCGGCGACGTCGGGGTGGCCGTGCCCGAGGCGGTGGAGCTCTTCGACCCGCGCGCCCGGTACCTGCCGCAGATTCTCGAGACGACCGACCACATCGCCGATCTCGTCGAGGAGGTGCGCCGCGGCGGCTTCGTGCCGCTCGTGCTCGGTGGTGACCACTCCGTCGCGATGGGGACGCTCGGCGGCATGGCCCGCGCGGCCGGCGCGCCCGGGGGCGTTCTCTGGGTCGACGCGCACGCGGACATCAACACGCCGGAGACGAGCACGAGCGGCAACGTGCACGGGATGCCGCTTGCCGCGGCGCTCGGCCGCGGCGGCCCGCTCTTCGAGCAAGCCGGCTGGCCGATCCCCAGCGTCGAACGGGCTGCGCTCGTCGGCGTCCGCGATCTCGACGAGCCGGAGCGCGAGCTCCTGCGCAGCTTCGAGGGGCTCATCTTCACCATGAGCGATCTCGACCGGGTCGGTGTCGAGACCGCCATCCGCGAGTCGCTCGAGTACCTTCGCGGATCGCCGTGGGTGCATCTCAGCTTCGACATGGACGCCGTCGACCCGGAGCACGCGCCCGGAGTGGGCACTCCCGTCCGGGGCGGCCTCTCCTACCGCGAGGCGCATCTGGCGCTGGAGCTGCTGGCCGAGTCGGAGCTGCTCGACTCGCTCGAGCTCGTCGAGGTGAACCCGGTCCTCGACCGCGAGAACGAGACGGGCAGGCTGGCCGTCGAGCTCGCTGCGAGCGCCCTGGGCGCGCGGATCCTCTAGGCGAAGGCCATCGGATCGCCGAGACTCTGCAGGTGCTCGCCGTTCTCTACGACATCCACGCGAATCTCGCGGCGCTCGAGGCGGTGGTCGCCGACGCGCGGAGTCGGGGTGCGACGCGGTGGCTGCTGGGCGGCGACTATGCCGTCTTCGGGCCTTGGCCGCTCGAGACCCTGGAGCTGCTGGACGAGCTGCAGGCCGAGGTGGTGCTGCGGGGCAACGTCGACCGCTGGCTCAAGGATCCGCCGCCCGACCGGCCGGAGACGCTCGAGGAGCTGGCTCGCTGCCGGCGCCTCGTCGGCCCCGAGCGCGTCGACCAGCTGTACGGGCTTGCCGTCGACGCAGAGCTGGAGGGGACGCTCTTCGTCCACGGCTCGCCGCTGTCGGACGTCGACAGCTTCAAGCCGGACCCGGACGAGGAGGACGACCGCCGCCTGCTGGCAGGCGTTCGCGACCGTGTCGTCTGCTTCGGGCACAGTCACCGGCAGTTCCGCCGGCCCGGGCCGGACGGGACGACGCTGGTCAACCCCGGCAGCGTCGGCATGCCGCTGGACGGTGACGTACGCGCCGCGTGGGCGAGCTGGGACGGCGACTTCACGTTTCACCGGACCGAGTACGACGTCGAGCGTGCGGTGGAGGCAGCGCGCCGGCTGGACACGCCCATGGCCGAGCTGATGGTGCACCGCTACCTCCACGCCTCGGACTAGCCGACGCTTCTTTTCCACTCTTGTCACAGACGCGTGCGCCCGGCGCGTCTACCCTGGGTGGACCCCGGGGTGGGTGGGAGTTAGGGACGGGACCCGGGTGGACGCTGGTCCCCGGGCGGCTCCCCCGAGCCGTCGTCGCTCGCGGGCGCTTCCTCGCCGGCGCCGGACGGCCGGTAGTACCGCTTCCCCTGCAGCGGCTCCGGCAGGTTGTCGACCTCGAAGCCGCGCGGGTCGTCGTGCGGGTAGATGTAGCCCTTCCCGCGGCCGAGCTTCCGCGCCCCGTAGTACGACGCGTCCCGCACGGCAGCCGGCGGCTTGACGTGGCCGAACTCGCGCACGTCGGCCGTCGCCTCCTTCATCGCCACGTACGACGCGTTCGACTTCGGCGCCCGCGCCAGGTAGATGACGGCCTGGGCCAGGTTGAGGCGAGCCTCCGGCAGGCCGACGTGCTCCACCGCCTGCGCTGCCGCGACCGCGACGAGCAATGCCCGGGGGTCGGCGTTGCCGATGTCCTCGGATGCCAGCACGATCATCCGGCGCGCGATGAAGCGCGCGTCCTCGCCGGCCTCCAGCATCGCCGCCAGGTAGTAGACGGCTGCGTCCGGGTCGCAGGCGCGCATCGACTTGATGAACGCGGACGTGAAGTCGTAGTGCGCGTCGCCGCCCTTGTCGTAGACGAGCGGCCGCTTGCGCGCGGCGTCCTCCACGTGTCGCTCCTCGAGCGCCACGCCCTCGGCCTCCGCGGTCTGCACGGCTAGCTCGAGGATGTTGAGCGCGTTGCGCGCGTCCCCGCCGGCACGCCGCGCCGCCAGCTCGATGAGCTCGGGCGACATCTCCGTCTCGAGCGCCGCCGCGCCGCGGCGCAGGACGACGACGAGGTCGTCGACGGACAGGGGCTGCAGCTCGACGATCTGGGTCCGTGAGAGGAGCGCCGAGTTGACCTCGAAGTACGGGTTCTCCGTCGTCGCGCCGATCAGCGTCAGGAGCCCGTCCTCGACCGCGGGCAGGAGGGCATCCTGCTGCGCCTTGTTGAAGCGGTGGATCTCGTCGAGGAAGAGGATCGTCCGCCGCCCGCTCGCGCCGAGCGTCTCGCGTGCCCGGGCCAGCGTCTCGCGCACCATCGCAACCGTCGCCGAGACCGCGGAGAGCTCCTCGAAGGCGGCGCCGGTGACGTTGGCGACGACGCGCGCCAGCGTCGTCTTGCCCGATCCGGGCGGCCCGTAGAGGATGGTCGACGGCACCCGGTCCTGCTCGATCGCGAGGCGCAGCGCCGAGCGCTCGCCGAGCACGTGCTGCTGCCCCACGAGCTCGTCGAGCGTCCGCGGACGCAGCCGCTGCGCGAGCGGCGCGTGGTCGCCGAGGCGCTGCGACGCCGCATCCGAGAAAAGGTCGCTCATCACCTGGGAGTATGCTCACCGACGTGCACGAGAGGCTCGAGCCGATCCTGCCGGGCACGGCGCGGTGAGCGAAGCCGCCTCGATCTGGAGCACCGGCACCTACGAGCGGATCGCCAAGCGGTTCGCACCGGTGCAGGACGAGCTCGTCGAGCGGCTGCAGCCTGCGCCCGGAGTTCGCTGGCTCGACCTCGCGACCGGCACCGGCGAGGTAGCGATCCGCGCGGCGCGTGCCGGGGCGGCGGTCTCGGCGGTCGACATCACCCCGCTGTTGCTCGAGTCGGCGAAGGAGCGGGCCGCGTCGCACGGGCTCGACATCCGCTTCGACTACGGCACCGTCGAGCTGCTCCCCTACGAGGAGGAGCGCTTCGAAGTCGTCTCGTCGAACTTCGGCTTGATCTTCGCCGCCGACCACGCCGCAGTCGCCGAGGAGGTCGCCCGCGTGACCGAGCCGGGCGGGCGGCTCGGGTTCACGGCCTGGAAGGCGAATCCCAAGCTCGGCGAGCTCTACCGCCGCTTCACCGACGAGCCGATAGAGGGCCGGGAAGCATACGAGTGGGGGGATCCGGACCACGTCCGCGACATGCTGGGCGAGGACTTCGAGCTCGAGGTCGAGGATCGCATCTTCCACGTCGAGGCAGACTCGGGCGAAGGCGTCTGGGAGCTCTTCTCGTCCACCGCGCCGCCGGTCAGGGTGCTGGCCGACCGGCTGAGCGGGGAGCGGCGCGAGGAGTTCCACCGCGCGTTCGTCGAGCTGTACGAGAGCTATCGCGACGGCGACGGCATTCGTGCGCCCAGGCCCTATCTGCTGGTGCTTGGCAGGAGGAAGTGATGTCGCTCGACGGGCTCGAGAAGGCGGCCCAGGACGTACCCGATCGCGCTCGCGGGGCGGCGCTGGGCGACGCGCCGGCCGCCGAGGTCACGCAGCTCCTCCAAGAGCTGATCCGGGCCGACACCGTCAACCCGCCCGGGAACGAGACGCGCGCGGCCGAGCTCCTGCGGCGCTATCTCGAGGCCAACGGCGTCGCCTGCGAGCTGTACGCGCGCGTCCCGGAGCGTGCCAACCTCGTCGCGCGGATCCCCGGAAGCGGCGGCGGGCCGAGCCTGCTCTTCCTGTCGCACACCGACACGGTGCTCGCCGACGCGGCGGAGTGGGAGGTCGATCCCTGGTCCGGCGAGCTCCGCGGCGGCGAGGTGTGGGGCCGCGGCGCGCTCGACATGAAAGGCCAGGTGGCCGCGAGCGCGGTGGCGGTCGCCTCGCTGGCCCGCGAGGGCTTCCGCCCCCGGGGGGACGTCGTGTTCGCCGCCTGCGCCGACGAGGAGGTGGGCGACGGCTTCGGGCTGCAGTGGCTCGTCCGGGCGCATCCGGACGCGGTGCGGACCGACTACGCGGTCAACGAGGGTGCCGGAGACCGCGTCCGGCTCGGCGACGGCGTCTTCTACCTCTGCTCGACCGCGGAGAAGATGAGCGCGCCCTTCACGCTCCGCGTGCGCGGCCGGAGCGGGCACGCCTCGATGCCGTCGATCGCCGACAACGCGCTCGTCAAGGCCGCGCCGCTCGTGCAGAGGCTCGGGGAGTACGTCGCCGAGCCGCAGCTCGGACCGGAGACCGAGGCGTTCCTGCGCGTCGTCACGGGCGAGGTGCCGGATCCGCGCAAGGCCCTCGAGCGCGCCCGGGCCGTACACCCGCTCGCGGCCGAGCTGATCGAGCCGCTGCTCGGGATGACGCTCGCTCCGACGATGGCGCACGCCTCGGACAAGCGCAACGTGATCCCGGCGCTCTGCGAGGTGATCGTCGACCGGCGGCTGCTCCCCGGCCAGTCGCCGCAGGAGGCGGATGCGATCGTGCGGGCGCTCCTCGGAGCCGGAGACTACGAGCTGCAGACGATCGAAGCGCAGGGCGGCACGCGCTCGCCGATCGAGACGCCGCTCTGGTCCGTGGTGGAGGAGTTCGTGCGAGAGCTCGAGCCGGGCGCGAAGGCTGCGCCGATCTGCGTCGCCGGGTTCACCGACAGCCACTGGCTGCGCGAGGCGTTCGGCACCGTCGCCTACGGGTTCTTCCCCGCCCGGGCGATGGAGCCGGAGACGGCCGCGCGGCTGATCCACTCGGCGAACGAGCGCGTCCCGGTTAGCGACCTCGAGCTCGGCGTCGCCTTCCTGCGCCACGCGGCGCGGTCGCTCTGCGGCTAGAGGCTTGATGTGAAACTCCGGCACGCACGGCTGGTGTGCCAGACACGGCGCGGTTCAACCGGCTCGCGCTTGCCCGTAGCACCACTACGCGCTACGCCCGATCCGGCTGAACCGCTTGATCTGGCCCATCCCCGCATGCACCCCAGATTCACATCAAGCCTCTAGCAGCGGGCACGGCTAGCGCCGGAACGCATCGAGTCCGCGGCGCCATGCCTCGTCCAGGTCCGCGTCTGGAGGAAAGCGCCCGTTCAGCTCGAGCGTCGCCATTCCGTGTGCGAACGCCCAGGCCGCCCGCGCCAGGTCACGGTCGCCGCCGAGCGCCTCGATGATCGGGGCGGCCGCGCGCGCCTCGACGCCGGGCGCCAGCCGTTCGCGAAGGAGGGGGCGCTCGGTCATCAGCCGGTAGAGGTGCGGCCGGCGGCGCGCGAAGTCCCGATAGGACGCACCGAGGGCGCCGAGCGGGTCGTCGGCGTCGCGGACGGCCGCCTCGAAGGCGTCCGCCTGCTCCGCTAGGCCGTCCGAGATCAATGCCGTCTCCAGTGCGGCCTTGTCCGGAAGGTGCTTGTAGAGCGACGGCGCGCGGATGCCCAGCCGGTCGCCGACGCGCCGCATGGAGACGGCGTCAGGCCCCTCCTCTTCGAGGATCGCCCGCGCCGCCTCGACGATCTCCCGCCCGCGGGGGCTGAGCTCAGGTGCGCTGGAAGCCATGCGGGGTGCGCAGCCCGTAGCCGAGTGTCCGGTCGAGCGAGACGTGGAACGCCCAGGCCAGGCCGGCGACGAGCCAGGCGGGCGACAGGGGCAGGAAGACGGCCGCGGAGACGAGCGCCAACGGGCCCCAGAAGCGGTGCACGAGGTTGTAGAGGGGGACGGCCCGCGGGTGGAGCTGCCCCTTGGCGAGCCCGGCGCCGATCCCGAGCACGAGCGCGACGTCGGGGCCCCAGCCGAAGGCGGCGAGCTGCCAGTAGCCGGTGCGGTGCGTGACCACCTCGAAGACGACGGCGGCCACGAGGGCGACGGTGAGCGCGGCAGAGGCCGGGCGGATGGCGGGCTTCTGGGCGAGGATTGACATGTGCGGCTCCTTTCTGGCTTACGGTGTTAGCCAGCGTAGCTAACAGTGTTAGCCATGTCAAGGTTGGGTGGTGCTGGAGCTTCATCGCCCCGACGGGGTTTTCGACGCGCTCGAGGAGTACCTCGCCGACGAGCGCTTCTGGTCGCGCGCGGGCGTCGTGGCCGATCTCTACGTCGGCTACGGCCTCTCGCAGGCGATCCGCCGCACCGCGCCGCCGGCGCCGCCGGAGCCGTGCCCGCTGCCGCTCCTGGCCTGCCGCGTCCGGCCTGAAGGAGAGCGCCCTCCCGATCCAAGTAACAGTCTGTTACTTGGCCCGTGGGAAGCCACGTGGGCGCCCGAGGAGTACGCCGCCGCGGTCGAGGCCGTGCGCGCGGCGATCGCGCGCGGGGACGTCTACCAGGTCAACCTCGTCCAGCATCTGAGCGCCGAGTACGAGGGCGATCCGGCAGCGCTCTGCGAGGCACTCGCGCCATTGCGGCCGCTGCACCCGCGGCCGCTCGCGGGCGACGGCTGGACGATCGTCTCCGCCTCGCCCGAGCTCTTCCTCGCGCGGCGCGGCCGCCGGCTCTGGACGATGCCGATCAAGGGCACGCGCCCCGCAGGCGAGGACGTGGAGGGCGCGAAAGACGGCGCCGAGCACGTGATGATCGTCGACCTGGAGCGGAACGACCTCTCGCGCGTCTGCGAGCCGGGGTCGGTCAGGTGGCCCGAGCTGATGCGCCAGCGGGAGCTCGCCGGGGTCACGCATCTCGTCTCGACCGTCGAGGGCCGGCTGCGCGCCGACGCGACGCTGGCGCAGATCCTGGAGGCGACGTTCCCGGGCGGCTCGGTGACGGGAGCGCCGAAGATCTCGGCGGTCGACCACATCGCGGCGCTCGAGCCCGTCGGCCGCGGCGCCTCGATGGGGGCCCTCGGGAGCGTGCGCCCGAACGGGGACTTCGAGCTCGCGCTGACGATCCGCACGTTCGCCCTGGCCGCGGGCCGCGCGCATCTCTGGGTCGGCGGCGGGATCGTCTGGGACTCGGATCCGGAGGCCGAGATCGAGGAGTCGTGGGTCAAGGCGAGACCGCTCCTCGCCGCGGTCGGAGGGCTCGTGCACGCGTGACGTTGCTCGCGGTCGCAGCCGAGGGACGAGGGCTCGTCGACCCGGCGGCGCCGGTCTTCGTCGCCGACGACGAGGCCGTGCTCCGCGGCAGCGCGGCGTTCGAGACGATCCGGCTGCGCGCAGGGAGGCCGGTCTTCCTGGAGCGCCACCTGGAGCGATTCCGCGGCTCGGCGTCGGCGCTCGGCCTGCCCGGTGTCGACGGCGCGGAGGAGCTCGTGCAGACGGCCGTCGCGGCGGCGGGGGTGGACGAGGGCGCGGTCCGCGTCTTCCGTACCTCCGAGACCCTCGTTGCAACCGTCGCGCCGCTCCCCGAGGGGCTCGACGCGCTGCGCGAGCGCGGGATCGCGGTCGCCACGTTCGAGGTCGGCGTCTCCCCCTTCCTCGCCGGCGTCAAGGCGACGAGCTACGCGTTCAGCATGGCCGCCCTCGCCGAGGCGGAGCGCCGTGGCGCCGACGACGCGCTCTTCCTCGGCCCAGGCAAGACCGTGCTCGACGCGACGACGTCGAATCTCTGGTGGCGCGACGAGGACGTGCTGACGACGCCCTTGCCCGGGCCGGCCGTTCTCCCCGGCGTAACCCGGCGTGTGCTGATGGAGCTGGCCCGGGAGGCGGGCTACCGGGTGCAGGAAGGGACGTTCACGCTCGGGGCGCTGCTCCGCTCCGACGAGGCGTTTGCGAGCTCCGCCGTGCGCGAGGTCGTGCCGGTCGTGCAGGTCGACGAGCACCAGCTCGGATCGGGCCGGCCCGGCGAGGCCGCCGCACGGCTGCAAGAAGCGCTCCGGGTACGCTCTCTGGAATGAGCGAGAAAGTACGACTCGGTGGAATGGCCCTGCCGAACGGCGTGCTCGTCCACGGGCCGGCGTCCTGGGCCTGCGCCGTGCGGCTCCCCGGCGGGGAGCTGAAGGTCGTGGCCGAGAAGAAGTCGCTGCGCGGCGCCGCGGTGGAGAACCCGCTGCTGCGCGGTCCGGCGCGGATGCTCGACGCGCTCCTGCTGCTGCCGCGGATCGGCCGCCGCGTCCCGGAGGCGAAGCTGCCGTTCCAGCGGCCCGCGATCTTCGCCGCCATGCTCGGCACGGCCGTTGGCGTGAAGGCGATTCGAGAGTCGCGCCTCCCCGTCCTCGCTCGCGAGCTCGCAGGCGGGCTGCTCTCGCTGGCGCCGGCGCTGATTGCGCTGCGTGGCGGCTCGCTCGCCGCCTACCACGGCGCCGAGCACATCACCATCGGCTCCTACGAGCACGACGAGCCCCGCCCGCGCGAGCACGAGCGCTGCGGCACGCACCTCGTCGGGCCGCTGATCGCCACGAGCGCGATCGGCAACGCGCTCGCCTCGCTCGCGCCGCAGCGCCTGCGCGGGCCGGCGCGGGCGGCCGCCGGGGTCGGCGCGGTCGCCGTGTCGACGGAGCTCCTCTCCTGGATGGTCCGCAATCCCGAGAGCCGTCTCGCGGCGGTGCTCGCGCGGCCGGGCTACGAGCTCCAGCACCACATCGCGACCGCCGAGCCGTCCGTCGAACAGCTCGCCGTCGCGAAGGCCGCGCTCGACGCCTGCCTGGAGCTGGAGCACGCCGGCAGGGACGATGTCGGTTAGGGACGATGTCGGTTAGGGACGATGTCGGTTAGGGACGATGTCGGTTAGGACCGGTCGCCGGCGGCTTCCACCCGAGATCTTCGACCTCCCGGTCGAGAAGATGCGGGAGGGCTACTACACCGACCAGTACTTCAACCACACCCGGGCGATGCTGCTCGAGGACGGCCGCCGGCCGCGCGTCGTCCTCCAGGCCTTCCAGAAGCACCACGCCTACCTCGGCGGCATGGACGAGGCGATCGCGATCCTCAAGCTCTGCGCCGACAACTACGAGGACCTGACCGTCCACGCCCTCTACGACGGCGACAGGATCGAGCCCTACGAGCCCGTGCTGCAGATCGAGGGCGACTACACGAACTTCGCGCATCTCGAGACCGTCTACCTCGGCACGCTGGCGCGGCGGACGCTGATCACCACGAACGTCGTCCGCGTGCTCGAGGCGGCGGGCGGCAAGTCGATCATCTTCATGCCGGCCCGGCACGACCACCACCGCGTCCAGACCGGCGACGGCTACGCGGCGTACGTGGCGGGCCAGGTGACGGGCGCGCCGATCGGCGTCACGACCGACGAGCAGGCGTCCTGGTGGGGCGGCCGCGGGATCGGCACCGTCCCGCATGCGCTGATCGCGGCCTACGGCGGTAACACCGTGCTCGCCGCCACGAAGTTCGCGGAGTGGGCGCCCGAGGACTTCAACATCACGGTGCTCGTCGACTTCGAGAACAACTCGGTCGAGACGGCGCTCGAGGTCGCGCGCGCGCTCGGCCCGAGGCTGTGGGGCGTGCGGCTCGACACCTCGGAGGCGCTCGTCGACAGGTCCCTCTGGAACGAGCTGGGCGACTTCAAGCCGACAGGCGTCAACCAGCGGCTCGTCCTCAAGGTGCGAGATGCGCTCGACCGTGACGGCCACGAGCGCGTGCGGATCGTCGTCTCAGGCGGCTTCACGGTCGAGAAGATCCGCGAGTTCGAGCAGGACGGCGTGCCCGTGGACGCCTACGGCATCGGCTCATCGCTGATCCGCGGCTCGAACGACTTCACCGGGGACATCGTCATGACGGACGGCCGCCCCTCCGCGAAGTTCGGCCGCCGCTACCGCGAGAACCCCCGCCTGGAGCTCGTGGAGTGACCGTGGCGGTGCGCCCGGTCACGCCCGACTGCTGGGCTGACCTGGTCGAGCTGTTCGAGCGGAAGGGGCCCCGCGGCGGCGCTCGGAACGCGCCTGCGTACGGCTGCTGGTGCATGTTCTGGCGCGACCGCTCGCTCAAGCACGGAACGCCGAAGAAGCGCGCTCTCGGCGCCCTCGTCCGGGCCGGCCGCGAGCCGGGCCTGCTCGCCTACGAGGACGGGTCGCCGATCGGCTGGGTCTCGATCGCGCCGCGCGAGGAGTACGCCGCGCTTCTCCGCTCGCCGCAGTACCGGCCCCGCGACGAGGACGAGCGCGTCTGGTCGATCGTCTGCTTCACGGTCGACAAGGAGGCGCGCGGACGAGGGGTCGCGGATGCGCTCCTCGAGGGCGCCGTCGCTTACGCGCGGGCCCACGGCGCCGCCGTCGTCGAGGGCTACGGCCACGTCGCCGATCCCAGGGACTACATGGGCAGCTGCGAGCTCTTCGCCGAACACGGCTTTCGTCCGCTGCGCGAGACGTCCAAGCGCACGATCATGCGGCTGGAGCTGGTCCAGTGACAGGAAGGGTCAACCTCGCGGAGAAGCTCGCGCAGTTCGACGAGCTCTGGTCGCCGAAGATCGTCGCGACACTGAACGACCTGAAGGTAATGGTGGTGAAGGTGCAGGGCGAGTTCGTGTGGCATAGGCACGACGACACGGACGACTTCTTTCTCGTGCTCGACGGCGAGCTGACGATCCGCCTCCGCGACGGCGACGTCCGGCTCGGGCCCGGCGAGCTCTACGTCGTGCCGCGCGGCGTCGAGCACTGCCCCGTCTCGGAGCGCGGCGCGCGCGTGCTGCTGATCGAGCCGCTGGGGACGGTCAACACGGGAGACGCGGGCGGCGAGCTGACCGCGCAGGAGGAGCACCTTTGAGGCGCGTGCTCTGGGACGTCGACACGCAGGTGGACTTCATGCTCCCGCACGGCAAGCTCTACGTCCCGGGCGCCGAGGAGACCGCGGCCGCGATGGCGCTGCTCGTCGCGGCGGCGCGCGAGGCGGGCCTTCCGCACGTGGCCTCGGCCGACGACCACGAGCTCACCGACGCGGAGATCTCCGAGCGGCCGGACTTCCAGCAGACGTATCCGCCTCACTGCCTGCGCGGGACGAAGGGCGCGCGGAAGATCCCGGAGACCGAGCAGGACGATCCGGTGCCGCTCGCGCTCGAGCTCGTCCCGGAGCGGTTCCTGCGGGGGCGCGAGTTTCTGCTCCTGAAGAAGAGCTTCGACGTCTTCACGAACCCGAACACCGAGCCGCTGCTCGCGGCGCTCGACCCCGAGGAGGTCGTGCTCTTCGGCGTCGCGACCGACGTCTGCGACGACGCGGCGATCCGCGGCCTGCTGGCGCGCGGTCTCCGGGTGCGCTTCGTCGAGGACGCCGCGCGTGGGCTCGACGACGTGCGTGTCGAGAGGTGCCTCGCGTCCTGGCGCGAAGCAGGGGTCGAGTTCACGACCGTGGACAAGCTGCTCGGTGGCCTTTAGTCGGTGGGCTTTAGCTCGAACGAGGGATTGCCGATGAGCATGACGGTGCCGCTCGCCTACTCCTTCGACCAGCTTCAGAACGCGATCCTGACGTGGGTTCCGTTGCTCTTCTTCGGGCTGATCGTCTATCTGCTCTGGCGCACGTTGCAGCTGATGCCGCGCGTCAAGGCGCAGTCGATCCAGCCGAACTCGAGCTCCTCCGTCCGCTTCGCGGACGTCGCCGGCCTCGAGGAGGCGAAGGCGGAGCTGCAGGAGGTCGTCGACTTCCTCCGCGAGCCGAAGCGCTTCGAGGCGCTCGGCGCGCGCGTGCCGAAGGGGATCATGCTCTACGGCCCGCCGGGCACGGGCAAGACGCTGCTCGCCAAGGCCGTCGCGCACGAGTCGGGCGCGACGTTCTACTCGCAGAGCGCCTCGGCGTTCGTGGAGATGTTCGCCGGGCTGGGCGCGTCGCGGATCCGGAAGCTCTTCGCACAGGCCCGGAAGAACGCGCCGGCGATCGTCTTCATCGACGAGCTGGACGCCGTCGGGACGCAGCGCACCGGCAGCGGGTTCAACCGCGAGCAGGATCAGACGCTCAACCAGCTGCTCGTCGAGCTGGACGGGTTCGAGACGGACGCCCAGGTCGTGATCATGGGAGCGACGAACCGCCTGCAGGACCTCGACCAGGCGCTGCTTCGGCCGGGCCGGTTCGACCGCCAGGTGATGATCGGCACCCCGGATCTCGCGGGCCGGGAGGCGATTCTGCTCGTCCACACCCGCGGCAAGCCGCTGGCGCCGGACTTCGACGTGCCGGCGATCGCCCGGCAGACGGCCGGTCTCACGGGCGCCGACCTCGCCAACATCTGCAACGAGGCGGCCATCCAGGCGGGCCGCTCCGACCGCAAGGAGATCCTCCAGTCCGACTTCGACATGGCGCTCGAGCGGGTCGTCGCCGGGCTGCAGCAGCGGCGGGTCGTCTCCGAGAAGGAGAAGCGGATCCTCGCCTACCACGAGGGCGGCCACGCCCTCATGAGCCATCTGATGGGCGAGGCGTTCCCCGTGACGAAGGCGACGATCATCGCGCGCGGCCAGGCGCTCGGCTACACGCTCAACCTGCCGGGCGAAGACCGGTACCTCCACACGAAGGAGGAGCTGATCGACTGGATGACCGTGATCCTCGCCGGCCGGGCCGCGGAGCAGATCGTCTTCGGGCGCGTCACGAACGGAGCCGCGAACGACCTCGAGAAGGCGACCGACCTCGCGCGCGCGATGGTGTTCGAGTACGGCATGGGCGAGAGCGCCGTCTCGCGCACGATGCGCGCGGACAACTACGCCCTGTCGGAGGAGACGAAGCGTCTGCGCGACTCCGAGCAGGCCAGGCTGACGGACCACGCGTACGCCGAGGCGCTGCGCCTGCTCGACAAGCACCGCGCGACGCTCGACAAGATCGCCCTGGCGCTGCTGGAGAAGGAAACGCTGAACCGCGAGGAGCTCGACGACCTTTTCGAGAGCGTCGAGCCTGAGTCCCGCGCCGCCGAGACGGTCGGCACGATCCGCGCGCTGCCTCAGTAGCCGGCCCGCAAGAGCTAGCATCGCCGGCAATGGCGGCGCGCGCGATCCACCACGTCGGCATCGCCGTCTCCGACCTCGACGAGGCCGTCGCGACCTACGAGCGGCTTTTCGGCGGGCGGGTCGAGCACCGCGAGCGCATGCCGGAGCAGGGCGTCGAGGCGGCCGCCGTCCTCGTCGGGGAGAGCCGCGTCGAGCTGCTCGCCTCCCTCGGGGACGAGACGCCGGTGGGCCGGTTTCTCGCCAGGCGCGGACCGGGCCTGCACCACGTGGCCTACCTCGTCGACGACGTCGGCAGGGAGCTGGAACGGCTGAGCGCGGACGGCGTCCAGCTCGTCGACACGGCTCCGCGGCTCGGGTTGTACGGCCTCCAGGTCGCCTTCCTGCATCCGGATGCGGCCGACGGGGTACTCTCCGAGCTGGTGAGCGATGGCGGCTGAGCGGGTACGGATCGAGATCGGCTTCGACGGCGGGCAGATCATGTCCGCGCTCGTCGACGGCCCCACCTGGGACGAGCTCGAGCGCCAGGTGATGGCCGGCGGCCCGGGCGGCTTCCCGCTCGAGGCCGACGAGGGCCGCTACGTCGTCGCGCTCGCCCGCGTCGTCTACGTGAAGCGCTTCGCCCGAGAGAGCCGGGTCGGCTTCGGCACCGTCGGCGGCGTCGAAGTACCGGCAACCGTCACGACGCCGAGGACCTGACGAAACGCCGGCAGTAACCTGCGCCCATGGCGCTCGAAGTCGGGATCGTCGGCCTCCCCGGGGCGGGCAAGACGCTGCTCTTCACCGCGCTGACGAAGGCGCAGGGCGGCGAGTACGGGAAGACGAACGTCGGCATGGCGCCGATCTCCGACGAGCGCCTGGGTCAGCTCGCCGCGGTCGTGGACGCGAAGAAGGTCACGCCTGCCGCCGTGCGCGTCCAGGACGTCCCGGGCACGGGACCGGCGCTGCTCGGCAACCTGCGCCAGGTCGACGCGCTGCTCGTCGTGCTCGACGCGTTCTCGCCCGACGCGGCGCCGGCCGACGACCTGGAGAACCTGAAGCTCGAGCTGCTCGTCGCCGATCGCGATCACGTCGAGGGTCGCCTCGAGCGTGTCTCCAAGCAGGCGAAGTCCGGCGACCCGAAGCTCCGCGCCGAGGTCGACCAGCTGGAGAGGATCCTGGCCCACCTGGACGAGGGGAAGACGCTGGCCGACTGGCCCGGAGAGCTGCCGGCGGAGCTCGAGCCGCTGACGACGAAGCCGATGCTCGCGATCGAGAACGGCCCGGGCGCCGTCGATCTCCAGCTGGAGGCGGAGCTCTCGGAGCTGAGCGAAGAGGAGGCCTCCGAGTTTCGCGAAGGGGCGTCTGCGCTCGAGGAGGTCGTCCGCCGCCTCCGCGACGCGCTCGGCCTGATCACGTTCTTCACCGCCGGCGAGAAAGAGACCCGCGCCTGGACGCTGCGCGAGGGCGAGACGGCGCTCGACGCCGCCGAGACGATCCATTCGGACATCGCGCGCGGCTTCATCCGCGCCGAGGTGATCGACTGGCGCGACCTCGTCGAGTCCGGCTCGCACGCCGAGGCCGCGCGGCGCGGCCTGCAGCGGCTCGAGGGCAAGACGTACGCGGTTCGGGACGGCGACGTCCTGAACATCCGCTTCAACGTCTAGCGAATCAATCCCAGCTAAACAATCGACCTGCCCTCTTCGTCTTAAATGCAGCTGTGGCCCGCGTCGCCGAGAGCGGTCGGTTCGTGCAGGCTGCCGAGACGGCGGCGCGGCTGCGCGCGAACATCGAGTCCGTCGTCCACGGCAAGACCGACGAGATCACGCTCGTGCTCGCGGCGCTCACCTGCGAAGGCCACGTGCTCTTCGAGGACGTCCCCGGCACGGCGAAGACCGTCCTCGCCCGCGCGATCGCGCAATCGGTCGACGGCGTCTCCCACTCGCGCATCCAGTGCACGCCCGACCTGCAGCCGACCGACGTGACGGGGCTTTCCGTCTTCAACCAGAAGGAGCGCGACTTCGAGTTCCGTCCCGGACCCGTGTTCGCCAACGTGTTGCTCGTCGACGAGATCAACCGTGCGATGCCGAAGACGCAGTCCGCCCTGCTCGAGGCGATGGCCGAGCGGCAGGTGACCGTCGACGGCGCCACGCGCGAGCTTCCCGACCCCTTCCTGCTGCTCGCGACCGAGAACCCGATCGAGCACGAGGGCACCTTCCCGCTCCCGGAGGCCCAGCTCGACCGCTTCTTCCTCAAGACGGCCCTCGGCTACCCGGGCGACGAGGACGAGCTGCGGATCATCCGTGAGCAGCGCGGCGGCCATCCGCTCAAGCATCTGCAGCCGGCCGTCTCCGTCGAGGAGCTGAAGGGCCTGCAGAACGCCGTCGGCGAGATCTACGTCGACGAGCTGATCGAGCGCTGGATCGTCAGCCTCGTCCGGGCAACGCGTGTGCTCGACTCCGTCGCCATCGGCGCCTCCGTGCGCGGCTCGCTCGCCCTCGAACGCGCCGTGCGGGCCTGGGCGCTCCTGCACGGGCGCGCGTACGCGATCCCGGAGGACGTCGAGCGCCTCTTCCTGCCGGTGCTCGGGCACCGGATCATCTTCACCCCCCTGTTCCTGGCAGAGACGCGTGCCGAGGGCTACGAGCACGCGCTGGAGCGCTTCCGGAGCGCGTGTCTCGACGCGGCGCCGCGCCCCGAGCCGGGTGACGCGGAGCTCGTCCTCCTCGGACGCGAGTAGCACGTGCCGGTCCACGAGGCCACGTTCCCGCTCGTCCTCCGGCGAAGGCTGATCGGGCTGGCCTACGGGGCGATGGCCTCGGCGCGGCGCGGCAGCGGCTCGGATGTGGCGGGGTCACGGCTCTACCGGCCGGGAGACGACATCGACACGATCGACTGGGGAGCGTCCGCCAAGTACGCGACGGCGACCGGCACGGACGACTTCATCGTCCGCGAGAAGTTCGCCGAGGAGGCGCCGCGCGTCGTGCTCGTCGTCGACCGCCGTCCAGCCATGGCGCTCTACCCGCCCGGGCTGCCGTGGCTCTCGAAGCCGGCCGCGCTCAATGCGGCGGGCGCGATGGTCGCCGACAGCGCCGTGCGCGCGAACGGCTTCGTCGGCTACGTCGACTTCGCGAACGGGGAGCCCGAGCCGTTCTGGCGCCCGCCCGTCAGCCCCGCAGAGCGCTGGCGGGTCAAGGAGAGCCACCTGCCCTGGAGCCGCTTCGACGCACCCGAGGACAACCTCGACCAGGCGCTCCTGTTCCTGGGCCGGCTGCGCGGAGTCCTCCCGTCGGGCAGCTTCCTGTTCGTCTTCTCGGACTTTCTCGTCAGGCCGCGGCGCGAGACCTGGCTGAGGGCGGTCGAGCGAAGGTGGGACATCGTGCCGGTCGTGATCCAGGATCCGCTCTGGGAGGGAAGCTTCCCGGACGTCGGCTCGGTCGTCCTGCCCGTGCTGGAGCCGTCGACGGGCAAGCTGCGACCGGTGCGGCTCACCGCGCGAGAGGCGGCGGCGCGGCGCGAGGCGAACGAAGCCCGCCGCGCGGACCTCGTCCGTGAGTTCCGCGGGCTCGGGTTCGAGCCGGTGGTCGTCGAGTCGACGGACCCCGGCGACATCCTGCAGTCGTTCGTCGCCTGGGCCGAGCAGCGTCTGTACGAGCGGAGGCGCGGGTGGTGAGCCGCGCCCAGGCGGCAGCGCTGGCGCTGGTGCTCGTGCTCGCGGTCGCAGTCGCCGTCGTGCTCGCGACGCGCTCGGACGGCCGCGCGCCCGCGTCCCTGCAGGACCCGGTCAAGGTGCACACGACGCTGGCGCCGAGAGCGGGGCAGTTCGGCGACCGGATCGTCGCGCAGGCAGAGGTCCTCGTCGACACCTCGCGGGTCGCGGCGGACGGCGTCACGATGGTCCCCGACTTCGAGCCGTACGCGCCGACCGGTCCGCCCGAGGTCAGCGTGCGCCGCTCCGGCGGTCTGACCGAGCTCCGCTACCGCTGGTCGCTCGACTGTCTCGCGCGAGACTGCCTTCCGCGCGAGACGGCGCGGCGGTTCGTCTTCGCACCGGTGAAGGCCCAGTACCGCGGCGGCCTCGCCACGGGGGTCTGGCCGGCGCTTCGCGTCGAGACCCGGGTCGCGGCGCAGGATCTCGCCCGTCCGGGGCTCCGCTTCGACGTGCTGCCGCTGCCTGCCCTGACGACGCGGATCTCGCCGGGCACGCTGCGCGTCGCCGCCGCCGCCGGCGCGGCGCTGGCGCTCCTCGCCGCGGCGGCGCTCCTCCTGCCGGAGCTCCTTGCCCTCGTGCCGTCCTACCGGCGCGTCGACCGGCGCACGCCGCTGCAGCGCGCGCTCGCCCACGTGCGCGTCGTGCGCGCAGAGGACGATCCGCGCCGCCGCCGCGCGCTGGAGCGCCTCGCGCGCGAGGTGGACGATCCGGCGCTGGGGACGCAGATCCGCAAGCTCGCGTGGTCGCCAGAGAGCCCCGAGGGCGAGGACATGGAACGCGTCGCGGAGCAGGCGGAGGATGGCTCGTGAGCGCGATCCCGCTCGCGGATGCAGGCGCACTGCGCGCAGCCGCGCGCCGGACGATGCTGATCCGGCTCGCGCTCGCCGCGCTGCTGGTGGTGCTGCTCGGCGCCGCGTGGATCTCCACCAAGCGCCTCGACGTGGCGGAGAACGCGTTCCTCGCGCCCGGCACGAGCGGCATCGTCGTGCTCGATCTCTCCGCGAGCACGGAGTCCGCGCCGAGCAGGCAGACGGTCCGCTTCTTCCGGCGGCTCGCGGCCTCGGACGCGCATGCGGGCCTCGTGCTGTTCTCCGACGTCGCCTACGAGGCGCTTCCCGCCAACGCGGGAGCGCACGAGCTGGGATCGATCGTCCGCTTCTTCGACCGCCCTGACCTGAACCGGTTCGTCCCGTTCGGCGCCCAGCGCCTGACCGACCGCAGGACGCCCTGGTCGGACGCCTTCCGGGGCGGCACGCGGATCTCGACCGGGCTCGCCATGGCCCGTCAGATGCTCCGGGGCGTAGGCGGCCGCAAGGAGGTGGTGCTGATCAGCGACCTCGACGACTCGCTCTTCGACGTGCCGCAGCTCGCGCAGGTGCTGGCCCGGTACCAGCAGGAGGGGATCCCGCTCGAGATCATGGCGACGGAAGGGGCCCGGCGCGGCTACTTCCTGCAGAAGCTGGGTGCGTCGGCCTTCGTCGAGCGCGCGACGCTGCAGGGCGGCAAGCCGGCGCAGGAGCGGGGAGCGCTGAGCGGCACGTCGCCTCTGGTGCTGGTCGCCTGCACGATCCTCGTCGCGCTCGCGCTCGCGGCGAACGAGCTCTGGGGCGCACGCCTGGACTGGCGGCCGGATCGATGAGGGGAGTTCGATGAGCCGCCGCGTGCGGATCACGCTCGCGATCGTCCTCGCAGGCGTCGGCCTCGTGCTCGCAGCGCTCGCCGGCGCGGCCGGGCGCCTTCAGGCCGACCTGCGCCACGACGACGCGGCGTTCGCGGCCGACGCGGCGGCGCCGGGGCTCTGGGTCGACCGTTCGAGCCGAGCCGACACCTCGGCCCGGAGGCTCGCCGGCGTCGACGACGAGCTGGCGCTGCGCCGGGCCGAGTCGCTCTTCGTCCGCTCGCGGGCCCAGGTGACGAGGTTCGACCAGGAGATGACGCGCCTCACCGACCGCGGCAACGCGGAGGCCTCGCTCGACCGGATCGCGCGCACCGCGGCGGACGACGCGCAGCGCGCGCGCGCGGCGCTCCTGCTCGGGGTGCTGCTCTGGGAGGACGCGCACGGCGCCGGCGGATCGGGGCCCGCGCTCGCCCAGCGGTCGATCGAGTCGTTCACCACCGCCGCGCGGCTCGCCGACTCGGGCGACGACGCGAAGTACGACCTCGAGCTGGTGCTCGACCTGACGCAGCCGAGCGGCGAGCGCCGCCGGGACGCACCCGAGGCGTCGGGCGGTCAGGGAGGCGTCGGCGCAGGTGCCGCGACCGGAGGCTCCGGCTACTGATGGGGATCAGCTTCCTCAGCCCGGAGGCGGGCCTCGTCGCGCTCGCCGCGCTGCTGCCACTTGCGGCGTTCGCCGTCGGACAGCGCCGGGTCGCGGCGGTGCGCGGCGTGCTAGGCCTGCAGGCGCCCGAGGGAGCGAGGCGCCTGATGGTGCCCGCCGCGGCCGCCGCCGTGGTGGGGCTGCTCGCGCTGGCCGCAGCGCAGCCGGTGCGCTCCGAGCGGCATTCGTCGTCCGTTCGCAGCGACGCGGAGGTCTTCGTGGTCGTCGACTCGTCGAGATCGATGGGCGCTGCAGCCGGGCCGCAGAGCCCGACGCGCTTTGCGCGGGCCCGCGGCCTCGCGCTGGAGCTGCGCCGCGATCTTCCTGAGGTCCGCGTCGGCCTGGCCTCCCTCACGGACCGCGTCCTGCCGCACCTTTTCCCGTCACACGACGTGGCCGATTACCGCGCCACGCTCGACCATGCGCTGGGCATCGACCGGCCGCCGCCGCTCCGGCGGGGCCGTGGCACGACGACGAGCCTCGCAAGCCTCGCCTCGCTCGGCAATGCGAACTACTTCCCGGGCTCGACGCGGAAGCGGATCGCGGTGGTGCTCACCGACGGCGAGTCGGTTCCAGCGTCCGCCGGGCGGCTGCGGGCACAGCTGGAGGCCGGGAAGGTGAACGTCGTTTTCGTGCAGATCTGGCGGCCGGGCGAGCGGGTCTACACCCCGGACGGCCCGGATCTCCGTTACCGCGCCGACCCGGGTGCGCCGGCGGCGATGCAGAAGCTCGGCCTCGAGCTCGGTGTGCCCGTCTATGCGGACGCACAGGAGGCGCCTGTCGCCGCGCGCGTGCGCGAGCTCGTCGGCCGCGGGCCCCGGGTCGAGGTGCCGAGCCACACGACGATCCGTCCCCTCTCGCCGTACCTCGCGCTGGCGGCGGTCCTCCCGCTGGGGCTCGTGCTCCGGCGGCGGAACCTCTAGCGGCAGCGGGAGCGCTACCCCGCGGCGATCATCGCCACGCCGGCGAGCGTTCCGGCGATGCCGAGCTGCTGGCTCCCCGAGACGCGCTCGGCGAGCACGAACCGAGCGAGGACGACCGTGACGACGGGGTAGAGCGACGCAAGCACCGAGGTGACGCTGACGAGGCCGTACGCCGACGACGCGGCGAAGAGCACATTCCCGAGGGTGTCGCCGATTCCGACGAAGATCACGATCCAGAGCCCGATGCGATCGAGCGCGAATCGGGGCCGCACGGCGAGGACGGCAGCGCCGACGATCATAGTGGCGATGACGCGGAAGATCAGCGAGGCCCAGAGGAAGTCGGCCTCGCCGGCGGCGTGCATGGTCGGGAAGTAGAGGCCGAAGCCGATCGCCGCGAGCAGGGCGAGGCCGACGCCCGCGGCGAGGCGGCTCTCCCCGCTGCCCGGCTCGCGCGCGGCGAGCCCGACGCCGACGAGCGCGACCGCCATCCCGGCGAGCTGGAGCGGAGACGGCTGGTCGCCGGTCGCGAGTCCGATCAGGACCGGGATCACCGCCGCGACGGCGGCCACCGGCGCGACGACGCTGATCGCACCCGCGGCCATGCCGCGGTAGAAGGCGTAGAGCCCGAGGGTGCCGGTGACCGCTGCCGGAACCGCGAGCCACACGGCCGGGTCGTCCGGCAGGTGCCAGGCGACCGCCACGGCGAGGCCCACAGCTGCGAGGCCGGCGACCTCCGCGACGAGCAGCACGGGAAGCGTGCCGTACTTGCGGCCCTGCAGGGGGCCGAAGAAGTCCGCGACGCCCCACGAGAGGCTCGCACCGAGTGCCAGCAGAACCGCCAGCAACTAGGAGAGCGGCACGGGCCTCGTCGCGGCGATCGCGTCGAGCTGATTCGCGTGGTAGAGCACGGACGCCTCGGCCGTGCGCGCCGCTCGGGCGTCGTGGTGGACAGCCACGCAGTGGAGGAGCTCCGCCGCCTGAGCGGCCGTCAATTCTTCGACGCACCCCTCGATGCGGCGCAGGCCGAGGTGCACGTGACCGAGCAGCCGCCCCTCCTCGGTCGGCTGGAAGGACGGGCCGCGACCGAGCTCGAAGGCGCGGCCGACGTCGTGCACGAGCGCAGCGGCGAGCACGAGCTCGCCGCGCAGTCGCGGATGCAGCTGCGCCGTCTCGCGACAGAGCGTCGCCACGCCGACGGTGTGCTCGAGCAGGCCGCCCGCATACGAGTGGTGCTCCTCCGGGGTGGCCGGGTAGGCGCCTAGGTCGACGCCGTCGAGCACCCGGCGGACGGTCCCCGAGAGGCCTGCGTGTGAGATCTCGCCGACGAGGAACTCGAGGAAGCCGGCGAGCTCTTCTGCGTCGCGCCTCATCGTCGGCGTCAGCGCCTCCGGATCGGCCTCGGGGGCCGCCTCGATCGAGCGCACGTCGAGCTGCAGCCGGTCGCGGAACCGCTCCACGCGTCCGAGCACGCGCACCGCGTCCCCTTCGGCGAAGCGGCCGTCGAGGAGCTCGACGTCGTTCCAGACGCGCGCTTCGATCCGGCCGCTCGGGTCGACGAGCTCGAGCGCGATGTACGGAGCGCCGTTCCGCGTCTTCAGCCTGCGCTTGCGCGCGACGGCGTAGACGCCCTCGACGACCCTGTCCTCGGCCAGCTCGGCGATGGCGCTCATCGAGCCGAGTCTAGACTCGGGCGCGGTCGCACGTTCCAACCCACGCCGACGCGCCTTCCGGCGGCGCCACAACCCGGCATCGAGCCCGGTGCCTGGCACGGGACAGGGCGACTTCGGACGACGGAGGAGTCGCGTCGGCACGCCGGACCGTGCAAGTTCGTGACAAATCCGTGGCGCATCTCGACGGGTGCCTGGCACCGGGAGGTACGCCGCTCGCCGGGCGCGGCCGGTGCCCGGTGCCGTCGCGGCCGCGTCCACCGGCTACCCGCCGGTAGGCTCACGGCGTGGCCCAGGTTCGCGAGTTCCGAGCGCTCCGCTACGCGCCGCCCTTGCCCCTGGCCGAGCTCGTCGCGCCGCCGTACGACGTCCTCTCCGACGAGCAGCGCGCCGAGTACGCGGGCCGCAGCGAGTGGAACGTCGTCCATCTGACGCTGCCCGACTCGGAGCAGGAGGCCGCGGACGAGCTCGACCGCTGGATCGACCAGGGCGTGCTGGTCGAGGAGGAGCCCGCGTTCTGGCTCCACGAGCAGGACTACGTGGGCCCGGACGGGCGTCGCCCGCACGCGGACCGGCGTCGTCGGGTCGCTGCACGTGGAGCCGTACGAGAAGCGAATCGTGCTCCCGCACGAGCGGACCCACGCCGGCCCGAAGGAGGGACGCCTGCGTCTCCTGCGCGCGACGCGGACGCAGCTCGAGCCGATCTTCCTGCTCTACGACGCGCCCGCCTTCGAGCCGCCGCACGCCGCGCCCGACCTCGTGGTCGGCGGCGTGCGCCTCTGGAAGATCGTCGACCCGACGGTCGGCCAGGTGTTCGATGACCTGCAGCTCCTGATCGCGGACGGCCATCACCGCTACGAGACGGCGCTGGCGTACCACGCCGAGGACGGGACGCCGGAGAGCGCGTGGATGATGGTCGTGCTCGTCTCCACGAGCGACCCGGGCCTGACGATCTTCCCGACCCACCGGATCGTCGAGCGTCTGGGCGAGGTTCCGGGCGAGGAGATCGAGCCGCCCGGCGAGGAGCTCCCCGGGCTCGTGCTCTACCGCGACGGCCGCTACACCCTCGTCCCGACCGGCGACGAGCTCGACGTCGAGGCGATCGAGCGCTTCTCGCCGGACGGCGTCAGGTACACCGCCTCCCGCGAGGAGGCCATGGGGGCGGTCGACCTGGGCCTCGCTGCGGGGGCGTTCCTCGTGCGCGCGCCGGCGATCCAGGAGGTCTTCGCGGCCGCGGCGGCCGGCAAGGTGATGCCGCAGAAGACGACGTACTTCTATCCGAAGCTGCTCTCAGGCCTCCTCTTCCACCCCCTGTGATCGACGTATGAGCGACTGGCTCGCACTCAGCCGCGCCGCGGTCGAGGACGTGCGCGGCGTGCTCGCAGAGCTGCCGGCCCGCGGCGACCGTGAGCCGGTCGTCGGCGCGGGGCTCGGCGGCGACGACACGACTGCGATCGACGCCGCGGCGGAGCAGGTGATCCTCGAGCGCTTCGCGGGCCACGGGGCCATCGTCAGCGAGGAGGCCGGCCGTTCCGGCGACGGGTCGCCGTTGATCGTGGTCGACCCGATCGACGGCTCCGTCAACGCGAAGCGCGGCATTCCGTTCTTCTCGCTTTCGATCGCCGTCGCGGACGGCGAGACCATGGACGACGTGCACTTCGGCTACGTCTACGACTTCGGCGCCCACGAGGAGTGGACGGCCGAGCGCGACAAGGGCGCGTTCCTGAACGGTGCCCTGCTGGACGGCGAGCGCCCGAAAGACGTGATCGAGATCCTCTCCTTCGAGGCGACCGTCACCTCGTTGATCGCCGAGCAGGCGCCGGCGGTGGTCGCGCTTGCCCACCGGCTGCGGATCATGGGCTCGCTCGCCCTGTCCCTCTGCCAGCTTGCCGCGGGCCGCGTCGACGCCGTCTGCTCGCTGAAGGCGGCCCGTTCGGTCGACATCGCCGCCGCGCAACTGCTCGTCCGCGAGCGCGGGATTCCCATCGAGCTCTTCGAGGACCCGCCCTTCGGAGCCGCGCCGCTCGATCTCGAGGGGCGATCGCGCATCGTCGCCGCGGGTACCGCTGAGCTGTGCCAGAAGCTCGCTCAGGCCCTTTCCGCGTAGGGTGGCTCGCGCCGCTTGAGCTTCGAGACGGTCGCCGAGTTCCGCGCGGCTCCGCGTGACGCGGTGGTCTATGCGGAGGGCTGGCAGTCGTGGAGCGCGGTTGGTGTCGGCCGTGCCGACGCGAGCTCGCCCCGGCCGCAGGACACCACGAGCCACACCATGGGGTGGCGACCGGGGACCCGGGTGGCGGAAGCCGGGATCCAGGCGGAAGGGATCCTCGCGCTCGCGGTTGCCGGCGAACCGGTGCGCGTTTGGTTCGCGCAGGACCCGAGCCGCGAGGTCGCGTCGCTCCGGCTCGACGCTCTCGCCGATCGGATCGTCGTCCTGGCGGACGGGCCGGTGACGGAGCTCGTGACGGAGGGCGGCATCGAGGCCGCCCTCGCCGCGGTCGGTGACCGTCTCGGGCCGGGCACCGTCGCGTCGATTCCGCCGGGCTGGTGCTCGTGGTCCTGTTACTTCGGCCATGTCACCGAGGCCGACGTCGTCGAGAACCTCGACGCGGTAGCCCGTCTGGCGCTGCCGATCGAGATCGTTCAGATCGACGACGGCTACGAGGCTGGGATCGGCGACTGGCTCGAGTCGTCGCCACGGTTCGGTTCTCTTCAAGACGTGGCAGATCGGATCTCTGCGGCGGGTAGGAGGCCCGGCCTCTGGACGGCGCCGTTCGTCGTCGGCGAGCAGAGTGCCCTGGCGGCGGCGCACCCGGACTGGCTCGTCGACGGCGCCGACGCCGGCTGGAACTGGCACCAGCGCCTGCGGGTGCTGGACGTGACGCACCCCGCCGCGGCCCAGCACCTCGCCCGCGTGTATCGCACGCTGTCCGACTCGGGATTCGGCTACCACAAGCTCGACTTCCTCTACGCCGGGGCGATCGAAGGCCGGCGCCACGACGACTGCTCCCCGCTCGACGCGTACCGCGAGGGCCTTCGCCTGATCCGCAGCGCCGTCGGGCCGGAGGCGATCCTCCTCGGGTCCGGCGCACCGCTTCTCCCGAGCATCGGGCTCGTCGACGCGATGCGGATCGGTCCCGACGTGCTCTCGGAGGCGCCCGACGCAACGCCAGACCTGCAGCACGTCATCGAGGCGACGCGCGTGCGCTCGTGGATGCACGGCCGGCTCTGGGCGAACGACCCCGACTGTCTCGTGGCTCGATCCGAGATCGCCGAACGAGAGGCGTGGGCCTCGCACCTCGAGAGCTACTCGGGGCTCGCGTTCTCGAGCGACCGGCTGGCGACGCTGGACGAACGCGGGCTCGAGCTGACCCGGCGGGTGCTGCGGTCCTCATCGGCGGAGCCGATCGTCCCCGCCTGACTCGGCCGTGACGCCGACTGCGCCTACACCGCGAACTCGAGCGCCGACTCGCTCTCCTGGTCGAACAGATACAGCTTGTCGAGCGCTACGGCGAGCGTGACTGGCTCGCCCGCCGCGAGGCGCGGCTCGACCGGCAGCTTCGCCACGAGCGGGATGTCGCCGGCGCGCAGGTGCACGAGCTGCTCGTCGCCGAGGTACTCGACCACCTCGACGACGGCCGGCATCGTCGCCGCGTGCGGCACGCTTCCGTTTCCCACGGTGAAGTGCTCGGGCCGAAGTCCGACCACCATCCGGCGCTGGCCCTGCGCAGCAGCCACGTCCAGAAACCGCTCCGGCACCCGTATGACGAACTCGCCGTTCCGGAGCATCGCGCTGCCGTCCGAGGAGGCCGGCTCGACGGGCACGAGGTTCATCGCGGGCGAGCCGATGAACCCCGCCACGAAGAGGTTTCGGGGGCGTGTGTAGAGCTCCTCGGGCGTCCCGACTTGTTGCAGGAGACCGAGCTTCATCACGACGATGCGGTCACCCATGGTCATCGCCTCGACCTGGTCGTGGGTGACGTAGAGCGTCGTTGTCCCGACGCGCTGGTGCAGCTTCAGGATCTCCGCTCGGGTGGCGACGCGCAGCGCGGCATCCAGGTTCGACAGCGGCTCGTCCATGAGCCAGACAGCCGGCTCGCGCACGATCGCGCGGCCGAGCGCCACGCGCTGGCGCTGTCCGCCGGAAAGCTGCTTCGGCTTCCGCTCCAGCATGTTCTCCAGGTCGAGGATCTTTCCGGCTTCGGCCACCCGCTGTTTGATCTCGTCCTTCGGCACCTTCTTGTTTCGCAACCCGAACGCGAGGTTGTCGAACACCGTCATGTGCGGGTAGAGCGCATACGACTGGAACACCATCGCGACGTCGCGCGACATCGGCGCGACGTTGTTGACGACGCGGTCGCCGATCAGGATCCGGCCGCCCGTGATCTGCTCGAGCCCTGCGACCATGCGCAGCGCGGTCGACTTGCCGCACCCCGACGGGCCGACCAGCACGAGGAACTCCCCGTCCGTGATCTCCAGCTGAAGGTCGCTGACGGCGTCGGTGCCGCCGGAGTACGTCTTCGTCACGTGGTCGAAGGTGACGCTGGCCATCAGGTGGTCGCCTCCTCGGTCGGTGGGGGAAGGGCGAAATGCGCCGCGGCGAGCGCGGAGTACGCAATCGTGAACGTGAGCACCGGCAGGATTCCGATCGCGCCGACGGCGTTCACGAGCAGGAGCGCGAGCGCGAGCCCGCACGACGCCAGCGGTCGCCGCGCGAGTCCCGCTCCGGCCTCGCGCAGCACGTTGCCGAGGTCGGCCCCCCCCGCCACCGCCAGCGGCCAGAGGTGCACCTGCCAGACGGCGAACAGGGCGAGGAGGTAGATCGCGAGGACGGCCAGCGGCCAGGCCAGGACGCCGCGCTGCGACCAGAACGAGACCGCCGTGAGGGCGAGCGCGCTGACCGCGGCGGCGCCGGCGCCGAGCGCCAGCCCGCGCCGCCAGTACAGGCGGAGCCCGACGAGCCAGTCGCGGAGGCGGAGCCGGGCGGTCTGCTGCAGGGTCACCGCGCAGTGCATGAGCGCCGCCGCGAAGGGGCCGACGACGGCGAGCAGCAGCAGCGTCGCCGGCGAGTAGCTCGTGACGACCGCGATCAGCACGATCGCCGCGACGGCGGCGACCACCACGTTGAGGACGAGCAGCTGCAACGAGTGCTCGTAGAGTTGCCGGAGCGCTGCCTTCAACGCGCCGCCCACGCTCATCCCTTCACGCCGGCCGAGGCGACGCCGGCCACGAAGTAGCGCTGGAAGAAGACGTAGATCAGCGCCATCGGCGCGATCGCGATCGCCGTGCCCGCCATCAGCTGCGGCCAAAGTGTCTGGTACTCGGAGACGAACGAGAAAATGCCGACCGGGAGCGTGTAGTGGTCCGGCGCGGTGTTGAAGATGATCAGCGGCCAGAAGAAGTCGTTCCAGGCCCCCTCGAACTCCAGGATCGCGACGGCGGCGATCGCCGGTCCGGCGAGCGGCAGCATCACCTTCCAGAACGTCTTGAAGTAGCCGGCTCCGTCGAGCTTGGCCGCCTCCTCGAGGTCGCGCGGGATGGTCAGGAAGTACTGCCGCATGAGGAAGAGCTGCGCGGCGGAGGCGAGCTTGATCAGGACGTAGGCGTGGTAGTGGCCGAGCAGGTGCCATTCGCTGAACTTGACGAAGATCGGCACGAGGCGCAGCTGGTCGGGGATCATGAGGGTGGCGAGCACGGCGATGAACAGGACCTCCCGGCCGGGGAACCTGAGCCGTGCGAAGGCGTAGCCGCCGAGCGAGCAGAGGAACACGTTCAGGCAGGCGATCGTGAAGGCGAGGCCCGCGCTGTTCGCCGCGTAGCGCGCGAAGTGGAACGTCGTCAGCACCTCGCGGTACGCGTGCAGCGTCGGGTGCTTGGGGAGCAGGCTGAAGTAGGCCGTCTCGGGGAGCGTCTTCAGCGACGTCGAGACCGTCCAGAAGAACGGGACGAAGTAGAGGAGGGCGATCCCGACGAGGAGCGTGTAGACGACGATCGTGCGCGCCCGCTCGAACCCCGTCCGGCCGGGAATCGGGGCGACGCCGACCAGTCCACCGGTTGCTTCGCCCGTCGCGGCGAACTCTCTGCCCGTCGGCTGGGCAGACGGCATGAATTCTTTCTCGACCGCCGAGGGGTCCTTCTCGGTGGGGAGCTCGCCGTCGGCCATCAGGCCTTCTCCGTCCGGCCGAACGCGAGCCGCTGGATCAGTGTCAGCGTGAACATGAGGAGCATCAGCGCGATGCCCACCGCCGCGGCGAACCCGAAGCGGACGTCGTAGAAGGCGACGCGGTACAGGTAGAGCACGGGCACGAGCGTCGAGTTGTTCGGCCCCCCGGTCCCGCCCGAGGCGATGAACGCCTGGTCGAACATCTTCAGGCCGCCGATCACGAGCAGCGTCGAGACGAAGAAATGCCCGGGCTTGAGCAGCGGGAACGTCACCTTCCAGAACGTCCGCCACGCGCCCGCGCCGTCGATCGCGGCTGCCTCGTAGACGTCCGTGGGGATCGCCTGCAGGTAGGCGAGGTAGAAGAGCATCACCGTTCCGGAGGTCGTCCACGAGTTGAGGCCGACGATCGCCCAGAGGGCCGTGGACGACTCGCCGAACCAGGCCTGGTCGAGTCCCGTGATCTTGTTGAAGAGCCCGTCCGCAGAGAGGAGGAAGAGCGCGATCGCGGTGATCGCCGCCGACGAAGCGATCGAAGGGAAGTAGAACGCCGAGCGGAAGAATCCCCGGCCATGGACCGCGTTGTTCACGACCACGGCGACGAAGAGGCCGAGCGCCATCGAGAAGATCGTGAAGGCGAGCGTGAACTTGAGCCCGTTCTTGAGGGCGATGTGGAAGCGCTCGTCGTGCAGGAGGTCCTGGTAGTTCTGCCAGCCGACCTTCTCGATCGGGCCCAGCGCTCCCCAGTCGTAGCGGCTGATGTAGATCGCGTAGCCGATCGGATAGAAGAAGAGGACGCCGTAGAGCAGCATCGGCACGGCGATGAACGAGTAGCCGACGAGCGCCTCCCGCAAGCGCTCGCTGCCGATGCTCTTCCCGCCGGTCGCCGTGCCCGTCGCCGCCGCCATTTCCTTCCTCCATGGAGCGCCCTGCGCGCCCGACAACCGGGCGCGCAGGGAAGCTCGTTGCGTCCTAGCTGCCGAGCGTGCTGTTGGCCGTGTCGGAGATCTTCTTCAGCATCTGCGCGACCGTCTCCTTACCCTCGATCACCGCCGAGAGCTCGTTGTTCGCCGTGTCGATCACCTGGCTGAACTTGGGCGCGAACTGCCACGGATGGGCCGCAGGCGCGTCCTGCAGGAACGCGGTACGGCCGGAGACCGGTGCGACGTCCTTGCGCGAGGGCAGCGCGAGGCCCTTCGACGTCCACGTCTTCATCCCCGGCTTGCCGACGAGGTAGCGGATCAGCTGCCACGCCGCGTCCTTGTTCTGCGAGTCCTTCGCCATCGAGTAGGAGACCGTGAACCCGAGGTTGCCGTGCTGCTTCTTCATCAGCATCTGCTGGGTCGCGAAGTGCACGTTCGGGAACGTCGAGGACATGAACGGGAACATCCAGTTCCCCTCGAAGACGATCGCGGCCTTCTGCTTTCCGAGCGCCTCGCCGCACCAGCCGACGCTGAGCTTGGCCGGGATGTCGGCCAGGCCCTGGCGGATCAGGCCCACGTAGAAGTTCATCGCCGCGAGCGCGGCGGGCGAGTTGATCGTCGCCTTCGTCTTCGACGCGTTCAGGAACGACCCGTTGTTCTGGTAGACGAACGCGAGCGCGCGATCCCAACTCGGGTTGAGGCAGATCGGCTTCGCGCCGCCGGACATCACCGGCTGCAGCTTCTTTGCCGCCGCCGTCAGGTCTGCCCAGGTCTTGATCTTGGCCGGGTTGACGCCGGCCTTCTTCGCGAGATCGCTGTTCACTTCCATCGCGAGCGGCGACCAGTCCTTCGGGTAGCCGTACGTCTTCCCCTTGTACTGGAAGCCTGCGAGGAGCGACGGGAAGAAGGGCGCGGACGAGAACTTGCTCTTCTGCGCGTAGCTGTCGAGCGGCTCGAGCAGTCCCTGCGTGACCCAGTCGAGGAACACGTTCGAGTCGATGTAGAAGACGTCCGGCGGCTTGCGGGCGGCGAACTTCGCCAGCATCGTCGGGACGTAGTCGCCTGTGACCGGCTGGTAGTCGACCTTGATCTGGGGGTACGTCTTCTCGAACCCGCGGATCACCGCCTTGAGGAGCTTCAACTCGTCGGGGCTCGCCCCCCAACCCGAAAGAACGACTGTTCCCGACGCCGCCTTCTGATGCGTACCGCTCCCGAGACTCGAGCTCGCGGCCGTGGCTGCGAGTACCACAAGAATCCCGAGGATGACGACGAGACTTCTTCGTCTACTCATCGGACCTTCCTCTCTAGCCAGCACATTTGGGATTGTCGCGATTATGACAATGTCGCGACGGCCAGTGCAAGGCGCGGAGAGACGCGCGCTGTCCGCATAGGCTGGTCCGGCTGGGACGGATTCGCGGCTCGGAACGCGCTGCGGCTCGAGCAGCTTGTGGGCCCCTGAGGCGAGCGCTACGGTCGAGCGGTGAGCGCAGCCGAGGACCTCGTCGGCAGGCAGGCGGAGCTCGCGAGCCTGGACGGGTTCCTCGCGGGTCTCGAAGGAGGATCCCGCGGGCTCTTCCTGGAGGGTGAGGCGGGGATCGGCAAGACTCGCCTCTGGCGGGAGGGGGTCGAGCGTGCGCACCTGCGAGGCGTCACGGTGCTCGCGACCCGCCCGGGAGAGACCGAGGCGAAGCTCGGGTTCGCCGGGCTCGGAGATCTGCTCGGCGAGGTGGCCGGAACGGCGCTCCCGGAGCTGCCAACGCCCCAGCGGCAGGCGCTCGAGGTTGCGCTGCTGCTGGCGGAGCCGCGCGGGGCCCCACCTGACGACCGGGCGGTCGCGGCCGCCTTCCTCGGCAGCCTTCGCATCCTCGCGGCCGCCGGCCCGGTGCTCGTCGCCGTCGACGACGTCCAGTGGCTCGACGAGGCCTCCTCCCGCGTGCTCGCGTTCGCCTGCCGGCGCTTGAACGAGGAGCCTGTCGGCGTTCTGGCCGCCGTACGATTGACGCGCGAGGACGCCGAGCCTCACGAGCTCTCCCTGGCGCTCGGCGACCGGATCGAATGTCTCCCGGTCGGACCCCTCAGCGCCGCGGGGCTCTACCAGCTCGTCAGCGGCCGGCTCGGCCTCGCGCTTCCGCGCTTCGCGCTCCTGCGCATCCACGAGTCTTCGGGCGGCAACCCGTTTTTCGCGCTCGAGCTGGCCCGGGCGCTCCAGCGGTCCGGCGTCGAGCCGGTTCCGGGCGAGCCGCTGCCCGTGCCGGCAAACCTGCGCGAGCTCGTCCAGGCCCGGCTCTCGCAGCTTCCTCCTTCCGCGGCTGAGACGCTCCTGTACGCCGCTGCGCTGTCCCGCCCGACTGTCGCGATGGTGGAGCTCGCCGCCGGCCCCGGGGAGCGGACGGACGGCGATCTCGAGCAGGCGGTCGAGGCGGGCGTGATCGAGCTCCGGCGCGACCTGATCTCCTTCACGCACCCGTTGCTCGTCTCGACCCTCTCCTCCGCCGCGTCGCCGCGAATGAGGCGGGCCGTGCACCGTCGCCTGGCCGCCGTCGTCGCGGATTCCGAGGAGAGCGCGGGGCATCTGGCCCTCGCGGCGGAGGGTCCCGATGCCAAGACGGCGTCGCGCCTTGCGGACGCGGCGGCGCGCGCGAGATCGCGCGGTGCGGTGGCGGCCGGAGCGGAGCTCGCCGAGCAGGCGTTTCGGCTGACGCCGCCGGAGCTCAGTGTCGAGGCGCACGAGTTCGTCCGCGCACGGCCGCTGCTCGAGCAGCTGTGCGAGCGGGGCCGCGCGGCCGGCGACGCGGCGGTCAACGTGCCGTTGTGGCTGCTCGCCGAGCTGGAGTTCGCAACCGGCGACTGGGAGCGCGCTGCCGCGCTGGCGATCGAGTCGCACGACGTCGCCGTCCAGACCGGGCGTGAGGCCGCCGAGCCGCGTGGGATGTTCACGCTCGCCCTCGTGGAGGCGGCGCGCGGCGAGGTCGAGTCTGCCCGAACGAGGGCCGAGCAGGCGCTCGTCCTGACGGACGGGCGCGGCTGGAGCTCCGGCGGCCCCCGCGGGGCGCTTGGCTTCCTCGAGCTGTCGCTGGAGAACTACGCGGCGGCATACGAGGTGCTGCTGCCGGCGATCGACCGCTACCGGAGCATCGGCGTCCCGGTGATCGCCCAGACCTTCGAGGCCGCCGAGGCGCTGGCCGGCATGGGCCGGGTTCAGGAAGGACGCGCGCTGCTCGACCGCGGCGAGCGTCCGCGTCGCGTCCGCGCCCATGCGGGCGCCTTGCTCGAGGGCCGCCTCCAGCGGCTCGCCGCGGAGGCGGGCGGCCAGGAAGCCCGCCGCGAAGGCGTCGCCGGCTCCGACCGGGTCGACGATCTCGACCGGCCGCGGCGCGACTCTCGTGAAGCGGCCGTCCTCCAGTGCGAGCGCGCCGCGTGAGCCGAGGGTCAGGATCACCGTCGCCGGGCCTAGCCCGGCCAGCGCCCGCGCCGCGTCCTCCGGCTCCGCCGTCCCCGTCAGGAGCGCCGCATCGTCGAGGCCGCAGAAGCAGACGTCGGCCAGCGCGATCAGCCGCCGCACCACCGGGGCCCGGTCCTCGCGCCAGAGCTGCGGGCGGATGTTCGGGTCGAAGCTCCGGAGGCCTTCCGCGAGCTCCAGCGCGCGCACGGCCGCGCCGGCGGCCGCCTCGGAGAGGCAGGCGGTGATCCCCGTCACGTGGACGGCCCGCGCGGAGGCGACGTAGTCGGCGTCGAGATCCTCTGCCGAGAGCGCCGAGCCGGCCGAGCCGTCCCGGCGGTAGTCGATCTCGCAGCGCTCGCTCAAGACCGCGCCCTTGAACATCAGACCGGTCGGCCGGTTCTCGTCGACGACGGCGCGGGAGCAGTCGACGCCCAGCGCGTCCAGCTCGTCCAGCACGGCGCGCCCGAAGGCGTCGGCGCCCACGCGGCCGATCCAACCCGCGTCGAGCCCGAGTGCCGCCACCCCGGCGGCGACGTTCGACTCAGCGCCGGCGGGGTGCGTCGCCCAGTAGCGGCCCTCGGCGAGCGGGGCGAGATCGGCGGTCGCGAACGTCCACATCGTCTCGCCGACGCCGACGAGGTCGATGCTGGCTTGGCCAGCCTCCGGCTGGACACTCATGCGCCGACCTTCGGTCGGACGCTCACTGGATCCGCCCTCGCGCCGCGACGGGCCACATCCCCTCGACCTCGCCCGACCGGTGGACGACGACGGCGTCGACGAGGTTGGAGACGACGCACGCATGGTTCGGGATCACGGTCACGGTCTCGCCGATCCGCGGCCTGCGCTCGCACGCGCTCAGGTCGACGTGCCCGTGCTCCTCGGAGAGCAGCGCGATTCGCGCCTCCGGGTACTCGACGATCAGCCCGTGCCCCTCCGCACCGGCCGCGAGGTCGCTCGTCAGCGCCTTGGAGCCGGCGTCGAGGATGGCGCGGTCAGCGGTCGGCCGGCTGACGACGGTCGCGACCACCCGCAGCGCGCAGCTCTCCAGCGGCACCGAGCCGTTCGCGAGACAGGCGCGGTCGCCGTAGACGTACGTGCCAGGCCGGAGCTCGGTGACGCCGTCCAGCTCGTGCGTCGTGAAGGCGCGCGGCGTGCCGCCGACGCTGATCGAGCCGCCGCCTGCGAGCTCCTGCGCGGCACGAAGCCAGGCGTCGCAGCCGGGCGGGGCCGGGTAGGTCATGAACCCTTCGAACCGAAGGCCGGCCTCTTCGATCGCGCGGGCGAGGGCGGCGGCCTCCGCGGGCGACTGGACGCCGGTCCGGCCGAAGCCGGTGTCGCAGTCCACGACGACGCCCGCGTCCGCGCCCGATGCGGCGAGCTCCGCGAGCGCCTCGGCGGAATCGACCGGCACGCGCACGCGTGCCGCGCGGGACAGCTCCGCGAGGCGCGCCAGCTTGCGCGCACCGACGATCGGGAACGTGACGAAGACATCCTCGATCCCGGCCTCGACGAACACCTCGGCCTCGCCCAGCTTCTGACAGCAGATGCCGACGGCCCCGGCGGCGAGCTGGCGCCGCGCGAGCTCGGGCAGCTTGTGCGTCTTCACGTGCGGCCGCAGACGGAGGCCGTGCTCGTCGCAGTAGGCCTGCATCCGGGCGATGTTCCGGTCGACCGCGTCGAGGTCGACCGCCACCGACGGGGTGTCGAGCTCGTAGAGCCCGATCACCGCGAGCTCAGGTCCCGAGCCGCGTGCCACTCTCGGCGTCGAAGACGTGCGCCTCGCCGGCGCGCGGGCGGAGCGCAACGCGCTCGCCCTGGACCGGCGCATGGCGCGTCTCGACGCGGGCGACGAGCTTCGCCGGGCCGTCCTGCAGCTCCGCGGCGCAGAAGACGAACGCGTCCGCGCCCAGCTCCTCGACGACCTCGACCCGCGCCGGGATGCCGTCCGCCGCCACGTCCAGCGACTCCGGCCGGAAGCCGACGACGACACTCCCCGAGGCGCCCGTCGGGAGGGGGACGCTGACGCCGCCGAGGGAGACCGAGCCGTTGCTCGTCCCCACGCGGCACAGGTTCATCGAGGGCGAGCCGATGAAGCCCGCGACGAAGGTGTTCGTCGGCCGTTCGTAGAGCACCCGCGGCGCGTCGCACTGCTGGAGACGTCCGTCCTTCATGACGGCGACCCGGTGACCGAGCGTCATCGCCTCGGACTGGTCGTGCGTGACGTAGACGGTGGTGATCTCGAGGCGCGACTGCAGCGAGGCGATGTCGGCGCGCATCTGGACGCGGAGCTGCGCGTCGAGGTTGGAGAGCGGCTCGTCCATCAGGAAGACGGAAGGGCTGCGGATCAGGGCCCGCCCCATCGCGACGCGCTGGCGCTGGCCGCCGGAGAGCTGGCCCGGCTTGCGGTCGAGAAGGTCGTCCAGCTCCAGCATGCGCGCGATCTCGCGGACGCGCCCTGCGCGAACCGCCTTCTTGACCCGCGCGATGCGCAGCGGGAAGCCGATGTTGTCGGCGACGGTGAGGTAGGGGTAGAGCGCGTAGTTCTGGAAGACCATCGCCACGTCGCGGTTCTTCGGGGCGTCGTCCGTGACGTCGCGGCCCCCGATCATCACCGACCCGGCGTCGACCTCCTCGAGCCCGGCCAGCATGCGGAGAGCGGTCGTCTTGCCGGAGCCGGACGGGCCCACGAGGACCATGAACTCGCCGTCCGCGATCTCCAGGTCGAGCGCGTCGACGGCGGGGGCGTCGTTCCCCGGGTAGATCCGTGTCGCCTGCTCGAAGCGAACGTCAGCCATCGGCCCTTCCCGCCGCCACGGCGGCCTTCGACTCGGCCAGGTTGTCGAACCTCTCGCCGAGCTCCGAGCGTAGCCGCGCCCGCGCAACCGGGGTCGCATAGAGCGCGTCGAGGCCGAGGAGCGCCGCGCCGACGATCGGCGGCGAGCTGGAGGCATGCACGGCGATCTGCGGCCCGAGCTCGCGAAGGCCGGCCTCCACGAGCGGCACGAGCAGGGCGTGGTTTCGCTGGATGATCCCGCCGCCGAGGAGGACGTGCGTCGGGCGGTCGGCCAGGTCGAGCCGCACGATCGTGGCGCGCGCGATCGCGACCAGCTCGTTCGCCAGGCGCTCCACGATCTCCGCCGCGACCGGGTCGTCGGCTGCCTCCGCGAAGACGAGCGGCGCCAGCTCGGTCACGCGGCGCTGCGGGATCTCGCCGCGGTGGATCGCGAGCGCGAGCTCGAACGGCGTCGCCAGGCCGAAGTGCGCGGGGACCGAGCGCTCGAGCGCCGTCTTCGGGCCGCGCCCGTCCTCGCTCCGGGCTGCGGCCCAGGCGCCCGCCAGCCCGATGTCGTAGCCGCCGCCCCAGTCGCCGCTGATGGCGCCCAGCGAGGGAAAGCGCACGTGGTCGCCGTCGGGCGAGACGCCGACGCAGTTGATGCCCGAGCCGCAGACGATCGCGACGCCCCAGCCCTCGTCGGTCCCGGCGCGAAGCACTGCGAAGGTGTCGTTCAAGACGACGGTGCGCGTGCTCCAGCCCCGGGCCTGCACGGCCGCGGTCAGCGCCGCCTCCTCGTCGGGGAAGTCCGCCCCGGCGAGTGTCAGGGCCGCGACCTCGGCGACGGCGCCGTTGCCGCGCGAGAGCCCAGCCTGGAGGAGCGCCTCGTCGAGCACGGCCTCGATCACGTCGAGCGCGCCGGTGACGCCGAGATGGTGCGTCTGGCTCGCCGGGCCGCGGGTGAGGGCGAGCGCGGCGCCGTCGGCGCCGACGACCGCGACGTCCGTCTTCGAGCCCCCGCCGTCCACTCCGATCGCGATCACGAGGCGCGCTCCGTGAGCCCAGGGGTCGTGAGGCTCGGGATGTAGCCGGCGTCCAGCAGGCGGTCGAGGAGCTCGGGAGCGAGCGGCCACTGTCCGACGAGAGGGTGGGCGAGCAGCGCCTTCCGGGCCAGCGCCGGCGATGCCTCCGCGGCGGCGCGGGCCGCGAGGCGCTCGTAGGCCGTGACGTGCTGGACGAGGCCGAGCAGCTCCGGCGCCAGCGGGCGCTGCGGGAGGGGCGCGAAGCGCCCGCCGGCGAAGCGTGCCGGAACCTCGACCACGTCGTCGTCCTGCAGGCCGACGAGCGTTCCTTCGTTTGCGATGTCCACCTCGTGCACGCGGTCGTCGCCCGTGACGATGGAGCCGACGAGCCCGATCGCCGCCTCGCTGTAGAACGCGCCGCCGCGCTGCTCCAGGAGCGCAGGCTTCTCGACGAGCGACGGATCGCGGTAAAGCTCGAGCAGCTCCTTCTCGATCTCGGCCACGGTGGCCGCGCGCGGCACGCCGTCCCGCTGCTCGGCCAGCACCCGGTCGTGCGCGTAGAAGTAGTGCAGGTAGTAGGACGGGATCGCGCCCAGCTCCTCGATCAGCTCCAGCGGCGTGCCCGTCTCGGCCGCGATCGCCTCGCCCTGCTCGGCGAGCGACTCCGGGAGCACGTCGCGGCCGTCCACCCAGACGGCGCGGATCCACGTGAGGTGGTTCAGGCCCACCTGGTCAACGACGACGCGCTCCGGCTGGACGCCGAGCTCCCGGGCGAAGCGCCGCTGAAAGCCGATCGCCACATTGCAGAGCCCGACGGCGCGGTGCCCTGCGTCGAGCAGCGCCCGCGTCACGATCCCGACCGGGTTCGTGAAGTCGACGATCCAGGCGTCGGCCGCGGCGAGCTCGCGCGCGCGCTCCGCGATCCCGAGCACCACCGGCACCGTTCGCAGCGCCTTGGCGAGGCCGCCCGCGCCGGTGGTCTCCTGTCCGATGCAGCCGCAGGCGAGCGGGACCGTCTCGTCGGAGAGCCTCGCCTCCTGGCCGCCGACGCGGATCTGGACGAGCACGAAGTCCGCCCCATCGAGCGCCCGGTCGAGGTCCGACGTCAGCTCGAGCGCGCCGGCGTAGCGCTGCCGGTCGAGCATCCGCCGCGCCAGCCCGCCCACGACGTCGAGCCGTTCCCCGTCGATGTCGTGTAGCGCCAGCTCCGTCACGTCGAGGCGGTCCCGCTCGCGGGAGAGCCCCGAGACGAGCTCCGGCGTGTATGTCGAACCCGCCCCGATCACCGCTATCTTCATCAGCCCTTCACCCCCGTGAGCGTGACGCCCTCGACGAACGCCTTCTGGGCGAGGAAGAAGAGGACGATCACCGGCAGCATGGCGAGGAGCGTCGCCGCCATGGTCAGGTTCCACTGCACCTGGTGCAGCGAGCGGAACTGCGAGAGGCCGATCGAGAGCACCCAGTTGTTCGAGTTCTCGCCGACGTAGAGGAGCGGCAGGAAGAAGTCGTTGAACGTGTAGAGGATCGAGAAGAGCGCCACCGCGGCGATGGCCGGCTTGGCGAGGCGGAGCACGACCGTGGTCAGGATCCGCAGCTCGCCGCAGCCGTCGACGCGCGCCGCGTCGAAGTACTCCTCGGGGATGGTCAGGAAGAACTGACGGAGCAGGAAGATGGCGAACGCGTCGCCGAGGAAGTTCGGCAGGATCACGGGCCAGAGCGTGCCGATGAAGTCGATGCCGAACGGGTGGAACTTCGCCCACATCACGTAGAGCGGCACGACCGAGATCTGCGGCGGCAGCATCAGCGCGATCAGCGTGATCACGAAGACGGCGTCCCGCCCGCGCCAGCGGAGCCGCGCGAGCGCGTAGGCGACGGGGATGCTCGAGAGCAGAAGCCCGAGCGTCGCGAGGCCGGAGTACAGCATCGTGTTCAGCGTCCAGCGCAGGAGCGGCGCGCGGTGGAAGACCTCGGTGAAGTTCGACCACTGGAACGGGTGCGGCCAGAGGTCGGACGAGAGCGCCTGCTTGTTCGTCATCAGCGCGGTCAGGAAGATGAAGACGAACGGCAGGAGGAACGCGATCGAGAGCACGATCAGGATGCTGTGGTCGGCGACGGCAAACAGGAAGCGCTTGCGGCGCACCGCGGCGGGCGGGCGCCTGCGGGGGACCGCGACGGAGACGGGCGTCGCGCTCACGGGCGTCGCGGTCATCGTCCCGTCCCCTGGTAGTGCACCCAGCGGCGCGAGTTGACCACGATCACGAGCGTGATCGAGAACGCCACCACGAGCAGGAGCATGGCGAGCGCTGACGCGTAGCCCATGTTGAAGTACCGGAAGCCGTGCTGATACAGGAGCACGGGGTAGAAGAGCGTCGAGCCCTGCGGGTAGCCGAGGTTGTTGACCGTCTGGTCGCCGGCCTGCGACGCCTGGCCGGAGGCGACGTTCGCCGCCACGAACGCCTGCGTGAAGTACTGCAGTCCCTGGATGACGCCGATCACCACCGCGAAGAGGATCACGGGGCTGACGGTTGGGAGGGTCACCCAGCGAAGCCGCTGGAACGGCCCGGCGCCGTCCAGGGCTGCAGACTCGTAGAGGTGCTTCGGCACGTCCAGGACCGCCGCGAGGAAGATGATCATGGTGTTGCCGACGCCCCACATGGCGAGGAGCACGAGCGACGGCTTCGACCACGCTGGATCCTGGAACCAGAGCGGCCCCTCGATGCCGAGCTTCTTGAGGAAGACGTTCACCGGGCCGTTGGCCGGGTTGAGGATGTAGACGAACGCGAGCGTCGCCGCCACCGGCGGCGCCAGCGCGGGAAGGTAGAAGACGGTCCGGAAGAAGCCGACGCCCTGCCTCGCCCGCGTGACCATCATCGCCAGGCCAAGCGCCGCGACGACCTGCAGCGGGACCATGACGACGATGATCCAGAGCGTGTTCCTGACCGCCGGCCAGACCTGTTGGTCCTGCTCGAAGAGGTAGCGGTAGTTCGCGAGGCCGACCCAGCGCGGCGGCGAGAGCAGGTCGTAGTGCGTGAGCGAGAGGTAGCCGCTCATCACGAGCGGGTATGCGAAGAAGATCGAGAAGCCGGCGAGCCAGGGGCTCATCAGGAGCAGCACGAGGCCGCGCCGTCTCCAGGCGGCCTTCCTCCTGGCCCGCCGGCGGCTCCTCGCCGGCGCCTTGGCGGTTGTGGTCGCCTCAGCAGCCGGACTCAGGCTCACGGCACGCCGCCTCCTCCGCCGGCCTGTGCGAGCTGGGCGTCGATCTGCTTGTCGACGTTCTTCAGCCCCTTCTGCAGGTCGCCTCCCTTCCCCGCCTGGTACTTGACGCTGAAGGTCTGGATCAGCGTCCCGTAGGCGTTACCCACCGCGGTGATGGGCGACGTCACGGACTTCGGGTGGTCGAAGATCTTCAGGAACGTGGCGAAGTGCACGTCGGGCTTGATGTCCTTGGAGGTCAGCGAAGCCTTCGTCGTCGGCACGTTGCGGAGCCCGTTCGAGAACTTCGCGAGCGCGTGCGAGTCGAAGGCCAGGTACTTGAGCAGGCCCCACGCCTCCTGCTGGTTCTTGACGCCCTTCGGGATCCCGAAGATGGTGCCGTTCACGTAGCCGGACCCGTAGAGCTCCGGATGGGCGTCGTCGACGGGCATGGGAGCCGTCGCGTAGTCCAGCTCGGGATGCTCCGCGGCGACGAACGCCACGCGCCACTCGCCGTCCTGGATCATGGCGAGCTTGCCGATCTCGAACGCGTTCGAGGCCGAGAACTCGTCCGCTGCACCGGCCTGGAACTTGACGAGGTTCTTGTAGCCGTACCAGTCCACGAGGCTCTTCTGCCATTTCATCAGCTTCGCCCAGCCGGGGCTCGTGGCGAGCGTCGACTTCCCCTTGGAATCGATCCACTGGGCGCCGAAGAGAGGCGCATACGTGGACAGGTCGGGTGCGTTGCCGGCGTAGAAGCCGTAGAACGGGTCGTACCCGGCGACCTTGATCGAGCCGTCGGGGTTCTTCTTCGTCAGCTTCTTCGCGTACGCGGTCAGCTGCGAGATGGTCTTCGGCGGTCCGTTGAGGCCTGCCGCCTTCAGCAGCTTCTTGTTGTAGTACAGGCCGTAGACGTCGGCGAGCACCGGCAGCGCGCACCGCTTGCCGTTGTACTGCGTGTAGTACTGGCTCGTCTTCGGGAACGCGCTGGCGCTGACCCCCGACTGCTTCAGCAGCGGGCCGAGGTCGATCCAGCCGCCTGACGAGCAGTAGGTGCCGACGTTGGCCGACGTGAACGAGCTGACCACGTCCGGCACCTTGCCGGACCGGATCCCGGCGGTGATCTTGTCGTCGTTGATGCCGCCGACGACCTTGACGGTGACCTCCGGGTGCTTCTGGTCGTACTCGGCGACGACGCTCTTGAACACGCTCAGCTCACGAGCGCTCCAGCCGACCCAGACGGTGAGAGTCTTCGCCTGTGCCTTGGTGGTCTTCGCCGGCGCCGCCGATGTGGTGGTCGCCGCGAGCCCGGCGGCGCCGAGCGCCAGGGCGGCGAGGATGACGACAGTGGTCGCCACACGTCTCATTGAGTCCTCCCGAGGGTAGGAGCATCGCGTAAATGAACTTAACCAGCGTGATGCTATTTGGGGCAGAAACGGAAAGTCAAGCCTGATCGGGGTCAGGTTGCGTTAAGGTTCCTCACGAGATGCCGCGCGCCACGCCGCCGCTGCTGAAGCACATGAACGAGCGCACCGTGCTGGAGGCGATCCGGAGCGGGGCGCCGATCTCGCGCGCGGAGATCTCGCGGCGGGCGGGGATCTCGAAGCCCACGGTCTCCGTCGCGCTCCGGTCGCTCTTCGACGCGGGGCTCGTCCGTGAGGCGCAGCCCGCACCGGGCCGGCCGAGCTACGGGGCCGTCTACTTCGAGCCCGTGCCCGACGCGGCGCTCGTGCTCGGGCTCGATCTCGGCGCGCGCTTCCTGCGCGGCGCCGTCTGCGACCTCTCGGGACGGATCCGCGCCCGGCAGGACGTGGAGCTCGACGGCGCGGGCGCCGACGAGGCGGTGGCCGAGATCGAGTCGCTGCGCGGCTCGCTCTTCGAGGCGGTCGGCGCCGACGAGGCGCAGTTCGACGGGGCCGTGCTCGGCGTGCCGGCGGTCGTCGAGATCGACTCCGGGCGCCTCAACCTGGTGAACCTCTCCGGCCTCGAGGGCCGCGCCATCACGGACGAGCTCGAGCAGCGCCTCGGCCTGCCCGTGACGGTGGAGAACGACATCAACCTCGCCGCCGTGGGGGAGCAGTGGCAGGGCGTCGCGCGCGGCGTCGAGAACTTCGTCTTCCTCTCGGTCGGCACCGGCCTCGGCGCGGGGCTCGTGCTGCGCGGCGAGCTGCACCGCGGCCACAACGGCGCCGCCGGCGAGCTCGACGGGGCGCTCGTCGGCCTCGGCCAGGAGGTCGATCCCTGCGCGGGCGCGGTCTCCGAGCTGGCCGCGCGGCTCGCTGTCGCCGACGGCGGCACGGTGCTCCGGCCGCCGTACGATGCTCGCGCGATCTTCGCCGCGGCGCGCGTCGGCGACGCGGTCGCGCGCTCGGTCGTCGAGGAGACGGCCCGGCGCATCGCGCTGCACATCCTGCCGGTCGCGGCGGTCACGGACGTGGCGCTCGCCGTGCTCGGCGGCGGGCTCGGGTCGAACGGCGACCTGCTGCTCGAGCCCGTGCGCGACCATCTCGCCGCCTGGTCGCCGTACCCGCCCAGGGTGGAGATCTCGAGCCTCGGCGAGGCGGCCGTGCTGACCGGAGCGCTCTCCGTCGGCCTGCGCAACGCGCTCGACAACGTGTTCGTCAACCGCGCCCCCGTCGCCTCTCGCTGAGCCAGGCCGGTACCCTTCGCGGGGCATGGAACCCTCTCGCGAAGCCGTGCTCGAGGCGCTCTCGCGCGTGATCGACCCCGAGCTCCGGAAGCCCGTGACCGAGCTCGACATGGTGCGCTCCGTCGAGCTCGACGGCGGCGACGTCACGGTCGTGATCGCCCTGACGATCGCCGGCTGCCCGCTGCGCAGCTCGTTCCAGGATCAGGTCACGCAGCACGTGGGCGCGGTGCCCGGAGTCACCGGCATCCAGCTCGGCTTCGACGTGATGAGCCCCGACGAGCGCTCCGCGCTGACGCTGAAGCTGCGCGGCGGCGTCAGCGAGCGCACGAACGGGATCCAGCTCGACCGCAGGACGCGCGTGATCGCCGTCGCGTCCGGCAAGGGCGGCGTCGGCAAGTCCAGCCTGAGCGTCAACCTCGCCGCTGCGTTCACGCGGCTCGGACGCCGCACGGGGATCCTCGACGCGGACGTCTACGGGCACTCGATCCCGCACCTGCTCGGGATCCGGCAGAAGCCGGTCCTCGTCGACAAGCTGATGATCCCGCCCGTCAAGAACGACCTGAAGCTGATGTCGATCGGCTTCTTCCTCGACTCGAACGAGCCGGTGATGTGGCGCGGCCCGATGCTGCACCGCGCGCTCGAGCAGTTCCTCTCCGACGTGCACTGGGGCGACCTGGACGCGCTCTTCGTGGACATGCCGCCCGGCACGGGCGACGTCTCGATCTCGCTCGGCCAGCTGCTGCCCCACGCGGAGGCGGTGGTCGTGACGACGCCGCAGCCGCTGGCGCAGGAGGTCGCCGTCCGGGCGGCGATCATGGCGCAGAAGACGAGCATGAAGCTCCTCGGCGTGATCGAGAACATGACCTCCGAGGTGTTCGGCTCGGGCGGCGGCGCCGAGCTCGCCTCGAACCTGGACGTGCCGCTCCTCGGGCAGGTGCCGCTCGACGCGCGGCTGCGCGAGGCGGGCGACGCGGGCGAGCCGCTCGTGCTCCGCGACCCGGACGCCGAGTCGGCGCGTGCGATCACCGCGATCGCCGCGGAGATCGACGCGCTCGCGCCCGCCCCGCCGCTGAAGCAGCTGAAGGTCCTGGCCTGAGCATCGCCGCGGCGTTCTTCGACCTCGACCGGACGCTGCTGCGCCGGTCGAGCACCCTCGCGCTCGCGGGCTCGTTCCGCGAGCGGGGCGTGATCGGCCGCGGCCAGCTTGCCAAGGCCGCGTTCTGGCAGCTGCTCTTCGTCGCCCGCGGGGCGAGCGCGGAGGTCGTGCGCCGCGCGGCCGAGGACGGGATGGTGCTGCTGCGAGGCTTCCCCGTCGCCGAGCTGCAGACGATGGTGGCCGAGGCGATGGAGCCCGTGCTGAAGCCGCTGGTCTACGCGGAGCCGCTCGAGCTCGCCGAGCGGCACCAGGAGCGCGGCGAGCGGGTCTACATCGTCTCGGCGGCGCTGCAGGAGATCGTCGACGCGCTCGCACTGGAGCTCGGCTTCGACGGCGCGATCGGGTCGAGGTGCGAGGTGGTGGACGGCGTCTACACGGGCCGGTCGCTGCGTGCTGCCCACGGCGAGGGGAAGGCCGCCGCGACGCGGGAGCTCGCGGAGCGCGAGGGGATCGACCTCGCCGTCTCGACCGCGTACTCCGACAGCCACACGGACATCCCGTTCCTCGAGGTCGTGGGCAACCCGGTCGCGGTCAATCCCGACCGCGAGCTGCGCCGCGCCGCCGCCGAGCGCGGCTGGCCCACGCTCGAGTTCAGCGAGCTGCTCGTCCCAGCGGAGCGCAGGAGGGTGCCGACACTCGTCTACGGCCTGCCGCTCGTGATCGGCGTCGGGGCCGCCGCCTGGGCCGCCCGCCGCCGCGCCGCCTAGGTGGGCCAGGGCCGTGCAGCCTGACGAGGCGCTGCCCCGCCTGCGCGCGCTCGGCTTCTCGGACGACGACGCGCAGGCGCTGGCCGACCACTTCCTCGACGCGGAGAGGCGCGGCAAGCAGGGCCACGGCCTCGCCCGCATCGAGTGGCTCGAGACGCAGCAGTTCGACCCCGAGGCGCAGCCGCGCCGCGTCGTCGCGGAGCCGGAGTTCGAGCGCTGGGAGTCGGACGGGCTCGGCTACCTCGCCCTGCACGCGATCGTCCGGTCCCAGCTCGCGTCGCCGCCGCGGCGCGCGCGGCTCGTGGTCGCCCGCTGCTTCCCGACCGGAATGCTCGGCAACTGGGTTCGGCGGCTCGCCGACGGAGGGCTCGTGGCCGTCCTGACCGCGACCTCGCCGCCGCGTCTCGGCCACCCGGAGGGCGGACCGAAGCTGGCGGGGACGAACCCGCTCGCGATCGGCATCCCGAGCTCCGACGGCAACGCGCTCGTCGCCGACGTCTCGCCCGCCAAGGCGACGTGGGGGGACGTGATCGCCGGTCGCGCGCAGGCGGACGACGTCGTCCCGTTCGGCGGCGACCAGGCGCACAAGGCGTTCGCGCTCGCTGTCGCCCTGCAGCTCCTCGTCGACAGCTTCGTCTGCGGCCACGGTGCGCTGCTGCTCGTCGCGCGGCCGGAGGCCGACCCGGTGCCGTCGCTACGCGCTCGTGCCGGCGGGATCCGCCTGCCGGGTGATCGCTAGGAACTCCGCGTCGTCCTTGATCGACTCGAAGTCCGCGTCGGCGGCGGCGGCCGGGACGAAGGTCTCGGCGTCGAGCGCCACGGCGCGGCGCAGGTGCTCGAGCGCGTCGTCGCGCCGGCCGAGCAGGGCCGACATGCACGCGAGGTTGTAGTGGCCGGCCGGTGCGTCGGGGAACTCCTCGACCCCGGCCTGGAACAGCGCGAGCGCGCGGTCGTAGTCGCCTTCCTGGTATGCCTGGTAGCCGGCGGCGTTGCCTTCCCACGCGGACGGCGCGAACGCCTCGCCCGGTTTGGCGCCGACCGCGAAGACGACGGTCTCCGGCGTCCCGGTCGCCTGGCGCTTCACCTCCGGGTCGCTCACGTGCACGATCGTGCCCGCAGGCGCGTCGACCTCCTCGCCGTCGACGGTGAAGGTCGCATGACCCTCGATGACGACGTAGAGCTCCTCGTGGCCGGTGCGCTTCTCGTCGTGCTCGCCGATCACGGAGCCCTTGTCGTCGGGCAGCCACGCGTTGACGCCGAAGGCCTGGACGCCGAGCTCCTTGCGCACCGGGATCCACGCGCCGATCGTCGGGATCGCCTCGAGCGTGGTCGCCCTCCACCGGCTCATGGCAGTAGAGACGTCAGGTCGTCGTCCTTGTTGGCCCGCTCGCGAAGCTCCGGATTGAGCTCGATCGCCCGGTCGAGATGGACGCGCGCGTCGTCGGGACGGTCCGCCCGGTTCTCGATGCAGGCGCGGTGGTAGAGCATCACCGCCTCCTGCCTCGGCTTCCCCGCGAACGCGCGCAGCCCGTCCTCGAGCGTCGCGATCCCCTCGTCCACCGGCTGCCCGTACGCCTCGAAGACCCACTCCCAGGCGGAGGGCTCGAACGGCTTGTCGGGCCAGCCGCCGACAGCGAGCACCGTCGTCCCCTCCTCCTCCGAGACGGCCCTGCGGAGCACGTCGCCGTCGGGCAGGAAGACGATCGTCCCGGCAGGCGCCTCGACCTCCTCGCCGTCGAGCGTGAACGTCGCCCGTCCGGAGAGCACGAGATAGAGCTCCTCGTGGCCCGAGCTCTCCTTGTGCTCCTCGACGACGACCCCGCCGACGCGCTCCGAGGTGTACGCGTTCGTGCCGAAGGCCTGGATCCCGAACCGGCGCCGGATGGGACGCCATTCGAGGCCCTCGTCCACCGGGATGCGGGCGAGATCGTCGATGCGCGAGACGCTGTAGGGCTTATCGGTCACGGAGCTCCTCCAGGACGACGGGGTCGATGCTGTCGGCGCCGTCGACCCGCTCTTCCAGGTTCTCGGTGCCGGCCCAGGCACCCAGGGCCTCGCCGAGCGTACCGGTGTAGCCCAGCCGCGCGAGGCGGTCCGCCAGCTCCGCGGCCAGCTCGGCGTCGACCGGCACCCACTCCGAGCGCGGCGTCTTGCCGAAGAGCGACTGGTGGATCCGGTAGATGCGGGCGAGCTCCTCGACCGGCCGCTCGTGGTCGTCGACGCGCAGATCGACGAGCACGTCCGAGAGGCCCGCGTAGCCGCCGTCGCGCTCGACGACCAGGAGCGCGGCCGACTGCTGGCCGCGGCGGTCGCCGCCCGCGGCCTGTGCCGCAGCGAGGCACTCCAGCAGGCGCTCGGCGAGGGGCCGTCCGGCCGTGCCGCCGAACGTGGCCGCCAGGGCGGCGACGGTCTCGCCGGAGACGAGGATGTTCCCCTGCGCCGCGAAGCCAGGGCCCGTCAGCCCGCCGGCCCAGTCGTGGCAGCCCGGGCCGGTGAAGGTGGCGCCCCGCCCCTCCCCGTCGACGATCCCGAGCTGGCGCTGGTCGCGGCCCTCGTCGACCTCCGTCAGGCGGGCGACGGCCTCCTCTGCCGAGAGCCCGTCGCGGAGCAGCGCGAGGCCGTCGGGCCCGTAGCGCGGGTTCGCGTACGACTGCGTTGCGATCGCGCCCACGTGCGGCTCCGCCCACGGCACGACCGAGCCGACGGCGAGGAACTTCGACTGCGTCGCCACGCCCCACTGCCCCGCCTCGAGGTCGCACGCGCAGATCGAGTAGGTGGCGACGGGGACGGAGCTAGCCGTAGGTCAGCTCCGTCAGGTCGATGTCCCGCAGCTCGGGGCTCGGGACGATCACCGACGCGACCTCCGGCCGCGCGAGCGCGCGCTTGATCGACTCGGCGTCCGCTGCCCGGACGACCACCGGCCGTCCCTGGCCGTGCGCCTCGCGCAGCGCGGTCTCGTCGTCCACCGAGTCGAGCACCAGCGCGTCGCCGAGCTCCAGCTCGCCCTCGAGCGAGATCTCCGGCACCTGCCGGCCCGTGGCCCCGAACCAGCGCTGCCTCACAGCTCGACGGACTGCCCCGGCTCGATCCGCGCGACGTCCACGCCGGGGGCGAGCTCGGCCAGCCGGTCCGGCGTCCCCGTCAGGAGCGGAAAGGTTCCCCAGTGACACGGGACGCAGCGCTTCGTCCCCAGCAGCTCGAGCGCGACGGCGCCCTCCTCCGGGCCCATGGTGAAGTGGTCGCCGATCGGGATCACCGCGACGTCGGGCTGGTAGAGCCGGCCGATCAGCTGCATGTCGCCGAAGACGCACGTGTCGCCGGCGAAGTAGACGGCCGTGCCGTGCTCGAGCCGGATCACGAAGCCGCACGCCTCGCCCGTGTAGGTTCCGTCGGGCGCGTAGGACGAGTGGAACGCGTTCGTGAGCGTGAACCGGATCCCGTCGATCTCCTGCGTGCCGCCCTTGTTCAGACCGGGCAGCTGCCCCTCGACCGGCGCACCTTGTCCTCCGAGCCAGTCCTTAAGCTCGACCTGGGCGACGATTTGTGGCGAGAACTTCTTCGCAAGCGAGACGGTGTCCCCGACGTGGTCGCCGTGGCCGTGGGTGACCGCGATCACGTCCACCCGCTCCGGCTGCTGCTCGCTCTCCGGGCACTTCGGGTTCCCGTTCAGGAACGGATCGACGTAGATGCGCTTGCCGCCCGGGCTGTCGATCCGGAACGCGGCGTGTCCGAGCCAGGTGAGCGTTGCGTCGGCCATCGGGCCCCTTTCGGTCGCACGGCATTACGGTCGCAGGGCAGTGAGCGTAACGCAGGACCCGCGCGCGGCGTGGCGAACGGGGACGCGTGAGCAGACGCGCCGTCGCCCTCGCTCTCGTGCTCGCCGCAGCGGCCGCGGATGCGGCCGGCGCGCACGGGCTCGCCTTCTACGCGCTGGTCGCAGCCGTGCCCGCGGCGGGAGCCGCCGGGCTCGCCGCCTTCGGCCGGATGCTCGACCACGGGGACGACGAGGTGCTCGTCCTGCAGGCGTGCCTCTGGGGCCTGATGCTGTTCCTGCTCGTGGTCGGCTGCGCCGCGCGGAGCCACGCGCTCGGCGTGGCCGGCGTGCCGCCGCTCGCGAGCTCGACGCTCGTCGGCGCCCTCGGGATCGTCTGCGTCAAGGCGGTGCTCGCCACCGGCGCGCAGCTCCGCGGCCGGCCGATTCGCGGCCGCGGCCGCGTCTACTCCAGCTCGACCAGCGCGTCGTAGACCGCTCTCGCGCTCTCGCCCAGCCGCTCCGGCGTCTCGACATCCGTCCCACTAGGGACTGTCAGATTCTTTGTGTAAGTAGGTCTGGCGCTCATTGATTTTCAGTTGATGCCGGCCGTCTCGATCCGGTCGCCGTAGTGCATGGTCAGGGTGTTGAGGATGTTCTTCCAGCCGTTGGTCTTGCCGGTCATGTTCTCTCGATTCTTCCGCTTCTGGGTAGCGACGAGGTAGAGCACCTTGAGCGCGGCCTGTTCGTTGGGGAAGTGGCCGCGGTGGCGGACGGCGCGGCGGAAGCGAGCGTTCAAGGACTCGATCGCGTTCGTGGTGTAGACGAGCTTGCGGAGCTCGGCCGGGAACTCGAGGAAGGGCACGAACTCGTTCCAGACCGATCGCCACGCTCCGATCATCGCCGGGTAGATGTCTTCCCATTGAGCGGCGAAGTCGGCGAAGCGCGTCTCGGCGGCCTCGACGGTGGGCGCGGTGTAGATCTCGCGCATCGCGGCGGTGATCCGCGACCAGTGCTTCTTCGAGCTGTAGCGGAGGCTGTTGCGGACCATGTGGACGACACAGGTCTGCACGATCGCCTGCGGCCAGGTGAGCCGGATCGAATCTGGCAGCCCCTTCAGTCCGTCGCAGCAGACGATCAGCGCGTCCTGCAAGCCGCGGTTGCGCAGCTCGGTCAGCATCGTCGCCCACTGCTTCGCGCCCTCGCCGCCCACGGGCCCGATCCAGAGGCCCAAGACGTCGCGCTCGCCCTCCAGGTTGACCCCGATCGCGACGTAGACGGGCCGGTTGGCGACCTGCGCGCCGCGCACCTTGATCACCAGACAGTCGATCAGCAACACGGCGTAGAGCGGGTCGAGCGGTCGGCTCTGCCAGGCAACCATCTCGTCGACGATCTGATCGGTGATCTTCGAGATCGTCTCCCTGGAGACCTCGGTCCCGTAGATCTCGAGCAGGTGCTGCTGGATGTCGCCCGCCGTCAGCCCTTTCGCGTACAGGGAGATCACGTTGCCGGCCAACCCGTCCAGGCGCCGCTGGTACTTCGGCACCACCGTCGGCTCGAACGTGGCTTGCCGGTCGCGCGGGACGCGCAACTCGACCTCGCCGATCTCGGTCGTCACCGTCTTGTCGTAGGCGCCGTTGCGCGCGTTGCCGGCGCCGCCCGGCGGCGCTTGCCCCCGCTCGTAGCCGAGATGCTCCGCCATCTCCACCTCGAGCCCGGTCTGCAGGACGTACCGCATCAGGTCCGTGAGAAGGCCACCCACGCCGGTCAGCGCGATCCCGTCCTCGCGTGCACGAGCGACCAGCTCCTCGGCCCACACGCGCATCGACCCCGGCGCCGCCGCCGCAACGAGCTCCCCACGCAGACGCTCGCCCGCCACATCACTACGATCCTGCTGTGTCATCAGCGTGCTCCCTCTGCCGCCGGCGCTCAGCCGACAGCGCTCAGGCCACACCAGTTACACAAAGTTTCGGACAGACCCGCTGCCGGAGAGCGACGAAGTGGAGCCGTCGCTGATCTAGCCTCTACTCGAGCTCGACGACAGCGTCGTAGACGGCCCGTGCGCTCACGGCGAGCCGACGCGCGAGCGCGTCGATGTCCAGGCCGGCAAACGCGCCGACGAAGACGACGCCTCGGCGACTCACGTTCATCGGCTCGACCGCCCGTTCCGCCGCCTCGAGCCAGCCCGGCGCCTTGCCGGCGTGCCGGACGGCGTCGCCGAGGTCGTCCAGGTCGTACCGGCGCCCGCGACGCCGGACGCGGATTCGCACCGGCTCGCCCGGCCCGTACCGGAGCCCCGTCTCCACGATCCGTTCCTCCGGCAGCTCCTTGCGAAGCGCCGCCCACGTGCGATAGCCCTGCTCGCGGGCCAGCAGGTGCTGCGCGTCGCTGAGCAGGAAGCGGTCGCGCTCGCCCAGCACCGCCCGCGCCCGGGCGCGCACGTCCTCGTCGCCGGCGCGGTGTGCGCGCACGAGCCGCTTCGCCTCGCGGCGATAGCCGTCCAGGTCACTGCCTTCAAGGTCCACGTGCTCCTCCTTCGCGTGGCCCGGAGTCCGCTCGTGACGGGCCGAAGAGAGGTCCATGGACTGAAGCCTGCCTTGCTCGGGGTGGATCGCCCTTCCCGCGGACCGGCGGCGCCCCCGCGCGCCTGCGCCGACTCTACAGCGGCAGCGCCGCGGCCGCCTTGCGCGCCAGGTCGATCAGCGGCTGCACGGCGAAGAAGGAGCCGACGGTGACGGCGAGGCAGAGGAAGACGGAGGTGCCGAGGAGGATCTCCCGCGGCGGCGAGCCGCCGACCGACACCGGCCGCGGCTGGACGGACGGGCTCGTCAGGTACATCGCTCGGATGACGCCGAGGTAGTAGTAGAGCGAGACGGCCGTCGCGACGACGCCGACGATCACGAGCCAGGTCCAGCCGGTCTCGTAGGCGGCGGAGAAGACGTAGAACTTGCCGACGAAGCCGCCGGTCAGCGGCAGGCCGGCAAAGCCGAGCATGAACGTCCACATCGAGATGCCGAAGAAGGGCCGCTCCCAGCCGAAGCCGGCGAGGTTCTCGAGCGTCACCGGCACGCCCAGCTCGCGCTCGCGCGCGGCGACGACGGCGAACGCGCCGAGGGACATCGCCGAGTACGGGATCAGGTAGTACATGAGCGCCCTGGCGCCGAGCGCGTTGTCCGACGCGACCGCGATCAGCATGAAGCCCGCGTGCGAGATCGACGAGTACGCGAGCAGGCGCTTGACGTTCTGCTGCACGAGCGCCGCCAGGTTCCCGACCGCGAGCGAGATGCAGGCGAGCACGGCGATCGCGACCGTCCAGAGGTTCGCCTGGTCGGGGAACGCGGTGGTCAGGATCCGGTACGTCACCGCGAGCGCGGCGGTCTTTGTCGCGGCCGACATGAACGCCGTCACCGGCGTCGGCGCCCCCTCGTAGGCGTCCGGCGTCCACATGTGGAACGGCGCCGCGGAGGCCTTGAAGCCGAGCCCCGCGATGATCATCGCGAGGCCGACGACGAGCAGCGCGTCGCCGGAGTCGGCGGCCGGTGCGATCTTGTCGAAGGCGAGCTCTCCCGTGGCGCCGTAGACGAGGGCGGAGCCGAAGAGCAGCACCGCCGAGCCGAAGCCGCCGACGATCAGGTACTTGAGCCCGGCCTCTAGCGAGCCCTCGAGGTCGAGCTCGAAGGCGCAGAGGATGTAGAGGCAGATCGAGAACCACTCGAGCGCCAGGAAGAGCGTCATCAGGTTCGCCGAGCCGACGAAGAACGCCATCCCGGAACCGGCGGCGGCGAGCAGCGCGTAGTACTCGGCGACGTGCTCGCCGCGGGATCGCTGCGCGTACGAGATCCCGACGGCGAGGAGGCCGGTGCCGGCGAGGATGATCGTTGCGAGCGCAGTCCACCGGTCGCGGTAGAAGGCGTCCGCGACGACGGCCTGCCCGTGAGGGCTCTTCCAGAAGAGGAGCGCGCCGGCGACGCCCGCGCCGATATAGCCGAGCGCCGTCACCGAGGCCGCGAACGGTCGCCGCGCCGGCGCGGGGATGAGCACCGCCGACAGCAGCGCGACACCCGTGGCTCCGAGCAGCGCGAAGACCGCGGAGAGCGCGAACCAGTCGACGGAGGGGCGCGGGATCACGGCGCGGACCCGCCTGCCCGTTCGGTCGCCAGCATGCGACCGAGCTTGGCGCCGGCCGTGGTCGAGCCCGGACGCGGCAGCGCCGTGCCGCGGAGATCCGTCTGCACCACCCGCGTCGGCTGGAGCGCGAACGAGCGCTCAGTGATCAGCGCCGGCCAGATCGAGAGCCCGACAAGCAGGAGCGCAAGCGGCGCGATCACCGCGAGCTCCCAGCCGGAGAGGTCGCGCTGGCGCTCGTTCACCGCCGGCCCGACGGCCCCGTGCAGCACCGCCGAGATCACGCGCAGCATGTACATCGCGGCGAGCACGATCGCGACCGCGCCGACCACGGCCCAGCCCCAGCCCTGCTGGAAGACGCCGGCCAGGATGGCGAACTCGCCCGCGAAGGCCGTCGAGAGCGGCACCGCGAGGGCGATGACGCCGGTCGTGATGAAAAGCGTCGCGAGCGCCGGCCGGCCGCGCGCCATCCCGCCGAGGCGGGAGAGCTCGCCCGTCGACGTCCTCGACTCGATCGCCCCGGCGGTGAGGAAGAGCGTCGCCGAGATCAACCCGTGGTTCACCGACTGCAGGATCGCGCCGTCGAAGCCGAGGTCGTTGCCCGCGAAGAGGCCCATCACGATCAGGCCCATCTGCGCGAGCGACGAGTACGCGATCACGCCGCGCACGTCCGGGGCGCGGAACGCGAGCAGCGAGCCGTAGACGAGGCCGGTCGCCGCCATCAGCAGGATCACGGCGCGGAAGTCGTGCGCGGGCTCCGGGAACTTCGCGATCGCGATTCGCAGGAAGCCGAAGACCGCTGTCTTCGAGATCACCCCCGAGAGCACCGCCGAGACCTCGGGCGAGGACTCGCGGTACGCGTCCGGCAGCCAACCGTGCAGCGGGAAGAGCGGCGCTTTGACGGCGAACGCCGCGACGAAGCCGAGGAAGACCCAGGTGGAGCTGCTGGTCCCCGAGTCGACGAGGTCGAACGTCCCCTGGGAGAGGCCGAAGACGATGATCGAGGCCAGCATCAGCAGCGACCCGGCCATGGTGTAGATGACGAACTTCAGCGTCGCGCCGACCCGGCCGACCCCGCCCCAGACGCCGACGAGGACGTAGAGCGGGATCAGCATCGCCTCCCAGAACACGTACCACGCGAGCAGATCCTGGGCGGTGAAGACCCCGACGACGGCGCCCGTCAGGAAGAGCATCAGCCCGTAGTAGGCGCGCGGGCGCTCGCGGCCCTTCAGCACCGCGTAGCCGATCGCCGCCGCCATCACGATCACGGTCAGCCCCACGAGCCAGAGCGAGAAGCCGTAGAAGCCGACGTGGTAGGAGACGTGCAGGTCGTGGAACCACTCCCGCTGCTGGTCGAGCTGGAGCCCGGGCTGCGAGAAGTCGAAGTCGTCGACCGCGTCGAGCCAGAAGCCGATCTCGACCAGCGAGACGATGAACGCCAGCGGACCGATCCAGCGGCGCGGCACGGGCGCGAGCCAGACGCCGACGCCGCCGCCGAGCGGCAGGAGGATCAGGACGGTGGTCAGCCAACCGATGGGATTACCTGACCGAGATGAAGACGACGGCGAGGACGGCGACCCCGGTTGCGAAGGCGAGGGCGTACATGCGCACGTAGCCGGTCTGGAGGCGCGCGACGAAGCCCGAGAGCTCGTCGGTGCCGCGCTCGACACCGAGGATCGAGCCGCCGATCACGGGCCGCTCGAAGTAGCGGTAGAGCGCCCGAGCGAGCCAGTCGGCCGGGCGGTAGAAGATCCGGTCGTAGAGCCAGTCGAACCAGAATTTCTCCTCGAGCGTGCGGCGCACCCTCGGCCACGCGGGAATCGGAATCCGCTCGGCCACGTAGACGAGCCACGCGGCGAGGATCCCCAGCAGGCCGAGCGAGACGGCGAGGAGCGAGACGACGAGCTCGACGGTGTCGCTCGCCTCGACGAGCGGCCTGGCGACGGGGTCGAGCCAGTCGGAGAGCGGATGCCAGAAGGGCGCGAACTGGACGAGCCCGCCGAGGACGGCGAGGAGCGCCAGTATCAGCACCGGGATCGTCATCCACGCGGGGCCTTCCTTGCCGTGGTGGTCGTGGTACCGCGCGCGGAGCTCGGCGCTCGGCTCGCCGCTGAAGAGGATGAAGTAGAGCCGGAAGGCGTAGAGGCCGGTGAGGAACGTGCCGGCGAGCGCCACGACAAGGAGCACCCAGCCGTAGGTCCCGCGCTCAGCCGCGGCCGAGATGACCGCGTCCTTGGAGAAGAAGCCGGCGAACGGCGGCACGCCGACGAGCGCGAGCGAGCCGATCAGGAAGACCCATTTCGTCATCGGCATCAGCGGACCGAGCCCGCGCATGCGGCGGATGTCCTGCTCGCCCGTCAGCGCGTGGATCGCGAGGCCGGCCGCGAGGAAGAGCAGCGCCTTGAAGAAGGCGTGCGTCATCAGGTGGAACATCCCGTTCGCGTAGGCGCCGAGGCCGACGCCGAGGAACATGTAGCCGATCTGCGACATCGTCGAGTAGGCGACGACCCGCTTGATGTCCGTCTGCACGAGCGCGATCAGCCCGGCCATCAGCAGGGTCGCGGCGCCGAGCCCGGCCGCGAGATCCTCGACCTTGGGCGCCTGCTCGAAGACCGGGCTCGCGCGGACGATCAGGTAGACGCCGGCCGTGACCATCGTCGCCGCGTGGATCAGCGCGCTGACCGGGGTCGGCCCCTCCATGGCGTCCGGGAGCCACGTCTGCAGCGGGATCTGGGCCGACTTGGCGACCGCGCCGCCGAGGAGGCCGAGCGCGATCAGGTTGATCGCCCAGCCGCCGAGCGACTGGGAGCGCGCCGCGACGACGTCGAAGTTCAGGGAGCCCGTCTTCTGGACGAGCATGAAGAGCGCGAGCGCCATCGTCGCGTCGCCGAAGGCGTTCATGATGAACGCCTTCTTGGCGGCGGCGACCGCCTCAGTGCGCTCGTGGTAGTAGCCGATCAGCAGGTAGGAGGAGAGCCCGACCATCCCCCAGCCTGCGAGCAGGATCAGGTAGTTGCCGCCCTCGACGAGCAGCAGCATCGAGAAGACAAAGAGCGCCATGTACGCGAAGTAGCGGCGCTCCTCGTCCTCGCCGTCCATGTAGCCGATCGAGTAGCCGACGATCAGCGAGCCGACGCCGGTGACGATCAGCATCATGAAGACGGACAGCGGGTCGATCAGGATTCGCAGCCCGAAGTCGAGGCTGCCGGCCGAGAGCCACGTCCAGGCGGTCGATGCGTGGCTGCGTTCGTCGGGATGCTCGCCGAGGAGGGCGAAGAACGAGACGAGCGCGGCGACGAAGGCGACGAAGGTCGAGAACGTCGCGAGGTAGCCGGCGCCGCGGCGGGAGATGCGGTTACCGGCCAGCGTGATCAGCGCCGTCGCGCCGAGGGGTGCCAGCAGGCAGATCCAGCCGCCGTAGATCGCGGTCATCCGCGCAGCTCCGACATGCGGTCGACGTCGAGGGCGAGGTGGCGGCGGCCGATCGCGACGATCAGGCCGAGCCCGACGACCACCTCGGAAGCGGCGACGGCCATCACCGCGAGCGCGAAGATCTGGCCTGCCTGGTCTCCCTGGTTGCGCGCGAAGGCGATCAGCGCGAGGTTGCCGCCGTTGAGCATGATCTCCAGCGAGAGCAGGATGATCAGCGGGCTGCGGCGGAGCATGACGCCGAAGGCGCCGAGCGAGAAGAGCATCCCCGCGACGATCAGATACCAGACGACATCCGGGCCCTTCACGCGCGCCCCTCGCCGGCGTCGGCTCCCGCCGCGGGCGGCTGCTCGATCCGCGCGTGGCCGCCCAGGATGACGCCGCCGACGGCGGCGACGAGCAGCACGATCGACGTGATCTCGAAGGCGAGCAGGTGGTCGGTGAGGAACAGGCGCCCGATCTCCTGCGGGCTGCCGAACGCCGCGGTGATGTGCTTCGCCGGCGGGATCTCGTCGTCCGCGGCGAGGCCGATCGCGACCACGATCTCGGTCAGGATCGCACCGCCCGCGAGCGCGGCGGCGACGGCCTGCCACGAGGGGCGCTCCCGGCTCCCGTCCGGCTGCGTGCGGTCTGCGAAGTAGGCGATCACGAACAGGAACATCACGACAACCGCGCCCGCGTAGACGAGCACCTGCGCCGCGGCCACGAACTCCGCGGAGAGGAGCAGGTAGAGCACCGCGAGCGAGGCGAGGTTGCCGATCAGCGCGAGCGCCGAGAAGAACGGGTTGCGGAACGAGATCACGGCGATCCCCGAGCCGAGGCAGCCGACAGCGGCTCCGAACCAGACAGCCCAGACGAGGACGTTGCCGACGCTCGCGACGATCACGACCGGGCCCTGTAGTACGGGATCGGCGTGTCGTAGATCGCCGCGTCGGCGACGGGGACCTTCTTCGCCGGCTCGGCGAGCAGCATGTCCTTCGTGTAGATCAGGTCGTCGCGGTTGTACTCCGAGATCTCGAACTCGTTCCCGAGCGTGATCGCGTCGAACGGGCAGGCGAGCTCGCAGTAGCCGCAGAAGATGCAGCGGCTCATGTTGATCTCGTAGATGCGGGCGTAGCGCTCGCCGGCCGAGACGCGATGGTCGGGAGTGTTCTCGGCGGCGACGACACGGATGCAGTCCGCCGGGCACGCCGCCGCGCAGAGCGAGCAGCCGACGCACTTCTCGAGCCCGTTCTCGTGGAGGTGCAGCCGGTGGCGCCCGCGGAAGCGCGGGTAGACGGGCCGCTTGTACTCCGGGTACTGCTGCGTGATCGGCTTCTTGAAGATCTGCTTCAGCGTCACGCCGAAGCCCTTGACGCTGTCGAACGGCTGCGGGCTCATGCGCGCCCCTCGCCGAGGAATGCGCATGCCTGATGAAGGGTCATCCGCCTCACTTGATCAGCACCACGAAGAAGGCGGTCACGACGGCGTTCACCGTCGCCACCGGCAGCAGCACCTTCCAGCCGAAGCGCATCAGCTGGTCGTAGCGCAGGCGGGGCAGCGAGGCGCGGATCCAGATGAACACGCACACCAGCAGGAACACCTTGAGCAGGAACCAGAGCGGCCCCAGGTTGTCCCAGAAGAAGAAGTGCCAGCCGTCGAGGAAGAGGGTCACGGCGAGCGCCGAGAGGGTGATCATGTTGATGTACTCGGATGTCTGGAAGAGGCCCCAGCGCATGCCCGAGTACTCCGTGTGGTACCCGGCGACGAGCTCGGTGTCCGCCTCGGGGAGGTCGAACGGCGGCCTGCTCGTTTCTGCGGTGCCGGCGATCATGAAGACGCCGAAGCCGACGATCTGCGGCACGATGAACGGGATCGTCGCCTGCTGCTGCCCGACGATCTCGACGAGGTTCAGCGACTTGCCCAACATCACGACGCCCAGCACCGAGAGGGCGAGCGAGACCTCGTAGGAGACGAGCTGCGCGCAGGTGCGCATGGAGCCCAGCAGCGAGAACTTCGACTCGGAGGCCCAGCCGCCGATGATGAAGCCGTAGACGCCGATCGAGCCGAGCGCGAAGATCAGGATCAGCCCGATCGAGACGTCGAGGATCTGCCCGGTGACGGTGTAGCCGTCGATCACCCAGCCGCCGCCGAACGGGATCACCGCGAACGCCATCAGCGCCGTGAACATCGAGATGATCGGCGCGGTGATGTAGAGGAAGTCGATCGAGGCGGCGGGGTAGAAGGCCTCCTTGCGGACGAGCTTGACGAGATCCGCGATCGGCTGCAGGAGCCCGAAGGGGCCGGCGCGGTTCGGGCCGTAGCGGAGCTGCATGCGGCCGAGCAGCTTGCGCTCGAGCCAGGTCGTGTACGCGAACGCGAGCATGATCACGTTGACGATCACGGCGCTCTTGATCAGCGTGATCCACCAGGGCTCGGTCACGGCGCCTTGCTCACCTCCACGCCTTCGCGGAGGCCGGCGGCGTGCTCGTCCGCGATCCGGACGATGCCCGCGGCGAGCGCGCGGTTGAGCCGGGCGCGCAATGTCTTCGAGCTGCCGTTCGACCGGACGACCACGTCGTCGCCCGTCGCGACGCCGCGCGTGCGCGCGTCCGCGACGGAGAGCTCGACCTCCGGCAGCGGGCGCTGGAACTCGAGCTCCGAGACCCGCTCGACGGCCGGCCCCGAGAAGAGCGGGCGGTAGCGCAGCACCTGCAGCGGGCCGCCGCCGGCTGTGCCGTGCTTGGCCGGCTCCCGCGGCTCGACGTGCTGCTGCACGCCGCGGGCCGGCAGCGGCGCGTGCTCGCCGAGCTCCTCGTACGAGATGCCGTCGAAGCAGGTCGCAGAGACCTCGTCGAAGACGAGCGACGGGTACGGCGAGAGCTCCACCTCGAAGCGCTCCGCCAGTTTCGCGATCCATGCGAGCTCGTCGGGGCAGGGCGCCATCACCGTGCGGCGCTGCCGCTGGATCCGGCCCTCGAGGTTCATGGTCGTCCCGTCGCGCTCCAGGTAGCCGGTTGCGGGGAGGACGAGGTCGGCCCAGCCGCGGAGTGGCTCCGCGAACATGCCGATCGCGATCACGCTGCCTGCGTGGTCCGCCATGGCGCGGACGCTCGGGTCGGTCGCTGCCGCGTCTCCGGAGACGATCAGCAGCGAGATCGGCTGGTGCTCCGCGGGCTCGTCGTCCGAGCACGAGCTCCATGCATCCGCGACGCCGCGCCCGTTCGGGGTGGCCGGGATCACGAAGGCGCCGCTGCCGGGCTTCTCGGCGAAGCCGAGCCGATCGGCCAGCGCGGCGAGGTGGGCGCCGCCCTGCGCGCCCGGTCCGGACCAGATCAGGATCGCGCGCTCGGCGTCCCTCAGTCGGGCGCCGAGCTCCGTGCCGGGCAGCGCGCGGGCGGCTTCCGCCGCGCCGCCGATCGGCGTGTGCTGCTCACCCTCCGGCCCGATGCGGACGACCTCTGCACCGGCGCGGCGGGCCGCCTTGACCCAGAGATCGACCACCGGTGCGCGCTCCACGACCGGGTCGTCGCCGAGGATGACGACGAGCTCCGCGTCGCGGATCGCCGACAACGGCGCGCGATAGGCGTCCAGCACGTCCGAGGTCGCCTCGGGCAGGACGGCTGTGTGCGCGCCGAGGCCGCGGCGCAGCAGCTTGCCGAGCGCGTACGCCTGCTCGATCGTCTCGGTGCCCGAGAGGGCTGTGACGACGTTCGCGCCGGCGGTGCGGAGCAGCTCCTCGGCGCGGTCGAGCGCGTCGTCCCACGAGACCGGCTCGAGGCGGCGTGGCCCGGCCTTCGCGAGCGGCTCGGCGATCCGGTCGCCCGCTGCCAGATGCGCGTACGCGAAGCGCCCCTTGTCGCAGAGCCAGCCCTCGTCGACCTCGGGGTGGTTCCGGGACAGGATCCGCTTGACCCTCCCCTCGCGGGTCGTCGCGGAGACGTTGCAGCCGACGGGACAGTGGCCGCAGACCGTCGGCACGTTCTGGATCTCCCACGGCCTCGCCTCGAACCGGTACTGCGTCGAGGTCAGCGCGCCGACGGGGCAGAGCTCGATCACGTTGCCGGAGAACGGCGCGCGGTACGGCTCGTCCTCGAACGTGGCGATCATCGACGACGCGCCGCGGTTCCGGGCCACGAGCTGACCGTCCTCCGCGACGCCCTCGCTGAAGCGGGTGCAGCGGTAGCAGAGGATGCAGCGCTCACGGTCGAGCGCGATCGTCGGCGAGATCGGGATCGGCTTGTCGAAGGTCCGCTTCGGAAACTTCATCCGCGTCGTGCCCGGTCCGTAGCGGAACGTCAGGTCCTGCAGCGGGCACTCGCCGCCCTTGTCGCAGACGGGGCAGTCGAGCGGGTGGTTGACGAGGATGAACTCGAGCGTCCCGTTCTGCCCCTGCGCCGCCTTCTCCGAGGTTTGAGCCGTGTGAACGGTCATCCCGTCCTGCGCCGTCAGCGTGCAGCCGGCCTGGAGCTTCGGGATCCCCTCGATCTCGACCAGGCACATGCGGCAGGCGCCGACGGCCGGGCCGAGGCGCGGCTCGTAGCAGAAGACCGGAATCTCGATCCCGGCCTGCAGCGCCGTCTCGACGAGGCCGGTGCCCTTCGGCACCTGCACAGTCCTTCCGTCGATCGTGACCGTGACGAGGTCGGCGGCGGGGGTCGCGGCCACTACGCGGGGACCTCATCGCCGACCTGGACGTGGTGGTGCGTGTCGCTCGGCGCCTGGATGCCCTCGATCGACGACTCGCCGTCGAAGGGGCAGCGCCCGAGGTCGATGTGCGCCTGGAACTCGTCGCGGTACTTCGCGATGTAGCTCACCACCGGGTAGACGGCGAAGTCGCCGAGCGCGCAGAGCGACTTCCCGAGGATCCGGTCGCCGACGTCGAGAATCAGGTCGAGGTCGCCTTCCTCGCCGCGGCCGTCCTCGATCTTCTCCAGCAGCTGCACGAGCCAGCGCGTCCCTTCGCGGCACGGAGTGCACTTGCCGCACGACTCGTGCATGTAGAACTTCTCCGCCCGCAGCGCCAGCTGCACCATGCAGCAGCGGTCGTCGATCACCATCACCGCCGCCGAGCCGAAGAACGAGCCGGCGGCGCCGATCGAGTCGTAGTCCATGGGCGTGTCGATCTGGTCGGGACTGAGGATCGGCACCGACGAGCCGCCCGGGATGATCCCCTTCAGCGTCCGTCCCTCGGGGACGCCGCCGCCGAACTCCTCGATCAGCGTCCGCAGCGGCGTGCCGAGCGGCAGCTCGTAGTTGCCGGGCCGCCTGACGTTGCCGGAGATGGAGAAGATGGCCGTGCCGGGCGAGCTCTCGACGCCGATCTTCCGCCACTCCGCGGCTCCCAGCTGGATGATCGAAGGGACGGAGGCGATCGTGCCGACGTTGTTGATCTGCGTCGGCGCGGCGTAGAGGCCCTGCACGGGCGGAAACGGCGGCCTCGTGCGCGGCTGGCCGCGCTTCCCCTCCAGCGACTCGAGCAGCGCGGTCTCCTCGCCGCAGATGTAGGCGCCGGCGCCGCGGTGCACGACGACGGCGACGTCGCCGAAGAGCCTCGCCGCCCGCGCGTCCTCGACCGCGGCGGCGAGGATCTCGTACTCCGCCCGGTACTCGCCGCGGATGTAGATGAAGACGCTCTTCGACTCGATCGCGTGGGCCGAGATCAGGCAGCCCTCGATCAGCCGGTGCGGCACCTCAGCGATGATCTGGCGATCCTTGAACGCGCCGGGCTCCGACTCGTCGGCGTTGACGACCAGGTACTTCGCCTTCGGGCTCCGCTGGTCGATCAGGCTCGCCTTCCGGCCCATCGGGAAGCCTGCGCCGCCGCGCCCGCGCAGCGTCGCGGCGGTGATCTCCTCGATCACCTGGGCCGGCTCCATCTGCAGCGCCTTCGCGATCGCTTCGTAGCCGCCGACCGCGCGGTACTCGTCGAGCTTCGTCAGATCGTGCTCGTCCGTGCCGGCGAGCAGCACCCTAGTCTCTTCCACGGAGCTCCTTCACGATCTCGGCTGCGTCGTCGGCGGTGACGTTCTCGCGGTAGCGCTCGTCCACGGAGACGACGGTGGCATAGCCGCAGCCGCCGAGGCACTCGACGGTGCGGAAGGTGATCTCGCCGTCCTCGGTCGTCTGGCCCGGCTCGATCCCGAGCTCGGCGCTGATCGCGTCGACGACCTGTTTCGCCCCCACGAGCGCGCAGGCGAGGTTCGTGCAGACCTCGATCGTGTGGCGCCCGACGGGCTCGAGGTGGAACATGTCGTAGAAGGTCGCGACGGACTCGCAGAAGGCCGGCGTGACGCCGAGCGCCTCGGCGGTCTCCCGCAGCGCCTCCGGCGAGAGGTAGCCGTGGCGCTCCTGCGCGAGGCGGAGCGCCGGGAGCGAGGCCGAGCGGGGGTCCGGGTAGAGGGCCATCATCGCCTGGACCGCGTCGTAGAACTCGGTGTCCGACTGCGTGGTGCTCACCGGTCGACCTCGCCCATGACCGTGTCGAGCGAGCCGACGATGGCGATCATGTCTGCGATCAGCGCGTCGGTCATGCAGGTCGCGGTCGCCTCGAGCGCGACGAAGGACGGGGCGCGGAACTTGACGCGCCAGGGCTTCGGGCCGCCGTCCGAGACGATGTAGCAGCCGAGCTCGCCGCGGGGCGACTCGGTTGCGCAGTAGACCTCGCCCTCCGGAACGCGGAAGCCCTCGGTGACGATCTTGAAGTGGTGGATCAGCGACTCCATCGAGGTGTGGAGCTCGTGGCGCGGCGGCAGCACGACCTTGCGGTCGTCCGCGATCCAGGGCTCCCCGTCCATGTCCTCGAGCCGGTCGAGGCACTGGTCGACGATGCGCACGGACTGACGCATCTCGTCCATGTGGACGCGGTAGCGGTCGTAGACGTCGCCGTTCGGGTAGACGGGCACCTGGAAGTCGACCTCCGCGTAGGCGAGATACGGCTCCGCCTTCCGGATGTCCCAGTCGACCCCCGAGGCGCGCAGCACCGGGCCGGACTGTCCGAGCGCGATCGCATCCGCCGCCGAGAGGAGCCCCACGCCCTGCGTCCGCTCGAGCCAGATCTTCTGGTTCGTCAGCAGGGTCTCGTAGTCGTCGATCGCCTTCGGCATCCACTCCGTGAACTTCCGCGTCTCGGGGTAGAAGCCGGAAGGGATGTCCTCCGCGAGGCCGCCCACCTGGAAGTACCGCGTGTGCATCCGGTAGCCGGTCGCCAGCTCGAAGAGGTCGAGGATCTGCTCCCGCTCGCGGAATGCGTACCAGAACATCGAGATCGCCCCCAGCTCGAGCGCCGAGGTCCCGAGCCAGACGAGGTGCGAGTGGATGCGGTTCAGCTCGCAGAGCAGCGTGCGCATCCAGGTCGCCTTCGCGGGAATCTCGAGCGAGAGCATCCGCTCCACCGCCGCGACGAACACGTACTCGTTGTTCTGGAACGAGACGTAGTCGATGCGCTCCGGGTAGGTGATGCACTTCCACCACGTCTTGTGCTCCATGTTCTTCTCGAAGCCGGTGTGCAGGTAGCCGACCACCGCCGCCAGCCCGACCACGTCCTCGCCGTGCAGGTCGACCACGAGCCGGAGGACGCCGTGCATCGAGGGGTGATTCGGCCCGAAGTTGATGGTGAGGACGTCGCCCGTCTCGAACAGCTCGGGCGACGTCTGCCGCACCGTCGGGATGGGGCTCGGGATCCGGGTCCCCTCGTAGATCGGCGTGCTCTTCGCCGACGCGACGGCCATCACTCTTCTCCCGAGAAGCGGACGGGCTCGCCGCCGAGCGGATAGTCCTTGCGCAGCGGGTGCCCCTCCCAGTCGTCGTCCAGGAGGATCCGCTTCAGGTTCGGATGGCCGTCGACCCGGATCCCCATCAGGTCCCACGCCTCGCGCTCGTGCCAGTCCGCCGTCGGCCAGACGGGCACGACGCTCGAGAGCTGCTCGTCCTCGTCGATCCAGGTCTGCAGCCGCAGCCGGCGCGGGCTCGGGCCGAGGGCGAGCAGGTGGTAGCTCATCGAGAACCGCTTGGGCTTGCGTTCCGGCAGCGTCTCGAGCCCCTGTGTCATCGGCCGGTTGAGGTCGCGGCCGGCCCCGACGCCGTGTCCGATGCCGATGTAGCCGGCGACGCCCTCCTCGCCCCAGCCGAGGTAGTCGGCGGCCGCGACGTCGGCCAGGAAGTTGAAGCCCTCCTCGTCGCGCAGGTAGGTCGCCGCGTCGACCAGCCGGTCGGGCCGGACGACGACGGTCGTCTCGCCGTGCCCGTCCTTCTCCTCGACGAAGCCGGGCACCTTGCGGAAGCTCACGGCGCGACGCTCCGGATCTCGTATGCCGGCGGCACGCCCGCGAGCACCGCCTCGTGCAGGCGGACGATCCCCTCCATCAGCGCCTCGGGCCGCGGCGGGCAGCCGGGCACGTAGATGTCCACCGGCACGATCTTGTCGACCGACTGGAGGATCGCGTAGTTGTTGAACATGCCGCCCGAGCTGGCGCAGGCGCCCATGGCGATCACCCATTTCGGCTCCAGCATCTGGTCGTAGATCTGGCGCAGCGGCGCGGCCATCTTGTGCGAGACGCGGCCGGAGACGATCAGCAGGTCGGCCTGCCGTGGCGACGAGCGGAACGCCTCCATGCCGAAGCGGGCGAGGTCGTAGCGCGCGCCGACGATCGACATCATCTCGATGGCGCAGCAGGCGAGGCCGAAGGTGTCCGGCCACATCGACTTCGTCTGCGACCAGGCGACCGCCTTCTGCAGCGTCGTCAGCCCGACCCGCTGCTCGAGGTTCTCCACCTCCTCCTGGAAGTGCGCCCCCGACTTGGGCATCAGCAGGCGCTCCGAGTTGAGGCCGAGCTGCCGCAGCGGCTTCTCTACCGCCACTCGAGCGCCCCCTTGCGCCAGATGTAGACGTAGGCCACGAAGAGGATGACGAGGAAGAAGAGGAACTCGAAGAACCCGAACCAGGCGAGCCGGTCGAGGATCACCGCGAGCGGGTAGAGGAAGACGATCTCGATGTCGAAGACGATGAAGAGCATCGCCGTCAGATAGAAGCTGACGGTGAAGCGCTGCTTCTGGGGCGGGCCGGTCGAGACGCCCGATTCGAACGGCAACGTGCGTGCCCGCGTATAGCGCTGCGGCCGCTGCGCGAAGATGAAGGAGAACGCGACCATCGACACGGGGATCGCGAGCGCGAAGAAGCCGTAGATCAGGAACGGCAGCCAGCTGTCGACCAAAGCAGACGGACGCTACCAAAGCGCAAGTCGCGCACGAGCAGGTACGAAATCCCGTTTCTGGACAGCGCGTCAGGTGTCACAAAGTCGGGGGGTTCCGTGCGCCGGACCGTCGGGTACACTGCGTGACATGGCAACTGTCGAGCGCATCACCGAGACGGGTGGGGAGACCACCGTCGTCGCGCTGACCGAGCGAGCGGCAGTGAAGATTCTCGCCTTGATGGCCGACGAGCCCGAGGGCGAGGCGGGGGTGCTGCGCGTCGCGGTCCAGGGCGGCGGCTGCTCCGGCTTCGAGTACGCGCTCGGCTTCGACCGCGGTCCGCTCGAGGGTGACCTGGAGATGAGCTCGCACGGCGTCGACGTGGTCGTCGACCCGTTCAGCGCGCCGTACCTCCAGGGCGCCTCGATCGACTATCTCGAGACGATCCAGGAGGCCGGGTTCAAGATCGAGAACCCGAACGTCTCCTCGGCGTGCGGCTGCGGCCACAGCTTCCAGGTCGCCGAGGGCGAGGAGCTGCCCGAGGGCACCTCCGCCGGCGGCTGCGGCTCCGGCTGCTCGGCCTAGTCCCTGGCCGGCGCCTGCTCCCGCCGGGCTGAGCCCGGCTCCGCGCCTTGGCCGTGTCCAGGCACCTCCCCGATACGATCGCCGCGTGAACGAGCGCCCTTTTCGCGTCGCCGTGGTCGGCTCCGGGCCGGCGGGCTTCTACGCGGCCGACGCGCTCCTGAAGGCCGATCCGCCCGCCGAGGTGGACATGATCGAGCGCCTGCCGACGCCGTGGGGCCTCGTCCGGCTCGGCGTCGCGCCCGACCACGAGAACATCAAGGCCGTCTCGCGCGCGTTCGAGCGAATCGCGAAGCGGCCCGGCTTCCGCTTCTTCGGCAACGTCGCCGTCGGCGAGCACGTCGAGCATGCAGATCTCGCCCGGATCTACGACGCGATCGTCTACTCCGTCGGCGCGCAGACCGACCGGCGGCTCGGGATTCCCGGTGAGGAGCTGCCGGGCTCGTGGGCGGCGACGGAGTTCGTCGCCTGGTACAACGGCCACCCCGACTTCCAGGATCGCGAGTTCGACCTGTCGTGCGAGCGCGCCGTGATCGTCGGCAACGGGAACGTCGCCATCGACGTCGCCCGGATGCTGGCGCTGACCGCCGAGGAGCTCGCGACCACGGACACGACGGACGCGGCGATCGAGGCGATCGTCAGCTGCGGGCTCAGGGAGATCGTCATGCTCGGCCGCCGCGGCCCGGCGCAGGCAGCCTTCACGCCGCCGGAGCTGCAGGAGCTGGGCGAGCTGGCCGGAGCGGATGTCGCCGTCGATCCCGCCGAGCTCGAGCTCGACCCCGCGAGCGAGAAGGCGCTCGAGGAGGACCGCGAGCGCGTGCGGCGCAACGTCGACCTCCTGCGCGAGTTCGCCGCGCGGGCTCGCGAGGGCAAGGCGAAGACGCTGCGTCTCCGCTTCCTCGTCTCGCCGGTCGCGATCCTCGGCGACGGGAAGGTCGAGGCGGTCGAGGTCGTCCGCAACCGGCTCGAGGTCGACGACCGGGGCCGGATCGTCGCCGTGCCGACGGAGGAGACGGAGATCATCCCCGCCGGCGTCGTCTTCCGCAGCGTCGGTTACCGGGGCGTGCCGCTGCCCGGCTTGCCCTTCGACGAGGGGCGCGGCGTGATCCCGAACGACCGTGGCCGCGTCGAGCGCGAGCCCGGCGTCTACGTCGCCGGGCTGGATCAAGCGCGGTCCGAGCGGCGTCATCGGCACGAACAAGAAGGATGCCTCGGAGACGGTCGAGCTGCTGCTCGAGGACGCCCGCGCGGGCCGGCTGCCCCGCGGCGAGGGCAGCCTGGAGGACCTGCTCGCCGCGAGGGGCGCCGAACCGGTCGTCTACGCAGGCTGGGAGTCGATCGACGCGAGCGAGCGGGAGCAGGGCGCACCGCTTGGCCGGCCGCGCGTCAAGCTGGCGACCTGGGACGAGCTGCTCGAGCGCGCCCGCGCGCTCGAGCCCCGTGAGACAGCCTCCACCGAGTAGCAGCGACAACCGCAGCGCGGCGTCCCTCACCGCCAAAGCAACAGTCTGTTACAAGGACTTGTCGGTGCGACAACAGGCTCTGCGAGACGTCTCCACCGGCACTTCGCAACAGTCTGTTGCAAGGGGGCTCGAGGCGTCTCGTGCGGCAGGGATGGGGCGTGCGGGGGCCCGCTTGCGGCGACTACACTCGAAGCATGAGCGAGACCGAGACGAAGCAGGAGCTCTGGGGCGGCGAGACGGCCAAGGCGATCGGGAACTTCCCGGTCTCGGGCGAGCCGATCCCCTCCCCGGTCGCACGTTGGCTCGGCCGCATCAAAGGCGCTGCGGCCCGCGTCAACGCCGAGCTCGGGCTGCTCGACGCCGACAAGGCCGAGCGGATCGCCGCGGCCGCCGACCGCGTCGCGAACGGGGAGCTCGACGACCAGTTTCCGATCGACGTCTTCCAGACCGGCTCCGGCACCTCGTCGAACATGAACGCGAACGAGGTGCTCGCCACGCTCGCAGGCGAGGACGTGCACGCGAACGACGACGTCAACATGGGCCAGTCCTCGAACGACGTCTTCCCCTCGGCCGTGCACCTGGCCGCGCTCTCCGAGATCACGACCGACCTGCTCCCCGCCCTCGACCGGCTCGCCTCGTCGCTCGGGGCAAAGGCAACGGAGTTCCACGATGTCGTCAAGTCGGGCCGCACGCACTGGATGGACGCCGTGCCCGTGACCCTCGGCCAGGAGTTCGGCGGCTACGCCGCGCAGGTGCGCGAGGGGAAGGCGCGCGTCGAGTCGACGCTCGGGCGGCTGGGCAAGATCCCGCTCGGCGGCACCGCCGTCGGCACGGGCCTCAACACGCATCCGGAGTTCGCGGAACGGGTTCGCGCGCGGCTCTCCGAGGAGACCGGACTCGTCATCTCCCCGCCTGCGGATCCGTTCGAGTCGCAGGCGGCGCGCGACGGCCTCGTCGAGGCCTCGTGCGCGCTCAAGGTCGTCGCCGTCTCGCTGACGAAGATCGCCAACGACCTGCGCTTCATGGGCTCGGGTCCGCGCGCCGGGCTCGCAGAGATCCGCCTGCCGGAGCTGCAGAAGGGCAGCTCGATCATGCCGGGCAAGGTGAACCCCGTCATCCCGGAGGTCGTGACCCAGGTCGCCGCCCAGGTGATCGGCAACGACTCGGCGATCGCGATCGGCGGCCTGCAGGGACACTTCGAGCTGAACGTCTTCATCCCGATGATGGCCCGCAACCTGCTCGACTCCGTGAAGCTCCTTGCCGCGGCGTCGCGGCTGCTCGCCGAGAAATGCGTCGACGGGATCGAGGCGGACCGCGAGCAGAACGAGCGATACGCGGAGCTGACGCTGTCCGCTGCGACGGCGCTCAACCCGTACATCGGCTACGACCGGGTGAGCGAGATCGTGAAGGAGGCAGCGACGACCGGCCGCTCCCTGCGCGAGGTCGCCCGGGAGCAGGGCGTCGAGGACGCTGTCCTCGACGAGGTGCTGGACTACCGGAAGATGGCCGAGCCGCACGGCCCCACGCAGAACGGCCCCAAGCGGCCGGGCTGAGAGCCGGGCTTACGGCGCGGCGCACTCGCGGAGCGGCACCCGCAGCCGGACGAGCCCGCTCTTCCTGCCTCGCGCGACGATCGTCACCGACGAGCGGCACGGGTCGTAGCGAACGCCGGGGAGGGCGACCGCAAAGCCGCCTGCCGTGGTCGCGCGCGCCGTGCGAATCCACTGCCGCTCGTTTGTCTGGATGGTGACGGTCACCACCTCGCGGGGCTTGAACGCGGTCCCCTTCACCGTCAGCGGGAGATCGGCTGCGAGCCGGAGCTTGGCCGCGGAGGCGGCGGCCGGTGCGGCTGCGGCGAGAGCCGCGACTCCGAGTAGCAGCGCGAGACGCGTGGCCATCGCCTGATGGTAGCGCCCGCTTGACACTCGCCCCGATCCCGCGAAGAATGCCTCCGCGGAACGGCAGAGGTTCCTCTATAGAGCTTCGTGCAGGCCGATTCGTCGTTCGGGGAAGTCGATTCAGGGGAGAAAACAAATGAGATTCGGGAGTTTTCGCTGGCTGCGCATTGCGCTGGCGGCAGGTCTCGTCGGCACGGCGCTCGCGGTTGCGGCGCTTGCGACAGGCAACTCGTCACCGGTGCCCACGCGCGCCGGAGGGAATGCCGGCGGGGACAGCCCGGCGTATCTGCCGGGGTCGTATCCGCTGGCGCTCGAGGCCGGTCGCGTGGAGGAGCTCCTCCAGCGCGACGACGCATTCATGTCCCGCCGCACAGCCGGTGACATACGCCTCGACGGACACGAGGCAGGCCGCTTCCGCGCCGAGCGCGGCAAGGAGGCCTGGGGCCATCGCAAGGATCGCCGCGTCGGCTCCGACCCGGCCACGTTCAACGGTGCCTGGCGCGGCCTCGGCGCCAACCCGGTCGTCCAGGTGACGCGCAGCGGGCCGGGCAGCTTCGCCGCGATGAGCGGCCGCATCGGCGCCCTCGCCATCCGCCCGAGCAACGGCCAGTTCATCCTCGGCGCCGCACAGGGCGGCATCTGGCTCTACGACTCGACGAACGGCGTCTGGGTGCCGAAGACGGACAACCTGCCGTCGCTCGCGATCGGCGCGCTCGCGATCGCACCCACGAACGACGCGATCGTCTACGCCGGCACGGGCGAGGGAGCCCTCTCCGGCGACAGCTACTTCGGCAACGGGATCATCAAGTCGACGGACGGCGGCGAGCACTGGGCGAACGTCTCCGACGATTTCTTCGAGGGCGTCTCGGTCTCGAACCTCGTCGTCGACCCGACCAATGCCGACCACCTCTTCGCCTCCGTTCTCCGCGGCCGCGGCGGCGCCCGCCGCACGACTCCGGCGGACCATTCGCGGTTCGGCATCTGGGAGTCGAAGGACGGCGCGGAGACGTGGAAGCTGCTCAAGCAGGCGAAGAGCGAGTCGAACGGCGCCACCGACGTCGAGATCGACCCGCAGAACCCGAAGATCCTCTACGCCTCGTTCTGGGGCGACGCGATGTACAAGAGCACGGACGGCGGCAAGACGTGGGCGCCGATCATGAACGGCCTGCCGCCGGCGCAAACTACGCCGCGGTCGCAGACCCGCTTCTCGATCGCGATCTCGCACCCGCGCCGGCTCGTCGGCGGTGCTCTACGCCGGCTTCGACTACATCGACGCCGCGGGCGCGGCACCATGCGTCGCGGGTCTGGAAGTCGACCGACGAGGGTGCCAGCTGGCAGCTCCTGCCGGCCGGGTCCGGCGCGGACTCGGTCGAGGACTACTGCGGCGGGCAGTGCTTCTACGACAACGTGATCGAGGTCGACCCGACGAACCCGAACGTCGTCTTCGCGGCCGGCCAGTTCGACTACAACCTCGGCTCGGGCGGCATCTTCCGCTCGGACGACGGCGGCCAGACGTGGAAGAACCTGGGTTGGGACCTGCATCCGGACTTCCACGCGCTCGCGTTCGACCGCTCGAACACGGCGCACGTGCTCGTCGGTTCAGCGACGGCGGCGTCTGGTACACGCCCCGACCGGGGCGGCCGGCCGAACGCAGCCGACCCGCTCAGCGCGGTGACCTGGCAGAACCTGAACGGCACGGTCGACCCCGACACGAGTGCTGTCACTCCACCGGACGGGCCTCGCGATCACGCAGTTCACGTCGATCGCGACCGTCCCGCGACGGTCCCGGGCTCGACGGGAGCGCTACTGGGGCGGCACCCAGGACAACGGCACCCTGCGCAAGTCGGTCGCAGCAACAGTCCTGGTTCGACGTCGCGAGCGGCGACGGCGGCCAGGTGCTCGTCGACCCGGACACGGCAACTTCGTCTACGGCACGTACTTCGGCATCTCGCCGTACCGGTACACGAACGGCGGTCTGAGCTTCTTCAGCAACCAGACCATCACGCGACGGGCATCAACCTCAGCGACCGGTCGGACTTCTACATCCCGTTCGTGCTGAACCAGCAGAACCCGAACCAGCTCTTCCTCGGGACGTACCGGCTCTACCGGACCGACAACGCCAAGGCTGCGTCGTCGAGCGACGTGCTCTGGAAGACGATCAGTCCGCGACCTGACCGGCGGCTGCACCGGCACCGCGCCGAACGGCGCGCGCACGTGTGCGATCTCGGCGATCGGCGTCGGCGGCGGCGACCGCCGTCTACACCGGCTCGCTCGACGGGCTCGTCTACATGAGCCCGAACGCTCAGACGAGCAAGGATCCCGACCTGGATCGCGGCTCGACGCGAAGGGCAAGCAGCTGCCGAACCGGCCGGTCTCCCAGTTCGCGGTCGACCGGAGCAACTACCGCATCGCCTACATCGCCTACAACGGCTTCAACGAGGCGACGCCGAAGCGGCCGGGGCACGTGTTCCGGACGCTCGACGGCGGCACGACCTGGATCGACGTCAGCGGGAACCTGCCCGACGTGCCGGTGAACTCGGTCATCCTCGACCCGTCCTACTCGAACACGCTCTACGTCGGCACGGACGTCGGTCCGTTCGTGACCAACAACGGCGGTGCGAACTGGACGGCGCTCGGGACAGGCATCCCGCCGGTGGCGATCTGGCAGCTCGACCTCGACCCGGCCCACCGGCTGCTCGCCGCCGGCACGCACGGCCGCGGCGCCTGGTCGATCAAGGACGCCTCGACGGTGCCCGCGCTCGTCCTCTCGAAGGTCGACGCGGGCAAGCCCGTCGGGCCGTCGAGCCACGTCGACTACACGATCACGCTGCGCAACATCGGCAACGCGGCCGCGACCGGCGTCAAGATCACCGATCCGGTGCCCGACAACACGTCGTTCGTGTCCGCGGCCGACGGTGGCACCTACTCGGGTGGCGTCGTCTCCTGGTCGAGCCTCACGGTCCCGGCCGGCGGGGCGGTGAGCGTGCACTTCACCGTCAGCATCTCCGACGCGCTCAAGAAGAAGGTCGACTCGATCGTCAACGACGGGTTCAAGGTGACCTCCGCTCAGGGCATGTCCGCGAGCGGCTCGCCGACCGTCACCCCGATCGCGCCCGCGTTCGCACTGGCGCTCTCGCCCGCGACGCAGACCGACGGCGGCCGGAACGGCACCTCGGTGACCTACCACGTGGCGGTGCAGAACAACGGCTTCCAGCCGGACACCTACGCCCTGTCGGCGACGAGCACCTACACGGTGCACTTCCTCGACGCAGCCTGCTGCGCTGCCGGCGAGCAGCGTCTCGGTGCCGTCCGGCGGGTCGGCCGACGTCTGCGTCAGCGTCGACGTGCCGGCCGCGGCGCCGAACGCCGAGGTGAACACGGCGACGGTGACCGCGACGTCGTCGGGCAGCTCGACGGTCACCGCGAGCGGCACCGTCAAGACGATCGCGGTCGCGGTCGACACGCTGCTCGTCGACAACGACGACAACAACCCGGACGTTCAGGGCATCTACAAGACCGCCCTGACTGCGGCCGGCCTGGCGTACAGCGTCTGGGACCTGAAGGCGGACAATGCTCTGCCGGCGAACTACGTGAAGGCGTTCAAGAACGTCGTACTGGTTCACCGGCAACAGCTACCCGGGTCCGATCCTGCCGTACGAGGCGACGCTGAAGGCGTTCCTCGACGGCGGCGGCCGGCTGTTCGTGTCGGGCCAGGACATCCTCGACCAGGCGGCCGGGACGACGACGTTCGTCCACGATTACCTGCACGTGACGTGGGACGGAACGGAGATCCAGAACGACAAGCCGACGGCAAACGTCCACGGCGTCGCGGGCAGCCCGGTCACGAACGGGATCGGAGCCGTGCCGCTCGACCACAGCGTCCTCGGCGCGGCGTTCGAGGACCAGACCACGCCGAACGGCGGTGCGCTCGTCGCGTTCACGGACGACACGGCACAGCCGAACGGCCTGTCGTTCAGCGGTACCTACAAGGTGGTCTTCCTGGCCTTCCCGCTCGAGGCGTACGGAACGGCCGCCGAGAAGGCGGACCTGGTCACCCGGGTCAAGACCTTCTTCGGGTAGGCGACGGTTAGAGCTCGGACGACTGCGGCCGGCAGTGCCGGCCGCAGTCGCCTCCGAGCAGAGGAGGTCGGCGATGGACGAAGGAAACGACGACGACGGAATCGAGGACGAGGAGACAGGCAGCAGCCGTGGCAGCAGCCGAGACCCGGCGACCGTGACGCCCTTTCCGGGCGACATGCCGGTCGACCCACCGGTCGAGCCTCCCGCTGAGCGGGGCCCGGCGCCGGAGTAGAGCCGGCATCGGGATCTCTTGATATCGAGACCTTGACCGGGCGGCCGCGCCTGGGGGAGAATCCGGCCTACGGATGGGGCCTCGCCCGGTCCGTCGACCATGGGAAGTCCAACAGGGGAGAGGCATGACTGGGAAGTTGCGCGTGGCGCTGGGAGCCGCGCTGATCCTGGCGTTGGTCGCCACGATCGCGTTGCTCGGCGCCTCGGTGAAGACCGGCAGTGGTCTGCACACACCGCTGGCCGTCAAGGGTGACCCCGATGCGATCGGCATGAACAAGGCGGCGGCGCCGGGTCCCGAAAACCGAAATCCGGACCTCTTCACCGCCGAGGCGCAGGACGCGATGGAGCACGCCTATCCGGCGACGAGCGTCCCGATGTCCGCGATCATCGACTCGCGGCAGGCCTTCAACAAGGTTCGCGACCGCTCGCGGGACGCGCGCGGATCGTGGGAGCTGATCGGCCCGAGCGAGGCGACCTACCCGGCCGTGCTGAACCAATTTCTGGCCGACGGCGCCGAGTCCGTGGCCTCCGGCCGGACCAACGCCGTGGCGCTGACGCCCGGCTGCGACAGCGACGGCAACGACAACGGCCGGAGCGCCAATCGCGGCGGTCACGGCGACGATGACGACGACGGCGATCACGACAACGAGCGCAGCTGCCGCCTCTTCATCGCGGCCGCGGGCGGCGGCATCTGGCGCGCGGACAACGCGCTCTCGAAGCATCCGCACTGGAGGTTCGTCTCCGACTCGTTCGGCACGAACGCGATCGGCACGATGCTCATCGACCCGAACGACAAGTCCGGTCGGACGATCCTCGCAGGGACGGGCGAGCCGAACGCCTCCGGCGACTCCGAGGCCGGGCTCGGGATCTACCGCTCGACGAACGGCGGCGACTCCTGGAAGCTCCTCGCCGGCAGCTCCCAGTTCCAGGGCCGCTCGCTCTCCGAGCTGCAGATCGCTCCGAACGGCGACATCCTCGTCGGCGTCGCGCGCGGCGTCCGCGGCATCAGCTCCGTGACCGGCGGCGCGACGTCCAACCCGCCGCCGCCCGTCGCTCCGCTCGGGCTGTACCGCTCGACCGACGGCGGCGCGACGTTCACCAGCATCTGGAACGGCGCGGGCTCGATCCGCGGTGTCAACGGCGTCGGCATCGACCCGAGAAATCCAACGACCCTGTACGCATCGGCGTTCCAGGTCGGCGTATGGCGGTCGCTCGACAACGGCGTCACGTGGACGCAGATCAAGACTCCGCTCAACCCGGCGTTCAACACCGACCGGGCCGAGTTCGCGCTCAACAAGCTGCCGGGCGGCAAGACCCGGATGTACGTCGGCATCGGCGCGTCGGGCGGCGCCGTCCCCGCGCATTTCTACCGAACCGACGATGCAGCCGGAGCGGCGGTGTTCGTCGACATGACGACACCGCAGGTGGTGGACTACTGCACCCAGCAGTGCTGGTACGACAACATCGTCTACTCGCCGCCCGGCTTCCCGGACATCGTCTACGTGATGGGCTCGTACGACTATCCCCACGTCGGGACTTCGACGAACGGGCGCGGGGTGCTGATGTCCAGCGACGGCGGCGCGAAGTGGAGCGACATGACGCGTGACAGCGACAAGCCGCACCGCAACGCCATCCATCCCGATCAGCACGCCATCACGACGGTGCCGGGCAAGCCGTACCTGTTCTTCAACGGCTCGGACGGCGGCGTCGTCCGCACGGACGGGAAGCTCGCCGACACGTCCTCCGACTGCGATTCCCGCGGCCTCTCGGCGGCCGACACGGCCTCGTGCAAGGCGCTGCTCTCGCGCGTGCCGCGCCGGATCTACAGCCTCAACCGCGGGCTCTCCACCCTGCAGTTCCAGAGCCTCTCGGCGAGCTACCAGCATCCGACCCGGCTCGTGCAGGGCGGCACGCAGGACAACGGGACGTTCGTCTTCACGGGCGACGACGACGTGTGGCCGCAGGAGATCTACGGAGACGGCGGCCAGTCGGGCTTCAGCTCCACGAACGACGATCTCCGCTTCAACACGTTCACAGGGCAGGCAAGCGACGTGAACTTCAGCAGCGGCGATCCCACGAAGTGGGTCATCGCGACGGGGCCGATCGTCTCCAGCCCGGAGAGCTCGTTCTTCTATCCGCCGGTCACGGGCGATCCGAACCCGGCCAACGCGCAGACCATCTACCAGGGCTCGCAGAGCGTCTGGCGGACACAGGACTGGGGCGGGCCCCGTGCCTACCTCGAGGCGAACTGCCCCGAGTTCACGACGTCCGCGGCCAACCCCTCCTGCGGCGACTTCGTCCGCCTCGGCGCCCCGGGCCTGACCGACATCACCGGTACCGCCTACGGTGCCGACCGGACGAGCGTCCCGGCCGCCGGCACCGGGCTCGTGTCGGCGGTCGAGCGGGCCCCGAGCGACGCGGGCACGCTCTGGGCCGCAACCGGTGCGGGCCGTGTCTTCGTCTCGAAGAACGGGGGTAACGCCCCGGCCGCGACGGTGCTCTGGACGCGGATCGACACCTCGTCGACGGTCGACCCCGGCCGCTTCGTGTCCAGCATCTACGTCGACCCGAACGATCCGAACCACGCGTGGCTGTCGTACTCGGGCTACAACTTCAACACGCCGACGGCGCCCGGCCACGTGTTCGAGGTCACCTACAACGCGGTCTCGGGCACGGCCACATGGACGAACCTGGACGGTGGCCTGGGGCCGCAGGGCGACCTGCCGGTGACCGACCTCGTTCGCGACGACGTTACCGGGACGCTCTACGCGTCGACGGACTTCGGCGTCATGAAGTACACCGGCGGCACCTGGAGCGTCGCGGGCGCGAACCTGCCGATGGTGGAGGTCCCCGGACTGACGATCGTCCCGGGCGCGCGGGTGCTCTATGCAGCGACCCACGGTCGCAGCGCCTGGAGGCTGAAGCTGGGCTGATCCGGTTCGCTCGAGTCACAACCTTGGAGGGGCCGTCATCGGGCGGCCCCTCAGGGCTCGCTCGCCCGTGACCCGACCGGCCAGAGCGGCACAAGTTGCGCCGTTTTTCGTCATCATGGTGGGTATGAGGATCGTGCTCCTGTTGCTGCTCGCGCTCGTCATGGCGCCTGCGGCGATCTCGTCCTCGACCCAGGCACGGGCGCGGGTCTCGATCGTCGACGAGTCGCCGCTCGTGGTGCGCGGCACGGGCTTCAAGGCCGGCGAGCGCGTCACCGTGAGCGTGTCGCACGCCAAGACGCTCTTCCGCCGCGTCGCGTTCGCGGGCTCGTCCGGCGTCCTCGTCGCCCGCTGGACGCGCGCGATGCCGACGACGTGTGGCTCGACCACGATCACGGCCTTCGGCTCCAGGGGAACGCGGGCCGTCTTCAAGACGGTCGCGAACGAGTGCGCGCCGCCCGGACCGGTCGATCCGATCGGCGCGGTCGATCCACCCTCGTCGAACGGACCGGTGGCTCCTCCCGCCGACCCGACCGGACCGGTCGATCCGCCCTTGTATCCGAGCGATCCGCAGCCGAAGCACTAGCGCGCGCCGGTTCGCCTACCGGGCCTCCGGCTCCAGGGCTCCGCTCTAGTAGGCGACGGCCCCGCGGCCCGTTGCCGCCGCGTGCCGCTGCTCGTCGGCCCGGTAGCTCGAGCGGACGAGCGGCCCCGAGAAGACGGAGCCGAAGCCGAGCGCCTCGCCCTGCTCGCGGAACCAGCGGAACTCGTCCGGGTGTACCCACCGGTCGATCGGCGCGTGCTTCGAGCTCGGCTGCAGGTACTGCCCGATCGTGACGACGTCGATGCCGTTCGCACGCAGGTCGCGCATGGTCTCGACGACCTCGTCGTTCGTCTCGCCGAGCCCGACGATGATCCCCGACTTCGTCAGCACGGGGTAGTCGGCGATCTCCTTCGCGCGGCGGAGCAGCCAGAGCGCCTTGTCGTAGTCGGCCTTGCCGCCCCGCATCCTCCGGTGCAGCCGCCGAACGGTCTCGATGTTGTGGTTGAAGACGTCCGGCCGCGCACCGAGCACCGTCTGCAGGGCCTCCTCCTCGACGTCGAGGAAGTCCGGCGTCAGCACCTCGACGCTCGCCTCGGGCAGCTTCGCCTTCAGCGCGCGGATGGTCGCCGCATAGTGGCCGGCGCCGCGGTCGGGGACGTCGTCGCGGTCGACCGAGGTCACGACGACGTGCTTCAGGCCCATCCGGAAGGCGGTCTGCGCGAGCCGGAGCGGCTCGAGCGGATCGACCGGCTCGGACGGCCTGCCCGAGTGGACGTAGCAGTAGCGGCAGGCGCGGGTGCAGGTCTCGCCGAGGATCTGGAACGTCGCGGTGCCCCGCCCCCAGCACTCGGCGATGTTCGGGCAGCGCGCCTCCTCGCAGATCGTGTGCAGGCCGGCGCCGTGGATCAGCTTCTTGACGTCGAAGTAGCTGCCGTTCGCGCTCGGCGCGCGCACCTTCATCCATTCCGGCCTGCGCGGCCGCCCGGCGACGGGAAGCGAGGATTCCATTGTCCAGGAGTCTAGATACCGAGCGTCAGTGTCCGTCCGGGCCGGCGACCCGCTCGACCATCAGCGTGACCATCGTCCCGGCTTCGGTCCAGAGCCGGTGCGGGACGTCCTTCGGCCAGCGCACCTGCTGGCCCGCCTGCACGGGCGACACCTCGCCGCCGACCGAGGTGAAGCCCTCGCCCTCCAGCACGACCACGATCGCGTCGTTCGTCCCGGGATGCTCGTGGACGGTCGCGTGCTCGCCGAACCGCAGCTGCGCGACGAAGAAGTCGTCCTCGCGGATCAGCACGCGGCCCTCGACGCCGACGACTCCCTCGTACGGCAGCGGGTCCCAGCCGGGTCGCGGGAAGGGGCGGATGTCGATCGGCACGGCGGCGAGTCTAATGCGCCTGCGGGCGCGTGTCGCTTCGCCGGCGCCGACGAGCCTAGCGCGAGGCGAGCTGCGCGTGCACGGGCTGGGCCCAGAGGCCCGGGTCGTCGCCCGGCAGCTCCTCGAAGGTGAGGTCGAAGGCGTCGGCGAACGCCTGCAGCGCGGCGGGCCTGACGTCGTCGACGCCCAGCGGCCGGTCGAGCTCGGCGGCCATGGTGGTGAACATCGCGTCCTCGAGCCCGCAGGCGGTGATCCATTCCGTGAAGGGCGCAGGATCGAGGTCGACGTTCAGCGCATAGCCGTGCGTCGTGATCCACTTCGTGATGTGGATCCCGATCGAGGCGATCTTCCGCGGCGGCGACTCCAGCCAGACGCCGGTGAGGCCGTCGATCCGGGTCGCATCGAGCTCGAAGGCGGCGCACGTGCGGATGATCGCCTCCTCGAGGTCGCGGCAGTAGGCCTTGACGTCCTGCCCGTGACGCGTCAGGTCGAGGATCGGATAGCAGACGAGCTGGCCGGGCGCATGGAACGTGGACTTCCCGCCGCGGTCCGTCTCGACGACGTCGACGCTCGCGTCCTCCGGAATGTGCAGCTCGCCGGGCTCGGTGCGACGGCCGAGGGTCACCGTCGGGGGATGCTCGAGGAAGAGAACCGTGTCGGGGATCGCGCCCTGTGAGACGGCGCCGGCGAGCGCTCGCTGCAGCTCCCACGCCTCCTCGTAGGGCACCGCTCCCAGATGCATCACGTACGCTCCGTGCGTCACTCGCACGAGACTAGCAGCGGCCTCATCGGTCGCAGATCGCAGCGCGAAGCCTGCTCAGCCGCCGATCTGCCGCTTGCCGGCCGCGAGCTCGCCCAGGATGCCAAGCCAGGCGGCGACCCTCTCCGCGTGCTCGCCACGCGCGGCGGGTGGGAGCGGCGAGACGATTCGGTCCCACGTTGCGGCGCGGAGCAGCGCCGTGAGGGCATGGCCGTGCGCGAACGTCTTGCGAAGCTCGGCCAGGGGCGCGAGCGTCGTGAACGGCTCGAGGTACGCGTCTCGCAGCCGCTCGACCTCCGGCGAGCCGGGCGGGTAGCCGGCGCGCTCGGCCGCGGAGCGCCAGCGCGAGGTACGGGCCGGCAAACGGATGCGAGACGGTCGCCTCGGCCCAGTCGAGGAAGCCTGCCTCCCCGTTCCGGACGAAGACGTTGCCGTTGTGGGCCTCCTCGTGGACGACCGTGAGCGGGACCGTCTCGTCGAGCGCCGAGGCGGCTTCGCGCACGAACGGGGCCAGCGGGCCGTCGCCGGCCAGCTCCCGGTAGACGGCGGGCAGCCGCGACGGCCGCGTGTCGGGCGTTCCGGCCGCGAGCGCCACGTCGACGTCGGCCGAGAAGTCGAGCTGGCACTCGGCGTAGCGCTGGCCAGCACCTCCGGCCAGGCGGGTGCCTGCTCGCCGCGGTCGTGCGCCTCGCGGAGCGACGGCCCCGAGTCACGCGTCAGCAGCCTGGGGCCCTCGGCGGCGATCACCTCCGGAACGCAGTCGGGCCGCCGACGCTCCAGAAGCACTGTCAACGAAGGTTCGAACGCGAGTGCGGGCGGGTCCTCCTTGAACCACACGTCGCCCTCCGAGGTGGGGACGCGGACGATCGCCGACCAGGGCCGCGTGCGGACGAGCTCGACGTCGCCGCTCCGCTCGACCCGCTCGTCGATCCACGCCGTCGCCCGGTCGAGCCAGCCCGGCTCGTCCCAGGCGAGGCCCGAAGCGCTAATAGTCGGCTTCGCCCCAGGTCTGGAGGCGCCCGCGCAGGTCGCGCAGGAACCGGCCGGCGAGGGCGCCGTCCACGAGGCGGTGGTCGTACGTCAGCGTCAGGTTCATGATCGAGCGGACGGCGATCGCGTCGGCGCCGTTCTCGTCCTGGACGACCCACGGGCGCTTGACGATCGCGTACGTGCCGAGGATGCCGCTCTGCGGCTGGCTGATGATCGGCGTCCCGTGGAAGGTGCCGTAGCCGCCCGGGTTCGTGATCGTGAACGTGCCGCCCTGGACGTCGTCCGGCAGCAGCTGCTTCTCGCGCGCCCGGCGCGCGACGTCCGCGATCGCCCGCGCCAGCCCGAGCAGGTTCAGGTCCTGTGCGTTCTTGACGACCGGCACGATCAGCCCCTTGCCGTCGGCGAGCTCGACCGCGAAGCCGAGGTTGACGTAGTTGCGCGTCGCGATCTTGTCGCCGCGCAACTCGCCGTTCACCCACGGGTAGTCCTTCAGCGTCTCGACCGTCGCGCGCGCGATGAACGCGAGATACGTCGGGTTGACGCCGTAGGCCGACTGGTAGTCCTGCTTCAGCTTCTCGCGGATCGCCACGACCCTCGACATGTCGACTTCGATCGCAGACGTGACGTGCGCAGCAGTGTCGAGGGACTTGCGCATGTGCTCGGCGATGCCCCTGCGCATGGCCGACACCGGCTCGATCGTCTCGCCTGCTGCGGCGACGATCGGTTCAGCAGGCGGCTGCACGACGGGAGGCGGCGCGGCCGCCGGAGGTGCAGGCGCCGGCGGGGGTGCAGCCGGAGCGGGCGCGGTCGGTGCGGGTGCGGTCGGTGTAGGTGCTGGCGGCGCGGCCTGCTGGACGGGCGCCGGCTGGATCGGAGCAGGAACGGGTTGCGGCGCCGGCTGTGCCGGCTCGGCGGCGGGCGGCTCCTGTACGGCCTCGGCGCCGCCGCCCTCGATGAACGAGAGGATGTCCTTCTTCGTCACTCGCCCGCCCGTGCCGGTGCCCTGCACCTGATTCGGGTCGACGCCGTGCTCGGAGGCGATCCGCGCCACCACGGGCGAGACGAACGTCTTGCCGTTGCCGGACTGGGCCGACTGCGACGGGGCCGGCTGCGACGGGGCCGATTCCATCGCCGCCGGAGCGGAAGGTGCCGGCTGCGGCTCGGCGGCGCTCGCCACGTCGGCCACGCCCTCGCTCGCCGCGGCCATTGCCTCGTCCGCCGCCTGCGTGGCAGGAACCGGTGGAGCCTCGGGCGCGGTGGCCGCGGCACCGTCGGGCGCGATCACGGCGACTTTCGTCCCGACCTCGACCGTCTCGCCCTCCGCGACGAAGATCTCCTGCAGGACGCCGGTCCCCGGCGAGGGAACCTCCGTGTCGACCTTGTCCGTCGAGATCTCGAGCAGCGGCTCGTCGGCCTCGACCGGCTCGCCTACCTGCTTGAGCCACTTCGTGACCGTGCCCTCCGAGACGGAGACGCCCATCTGGGGCATGACGACGTCGACAGCGGTTCCGGTGGCCATGGATTCTCCTTAGTACTCCGCCAGCGCGCGGAGGCCTGCGACGACGTCGTCGACCTGCGGGATGTACGCCTTCTCCAGCACGGGCGAGAACGGGACGGGTGTGTCGGGCGCGGCGATTCGCTTCACCGGCCCGTCGAGGTCTTCGAAGGCCTCCTCGGCGATCGTCGCCGCGATCTCGGCGCCGAAGCCGCCGGTGCGCGTGTCCTCGTGCAGGACGAGCACCTTCGAGGTCTTGCGGGCCGACTCGAGCACCGCGTCGCGATCCCACGGCATCACCGTGCGCAGGTCGACGATCTCGACCGAGACGCCGTCGGCCTCGAGCTGCTGCGCGGCTTCCTCGGCGGTGTAGACCATGGCGCCCCAGGTGATCACCGAGAGGTCGTCGCCTTCCCTGTGGATCCGCGCCTTGCCGATCGGCGTCGTGTAGCGCTCGTCCGGCACCTCAGCCTTGATCCGCCGGTACAGGTGCTTGTGCTCGAAGAAGAGCACCGGGTTCGGATCCTCGATCGACGAGACGATCAGCCCCTTGGCGTCCTCCGGCGTTGCCGGGCACACGCACTTCAGGCCCGGGATGTGCGCGAAGGACGACTCCGGATTCTGCGAGTGGAACGGCCCGCCCGAGAAACCGCCGCCCGAGGGCAGGCGCAGCACGATCGGCACGGGCGTGCCGACCCGCCAGCGCTGCTTCGCGGCGACCGTGACGAGGTGGTCCCAGGCGCACGAGACGAAATCCGCGAACTGCATCTCCGCCACCGGGCGCATGCCCATGATCGCCGCGCCCGTCGCCCCGGCGACGATCGCCGTCTCCGACAACGGCGCGTCGATCACGCGCCAGGGCCCGAACTCCTCCTGGAAGCCCAGCGTCACCTTGAAGGCGCCGCCGTAGACGCCCACGTCCTCGCCGAGGACGAAGACGCGGTTGTCGCGCCGCATCTCCTGGCGGAGGCCGTCGCTGATCGCCTGCAGATAGGTCTTCTCGGCCATGGCTCCCTACTTGTGGTGAGGCGTGTCGAGGTCCTCCGGCGTCGCATAGACGCCGTCCAGGAGCGTCGCGGGATCCGGCTGCGGCGACTCCTCCGCGCGCTGGATGGCGTCGTTCAGGAGCTTCTTCACGTGCACGCCGATCTGCTCCTCGTCCTCGTCTGTCATGTCCGCATGCTCGCGCAGCCAGCTGCGGAACCGCTCGATCGGGTCGCGCTTCGCCCACTCCTCGAAGAGCTCCTTCGGGACGTAGAAGGCGTCGTCGTGGACAGCGTGACCCTCCATGCGCAGGGTCTGGCACTCGATCAGCGTCGGGCCGCCGCCGTCGCGCGCCTTCTCGATCGCGTGCTTGGCCTCGCGATAGACGGCGAGGATGTCCGTGCCGTCGACCACGACCCCGTCGAAGCCGTAGGCAGCGGCGCGGTCGGCGAGGTGCTCGACGGCGTACTCGAGGTGCGTCGGCGTCGAGTACGCCCACTGGTTGTTGTCGCAGATGAAGACGACCGGCAGCTTGCGCACGCCGGCGAAGTTCATCCCTTCGTGCGCGTCGCCGCGGGCGGACGAGCCCTCGCCGTACCAGGCGACCGCGACGCGCTTCTCCTCGCGGATCCGGAAGGCGAGCGCCGCGCCGACGGCGACCGGCAGCATCGCCGGGAGATGCGAGACCATGGCGATCAGCCCCAGTCGCTGGTCGGCCATGTGCACGTTGCCGTCCTTGCCCTTCGTCGGGCCGTCCACCCGCCCCATGAACTGGGCGAAGATCCGCCACGGCTCGACGCCGCGCGTGATGTGGACGCCCATGTCGCGGTGCAGCGGCGTTCCGACGTCGTCGGTCCCCATCGCGGTCGCGACGCCGACCGCGGACGCCTCGTTGCCGCGCCCGGTGTAGAACGAGCCGGGGATCTTCCCCTGGCGGTAGAGGATGTGGCCGCGCTCCTCCACCCCCCGGGTGATGAGCATGTTGCGGTACATGCCGAGCAGGTCCTCGTGGTCGAGGCCCCACTCCCTGACTTCCTGCAGCGAGCCGACCGGCTCGGCTTCCCTGGTGATTGCCATTCCTGTGGTCCCCCGGTCGTAGAAGGCCGCTCGCACTTTAACGACTAGGCTCCGTGGCATGATCGCCGAGGCAGTCGGGAGCGGGTGATGGGGAAGGCGTCCGACTGGCTCCGCGAGGAGCGGCGCAAGGTGCTCGGCGACTGGACGGCGGTCTGCCTCCAGTGCGGCGGGGCGCGCCGCTGGTTCGAGGGGCTCGAGTCCGAGATCCCGGCGGCGTGTCCCGCCTGCGGAGGCGAGATGCTGCATCGCTGCCCGGCCTGCTCCGCGCCGTTCTCGTCGACCTTCGCGGTCGACTGCGAGGAGTGCGGGGCGCAGCTGCGCGAGCCTCAGCTCTTCGGGACGAGAATCCGGAAGGTGTGATCCGGCAGGCGGATCAGGAGGGCGTGATCCGCCAGACCTGGCCGTCGTTATAGATCGAAGCCCAGACCTCGCCGTGCACGCCCGCGACGACCGCCGGGTTCTTGCCGGTCTTGATCGTCTCCACGACCTTCCCCGCCCCGGAGATGCGCGTGATCGAGTCGTCGTGGTCGTTCGGCACCCAGACATCGCCGCCGACGACGTCGAGGTTGACGGGGCTCCGCCCGACCTTGACGGTCTTCGTCACCTTGCGCCGCTTCGCGTCGATGCGGGAGACCGTGTCGCTGCCGGTGTTCGCCACCCACACGGTGTTGCCGGACGCCGCGAGCCAGGACGAGATGATCTGCTTCGTCTCCACCTTCGACCAGCGGTAGGTGTTCGGGTCGAGCCGCCGTACGGCGGTGCCGTAGTCGTCCCCGACCCAGATCGCGCCGCCGGCGGCGACGATGCCTGCCGGCTTGCCCGCCCCGAAGGAGAGCGTCTTGACGACCTTGTTCGTGGCCGGATTGACGCGCTGGACGGTCCTGCCCTCGCGGTTCGTGACCCAGATCGAGCCGAACGCGTAGGCGACGTCGTACGAGACGCGGCCGACCGGGATGCGCGCGACGACCTCGCCGGTGGCCGGGTCGACGCGGTCGAGCTTGCCCGACTGCGTCACGACCCAGAGCGACCCGGCTGCCTCGCGAAGCTCGCACGGCGTCGCATCGAGCTTCGTCCTCGAGACGACCTCGTTCTTCGCCGGGTCGATCCGCAGCAACTCGGCCGACGCGGCGTCGGTGACCCAGACGGAGCCGGCCGCTCCCGCGACGCCGCACGGGGTGCCTCCGGTCGGCACCTTCGCGGCGACCGTCGAGCCGCCGGCGACGAGCAGCGTCGAGAGCAGGACGAGAGCGCGCATGGGAGGCCAACGCTAGGCGGGGCTACGATCGGGCCGCAACTTCTTCCGGGAACTCGCAATTGATCCGCTTCCGCCTCGACGGCCGCCCCGAGTCGGTCGGCTTCGCGCTCTCGCCGCTGACCGAGGCGGTGGCGAGCCTGCACGTGCTCCTCTTCCCGAAGGCGCATGCGGTGCAGCACCCCTGGATCCGCGCCATGCAGCGCGTCTCACCGGAGCTGAAGCGGGAGATCCGCGCCTGGGCGTTCCTCTACGAGGACGCGTTCCCGGACTGCTTCATCCCGCCGGAGATCGACGCCTCGGCCACCTTCAAGGGCCATTTGGGACATGTCAGGGGACTGTCCCCGGACGAGGCGGCGTACGAGCTCGCCCGGCCGCTCTTCCACTACCACGTCGCCGACGCGGGCGGGCCCGAACGGCTTGCCGACCCGGAGGTGCGCGCGGGGATCCTCGCCTGGACGGCCGGAGCGCCGGGAGGCGGTGAGCTCGCGGCGCTCGTCCTCGACGACCCGGCCGCGGCTCTCGAGCGCTTCGTCGGGCTGCTCGAGCGCTACTGGCACGAGGCGTTCGCCGACGAGTGGGCGCGGCTCGAGCCGCAGCTGGACGAGGCCGTGGATGAAAGCCGGCGGATCGTCGAGACGAACGGCGCGCTCGAGCTCCTGGCCACTGGCTCGGCGCTCCACCGGGAGGGCGACGCGATCGTCCGACGCTCCCCGCACGAGCACACCATCGAGATCTCGCCCGAACGGCGGCTGATGCTCGTGCCGAGTGCCTACATGTGGCCTCACGCGCGGGTCAACTGCGACGACCCGTGGCCGCTCGTGGTCGTCTATCCGGCCCCGTTCGTGGCGCGCCAGGCCGCGCTCGCGCCCGTTCCCGAGCCGCTCGTGCGCTCGCTCCGCGCCGTCGCCGACACGACCCGCCTCCGGGCGCTGCGGTTGATCGCGGAGCGGCCCCGCTCGACCGAGGAGCTGGCGCCGCTCGTGGGCCTCAGCGAGCCGGCGCTCTCGCGCCACCTCCGGGCGCTGGTCTAGGTCGGGCTGCTCGAGCCGCGGCGCGACGGCTACTACGTCCTCTACGAGCTCGACCGCTCGGCGCTCGAGCGGCTCCCGGCCGAGCTGCGCGACTTTCTGCGTTAGCGGGTCGTTAGCTGTTCTTGATCGCCGAGAAGCGGATCACCGTGACGAGGTCTTCGTCGGTGACGTCGCGGTTGTACAGCTGGCCGAGGAAGTGCGCCATCTCCTCGGGCCGGCGGATCTCCGGGTTGTCGTGCTCGATCTCGCGCGGCGAGAGGTCGCCGAGGCGCTTGACCTCGATCTTGTCGATCACCGCGTCGAAGATCCGCTGGCGCGGGCCGAACCGCGCGCCGACGAGCACGGCCACGATCTGGCCCTTCTGGTACTTGCGCGACTTGTCGCCAAGGCGGATCGTCGCGGTCTTGCGCATCGAGCGCAGCTGCTCGACGACGATCGGGGAGTAGAAGTTGAGCGCGAGCACCGAGCGAGGATCATAGAGCGGTGGCTTGCCACCGCGCGAGTTGCCCAGAGCGGTGCCTTGCCTCCGCGCGAGTTTCACAGCGCGGCGGCGGCCTTTGCGGCCATCTCTCGCTCACCCTTGTACGCAAGCAGCCGCGGCGCCTCGTCCAGCGGGAGCCAGCGCGCCTCGGCTACCTCGCGGCGCATGGCCGGCTCGATGACGCCGAGCCGGCCGCGGCGCCAGCGCAGGAGGTAGAAGCTGACGATCTTGAAGATCCGCTCGCCGCTCCACGTGTAGACGTACCTGACGTCGCCGAGCTTCCCCTCGAGCGCACCGTCGCAGCCGGTCTCCTCGTGCACCTCCCGCAGCGCCGCCTCGGCCGGCTGCTCGCCCGGGTCGACGAGGCCCTTCGGCAGCGCCCAGACGCCCTCAGGCTTACCCTGCGGGCGGATGGCGGCCAGCCACCAGCGGCCGCGCATGCGCCGCACAAGCACCCCACCGGCGGAGAACTCCCTGCGCATGCGAAGATCTTAGTCGGTGACGCTTAGATCGCTTGCGCACAGGGGCCGCGGCCCGATACACTCCCGCTGGCACTCGGGTAGGTAGAGTGCCAGAGGTTGTCACAAGCACAGCTGGTATATCCAGCTGGTACACGCACCGTCTACTGGAGGGTTCTGAATGGGCCTGAACTTGGAGCCGCTGGGCGACCGCCTGATCGTGGAGGTCCTCGACGAGGAGGAGACCACCGTCAGCGGCATCGTCCTGCCGGACACCGCAAAGGAAAAGCCGCAGCGCGGCCGCGTCCTCGCCGTTGGCCCCGGCCCGCGCGACGAGGACGGAGAGCACATCAAGATGGACGTGGACGAGGGTGACGAGGTCATCTTCTCCAAGTACGGCGGCACCGAGATCAAGATCGGTGGCGACGACGTCCTGATCCTGCGCGAGTCCGACGTCCTGGCCAAGGTCGTCGGCGACCGCGCCGCAGTCTGATCGGCGCTACCTAAGCGAGGAAAACGGAGGAAAGGAAGAAATGGCTCACAAGGAGCTGAAGTTCAGCGAGGATGCCCGGCGGTCGCTTCAGCGCGGCGTCGACATCCTGGCAGACGCGGTCAAGGTCACCCTTGGCCCGAAGGGGCGCTACGTCGTGCTCGACAAGAAGTTCGGCGCTCCCACGATCACGAACGACGGCGTCACGATCGCACGCGAGATCGAGGTCGAGGACGTCTTCGAGAACCAGGGCGCGCAGCTCGTGCGCGAGGTGGCGACGGCGACGAACGACGTCGCCGGCGACGGCACGACGACCGCGACCGTCCTGGCGCAGGCAATCGTCCGCGAGGGGCTGAAGAACGTCTCGGCGGGCGCGAACCCGATGGGCCTCAAGCGTGGCATCGAGACGGCTGTCGACGCCGTCGTCGAGAACCTCAAGTCGCAGTCCACGGAGATCTCGGGCAAGGCCGACATCGCGCGCGTCGCGACCGTGTCGTCCCGCGACCCGGAGATCGGCGACGTCCTCTCGGACGCGATCGAGAAGGTCGGCAAGGACGGCGTGGTGAACGTCGAGGAAGGCCAGACGTTCGGCCTCGAGCTCGAGTTCACCGAGGGCATGCAGTTCGACAAGGGCTACCTGTCGCCGTACATGGTCACCGACCCGGAGCGCATGGAGGCCGTCCTCGACGACCCGTACATCCTGGCCGCGAACCAGAAGATCGGCGCCGTCAAGGACGTTCTGCCCGTGCTCGAGCAGGTCATCCAGGCCGGCAAGCCGCTGCTGATCGTGGCCGAGGACGTCGAGGGCGAGTCGCTCGCCACGATCGTCGTCAACAAGCTGCGCGGCACGTTCCAGGCCGTTGCCGTCAAGGCGCCGGGCTTCGGCGACCGCCGCAAGCGCATGCTCGAGGACATCGCTGTCCTCAGCGGAGCCGAGGTGATCACCGAGGAGATGGGCCTCAAGCTCGAGAACACGAAGCTCTCGCAGCTCGGCCGCGCCCGCAAGGTCGTCGTCACGAAGGACACGACGACGATCATCGACGGCGCTGGTGACCCGGAGGGGATCAAGGCCCGGATCAAGCAGATCAAGGCCGAGATCGAGAACACCGACTCGGACTTCGACCGCGAGAAGCTTCAGGAGCGCCTCGCGAAGCTGTCCGGCGGTGTCGCCGTCGTCAAGGTCGGTGCAGCCACCGAGACGGAGATGAAGGAGACCAAGCACCGCGTCGAGGACGCGCTGCAGGCGGCCCGCGCCGCCCTCGAGGAGGGCATCGTGCCGGGCGGCGGCGTTGCGCTCGTCAACGCGGCCGACGCGGTCAAGGCTCAGTTCGACTCGCTCGAGGGCGACGAGAAGACGGGCTCGCAGATCATCGTGCGCTCGCTCGAGGAGCCGCTCCGCCAGCTGGCGGAGAACGCCGGCCTCGAGGGCTCCGTCGTCATCCAGGCGGTTCGTTCGGCGAAGGCTGGCTTCGGCCTGAACGTCGACTCGGGCGAGGTCGAGGACCTGGTCAAGGCCGGGATCATCGACCCGACGATGGTCACCCGCTCGGCGCTGCAGAACGCCGCGTCGATCGCGAAGAACATCCTCACCACCGAGGCCGTCGTGGCCGAGGCTCCGGAGAAGGCAGGCGCCGGCATGGGTGCCGGCATGCCGGACATGGGCGGGATGATGTAGCTCGAGCGCGACTGCGCTTCGACAGCAAGGGCGGCCTCCGGGCCGCCCTTGCTCGTTCGTGGAGAACGACGACAGCCTGTCGAGCCCTGGGACCAACGTCCAATTGCGCCTCCGACCGCCATCGCGGCACGGTTGCTGCGTCAGCCGCAACCCTCAAAAGGAGGAGCACCATGAAGAAGCTCGCCGGAATGTTCAGCCTCGTTGCCGCCCTTGCCGTCGCGGCTCCGGTCGTCGCCGCCCAGGCGCGCCACTCCGCCGACGATCCGTCCACCGAGGTCCGGCACGGCGCCGACGACCCCGCCGGTGATGACCGGGGCGGGCGCGCGAAGACGCTGCAAAAGGCCACGGCCAAGGCGCAGCAGCAGCGCCACGGCGCGGACGATCCCGCCGGCGACGACCGCGGCGGTCACGGCCGCGGTGGCGACGACGGCCCGAACCACACGTAATCCTCACGACTCCTCCCCACGCAAGACGAAGGCCCCGGGTACGGGGCCTTCGTCGAGGGGATGGGGGAGGGTGCTACACCACAATGTGTCGGACGGAACGGGGCTGATCTTTAGCTCGAACGAGGGGTTCGAAACGGGTCAGAACCCGTAGCGCTCCTCCTCCCACGGGTCGGCGTCGTTGTGGTACCCGTAGCGCTCCCAGAAGCCCGGCCGGTCGTGGTCGAGCAGCTCGATCCCGCGCAGCCACTTGGCGCTCTTCCAGAAGTACTTCCCGGGGATCACGAGACGCAGCGGCCAGCCGTGCTCCGGCGCGAGCGCCTCGCCGTTCGCGTGCGTGGCGAGCAGGGCGAGGTCGTCCTCGAGGTAGCGCACGGGCACGTTCGCCGTGAAGTCCTGCTCGGCGTGGGCGATCGCGAAGCGGGCGGAGGGCCTCGGCTTCGCGAGCGCCGCCGGCTCGCGCCAGTGGATTCCGGAGAAGCTCACGTCGAACTTCGACCAGCGGGTGACGCAGTGGATGTCCTGGGTGTGCTCCGTGCGAGGCAGCTCGTTGAACTGCTCCCAGGTGAGCTCGACCTCGTCCTCGACCTCGCCCCAGACGCGGAAGGTCCACGTCGCCAGATCGGTGCGCGGCACCGAGCCCGCATGCAGGACGGGCCACTTATCGGTCAGGTACTGGCCCGGCGGCAGGCGTGCCGGGTCGTAGCCGGCCTCCCTTACCTTCCGCTCTGCCCTGGAACGGAACACGCTGCCTAGACTAGTGGCGATGCAGATCGTTACGCCTCGAGCCGCCGCACGCCCTCGCGAGTACCTGCGCGTCCAGGGCCCGGACGCGGCGGACTTCCTGCAGCGGATGCTCTCCAACGACGTCCTCGCCGGCGAGGCCTGCGAGGCGCTCCTGCTGACGCCGAAGGCACGGCTGATCGCGCCGATGACAGTCTGGCGGCGGGGCGAGGACGACTTCCTGCTGCTGACGGAGCCCGGCCTCGGCGAGCCGCTCCGGTCGGCGCTCCTGCGGGCGAGGTTCGCGGCGAAGTGCCAGATCGAGGCCGAGGAGCATATCTCGACGATCGTCTTCGGCGCCGGCGCCGGCGAGGGCGAAGCCGTGGGCATCCCCAACGGGGACTACGGGGTGCCGGCGCGCGAGGTGCTCGACTCGGCAATCGAGCCGGACGCCGACGAGGCGGAGCTCGAGCGGCTCCGGATCCTCGCGCGCACGCCGCGCTGGGGGCGAGAGCTGGACGACAGGGTCCTGCCGGCCGAGGCCGGGCTCGACGAGCGGGCGATCTCGTTCACCAAGGGGTGCTATCCGGGCCAGGAGCCCGTCGCGCGGCTGCGCTACCGCGGCCACGCGAACCGGGTGCTCCGGGTGCTCGAGCTCGGTGACGGGGAGCTGCCGGCCTACGACGCCGAGGTCGTGCTCGCCGGCAAGGCGGTCGGCCGCGTCACGAGCGCGGTGCCCGGGCTCGCTCTTGCGTACGTGCGCGTCGAGGTGCCGGAGGACGCAGCGCTCGCGGTCGAGGGACGGCCGGCCCGGCTCGCCGGTTGACGGTCCGGAGCCCGGGCACACGGGCTCCGGTTCGCCGCTCCTAGCCGTTCGTGGCCCGCGGCGAGGGCGTCGTGCTGACGGTGAAGTCCGTCGCGTTGGCGTTCGTGTCGTGGCCGTCCGGATGGCGGCCGATGCTCGAACCGGCCGCAGGCGCAGCGGCCGGTGCACCCTCGACGAGCGCGTTCGTGGCGGTACCCCAGCCGGCCGCGTCGACGACGGCGGCCGAAGAGTCGCGGACGCCGACGGCGCCGCCTGTCCCCGCGAGGCCCGTCGAGAACGACTGGTCGGCGGCCGGAGGCCCGGCATACCCCGAGCCGCCGAGCAGGTAGAAGCTGCCCGCCGCGAGCGTCGTCCCGGCCGGGATCGTCGCCAGCGTGATGTCGCTCGTCGCGGCCGCCGACCGGTAGACGACCTTCCAGCCCGAGATGTCAACCGCCGTGGTGCCGGCGTTGACGAGCTCGATGAACTCGTCCGACGCCGAGGCGCTGCCCGCGGTCTGGACCTCGTTGACGCGAATCGTCCCGGCCGGAGGAGGCGGCGGCCCGGCCGCGCCGCACGTGATGGCCACGTGTCCGGCCGAGTCGTAGGCGAGCGAGACCTTCCCGCCCTCCGTGCCACACGGAAGGCCGGAGAGCGCGTCGAGCGACGTAAGCCCCGGACCGGCCGGACCCGGATCGCCCTTCGGGCCTTGCGGCCCGGGAGCGCCCTGCGGTCCCGGGCTGCCCTGCGGCCCCGGACCGCCCTGAGGGCCGGGACCGCCCGGCGCGCCGTCCGCGCCGCGCTCGCCCTTCGGCCCCTGCGGGCCGATCGGACCGGGGGCACCGGCCGGCCCGTCTCCGCCGCGTGGGCCCGCCGGACCGCGCACGTTCCACGAGACGGCCCGCTCGTGTCGGCGGCACGAGCTCCCGTTCTCGAGCAAACGCAACTTGCCGCCCGTGCCGACGCAGCCGCGGATCACGTCGTCGCCGCCGCGGCCGCCAGCCGCTGTGACGGTCGCCGCGCCCACGAGCGCCAGGCCCATCGCGGCCAGTGCCGTCGCCTTGAGTCTCCTGTCCATCGTGCTCCTCTCGTCGATTGCCGAGGCTCATGCGTACCGGCGAAGGAAGCGGCGAGGAAAGAGCGTGTGCGCGAATCGTCACGCAGTCGTTGCAGAGAGGTTCAGCGCAACGAGCGAATCTCGCGCAGGTGAACGGCGAGATCACCGTTCCGGTCGGCGAGCATGTCGCCCGCGCTCAGACCATCGAACGCGGATCGGAGCGCTTGACCTTTCCCGGGCGCAATGGGAGGATCGAGACGCCGCGGTCCTCCCGTAGCGGAACCTCGCGTCCGGCCGTTGACGTGACCGCCGGGGGCGTCGTCAAGGCGCCCGCCGCGTGAGACACGCGCGAGTGGCCCGCGACCAGGCCGTGAAGCGAGTGGGGAGTTTCGCGTGTTCGAAGAGCGTCCCTGGCTGTTGATTTCGATCGTGATCGGCGAAGCGGGGTCGCCGACGACGGGCGTGGAGCGCCGACGCTTCGAGCGCGACGGCGTCGAGGAGGCTCGCGACCCGCTGCAGCGGAAGTGAGCCCGAAGTCGCGAGGCGATCGGCCGCTGAACCTCCCGCTCCCAGGAAAGATCGGCGGTCGGGTCGGCAAGCTCACCGACCCGATCATCACCGCCGAGTGCAGGCGCGTGCTCGAGTTCGTGCGCGTCCGATGCCCCGAGCTGCTGCCCGCGAAGCCGGTGAAGGCGGGAACGGTCGTCGGCGTCGTCCAGCTGCACGTCGACGAGGCGGCTCGGCTGTTCGCACCCGCGGCCGCGCTCGCCGCGGGCGTCGACCGCCCCGGAGCCGACGCGACCGCGCCGGTCGTCTGGCGCGAGGGCGATCGGGAGCTGCTCGTCAGGCCGGCCGGCGTGACGGCCAAATTCGCGAGCGGCGTCGTCGTCGTCGCGGTCCCGGTCTTCTGCGATCAGGTCGGCGAGGCACAGGTGTTCGTGACGTTCGTGGTCGGCGACCCCGGCCGGCCGGCAGGTCTGCTCGCAGCGACGGAGTCGCGGCCGCGCGGTCCCGCCGAGGTGGTGGACGCCTGGGGCGACAGTCTCGTCGCGTTCGCGTGGCACGTCCTGCTCGAAGTCGCGAGCAACATCGCGGGCGAGGCCGGACGCGACCTCGACGGTTCGCGGCTCGTTCCGATCGCGCTCGCGGCTGACGGCAGCGGGCTCCACGTCACGCCGATGGCGCGGCACAGTTTCGACAGGTCCCGCGGATGACGGCAGCCGCCGCCGACCTCGGAGTGCTGGGCGAGCTGGCCGGCGCCCTCGGTCTGGTCGACGGCGACGGCTCCTTCCGCGACGACTGGCTGTCGGACCCCGGGCGCTACCTCTCGGCAATCCTGGCCGATCCGGACCAGCGGCAATCGCTCGTGCAGTTCGTCGACGACGTGCTCGGCGGCGCGACGCAGACGACGGATGCGGAAGGGCTCGTCTGGCTGCCGATCGTCGAGGAGCAGACGCCTGCGCTGACGGTCTACGTCGTGCTCGACGAGCGGCCTGCGGATTACGTCGGCGTCGGCATCGGGGCTCGCTTCGCGACCGCCGGGCCGGCGTCGACGACGACGGTTCACGTGCCGCTCTTCCGCGCGGCCAAGAAGGGCCGCAGCGGGCCTCCTCTCTCGCCGCTCCTCCTCGGCAGCCCGGAGGCTGTCGTCAGCCTCTCGACCGACATCACGGTCGACCCAGCGGCGCCGGTGCTCGGCCAGGCGCACCTCGCCGGAGTCGGCTTGCAGGTCAAGGTCGCGACGGCCGCCGGCGGGGCACCGCCGACGCTTGCGCTGACACTCCGCGGCCTCCAGATGCCGGGTGCCGCGGGCCCACGCGACCTCACCGTCAGCGCCGGCGACGCGGGCGGGCTCGAGGACACCGTTCTCGACCTCGTGCTCGGGCTCGTTCGCGCGCAGGCGGCAGCGCTGCCGCCCGGGCCGCTGACGGCGCTCGCCGGCGCGCTCGGCTTGCGCGAGGGCAGCGGCGTCCCGCCTCTGCCGTTCCACGACCTGCCGACCGCGGGAATTCACGCGCTCGCGACGTGGCTCGAGTCCGTGGTGCTCGACGCCTCGTCGCGGAGCGCGTGGCTCGCGCAGCTGGCGGAGCTCGTCGGCGGCGCGGTCGTCGCTGACCGCGTCACGCTGACCGTGGGCGTCGCGCAGGTGACGCTCGGCGTGCAGGCGGTCCCGGGCGCCGACGGCCATACGCGGCTGACGCCCACGATCGGCGTCGAGGTGAGGGCAGGCGCCGACGCCGTCGTGCGCGCAGACGCCGACGTGTGCACGATCGACCTCGGTGGCGGCGCAGCGGTCGCGCTGCCGCGACTCGCGCTCCAGCTCGTGCTCGGCCTCCGGCCCGGCGGCGGCTCCGTGTTGCTCGACGAGCCGGGCCCGCCGCACGTCCGGGTGGAGACGCTCCGCGCCGGCTTTGGGCTCGACGCGACGCGGCGGCCGACGCTGGTCGTCGCGGCCGACCGCGTCACGATCGGGACGCACACGCACGAGACGCTCGACCTGTCGAGCCCGGACGCCGTCGCCGACGTGGGCGGCGTGCTTCTCGGCGATGTCGCCGACGAGGTGCTCGCGCGGCTCGGTGCCGCCGGCGACGCGGTGCGGGCGCTGCTCGGCCTGTCGGCTCCGGCGGGACACCCGGAGGTGCCGACGCTCGACATCGGCCGGTTCCTCCAGGATCCGATCGGCGCCGTCGCGGAGCACTGGCAGATCGTCGTGCGCGACCACCCTGCCGCGATCCCGACCCTGATCGAGGTGCTGCACGAGCTCGTCGCCGACGACGGCGCGGCGGGCGCGACCGTCGACGGGACGGGGACGCGAGACGATCCGTGGAGCATCCGCGTCGCCGGGCCAGTAGCGCTTGCGGCGTGGGTCGACGGGCAGCGGCTGACGTTCGGCCCGTCGGCGTCGCTCGTGGTCGACACGCTCGGCCAGCGCTGCACGCGCGTCGAGACGCGCCTACGGGTGAGTGCGGTCGAGCTCGACCTTGAGCGCCGGCAGGCGACATTCCTGCCGGGGATCGACGCCGGCGTGAGCCTGCGCGCCCGCGGCCGCAGGCAGGCCGTGCTCCCGGCCGGGGCGTTCACGCTGACGGCGGACGAGGTCGGTTTCGCGGCGCGCTGGACGCCGACGGGCGGGCTCGGCGCGGAGTTCACGGCGCCGAACCTCGCGGTCGACTTCGGCTCGGGGCCGTTGCCGGTGCCGATCCCGGTGATCGACGAGAACGGCCACGTGACGCTCGCCGCGGAGGGCTGGGACGAGCTCGAGCATGTGCTCGCCGCGCTGGCCGCTGCCGCCGGGCCGACGTGGCTCCCTGAGCTCGTCGGCGCACTGGGGTGGACGCCGAGGCTGCGTCCACCGCCGACGGCTGCGCACCTCCGCCTCGCCGACCTCGTCGTCGATCCGGTCGCCGCCTTCGAGGCCTGGCTCGGTCGGGTCGTGCTTGGCGACAGCGAGCTGCTCGTCAAGGGGCTCTCGATGCTCGCGCGGCTGACGGCCGGCACGCGTGCGGGCGTCGCGGGCGCCCTCCCCGGATCGGGTCGGCCGACCGATCCCTGGCTCGTCCCGTTGGCGCGGGCGGCGGCCGCGCCTCGCCTCGCAGTCTGGGTCGACCCGGACGGGACGGCGGCAGGCCGCGCGACGACTCCGACGCTTCTGCAGTCGTGGCGACCCGGCTTCCCTGGCCTCGACTCGACGACGCTCGCGCAGTCGCTCGCGGCCGAGGCGATCGTCGCCGACGACGTCCGCGACCTGCTCGCCGGCCGCCCGGACGTCGCCGCGGGCTTCGAGGCGCTCGTCTCGCGCTGGGCCGGGACCGACGGTCGTGTCGTGCCGCCCGAGGCCGATCCCGACGGTGTCACGGTCGTGCGCATCGTCGACGTGGCGGCGCGCGACCTGCCTGCGCTCGTGGACGTCGAGGAGCTGCTCGACCGTACGCCGGCGACGGTCGTCTTCGTCGCGGTCGCGGCGCCGGACACCCTCCCGTGGCCGGACGTACCCGCCGAGCGGATCGTCGACCTGACCGCCGCAGGTCTCGCGCCGGCGGGGTTCACGCCGCCGACCCCCGCGACCGGCGAGTGGTACGTCGCGCTCGGCGGCCGGCAGGCGGCGCGGCTCGCGAGCGGCGACGCGGACGGCGTGCAGGGCCAGGCCGAACGTCTCGGCAGGGTGCTCGACGCCTTCTCCGCGTTGCCCGACGGGCTTGTCGTGGTCGCGGAGGCTGCGGCCGGGCACGCTGCACGCCGCGCGGCCGAGTCGGCGACGGCGATCACGGATCTGGTGCTGCTCGGGACGCCGTGCGGGGCGGTCTCGTTCGCGGTCCTCGACACGCAGCCGGGTGCCGACGCGCTTCGGCTGCTGGGACGGCTCTTGCCCGCGGTGAGCGACGAGCAGAGCGACGATCCCGACCTCGCACTCGGGCGCGGCCTCGTCGAGGGGCTGCTCGCGCTCCTGCCGCTCGACGACCCCGCGCGGGAGCTGCAGCTGCCGACGCCGCCCCCGCCCGCGCCGCGTGCCGGACTTGCGGTCCACGCCGTCTTCGGCGTGGCGAGCGAGGAGGGCGTGCGGCGCGCGCTCACGGCGGTCGTGGCCGCGGGCCTCGCGTCACGCTCGCGCACGCGCGCGTCGATACCCGCGGGCGATCCGTCGGCGCTTCGCATTGCCCTGCGCGTCCCGCTTCCAACCGGTACGCCGACGGCCGGCGACGTAACCGTCGACGGGCACGTGCAAGCAGACGTCGTCGGGCTCGCCGTCGGTGGCGGCGGCGCGATCACGCTTCAGACCGACCGCGCGCTCTCCGTGCACCTCGGACTCGGAAGGAAGGACGCATGGCTCGCGGGTGGGCCTGACCCGGGGCGCGCGCCCGGAACGCGGCCCGAGCACGAGCTGCGGCGGATCACGCTCGACGTGACGCTGCCGTCCGGCGCCGGCGCGTCGGCTGCGCACGCGCAGCTGACGCTGCGACGAGGTGCGCACCTTCGGGATCGTGCGCGAGCGCTGGGTCGTCCAGCCGAGCGACGTGCCCGTTCCGCCGGGCGTCGACGCGGCGACGCCGGCGCTGCCGGAGGTGCGCGTGCTGCTCTCGGCGGCGGCAGACGGGCTCGCCGTCGTCACCGGCCCGGCCGCGGGCATCGCGGCCTCGCTGCGCGCGATCGGCGTGCTCGGGCCGACCGGCGGCAGCGTCCCCGACGCGATCGACCACCTGCTGCACGATCCAGCCGCACACCTTCGCGCGATCGTCGCAGAGGCGACGAGCCGCCACGCGCTCGTCACCGCGCTCCGCGCGGTCGTTCCCGCGGCGGCCGGTGACACGCCCGACGAGATCAGCGTCGCGCTCGGGCCGATCACGCTCACGGCCGACCTCGCGACATGTCGGCTCACGTTCGAAGGCGGCGCCGTGCCGGGCGACTTCGGGCTCGTCACCTGGTCGGGCCGATTCACGCTCGACGGGACTGGCGCGGCCGCCGGCGAGGTGACGGTGGGCGAGGCGGGCGCGACGGTCGCCGGCGGCGTCGAGGTGCGACTCGCGTCAGGCCCGGCACACGCGGTCGTTCGCGTCCACCGAGCCGGCGCCGTCGACGAGATTCCACTCTGGCCCACACCGGACGGCGCCGCATTCGCGCGCGTGTTCGCGCAGCTCCTTCCGGCCGAGATCGCGCGCATCGGGCTGGAGGTGCTCCGCGAGCTCGACGAGGACGCACGCCCGATCGTCGACGCCGCGTTCGACGCCTTCGGTCTGCTCGGCCCCGCCGACGCCGACGGCGCGCGTCGCGTCCTCCTGCCGGTCGGCCTGATCGCCGATCCGGTCGCGTGGCTGCGGCACGAGGGTGTGCTCGGCGGCGCTGCCGGGTTCGACGCGGCGCGACTCGTCGCGGCCCTCGACGCGCTCAAGCCGCTCGTAGGCGTGACGGGCGGACCCGGCGAGTGGATACTGGCGCCGGGCGTGACGGTTCGCGCCGACAGCGGCACGGGCGGAGCCGCACGCATCTCACTCGCGCTCGACACGAGCGCCTTCGCACCGATTGCGGGCGCCCCGGCCCGTCTCGTCGCGGGCGGATCGTTCGGGCTGACGCTGCCGGCGGGCGTAGCGCCGCGCGCCGCCGTGGACGTCTTCGTCGGCCTCGGCGGCCGCGGACGCGACGCGGCAGGCGGCACACGTCTCCTTCGGCGGGCAGACGCTCGTCGTCTTCCTGCGGCCGGCCGTCGGGGCCGACCTGCCGCTGTATCCGTCCGCCGCGGGGCTCGGGCAGCTCGCGACGAGCGCGATCACGCAGGCGCTGCCGCTCGTGCTCGACCGGATCGCCGCGCTCGCGGGTCAGCCCGGCATGCCGGGCCAAGCGGGAGCGCTGGTCGCGGAGCTCGGCGACGCCCTCGCACTCCGGACCGGCGGCAACTTCTCGGGCGCCGCGTTGCAGGCGTGGGCCGCGGACCCTGCGGCCGCGCTCGCCGCGCGACTGCCCTCGCTGACGCTGATCGCGCTCGGCGGCCTCGCCGACGCGCTGCGGCCGCTGCTGCCGGCCGGCACCGGCGCGGACGTCGTCGGCACCGCGCTGCGCGTGCGCGTCGGCGCGACGACGGTCCTCATCACGCCGAGTCCGTTCTCGGTCACGGCGACGGGCGACGTGACCGGCGTCCCGGCGGTCGCACGCGTGGGCGTCGGCCTCGGGCTCGACGCGTCGGGACTGACCGCGCTCGACGTCGAGGTCGGGCCCGGGCGACGTCGACGCCGGCGGCGTCGCGCTGCGGCCGTTCGGCGCCGTCCATGCCGGCACCGGCCCTGCCGGCGGTCGTCGCGTCGAGCTCGCGCTCGGGCTCGGCGGCGACCGGCGCGTCGGAGTGCGCTGGCTGCTCGGCGGCAGCGTCGACCTCGTCGTCGTCGACCCCGGCGGCGAGCACGCCGATTCCGAGCAGGTCGCGCTGGCGCTACTCGACGCGGTGCTGGACATCGTCGCCAGCTTCGTGCTCGGCACGCAGGCGATCCGGGACGTGCTCGACACGAAGCACGTCGGCACGTCGACGATCCGCGAGGCGCTCCGCGGCGTCGTCCTCGACGACGTGAACCCGAATCAACTCGACGTCGGCATCTTCGATCCCGCGCGGCTGCTCGCGCGCCTCCAGCGGCTGGCGCTGAACGTCGCCGCCGCGAATCCGTCCGTCACGATCGACGGCGGCCTCGCCATCGGGCTCGCCGCCGACGGCGGGGCGACGAAGACGCTCGGGCGTGCGCCTCTCGCTGAGCCGTCCGGTGACGCTCGTCGACAGCGACGTGACGATCTCGCTCGAGACGGACGCGCGGTGGATTCACCTGCCGGGCGGCGCTCCGGTCCCGGACGGAATCGTCCTCGACCTGCTGCAGGCGGGGCCGGGGGCCGGCGCGTTCGCGTTCGCGCCGGGCGTGTCGGTGAACGGCGTCGGCCTCCGCTTCGGCAAGAACGAGGGGCCGCTCCTCGACGAGGTCGTGAGCCTCGGCTCGGTCGCACTGCACCTCTTCGGCCGCGTCGAGGGGAGCGACCGCGCGGGCGGCGTCGAGATCCAGCTCGCCGACCTCGCGGTCGGTGTCTCCGGCGCGCGCAGCGGCAACCCGGTCGCGCAGGGGATCATGGGCGACGCGGGCAGCGGCTCGGGGAAGCTTGCGCCGAAGTTCAGCCCGGCGCTCGCGGTGCAGAAGCACGGCACGGGCCCGGTACTCGTCTCGCTGCGTGCCGGCGAGGGCGACGGACCGTGGTGGCTCGCGATCCAGCGCGGCTTCGGCCCGCTCTACATCGAGCAGGTCGGCTTCGGCGTCACGGTCCGCCAGGACCAGCTCGAGCGGATCTCGCTGCTCCTCGACGGCCGCGTCTCGCTGTTCGGCCTCACAGCGGCGGTCGACGACCTCCAGCTCACGTTCGTCGTCGCGTCGAACGCGTCGATCTTCGACCCGACCCGCTGGGCGGTCGACCTCGGCGGGCTCGCGATCAGCTCCGACCTCGGCGGGATTCTCCTCGCAGGGGGGCCTGCGCAAGTTCGGCTCGGGCGACAACGTCCAGTACGTCGGCATGCTCGTGGCGCGGTTCGCCGTCTACGGGCTGTCGGTGTTCGGCGGCTACGGCCAGGGCGTCGTCGACGGACAGCGCTTCGCGTCGTTCTTCGCCTTCGGCGCGGTCAACGGGCCGATCGGCGGGCCGCCTGCGTTCTTCGTCACCGGCATCGGCGGCGGCCTCGGGATCAACCGCGACGCTTGTCGTGCCGAGCGACCTGTCGCAGTTCGACCAGTACCCGTTCATCAAGGCGCTCGACCCGGCGGCGCGGCCGAGCGACGACCCGATGGCGGAGCTGCAGCGGCTGTCGCGACTTCTTCCCGATGCGCCGCGGCTCGTTCTGGTTCGCGGCCGGGCTCTCGTTCACGAGCTTCGCGCTCGTCGACGGCGTCGTCGTCGTCTCGGTCGAGGTCGGCGACGGCGTCCAGATCGCGCTGCTTCGGCCTCGCTCGAATGGCGCTGCCGAGGCCGCAGTTCGCGCTCGTCTCGATCGAGCTCGGTCTCGTCGCGCGCTTCTCGACGAAGGAGGGCGTGCTCTGGGTCCAGGCGCAGCTGACCGACAACTCGTGGCTGCTCTATCGGGACGTCCGGCTCACCGGCGGCTTCGCGTTCGTGACCTGGTTCGGCGGGCCGAACCGCGGCCAGTTCGTGCTCACGATCGGCGGCTTCCACCCGAGCTTCCACCGCGACGGCTACCCGGAGGTGCCGCGGCTCGGGCTGCAGTGGCGCCTCGGACCGTTCATCTCGGTCAAGGGCGAGTCGTACTTCGCGCTCACGTCCGAGGCCGTGATGGCCGGCGGCCGGCTCGAGGTCTCGGCCGAGTTCGGGCCCGGCATGGGCGCATGTCGTGTTCGGCGCCGACGGCATCGTCTACTACGACCCGTTCCGCTTCGAGGTCGAGGTCTACGCCAGCATCTCGGCCGGCGTGACGATCGACGTCTGGATCGGCGAGATCACGATCTCGATCTCGATCGGCGCCAAGATCATGGTCGCCGGGCCGAAGTTCCACGGCCGCGCGACGTTCTCCGTCGGGCCCGTCGACCTCACCGTCGAGTTCGGCGACCGCGATCAGTCGCCGAAGGTGCCGATCCCGTGGGCGGACTTCGTGCGCAAGTACCTCGAGGAGGCTACGCCTGGGTTGGCGCGCGTGATCACAGCGATCCCGGGGAAGGGCGCGCTGCCGCCCGGCACCGGCCCCGGCGGGGCGACCGACACCGGCACCGCCGACGGCTCCGCCGAGCAGGCCGTTCGCGGTCTTCGCCGAGTTCGAGCTGATGGTGACGACGACCGTGCCGACGACCCGGATCGACCTCGCGGGCGCCGGGATCACGTACACGCCGAGCTTGGTGCTCGGGATAGCGCCGATGCAGATCGCCGCCGCGGCGACGACGCTGCACCTGAACATGGTCGGCCCGCCCGGCGACGTGACGGCGCTGCTCGGCCGCGAGTTGCACCACGCGCCGGCGTTCCCGATCGGCGTGTGGGGGCCGCCGCAGTCGGACGACGACCGCAAGATCCCGGCCGGCGATGTGATCGACGCCGCCGACGGCATCCGCCTCTTCGCTGAGGCGAACATCCCGCCCGGACTGCCTCCGATCGACTACCACCAGGTCGAGACCGGCAAGCGGCACCCACTCCCGTTCGTGAACGAGACGGGCGCGCGGCCGTCGTTCATCACCGCCGCGAACAAGCTCGCCGCGCTGCTTCCGCCGGGTGGTGCCGACGACGACGTGTTCGCCGCCGGCGCGGCGTGGATGGCGCGCGCCGGACAGGGGCGGACGGCGCTCGCGGCGCTTCGGGGCGAGCGGACGGCCCCGCCGCGCTTCGGCTCGCTCACCGACGGCCTCGCGGCGAAGCTCGCGCGCGACCCGAAGGTGACGCTCCCGGACGAGCAGGTCGCGAAACCGGTTGACGCGGCCGTGCGGCCGCCGCGGGCGATCGCCGTCCTCACGTCGAAGGTCGCCGTGAGCGAGCGTCCCGAGATGCGCACGACGGTCGCGAAGGCGAACGGCGCGCGAGCGACGGCGCCGCCGACGCTCGAGACGGTGCGAGCGTCCGTTGACCTGCCGGTGCCCGCGCAGCTGCAACGCGTGAGCGGGACCGCCGGAGCCGTGGTCGATGGGACGATCGTCGCCGCAGGACGGCCGCCGCTCACGCGTCTCGCGACCGGCGCGAGCGCCGCCGTCGCGGCGCGCGGCGCGGTCGGCGACGGACGCGAACGCCTCGCGGGGCTCGACACACGGCTCGCCGGCCGCCGCTCGCGCGCGGTCGCCGGCGCCGTCGCCGCGGGCGAAGTGGCGGTGCTGCGGATGCCCAACGCGGTACGCGACGTGGGCGAGGACGCCCGGCCGCGGCTGGCGGTCGGCGGCGGGGCGGCGCGGGTCGTCGCGCTCGCACACGGCGGCGAGGTGCTCGCCGACGCCACGGCCGGAGCGGACACGAGCGGCGAGGGTCTCGCCCTGCCGCGCGGCACCGAGCGGTTGGCGGTCGCAGTCGCGGGCGACTCGTTCGCCGACGCGCCCGGCCTCGCCGGCTGGCACGCCGGCACCGCGCTCGCCTACCTCGGCTGGTCGACCGCGCTCGCCGCCGGAGCGACCGTCCGCGCCGAGGGCACGTCCGTCAGCGGCTCGCGGCAGCGCCGCACGGCCGGCTGGGTCCGCGGCGCCGAGCTCGTGGCCGGCACCGCGATCGTGGCCACGCGCTTCGTCGACCCCGTGACGATCGTCGTCGTCGCGATCGACGACCCGGTCGGGACCGACGCCAGCCGTGGCCTCTCGCTTGGCGTCACCGGCGCGTCGCGCCGGCTCGGCGACGACGGCGAGCCGCTCGCGCCGCGCGGCGTTGTCCGCGGCAACCGCACATTCCTGATCTACGAGCTCGAGCCCGTCGTGGGGGAGGCGGTCGTCGTCAGCGTGGCGAGCCAGGACGGCTGGCACCTCGCGGCCGTTCTCGGCGGCGGGGGCTCGGCCTCGGCGGTCGCGGGCCTGCTGACCGACCGCGGGCTCGACGCCGCGATGCGGCCGGTCCTCCCGGGTGTCGGGGGGGTGCGCACGGTCGGCTGGCAGCAGCCGTCGGTGTCGACCGAGCAGCCGCCGCGCAGCCGCGGCGCGCGCGCCCCGCGCCAGACGAGGAAGAAGACGGCTGCGAAGAGCTCTGCGTCCCGGACCCGGCGAGGAAAGAGGTAGCGATGCCGAACATCGGCCAGTTCGTGCTGCACTCGATGGCGAACCCGCCGCTCAAAGCCGGCAACTACACGCTGCACGGGCAGCAGGACGTCGCCGGCGGGCCGACTCAGGCCTACGACGGACACGTGCTCGTCACCGCGCCGCGCTTCAGCCTGCCTCCAGACCAGCTCCTGTCGACGTTCCCGCCTGCGAACAGCGAGGGCGCCTACGAGAACCGCCTGCCGCAGGTCGTGATCAAGCGGCGGACGCTGCCGTGGGAGCGCGAGGCCAAGGCGGGGAAGCCGAACACGCCGTGGCTGGCGCTCGTCGTGATCGCGGAGGGCGAGGGAACGCTCTCGGCGGAGGTTCCGATCGCGCAGTGCGTGACCCCGGGCGTGACGCTCGGCGGGCCGAACGACGTCGCGACGGGGATCTACCTCGCCGTCACGAAGACCGTCGTCGACAAGGTCTTCCCGACCGAGGACGATCTGCCGCTCCTCTGCCACGTCCGCGAGGTCGACATCCGCGACACGGAGCTTGCGAACGGCGACGACGACGGGTTCCTCGCCGTCGTGCTCGCGAACCGGCTGCCGCAGTACGACCGCACAAACGACAAGCCGGTGCGGTACCTCGCGTGCCTGATCAACGTCGAGCAGCAGGTGGACAACCTGGCGCACCCGCCGCCGAACGTCGTCACCAAGTTCGACGCGACGGAGTTCGTCTTCGACGTGCGACCGCTCGCGCGCGACGCGGGAAGCGACACCGACCGCTTCGTGATGGGCGGCGTCGCGAGCGCGACGCTTTCGCGCGAACTCGCGGCGGACATCGGGTTCGCGTCGCGTCCGGTCGCGAACGCGCCCGCGGCGGGGAAGGCGACCTCGGCGCAATGGGCGGCGACGCAGCAGCGGGTCGAGGAGGCCGCGCTGAGCGCCGCCAACGTCGACGCCGGCCGCGTCGTGCGCGACGTGATGCTCGAGGGCTTCCGCGTCGACGTCGATCACTTCGTTTTCCAGGAGCCGCTGTATCGCTTCCCTGTCCTCGCGCACTGGTCGTTCACCGTCTCGGGCTCGGGCGGGTTCGAGTCGATGATGCTCGGGCTCGACGTCGGGCTGCTCGGCACCGCGCCGGCGCCGCCAAAGGTGCCGCCGGGAGCGCCGCCGCCACCGCCGAAGCCTCGGCCGGAGGCGGAGCTGACGGAGACCGGGCACGTCGGGCTGCCGCACCTCACGCGACGCGGCGAGCGCGTGCGCGCGTGGTACCGCGGTCCGCTCGCGACACACCCGACGACCCGCGACGAGCCGGACGCGGACGGAAAGCTCCCGTTCGCGCACGTGAGCGACCAGCTGCGGCGCGTTGTCCCGGACGGTCGCGAAGACCTATCGCTCGCCGGCGCGTTCGAGATCGGCCGGCTGCTCGCCCTCTCGCAGCCGTCGATCGTGCGCGCGTTCATGGCCTGGCGGGCAGAGCAGTTCGGCGCCGAGCGTGCACGGCGGCTCGTGAGCGCCGTCAGCGACGCCGCGGCGGCAGTGCGCGGCGCGCTCGACAGTCGCGCGCACGACCTCGGTGCGCTCATCGGTCGGCAACTCGTGCTCGGCGCCGCCGAGAACCCCGGCGCGACGCTCGCGCCGTCGAGGCCGCTGGTCGACCCGGGCCGGCCGCTGCCGTTCGTGCGCGAGGGCGGGCTCGACAAGTTGATCGCCGTCGGCTTCGGCTTCTCGGCCGACGACGTGGCGCAGCGCGCGGACCAACTCGGCGTCTCCGGCGCGCTGCGCGCAACGCAGGTGACAGTCGCCGATACGGATGACCGCGGGCCGCTGCTGGAAGGCCCGCCTGTCGAACGTCTCCGCACCGGCCTCGACGCGCGCGTCGAACGGTTGACGGCGGACGCGCTGAAGGTCGACGTCGGGTTGGTGAACGTCGACACGCGGGTCCGCGGCGCGGCGCCCCCACGGCTCGTCCGTCGGCGCCGCCGCGACGCGCTCGACGAGCTGATCGAGCGCGCCGAGAACGGACGAGAGGAGGACGCATGACCCCGCCCGCAGGCAGGACCCGTCGTCGCGGGCGGCGCGCGAGCCGCGCTCTCGCGGCGCTCAACCTCACCGCGAGCAAGGTACTCGAGGTCTCGACGGCCGCGTTCGTCGAGCTGCGCCCGGAGCCCGCCGAGGAGGATCCGTACCTCGGCCCGCGCGTGACTCCGGGCGAGGTCCGGGGCTTCCTCGCGCGGCTGCGCCTGCTCCAGGGCGTCCCGTTCGCGTACCTCGTGCCGGACGCAGAGCTGCTCCCGCCGGAGTCGATCCGTTTCTTCTACCTCGACCGCGCCTGGACGGATGCGCTTGTGCAGGGAGCGCTCAGCGTCGGCACGGTCAACTCGGCCGACCGCACGCAGCTCGAGAGCCTCTACGAGACCGTGCGCGACGAGGTCGACGAGGAGGAGCGCCGCGTGCGGCTGCCGGGCGGCGAGCGCGTGCAGCAGGGCCCCGCAGGTCCCGTCTCCGGCTTCCTGCTCCGCTCGCGGGCGGTCTCCGGCTGGCCGGCGCTCCACGTCCGCGCCTACCGTGAGGAGCTCGGCGGTCCCGACCGCGCGAACATCCCTGAGTCCGATCCGCGACGCCTGAAGCTGCTGCGGATGGAGCGACTCGCGCCGGCCGTCCTCCTCGTTCTCTTCGACGGGATTCCGGCGGTGGTGCACATCGAGGAGCCGCGCCAGGGGATCCAGTTCGGCGTGCGCCTCACGCCTGCGGGCGGGCCGAACGACTTCAGCGCGCAGGTGATCGCGCGGGACGCGAAGACGGCGACCGACGTCGCGCCCGAGAAACGCGTGGACGTGCCCTTCCGACCGGGCTCGCCTGGCGTGCTCGACATCAAGCGACTCGACGACTCGCTGATCAAGACGAACGGCACCAACATCGGGCCGGCCGTCGACGGTGCCGAGTTCGCGCTCGAGATGCTCCGCTTCCCCTACCGGCAGGTGTTCGGCGACCCGTCGATCGTCGGCGCGCCGCCGATCGACGCCGTGTTCGCGCCGACTATCAGCATCGCAAAGCTGCAGATCGCGTTCCAGGAGGTCCTCGAATGAGCCCGATCTTCGACCCGGGCGCGGTGAACAAGGCGGTCGCGTCGCCGCGGTGGACCGCGCTCGTCCGCACGGGCCTCGACGCGTCCGCCGTCGGCCGTTGGGATGCGAGCCTCATCCGCGAGAGCCGCGTGCTCGTGCCGGTCGACCTGCAGGCGCTGTACGTCCCCGCCGGGTCGACGGAGCCGATGGTCCGGCTGCCGCTCGCGCTCACGGCGCCCGACGGTCAGCCGCCGTCGGCGCCCACGGGCGTGCTCCAGGACGGACCGCCGCGTCCGGCCGGCGTGCACCTGCAATGGGCGCCGCCCGATGCCCTGCTGCGCGGCACGCTCGCCGACGGCGGGCCGACGAACCGCCTGCAGCTGCCGCCGCTCCCCGACCGGTGGGTCGTGCTGCGAATGCTCGTGCCGGCGGGCACCGATGCACCGTCGGTTCGAGGCTGGGTGCTCGAGGCGGACACGGCGAAGGTCGTCCCGCTCGAGTCGTGGCCGGCCGGCGCGGCCGCGATCGCGGCGACGGGGCGTGCGGTCCCGGCAGCCGAGCTCACCGGTTCCGTCGGCGGGTCGCTGAACTGGGTGGGCGTCTACGACGCAACGCTGAACCGGTTCGCGCTCCACGATCCGCTCGGCGATCTCGCGACCGTCGCGCCGAACGGCGTCGAGGGAGACCAGGTGTCATACCTCGTTGCGGGTTGGTGGTCGACGCCGGCGCTCGACCCGCTCGACGGTGCGCAGACGACGAGCAGCCTGCACGACCGCCTGCAGTCCCTCGGCTGGTCGCTCGTCGACGACCAGGAAGGCGGCGACCGTCTCGACCTCGCCCGTGACGTGACGCGTCTCGACCGCGCGAGCCTCGGCATGCAGACCGGCGGCCGGTACGGCGCCGACGACAACACGCTCGGCCTCCGAAGTCGTGCCCTCGCGGACACGAGCGCCTTCACCGTGAAGGAGACGTTCAAGCCGGCGCTGTCCGAGTTCGCCGACGAGGCGGTGGCCGTGGTCGCGGCCGAGCCGGCGTGGCCGCGCTCGACGCTGCTCCACGGCGCCGTCTACGGCGTCCCCGTCTCCGGGCCCGTGTCGGTTGAGAATCGGCCGACGACCGCGGACGTCGCGGTCGTCCTCGGCGAGCACGGCGACGATCTCGCGGCCGCGCTTGCGTCGACGGGTCTCGCCTCCGCCTCCGCCGACGAGCGCCGGGCGCTCGAGCGGCTGCTCTCGGCGTTCACCGGTCATCTGCTCGACCGCGTCGGCAGCGCCGACGGGCTGGTCGACGTCGAGGAGCACGAGCACGTCGCGGGCTTCGTCGGCCGGCAGGGCGGCCCGGGCGGCACTGACCGGCTCCTGACCGGCAAGCAGGAGGGCGGTGCCGCGACCGGCCGGATCGGCCGCGCCGCCGACGCCCGCGTGAAGGCCGGCACCGTGCTGGAGGCCGAGACCTCCGTCGTCTTCGCGCGCAAGCGATCCGACCTCGTCCGCACGACGCTCGACGAGCAACGCGGGGTGATGCAGCGGCTGACGGGCGGGGGCGACCAGGGCGAGCCACCGCCCGAGTCGCGGGACGTGATCCGCCCTGCGCCGCGGCTGTACATCCCGGGCGAGACGATGGTCGGGCTGCGCGGCCTGCGGCGGAGCCTTCGCCATGGCGGCGACGGACGCTTCTCGCCGGACGGGCTCCTCCACTGCCGCTGGCCCACGCAGGTGACGCGCGGGGTGGACCAGGTGATCCAGGCCTCCGAGCTTCTGCCGTCGCTCGGAACTGCGGCGGTTCCCGACGAGGTGCTGCTGCTCGCCCGCGAGGCCGTTGTCTCGAACCCGTACCTCGCGCAGTGGGTCGCGCGGGTTGCCGCGGCGCGACACGGCCTCGACAAAGGCGCGACCAACCGGCGGCTCGTCGCCGAGGCGGCACTCCGTTTCGGGGCGACTGCAACCTACGACGGGCTCACGACGGCGTTCCAGCCGAGGGAGCGCGCGTTTCCCGGCGCCGTCCGCCTCGAGGCCGCGCTCGTCGCCGACCAGTTGCGGCGCTTCTCGCTCTTCGTCGGCACCGACCCCGATCCGGTCGGCGTGACCGCGTGGTCGCAGCCGTGGATCCCGCTGTGGCTCGAGTGGGAGGCCACGGTGGAGACGTCGGACCGGCTCGACGCATGGCAGCTCGGCGCTGTCGACGACGAGCCCGCCGCCGACGCGACGCCGCGCACGAACACGAGGACGTTCCACGGCCGCAGCCCGCTCACGACCGCAACGGCCGACACGATCGGCGCCGCCGTCCGCGGCTGGCTCGCCGCGGAGGAGGCTCGGGACCGCGAGAACCGCGGCGAGGCCGACGAGGCGACGGAGGCGGCGCTGACGAAGATTGCCGACGCGATCGAGCACCTGGACGCCGCCGCCGCGAGCCTCGACGGGATCCGCGAGCAGCTCCTCGGCTTTGCCTACGACGGCGGGCTGCTCCGCCCGCGCGGCGAGGACGGGACGCCAGGCCCGCCGACGACGACGGGCGAGCCGTCGACGTTCCTGCGCGCCGGCGCGCTCTCGCTGAAGCGCGCTCGGCTCGTCGACGCGTTCGGCCGCGTTCTCGACCTGGCCGTCGACGCGCCGCTCGTGCCGGTGCGGAACGCGATTCCCGAGGCGCCCGCGGCGCTCCGCCTGCGACCGCGGTTCACCGTGCCCGCGCGTTTGCTCTTCCGGCTCGTCGATCCCGGAGTCGAAGGTTCCTCGGCGGCCGAGGCGAGCGTCGACCAGATCGATCCGTCCCGCGCCGTGAACCCGGTCGCGGGCTTCCTCCTCCCGGACCACATCGACGAGGCGCTCGAGGCGTTCGACGTCGCCGGCGCGCCGCTTGGTCAGCTGATGAACGAGCCGATCGGAGGCGGAGTCACGTGGGAGATGGCGCCGGGCCGCGACGGGCCGCCGGACGCCGGGCCGCTGCACGGCCTCGTCCGCGGCACGCGTCACCTCGGCTTCCTCGCCGCCGGCATGGTCGGCGCGGACGCGCGGGCGCGCGACGGAAGGCCCGCGACAGCGGAGTCGGCGCTGTCGGCGCTTCTGCGCGCGATCGACACGACGCTCTGGAGCGTCGATGCGTTCCGTGCTCTCGGCAGCGAGCACATAGCGGGGCTCGTCGGCCGGCCGATCGCGGTCGTGCGTGCGCGGCTGACGCTCGACCTGGTCCCCGATCTCGGCCTCGACGCGGCTGCCGCGGCCGCAGCGCTCGCCGACCGCGCCGTGACGGTGCGGCTCGGCGAGATCACTCGCGCCGACGACGGTCTGCTCGGCTACGTCGTCGACGACGACTACGAGCACGTCCGCGTTGTCGACAAGGTGGTCGCCAACCTCGCGCTCGACACCGGGCGCCAGCGCGGCCAGTTCGGCCGGTACGGCACGACGCCCCAGGCGCCGCCGACGCGGCCGATCGACCACCCGTACATCTTGGCCGAGGACGAGCTCGCGATCCGGCCCGGACAGACGGTGGTGCTCACGCTGCTGATGCACGCGGGCGGTCGCGTCCACCTCACGTCGGGCGTGCTGCCGCGGAAGTCGCTCGCGCTCGCGCGGGACTGGGTCGCGCCTGGGCTGTCGGTAATCGCGCCGTCCGCACGCATCGGCCCGGTGCTGGTCGACCCGGCGCACGTGCGCCTGCCGAAGATCTCGGCGTTCCCGAAGGACCAGCTCTTCACGAGGCGCGACACGCCGGCGTCGTGGAAGGACGACCCGATCCTCGCCGCGACGCAGACCGCGCTCCTGCCCGATCTGCCGCACGAGGTGCAGGAGGGCTACATCCGCATCGCGCCCGAGGGCACGGCGACCACGGGGAGCGAGACGTGAGCCCGCGCCGCCGCACGCGTCGCGACGACGGCGTCGGCGCCGAGCCGCCGCCCACGACCGACCGCTACGAGTGGGGCGAGATCGACCGCCGCCGTCGAGGTCGCGCCGCCGAGCGCCAGGCGTTCCTCCTCCAGCGACGCGGCGTGATCGATCCGGACGAGCAGCAGCTCGCGCTCGCGCGCCGGCGGGAAGGGCTCGCCGAGGATCTCGCGCCCGAGCGGGAGCGGGGCCCGGCGCGCGCGGGCCGCGCCCGCACCGGGGGACGAGCGCGATCGCGATCTGTGGGTGCCGATCGGCCCGACGGTCGTGCTCGCCGGCCAGGCGAGCGGCCGGCCGCGCGTCGCCGGCCGGGTGACCGACTTCCGGATCAGCGACGACGGGCGCCGTGTCTACGCCGCGACGGCGAACGGCGGCGTCTGGTACTCGTCGGACGCGGGTGAGACGTGGTCGCCGCTGGGCGGCTGGGGCGTGTCGGGCACGCCGCCGGACGTGACGGTCCCGTCCAACGTGCTCGCCTGCGGGTGCATCTACGTCCGCTTCGACTCCGGCGGAAACGCCGGCAACGACGAGGTGCTCGTCGGGACGGGTGAGCTGATGCCGCAGCTGACGTCCTCGCTGCAGGGTTGGCCAGGCGGTCGGGCGTCGAGCGTCGGCGTCCTGCGCGCCGTCGGGCCTGCCGGCGCGGGTGAGTTCTTGCAGGTGTGGGATATCGAGGGCAAGAACCTCGCCGGCCGCGGCATCTTCCGGATCGTCGCCAATCCGGACGAGACGCCGCCGACGACGTTCGTCGCGGCGACGAGCGCGGGCCTCTGGACGCGCACCGGCGGCCCCACCGCGATCTGGTCGCAGGTGGGCGTCGCGCCGTTCAACGGCGCCGCCGGCGGCGCACTCATCTGCACCGACGCCGCGTGGGCGAAGGGCCAGGGCGCGACTCCGACGCGCCTGTGGGTGGCCGTCCGGGACGACGCGGGCGGGAGCTCCGGCCTGCATGTGAGCCAGAACGGACCCGCCGGTCCGTTCACACCGGTCGCGCTCGGCGGCCTGCCGGCGACGAGCAGGATCACGCTCGCCGTCGCACCTTCGGACCCGTCGGTCGTCTACGCGCTCGCAAACGGCAACAACGTCTGGCGGATCGACGGGACGACGGTCACGCCGATGACGCGCGTCCCGCCGAACCTGCTCGGCGGCCAGGACAGCTACAACCAGGCGATCGCGGTCCACCCGACGCGGCCGGAGAGGATCGTCCTCGGCGGCGCGACCGAGAAGATCGACGGCCAGTGGAGCGCGTCGCTCTACCTCGGGAGCGTGACCGGGCCGACCGCCGGGAGCTATCGGTTCGGGTTCACGTCGACCGCGGCGACCACGACCTCCGACGCCTCGTTCATCGGCGGCGGCGTCCACGCCGACGTCCACGTCGCGCGGTTCGCGCCGATCACGGGCGGCGGTACCGAGATCTGGATCGGCTGCGACGGCGGGCTCTTCCGCTCGACGCGCGGCGATGACGACAACCGACTCGTGAAGAACTCGTTCGTCGGTCGGAACACGGGCCTCGCCGTGCTCGAGCCCGGCTACGTCGCGACGCACCCGCTCGTCGACGGCTACGTCCTCGCGGGCACGCAGGACAACGGCACGCTCGAGCGGGTCGGCGACACGGTCTGGCGCGGGCGCTTCCTCGGTGACGGCGGCGGGATCGCGTTCAACCCGGCCGCACCGCACCGCTTCCTGCGGCAGTACACGCAAGGGACGTGGAACCACGAGGGCCTCCCCGGCGCCGTCTTCACACGGCCGGTGCTGCGCTCGACCGGCGACTCCAACACCGCCACGGGGCCCGAGCAGACCGAGGACACCAACTCGACCTTCTACACGGGCGTCGACGCGGTGCCGTTCGGTGCCGGAGCGCGCGTGGCGTTCGGGACCTACCGCGTCTGGTTCTCATCCGACTGGGGGCGGAACTGGGTGACGCTGCCGTCGTTCGGCGACCCGATGGCGATCGGCTCGCAGAACGCGAACAGTGACGCAGCCGTCGTGTCGGGGGCCGCCCCGAACTTCGTCGCGAGCCAGATCGTCGCCGTCCGGTGGGCGTCGTCGACGCGCCTCTACGTCCTCTGCCGGCAAGCCGTCCTCCGGTACGACATCGCGCCCGACGCGACCGCGCCGTCCGGCTTCCGCGCCACGCCGACCGTGCTCACCCGCCAGGCCCCGCACAAGTGCGAGGACCCCCAGGCGGCCGCGGCGGTGGTGTCCCCGGGTCAGGTGCTCCCCGCGGTCGGCGAGTGGAGCGACCTCGCCGTGCACTTGCCCGGTCGCGGTCCGCACGGTTCGTTCTACGTGGCGGCGACGGGTCATCCGGCAACGCCGACGATGGACACGCTCTGGTGGTTCGACGGCACCGACCGGTGGATCGCGACGAAGCTCCGGACCGACTCGGTCAAGGGCGTACCCGCACCCGCGTACGCCGTCGTCGTCCATCCGACCGACTCGAACGTCGTCTTCGTCGGCACCTCGGTCGGCGTCTGGAAAGGGACGCTCGATCTCGGCGGACCGAGTTGGGACTGGAAGCCGTACTGCAACGGCCTGCCCGAGGCGACGGTGCAGGACCTCACGACCGTCAACTCCGGCGGCGTCCGCCTGCTGCGGGCGGGGGTGCAGGCCAGAGGCGTCTGGGAGGTCGACCTCCAGGCGCCGGGAGCGCCGCAGACCTACGTGCGCGTCCACGGCTTCGACACGCGTCGCGCGACCGCCACGCTCACCGACCCGGCGCAACCGGCGCCGAACAGCGCGCTGTCGTGGCACGCGAGCCCGGACATCCGCGTCCGTCCACGGCGCGGGAGCAAGCCGCCGAACCCGACGGGGCTCCCGTGGATCGGCGCGTCGTCGGATCCGAACGGCCTGTGGGTGTTCCAGACTGCGCTGCACGCGAAGCCGGAGCCGCTCGTCAAGCCCGACGGCCAGTGGACGCCGCTCTTCGAGGCGCGACTACGCGCCAACACGAGCGGGAACCGCGTCACGGCCGCGATCTGGCGCACGATCGTCGGCACGGGGTCGTCGTTCCCGGACGCCTACGCGGACCCATGGAACACCGACACGCCCGGCGAGGCCGACCTGTTCGAGCTGATCCGCGACCTGCCGGCGCCAGGCGGCTCGCCCGCGTCGATCGGCCTGAAGCCGGTGAACGCGAAGGTCGACGTGCTGATTCATCATCGCCACGTCATTCCGGTCGCCGGCGCGAACGTCAAGGCGACGCTGATCCGGCGCGACGTAAGCGGGACGAACGCGGCTGCCTGGGCGAACCTGGCGGGCGTCTGGACTGGACCGGTGCAGACACTGCTTACCGGCGGCGGGGCTGTCCCCGCGCTGACGGCCGGCTGGTCGTTCGCGGACACGGCGCAGCCGGTCCGGAGCCCCAATGCGCCCGTCGACGCGCGCCTGCCGCGCGCCGTCACCTTCGACGTCGACTTCACGGGACTCACACCTCCGGCGCGGATCCTGCTCGTCGCGATCGTGCACTCGAGCGCCGACCAGGTCGTGCTCCCGGGCTCGCAGCTGCAGAACCTCACGCTCGGGACGCGCTTCGTCGCGGTCCGAACCGTCGAGATCGTCTGACCGTCAGGCCGGCGCGGCGGCGCGCAGGCGGAACTCCGGGTCGCCGTAGCATTGGTAGGCGGCCCAGGTCATCGAGTCGCTCGCGTCGTGGGCGCTCCGGCGTGCCGCATGGACGGCGTCGCCGAAGGCGGTGCCTCGCTCGAGCAGCTGCTCGTAGAACGCCGTTGCGAACGCGATCGCGCCATCGTCGTCGACCGCCCAGCCCGCAGCGACGACGGCGCGGACGCCGAGCGCCATCAGCGCGCGCGCGACGCTCGCGGCGAGCAGGTTCGCGGAGCCGTGCCGGCGCGTCGCGTGCGGTGCGTCGTCGACGCGGCCCGAGTGGCAGCAGTTGAGGAAGACGAGCTCGGGCACCGCGCCGAGCTGCGCCACGGTCTGCGCCGTCAGGAAGCGGCCGTCGCCGACGAGCACGCCGGAGCGTGCCGGGTGCGACGGGTCGAACGCGCCGTGGGCCGCGATGTGGACGATCCGGTACTCGTAGCGGTAGAGCGCGTTCAGCACGTGCTCCCAGGTCTCGGCGTCGTCGACCGCCGGGAGACCGACCGCCTGCGCCTCGTCGTCGCTCCACGTCAGCGAATGAACCGTGAACGGCGGGCCGTCGCCCTTCACGTGACCGAGCAGCGTCGCCACGCGCTGCGCCTCCCGTGCCGCGCCCGGCAGGTCGGGCGCGTCACCGGCGGGCGGGTTCCCGATCACGAGCGCGTGCAGCCCCGCCGCGCGCCGGACGGCGAAGCGGGCGTTGCGAATGTCGGGATCGGCAAACTGGCGCAGGACGCCGGCGCGCAGCGCGAGCGGCGCGAGAGCGTCGTCGCCGTCGCGCGGCGCGAGCGCCTCCCACGGGTAGCCGGCGGTTTCGGGCTCGAGCAGAAGATGCACGTTGTCCGCCGCCAGCAAGTCTGCCTTGAGCTCGGCCGGGAGCAGCAGCTCGTAGAGCGTGTTCGCGACCTGCGGGTCCGGATGCGTCCGCCCGACCGAGGCGGCGACGAGCCCGTCGACCGTCGCGCTCTCGAGGATCTGCTCGAGCCGGTCGGCACGCGCACGTCGCGCCGCGGATGTGAGCTCGAGCCGGCGGAAACCGTCCTTCGTACCCCCGGGCAGCGCGCGGACGTCGAGCCGGAGCCACGCGCCGGCGCTGTAGTCGGCGGGCGGCTGACCGTCAACGCCGCCTTCGCCGCGGACGAGCGCCGCGGCCGGTCGCAGCTCGATCCCGCCATGCGCGCCGATCAGCGTCGCCAGCGAGTCGAGCCCGCGGAACGCGGCCTCGGCGCGTGCCTCGTACCGCTCGACCACCTCGAGCGTCCCGATCCGGACTGCCGACGACACCGTCGGTCCCGCCTGGAGGGCGTGTACGGCGGCAACGACTCCCTCGACGAGCGCCGCGAGCGACCGCTCGACGGAGATGCCGTCGAGCGGGTTCGCACCCACCAGCACCGCCGAGATGCCGACCGCGCGCGGCTTCTCCGCCTCCGGCTCGTCGAGCGCCGCGAGGGCGCGCAGGATCGTTGCCTGCGTCATCGCCTGTGCCACCTTCGCGGCCGTCACCTCCCCGGCGACGCCGAGCCCGAGCACGAGCGCGCCCGGAGGCATGGAGTCCGGCGTCCCGCGAACGGCGATTGCCGATCCCTCCTGCTCCGGGTACGCGCCGAGCAGCTGCCGCTCGCCGAGGATGCCGCCGAGGCAGCGGTCGACGGCTCCCTCGGCGCCGTCGAGCGGCATGCCCTGGTAGTGGCCGACCGCGACCGGATGGGCGGCGTGCTCCAGCGAGCCGTGGACGACGCGAAGCTCGAGCGTCTGCACCGCGCGTGTGCGGCGCGCGCGCGGCGTCCGCTCAGAGCGAGAGCGCCTGGGCCCGCTCGAACGCGAGGTCATGTGTGCCGACGACGGAGTATCTCGGCGTCTGGTCGGGAGGCATGGTGGCTGCGATCCGGCTGCGCAGTCGTCCGAGCGTGCCCTTGAACGTGCCGTCGTCCCACACCGCCTTCAGGTGCTCGGTGAACAGGCCGTTCCCATCGCCGTCGGCGCTCGTCTGGTTGTCCTGGCAGCCGGAGATGAGGATCACGCAGGCCCCCACGGTCACGCGGCTGCTCGAGGGAAAGTCGCGCTGAATCGAGTCGTACTGCTGCTTGTGCTGCTTGTAGACGCGCGCCAGCGTCTTGACCGGCAGGCACCGCCCGCCGAGCTCGACCTCGCGCGTCACCGTGCCGGAGTGGCAGCTGTCCGAGAGCACGGCGATCCGAACTCCAGAGGCAAAGCCGGCGAACAGGGCGTAGAGCTCGTCGTCGACGAGCATGCGGTCGAACAGGCACCACGTCTCGTCCCGGCCGTCGCCGGCGCCGCCGAGCGGATCTGCAGCCTCGTCGCCGTTCGTGTCCGGGACCTGACCGCCGTGACCTGAGTATGTCAGCAGGAACGTGTCGCCTGGCCGGAGCTCGGCCCCGCCGCGATGGAGCTCCGACTTGACGCCGTCGACCGTAGCGGCGTCGTCCAGCAGCACCTTCGTCTTGTAGCGCAGCTTGCGCGCGAGCTTCTGCATGTCGTGCGCGTCGTTGTGGCAGCCGTAGAGCTCGCCGTCGGTGCCGTAGTGCGCCCGGTCTATGTGGTTGAGCCCGATGTGAACCGCCTTGCCTTTCGCCATGGGCGCCTCCTCGACCGATGGTGAACCACCTGCGTGCCACCCGCGATCGTATGCCGAACCCGCCGGCGTTTTCCAGGCGCCCGCGAACCGAGTGCCACTGCTCCTCGAGATCGAATCGCTTGGGACCTCAAGCCTGTCGCCGTCCGCACCTGGAGCTCGCAGCGAAGTTTCAAGGTCGTACGCCACGTCGATTCTCCAGCGCTGTTGACGTCACTTCACGGATGAAGACCGGCGCCTTCCGAGCATTCGCTCTTGGAAGACTTGCGACGGAAGATCGTTCTTCGTTGGCTAGAGCTCGCCTTCTCCGACTGGCTCTTCGAACGTGGAGATTCGCCAGTTGAGAACCAACCCAGCCGGGTCGACGATGAGGTAGACGGGGGTCTCGTTTCTCAGCATGTCGACGATGACGGGCAGGTCCGCGTACGAGTAGGAGAGGAGGTATCTGCCGCCTGACTCGGAGGCGGTCGGCAATGCGCCCGACTCCTTGACGAACCAGAGCGCCCCCACCCAGGCGTTGCTCGGGTCGTAGAGCAAGATGACCGCGCTCGGCGGACTGGACGAGTTCCGCGACGAGAAGACGTAGTACTGGTAATTCTCGATCCGGATCGACGTGATGGCCATCGCTCCCCCTCGAATCGTTCTGCGCCGTCTAGGTCCAGACGTCGGCAAGCGGGAGGATCTTCCGCGCCACCGGTGAGATCTTCGCTTCGGAGGCGGGCTCCAAAGGGACTCCGCATCATCGACCTTGGCCTTAACCCCGTGGGGTGCAAGAACTCGGTCTTCCCCTGCAAATCGGCTGAATCGAACGCTGCGGACTGAGCGACCGGCCCGCAGCACCCGTGCTGCAGGCTCCGGGACAATGCCTTTCTTGCACTTGCGCGAGTCGGAATGGCCCGCTGCTGAGGTCTGAAAGGCCGGGCGAGACGCGGGCTCAGCCAAGCTGCTTCGGAACGACGTACGCGGCGAGCACCGCGTCGCCCTGGGACAGCTGGCGCCAAGTCGTGTTCGCGAGCGTGAGCGTCGCGAGCGCAGCCGTCGGGAACTTCGCCTCGAGCCGCCCGAGCTCGGCCCCGGCCGAAGCGAGAACAAGCGCGATGTTCTGGAGGCCGGGGTTGTGCCCGATCAACATCACCGAGGCGACCGCCTCAGGCACGGCGCGAATGCGCTCGAGCAGCTCGTCGGCGGAGGCGGCATACAAGTCCGCCTCCAGCCTCACGGTCGAGGTCGCCCCGAGCGCGGGTCGTACCAGCTCGAGCGTCTCTCGTGTGCGCTCAGCGGAGGAGCAGAGGACAAGCTCAGGTTCGATTCCGAGCCGGACAAGGTGCTTGGCGATCCGCTTCGCATCCCGGCTGCCTCTTTGCGACAGCGGCCGCTCCCGGTCAGGGAGCGTCTCATCAGTCCAGCTGGATTTCGCGTGCCGGAGGAGGTAGAGGGTGTGCATCGCTCGGCCCCGCTTGGACTCTCCCATCGTCGTGCGAGCGAGCGTAGCGCGCGGGGTGCCGAGTTCGCCCCCGGCTCAACCTGCCTCGGCAACACAGCTCCATCGCGCGTTCGTCGACGACGGGACACCTTGTCGTCTGGCGAGAAGCCGCTGCCGATGCAAAGCTTCGCACGACCACAGATGAGCCTTGAGCCAGAGCAAGAAGCCCACCAGCGCCTGCTCCTTGAGGATTACGCGCGTACGGTCGAGGTCTTCGGTGTCCTCGCGGACATCCGCTTCAAGCTCTTGGCATTCGTTCCGGCAATCGTTGGGGCAACGGTCGCCCTCGTCTCGAAGGTGGGCGAGCAGCGAGTGATTCTTGCCGTGTCACTGCTAGGACTGGCCGCGACGCTGGGCATTCTCATCTACGAGCTACGCAATAGCGAGGTGTACAACGGCGCTTCGCACCGCGCGCGAGTGCTGGAGAAAGAACTTCACCTCATCAGCGCGGTGCCGCAACGCGAGCGCCGGTGGCTCGAAGACGGTGTCGAGAAACGAGCGGAATGGCCTGAGCAGGGAGGCGTCTTCTCGGAGCGCATCTACGTCCCCAAGAAGGGTGAAAGCGGCTTCAGGCTGTTCGGCGCACTGACCGTGAAACACGATCGCGCGTTGGCGATCGTGTACGGAGCGGCGATCGGCGGATGGCTCTACTTGTTGAGTTATTCATCTCTCAGCCTGCTTCACGTCGGCAGGCGCGGAGCGTTCCCGACTGCGTTGTGCATCGCGGCGGTCGGGGCGGTCGTTGTTCTCCGTGAGGTAAACCGCCACGATAGTTCCGTGCAGATGCGGCCATGGGAATTGCCACAACGCCCGGACACGCAGGCCGTGGACCCCGGGAACACGCAACGAGCTAACTGACGCCGCCTCCTGCGCTCAGCGGCCCATTCGATGGAAGCCATCTGCCTGAGCGGCCACGCTTCCTGCTCGGGCGTCATCGAGTCCCAGTAGACCCTCGCCTCGCGCTCGCGAGCGGCTTTCGATGCAGGACGTGGGTTCCTCGGAAGCAGAGGACATAGCACTAATTCGCGTCTTTCCTGCTCCTGAGGCATGGCAGATTTGGCTTGTTTAAGCCATGCGCCCGGCATGATTCGAACATGCGACCTCTGCCTCCGCAGGGCAGCGCTCTATCCCCTGAGCTACGGGCGCGACGCGAAGCCAGTGTAGCTTCGATCCGGCGCCGATCGGGTCGTGAACATCTCGTCCGCGAGGCCGTACCGGATCGCCTCCTCGGGTGACATGAAGCGGTCGCGGTCGATGTCCTCCATCACCTCTTCGACCGACTTCCGGGTGTGCCGGGCGAGGATCTCGGCCATCCTGCGGGTCATCTCGAGCACCTCGCGCGCCTGCACCTGGATGTCGGCCGCGGTGCCCCGGAACCCCGCCGAGCCCTGGTGGATCATCACCTTCGAGTTCGGCAGCACGAACCGCTTGCCGGGAGCGCCCCCGGCGAGGATCATCGCGCCGGCGGACATCGCCATCCCGATGCAGACCGTCGCCACGTCAGGCCGGACGAACTGCATGGTGTCGTAGATCGCCATGCCTGCGTACGCCGAGCCTCCCGGCGAGTTGATGTAGATCGAGATGTCCTTCTGCGGGTCCTCCGCCTCGAGGAAGAGGAGCTGCGCCGCGATCACGTTCGCGCTCTCGTCCGTCACCTCGGTGCCGAGGAACACGATCCGCTCGCGGAGCAGACGGGAGAAGATGTCGAACGAGCGCTCCCAGCGCCCGTCCGCTTCGACGACCATGGGGACGAGCGGCACGGCGACCTCCTTTTGTGCAACGATTCGGTTGCACGTACTATACGCAACTCGGAGGTTGCACATGCCGGATTCGAATCCCCCCTCGAATGTCACCGTCGAACGCGAGATCGAGCTCCCGGTCTCGCCCGAGGAGGCCTGGGATGCGATTACGGAGGCGGAGCGGCTCGAGGAGTGGTTCGCGAACGAGGTCGAGATCGACCTCCGCGAGGGCGGCGAGGGCGTCTTCCGCTGGGGCGACGGCGAGGAGCGGCACGCGGTGATCGAGGAGGTCGACCCGCTTCGCCGCCTTGCGTTCAGCTGGGACGAGGGTCGTGTGGTGATCGAGCTGGAGGAGCGCGGCGGCGCGACCGTCGTGCGTGTGACCGAGTCGGCCAATGCAGGCTGGGCGACGGCGCTGGGCCTGCGCGCGATGGCGCTCGTTGCGGTCGCGTAGCGACGTCTTCACGGCGCTCGCCGACCCCAGCCGCCGCTTCATCGTCGAGGCGCTGGCCGGACGCGGCGACGCCACCGCGACGGAGCTCGCGTCGGAGCTGCCGGTCACCCGGCAGGCGGTCGCCAAGCATCTCGGCGCGCTCGCCGAGGCGGGGCTCGTGGCCGGCGAGCGGGCGGGCCGCGAGACGCGCTACCGCTTGACCCCGGGCCCGCTCACCGAGGCTGCGGCGTGGATGGCGCGCGTCGGCTCCGAGTGGGACGATCGTCTGGCTGCGCTCGCCGGGGTCGTAGGGAAACGAGGCGGCTCCGCGAACCGGTAGCACGTGGCGACCGGGGTCCCCGACTGCATGACGCTCAGGACGAACCGCGACCAGTGACCCTCTACCTGACCGAGGAGGACGTCGCCGGACTGCTGACGATCGACGACGCGATCGGCGCTGTCGAGGCGTGCTTCGAGCGGATGGCGCGCGGCGCTGTCGAGAACCGGCCGCGGTCGCGCACGGCGATCGGGGACGACGGGGCCCTGGCCGCGATGGCGGCCGTCGACACCGAGCTCGGCTTTGCGGGTGTCAAGACCTATGCCGGGCTGCCGGGTGGGACGCCGTTCGTCGTCGTCCTCTTCGACACGCGCCAGGCGGCACTGGCCGCGGTGATCGAGGCAGACAGGCTCGGCCGGCTCCGGACCGGCGCCGCGAGCGGCGTCGCGGCCAGGTACCTGGCCCGGCCCGGGGCGACCACGCTCGGAGTGCTCGGCTGCGGCCGGCAGGCCGAGACGCAGGTCGCGGCCGTCCGCGCCGCCGTTCCGACGGTCGAGCAGACGCTCGTCTACTGCCGCGACGCGAAGCGACTGGCCGCGTTCTGCAAGGCGAACCGGTGCGACCCCGCCGAGAGCCACCGGGAGGCGGGAGGGCAGGACATCGTCGTCACGGTCACGACGTCGAAGGATCCGGTCCTGCGGGGCGAGTGGCTGGAGCCGGGCGCGCTCGTCTGCGCAGTGGGCGCGAACGAGCCGTCGGCCAGGGAGCTGGACAACGTCGTGCTCGAGCGGGCTTCCTTCGTCTGCTGCGACTCGCGCGAGCAGGCTCGACTGGAGTCGGGCGATCTGATCGAGCCGATCGAGCGCGGCGTTCTCGACTGGCTCGAGGTGCACGAGCTCCACGAGGTGGTCGCGGGCGAGGTGCCGGGCCGGCAGGCCGACGACGACATCGTCGTCTTCAAGTCGAACGGGATCGCCGCGTGGGACGTCGCGGCCGGTGCACTGGCTCTCGAGCGGGCCCGGGATCGCGGCGTCGGGCTGGAGGTCTAGCCGGCCGAGAGGAACTCGCGGCGCGTGGCGTCGATGATGTCGTCGCCGACGGCGTGCACGACGTCGGGATTCTCGAGCAGGCGCGCCCGCTGCTGCTCGGTGCAGCGGTTGCGGACGTACGGGTCCTCGAGGATCTCCGAGAGGCGGCGGCCGCGCCCGTGCTCGCGGACGACGTAGGCCGCCATCCGGTCCTCGGTGTTCGAGCGCGCGAAGAGGAACGAGAAGGGATTCCTCAGAAGGCTCTTGAGATTGACCACCGAGGCGATTGTATCCTTGGCAGATGAGGCGCCAAGACCGGGTTGGTCGCTTCGCGGAGCGCGAGCTGCGCGGAGTCGACGACGGAGGTGCACCCGAGAGCGTGCTGATCTGGATCGAGCGCAAGCCGGGGGCGGTGTGGGCGGTCGGGCGAGCGGTGAATCTCACCGGGCGCGCGGGCGCCGCGCCGCGGTCGGACGACTATCTCTTCGAGGGCTACGAGCTGGAGGATGCGCTCGAGGCCGCGAACTCGTGCCTGGAGGACGACCTGCGGGTCTCGGAGGCGGACGGGCGCACCGAGAAGGTGATGCCGTTCACGCGGAACGAGCTGCTGAAGCCGCTGGAGCGCTGGTTCTTCGGCCGCGAGCCGGCTCGTTAAAACCGTCCTAGGACCGGCGCGAGCGCCGGCCGCCGCGCCGATCGGGCTGCTGCGCCGGCGGCCAGTGCAGGTTCGCGTCCGGGATCGGGTCCCCGTGCGGGTCATGCGTCGGGAAGCCGAGCGCCCGGTCGATCCGCTCCTCGAGCTCCTCCGAGATCACGTGCTCGAGCCGGTCGGCCTCCGCGTGGACGTCCTTCACGTCGACGCCGAGCGTCTCTGCGAGGTAGAGCTCGAGCAGGCGATGGTGACGGATCACCTCGAGGGCGACACGCTCCCCCGCCGGCGTCAGGCGCGCGCCGCGGTAGGGCGCGTGCTCGACGAGGTCGAGCGCCGTCAACTTCTTCACCATCGAGCTGGCCGAGGCCGGCGAGACGCCCTGGCTCCGGGCGAGCGCCGTGATCGTGACCCGGCCGTGCTCGGCCTGCAGCTTGTAGATCCCCTTCAGATAATCCTGGATCGAGACGGAGAGCGGCGCGTTCGGCACGCGACCCAGTGTAAGGCGGTGCTACGGTCGCCCACGTGCTGATTCGGCTCGGTCACAGTCCGGACCCCGACGACGCGTTCATGTTCTGGGCGCTCGCCGAGGAGAAGATCGACACCCGCGGCTTCGAGTTCGAGCTCGTGGCGGAGGACATCGGCACGCTGAACACATGGGCGCTGGACGGCCGGCTCGACGTGACGGCACTGTCGCTCGGCGCGTATCCGCTGGTCCAGGACACCTACGCGCTGCTCCCGAACGGCGCCTCGATCGGCTCCGGCTACGGGCCTGTCGTGGTCGCCCGCGCGCCGCTCGCGCTCGACGACCTACGGGGTCTCGAGATCGCAGTGCCCGGCAAGACGACGACGGCGTTCCTGATCCTGCGCCTCGCGCTCGGCGAGTTCGCGTATCGCGAGCTGCCCTTCGACCGGATTCTCGAAGAGGTGGCCTCGGGCCGTGCGGATGCGGGCCTCGTGATCCACGAGGGGCAGCTCACCTATGCGGCCGAGGGCCTGCGGAAGGTGGTCGACCTCGGCGAGTGGTGGCTGCTGCAGACGGGGCTGCCGCTGCCGCTGGGCGTGAACGCCGTCCGCCGCGACGTGGGGCGGCTGCACGAGCTGGCCGAGGTGCTGGGGGAGTCGATCCGCGCGGGTCTCGCCGAGCGACGCGAGGCGTTGTCCTTCGCGATGCAGTTCGGGCGCGGGATCGACGACGAGCTGACGGATCGATTCGTGGGCATGTACGTGAACGACTTCACGTGCGACTACGGCGACGAGGGGCGCGAGGCCGTCCGCGAGGTCTTCCGCCGCGCCGAGGCGATCGGGCACTACGAGCGGCCCGTCCGGGTCGAATTTGTCGGCTAGGACGGAGCCTCGGGCGTTACTGCGGCCGGTGGCCTAATCGGCCGGTGGCCCAATCGGCCGGTCGCCCACACCCCCACCCTGGGTGGGGATCGCTTCCCACCGCCCTCGCGGTCGACGCTACCGGAGCAGCTCGCACGAAGCTGTGACGACGCTGGAAATCTTCGCCCTCGGATGCGCGCTCCGCCCCGGCGCTCGCCGGCCGGCCGCATCAGCTCATCGGCGGGCGGATGTAGATCACGCCCTCGTGCTTCTGCGGGACGAACGGCGCGCCGAGGTCGAAGATCACGCCCTCGATCTCCGCCAGCAGCTCGTCGGACGCGTGGCCGTTGTCGTCGGCGCCCGGGACCTCGATCGTCACCTCGTCGACGGGGCGCGCGTCGATGCCTTCCGCCCGGAGCAGCTGGACGAGCCGATCGCGGTCGGGAATCCGGGCCGCCTCGACCTGCACCATCTCCGACATGCGCGCCTCCTCCGTCTTTCGGATCCGAAATCGGAGTATAGCCGCCTTTCAACGGCCAAAACACCTTCTCTCTGGATCCATCCTCGGGCGGTAGAGTCCCGTCGATGGCGGTCGCGACCGAGCGGGAGTTCCTCCTCTTCATCAACGGCGAGCCCGCCGAGCCGGCGTCGGGCGACATCCGGGAGCTGATCGAGCCCGCGTCGGGGCAGCCGCTCGCGCGCGCCGCGGCCGGCGGCGAAGCAGACGTGGACCGCGCCGTCGCGGCCGCTCGAGGAGCCCTCGACGGCGACTGGGGACGGACGCCGGCCACCGAGCGCTCGCGTCTCCTCCACGCGCTCGCCGACGCGGTCGCCGCGAACCGCAAGGAGCTCGCCGAGCTCGAGGCGCGGAACGTCGGCAAGGCGATCTCCTCCGTGAAGGCCGAGCTGCAGGGTGCGATCGAGAACTTCCGCTTCTTCGCCTCGGCCGTCTCCACGATCTCCGGCCGTTCCAACCCGATCGGCGGCTCGCTGCTCTTCTACTCGCTGAAGGAGCCCGTCGGCGTCGCCGTCCAGATCGTGCCCTGGAACTACCCGCTGCTGATGGCGACCTGGAAGCTCGCGCCCGCCCTCGCGGCCGGGTGCTCCGTCGTGCTGAAGCCCGATCCGCAGACGCCGCTGACGGCGCTGCGCCTCGGCGAGCTCGCGACCGAGGTCGGCTTCCCCGCCGGCGCCTTGAACGTCGTGCCCGGCGACGGCCCCACGACCGGCGCCTACCTCGTCGGTCATCCCGGGGTCGACAAGGTGGCTTTCACGGGCTCGACGAGGACGGGCGGCGAGATCATGCGGCTCTGCTCGACGCCCATCAAGCGTGTCACGCTGGAGCTCGGCGGCAAGTCGCCGAACCTCGTCTTTGCCGACGCGGATCTCGCCAGCGCGATCCCCAGCTCGGTCTGGTCGATCTACTACGCGGCCGGCCAGTCGTGCGAGGCCCGCTCGCGCGTGCTTGTCGAGAGGCCGCTCTACGAGGAATTCGTCTCCCGGTTCGCGGAGCTCGCCGGGAAGATCCGGATGGGCGACCCGCTGGACGGCGACACGCAGATGGGATCGCTGATCTCGCAGGCGCACCGCGAGCGCGTGCACGGCTTCGTCGACCGCGCGCGCCAGGCCGGCGGCGAGGTGGTGACCGGCGGCGAGCCCGGTGAGCATGCCTTCTATCCGCCCACCGTCGTGGCCGGCATCGACAACACGGCGGAGATCGCGCAGGAGGAGGTCTTCGGCCCGGTCGTGACGGTGATCCCGTTCGAGGACGAACGCGACGCGATCCGGATCGCGAACGAGGTCAAGTACGGCCTGATGGCCACGGTCTGGACCGGGGATCCGTCCAGGGGCCATCGCGTGGCGTCGAGGATCAAGGCCGGGACGATCGGGATCAACATGCCCTACACGGCCTTCCCGGGAATTCCGTTCGGCGGGTACAAGCAGTCGGGCTTCGGGCGCGAGCTCAGCCTCGACGCGCTCGAGCTCTATCTCGAGACGAAGTCGGTGATCGTCTCGACGAGCCCGAAGCCGATCAACCCGTTCGGCCTCTGAGTCCCCGCTACCGCTGGATCGTCCTCGCCGCGGGGACGTTCGCGCAGGCGAGCTTCGCGGCCGTTGGCATCGGCATCCCGGCGATCGCGCCGGCGATCCGGGACCAATTCGACCTCTCCCTGACCCAGCTCGCGGTCCTGCTCTCGGCCGAGTGGATCGGGACGCTCGTGACGCTCCTTCCGTGGGGCCTGCTTGCGGACCGGATCGGCGAGCGGCGGGTGCTCGGTGCCGGGCTCGCCGCCTGCGGCGCACTGCTCGCAGCGGCCGCGTTCGCGCCGGGGTTCTGGAGCCTGACCGTCCTGATCGGTCTCGCGGGCGCGGCCGGTGCCGCCACGAACTCCGCCAGCGGCCGGGCGATCATGCACTGGTTCGGGCCCGAGGAGCGCGGCTTCGCACTCGGGATCCGCCAGTCGGCGGTGCCGGTCGGCGGCATCGTAGCGGCGCTGGTGCTGCCTGCGATCGGCGGCGTGCGCGGGCCGCTGCTCTTCCTCGCCGCCTTCTGCCTGGCCGGCGCGACCGCCGGCTTCGTGCTCGTCCGGGACCGGAGCGACGAGACGGTCGTGCACGCCGAAGACGTGCCGTGGACGCTGCGCGACCGGCGCCTCTGGCGGCTCTGCTTCGGCAGCGGCATCTACCTCTTCGGGCAGGTCGCGATCATGAGCTACGTCGTCCTCTATCTCCACGATGCGCGCGGCTGGTCGAACGGGGCCGCGGCGCTCGTCCTGGCGGCGGTGCAGGTCTGCGCGCTCGTCATGCGGATCGCGGTCGGCCGCTGGTCGGACGCCGTCGGCGCGCGCCTGCCGCCCCTCCGCCGCATCGGGGTGGCGAGCTTTGCGACGCTCGCGCTGGTGGCGCTGGTGCTGTCGGCGCCGGGTGGCGTGCTCGTGCCGCTGCTCGTGCTCGCAGGTGCGGTGGGGATGGCCTGGAACGGGCTCGCCTTCACCGCGGCTGCCGAGCTCGCCGGCCCGCGGCGCTCCGGCGCAGCGATCGGCTTCCAGCAGACGGTCCTCTCGCTGCTCGGGATCTTCGCGCCGCTCGGGTTCGCCTTGGTGGTCTCGGCGGGCTCGTGGCGGCTCGCATACGGGCTCGCAGCGCTCTTCCCGCTTGCCGGTGCCGCGGTGCTCCGTCCCCTCCGGGGCTAGGCCTACTCGGGCGAGGGCGCTGCCGGCGGGTCGGCGCGGACAACGAGTGCCACAGCCGCGACGACGATCGCCGCGCCGATCCCGATCCGAACCGTGAGGCTCTCGTCGCGGAAGAGCACGCCCAGCAGGATCGCGACGACGGGATTGACGTACGCGTACGTGGAGACGGTGCCGAGCGGCGCGTTCCCGAGCAGCCAGACGTAGGCGGTGTAGCCGAGGATCGAGCCGATGGTGACCAGGTAGACCCAGGCGGCGATGGAGCCGGCCGACCAGCCGCCGTACGACGCCGTGGCGAGCCCGAACGGCAGCATCAGGAGGCCGCCGGCGAGCATCTCGTACGCGGTCGCCGCGATCGGGTCGGCCGGGAGCGGCAGGCGTCCCGACAGGAACGAGCCGACTGACCACATCACCGCCGAGACGACGCAGAGGATCAACCCGCCTCTGGTGGCGCCGCCCTCGGGATGGAGGAGCACGGCGACGCCCGCGAAGCCGGCGAGCACGCCGACGACGGCCAGCCGCGGCACGGGCACGCGCGCACCCAGCTGGAGCAGCACGACCCAGAGCGGCACCGACGCGATGATCAGCGACGCGAGTCCGGTCGGGACGGTGCGCTCGGCGAAGAAGAGCACGGCGTTCGCTCCCGGGAGCAGGAGACCGACGAGTGCCGCGGCGAGCAGCGCGCGGCGCGTCACGCGGAGCGCTCCGGGGCGACGCCGCCAGCACCAGAGCGCCAGCAGCCCGCCGGCGGCGATGAACCTCGTCGAGACCGCGAGCAGCGGCGGCAGGGTCTCGACCGCGATCGCGATGAAGAGGTAGGTCGAGCCCCAGACGATGTAGACGGTCCAGAGCGCCGCCCAGACCCGGCTGCCGTGCGTCACCGCTTGAGCGTCAGCACGGCGCCCGCGGCGAGCAGCGCGATCCCGATCGCCCGCGGGAGGTTGAGCGGGATCCGGTCGAGGCCGAAGAGCCCGAACCGATCGATCACGACGCCCATCGCGAGCTGTCCGGCGATCAGGATCCCGATCGTGGCGGTCGTCCCGATCCGCGGGCCGGCGAACGTGATCGTGAAGACGATGAACGTCCCCATGAGCGCGCCGAGCCAGAGCCAGGGCGGCTGTCGCGCCGACGCCACGATTCCGTCGAAGCTCTGGCGGACGGCGACCAGGGCGGCGAGCGCGAGCGCGGCGGAGAGAAGGAACGCCCAGGCGAGGGCCTCCAGCGAGCCGACGCGCTCGCCCAGCCGGCCCATGATCGCGACCTGGATCGAGCCGGCGAGCCCGGCGAGCAGGGCGAGAAAGGCGGCGAACACCGACATCGCGCTGACGCTATACGCTCGCGCGAGCCTTGCGTCCCGGCGACCGGATCTTCGAGCGACTCGAGCAGCTGTACCGCATCGGCGGTGGTGTCGGGGCGAATCGAATCGGCTACTCGCCCGAGGAGCAGCAGGCACACGATCTCTGCGCGGGCTGGCTCGAGGAGGCCGGGCTCGTCGTCGAGTCGGACGCCGCCGGCAACCTCTTCGGGCACGTGCCGGGCGCGGCGGGGCGGCGAGTCTGGGTGGGTTCCCATCTGGACAGCGTTCCGGCCGGAGGCCGGCTCGACGGCGCGCTGGGCGTGGTCGCGGCGGTCGAGGCCGCGGAGCGGCTGCGGGTGCCCGGGCTCTCGGTCGTCGCCTTCCGCGACGAGGAGCGGGGGTGCGCAGGCAGCCGCGCCCGCGCCGCGCGCGGCGACCTGCCTGACGACTTTCTCGAGCTGCACATCGAGCAGGGTCCGGTGCTCGAGGGCGCCGACGCACCGCTCGCGATCGTGACCGGGATCGTCGGCTACGCGCGCGGTGAGATCGTTGCCGAGGGGCGGGCGGGCCACGCCGGCACGACGCCGATGGCCGGGCGGGCCGACGCGCTCGCCGAGGCGGCGGAGATCGTCCTGCGCATCCGCGAGGCGGCGCGCGGCATCGACGGCGCCGTCGCGACGGTCGGCCGGATCGAGGTCGAGCCGGGCGCGATCAACGTCATCCCCGGCCGCGTGCGGCTGAGCGTCGACGCGCGCGCGCCGGACCGCGAGCAGCTCGACCGGCTCGTCGAGGCGATCGGCTTCGAGCCGACGCTCGTGGTCGATCCGTCGACGATGGCCGAAGAGCCCCGCGCGGCACTGCGGACAGCGATCGAGAAGCGCGGCCTGCCGGTGATCGAGCTCGCCTCCGGCGCGGGGCACGACGCCGGCGTCATGGGCCGCGCGGGGGTCGCAAGCGGGATGCTCTTCGTCCGCAGCCTCAACGGCGGGGTCAGCCACTCGCCCGACGAGCACTCGAGCGAGGAGGACGTGCTGCTCGCGGTGGACGTCCTGACCGACGCCCTCGCGACGCTGACCGGACACCGTTCCTAGCCGGACACCGTTCCTAGGCCTGGCCCCAGGGGTCATGTCCCTCCACGCCCCCACCCTGGGTGGGGAAGAGGATCCACCCGCCACCCGGCGTCGAGGCTACCGCAGAGCGGTGACGTGTCCGTGACGGAAGCGCGACAATTCTGGAACTCTTCGCCCACAGCTCGGGCGTGACCGACCTCGGCCGTGACCACGGCTCGGTCGTGCCTGCAGCTCGGCGGTGCCGGTCCAGGCGCGCCCGGAGCTGCACCGGCGGCTCCATGCGTGCCCGACGGCAGGGGGACCGCGCGCCTCGCGACGCGGCAGCGAGCCGTCAGATCTCGCGGAACGCGATCGGCTGCGCGCCCTCCCAGAGGGTCAGCCTGCCGAGCGCGGGCAGGTTCTCCTGTCCCTCGGCCAGCGTGGCGAAGTGATTCGCCCACAGCTGGCCGGCCTTGCTCGCGAAGTTGCAGTACCCGTACGGGAAGAGCAGCTCGGTCTCGCTCTGGCCCCCGGGGTAGAGCGCGATCTCTCCCGGATGCGGGTAGCTCGTGGCGTTCTCGGGCCCGAGGCCGAGGTCGCGGTCGCCCCACGGGATCCAGTTCGACTCGCCGCTCCAACGGCAGTGGATGATCCGGTCCTGGAGCGGGAGGATGGCCTTGAACGCGGCCACGGTCTTCGGCGCCAGCTGCTCCTCGAAGCGGGCGAGGAAGGTGAACGGGCCGGCGGTGATCTCGAGCATGCGCGGCAACCTACCGGGAGGCGAGCCAGCGCGCGAGGGCGTCGCGCTCGGCGTCGGTCATGTGCGTCGCATTCCCCAGCGGCATCGTCTTCGTGTCCACGGCCAGGGCCTTGATCGCGTCCGCGCGCTGCTCGATCTGCTGTCGCGTCTCGAGCACGATTCCGAGCGGCGGTGCGGTGTAGCCCGGCTGCGTGGGGTGCTGGGAATGGCAGGGCGCGCAGCGCTGGCCCACGATCGCCTGCACCTGCGCGAAGGGCACCGCGCCGCCGCCGGCGGCTTCCGAGGACGAGCTCTCCGGACGGATGGCGACCGCGAGCGCCCCGATCCCGACCGCGGCTGTGAGCGGGATCCACCAGGCGTTGCGGCCGACGTGGCGCAGGTTGAAGTAGTGCCGGACCCAGGCGCCGATCGCCATCAGGACGACGAGGATCAGCCAGGCGTGCGCGTGCCCGTAGGTGAACGGGAAGTGGTTCGAGATCATGGCGAAGACGACCGGCAGCGTCAGGTAGTTGTTGTGCACGGACCGCTGCTTGGCGCGCAGGCCGGCCGCAGGATCCGGATCCCGGCCCGCCTGCTTGGCGCGGATCAGCTCCCAGTGCGCCGGGATGATCACGAAGAAGACGTTGCCGACCATCATCGTCCCGATCATGGCGCCGACCTGGACGTAGGCCGCCCGCCCCGCGAAGAGCTCGCAGGCGGCCCAGGCCGAGAGGGCGATGAACATGGAGACCGCGACCGCGAGCAGCCACTCGGTGCGCCCGAGCGCGCGGCAGAGACCGTCGTAGACGACCCATGCGAGCGCGAGACCGCCGACCGAGAGCGCGATCGCCTCCCGCCCCGTGAGATCCGCGACCGAGGGATCGACGAGCGAGGTCGAGGCGTGGACGTAGTAGACGACGATCAGGAGCGCGAAGCCGGAGAGCCATGTCGTGTACGCCTCCCACTTGAACCAGTGCAGCGGCGAGGGCAGCGTCCTCGGCGCGACCCGGTACTTGAGGACGTGGTAGAAGCCGCCGCCGTGCACCTCCCAGGCCTCGCCGCCGACGCCCTTCTCGGCGTCCCGCTCGTCCTCGGGAGGGCGCAGATGGTTGTCGAGCGCGATGAAGTAGAACGAGGCGCCGATCCAGGCCGTCCCCGCGATCACGTGCAGCCAGCGGAAGAGGAGATTCCCCCACTCCCACCAGTAGGAGTCGATCGCAAGCAGCCCCGGATTCAGCCCTGGTGTCATCCGCGCCGCCACCGGTCCTCCGCGATCGAGACGAGCTCGCTCAGCGCCGTGGCCAGCTCCTCATGGCGGGAGCGCTCGATCCGCTCGCGCAGGATCGGGACGATCTCACGCTTCGGGCGGCGGTTGACGAAGACGACGAAGCGGAAGCCGAACTTCTCCTCGTAGGCGCGGTTGAGCCCGGCGAGCTCGGCGAGCACGGCGGGGTCGTCGCCACCGCCCTGCTCCGCTGCCGAGCGCGCGGAGAGCCCGGAGGCGCCGATCGCCGGGTGCGCGTCGAGCACCTCCTTCTTCTCCTCGTCGGTGAGCAGGCGTGCCTCCTCGCGTGCGTGGCCGAGCGGGTCCTCCAGCTCGGCGAGCCGCTCGACGAAGCGCGTGCGCCCCTCGAAGAGCGCGGCGAGCTCGTCGACGCTCAGCTGCCGCGGTAGCTCGCGCACGCGTAGGAGGAGACCAGGAGCGGCACGTGATAGTGACGGTCCTCCACCAGCGCAAGAGTCAGCTCGACCCTCTCGAAGAACCCGCCGCCGACGTAGAAGACGAGCCGGTACTCCCCGGGCGCGAACTCACCGTCGAGGAGGTCCGCGATCCGGCCGTCCTCGTCGGTCTCCTGCAGCGAGATCAGATCCTCGCCTCGATAGAGCCCGACCTGGACGCCCGCCGACGGCTCGCCGAGCTCGGTGTCGAGGATGTGGGTGGAGATCGTCATCCGCTGAACCTCCTCGCCTGGATGCGGTGCTCGCGCGCGATCTCCTGCTCGTCCGCGCGTACCAGCGAGCCGCCTCGGACGACGGGCTCGCCGTCGACGACCAGCAGGTCGACGCGGTGCGGCCCGGAGAGGACGAGCCCTGCGACGAGGTCGTCGGCGCCGCCGAGCTCGAGCACGTCGCTTCGGAAGGCGGCGAAGTCCGCGCGCTTGCCGGGCTCGAGCGAGCCGATGTCGGCGCGCCCGAGCAGCACCGCGCCGCCGCGCGTCCCGAGCCGGATCGCGTCGCGGGCCGTCATCGCCTCGGCGCCGTCGCGGCCGCGCGCCACGAGCAGGGCCTGCTTCACCTCGAGAAAGAGGTCGCTGCGCTCGTTCGAGGCGGAGCCGTCGACGCCGAGGCCCACCCGGACACCCGCCGAGAGCATCGAGCGCACCGGCGCCACCCCGGCCCCGAGGCGGAGGTTCGACGACGGGCAGTGCGCGACGCCCGTGCCGGTGTCCGCGAACGTCTGCACGTCTGCTTCGGAGAGATGGACGCAGTGCGCGCACCAGACGTCGTCCGCGAGCCAGCCGAGCTCGGCGAGGTATTCGACGGGGGTACAGCCGTACAGCTCCCGGCAGTAGGCCTCCTCCTCGACCGTCTCGGCGAGGTGCGTGTGGAGGACGAGCCCGAGTCGCCGCGCAAGCTCGGCCGACTCGGCCATCAGGCGCTCCGTGGCGGAAAAGGGCGAGCAGGGCGCCACGGCCAGCTGCACCAGCGCGCCGTCGGCGAGCGCCGCCAGCCGTTCGGTCTCGGCGAGCACGGTGTCCACATCCTCGACGAGCGAATCGGGCGGCAGGCCGCCGTCGGACTCGCCGAGGTCCATGGAGCCCCGCGAGGCGACGATCCGCACGCCGAGCTCCCGCGCCGCCTGCACCTCCGCCTCCCAGAGCCCGCTGCGCCCGCGCGGGAAGACGTAGTGGTGGTCGAAGACGGTCGTGCAGCCCGAGAGCGCGAGCTCCGCGAGGCCTGTGCGCGCGGCAGCGTACTCGGACTCGGCGTCGATCCCGGCCCAGGCCGGGTAGAGCGTCCTCAGCCAGGTGAACAGGTCGGCCTGCTGCGCCCGGGCGCGCGTGAGCGTCTGGTACAGGTGGTGGTGCGTGTTGACGAGCCCGGGCAGGACGACCGCGCCTCCGAGCCCGACCCGCTCGCCCGCGTCCGGCTCATCGCCGTCGCCGACCGCGGCGATCGCGCCGTCTTCGACGAGCAGCCAGCCGCGCTGATGCTCCGTGCCGGCGTCGTCCATGGTGACGATCCAGCCGTCTGCGTAGAGCGTGCTCACACCTGCAGCGGGACGAGCTCGAAGCGGTCGACGTCGACCAGGCCCCGGTCGGTGATCTTCAGGCTCGGGATCACCGAGAGGGCGAGGAACGCGAGCATCTGGAACGGGGCGGGAAAGGTGCAGCCGAGGTTCTCGGCGGCCCTGACGATCGCGTGGCTCCGGTCGACGACCTCGGCGAGCGGCCGGTCGGAGAGGAGGCCTGCCACGGGCAGCGGGAGCTCGGCGCGCACGCCCTGGTCCTCGACGACCACGATGCCGCCGCCGAGCTCCGAGAGCCGTGTGACGGCGCGGGCCATCGCCGCGTCGTCGACGCCGACGACGACGATGTTGTGCGCGTCGTGCGAGAGCGAGCTCGCGAACGCGCCGCGCTGGAGGCCGAAGCCGCGCACGAAGCCGAGCGCCATGCGGCCGGTGCCGAGATGGCGCTCGATGACGGCGATCTTGACCAGGTCGCGGCTCGGGTCGGCGACCGCGAAGCCGTTCTCGACGGTCGGCTCCTCGACCCCGGAGCCGGTCACGATCTGGTCCGGGATCAGCCCGATCACACGCGCCAGGCCGCCTGGCCACGGGATCAGGAAGTCGTTCGAGGCCACCGGCTGCACCCGCACGGTGTTCTTCACCCACTCCGGCACATGCGGCTCGGGTATCTCGACGACGCTGCGCCCGCCCTTGAGCACCGTCTCCGGCACGAAGCGCTCGAGGTCCGGGAGCAACAGCACGTCGGCCCGGTAGCCGGGCGCGATCGCGCCGAGGTGGTCGAGCCGGTGGTACGTCGCGGGGTTGAGCGAGGCCATCACCAGTGCATCCTCTGGCGGGATCCCGAACGCGACGGCGTCGCGCACCATCGAGTTGACGTGCCCGTCGTCGGCGATGTGCTCGGGCTCGCGGTCGTCGGTGCAGAAGGCGCAGCGGTGGGGCCCGTACTCCTGGACGAGCGGCAGGAGCGCCTTCAGGTTGCGCGCCGCCGAGGCCTCGCGGATCAGCAGCCACATCCCGGCGCGGAGGCGCTCCCGTCCCTCCTCCGCCGTATAGGCCTCGTGGTCGGAGCGGATGCCCGCGGCGGCGTAGGCCTGCAGGTCTCGGCCGAGCACTCCCGGCGCGTGGCCGTCCACGTGGCGCGCCAGCCGGAGCTTCGCCAGCTCGTGCTCGGTGCCGTGGATGACCCCGGGGAAGTTCATCATCTCGGCGAGGCCGATCACCCGGCGGCGGCGGAGCAGCCCTTCGAGGTCGCCGGGGGTCAGCTCGCGCCGCGGCGACTCGAACGACGACGCGGGCACGCAGGACGAGGCCATGAAGTAGACGTCGAGCGGCAGGTCGGCCGACGCGTCGAGCAGCCAGTGAACGCCGTCCGTGCCGAGGACGTTCGCGATCTCGTGCGGGTCGGCGACGACGGCCGTCGTCCCCAGCGGGAGCACGAGGCGTGCGAATTCGTCCACGAGCAGCTTGGACGACTCGAGGTGCAGGTGCGCGTCGACGAAGCCGGGGACGACCCACCTGTCAGAGGCGTCGAGGGTCTCTCGTCCCTCGTAGTCGCCGACGCCGGCGATCCAGCCGTCGACAATCGCCACGTCCGTCCGGAGCCACTCGCGCGTGAAGACCGAGAGCACCGTGCCGCCACGGATCACGAGGTCCGCCGGCTCGTCGCCGCGGGCGACTGCGAGGCGGCGGGGGAGCGAGGACTCCATGGCGGAGTACCGTATCTTCTGGCCCAATGGACGTCCTCACTCCCCGGTCCCTGGACGAGGCGCTGCGGCTGAAGGCGGAGCGCCCGGATGCGCGGCCGATCCAGGGCGGCACCGACCTGATGGTCGAGCTGAACTTCGACCACACCCGGCCGGATGTCCTGCTGAACCTGAACGAGGTGGGCGAGCTTCGCGGCTGGTCCCGTGAGAACGGCAGCCTCCGGCTGGGCTCTGCCCTCACCTACACCGAGGTGATGCGGTCGGAGCTGGCCGAGCTCCTACCGGCGCTCGCCGAGGCGTCCCGCACGGTCGGCTCGCCGCAGATCAGGAACCGCGGCACGATCGGCGGCAACCTGGGAACGGCGTCGCCCGCCGGCGACGCGCTGCCGCCGCTCGTGATCGAGGCCGCCGAGGTGGAGGTGGCGAGCGTCCGCGGCGCGCGGCGGCTGCCGCTCGGGGAGTTCCTCCTGGGCCCGAAGCGGAACGCGCTCGCGCCGGACGAGCTGATCACGGCCGCGTGGCTCAGTCCCTCGGGCGCGCCCCAGACGTTCATGAAGGTCGGTCCCCGCAACGCGATGGTGATCTCCGTCTGCTCCCTGGCCCTCTCGGCCGACCGCGGGCGCGGCGAGCTGCGCGCGTCGTACGGCTCTGCCGGGCCGGTGACCGCCCTTGTCACCGCGCCGCTGGAGGAGCGCGAGTCGTTCCCGGAGCAGGTCGCAGCTGCAGCGAGCCCGATCGACGACGTGCGCGGTACCGCCGCCTACCGCAGGCACGCATTGGCGGTGCTGACGCAGCGGGCCCTGGAGCGCTGCCTGGCATGAGGATCGGGCTGACCGTCAACGGCGAGCCGATGGAGGCGGATGTCTGGGCGGGGGAGAGCCTCCTGTTCGCGCTGCGCGAGCGGCTGGGCCTGCCGGGCTCGAAGAACGCGTGCGAGCAGGGAGAATGCGGCTCGTGCTCGGTGCTGATGGACGGGACGCTCGTCTGCGCCTGCCTCGTCCTGGCCGCCCAGGCGGACGGTCACGAGATCGTCACGGTCGAGGGGCTGGCCGAGGGCGGGCGCCTGCACCGCGTGCAGGAGGCGTTCGTGGACGCGGGCGCGGTGCAGTGCGGCTTCTGCACGCCGGGGCTCGTGGTGGCGACCGCCGCGCTCCTGGGCGAGAACCCCGCGCCGACGGAGGACGATGTCCGCGAGGCGCTGTCGGGCAACCTGTGCCGCTGCACGGGCTACGCCAAGATCTTCGATGCGGTGCGCCTCGCCGCGGAGCGAGCCTGAGCTGACCTGTGGACGAGGATTTCCAGAATTGATGCAGCTCCGTCGCAGACATGTGTGCACTCGGGCGGTATCGTCGACACCGGGTGGCGGGTGGATCCTCATCCCCACCCAGGGTGGGGTGTGCTGTGGGGTGTGCTGAGGGGTGTGCTGAGTTGGGACATGCCCGATCGAGACATCTCCGATTGCGGCGCGCCGAGCTGAGGCGCGCAGAGCTGGCGCGCGCTGAGCTGGAGCTCGAGACCGGCGTGACCCCGGCGGTGCGGAAGCTCGAGGTGGGCCGCGTCGGCGAGTCGGTCGCCCGTCCGGACGCCACGCCGAAGACGACGGGCGAGTTCGCCTACGCGAGCGACCTGAACGCGGCCGGGATGCTCTGGGGGCACACCGTGCGCAGCCCGCACGCGCACGCGGCGATCCGCGAGATCGACATCTCGCAGGCGCTCGCGATGCCGGGCGTCCACGCGGTGCTCACGCACGAGGACGTCCCCGGCCAGAAGACCTACGGGCTCGAGTTCCCGGACCAGCCGGTGCTCGCGATCGACCGCGTCCGCTACTACGGCGAGCCAGTCGTGGTCGTCGCCGCGGAGCATCCCGAGCAGGCGCGCCGCGCGGCCGAGCAGGTGCGCGTCGAATACGAGGCGCTCGATCCCGTCGTCGACCCCGAGCGGGCGACCGAGCAAGAGCCGCTCCACCCCGACCGGCCCACGATGGGGCACGGCTACTACGACGACCCACGGCCCAACGTCGTTCGGCACATGATCGTCCGCCACGGCGATCCCGATCTGCAGGGCGACGTCGCCGTCGAGGGCGTCTACGAGCTCGGCATGCAGGATCAGGCGTTCCTCGGCCCCGAGTCGGGCCTGGCCGTCCCGGACGGGGAGGGCGGCGTCGATGTCTACGTGGCGACGCAGTGGCTGCACGTCGACCGCGACCAGATGGCACCCTGCCTCGGCCTCGCGCCGGAGCAGGTGCGGATCCACCTCGCCGGCGTCGGCGGCGCCTTCGGGGGCCGCGAGGACCTCTCGATGCAGATCCACGGAGCCCTGCTTGCGCTGCACGCCAACCGGCCGGTGAAGTTCGTCTACGCGCGCGACGAGTCGTTCGTGGGCCACGTCCACCGCCACCCGGCGAAGATCTGGTGCGAGCACCGAGCGACGAGGGACGGCCGGGTCGTCGCCGTGCGGATGCGGATCCTGCTCGACGGCGGCGCCTACGCCTCGTCGTCCACCGCGGTCGCCTCGAACGCGGCCTCATTCGCGGCCGGGCCGTATCACGTCGAGAACGCGCTGATCGAGTCGACCGCCGTCTACACGAACAACCCGCCCTGCGGCGCCATGCGTGGCTTCGGCGCCGTCCAGACCTGCTTCGCCGCCGAGGCGCAGATGGACAAGCTCGCGACGGAGCTCGGCATCGACCCGGTCGAGCTGCGGCTGCTCAACGCGCTCAAGCCGGGCGACACGCTGCCGACGGGCCAGGTGATCACCGGGTCGCTGCCCGTGAGCGACGTGATCCGCGAGGCCGCGGCGCTGCAGCCGCCTCCCGCCGAGGAGCTGCCGCGCGAGGCGATTCGCCTGCCGGGCGGCGCGGGCAACACGACCCGGGGCGAGGGGGTCCGGCGCGGCGAGGGGTTCGCGGTCGGCTTCAAGAACATCTGCTACTCGGAGGGCTTCGACGACTCGACAGCCGCGCGCGTGCGCATCCTCGAGGACGGATCCGCCGAGGTGCACTGCGCGGCCGCCGAGGTCGGACAGGGCGTGACGAACGTGATCCTCCAGGTCGCACGCACCGAGCTCGGCGCCGACGACGTCCGCCTCGCGTCGCACACGACCTCGACCGTCGGCTCGGCCGGCTCCGCGTCCGCGTCGCGCCTGACCTGGATGGTCGCCGGCGCCGTCCAGCTGGCGTCCCGGGCGGCCAAGGAGCAGCGTGAGCGAAACGGCGGCGGCGAGGTCGACGTGGAACGCGTCTACCGGCACCCGCGCACGACGCCGCTCGACCCGGAGACCGGCCAGGTGACGGGCGAGCGGGCGCACGTCGCGCTCGCCGTCGCCGCGATGAAGGTCGTCGTCGAGGTGGACGTCGACCTCGGCCTGACCCGGGTCGTCTGGATCGGCACGGCGCAGGACGTCGGCAAGGCGATCAACCCCCTGCAGGTCGAGGGCCAGATCGAGGGCGGCACCGCCCAGGGCATCGGCCTGGCGCTGATGGAGGAGATCCAGACGCGCGACGGCCTGATCACGAACGCGAGCTTCACCGACTACCTGATCCCGACCACGCTCGACATGCCGCCGGTCGAGTCGGTGCTGATCGAGGACCCCGAGCCGGACGCGCCGTTTGGCGTCAAGGGCGTCGGCGAGCCCCCGACGGTCGTCTCGACAGCGGCCGTGCTCTCCGCGCTGCGCGCCGCGACCGGCCTCGAGCTCGCCCGGGTCCCGGTCCGCCCGGACGACATCGTCGGCCTCTGACCCACTACGCTCACGGCCGAGCGAGGAAAGGGAGCCACATGGTCCGAGTCATCGTCCTCTATGCGGAGGCGCCCGAGGCGGAGCGCTACGAGCAGCACGCCGAGCTCTGCCGCAAGGTCCCGGGCGCCACGTTCCGCCACGGCGGTGTGTTCGGCGCGCCGATGGGCGAGCCGCGCTATCCCTACTACGCCGAGTGGGAGTTCCCGGACAAGGACGCGTTCAAGCAGGCCGCGCGATCCGACGAGTTCATGGCAACCGGGAAGGACGCGATGGCGATGGGCGGCGCGTTCGAGGTGATGTTCGCGGAGGTTCAGTGACCGAGCCCAGCGGCCCGAAGCCGCTCGCGCCAGAGGACCTCGGCTTCGAGGAGATCGTCTACGAGAAGGCCCCGCCGCGCGCCACGATCCGGCTCAACCGTCCGGAGAAGCTGAACGCCTTCGACTTCCGGATGCTCCGCGAGATCGCGCGGGCGTGCGAGGACGCGTCGTGGGACGACGAGATCCGCGTGGTCGTCGTCACCGGCACCGGGCGGGCCTTCTGCGTCGGGGCCGACCTGAAGTCGTGGGGCGCGGACCTCGTCGACAACCCGCAGGAGTACTGGAAGTGGTTCGGTGCCTTCAAGGACATGCACGACCGGCTGCGCGAGATCGGCAAGCCGACGCTGGCCCGCGTGCAGGGGATCGCGGTCGGAGGCGGCAACGAGCTGCAGATGGCGTGCGACCTCGCGGTGATGGTCGACGACGCGTTCATCAGGCACGTCGGCCTCGAGCACGGCTCCGTCCCGGCCGGAGGCGCCACGCAGTGGCTGCCGATCATGATCGGCGAGCGCCGCGCCCGCGAGGTGATCCTCATGTGCGAGCCCGTGCCGGCCCGGCAGGCGCAGGAGTGGGGGCTCGTCAACTGGGTCGTCGGCGCAGCGGAGCTCGACGCGAAGGTCGACGAGGTCGTCGGGAAGCTCGCCGGCAAGCTGCCGCAGACGACCCGCTACGCGAAGCAGCAGCTCAACTGGTGGCGGGACGTCTCGTGGCACGAGACGATCGGCCACGCGCGGGACTGGCTGGCGCTCTCGATGCTGAACGACGAAGCGAAGGACGCGATCAGGAGGTTCGTCGACCGATGAGTCACCTTGTGCACACCGAGCGGGACGGCGCGGTCGGCATCGTCACGATCGACCGGCCGGAGCGCCTCAACGCCCTCAACGACGAGGTGATGGAGGGCGTCGCCTCGGCGCTCGAGGAGCTCGACCTCGACGACGCCATCCGGTGCCTGATCCTGGCCGGCGGCGAGACGGCGTTCGCCGCCGGAGCAGACATCGGCGAGCTCGCGACCATGACCGCGACGGACCTGTACGCGACGCGCCGCGGCGAGCGCTGGGACCGCATCCGCCGGATCCGCAAGCCGTTGATCGCCGCCGTCTCGGGCTTCTGCCTGGGCGGCGGCTGCGAGCTCGCGATGCTGTGCGACATCATCGTGGCCTCGCCGTCGGCGCGGTTCGGGCAGCCCGAGACGAACGTCGGCATCCTCCCCGGTGCCGGCGGCACGCAGCGACTCGTGCGCGCGGTCGGGAAGTCGGTGGCGATGGACGTGATCCTCTCCGGCCGCTTCCTCGCCGCCGACGAGGCGCTCGCCTCCGGGCTCGTCGCCCGGGTGGCGGAGGACTGGCTCGGCGAGGCGAAGAGCCTGGCGGGGGCGATCGCCGAGCAGCCGCCGATCTCGACGCGGATCGCGAAGGAGCTCGTGCTCGCCGCCTTCGAGCTCCCGCTGAGCGGCGGCGTCGAGGCCGAGCGCCGCGGCTTTGCCCTCGCGCTCGCGAGCGAGGACGCGCGCGAGGGGCTGCAGGCGTTCCTCGAGAAGCGCAAGCCGGACTACAAGAACCGCTGATCCGCGCGCTCCCCGCTGCGGGGCCATCGCCTCATCTGCAACGCTGCCTGGGAAAGGAGGTCTTCCATGGAGGTCCAACAGCTCGTCGAGGAAGCCCGCAAGAGCGTCGGTGCGAAGGGCGTCTACGGAGAGCCCTACGTCCACAACGGGTTGACCGTCATCCCGGCGGCCTCGATCGCCGGGGGTGGCGGCGGCGGGAGTGGGGACAGCGACGAAGGGCACGGCGGCGGCGGCGGTTTCGGGGTCCGCTCGCGGCCGAGCGGCGCGTGGGTGATCGAGGACGGCGTCGTCCGGTGGATGCCTGCCGTCGACGTGAACCGGATCGTGCTGGGCGGGCAGATCGTCGCGCTCGCCGGCATCCTCGCGCTGCGGTCGATCTTCGGCAAGCGCCGGCAGTCGCGCAGGCGCCTGCCGCGGCTCTCGCGGAAGCAGCTGCTCTTCGTGGCCCAGATGGTCAGCAAGCACGCGCGGACACCGCAGCTTCCGGGCGTCCGTCGCTGAACGCGCGCAGGGGCCGCGCCGATTCGGCGCGGCCCCTGCACTCTCCAGAGGCTTGATGTGAGACTCCGGCACGCACGGCCGGTGTGCCAGACTCGGCCCGGTTCAACCGGCTCGGACTTGCCCGTAGCACCACTACGCGCTGCGCCCGATCCGGCTGAGCCGCTTGGTCTGGCCCATCCCCGCACGCACCGCAGTCTCACATCAAGCCTCTAGGCGCGCGGCCGGGCGTCGACGCGGTCGATCCACGCCTCGAGGCGCCGCCCCGCGACGAGGTGGTCGCGCAGCACCGCGTGGAACGCGTCCGTGTCGTGCGGGTCCGGGCCGATCGCCGCGTACTTGAGGAACGGGAACGCGATCACGTCCGCGACGCCGAAGTCCCCGAGCAGGTAATCGCGTCCCTCGAGCAGCGACTCGAACCACGCGTTCCAGCGGACGAGCGCCTCCGCGTCCCCTGCCGTCGCCTCGCCGGACGCGATCCGGTTCGGCGGGCCCTTCCAGACGAGGTTGAACCATTCGACGAAGAGATCCGCCTGCGCGCGCTCGGCCTCGCCGGCCGGCCAGAGCGCGGGCTCCGGGAACCGTTCCTCGAGCCGGCGCAGGATCGCGGCCGAGTCGGCCAGCACTTTGTGGCCCTCGCTGTCGCCCTCGACGAGCACGGGCACGAGCCCCTGCCCGGAGACGCGTTCGACCTCGGAGCGGTCCTCGGCCGGGACGTCGATCCACTCGACGGCGATCCCCTTGTGCCCGGCCGCGAGCGCCACCCGCTCGACGTTCGTCGAGAACGGGATCCGGTAGACCTGCATCCAGGAAGCTCTCTAGACGGCGAGCTCGTCCGGCACGAGCTCCAGGTCGACGAGCCTGCCGTGCCGCACCACGCGCACGGGCACCGCGCGGCCGATCGCGTCGCCGATCATCCGCCGCTGGATGTCGGTCATCCCCGTGACCGGCGCGCCGTCGAACCAGACGATGGTGTCCTCCGGCCGCAGACCGCCCGCGGCGGCCGGGCTTCCCTCCACGACCTCGACGATCTCGAAGCCGACGTGGACGCCGAGCTCCTTCGCGAGCCGGGGCGGCAGCGGGCGCGGCCCGCCGGCGAGGCCGAGATACGCCCTGCGGAAGCGCCCCTCGCTCATCAGCGCGCCGATGATCCGTCGCGTCGCCTCGTTGATCGGCACCGCGAGCCCGAGCCCGACGCCTGCGACCGCGGTATTGATGCCGACGACCCGTCCCAGCCCGTCGGCGAGCGCCCCGCCCGAGTTGCCCGGGTTCAGCGCCGCGTCCGTCTGGATCACGTTGTCGACGACACGAACGGCCGAGCCGGCACGCGTCGGCAGCGAGCGGCCGAGCGCCGAGACGACGCCCGCCGTCACCGAGCCGCCGAAGCCGTGCGGGTTGCCGATCGCGACCACGAGCTGGCCGACGCGGAGGCGCTCGGCGTCGCCGAGCTCGGCTGCTGCGAGGCCGTCGCCGTGGGCGCGGAGCACCGCCAGGTCCGAGAGCGGATCCGAGCCGACGATGTCCGACTCGATCTCGCGGCCGTCCGCGAACGTCGCCCTGACGTGGTCGCCGCCTGCGACGACGTGCGCCGAGGTGAGGGCGAAGCCGTCGGCCGTGATCACGACCCCGCTCCCCGCTCCCCGGGGCCGTCCGCGCCGCAACACCTTCAGCGCCGCGACCGACGGGGCGAGGCGCTCTGCGACCGTGATCACCGCGCGCGAGTAGGCGTCGAGCGCGGCCGAGTCGTCCGGCTCGTCCAGCGGCTCCGAGACGAACGTCAGCTCTGCCATGGGTTGACGGTACCGATCCGGTTAAGGTCTCCGTCGTGCCGGCGGTGGAGGTGACGCGCGAGGGGGCGGTGATGACGATCACGCTCAATCGCCCCGAGGTGCTGAACGCCTTCAATGCGGAGCTGCACCACGCGTTCCACGCAGCGCTCCAGGAGGCCGACGACGACGACGTCCGCGCGGTCCTGATCACCGGTGCGGGCCGCGGCTTCTGCGTCGGCCAGGATCTGACGGAGTTCCAGACGCTCGACGTCGCCGAGGCGCTGCGGACCCGCTACCACCGCAACGTGACGGCGATCCGGAACCTCCGCAAGCCCGTGATCGCGGCCGTCAACGGCCCGGCCGCGGGCGCGGGGCTCTCGCTCGCCTGCGCCTGCGACATCCGCGTCGCGGCGGAGGGCGCGAGCTTCGTGCCCGCGTTCATCAACATCGGCCTCGTGCCGGATTCCGGCGGCACGTACTTCGTCCAGCGCCTGATCGGGACGTCGCGGGCCTTCTCGTGGTTCGTCTCGGGGCGGAAGCTGTCCGCAGAGGAGGCCCACGGCTGGGGGATCGTCTCGGAAGTCGTGCCCGACGAGGAGCTGTCGGCGAGGGCGCACGAGGTCGCGGAGCAGCTGGCCTCGATGCCGACGCTGGGGATCGGGTGGACGAAGCAGGCGCTCGACCACGCGGCGACGGCCACCCTCGACGAGCAGCTGGAGCTCGAGGCGCGGCTGCAGGCCCGCGCCACGCGCACGGATGATTTCCGCGAAGGCGTGGCGGCGTTCCTCGAGAAGCGCCCGCCGCGCTTCACCGGCACGCCCCCGCAGCCCTATCACCCGCTCGAGCTCGCGGTCGACGACGACCGCCGGCGGTGGCGCCTGACGGTGTGCTTCCGCTACCTGCTTGCCTATCCGCACCTCCTGCTCTCGGCTGCCTGGCTCCTCCTGGCCGGGCTCGTCTCGCTCGCGCAGGCCGTCGTCATCCTCGTCAAGGGGCGTCCGCACGCAGGCATCTACGCGTACACCGAGCGGTCGCTTCGCTACTGGGTGCACGTGCAGGCCTATGTCCTCCTCGTCGCCGATCCGTACCCGAAGTTCCGCGGCTGGCCGGGGACGTACCCGATCGACCTCGAGGCGCCGAAGCCGGTGCCGCAGAGCCGCTGGAAGACCGTCTTCCGGCTGGTGCTGGCGATCCCGGCGCTCGTGCTGGCCTCGACTCTCGGCGTCGTCGCCTCGGTGATCGCGCTGATCGGATGGTTCGTCGCCCTCGCCGTCGGCTGGATGCCGAAGGGGATGCGCGACCTCTCGGCCTACTGCCTGCGCTACCAGGCACAGACCTACGGCTACCTGCTGCTGATCACCGACCACTACCCGAGCCTCGCCGTGCGAGCGCCGCAGCGGCCGGCGTCGGGGTCTGCGCCGGGTGGATCTGCACCAGGTGGATCTGCACCGGGCGAATCTGCCTCGGGCGAATCTGCACCGGGCGGGCCTCCGCCGGCCGGCTAGGACGATCGGCTAGACCGGCCAGTTGGACAGCAGCTGGCTGCAGAAGCCGAAGCCGACGTCCTTCGCCGCGAACTTGACCTTGGTGTCCAGCGCCGTTGCGACCCGCTGCTTTGTGAGCGCCTGCTGGAAGTTCGCCTTGACGACCGCGTCGCGGATCTCCTTGACCGCGTCGACCTCCTGCCGCGCGAGCTTCATCATCCGGGCGAAATTGGCCTCGTCCCTCGGCGGCGGCTGCAGGGCCGCCATCTTCGCGAGCGCCGCGTCGGCCAGGGTGACGTACCTGTTCCAGTACGCGGGCTGCCGCGTGGCCTGCCCCATGCGGAGGACGGCGCGGTCGGTGTCGATGCAGACCTGATTCCCCCGCGAGATCAGCTGCCCGTGCGTCAGCACTCGGGCGACGGTGGTCGTCGTCTGCTTGTCGCCGCCCCCGCCACAGCCGGCTGAGAGGCCTGCGATGACGAGGGCGGCCGCCGCCAGAGGGAGGAGCGCCCGCACGTTCGCCATTGGAGACGAGCCTATCGCCTGCCGGTTAGCGTTCGGCGAGCTCCTGGTCCGGCACCTGCGCGGGAGAGACGAGGGCGGAGCGAGTCTCAGCCGCTCGTCCGGCCTCGGCGCTGCGCGCGCCGCATTGCGTCGAGGCGCCGCCGGTCCTGCTTCGTCGGGCGTGCGCCGAGGTCGGCGCCTGGCGGGCGCGCGAGCTTCCGCTCGGCGGCGCGCCGCTCGCGGAGCGCGAGCGACTCGGGCGTCTCGGTGTAGAGCGACGCCGCGACCGTCGCCGAGCCGCGCTTGTCCGCCACGGCGTCGACGACGACCGTCCACTCGACCTCGCGGATCCGGATCACGATCGTGTCGGCGGCGCGGATCTCCTTCGCGGGCTTCACGCGCGTGCCGTTGACGTGCACCCGACCGCCGAGGACCGCCTCGGTCGCCGCGCTGCGGGTCTTGAAGAACCGCGCTGCCCAGAGCCACTTGTCGATCCGCACCTGCTCCATCCCGGACAGTTTCGATGAGTTTTGCCCGCGAAGCGGGTCAAAGTGACGACATGGCTCCCGGGTCCACCAGCACGACCCCCGACGAGCGCGCGCTGCTCGCCGCCGCGCGGGCGGGAAGCGAGACCGCCTACGTCGGGCTCGTCGAGCCGCATCGCGCGGAGCTCCACGCACACTGCTATCGGATGCTCGGCTCGGTCCAGGACGCGGAGGACGCACTCCAGGATGCGCTGTTGCGGGCCTGGCGTGCGCTCGCCCGGTTCGAGGGCCGGAGCTCGGTCCGGACGTGGCTCTACCGGATCGCGACCAACACCTGCCTCGACGTGGCGGCTCGCCGGCCCAAGCGGGTGCTGCCGCTCGACCACGGGCCGACGGCCCGTCCCCATCAGGACCCCGGGCCAACGCTCCTGGACACGCCGTGGCTGGAGCCGTACCCGGACGAGCAGCTCGGCCTCGAGGACGGGTTCGCAGCGCCGGACGCCCGCTACGAGCGGCGCGAGAGCCTCGAGCTGGCCTTCGTGGCGACGCTCCAGCACCTGCCGGCGCGGCAGCGGGCGGCGCTGATCCTCCGCGAGGTGCTCGGCTTCTCCGCCCGGGAGGTCGCCGAGTCGCTCGAGACCACCGTCGCCTCGGTGAACAGCGCCCTCCAGCGCGCCCGCAGGACCGTCGACGAGCGACTTCCGGAGCAGAGCCAGCAGGCCACCCTGCGGTCGCTCGGAGACGAGAGCGTCCGCGACCTCGTGGCGCGCTACATGGACGCCATGGAGCGGGCGGACGTCGACGCCGTCCTCGCGCTGCTGGTGGAGGACGCCGCGTGGTCGATGCCGCCGATGCCGAGCTGGTACCGCGGCCGCGAGGCGATCGCTCTCTTCCTGGTCGAGCATGCGCTGACCGTGCGCTGGCGCCACGTACCGGCTCACGCGAACGGGCAGGTTGCGGTCGGCTGCTACGCCTGGGACGAGCTGAGAGGCTGCTTCGTCGCAGGGGTGCTCGACGTTCTGACGCTGGAAGGCGTGCGCATCGCCGCGATCACGGCCTTCGTGGACGACGAGGTCCTGCCGCGCTTCGGCCTGCCCGAGGCGCTCCCGCCCCGATCCTGAGGCGCGCGATGAGTCGGGCGATTTCGCCCGGTCAGTAGGAGCAGACGCCGCGATTGCGCGGCAGCGACCGGAAGGAGTCCCGATGGATCAGCTCGGCATCGCCATGCTCTGGACGTGCAGGACAGACAGCGAGCTCGAGAGGCACTCGTCGTTCCGCCAGCGACCGGCCTCGAGGCGCACGACGTGGCTCCGCCGGGTCGGGCTTTCAGCCGCCCGAGCGCAGCGCCTGCGTCAGCGCCGCGAGCGTCTTCGGTCCGAAGATGCCGTCGGCGGTGAGACCTGAGGAGCTCTGGAACTCCGTGACCGCCTGCTTCGTGGAGGGGCCGTAGATGCCGTCGACGGGGCCTGGTGCGTCGCCGAGACTCGCGAGCGCCCGCTGCAGCACCTTCACCTGGGCGCCCTCGTCGCCGGGTTTCAACGTCGCGGTGGGCGCGGGCCGAGCTGTGGGCGTCGGCTGGGTGGAGACCGTCGGCGCCGTCGTCGTCGGCGCGGTCGTGGTCGCTGCTTGTTCTCCGTCGCCCCCGGAGAAGACGCCGCTGGCCGCGAGCCCTGCCACGAGGACCACGATCGCGAGGAGGCCGACGCCGGCGAGGGCCGCGCGCCGTCTCGCGTACAGGCTCGCGTCGTCGCGCGGACTGCCCGTCGGAGGCGGCTCGCCCTCGCCGAGCCAGTCCTCTGCGTCGCCAGGCTCCTCCCAGTCGCCGGCCGTCGACTCCCCGTCCGCTACGGGCGTGCCCGGCTTCCCGGGCGCGGCTCGGCCGGACGCCGCGAACCAGTCGTCGGGGTCAGGGCCGCGTGGTGTATCGCGACCGGCCATGCGCGTCACCGTATCGCGAAGCGCGGCGAAGGTGGTATGCGGGCTTCGGGAGTCTGTTGCCTGAACGCAACAAGCGAAGAGGCCACGATCTTGCAGGACGCCGCGCACCGACTCCGAAAGCCTTCGGAACAAACGCTGGGTACTTGCCGGGGCAGGGTCTGCGCCGGCGCGAAGGTGGACGATGAGCAGACGGCTCCCGCGCCCCATCCTCCCGGTTGCGGTGTTCGCAGCAATCCTCACCGCGACGTCCGTCGCCGGTGCGAGCTCGTCACCGCGGCCCGACAGCCGAACCCGCTTTCCCGGCATTCCTGCCGCAAACGGCGCCTACGCCGGCTGCTACGACGTCTGGACGGGCGTCGTCAGGCTCGTGCGGGCCGACCTCGGCTGCGACAGGACGCGCGAACGCCGCGCAGCATGGAACAAGAACGGACCCCCTGGACCGGCGGGAGCCGCCGGCGCTCCCGGCGCCGTGGGCCGGGCCGGGCCGACCGGCGCACGAGGTCCGGCCGGCGCGGCAGGCCCCCTCGGTCCGGCTGGTCCGGCCGGGGCGGTCGGTCTGACGGGGCCGGCGGGTGCTGTGGGCCCCATCGGCCTCACTGGCCCCGTCGGTGCGACCGGTCTGACCGGTGCTGCGGGTCCGGCAGGTCCGGCGGGCGCCGCCGGTCCGGCGGGCCCGAGTGGTCCGGCAGGTTCCACAGGTGCAACGGGGCCGGCGGGCGCGACTGGTCCGGCGGGTGCCACGGGCCCGGCGGGTGCGACGGGTCCGGCTGGTCCAGCGGGCGCGACGGGTCCGCGGGTGCGACAGGTCCGGCGGGTCCCGCGGGCGCGACAGGCCCGGCTGGTCCCGCGGGTGCGACAGGCCCGGCTGGTCCGGCGGGCGCGACAGGTCCGGCGGGTCCTGCGGGCGCGACGGGTCCCGCGGGCGCGACAGGCCCGGCTGGTCCCGCGGGCGCGACAGGCCCGGCTGGTCCCGCGGGCGCGACAGGCCCGGCGGGCGCGACAGGCGCGGCTGGTCCGGCGGGCGCGACAGGCCCGGCGGGTCCTGCGGGTCCCGACCGGCGCGACAGGCCCGGCAGGCCCGACAGCCTCTCAGCTGGCGAGCAACTCCGTGACCTCCGCCGCGAACGCGCCGGTGAACACGCTGACGACGGCCACCGTGAGCTGCCCGCTCGGAAAGGTGCTGCTCGGCGGCGGTGCTGAGGTGACGACGACCGCGGCACAGAAGAGCCGCGCGATTCTCGTGTCCTCGTACCCGAGCGCCGCCGCGTCGTGGACGGCAATCGGCGTCGCAAACGCAGCGCTCGGCGCCGGCAACACGATGACCGTCAAGGCCTACGCCGTCTGCACGACCTAGGGACGTGGTCGCGACGGGGTTTGCGATCTCGCTCGCGCTCGACGCGCTCTGACCGCTAGCCGCCCGGCGGCATGTCGGCGACGACGATCAGCGCGCTGGCGCCCTTCTTGCCACGGGCGCTGACGGTGATGGTGTTCTTGTTCCCGGGACGGAGCGCGGTGCTGATGTCGAAGGTGCGAACCTCGCCCGGGAGGAGATCCTGCTCCTTGAACTTGACCCCGTTCACTGTGAGCTTGACCTTGCGCATGCCCGGGTCGCCGTTCTGGATCGTCACGTAGCGCTCCGCCTGCGCGACTCGTCCGAAGGTCTGATCCTCGGGCTGATCGTCCTCGCGTGAGACGATGACCGCGATCGGATCGCAGGTCGCACGGTTGCCGGCCACGTCGAAGAAGTCGACCGTCACTCCCAGGGTGCTCTTCGTCACCGCCGTGGCCGTCACGAACACCGGCGTCTTCGTCCCGGCGGCGAACGGATCCACGGCCACGGTCGCATTGCGGAGGTAGACGACCTCGTATCGGGCCAGCCCGCTGCCGCCGTCCTGAACGCGGAAGCGGATGAAGGCCTTGCCGCTCGCGTTCTTGCCCTGGTCGACGATCGCGCACGTCGGCGGCGTGACGTCCGCCACGGCTGTCACAAGCACCGCGACAGTGGCCGTGTCGGTGCCGCCGTGACCGTCCGAGATCGTGTACGTGAACGAGTCGGGGCCGTTGTAGCTCGCGGCCGGCGTGTACGTGCACGCGCCCGCGGCCGTGCAGCTGGCCGTCCCGTGGGCGCCGTTGGTCTTTCCGGTCACGGTCAGCCCGTCGCCGTCGGGATCGGTGTCGTTTCCGAGCACGCCGACGGACGCAGGCGTGTCCGCTGGGGTGGTGAGCGAGTCGTCGACCGCGTCGGGCGGGTCGTTCGCGGGCGTGACGGTGACGTTGACCGTCGCGGTGTCGGTGCCATTGTGGCCGTCCGAGATCGTGTACGTGAACGAGTCGGTGCCGTTGTAGTTCGGGGCCGGCGTGTAGGTGCACGTACCCGTGCCCGTGCAGCTGGCCGTCCCGTGGGCGCCGTTGGTCTTTCCGGTCACGTTCAGCCCGTCGCCGTCGGGATCCGTGTCGTTTCCGAGCACGTTCACTGAGCCCGCGTTGTCCTCGGGCGTCGTCAGCGAGTCATCGAAAGCGTCGGGCGGGTCGTTCGCGGGCGTGACCGTGACGTTGACCGTCGCGGTGTCCGTGCCATTGTGGCCGTCCGAGATCGTGTACGTGAACGAGTCGGGGCCGTTGTAGTTCGCGGCCGGCGTGTACGTGCAGGAGCCGCCGGCGGCGCAGGAGACGCCCCCATGCGCGCCGTTCGTGGAGCCCGTCACCGTCAGCGTGTCCCCGTCTGGATCCGTGTCGTTCGTCAACACGTTCACGGAGCCCGCAGTGTCCTCGGGCGTCGTCAGCGAGTCGTCGACGGCATCCGGCGGTCTCGAGACGACCTCGCCGAACTCGAAGTCCAGACGCGACGTCTGGTCGGCGCGAACCGTCACGGGCTTCGTCTGCGCGTCGAAGTCGTCCGGATCGGCGGTCACCTTCCACGCCCGGTCAGCCCCGTTCGCTCCGAGCGGCACGTGCTCGAACTTGTAGTAGCCGTCCGGCCCCGTCCTCGTCGCGTCTCCGAACTCGCTCCCGACGAACGCGTTCGCGATCGGCTGCCCGGTGACGCGGTTCGTGACGTGACCCTCGATCGCCCCCGTCCCGGGCGGCCGTCCGAAGTCGACGACGATCACCCCGCCGCAGAAGACCGTGATGCGCTTGGTCTGCTCGTAGAACCCGAGTGCCGACGCCTGCAGCAGGACCTGGAGCGGCTGGTTGTCCGTCCCGACCCGGACGTGAGAGAGGCTGTACGCGCCGTTCGCGTCCGTGTGGTCGAGCGCACCACCGCCGGCCACGACGGCGCCCTCGATCGGCTCCTGCGTCTCCGCGTTCACGACCGTGCCCGAGATCGACGCATCGGTGCAGATCGGCAGCAGGTCGAAGTCGTGGGTGGAGGTCTGATCGGCGCGCACGCCGACCGACGCGAACGTCGGCCAGTAGCCCGTCGCTCTCGCGTCAACACGAGCGTCGCGGGGAGCGTTGCGGTAGTCGAGCGAGACGCCGTCGATCGCGTAGCGGCCGTCCGCGTCGGTGAGGTCGCCGCGACCGCTGACGAACACGTTCGCGTCCGCGATCACGCGCCCGGTGATCGAGTCGCGAACGACGCCGGCGACCCCGCCGTAGTGCCGCAAGAGGAGCCTCAGGTCGACCGTGGTGGTCTTGTTCGCGTGCACCTCGACCGGCGTCACCGTGTCGGGCCAGTGGTCGTCGCGCGCCGCGATGACGGCGGTCTGGCGGACGTCGTCGACGCTCCCGCCGACGGGGATCTTGTCCAGCCGGTAGTGGCCGCTCGCGTCGGTCTTGTCGCATGGACAGACTGGGCCGAGGCTGACGTCGGCCCCCGTCACGGGAGCGCCGGTCTCCTCGTCGTAGACGTGCCCTTCGATCGCCCCGTAGAAGAAGGGCTGCGGATCGAGGACGAGCGTGACGTCGCGATGATCGCCACAGCCGTCGAAGTGAGCCTCGGCGTTGGCGGCCTTGTAGCCCGCCGGCTCGCTGCTGACGAAGTAGGTCGTCGGGGCGTTGTTGCGGCCGAGCAGGAGCGCCGGGAACGAGAACCTGCCCTCGGTGTCCGCTGTCGCCTCGTCGCCGTCGAGGAAGTTTCCGGTTGCGACCCGGACGCCCGTGGCCGGCGCCCCGGAAACGCCGTAGGTCACTCTCCCCGAGATGCTGCCCGTGCACTTCTTGACGAGCGCGATCTCCCGGATCACGTGCTGTCCCGGCTCGACGTGGTCCATGGGGATGAAGCGGTCCCAGTAGCCCTCCCGCCAGGGCGTCTCCGTCCATGCGTACAGGGAGAGATCGAGTGGCTCGTTGTGCGGCCCCAGCTTGAACGTGATGTCGTAGAGGCCGTCCGGACCCGTGATCTGCGGCGGTACATCGCGGCCGTAGGGCCACACCGTCACGCCCGTGGCGGGCGTGTCGGTCGGGATCACGTGCGAGTAGTCGTTCGGATCGGGCGTTCCCTCGACCACGCGTCCGCTGACGCGCGCCGGAACGACCCGGGTCATCACGACGTCGAGGTGCGTCGTCTGGTTGCAGACCGCGACGCCGGTTGGATCCTCGCGCCAGTACTCCGGGTCCGCCTTGGACAGGTGCAGGCCGAAGTCCTGGGCGCTGTTGTTCGAACCGAGGTGGATCGTCTCGAGCCGGTACCGGCCCTGGTCGTCAGTCGTCGTGAAGTTGCTGCTGGAGTAGGCGACCTGCACCCCCGGCAGCGGCTCGTGGCTGACGGCATCGGTGACGACGCCCGCCACGGCCCCGTAGCAGATCGGGATCAACCCGAAGTCGACCGTGACCATGCCGGTGGCGGTGTGCGTGAGCCCCCCGCCGGACCCGGTCACCGTCAGCGAGAACGTGCCGGTGGGGGTGGTGTCCGCGGCGTTGAGCGTCAGGAACGTCGTACCCGACGGCGAGACCGGGTTGACCGTGAAGAAGCCCGTGACGCCGGCGGGAAGCCCGCCGACCGACAGCGAGACCGGATCGGCGAACCCGTCGATGCCCCCGATCCCGATGGTGAAGCTGACGGAACTGCCCGGCGGCAGGTTCTGCGAGGCGGGAGCGATGGTGATCTGGAAATCGGGCGCGGCCAGCGCAGGAGACGCAAGACCGAGGCTCGCGAGCAGCGCAGCCACAGCCACTGCCAGGCGAATCCGCATGGAATCCACTCTGGACGGCCGCGCTCAACGGATGCTCAACGCGCGGGTTGTTGTTTTCCGCACAACCGTGGTACAGTCGCCGCGCGGCAAACCTGCGGAAACCTGTGGAATTCCGACTGCTAGGCCCGATCGAGGTCGTCGGCGACGGCCATCCTCTGTCACTTGGCGGGCCGAAGCAGCGTGCGCTCCTCGCGTTGCTCCTGCTCAGGGCCAATCGCGCCGTCGGGACGGACGAGCTGATCGAGGCGCTCTGGCCGCTCCGGCCCCCGGACGCTGCGCGCCGCAGCCTCGAGGTGTACGTCTCGCGCCTGCGAAAGCTCCTGAACCGCGACGGCGCGCAGGTGATCAGTGCTCGTCCACCGGGATACCTTGCGCACGTCGAGCCCGGTCAACTCGATGTCGACAGGTTCGAGCACCTGAAGGAAGCGGGCTGCCGTGCCGCGGCGGGCGGCTCGCCCGCGGAGGGGGCACGGCTGCTCGCCGAGGCGCTCGCGCTCTGGCGCGGTGCGCCGCTGGCCGACCTCGCGGGCGAGCCGTTCGTCCGCTCAGCGTCCGCGCAGCTCGAGCATGCGCGGCTCGCGGTGCTCGAGACGCGCATCGACGCGGAGCTGCAGCTGGGACGGCATCGGGAGCTCGTCGCCGAGCTGGGGGACTGCCTCGAGGTGGATCCCTACCACGAAGGGCTCCGTCGCCGGTTCATGCTGGCGCTGTATCGCTCGGGCCGTCAGGCAGAGGCACTGGCGACGTATCGACGTTTCCGCGTCCGCCTGGGCGACGAGCTGGGGCTGCAGCCGACGAGGGAGCTCCGCGACCTGGAGCAGGCGATTCTCCGCCAGGATCCCTTCCTGGAACTCGGACGCGCGCGCGGGCGTCTCCCGGCGCCCGCGTCGCCGCTGGTCGGCCGGGACGGCGAGCTTGCCTGCCTGCGAAAGCTGATCGAGGGCGACGTGCGCCTGCTGACCCTCACGGGGCCGGGGGGCGTCGGGAAGACGCGCCTCGCGATCGCCCTCGCGGAGCGGGTCGCGCCGCGCTTCTCCGACGGCGCGTACTTCATCGATCTCGCGCCGCTGGCGGACCCACGGCTCCTCGCCGCGACGATCGTCGATGCCCTGTCGCTGGTCAAGGCCCCGGACGAGGCCCCGCTCGACGCGCTCGTGCGACAGCTGCGAGGGCGGACGCTCCTGCTCGTGCTCGACAACTTCGAGCGCCTGCTCGACGCCGGCCCCGACGTCTCCCGCCTGCTGACAGAGGTCGGCGGCCTCACCGTCGCGGCCACGAGCCGGATCAGGCTGCGGCTCTACGGCGAGCACATCTTCGAGGTGGCGCCGCTCGAGCCGGTCAGCGCCGCCGAGCTGTTCCGCGCCCGCGCCCGGGCCGCCGGCTCCGATCACTCGGACGGCGATGCCGATCGGGCCGCGATCGAGGAGATCTGCGCGCGGCTCGATCACCTTCCGCTCGCGATCGAGCTGGCGGCGCCGCGGACGGCCGAGACGGCGCCTGCGGCGCTCCTCGAGAGGCTCCCCGGAGCGCTCGCGTTGCTGGCCGCCGGCCCCCGTGACGTCCACGCTCGCCACCGGACGCTCCGGGCGACGCTCGCGTGGAGCGACGACCTGCTCGCGACCCACGAGCGACGGCTCTTTCACCGGCTCGCCGTCTTCTCCGGCGGTTGCACGCTCGAGGCTGCGGAGACCGTTTGTGACGCGGACCTCAGGACGATGCAGTCGCTCGTCGACAACAGCCTGCTCGTTCGCCGCGGCGACCGCTACGCGATGCTCGACACGATTCGCGAGTACGCCGCCGGACGACTGGAGGAGACGGCGGACGCCGTCGAGCTGCGCGTCCGGTTCGTCGACTACTTCGCGGCGGTGGCCGACGCGGCCGAAGCGGGCCTTCGCGGGCCGGATCAGGTGGAGTGGCTGCGGCGCTTGCAGCCGGAGCTCGAGAACCTCCGCGAGGTGTTGGGACGGTCGCTCGTCTCGGACACGCCCGAGGCCGGCCTGCGGCTCACCTCGGCGCTGGTGCCGTTCTGGGAGGCGCACGGGCTCTGGGCGGAAGCGCATGATTGGCTCGAGGCGTTTCTTCGCGCGACCGGTCGCGACGACGCGGCCTGGGCGCGCAGCCTGATCTCGTCCGGCAGGCTGGCCTGGTATCTCGGCGACTGGGAGGGCGCGGCGGCTCGCCTTCGGGAGGGAATCGCCCTCAGCCGCACGCTCGCGGACTCGTACGGCCTCGCCCTCGGCCTGGGGAAGCTCGGCTGGGTTACGGCGGAGTCGGTGGGCGATCATGCCCGCGCCCGTGCGCTCTGCGAGGAAGGTGTGTCGATCGCCCGGCGGCACGGGGATGCCTGGCTCCTCTCGCAGGTCCTCAACGATCACGTCGGCGCGCTCTCGACCGACTGCAACGACGACTACGCTCGAGCGCAGAAGCTCGGCGAGGAGGCGCTGGGGCTCTGTCGCGAGCTCGGCGACCGGCAGAACGTGGTCGAGTCGCTGAACAACCTCGGCTGGGTCGCGCTCGTTCGAGGCAGGCTCGGGCAGGCCAGGGCCTACCTCGACGAGTGCCTGGCGCTCGGCCGCGAGCTCGGCGACCTCCGCCACGTCTCCCTGGCCACGGGAAACCTCGGACTGGTGGCGCTCCTCGACGGGGACCTCTGCGAGGCCGACGAGCTGTTCAGGGCGAACCTCGACCTGTGCCGGTACCTCCGCGACAGGCGGACCGGCGAGGAGTGTCTCCGCGGCCTGGCTGCCGTGGCGGCCGCAGCGGGCCGCACGCCGCGGGCGGCCCGCCTCTGGGGAGCGGCTGAGGGCATCTACACCTCGTCGCTCACTCCTCCCGAGCGCATGATCAGCGCCCGCTGGATCGAGGGCCTCGGCGAGGGCTCGGGCAACGGCTCGTTCGAGCATGGCTTGGCCGCCGGCCGCGCGATGGGCTTCGACGAGGCCGTCGAGTTCGCGCTCACGTCGTGAGCGGCACGCCCCCGGAGCACCTCATCCGCCGTCGAACTCGTGACGAATATTGCATTCGGTGTCGTCCGAGCGGAAGATGGACGCACCGTCCCGCGTCTTGACGGAAGTGACGGTCCACACCCGGGCCGTCGAACAAGGAGGGTTGCATGGTTGCCACGAGTGGCAGTGCCCGCTTGGTGTCCGCGACCGACCTCCCCGACTCCGCTGCGGTCACGGCCACAGTGCCTCGCGCGGAGATCGAGGAAGCGCTGCACGACGACGCGCCGCCGCGGCTGTCGCTGCAGGTCGTCCAGAGCACGGACGGCGCCGAGTCCCGGCACGAGCTCGGCGTCGAGTGGGAGCGCGCCGACCTCGAGCGGGTCCTGGAGTCGTCGACGTCGGAGACCGTGACGCTGGCGTTCGTCCGCCGGGACCTCGAGAGCGCGCTCATCGACGTCGAGGCGCACGGAGTGCGCGTTCGCGCGGCGATCTTCACGGTCGCCGTCGCGGCAACGGCCGGCGGCGTCGCCGCGGCAGGGAACGCCATGCCGATGGACCCGGCCGCGTCCGCGGCGCCGGCCGCGGTACTGGCGGCGCCGGACATCATCAGCGATGCCGGCAGCGGCGGTGGGCTCGTGCAGTCGAGTGCGAGTGACAGCCTGGTTAGCGATGCCGGCAGCGGCGGTGGGCTCGTGCAGTCGAGTGCGAGTGACAGCCTGGTTAGCGATGCCGGCAGCGGCGGTGGGCTCGTGCAGTCGAGTGCGAGTGACAGCCTGGTTAGCGATGCCGGCAGCGGCGGTGGGCTCGTGCAGTCGAGTGCGAGTGACAGCCTGGTTAGCGACGCCGGCAGCGGCGGTGGGCTCGTGCAGTCGAGTGCGAGTGACAGCCTGGTTAGCGATGCCGGCAGCGGCGGTGGGCTCGTGCAGTCGAGTGCGAGTGACAGCCTGGTTAGCGACGCCGGCAGCGGCGGTGGGCTCGTGCAGCCGGCGGGTGCCGACGCAATGGTCAGCGACGCGGGGACCGGTGGCCCGATGCCGATTACGGACGACGGCTCCTCCGCCGGCGGCTTCTCGATCCCGGCGCCCGACCCCGCCACGACCGGGATGGTCGCGGGCATGGGGCTCCTGATCGCCGGCGCCGCGTTCACGATCAGGCGGCGCGATACGCATCGGCCGGTCTAGCGGCGTCCCACGCGAGGGGGTGCGAGGGGAGCGCCTCGGCGCTCCCCTCGTGCAGACGCCGCGTCCGGCTAGATCGTCTTGAACTGCTCGAACGGCTGCCGGCAGCTCTCGCAGTAGCGGAGCGAGCGGCAGGGCGTGGGGCCGAAGATGTTCTCGAGACGCGTCTCCGTCGAGCCGCAGTACGGGCAGCGGTGGACCCTCGCTTGCAGCTGGACGAGCTTCGGCGCCTCCGCACCGCGCGGGGCCGGCGGGGCGAACCCCGCGGCGCGGAGCTTCTCGCGGCCCTCCGGCGTGATCTTGTCCGTCGACCACGAGTCGTCCGCGACCACCTCGACGTGCGGCTCGCCGCCGAGCTCTCGCACCTTCTCCTCCATGGCGGCCTGCATGTACTGCAGCGCGGGACAGCCGAGGAAGGTCGGTGTAAACGCGACCCGCACCTCGTCGCCCTCGACGGCGACGTCGCGCACCACGCCGAGCTCGACGAGCGAGATGACCGGGATCTCCGGATCCGGCACCTCGCCGAGCGCGGCCCAGACCTGCTCGGCCGTCACCATTGGGCGCCGGCCGGCGCGGAGCGCCTCACCATCGTCATCTCCTCCCAGAGCTCCGCCAGCTCGGGGTGCGTTCCGCGCTCGACGGCCTCGACCTCGGCCATGCCGGCGCGTCGCGCCAGCTCCGCCCGCTGGTCCGGCTCGACGACGCCCAGCGCGTACGGCCAGAGCCGCGCCAGCGCGTCGCGGTAGCGCGGCTCGTCGCGCAGCCGCTCGTGCCACATTTCCGCATGCATGCGGTGGTAGGTCTCCTCGCGCTCGATCTTCCGCGCCAGGCCTGCGACCTCCGGATCGTCGGAAGCGGCGAGCGCCTCGAGGCGCAGGGCGTCCGCCAGCTCGTAGAGCCGGCGGCGCGCGATCGCCGGTGCCCACTCCATCAGCCGCAGCTCGACGAGCGGCGCACAGAGGTACTCCTCCGGCCGCCGGTCGAAGGCCAGCGCGTCGGCGTCCGTGCCGAGCTCCTGCGCGGCGAGCTCGTACGCCGCCCGCGCGTGTCCGATCTCGTTCTGCGCGATCGACGAGAACGCCACGTCCTCCTCGAGCGCGGGCGCGATGCCCGTCCACTCGGACTCCCGCCAGCCGACGATCAGCTCGTCGTCAGCCAGCTTCAGGAGCAGCTGTGCCCGCTCGCTCACGCGCCTCCTTCAGACGCGCCTTGATCGAGTAGCCGTCGACGCGGCGGTACTTGAGGTCGAACTCGTCCGCCCAGTCGGTGACCGGGCGGATCGCCTCCCGCGGCACGAGCCAGAGCCCTTCGCTCTCGCCTCGCCGCCCGAACTGCTCGCGCGCCCACGCCTCCGCGAACTCCGCATCGGGCGCGGCGACGGAGCCGGCGTGCTGGAACGGCTGGCCCGCCCGCTCCTGCCTGAACACCTCGAAGATCATGCGGCGAGGAGCGCCTCCCGGACCCACTGCTCCTGGTCGAGGTAGCGGCGGCGGAAGGCGAGCCGCTCGGCGGTCATCGGCCCGTGGCCCGTGACGACCGACTTGAGCTCCTCCCAGTCGGGCTCCGTGTACTCCCAGACGCCCTCGCCGTTCCTGCGCAGCTTCGGGTCCGGGATCGTCAGGCCGAGCTCGAGGATCTGCGGCACGTAGCCCTCGAGGAACTGCTGCCGGGCGTCCTCGTTCGCCTGGCTCTTGATCCGCCAGACGACCATGGGGTCGTCCTCGGCCGGAATCGGGTTGCCGTGGAAGTGCATCAGCGGCTTCCACCAGCGGTCGAGCGCCTCCTGGACGAGCTCGCGCTGCCCGTCGGTGCCCGTGACCATCGCCAGGATCACGTCGCGCCCGTGGAGGATGTGGAACGACTCCTCCCAGCAGATCTTCTTCATGATCCGCGCGTACGGGGCGTACGAGCATTTGAGGAGCGCCTTCTGGCTGATGATCGCCGCGGCGTCGACGAGCCACGCGATCACGCCCACGTCGCCCCAGGTCCGGGTCGGGTAGTGGAAGACGTTGTGGAACTTGGCCTTGCCGGAGACGAGGTCGGCGAGGCACTCCTCGCGAGGCTTTCCGAGGTCCTCGACGACGCGGTAGATCAGCTGCGCGTGGCCGACCTCGTCCTGCACCTTCGCGGTGAGGGCGAGCTTCCGCTGCAGCGTCGGCGCCCGGAGGATCCACTCGCGCTCCGGCAGCACGCCCATGAGCTCCGAGTTGCCGTGCATCTCGATGAACTTGATCAGCCTCGCGCGGTACTCGTCCGGCATCCAGTCGCCGGCCTCGACCTGGCCGCCGGATTGGACGTGCTCAAGGAACTCCTCGTCGGTCTGCGGCTTGTGCATTTCACTCCTGCGCTGGACTTGGTAGGCCAACAAACGATCGTTAGGGTGGTATTGAAGCATGTCCACGCGCCGCACGGAGCTCACGCGCCTCGCCGCGCAGCTCTTCGCCGAGAAGGGCTACCACGGCACCTCGGTCGGCGACCTCGCCGCGGCGATGGGCGTCCAGAAGGGCTCGCTCTACGCCCACATCGAGTCCAAGGCCGACCTGCTCTGGGAGGTGGCGCGCGAGGGAGCGGCGGCCTTCCACGCGCAGCTGGACGCGATCCCCGAGGAGCTGCCCGCGACCGAGAAGCTCCGCCTCGCCCTGCAAGGGCACCTGCGGGTGGTCGCGGAGCAGCTGGAGGTCGCGACGGTCTTCGTCAAGGAGTGGCAGTACCTCGACGGCGCGCGCCTGGAGCAGTTCGTGGCGGAGCGGCGCCGCTACGAGGAGCGAATCCGGGCGCTCTTCCGCGAGGGGGTCGAGGGCTCCGAGCTCCGCACGGACCTCGACGAGGCCGCGGCGGCGCTGCTCTTCCTCTCGGCGGCGAACTGGGCCTACACCTGGCTCCGGCCGGGAGGCGACGTCGACGCGCTCGCCGATCGCTTCTACGCGCTGCTCGTCGACGGTATGCGCGGCTACGCCACGCCCTGAGCCGCGTAGCATCGGCTCGTGGGCCGGATTCTGCTGATCGTCAATCCGTTCGCGAGCTCCGTGACGTCGCGGCGGCTGGCCGACGTCGAGGACGCGCTCGGCTACGCGGGAACCGTGGAGACCGAGCTGACGCGCGCGCCGGGGCACGCCACCGAGCTGGCACGGAACGCGGGCGAGCACGACGCGGTCGTCGTCTTCTCCGGGGACGGCGGCTACAACGAGGTGCTCAACGGGGCCGACGGGTCGGTGCCGCTCGGCTTCGTGCCCGGCGGCGGCACGAGCGTGCTCGCGCGCGCGCTCGGCCTCTCGCGGGACGCGTACACGGCGGCCGGCCAGATTGCGGACGCGCTGCGCCAGGGGCGCTCGAGGCGGATCTCGCTCGGCCGTGTCAACGGGCGCCGCTTCGGCTTCAGCGCCGGCGTCGGCCTCGACGCGGAGGCGGTCCGGCGCATGGACCAGCGGGGGCGGTCCGACGACGGCAAGCGGCCCGGCGACCTCACCTTCGCCTGGACGCTGACCCGGCTGCTCGCCGAGCGGAAGCTTCGCTTCGAGGAGGAGCTCGAGATCGAGGGCTACGGCCGCGCCGCGTTCCTGCTCGTGGCCAACTGCGACCCGTACACGTACGCAGGCGCGCTGCCCCTCCGCCTGGCGCCGGACGCGCGCTTCGACCTGGGGCTCGACTTCGTCGCGCCAGTGGCCATGCCCGCCCGCACCGTCTCGCGGCTCGCGCTGCGAGCCGTCCGCGGCAAGCTGCCGGGCGCCGACGAGGTGCTCGCCGGGCACGACCTCGACCGGATCGAGATCCGCTGCGACCGTCCGCTGCCGCTCCAGGTCGACGGCGAGGACCTCGGGGACGTCGAGCACGCGCTCTTCGAGGCGGAGCGCGATGCCGTCTCCGTGCTGGTGTAGCTCCTGCGACGGCCGGACGGCCGACAGGCCCGCGAGCTAGGGTTCGCACGCTGATGGCACAGGTGATGCCCGAGCTGCGGCGAGTTCTCGACGACGATCGCATCCCGGACGGGCTCTCGGAGGCCGACCTCGTGGAGCTCTTCCGCCGGATGGTGCTGCTCCGGACCTACGACGAGCGCTCCGTCGTCTACCACCGCCAGGGGCGGATCGGGACCTACGCGATCTTCTGGAACCACGAGGCGATCCAGGCCGGCTCCGCCTTCGCGCTCGGTGCGGACGACTGGATCTTCCCGAGCTACCGCGAGTCCGCGATCGGCCTCCTGCGCGGGATCCCCGCGAAGACGATCCTGCAGTGGTGGCGCGGCCATCCGTCCGGCTGGTGGAACCCGGCCGACCACAACGTCGCCTCGATTTGCGTGCCGATCGGGACGCACGTGCCGCACGCGGCCGGGCTCGCGTGGGGGAAGAAGCTGCGCGGGGAGCGGTCGGTCGCGATCGCCTACTTCGGCGACGGCGCCACCTCCGAGGGCGCGTTCCACGAGGGCGCGAACTTCGCCGGTGTCTTCAAGGCGCCGCTGGTGCTCCTGTGCAACAACAACGGCTGGGCGATCTCGACGCCGGTCTCGGAGCAGACCGCGGCCGAGTCGCTCGCAGACAAGGCGGCGGGCTACGGCATGCCGGGGGTCCGCGTCGACGGGCTCGACGTGCTCGCCGTCTACGAGGCCACGCGCGCCGCGGTCGAGCGCGCACGCGCCGGTGAGGGGCCGACGTTCATCGAGGCGGTTCACTACCGTGCCGCGCCGCACGCGACGGCCGACGACCCGAAGGCGTACATCGACCCGGTGCGGGTCGAGGAGGCGAAGGAGCACGAGTGCGTCGGCCGTTACGAGCGCTACCTCAGACGGCTGGGCGTTCTCGGCGACGAGCAGGCCGAGCAGCTGCGCGCCGAGGCGGCCGAGCTGATGCGAGAGGGCATCGCTGCGGCCGAGGCCGAGCCGCCGGCGGATCCCGCGCTCGTCTTCGAGCACGCGTACGCGAATCCGCCCGCCGCCCTCGCTCGCGATCTCGCCGACCTGAAACGAGTGCTCGGTGAGTGAACAGTTCCTCGTCGAGGCGGTGAACGACGCGCTCCACGTCGAGCTCGAGCGGGACGGGAACGTCATGGTTCTCGGCGAGGACGTGGGCCGCGCGGGAGGCGTCTTCCGCGCCACGGCCGGCCTGCGCGACCGCTTCGGGCCGGACCGGTGCGTCGACACGCCGCTCGCCGAGGCCGGGCTCCTCGGCGCGGCGGTCGGTCTCTGCATGGCCGGCTGGCGGCCCGTGTGCGAGATGCAGTACGACGCCTTCTCCTATCCGTGCCTCGACCAGCTGATCACGCACGTGGGGCGCTACCGCTGGCGCACCGGCGGGAAGATGGCGTTCCCGCTGACGATCCGGATGCCGTACGGCGGCGGCGTGCGCGCCCCGGAGCTGCACGACGACTCGCCCGAGACGTACTACGTCCACACACCCGGGATCAAGGTCGCGATCCCCTCGACCCCGGCCGACGCCAAGGGGCTGCTGGCCGCCGCGATCCGCGACGAGGACCCCTGCGTCGTGCTCGAGCCGAAGCTGATCTACCGCACCGCGCGCGGCGAGGTGCCCGACGGCGAGCACGTCGTCGAGCTCGGCAAGGCCCGTCTGGCGCGCGAGGGCGGCGATCTGACCCTGATCGCGTACGGGGCCATGGTCGGCATCTGCGAGCGGGCGGCCGACGAGCTCGAGGCCTCCGTGGAGGTGGTCGACCTCCGCTCGCTGCGCCCGCTCGACGAGGACGCGGTCCTCGCCTCGGTGGCGAAGACCGGCCGCGTCGTGATCGTCCACGAAGCGCCGCGCACCGTCGGCTTCGGCGCCGAGATCGCGGCGCTGATCGCCGAGCGCGCGATCTACGACCTGCAGGGGCCGGTGCTTCGGGTGACGGGCTACGACGTGCCGTATCCGTACTGGACGATCGAGGACGCGTACATGCCGTCCGTGGCCCGCGTCGTGGCGGCAGCCCGGCAGCTGCTCGGCTGATGGCGGTCCACGAGATCCCGCTCGAGCGCAGGACCCTCCACGGCCACTTCTCCGCCGATCTCGAGCCGGTCGTGACCGTCGAGCCCGGCGACTCGGTCGTCTTCTCGACGCTCGACTCCGCGTGGGGGCTCGAAGGCGGATCGTGGGAGCGGAAGCGCTACCCGGACCGGCGGCCTGGGCTTGACGACGGGCACGCACTGATCGGGCCGATCGGCGTCAGCGGCGCACGGGCGGGCCAGACGCTCGCCGTGACAGTCGAGGAGCTCCGCGTCGGCGACTACGGCTTCACGGACGCGGGCGGCTGGCCGTCCTGGCTGAACGACCGCCTCGGCCTCGACGTCGGCGGGACGACGGCGCTCTGGTGGACTCTCAATGTCGACGCGGGACTCGCCGTCGACCAGTACGGACACGAGGTCACGCTGCGTCCGTTCCTCGGCGTCATGGGCATGCCGCCCGCCCGCTTTGGCGATCCACTCGACGGCACCGCCCCGGCGCTGCGGCGGCAACCTCGACTGCGCCGAGCTCGGCGTCGGCGCGACGCTCTACCTCCCGATCCCCGTGGACGGGGCGCTCTTCTCCGCCGGCGACGGCCACGCGCTGCAGGGCGACGGCGAGGTGTCCGGCCTCGCGATCGAGTGTCCCATGGAGCGGGCACAGCTTCGGGCTGGAGCTGAGCGACCTCTCCGTCGGCTGGCCGACCGCGCGCACCGACGAGGCGTGGATCGTGATCGGGCTGGACGAGGACCTGGACGACGCTGCGGCGAATGCGGTTGCGGGGATGCTCGACCTCGTGCAGCGGGTGCACGGGCTCGATCGCCGCGACGCACTGGCACTCGCGAGCGTCGTCGTCGACCTGCGCGTGACGCAGGTGGTGAACGGCGTCAAGGGCGTCCACGCGATGCTCCGGCACGATGCCGTCCGTTGAGCGCCGTCCGGTGAGCGAGCGGCTCCGGCTCTGGCTGGAGAAGGTGCGCGGCGGCTACGCGCTCCGCGACGCCGCCACGCACGAGCGCGTCTCCTGGGACGACCCGCGCGTCCGTGTCGTTCCGGTCGCGGGAGTCTCGTTCCGGCCCGAGGCGCTCGGCGAGGCGGGCTTCGACCCTGGGCGGCGGGTGGCGCTCGTCCCCGAGCCGGAGAACGAGCACGATCCGAACGCGGTCGGAATCTGGAACGCGGAGCGGACGGTGCAGCTCGGCTACGTGCCGCGCGAGGTGGCCGCCGAGCTCCACGGCGGCGAGCAAGCCGTCTCGCTGCGCCGGGTCGACGGCGGCCTGCGCGTGCTGATCGCACCCGCCGACGCGTGGATCGGGACGCCGCGGTGACCCGCAGCTCTCGCGGCGGGAGGCGGCTCAAAACGTGTTGAATGCGCGCCGCTGATGGCGTACGAGTTCAAGCTTCCCGATCTCGGCGAAGGCCTGACAGAGGGCGAGGTGGCGCGCTGGCTCGTCGCCGAAGGCCAGGAGATCGCGGAGGACGACCCGCTGGTCGAGATCCAGACGGACAAGACCACCGTCGAGATCCCCTCGCCGGCGGCCGGCACGATCGCGCGCATCCTGGTCGAGGAGGGCGCCGTCGTCCCGGTCGGAACGGTGCTCGTCGTGATCGGCGACGACGGAGCCGGGACAGCGGCGCCCGCGCCCGCGCACGAGCAACAGGAGCCGAGCGCGGAACAGGTCCCCGCCGCGGCCCTTAGTAACAGTCTGTTGCAAGGTGAGGGGGACGCCGGTCGCGAGTCTTCGTCCCGCTCCGCGGAGGCGCGCGTGCAGGCGACGCCGCTCGTGCGGCGCGTGGCGGCGGAGCTGGGCGTGGAGCTCGCGGCGGTGGCCGGCTCGGGGCCGGGAGGGCGGATCACCGAGGAGGACGTGCGCGGCGCGGCCGGCGGCCCTGCCGGCGTTGCGGCTCCTGGAGAGGGCCGCCGCGAGCCGATCCGGGGCGTGCGCCGCAGGATCGTGGCGCACCTGACCACGGCGCATCGCGAGATTCCGGCGGTCACGTACGTCGAGGAATGCGACTTCACGGGTGTCGATCTGCAGCGGATCGTGCCGCTGACGCTGAAGGCGGTGGCCGACTCGCTGCGCGAGTTTCCGGAGCTGAACGCCCGCCTCGAGGGCGACGAGATCGTCTATCTCGACCGCTACGACATCGGCGTCGCCGTCCAGACCGACCGGGGCCTCGTCGTCCCTGTCGTCCGCAGCTGCGGGACGCGGTCGCTCGACGAGCTCGACGCCGAGGTGCGCCGCCTCGCGGACGCGGCGCGCGCCGGCACCCTCGCCGCGGCGGAGCTGCGCGGCTCGACCTTCACCGTCACGAGCGCCGGCAAGCTGGCCGGGCTGCTGGTGACGCCCCTGATCAACCATCCCGAGGTGGCGATCCTCGGCATCCACCGGATCGCCGAGCGGCCGGCCGTGCGGGACGGCGAGCTCGTCGCCCGCATGCTCGGGAACATCTCGGTCACGTTCGACCACCGTGTGATCGACGGCGCGCGCGCCGCGGCGTTCGCGCTCGCGGTGATCGCGCGGCTCTCTGCAGCCTGAGTTGGGCTCGCCGAGCCGCCCGAACGCCGACTAGACGAAGATCAGTGCGAGCACCGACAGGTGCAGGCCGAGCAGCCGCTCGATGCGTGGGGCGCTGGCGCGGCCCACGATCCGCCCGACGGCGCGCTTCTCCTTCACGAGCACGATCGTCGGCACCGTCTCGACGCCGAACCGCTCGGCGAGGTCGGGGCGCTCCTCGACGTCGACGCGCGTCACGCGGAGCCGGTCACGCTCCTTGCGGGCGATGTGGGCCAGGAGGCTCTCCATCCGGCGCGCGGGTCCGGACGTGCGGTCGGAAAAGAAGACCAGCAAGGGCCTGGAGTCGTCGCTCATAGGCGGATCGTCCTTTCGCAGAGAGTGGGCAAGCTCTTCCCCGCGAGGGATCCCTGGAAACGACGCCCGGCTACAGTGAGTGCGTGGGCGACCTGTACTGGATCGGCGTTCTGCTGGGACTCGGCGCCGGAGCCGGCCTCCTCTTCACGGCCGGGCTCGCGGGCATGCGCTACGGCCTGCCCGTGGCCGGCATCCTCGCCGCGCTCTTCGCTGGGATCGCCGGGCTCGCCGTCGGCAGCTGGCCCGCGGCGCTCGCCGGCGTGGTGGGCGCTGCTGCGGGCGTCTTCGGCGGAGGGGAGCTCGTCGCGGGGTCGCTGCGCCGCGGAGGGACGCGCGGCGGCACGCTGCTGCTCGTCGGTCTCGGCGCGCTCGGGGTCGCCCTGCTCGCCTTCATCCCGGCCGTCGGCTATCTCGAGACGCTCGCGCTGCTCGTGCTCGGCGTCCGCCTGCGCAGCCGCGCGCCGAAGCGCTACGCGGGCCTGCGCGTCCTCGACCCGTGACCAAGAAGCTCGTCCTGATCGTCATCGACGGCCTGACGCCCTCGATCCTCGAGGCGGCAGACACCCCGGCGCTCGGCTTTCTTCTGGAGCAGGGCTCGTACACGCGCGCGACATCGGTCTTTCCGTCGCTGACGCCTGTCTGCCTCTCCTCGATCGCGACCGGCGCGTACCCCGACGAGCACGAGATCCCGCACCTCGTCTGGTGGCACCGCGGCGAGCAGCGCCTCGTCGAGTACGGCTCGTCGTTTGGCGCCGTCCGCGCCGCGGGGATCTCGCGCTCGCTCCGCGACACCGTCTTCGAGATGAACCGCAGCCACCTCGGCGCCGGTGCGGAGACGGTCTACGAGGCGCTGGACGACGCCGGCCTCGTCCCCGGGGCGATCAACTTCACCTGCTACCGGGGACGCACCCGGCACGTCGCCACGCTGCCGGGGCTGCCCGCCGCCTACGGGCCGCGGCGCTTCTTCTACTACTCGCTGTTCGAATCGGACCAGACGGGCGCACCGATCGCCGTCCGCTCACGCGCCGCCGGCTCGATCGACGCCTATGCCGCCTTCGTAGGGCGCTGGCTCGTCACACGGGACGGTTTCGATTTTCTCGTTTACTACCTGCCCGACTACGACTTTGCCTCGCACGCGCTCGGGCCCGACGGCGCGCACGACGCGCTCGGACGGGCGGACGAGGCGATCGCCGCGCTCATGGGCGCGGCAGGCGGCTGGGACGAGTTCCTCGAGCGTTACGCCGTCATCCTCTGCGCCGACCACGGACAGAGCCGCGTCGACCAGGTCGCGCGGCTCGAGGTGCCGGGCTCGCTCGTGACTGCGTCGAACCGGGCGGCCATGGTCTACACGGACGACGCACGCGCTGCGGCCGAGTCGCTCGACGGCCGCGAGGGCGTCGAGACGGTCGCGTTCCTCGAGGGCGGCGAGGTGGTCGCGCGGCGCGACGGGGGCGAGGGCCCGGACGTGCTCGCCGCGTATCCCGCCGGTGCGACGCGCGTCGAGCGCGCCCTGCGGAACCCGAACGCCGGCGAGGTGCTCGTCTCGGCAGCGCCGGGGTGGGAGTTCGCCGACCTCGCGGGTCGGCATCACCTGGGCGGCGGCAGCCACGGCTCGCTGTCCGAGGCCGACTCCGTCGTGCCGATGCTGGCGGTCGGGATCGACGCCGCGCCCGCCTCGATCACGGAGGTGAAGACCGCCGTGCTCGAGCATTTCGGCGTCGGCGTCGTCCATGCGGCCTGAGTGGATCGAGCGGCAGCTGGTCGAGCGCGGCGTGCGCGACGAACGTGTGCTCGACGCGATGGCGCGCGTCCCCCGCGAGCGGTTCGTGCCCGGGGACCTGCGCGCCGGCGCCTATGCCGACGAGGCGCTGCCGATCGGGCACGGCCAGACGATCTCGCAGCCGTACATGGTCGCCCGCATCTGCGAGGAGCTCGCCCTTCGCGGCGACGAGCGCGTGCTCGACGTCGGCACCGGCTCGGGCTACCAGGCCGCCGTGCTGGCCGAGCTCGCGGACGAGGTGCACACGATCGAGCGGATCCCCGAGCTCGCCGAGCAGGCGCGCGCGGCGCTCCCCGACGGCGTCACAGTCCACGTGGGAGACGGCTCGCTCGGCGTGCCCGAGCACGCGCCCTACGGTGCGATCGCCGTCGCCGCGGCGGCACCCGGCTTGCCGGCCACGCTCTACGCGCAGCTCGCGTCCGGCGGACGCCTCGTCGTCCCGGTCGGCTCTGCGCACGACCAGCGGCTGGTTGTCGTGATGCGGACGGACGAGGGGCCGTCGGTCGTGCGCTCCGTTCCGTGCCGTTTCGTGCCCCTGATCGGCGAGGAGGGGTTCGCCGTCTCGACCACGGGCGCGACGGAGCGAACGCGCCGGCCATGAGGCGCTCGCAGTCGAGCTGGGAGGCGGCATTGTGCGTCTCCGCCCGGACGACGTGCTCGGCATCGCGGCCTAGGTAGGCTCGCCGCGTGGACCGGTCCGCCGCACTCTCGACCCGTGCCGCGCGGGCGCTGCGGCGCCCGCAGAACTGGGTCCAGCTGGCGAAGTTCTGCGCCGTCGGCGCCTCCGGCTACGTCGTCAACCTCGCCGTCTACACGGCGCTCCTGCGCGGCGCCGGGCTCCACTACCTCGCGGCGGCGACCTGCTCGTTCCTCGTCGCGGTCACGAACAACTACCTGTGGAACCGACTCTGGACGTTCCGCCATCAGCGGGGGCATTTCGCCTACCAGGGGATGCGCTTCCTGCTCGTCGCGCTCCTGTCGCTCGCGGCGAACCTCGCTCATCCTCCGCCTGCTCGTCGCCTTCGGCGTCGGGAAGATCCTCGCGCAGGCGGTCGCGATCGTGCTCGTGACGCCGCTCAACTTCGTCGGCAACAAGCTCTGGTCGTTCAGACGACGGTGACGCGGCTCGTCGCCCTCGCCCTGCTCGCGGCGTCGTTCCTCGCCCCCGCGGCGCTCGCGGCGACGACGCCCTCGCAGCCGGTCTACGACGCCAAGGGGCGGCTGATCGAGACGCCGTTCGCGCCGACGCCGCAACAGCCGAGGCTGACGAGCCACGAGGCGACGACGTTCTTCCTCGCACTGCCCAAGGTGCGGAGCTGGCTCGACCGCTATCCACCGAATCCCGCCACCGACGCGACGTTCAAGGACGGCTTCTGGACGGTGAAGGTCTGGTCTGGACTTGCGGGTGAGATCGCGCTGGGCAAGGTGAACGACTCGACCGGCGAGGTCGTCGAGGCGTGGACCGGGCCGCAGGTGGCGTGGAAGATGGCCCGCGGGGGCGACGGCGCGTTCGGCGGGCGGAAGATCAACAGCTACCCCGTCTGGCTGGGGCTCTGCCTCGTCTTCCTCGTGGGCCTGGCCGACCTGCGGCGGCCGTTCTCGCTCCGGAACCTCGACCTGCTCGTGCTCCTCTCGTTCTCCGTCAGCCTCTGGTTCTTCAACCGGGGCGACATCTTCACATCCGTCCCGCTCGCCTACCCGCCGCTCGTCTACCTGATCGGCCGCGCGGGCTGGGCCGCGTGGCGCGGGCGAGGCGCGCCGGTGCGCCCCGTCTGGCCTGTGTGGGTGCTGGCGGCCGCGACGGTCTTCCTGCTCGGCTTCCGAATCGGCCTCAACGCGCGCGCATCGAACGTGATCGACGTCGGCTATGCCGGCGTGATCGGCGCCGATCGGATCGTCCATGGGCAGAGCCCGTACGGCCACTTCCCCATCCAGGGCGACCTGAAGCCGTGCGGCCAGGCGGACTCCGACGGCGAGATCCGCGAGCGGATCCAGACGAACGGGCGCTGCGAGGCGTCGAACGACCGCGGCGACACGTACGGGCCGGTCTCCTACATCGCCTACGTGCCCGGCTACCTGATCAAGGGCTGGACGGGGAAGTGGGACGACCTGCCGGCCGCGCACGTCACGTCCGTGCTCTGGGACCTGATCTGCATTGCAGGCCTCTGGCTCGTGGGCCGGCGCTTCGGCGGCCAGCGGCTGGCCGTGACGCTGACGTTCGCCTGGGCGGCGTACCCCTTCACGCAGTACGTCTCGAACTCGAACACGAACGACGCCGTGATGCCGGCGTTCCTGATCTGGGGGTTCTGGCTCGTCTCGTCGCCGACCGCGCGGGGGACGCTCGTCGGGCTCGCGGGGTGGACGAAGTTCGCGGCGCTCCTGCTCGTGCCGCTGTGGGCGACCTATCCGGAGCCGAGGCGCCCGCAGCTCGCACGGTTCGCGTTCGGGTTCCTCCTGGCCTGCGCGCTCGCGTTCTGGGTCTTCCTGCTGGAGCCCGACCCTGTCCATGCCGCGCGGGTCTTCTGGGACCGGACGCTCGGCTGGCAGATCGGGCGCGAGTCGCCGTTCTCGCTCTGGGACTGGCGGCAGTACCACGCGGCCGGCATCCCCGACCTGCAGCTGGTGCAGCGCGTGCTCGAGGCGATGCTGCTGGCCGCGGCCGGGGCATTCGCGTTTCTGCCGCGCCGCAAGTCGCCGTTTCAGCTGGCCGCGCTGACCGCGGTGCTGCTGCTCGGCTTCGAGCTCGTGCTGACGCACTGGTTCTACCTCTACATCCCGTGGTTCTTCCCCTTCGCAGCCTTCGTCGTGCTGGCCCCGGCGGCTGCCCCGCCGGTGGTCGAGGTGGTCGCGGAGCCGGACGATCGGGAGGTCGCGGCGCCTGTCACGGTCTGACGTCCGCTCCGTGGCGGCGGTGTGCGCCGTCGCCTTCCTCGTCGTCTGGGGGCTGCTCCACGTCGGCTTCTACCGGCACAAGCAGGTCGTGGACACCCCCGTCTACGAGAAGTACGGGAACTGGATGACCGACGGGAAGGTGCCGTACCGGGACTTCGGCGTCGAGTACCCGCCCGGCGCGTTGCCGGCCTTCGTCGTGCCCGCGCTCCTCGACGGCGGCGGCCGCTCCTACCGCGCGGTGTTCGAATGGCTGATGCTGGTCAGCGGGGTCGCGCTCGTCTTCTTCACGGCGCTCTGCGTCCGCGCGCTGCGGGCTCCGCCGGTCGTGCCGCTCGCGCTCGTCGCCGGAGCCTGGCTCCTGCTCGGGTCGGTGGTGCTGACGCGCTTCGACCTCTACGCGGCCGCGGTGACGATGGCGGCTCTCGCCGCGCTTTTGTCCGGCCGCTGGCGGCTCGGGGGCGCGGTGCTCGGGCTCGGCACCGCCGTGAAGCTCTATCCGGTGCTGCTCCTGCCGCTCGCCGTCGTCGCGGCGTGGAAGCACCGGGGCGGGCGCGAAGGGCTGCTCGTGCTCGGCGCGTTCGCGCTGGCGCTCTGCGTGGTCGTGCTGCCGTTCGTGATCCTGTCGCCGGGCGGCGTCTGGGACGGCTTCGCGCGGCAGTCGAGCCGTCCGCTGCAGATCGAGAGCCTCGGCGCCGGCGTGCTCCTCGCCGCGCATCAGGCATTCGGGCTCGGGATCACCATGCACTCCGGGCACGGCTCGCAGAATCTCGCCGGCTCGCTCCCGCGGGTGCTCGCCGTGCTGCAGACGCTGCTGCAGGCGTTCGTGCTCGTCGCCCTGTGGGTGGCGTTCGCACGGGGGCCTGCCGACCCGCAGCGCCTGGCGCGGTACGCGGCCGCCGTCGTGGTCGCGTTCGTCGCGCTCGGCAAGGTGCTGTCGCCGCAGTTCCTGATCTGGATCGTGCCGCTCGTCGCCGTCGCCGGGAGGCGCGCTGCCTGGGCGCTCCTGGCGGCGGCGCTCGTGCTGACGCAGCTGTGGTTCCCGTTTCGCTACTGGCGGCTCGCGCTCGAGTTCGACGCGTACGCCTCGTGGCTCGTGCTCGTGCGAGACGTCGTCCTCGTCGCGCTGCTCGTCGCGCTCGTGCGCCCGCTCCGGCCGGCGCGCCGCCGAGCGGACGAAGAAGTTCCAGATTCGTTGCAGACACGTGCGCGCGAGGCGTCTACCCTCGGGTGATCCCCGGGTGGGTGGGGGCTAGGGATGGGTCCTAGGGATCGGTCCTAGGAAAATGAGCCCAGCGAAATGGATCCAGCGAAATGAACCCAGCGACCTGCTCGTCCGGGCGGTCAGACCGCGACGCGCACCAGCTCGCACCCGGTCGCGCGGCCGTCCGTCGCGCAGTCGACGAGGACGCCCTCGATCCGCACGTCGCCGTGCGCCGGCTCGAAGCGGGCGTAGATCCCCGAGCGCATGCGCTCGATCGCGCGCGACGCCTCGACCCCGATCACCGAGTCGTGTGGGCCGGTCATGCCCGCGTCCGTGACAGCCGCCGTCCCCTTCGGCTGCACCCGCGCGTCGTTCGTCTGCACGTGCGTGTGCGTTCCGATCACCGCGGTCACGCGCCCGTCGAGGTACCGCGCGAGCCCGACCTTCTCGCTCGTGGCCTCGGCGTGCATGTCGACGAAGATCACCGGCGCCGCGGCGCGGGCCTCCTCCACCAGATCGTCGATCAGCTCGAACGGCCCGCAGGCGACATCGAGGAAGAGCTTGCCCATCACGTTGATGACGGCCACGCGCGTCCCGTCGCGCGCCACCCCGACGGTGAGCCCTCGGCCGGGGACCCAGCGTGAGAGGTTCGCAGGGCGCACGACGCGGTCCGACTGCTCGAGGTACGGGAGGATTTCGCTGCGCGCCAGCGTGTGGTTGCCGAGCGTGATCACGTCGGCTCCGGCCGCCAGGATCCGCTCCGCCAGCTTCGGCGTCAGCCCGCGGCCGTCGGCGGCGTTCTCGCCGTTGACGATGCAGAACGCGGCGCCGAGCTCGTCGCGCAGCGCGGGCAGCCGCTCCTCGACGGCCTTGCGTCCGGGCGCGCCGACCACGTCTGCGACGAAGAGAAGCTTCAGCGCAGCGCCAGCGTTGCGGCGGGGTGCACCTCGACGGTGACGTGATTCCCTGCGTCCTGCGTGTACCGGGCGAGCGCCTGCTTCTGCACGCCTGACAGGTCGAGCACCGAGCCGAGCTTCGACGTCGCCGCGGCGGCAGGCGAGCCCACCGTCAGCGCCGGGTCCGGCCGCACCCCGGTCAGCGAGACGACGATGGAAGGCGCGTTCGCCGGCTGGAGGTCGATCCGGACGCCGTACGAGCGGCCGTCGAGCACGTACGGGGTCATGGCCGCCACCGTGCCGTCGACCGGCGAGTAGACGTCGGTGCCGGGTGAGGCGCCCACGTCCAGCGCGCTTCTCGGAGAGCCCGGCGCCAGTGCGTACCAGCGGAGCTTCGCTGAGCTGCCGCCGACGACCTTCCGGAGCAGCCGCGTCAGGACGCCCGCGTTCGCCTGGGTGCCGACGGGGTCGAGCGAGAGCGAGCCGTCGGTGCCGGCGCGGTAGCCCACCGCGGTCAGGCGGCTCTGCGGGACGGGCAGCTGCAGGTGGAGCGAGCCGATCTGGGCGACGACCTGCGGGCTCGGCGGCCCGGCCGGCAGCAGCCGCTGCGCGGGAGCCGGCGCGGACGTCTTGACGGGCGACGCCTCACCGGCGCCGACCGCGAGCACGATCGTCACCGTTGCGGCAGCGGCGACTGCGAGCAGCGCGACGCCACGGCGGAGCCGGTAGGTGCTGTGCGTCTCGCGGCGACGGCGTGCCGCGCGCACGGCATGAGCTGCCTTGGGCGGCCGAGGCATTGGGCGGACCCTAGCGTGGCTCTCCCGGGGTCGCAAGGACGCACCTTGTGACACGGCAACGTGGGACGTCGAAACGGGTTCGACCCAGAGTTCGTGACGGTCGAGCGCGAGCGCCCCGTCGGCCTCCCAGGACCAGTCCCAGCCGGGCGGCCGGAGCGAGAGGACGAGGGCGGTACGATCGTCCTCAGCATGAGTGCCGGTCCGACGAAGATCGAGATCCCGCGCTGGATCCAGCTGGTCGGCCTGCCGCTCCTGCTCGTGCTGACGTGGGCGATCGCGATGGCGGCCGGTCACGTCGTCTTCATCTTCCTGGTGGCGGCCGTTCTGGCGCTCCTGCTCGACCCGCTCGTCCGCGCGCTGCAGGCGCTGCGGCTCCCACGCGGGATCGGAGTCGCGATCGTGTATCTGAGCTTCGCCGCTGCGCTGATCGTCGCCATCGCTGCGCTCGCGACCGTCGTCGTCGATCAGACGAAGTCGGCCGCCAATCGGGTCGACGAGTACTTTACGGTCGTCCGCGGACAGCCCCCGGAGGTCGACGCCGACCGGGACGTCGACCGGCTGCAGCGCTGGCTGAACGCCCACCACCTGAGCAGCATCAAGGTGCAGGAGCGCGGCCACCGAGCCGTGAAGCGGATCCGCGAGCGGGACGTCGGCAAGTACACGACCCGCGTCGTCGACTTCGCCGAGGGCGCCGCGGTCTCCATCGGGAAGACGCTCTTCACGCTCGTCCTCCTGATCGTGATCTCGATCTACATGCTGCTCGACATGCCGCGCTTCACCCGTGCCGTCGACCGGCGGTTCCCGCCGGGGGAGGGGGAGGACTCCCTCGTGATCCAGATCCAGCAGGCGCTCAGCAGCTACTTGAAGGGGCAGCTGCTGCTCTCGCTGATCATCGGCACGAGCGCCGGGGTCGGCATCTGGCTGCTCGGGGTGTTCGGGTGGATGCCGAACGGGGAGAAGTATGCGCTGCTGTTCGGCGCCTGGGTCGCCGTGACCGAGGTGATCCCGTACCTCGGGCCGTGGCTGGGCGCGATTCCGCCCCTGATCTACGCGCTCGTCGTCGATCCGGTGTCGGCGATCTGGGTCGCGCTGCTCTTCCTCGCCATCCACCAGATCGAGGGCCACGTCGTGGTGCCCAACGTGATGGGCAGCGCGCTGCGGCTCCATCCGCTGCTCGTCATCTTCGGGCTGCTTGTCGGCGGCGAGGTCTACGGCCTCGCGGGCGCGCTGATGGCGCTGCCGCTGCTCGCGGCGGCCCGTGCGACGTGGGAGTTCTTCGGCCGGCGGGTGAGTCTCGAGCGCTGGTCGGACGCCGATGCGGCCGCCGTCCCCGTCGAGGTCGAGCCGGTGGCGCACGAGCCTCCTGCGGCCGCGCGCGGGTGAGCCTGATCACGGCGCGCGGGATCGCGCGCGACTACCCCTCGGGGATTCGGGGCTCCCGTGTCGCCCTCCGTCCCACGGACCTGGAGCTCCACAGGGGCGAGGTGATCGCCCTGCTCGGGCCCAACGGCGCCGGCAAGTCGACGCTGCTCGCGTTGCTCGCCGGTGCGCTTCGCCCGACGGCCGGTACGGTCGTGCTCGAGGCGAAGGTGGGCTGGGCGCCGCAGCGGGCGTCGCACTACGGGCGCCTGTCGGCGCGGGAGAACCTCGAGCTCTTTGCACGGCTCGAGGGCGAGCCCGAGCCGGGTGTGGCCGCCGGGCAGCTGCTCGCCCGCTTCGGGCTGCCGGCCGACCGAACCCCGAGCGAGCGGCTCTCGGTGGGGAACCGGCAGCGCCTCAGCGTGGCGCTCGCCCTGCTCGGCTCGCCGCGCGCGCTGCTGCTGGACGAGCCGACCGCGTCGCTCGATCCCGCGGGTCGGCGGCTGCTGCTCGACCTGATAGTGGAGCTGCGCGCGGAGGGCGGCGGGGCGGTCTTCGCAACGCAGCACGAGGAGGAGGCCGCCGAGATCGCCGACCGGTCGATCCACCTCCTCGACGGCGAGGTCGTTTGAGGTCGGTCCTCCTCCTGCTCGCGAAGGATCTGCGCGTGCTCCGGCGGACGCCGGTGCTGCTGGCGATCCTCGTCCTCTACCCGCTGCTGATCGCCGCCCTCGTCGGGCTCGTTGCCGGCTACGCGAGCTCGAAGCCGCGCGTGGCCCTCGTCGACGAGGACGGACTGCCGGCCACCTTGACCCTCGCCGGGCGGCGCTTCGACGTGCAGGGAACGATCGACCGGGTCGCAACGGAGGTGCGCCTGGTCCGGCTCGACGCCGACGAGGCGCGACGCGAGCTCGAGAACGGCAAGGTGATCGCAACGGTCACCGTCCCGCCCGGGTTCGTCACCCGCCTGAAGCTGATGACGGAGAGTCCGACGCTGGAGCTCGAGACCTCGACGGGCGGGCTCTCCGACCGCGTGCGCCAGCAGGTGCAGGCGCTTGTCTTCAACCTCAACCGGGAGCTTCAGCAGGCCTACATCGACTCCAACCTGCGCTACGTCAGGCTGATCCGCGAGGGCGGCCGCGGCGACTTCCTCGGCCGGAGCTTCGACCTGCTCGGGCTCCACGGCGCGGAACGGCTCCTGCGCGGGCAGCCGCCGGGGCCGGAGCGGGACCGGCTGCTGGAGTTCGTACGGACGGCGCGGCTGGCGCTGAACCAGACGGACGGCGCACTCCAGGCGACGGCGCATCCGATCGAGCTCGTGGAGCGGCCGGAGCACGGCCGCACCGCGCTCCTCTCCGCCCAGGTGCAGGCGTATGCGCTCGCACTGACGCTTGCGTTCCTCGCGCTCGTGCTCGCGGCCGGGGCGCTCGCGGCGGAGCGGGACGAGAACGTGCTCGGCCGGCTGACGCGGGGGCTCGTGACGCCCGGCCGCCTCGTGACGGCGAAGGTGGCGCTGGCGGCGGTCGTGTCGGCGGCGCTCGGCCTCGGCGTCGCGCTCGCCTTCGGCGCGATCATCGAGCTGGGAGGCGTCACCGGCGGCGAGCCGTGGAGCCGGCTGCCGCTCCTGGTGCTGGCGCTGCTGCTCGTCGGTGCCTCGCTGGGCGCGCTCGGGGCGCTGCTCGGCGCGCTCTCGCGGGAGGCGCGGACGGCGTCGCTCGTCGCCTTGCTCGTCGTCCTGCCGATCGTCTTCCTCGGCCTCGTTCCGCGCGAGGTGTTCCCCGCGGCCGGCTGGGTCTCGGACGCGTTGCCGTTCACGCACGGCGTGCGCCTCTTCTCGGCCGCGCTCTACGACGTCAGCCCGTGGGCCGGGATCGCCCGCGAGACGGTGTGGCTCGCAGCCCTGACGGCGGCGTACGCGCTGGCGGCACGCGTCGGGATGCGAAGATTGCAGGCATGAGCTTTCCGGAGACGAGACTGCGCCGGTTGCGGCGCACCCCGGCGCTGCGGGCGCTCGTGCGGGAGACGCACCTCTCGCTCGACCAGTTCACGATGCCGCTCTTCGTCGCGCCCGAGGCGCTCCCCAACGAGCGGCTGCCGGGGATGTCGCGCTTCACCGTGGACGGCGTCGTCCGCGAGGTGGAGGAGCTCGTCCGGCTGGGGGTGGGCTCGGTGATCCTCTTCGGGATCCCGGAGGAGAAGGACGAGGAGGCGACCGGCGCGTGGCACGACGACGGGATCGTCCAGCAGGCGCTGCGCGCGCTCCGGCCGCGCTTCCCGGAGCTGCTGCTGATGACGGACGTCTGCCTCTGCGAGTACACCTCGCACGGCCACTGCGGCGTCGTCAGGGACGGCGAGATCGTCAACGACGAGTCCCTCGATCTGATCGCGCGCACCGCGGTCAGCCACGTGGAGGCCGGCGCCGACGTCGTCGCGCCGAGCGACATGATGGACGGCCGCGTCGCCGCGATTCGCGACGCGCTTCCGGAGACGCCGATCATCGCCTACTCGGCGAAGTACGCCTCGGCGTTCTACGGCCCGTTTCGCGAGGCGGCCGACTCGGCGCCGTCGTTCGGCGACCGGCGTTCGTACCAGCTGGATCCCGCGAACCTGCGCGAGGCGCTGCGCGAGTGCGAGCTCGACGTGCAGGAGGGCGCCGACGTGCTGATGGTCAAGCCGGCCCTTCCCTACCTCGACGTGATCCGCGCGGTCCGCGACGAGTTCGACCTGCCGGTCGCCGCGTACAACGTGTCGGGGGAGTACGCCATGGTCAAGGGCGCCGCGCAGGCCGGGTGGCTCGACGAGCGGGCGGCCGCGCTCGAGTCGCTGACGGCGATCCGCCGGGCCGGCGCGGACCTGATCGTCTCGTACTGGACGAAGGAGCTCGTCCAGTGGATCTGACGGCATGGCCGTAGGGACCCGCTCGGAGCTCTGGCGCCGCGCGCGGGCGCTGATCCCGGGCGGCGTCAACTCCCCGGTGCGCGCCATGAAGGCCGTCGGCCTCGACGAGCCGCTCTTCGTCGCCCGCGGCGAGGGGGCGGAGCTCGAGACGACTGACGGGCGCCGCTACCTCGACTGGGTGCTCTCGTGGGGGCCGTTGATCTTCGGTCACGCGGACCCGGAGACCGTCGAGGCGATCCAGATCGCGGCGGCGAACGGCACGAGCTTCGGCGCCGCGACCGAGGCCGAGGTCGAGCTGGCGGCGGAGATCGTCGACGCGGTTCCGTCGGTCGAGATGGTGCGCCTCGTCTCCTCCGGAACGGAGGCCGCGATGTCGGCGATCCGTCTCGCGCGCGCCCACACGCGGCGCGACCGGATCGTCAAGTTCGCCGGCAACTACCACGGTCACTCGGACGCCCTGCTGGCCTCGGCCGGCTCCGGCCTCGCGACGCTCGGCATCCCTTCGAGCCCGGGAGTGCCGACGGCCGTCACGCAGGACACCGTCGTCGTTCCGTACAACGACGTCGACGCGGCGGCCGCCGCCGTCGAGCGCTACGGCGAGGGGCTGGCGGCGATCCTGGTCGAGCCGATCGCCGGGAACATGGGCGTCGTGCCGCCTGTGCCCGGCTACCTCGAGGCGCTGCGGCTGCTGGCCGACGCGTCCGGGGCGCTGCTCGTCTTCGACGAGGTGATCACCGGCTTCCGCGTCGCGCGCGGCGGCGCCCAGGAGCTCTACGGCGTCACGCCCGACCTGAGCATCCTCGGGAAAATCGTCGGCGGCGGGCTGCCGCTCGCTGCGTTCGGCGGCCAGGCGGAGATCATGGCCGGGCTCGCGCCCAGCGGGCACGTCTACCAGGCGGGGACGCTCTCGGGGAACCCGCTCGCCACCGCAGCGGGGCTCTCGGTCATTCGCCGTCTGCGCGACGCCGAGGTCTACGTCGAGCTGGGTCGCACGACCGACCGGCTGCGGGCCGGCCTCGCCGCGCTGGGGACCTTCCAGGCCGCGCCGGGGATGGGTACGTTCTTCCTTCGCGACGGGCCCGTGCGCGACTTCGAGGACGCCTCGGCGAGCGACACCGGACGCTACGCCGCACTCTTCCGGCACCTGCTCGGGCAGGGGATCTACATCGCCCCGTCGCAGTTCGAGGCGATGTTCGTCTCGCTTGCCCACTCCGACGAGGACGTCGACCGGACGATCGACGCGTTCCGTGACTTCCTCGACGGCTGAGCTGATCGCCGAGGAGGCGCGGCGCGAGAGCCCGCTCTGGGCCGACGCGCTCCTCGACGGCGATATGGCCTGCGAGCCGGTCTTCTCGCCGCTCGCGGACGAGCGCTTCGCGGCCGGGCTCGAGACGGTCTACGAGGCGTACCTCGTCCACTACGGGCGGCCGCGGCTTTTCGCGCCGTCCGACGGCGACACCGCGATCCTGCTGGGCGACTACCTGTACGCGCACGGGCTCGTGCGGATCGCGGAGGCCGGAGGTGTCCCGGCTGTCTCCGTGCTCGCCGAGCTGATCTCGCGCTGCGCCTCGCTGCAGGCGCGGGACGGTGTGGGAGACGGCGAGGCCTGGGCCGACGCGGCGCGCCGGCTCGGCGGCGGCGACGGGTCGGCCGAGGCCCGGGAACGGGCTCTCACGCTGCATCGCGAGCGGCTCGGTTAGACGATTGATTCCAACTGGCGACCTCCCGGTTGGGGGCCTCCACACGGCGCATCGCGCCCGCCGCGATCGCCGCCAAGGCAGTCAAGCCTTGCCCGCGATCGAGTCGACCACGCTGCTTGGTGCATGCCCTCCCAAGAACCACGCCAGTTAGGAACCAATCATCTAGAGTCTCCGCCGTGCTCGCCTTTCTGCTCGCCGACGCCGCTTCCGAGGGGCGCGCGGTCATCCTCTGGATGCTCGGCGTCGGGTTGCTCTTCTGCGCCGTGATCGCGCTCGGCGAGCTGACGCACTGGGCCGGCAGCCGCCGCAAGGCGCGCCGCCGCCGCGTGCAGCAGCAGTACCGGTAGCGGCCCGAATCGAATCGGCCCCGGTCGGACCACGCCGACGCCGCCCGCAGGCGGCGTGACGCTCTCCTCGTGCCCTAGTGCGCGATGGCTAGTGCCTGCCCAAGTAGGGCAGCACGGCCTTCGTGGCGCTCTTCGCCTTCTTGGCCTTGGCCTTCTTCAGCGCGGGGGTGCCGCCCGGATCCGCGGGGAGCACGTGCGGCAGCGCATTCGACCCGCCGGGGTCGATCGGCAGATACCTGATCGCGGCGCCCGACCCGGCAACGGGGACGAGTGCGCCGATCGCGACGACGGTGGTGATGAATGCCAGCTTCCGAGGTGACGCCTTCTTCATGATCCGCTCCTCCGCTCGATCTCCTGAACTCGAGGATCCCACGGGCCCGTCCCCGTGTCGTTCGTGCGCCCGACAGAAGAAGTGTCAAGTTCGTGACATAGTTCACGCATGGAATGGCGGCTGCTGGCCGACGTCCCGCCCGACGAGCTGCGGCAGATGCTGGCGATCGCGCGGCGGCGGACGTTCGACCGCGGGGAGGTCGTGTTCCACGACGGCGACCCGGCCGACTGCCTGCACCTGGTCGTCTCCGGCCGCTTCGGCGTCCGCGTCGCGGCGCCGCACGGCGACCGTGTCCTCCTCGCGGTGCTCGGCCCCGGCGAGGCGTTCGGCGAGCTGGCGCTGATCGCCCCGGAACGCCGCGCTGCATCGGTCTCGGCGCTCGAGCCCGCCGAGACGTGGGTCGTCTTCCGGGACGACTTCGAGCAGCTCCGGCGGCGGCACCCCGGGGTCGACCGAGTGCTGCTCGCGCTCCTCGCGGAGCAGGTGCGCCGCGCGGACGGGCGGATCGTCGAGGCGCACCACGTCGACGCCGACACGCGGGTGCGCCGGCGCCTGCGGGAGCTGAGCGGGCTCTACCCAAGCGGGACGATCCCGCTCACGCAAGAGGAGATCGCCGAGATGGCCGGCACCTCGCGCGCGACCGTCAACCGCGTCCTCCGCGAGGAGGAGGAGCGCGGCGCGATCCGCCTCGGCCGCGGCCGCACCGTCGTGCTCGACGTCGACGCGCTGGCACGATGAGCGAGCTTCCCTCCGGCACGGTCACATTCCTCTTCACGGACATCGAAGGCTCGACGCGGCTGTTGCAGGAGCTGGGCGAGGCGTACGCGGAGGCGCTGGCCGAGCATCGGCGCGTGCTGCGCGAGGCGTTCGAGCGGTACGGCGGCGCCGAGGTGGACACGCAGGGGGACGCGTTCTTCGTCGCGTTCGGGCGCGCGTCGGACGCGGTTGCGGCTGCCGGTGAGGCGCAGGCCCGACTCGAGGGCGGCTCGGTGCAGGTGCGCATGGGGCTCCACACCGGCGAGCCGCTCGCCACGGCCGAGGGCTACGTCGGCATCGACGTCCATCGCGCCGCTCGCATCGCCGCCGCGGGCCATGGCGGACAGGTGCTGCTCTCGCAGACGACTGTCGATCTGGTGGAAGCCGAGGTGCGCGACCTCGGCGAGCACCGGCTCAAGGACCTGTCCGCGCCGGAGCGGATCTTCCAGCTCGGGGAGCGCGACTTTCCGCGACTGAAGACGCTGCACCAGACCAACCTCCCGATCCAGCCGACGCCGCTGATCGGTCGAGAGCGTGAGCTCTCGGAGATCGCGTCGTTCTCCCGGAGCGGGAGCCGACTTGTCACGCTGACCGGCCCGGGCGGGAGCGGGAAGACGAAGCTCGCGCTGCATGCGGCAGCCGAGCTCGTCGACGACTTTCCGGACGGCGTCTGGTTCGTCCCGCTCGCACCGGTAACGGATCCCGAGCTCGTCGAGCCGGCGATCGCGCAGGCACTCGACCTGCGCGGCGAGGTCGAGAGCCGACTCCGGTCGAAGCGCGCGCTGCTGGTGCTGGACAACATGGAGCAGCTGCTGGCCGCGGCACCCCGTGTCGGGGAGCTTCTCGCCCTCGCCCCCGGGTTGCGGGTCATCGCGACCAGCCGGGAGCGTCTTGCCTTGACCGCCGAGCAGGAGTACGACGTTGCGCCTCTGCCGTTCGACGACGGCGTGACGCTGTTCGTCGAGTGCGCGTGCCGCCTCGTGCCGACGTTCGAGCCCGACGAGCACGTGCCGGCAATCGTGCGCCGGCTCGACGGCCTCCCACTCGCACTCGAGCTGGCGGCAGCCTGGACGAAGCTGCTGTCGCCGGCGCAGATCGGCGAGAGGCTGGGCGGTAGCCTCGACCTGCTCGTCGGCGGCGCGCGCGACCTGCCGGAGCGGCAGCGCACGCTCCGAGCGACGATCGAATGGAGCTACGACCTCCTGTCGGAGGACGAGCGTCGGACGTTCGCGCGGCTCGCCGTCTTCGCCGGGACCTTCGGCCTCGACGCGGCCGAGGAGGTCGTCGGCGCGTCGCTGGAGGCGCTGTCCGCCCTGGTCGACAAGAGCCTGCTCAGCTCCACCGGCGAGGGCAGGTTCTTCCTGCTCGAGACCATTCGCGAGTTCGCGGCCGAGCGCCTCGCCGCTCTCGGGAAGGACGACGAGCTGCGGGAGCGCGAGCTTGCGTATCTCCTGCGTGTCCTCGAGCCACGGGCGGTTCAGACCCGTGAGGAAGGCGTGCGGCGACGCATGCTGTTCGCCTTGGAGCAGGACAACGTCCGGGCCTCGCTCGGGTGGCTGCTCGGGCAGGGACGGCATGGCGACGCGCTCGCGCTGCTCAGGCCCTGCACTCCGTTGTGGATGGCCCGGGGCAATGCTCGCGAGGTCTCGCGTTGGTGCGATGCGGCGCTGGTCGGCGGTCGGGGCGAGCCGGCTGTGCGCGCCGAGGTCCTGGCCTGGGCGAGCTACGCCGCGTGGGTAAGCGGCAACAACGAGCGCGCCGGTGAGGTGATCGAGGAGGCACTTACGCTCCTGCGCTCGGTCGCCGATCCCGAGCTACTGGCATTCGCGCTCATGCGAGCGGGTGAGGTCTATTCGGCCCAGGACCCCGTACGAGCCCGAGCGCTCTTCGAAGCGAGCCTCGAGAGCGCTCCTGCGGGAAGCGAGCGGCGCATCTCGACGCTCCACAACTACGGCGAGTTCGAGCTCTTGGCAGGGAACGTCGAGCGGGCCGCTGTCCTACTCGAGGAGTCGCTTGTCGCTGCGAGGGCCGGCACGAGTACCGCTGACGAACCGCTAAGTCTGAGCGGGCTCGGAGACGCAGCGCTGCTGACGGGCGATGCGTCGAGTGCGGCGGCACGCTACCGCGAGGCTCTCATCGTCAGCCGTGAGTTCGGCGCGCCCGTGAGTTTCCCGTTTTGCCTGTCGGGTCTCGCGGCGACCGCCGCGATTGCGGGCGACACGGGCCGGGCGAGCATCCTGTGGGGCGCAGCCCAGGGGTTGGAGGAGCGATACGGCCCGATTCTCCCGCAGGAGCGCCCGAGGCACGAGCAGTTCCTGCACTCCCTCGACGCTGCGCTGGTCGAGTGCGGACGCGCGCTCACGGAGGACGAGGCGCTCGCGTACGCCCTCTCCGTAGACTGACCCGCGATGGCCCCGCCCCGCGACCTTCGCGACTGGATCGCGCTGCTCGAGCGCGAGGGCGAGCTCGTTCGCGTCGCCGCCGAGGTCGACCCGCACCTCGAGATCACGGAGATCGTCGACCGCACGGTGCGCGCCGGCGGGCCTGCGCTTCTCTTCGAGAACCCGCGCTCGAGCCACCCGCTGCTGATCAACCAGTTCGGCACCGAGCGGCGCATGTGCCTCGCCTTCGGGGTCGACTCCCTCGACGACGTCGGGGCGAAGCTCGGCGACGTGTTCGAGCTGCAGCCGCCGCAAGGCCTCGTCGAGAAGGTCAAGGGCCTGCAGAAGCTGAAGTCGATCGCCGACTCGATGCCGAAGGCGGTGCGCTCCGGCCCGAGCCAGGAGGTCGTCCTCACGGGCGACGACATCGACCTCGACCGGCTGCCGATCCAGACCTGCTGGCCGCTCGACGCCGCCCCGTTCATCACCCTGCCGGCCGTGATCACCAAGGACCCGCGGACCGGCGGCCGCAACGTCGGCATGTACCGGATGCAGAAGCTCGACCGCCGCTCGACTGCCATGCACTGGCAGATCCACAAGGACGGGCGCCAGGACTACCTGATGACCGACGGCAGGATGGAGGTCGCGGTCGCGCTCGGGCTCGACCCCGTGACCGCCTACTCCGCCAGCGCGCCGCTGCCGAAGCACATCGACGAGCTGATGCTGGCCGGGTTCCTGAAAGGCGAGCCGGTGGAGCTCGTCCAGGCGAGGACGGTCGACCTGGAGGTGCCCGCGAACGCGGAGATCGTCCTGGAAGGGACCATCGAGCGCGGCGACCTGACGAGCGAGGGGCCCTTCGGCGACCACACCGGCTACTACACGCCTGCCGAGGAGTTCCCCGTCTTCCGCCTGACCGCGATCACCATGCGCCGGGACGCGATCTACCCGTCGATCGTGGTCGGCCGGCCTCCGCAAGAGGACGCCTGGCTCGGCAAGGCCACCGAGCGGATCTTCCTGCCGGCGGTGAAGATGACCCTGCCGGAGATCGTCGACTACGACCTCCCGGTCGCCGGCGCGTTCCACAACTGCGTCATCGTCTCGATCCGGAAGCAGTTCCCGGGCCATGCGAGGAAGGTCATGCACGCGCTCTGGGGGCTCGGGATGCTGAGCCTCTCGAAGGCGATCGTCGTCGTCGACGAATGGGTCGACGTCCACGACTACGAGCAGGTGTTCTTCGTCGTCGGCGCCAACGTCGATCCGAAACGCGACGTCCTGCTCACCGAGGGGCCGCTCGACCATTTAGACCACGCGCCGACGCTGCAGTTCGTCGGGGGCAAGATCGGGATCGACGCCACGCACAAGGGCCCCGAGGAGGGGACACGTGAATGGCCGCCGCTGATCGAGATGAGCCCCGAGATCCGGGGGCTCGTCGACGCGCGGTGGGCCGAGTACGGAATCGATCTTCGCGGCCCGTCGGGCGAGCGGTCGGATACCTCGGCACGGAACGGCGAAATGCGGCAGAGTTCGCGCGGGCTGCGGCAACTGTTACGACGTTGACCGCGGGCGAGACCGACCGATTGAATCCGACGGGGTAGTGGAGCCACAGCGCGAGCATCCAGAGCTTCCGGGGCCGAGCCTCTGGCCGGTCGGCTTCGCGATCGGCATCGCCTGCCTGCTCGTGGGCCTCATCGTCTCGTGGTTCGTGGCCGGGGTCGGGGCCCTGCTCGCGATCGCCTTCGGCTACCTCTGGGTGCGCGACCTCGTGGCGAAGAAGGAGGCGCAGGAGGCCGCGGAGGAGGCGAAGCGGGCGGAGGCCGAAGCCGCCGCCGCTCCGGCCGAGGGAGCCGCCCCCGTCGACGAGGAGTTCGAGCTCGACCCGGCCGTGCGCTATCCGCGCTCGGTCTTCCTCGAGGGCGCGACGATCGGCGTCGGCGCGCTGATCGGCGCCCTCGTGACGGTGCCCGTGCTCGGGTTCGCGGTGGCGCCCATGTTCGAGGACACCGGTCATCCCGACGTCGACCTGGGACCGCTCGAGAACTTCGCCGAGGGGCAGTACAACGTGACGACCTACATCTCGAATCCGGCGCAGGGCGAGGTCTCTCGGCGCACCACGTACGTCCGTTACAACGGGCTGCTCGAGCAGCAGCCGAGCTTCACGATCATCTCCAACCGCTGCGCCCACCTCGGCTGCCCCGTGCAGCCGAACGGCCCGCTGTTCCAGACCGAGCGGAAGAAGAGCGGCACCGCCGAGCTGATCCCGACCCTGCCGGCCGGCGGCTTCGGCTGCCCGTGCCACGGCGGCCAGTACGACACGGAGGGCAACCGCGTGGCGGGCCCGCCTGTCCGCGCGCTCGACCGCTACGCATACAAGATCGTCGAGGGCCGGCTGTTCCTCGGGCCTGCGTTCAGCGTCGGCAAGGTCGAGGGCACCGGGAAGGACGCGATCATCTACAAGTTCGGCCTGCGGGGTCCGGGGCAGCACACGAACAACGTCGAGAAGTGGCTCTACCCCCTCCAGCCACCGTCCTCCTGATGGCGCAGCCCCAGACGAGAAAAGATCAGCTTCGCGACATTGCCCTCTACCCGCTCGACTGGCTCGACGAGCGGTCGGGCCTCGTCGCCGGGACGAAGTACTTCCTCTTCCGGAAGGTGCCGGGCGACGTCAACTGGATGCAGACGCTCGGCTCGGCCTCGCTCACGGCCTTCCTCGTCCAGGCGACGACCGGCGTCATCCTGGCGATGTTCTACACGCCGGACCCGAACTCGGCGTACCCGTCGATCCAGCACATCACGCACGACGTCACCTTCGGCTGGCTCGTGCGCGGCATGCACCGCTGGGGAGCCTCGGTGTTCATCATCCTCATGTTCCTCCACATGGGGCGCGTCTTCCTCTTCGGCGCCTACAAGTACCCGCGCGAGCTGAACTGGATCATCGGCGTGCTGCTGCTGGTGATGGGGCTGCTCGAGGGCTTCACGGGCTACCTGCTCCCCTGGGACCAGACCGCGTACTGGGCGACGGTGGTGGGCATCAACCTGAACGGCACGGGGCCGTTCGTCGGCCCGTTCCTGGCGCAGTTCCTCCGAGGCGGCGCCGAGATCGGGCCCGATACGCTGGCCCGCTTCTACTCCATCCACATGCTGTTGATTCCGGGCGCCATCTTCGCGCTGATCGGGTTCCACCTCTACCTCGTCGTCCGCCTCGGCGTCAGCTCGCCGCCGTGGTCGAAGGAGGCCGCGGGCTCCGGGTCGATGAAGAAGCCCGCCGCCCGCCGTGCAGGCCTCGTCGCGCCAGGCCCGCGGGGGAGGTCCACCGATAGCTAGCGACCGGATCGAGCAACGCCGCCGCGACTTCCGGCAGTACAAGGCGGACGTCGAGGAGCGCGGCAAGCCGTTCTTCCCTTACGCGATGTGGCACGACACGGTCATGTCGCTCGTGGTCGTGTTGGTGATCGCGGGGCTCGCGGTCATCTGGAAGGTCACGGCCGGCGAGCCGCACGGCAACGAGATCCCGGAGGCGGGCTGGCTCGGGAAGCTCTACGACGAGCCGGCGGACCCGGGGACGATCAACTTCGTCCCTCGGCCCGATTGGTACTACTACTTCCTCTTCTACCTGCTCCGGATCTTCAAGTGGCCGGAGACGGTGCTCCTCGGCACGATCGGCATCCCGACGATCGCGCTCGTCCTGCTGCTCGCGCTGCCGTTCATCGACGTGCGCAGGGAGCGGCGCCTGAGCCGTCGGCCGGTCGCGATCGTGGCGGCCATCCTCACCGTGGTCTCCATGGGCGTCCTGACCTACCGCGGCGCGACCGCGAAGGAGGCGCTCGGCTCCGAGCTCGTCGGCAAGGTGCCGTCGTGGGCGCAGGAGCAGGGGTTCGCCGGCGACCCGGAGGCGGTCGCAGGCGCCAGGCTCTTCGCCCAGTCCGGCTGCCTCAACTGCCACACCTACCTCGGCTCCGGCGGTCAGAACCTCGGCGCGCCCGACTTGACTGCGGAGGGCGCGAAGAACAAGGGCATCGAGTTCCAGATCGCCCACCTGAAGTGCCCGGCCTGTGTCAATCCCGGCTCGCCGATGCCGAGCTTCGCCGCCTTCAGCGACGCGGATCTGAGGAAGATCGCCACCTTCCTCGAGGCGTCCAAAGGCCCGCAGTAGCCGGATTCCGCAAGAATCCGGCGGGATGCGCGTTTTTCTGGGGATCACCGGCGCGTCGGGCGCGCCGTACGCGGCGCGCCTGATCGAGGCGCTCGCCGCCGCCGACGTCGAGCTCGGCATCTGCGCGTCGACCGCCGCGGTGGAGGTGATGGGCACCGAGCTCTACGGCGACCCGCGGCTGCCGCGCGACGAGACGCTGGCGCGGATCTCGGAGCCGGCCGGCGAGCTCGCCACGATCTACGACCCGAACGACTGGTCGTCCCCTTACGCGAGCGGATCGTCGAGGGTCGACGCGTACGTGCTCTGCCCCTGCTCGATGGGCACGCTCGGCACCGTCGCCTCGGGTGCGATGCAGAACCTGATCCACCGCGCCGCCTCTGTGGCGCTGAAGGAGGAGCGCAAGCTCGTGCTGATGCCGCGCGAGACGCCGCTCTCGGCGATCCACCTGGAGAACATGCTGACGCTGCGCCGGGCCGGCGCGACGATCCTCTTCCTGGCGCCCGGCTTCTACCACGGGGCCGAGTCGGTCGACGACCTCGTCAACTTCGTGGTCGGCCGCGCGCTCGACCAGCTAGGCGTCGAGAACGCTTTGATCAGGCGGTGGGGCACGTGATCCGCCGCGGCGGGGGAACCTCCCGGTTCCCCCGAGCCCCCTCCACCGGTCCGCTGGCGCGGACGGGCGGCTGCGCCGCCGGCGTCGAAAACGCATTGATCAGGCGGTGGGGCGAGTGACGCTGCCGGCGGAGGGCGTGGAGCGGATGTTCGACCGGATCGCGCCGGTCTACGACGCCATGAACCGGATCATGACCGCGGGTCTCGACCAGCGCTGGCGGCGGATCACGGCGCGCTCGGTCGTCCACCGCGGCGACCGCGTGCTCGACGCCGCCTGCGGGACCGGCGATCTGGCGATCGCCGATCGCGAGGCAGGCGGCGAGGTGACCGGGATCGACTTCTCCCAGCGGATGCTCGACCGCGCGCGGAAGAAGGACCCGCTGGTCGAGTGGGTGCGCGGCGACATCCTGCGGCTCGAGTTCGAGGACGACAGCTTCGACGTGGTCACCGTCGGCTTCGGGATCCGCAACGTGGAGAACCTCGAGGGCGGCCTCACCGAGCTGCGCCGGGTGCTCTCAGGCGGCGGCCGGATCGGGATCCTCGAGATCACCCGGCCGCGCGGGGCGCTGCGCCACTTCTACGGCCTGTGGTTCGACCGCGTCGTGCCGCTGCTCGGCAAGGTCCTCCCGGGCGGCGCCGCGTACGCGTATCTGCCTGCGAGCGTGAAGCGCTTCCCGGGCCCCGAGGAGCTCGGGCGCCTGCTCGCGGACTCCGGCTTCGAGGACGTCCGCTGGCGGACCTTCGCCGGCGGGATTGTCGCGCTGCACACGGGGGTCGCAGTTTGAGCGGGGCGGCCGTGTGACGGCGATCGCGCTCGATGCACCCGGGCTCTCCGTCTACATGGAGGAGCTGGAGGAGCGCCTCCGCGAGGCCGTGGCATGGGACGACGGCGTCGCCGGCGCCGTCGGGGCCGAGGCGCTCGCGGCCGGCGGCAAGCGGCTGCGGCCCCTGCTCGTCTTCCTCGCCTCGCCGCCCGGAGCGCCGCCTCCGGTCGCCTCGGGGGTCGCCGTCGAGCTCGTCCACCTGGCGACGCTCGTCCACGACGACCTGATCGACGGGGCCGAGCTCCGCCGCGGCCACCGCGCCGTCTGGGCCGCGCACGGGGCCGACGCGGCCCGCGCCGCCGGCGACTACCTCTTCGCCCGCTCCTTCGCGGAGCTCTCCGGGACCGGCGATGCGCGGCTGGTGCGCGTGCTGGCCGACTCGTGCCTGGCGCTGGTCCGCGGCGAGGCCATGCAGCGGCGCCAGACCCGCCGGCCCGAGACCACGCCCGAGCAGGTGATCGAGCGTCTCGCGCTCAAGACCGGAAAGCTCTTCGAGGCGGCCTGCCTCCTCGGCGGCGCGCAGGGGCTCGGCCCGTTCGGTCTGAAGCTCGGGATCGCCTTCCAGATCGCGGACGACATCCTCGACTGCTCGGGGCAGACGCAGGAGACGGGCAAGATCGCCGGCACCGACCTGCGCGAGGGGACGCCCACGCTGCCGCTGCTCTTCGCCGCGGAGGAGGACGAGGTCGTGCGGGAGGCGCTCGCCGGCGGCCCGCTCGACGGCGCGCTCGTCCGCGTCGGCGCGACCGGTGCCCTGGAGCGCGCCGGTGCGGTCGCGCTCGACTACGCTAGTGGCGCGAGATCGCACCTGGACGGTGCGCTGCACCGAGAGGAGCTCGAAGCCCTGACCTACGCGGTGGTGAACAGAGCCGGCTAGTGGCCCAGTGATGGCGATCGCGATCGACACCCTGGAGGAGATCCGCGACAAGGTCGAGGCCGGCGAGCGGCTCGAGCTCGACGACGGGCTGGCCCTGATGGAGTCGGACGACCTGCTGGCGATCGGCGAGCTGGCCGACCTCGCGCGCCGCGTGCGCGGCGGCGACGACCGCGTCTTCTTCGTGCAGAACCTGTATCTGAACCAGACGAACGTCTGCCGTGTGAAGTGCAAGTTCTGCGCCTTCGCCGCGACGCAGAAGCAGGAGCATGCGTACACGATCGACACGGGCGAGCTGGTCGAGGACGCCGTCCGCCAGCACGAGACGGTCGGGTTCACGGAGATCCACATGGTCAACGGCGAGAACCCGCACGTGGGCTTCGACTTCTACGTCGACACGGTCAGGCGTCTCAAGCAGGCGCTGCCGGACGTGCATCTCAAGTTCTACACCGCGTCCGAGATCCACCACATGACGAAGCTCTCCGGGCTGACGCACGAGGAGGTGCTGAAGGAGCTCAAGGAGGCCGGGCTCGGCTCGCTGCCCGGCGGCGGCGCGGAGATCTTCGCCGAGCGCGTGCGCAAGCTCGTGGCGCCGGGCAAGGAGCACCCGGACTTCTGGTTCCACACCCACGACACGGCGCACCGCCTCGGCATCCCCACGCATTGCACGATGCTCTACGGCCACGTCGAGACGTACGAGGAGCGGGTCGACCACCTGCTCCGCCTGCGCGAGCAGCAGGACCGGACGGGCGGCTTCCTCGCCTTCATCCCGCTGGCGTTCCATCCGGAGAACACCGTTTTCGAGCGGCGCGGCTTCCAGTTCCAGACGGGCGCCCAGGATCTGAAGATGCTCGCCGTCTCGCGCCTGATGCTCGACAACATCCCCCACATCAAGGCCTACTGGATCTCCTTGACGATGCCGATCGCGCAGGTCGCGCTCCACTTCGGCGCGGACGACGTGCAGGGAACGGTCGTGCGCGAGGAGATCTTCCGCGCCGCCGGCAGCCGCACCGGGACCGAGCAGAAGCTCGACGAGCTCGCGCACGTCGTCAAGGAGGCGGGGCGCATCCCGGTCCAGCGCGACACGCTCTACAACGAGCTCAGGCGCTGGTGACGACCCTGACGCAGACGATCCCGGCGCTGCCGGTCGGCGACGCCTCGAAGGCGGTCGAGTTCTACCGCGACCGGCTCGGCTTCCGGAGACTGCACCACGACGGCGGCTTTGCGGTCGTGGCGCGCGACGAGGCGGACATCCTCCATCCCGTCTCCAGGGAGGCGCCCGACGACACGGACTTCGGCACCCGCGAGTTCGCGGCGCTGGACCTGGACGGCAATCTGCTGGGATTCTTCAAGTGGGTCGAGCAGTGATCCGCCTCGGCCGCATCTCGTACGTGAACATGGCGCCTGTCTTCTTCCGGCTCGAGGCGGACGTGGACGAGGTCAGCGGCGTCCCGACGGAGCTGAACCGGCGGCTGCTGGACGGCGAGATCGACCTGGCGCCGATCTCGTCGATCGAGTACGCGCGCAACGCCCACCGCCTCAGGATCCTCTCGCGGCTCTGCGTCTCCTCGGAGGGGGCGGTCGACTCCATCCAGCTCGTCTCACGGAAGCCGCTCGAGCAGGTGCGGAGCGTCGCGGTGACGCCCGAGTCCGCGACGTCGGTCGTGCTGACGAAGGTGCTCCTGCCGAATGCGGAGCACGTCGGGCTGGGCGAGGAGGCGGACGCTCGGCTCCTGATCGGCGATGCGGCGCTCAGGTCGTCGTTCGAGGATCCGACGCCGCACCACGACCTCGGCCGGCTGTGGCTCGAGCGCACCGGTCTGCCGATGGTCTTCGCGGTCTGGGCGGCGCCCGAGCCCGTCCCGGACGGCGTGGCGGAGCTCGAGGACGCCCTCGTCGCGTCGGTGCGTGAGGCGCGCGCCGAGCCGGAGGTGCTGGCGTACGAAGCGTCGGAGCGCCACGGCTACCCGGCGGGCTTCCTGGCGCGCTACTTCGAGAAGCTTCGCTATCGGTTCGGCCCGCGCGAGCGGGCGGGCCTCCTGACCTTCCTCGAGCTGGCGCGCGACGTGGGCGAGCTCGAGCGCGTGCCGGAGCTGCGCTTCGTCCAGGCCGCGGAGGAGGTGGTCGCATGAGCGCCGTCGCCGGGCCGTCGACCCGCGAGATCCTCGCCAAGGCGCTCGACGGCGAGCGGATCACGGACGGCGACGCCGTCGCGCTCCTCCGCTCCCGCGACCTCGTCGCCGTCGGCCGCGCGGCACACGAGCTGCGCAACCGCAAGCTCGACGCGGGCCGCGTCACGTTCATCGTCGACCGGAATCTCAACTACACGAACATCTGCGTCACCGACTGCGACTTCTGCGCCTTCTACCGGAGCCCGGGCGACCGCGCCGAGGGCTACCTGCTGCCGAAGCCGATCATCTTCAAGAAGATCCAGGAGACTCTCGACCTCGGCGGCACGGGCGTCCTCATGCAGGGCGGCCACCACCCCGACCTCGGGATCGACTTCTACGAGGATCTCTTCCGGTCGATCAAGGAGCGCTACCCGATCCACCTGCACGCGCTCTCGCCGCCGGAGATCCAGCACATCGCGCGCCGCTCGAAGCTGACCGTCCCGGAGGCGCTCTCCCGGCTGCGCGACGCGGGCCTCGACTCGATCCCCGGGGGCGGCGGCGAGATCCTCGTCGACCGCGTGCGCGAGATCATCGCCCCGAAGAAGACGAAGACTGCCGAGTGGCTGGACGTGATGCGGCAGGCGCACCGGCTCGGCATGTCGACGACGGCGACGATGATGTACGGCCACGTCGAGACGGTCGAGGACCGCGTGGAGCACATGTGCCGGATCCGCGAGCTGCAGGACGAGACGCGAGGCTTCCGCGCCTTCATCTCCTGGACGTTCCAGGACGACGGCAACCGGCTCGGCGCTCTCGTCCCGCGCGAGACGATGCCGACCTCATTCGACTACCTGTTGACCCAGGCGGTGTCGCGGATCTACCTCGACAACGTCGACCACATCCAGTCGAGCTGGGTGACTCAGGGGATGAAGATCGGCCAGGTCGCGCTCGAGTTCGGGGCCGACGATCTCGGCTCGATCATGATCGAGGAGAACGTCGTCTCCGCGGCGGGCACGACGTACCGCGCATCGACGGATGACTTCGTGCGCACCATCAAGGCCCTCGGCAAGGTCCCCGTGCAGCGCGACACGCTCTACCGCGACGTCAGGGTCTGGAACTAGAGGCTTGATGTGAAACTCCGGCACGCACGGCTGGCCCATCCCCGCACGCACCCCAGTTTCACATCAAGCCTCTAGGACTCTTCTGCCGCGCCCGGTAGGCGAGGACGCAGAGCGCGACGAGGCCGAGCGCCATCGAGACGGCGAACGCCGGCCAGTTCGCGCCGTGACCCGACGCGCGGGTCGTCCCCGCTACGTCTGACGCGGCCTCGATCGCCGGGCCGAGGCCTTCGGCGCGCCGCGCCTCGAACGCCTGGCGCACGGCGGGCGGCGCGTCGACGGTGACGAGCGAGCCGCCGAGGACGACGAGGTAGACGCCCTTCTTGCCGACGCTGTCGGCCAGCAGCTGCGCGACGCCCTGGGAGTCGGTCCCGCTCTCGCGCGTGACGGACTCGGGCAGGACCGCGATGTGCACCCCGGAGGGCAGTGCGGCTGCGAGCCGGTCCGCCTCCAGCCGGGTGATCGTCGGCTTCGCGTCGAAGTCGACGTAGACGGGGCCCGCCTGGAGTGCGGCGATCGCGTCCGGCAGCACCGGTCTTCCTACGTGTGCCGCCGCGGGGGCCGCCAACACGAGGAACAGGAGCCCGACGAGGACGGCGCGCACGCCGAGAGGCTACCGCCGGGTGTGAGGATTCCGTAAAGCGACCGGTGGGACGGCTAGGGTCGGAGGGGGTCTGTGTCGCGCCGTCTGCTCATAACGGCTCTGGGAGCCTTGCTCTTCGCCGTTCCCGCCCACGCGCAGGGGAAGGTGACGCTGATGCCCGGCGTGACCTACGAGGCGGGGGTGCAGTTCACCACGCACGGCCCCGTTGCGTTCCACGTGCTCACCGCGCCGCGCCCCGGAGGCCTCTACGCCGTCAAGCCGACGCTCGCCAAGGAGACGATCCTCGGCAAGGAGACCGTGACGTCCATGCAGAAGCGCCTCGGCGCGACGGCGACCGTCGCGGGCGTCAACGGCGACCTCTTCAACTGGAACGACGGGCATCCCAGCGGGGTCGTGATGCGCGACGGCGTGCTGGACCATCCGCCGCTCGGCGAGCGCTCCTCGGTCGGGCTCGACGCGGATGGGGCACTGCACGTCGACCGCGTGAAGTTCTTCGGCACGTGGCGCGGAACGGGCCAGCGGCGGACGCTGAACGGGATCAACGAGACGCCCGAGAACGGAGAGGTCGTGCTCTTCACCCCGGCCTGGGGGCCCACGACTCCGGCGATTCCGGGCGTCGCGGAGGTAACGATCTCGCCCCTGCCCCAGTCGACCCCCAACACGGATCTCGTCGGCCCGGTGACCGCGGTGACGCAGAACGGCGGCACGCCGATCCCGGCCGACGGCGCAGTGCTCGTCGCACGTGGCGCCGCAGTTGCGCCGAAGCTGCAGGCGGAGGCGCCGCTCGGGACGAGCATGACGGCGCGGCTGATCCTTCAGCCCGAGTGGACGGGCATGGTCCAGGCGCTGGGCGGCGGCCCGATCATCGTGCGCAACGGCAGCCCCGTGTTCCGCTCCCTGGAGGGGTTCACGATCGACCAGCTCCTGCCGCGCAACCCGCGCACGGGTGTCGGCCAGCTCGCCGACGGCCGCATCATCATGGTCGCCGTCGACGGCCGCGAAGCGGGATACAGCGTCGGACTGACGAACTTCGAGCTCGCCCAGACCATGACGCGGCTCGGAGCGGTCACCGCGTCGGCGCTGGACGCGGGCGGCTCCACGACGATGGCGTTCGACGGGAAGCTTCTGAACCGACCGTCCGACCCGGGCGGCGAGCGGGCGGTGAAGGAGTCCCTGAACGTCCTCTACTACGGCGTCTACACGCCTCCGCCCGTGCCGGAGGCGCTCTCGCCCAACGGCGACGGCGTCGGCGAGACGGTCGCGCTTGCCTACAAGATCGTGCGCCCGTCCGCGGTCACCGCCCAGCTCATCGGCCCGAACCGGATGACGATCACGCTCGAGCAGCCGCCGCCGCCCGACCCGACCACGGGCGAGCCTGCGCCCTTGAAGGACCCCGGCACGTACACGTTCGAGTGGGACGGCGTCGACCCGGCCACCGGCCTGCCCGCGCCCGAGGGGCGTTGGACGTGGAAGGTGAGCGCGACGGACGACCAGGGCCAGATCTCGGCCCAGAGCCGGCCTCTGACGTACAACACGACCCTGACCGGGATCGCCGTCGCTCCCGGGGTGCTGCGCCTGCCCCCGAAGGGCGCGAAGCTCAAGGTCGGATTCGGGCTCCGCTACGCGGGCAACGCGGCGCTGCGCGTGGAGACGCCGCTCGGGACGGTCGTGAGGACGGTGACGAGACGGGGCCTCCCAGCCGGACAGCGGAGCCTCGTCTGGGACGGGCGGATGGGGACCAAGCGGAAGCCGCTCGCGCACTCCGGCCGGTACGTCGCGCGGCTGATCGTCACGAACCAGTACGGGAAGGCCGAGCTCTCGAAGGCCTTCACCGTCCGGCGCGTCGCGGGCGCGAAGCCGAAGCACAAGTAGTCTCTCGGCCGTGACGTCCTTCATCGCCTCGCACGGCGTCTATGCCGTGCTCCTGCTGATGTTCGTCGACGCCATGCTGCCCGCGGCGAGCGAGCTCGTGATGGTCGCCGGCGGCGCGCTCGCCGCCGGCGCGTTCACGCAGCAGGTGACGCTCTTCGGCCAGGACCTCGGCACGGGGTTCGGCGCGTATCTCGCGATCGCGCTGGCCGGAACCCTCGGGTACCTGCTCGGTGGGATCGTCGGCTGGTGGATCGGCAAGGCGGGCGGCCGACCGTTCCTGGAGCGGCACGGACGCTGGTTCCACCTCACGCCCGAGCGCCTCGATCGTGCCGAGCGGTGGTTCGGCCGCTGGGGCGACTGGGCCGTCCTGCTCGGGCGCGTCACCCCCGTCGTGCGTTCGTTCATCTCCATTCCGGCCGGCGTCTTCCGGATGCCGCTGGGGCGCTACATCGTGCTGACGGCGATCGGCTCGGCGATCTGGGCCTTCGCGCTCGCCGGGGCCGGCTGGGCGCTCGGCCGCAGCTACGAGACGTTCCACCACGACTTCCGGTTCGTCGAATACGCCGTCGTCGCAGGAATCCTGGCGCTGGCGGCCTATCTGATAGTGCGATGGCGCAGGTCATCTACACTGGCTCGCCGTGCCGAAGATTCCGCTCATTGACGTCAAGGCGCAATATGCGCCGCTGATCCCGGAGCTGCAGCGAGTCTTCACGGAGGTACTCGAGGACGGACGGTTCGTCTTCGGTCCCAACGTCTCGGCCTTCGAGGAAGAGGCGGCGGAGTATCTCGGCGTCCCGGAGACGATCGGGGTCGCGAACGGCACCGACGCGCTCGTGCTCGTGCTCGACGCGATGGGGATCGGCCCCGGCGACGAGGTCATCTGCCCTGCCTTCACCTTCTTCGCCACCGCGGAGTCGATCGCACGTCGCGGCGCAACACCGGTGTTCGCGGAGGTCGACGCGGCGACCATGAACCTCGACCCGGAAGACGTCGCCGGCCGGATCACGCCGAGGACGAAGGCGATCATGCCGGTGCACCTCTTCGGGCGGCCTGCGCCGCTGGCGGAGCTCGCCGCGCTCGGGCTGCCGCTGGTGGAGGATGCGGCCCAGGCGTTCGGCTCACCGGACGTCGCCGGGCACGGGATCGCCTCGACGTTCAGCTTCTACCCGACGAAGAACCTCTTCGGGCTCGGCGACGGCGGCCTCATCGCGGTGCGAGACGAGGAGCTCGGCGAGCGGATTCGGCTCCTCCGCTTTCACGGCTCCAGGGCGAAGAAGACCTTCGAGTACATCGGCTACAACTCGCGGCTCGACGAGATCCAGGCGGCGGCGCTGCGGATCTTCCTGCGTCACCTCGACGAGTGGACGCGTCTGCGCCGCGAAGCCGCGGAGCGCTACCGCGAGCTCGGCGTCGGCGACCTCGTGACGGCACCCGACGACGAGCCGGGCCACGTCTATCACCTCTTCGTCTGCCGTTCGACCCAACGCGACCAGATCCGGGCTGCGCTCGCTGCAGAAGGGATCTCGACCGCCGAGTACTACCTGCCACCGCTCCACCTGCAGCCGGCACTGTCCTACCTCGGGTACCGCGAAGGCTCGCTCCCCGTGACGGAGCAGCTGGCGCGGGAGAACTTCTCGCTGCCGCTGTGGGCCGGGATCTCCGAGGAGCAGCAAGAGTCGGTGGCCGGTGTCCTCCGCAAGGCGGCGACGCTCGTCTCGACATGATCCGCCTCCCGGTCAACAGGCATCGCGCGTGGCAGCTCGCGGCGGACGCGTCGCTCGTCACGGCGGCCTGGTGGCTGGCGTTCCAGCTCCGCTTCGACCACGGCGTTCCGCCCTACTACGACACGCTGTTCGCGAAGACGGTCTGGATCGTCGTCTCGATCAAGCTGGTCGTCTTCGTCCTCTTCGGCTTCTACAACCGGTGGTGGCGCTACGTCTCGACGCGGGACATGTGGGGGACCGCGCGCGGCGTCGCGGTCGGGTCGCTCATCGCCTACACGACGGTCTACTTCACGTCGCCGGTGAACAACGTGCGCCTCCCGCGGTCGATCGCGGTCATGGACCTGCTTCTGACACTGGCGTTCGTCGCCGGGACGCGCCTCCTCGCTCGCTCGATCATCGAGCGGCCGACCTCCGGGCTCGTCGCGCGCGGCAAGGAGGTGCTGATCGTCGGCGCAGGCGACGCGGCGCAGCTCGTGATCAAGGAGATGCAGCGCAACCGGAACCTCGGCTCCACCCCGATCGGGCTGATCGACGACGACCCTCGCAAGAAGAACCTCCGCGTGCATGGCATTCGGGTGCTCGGCACGCTGGCCGATCTGCCGCACATCCTGGCCGACAGCCCGCCGGACGAGGTCCTGATCGCGATCCCGTCCGCGCCGGGCGACGTGCGAGCACGCGTCGTCGAGGTCGCCCGCGCCGCAGGTGTGCCGGTGAAGACGCTGCCGGGGATGCACGAGCTGATCGAGGGCGATCTTTCGATCGCAGGGCAGATCCGCGAGGTCCAGGTCGAGGACGTTCTCGGACGGGAGCCGATCGACGTCGACCTGCTCTCGCTCGCGACCTACCTCGCCGGCAAGACCGTGCTCGTCAGCGGCGCCGGCGGTTCGATCGGCTCTGAGCTCTGCCGTCAGGTCGCGCGGGTGGGGGCCGAACGCCTCATCCTCGTCGACCACTCCGAGCCGGCGCTCTTCGAGATCGAGCGCGAGCTGGTCGACGAGCGCGGCTTCCCCGCGGTCGGGGCCGTGCTCGCCGATGTGAAGGACCGCGTGAAGATGCGCCAGGTCTTCATGCGCTACCGGCCCGACGTCGTCTTCCACGCGGCGGCGTACAAGCACGTGCCGCTGCTCGAGTCGAACCCGATCGAGGCGGTGCGCAACAACACGCTCGCGACGAAGGTGGCCGCCGAGGTGGCGGTCGAGTTCGGTGCCGAGCGGTTCGTCCTCGTGTCGACCGACAAGGCGGCGAACCCCAAGAACCTGCTCGGGCAGTCGAAGGCGCTTGCGGAGTGGATCGTCGAGTCGTACGGAAACCGCGGGGACGTTCCGACTCGCTTCGTCGCGGTGCGCTTCGGCAACGTGCTCGGCTCGTCGGGCTCGGTCGTGCCGATCTTCCGCAAGCAGATCGCGCGCGGAGGGCCGGTGCGCGTCACGCATCCCGAGATGACGCGCTACTTCATGACCATCCCGGAGGCGGTGTCGCTGATCGTCCAGGCCGGCGCGATCGGAGGTCGCGGTGATGTCTTCGTGCTGGACATGGGCGAGCCGGTGAAGATCCTCGACCTGGCGCGGAACATGATCCGGCTCTCCGGGAAGGAGCCCGACCGCGACATCGCGATCGAGTTCATCGGCGTCCGCGCAGGGGAGAAGCTCCACGAGGTGCTGTGGTCGGACGGCGAGGAGGTCGACCGTACGACCCACCCGAAGATCATGCGGGCGACCCGTGCCCCGATCGACGCCGCCTGGCTCGAGGAGCAGCTCGGCACGCTCGACCGCATGGTCGAGGACGGTGACACGCTCGAGCTCGTCGCCATGCTGCGCTCGCTCGTCGGCACGCAGCGGCGCGAGCCGGCAGAGCAGTTCGAGCCGGCAGAGCAGTTCGAGCCGGCAGAGCAGTTTCAGCCGGCAGAGCAGTTCGAGCCCACCGAGCGGGCCGAGCCCGCCGAGAGGCGCGATGCAGCGGAGCGCCGGCCCGCGGAACAGCACACTGAGTCGCTCTGAGAGCCGGTCTGGGATCCGCCGGTCTGAGATTCGCCGGTCTGGGATCCGCCGGTCTGGGATCCCGCTCGCCACTCGCCTGATCGCGTCCATGCACTCGAGTGAACCGCCGGCCACGGACGGAGGAGCCCGGTTTCCGGCCCTTCGGCGCAAATCGTTTCGAAGTTGTCACTCTTTCGTTGCGGATGCCGGCCCTGCTCCGTCGGGACCGCTCGGTACGGTGGCCCGATGGACGTCTTCGACGGTCTGAATCCGGAACAGCGGCGCGCCGTCGAGGCGGTGCGCGGCCCGGTCTGCATCCTCGCCGGCGCCGGCTCGGGCAAGACGACGACGATCACGCGCAGGGTTGCAAACCAGGTCGCGACCGGCGCGTTCCGGGCGGATCAGATCCTGGCCGTCACGTTCACGGACAAGGCTGCTGGAGAGATGCGCGGCCGGCTCGCCGCCCTCGGCGCCGGCGGCGTCCGAGCCTCGACGTTCCACGCGGCCGCGCTCGGTCAGCTCCGCTATTTCGCGCCCGAGTCTGTGGGGCGCATCCTGCCGTCGAAGGCGCTGATGCTCCGGCAGATCGGCAACGCGCTGCCGGCGCCGTACAAGTTCCGTCCGGCCGCGGATCTCGCCACCGAGATCGAGTGGGCGAAGAACCGCAGGATCCGTGCCGAGGCGTATCGCGAGGCGCTCGGCGACCACGAGCCGCCGATCCCGGAGGATCTGATGGCCCGTGTCTACGCCGCGTACGAGCGGCGCAAGGACGACGAGGGGCTGACCGACTTCGAGGATCTGCTCGAGCTCGCAGTGTTGCTCTTCGAGGGGCAGCTCTTCGAGGGCGACGAGCAGGCGCTCGCGACCTTCCGCGATCGCTACCACGCGTTCACGGTCGACGAGTTCCAGGACGTGAACCTCCTCCAGCGCTCACTCCTCGACCTGTGGCTCGGCGCCCGCGACGACCTCTGCGTCGTGGGCGACGACTACCAGTCGATCTACGCGTTCACCGGTGCGGGCCCGGAGCACCTGCTCGGCACGCCCGCGCGCTTTCCGCAGGCGACGGTCGTCACACTCGAGGAGAACTACCGCTCATCGCCGCAGGTGCTCGCGTTGGCGAACAGGCTCGTGCCGAAGCTCGGCGGTGCGCCGAAGACGTTGCGCCCCACGCGTGCGGACGGACCGGAACCCGTGCTGCGCCCGTTCGCGACCGCCGAGGCGGAGAGCTCGTGGCTCGTCGAGGCGATTCGTGCCGTCCACGACGAGGGTGCCCCGTACGAGGAGGTCGCGATCCTCGCGCGGACGAACGGCCGGCTGGCGGACTTCGAGGAGGCGCTCCACGAGGCTGAGATCCCGTTCCAGGGCTCCTCCCTCCTCGATCGCGAGGCCGCCAAGGGCCTGCTGAAACGGCTGCGCGGGGCCGCGTCGACCGCGGATGTCCCGCGGCTCGCCCGGGAGGCAGGTTGGCTCGAGCACATTCCGGAGAAGCTGGGAGAGCGCGAGCTGACCCGGCAGAGCGACCTCTCGCGCCTCGTCCGGCTCGCGGAGCAGTTCGGGGACGCCCCGGCGCCGGAGTTCGCCGCCGAGCTCGAGCGCCGCTTCGGCTCCGGCGGAAACGAGCGGCGCGGCGTCAACCTGCTCACGTACCACCGGGCAAAGGGCCTCGAGTTCGAGGTCGTGTTCCTGCCGCGGCTCGACGAGAAGGAGCTGCCGTCGAAGCTCGCGCGCACCGCGGCCGAGATCGAGGAGGAGCGGCGCCTCCTCTATGTGGGCATGACGCGGGCCAAGCGGCACCTGGCGCTCACTTGGACGCGCAGGCCGAGCCGCTTCCTCGTCGAGCTCGACGCCCCGCGTCTCGCTCCGGCCGAGCGGCAGACGGGGTCGCAGCTGGGATCGCAGACGGAACGGCGATCGGAGCCCGACGATCCGCTCTACGCGGCGTTGAAGACCTGGCGGCTCGAGCGCGCCCGCGCAGACGAGGTGCCGGCGTATGTCGTCTTCCACAACGCGACGCTCGAGGAGATCGCAGTGCGCCGGCCGCAGAGCCTCGTCGAGCTCGCGTCTGTGCCCGGCGTCGGCCCGGCCAAGCTCGAGCGGTACGGAGACGAGGTGATCGCCGCGCTCGCCGCAGCCTGATGGAGCTACGCGCGGCCTGGAAGGGCAGAGAGCAGGAGGTCGAGCAGCACCTGCGGGTCGCGGCGCGTGGGCGTGGCGGCATCGCGGTCGCGGCGCACCAGCTCCAGCGCCCGTGGGTCGCTGAGCGGCCGCAGCCGGCCCTCGCGGATCAGCTGTTCGTCCACGCCGCCCAGGCGGCCGCCGTACGTCGTGTAGACCGGCACGCCGAGAGCCACGCCCTCGCGGTTCATCGTTCCGCCGGCCGACACCACGAGGTCCGAGAAGGCGATCAGACTCTGCGCGTCGACGGCCGAGTCCGGGACGATCACGGAAGGCAGCGCAAGGGAGCGGACGTAGTCCCGCTGCTCCTCGGTCCGCGGCAAGACGACTGCGTGGACGTCGTCCCGCCGCCCCACGTGCTCGAGCGTCTGCGGGAACAACGGGTTGGAGTGCCGGTGGTAGAGCGACACGTCGGGTGGCGGCCTGAGCACGGCCAGCACCCGTCCTTCGTCGACACCGAGCTGCCCGAGCACACGCGGGTCCGGCGTGAAGTCGCACAGGTAGTACTCCTCCTTCAGGCCCTCGTACTGCCGCAGCTTGGGCGGTCGCGCGCCGTAGCGCTCGAGTCGCTCCGGCGGGATCATGGCCGGGACGACGACACGCGTCGCGGCGCGGCAGCCCAGCTGGTGCTGGAGCCAGGCGAACTCGTAGTCGAATGTGGTCGCGCTCGGAATGCCGAGCCGGCGCGCGGTGATGGTCAGCTCATGCGAGCCGTGCGCGAGCGCGAGGTCGAAGCCGCGCCCCCTGGCCCAGTGCCGCAGCCCGTGCAGCCTGCCGCCGAGCTGGCGCGCCTTGCCGAATGCAGAGCGGCCGCCGTGGTGGCCGATCACCTCCGCTTCCATCCCGTGCTGCTCGATCAGCTGGATGGTCTGCGCGTAGTCGCGGGTCGTGATCTCGACTTCGTCGCCCCGCAGACGCAGACGCTCCACCAGCGGCCGGAAGACCAGCGGGTGCGCCGAGGCGGTCAGGTCGACCCAGACCTTCAGGCGACGATCTCCGCGAGCCCTGCGTCGCGCGCGACGCCTTCCACATGCCGTTCGTGCCAGAGCGTGAAGGCGAGCAGCCCCCAGATCTGGCGCGAGAGATCCTCCTTGCGGGAGCGGTGCAGCTCGAGGATCCGCGCGACCGCTTCCGGCCGGAAGTACCCCTGTCGACGCAGAGCCTCGGGCGCGAGCGTCCGGCGGGCGAAACCCTCGAGGTCCCCGCGCAGCCACGCCGCGGCCGGAATCGAGAAGCCTCGTTTCCGCCCCTGCACGACGGCGCGTGGCAGGAGCGGCTCGGCGGCCTTGCGGAGCAGCACCTTCTTCTGCAGCCCGCGGATCTTGTTCTGACGGGGCAGCGCGAGCGCGAAGTTCGTCACCGCGGGGTCGAGCAGCGGCACACGGGCCTCGAGGGAGTGCGCCATCGACGCCCGGTCCGTTTTCACGAGCAGGTCGTCGACGAGGTAGATCCCAAAGTCGACGTCCTGCAGGCGCGCGAGCTCCTCGGAGCCCGCGGTCTCCGCGTACCGCGCGCGGTAGAGATCCACGGGATCCCAGTCGTGGGCTCGTCCGGTGAGCTCGGCGCGAAGGTCGGCTGAGAAGATCTCCTTCCAGGCGTGATGGCGCTCGAGCGGCGGAAGGTGCGCTCCGCGCACGAACCGCTTCGCCTTGTACTCGAGCGGCACGCGCCGGTCGCTGCTCGGCAGCCGCTCGACCAAGGGTCGCACGAGGCGCGCCAGCCCGCCGGCCCTCGCGGCCAGGAGATCCGCGACGTACGTGTGGTAGCCGGCGAAGAGCTCGTCGCCGCCCTCGCCGGAGAGCGCGACCTTCACGTCCCCTGCGGCCAGCTGCGAGACCAGGTAGGTCGGCAGGGCCGAGGAGTCCGCGAACGGCTCGTCGAAGGCCTCGGCGAGCGCCGGCAGCAGCTGGGCGGCGTCGGGTCGCAGTACGAGCTCGCGGTGCGATGTCCCGTACCGCTCGGCCACGGCCCGTGCGCCTGACAGCTCGTCGAAGGAAGACTCCTCGAAGCCGATCGAGAACGTGCGCACCACCTCCCCGCTCTCCTGAGCGGCAAGCGCCGTGAGGAGCCCCGAGTCGACTCCGCCGGAGAGCAGCACGCCCACCGGGACGTCGCTGACGAGGTGAGCCCGCACGGAGTCGCGCACGCGTGCCCGGCACTCCTCGATCAGCTCCGCCTCGTCCGCGTCGCGGAGGTCGGCCTGGGCAAGCGGCTTGGGCCGGGCGTAGAGCTCCAGCGTCGCCGCTTCTCCCTCCCAGACGAGCAGGTGGCCCGGCGGCAGCTTGCGCACCTCTCGGAAGATCGAGAGCGGAGCGGGGATCGAGTTGAACGCCAGGAACGCCTCGACCGCATCCGGATCGACCTCGCCACGAGGCAGCGCCCGCAGCTCGGACGCGAATCGGAGCCCGCCGGCGTCGACCCGGTAGTAGAGCGGCTTGATCCCGTAGGGGTCGCGAGCCAGGACGAGCCGCCGCCGTGGACCGTCCCAGATCGCCAGCGCGAACATGCCGCGCAGCCGCGACGGGAACGACGTCCCCCACTCCTCGTAGGCGTGAACGAGCACCTCGGTGTCGCCGCGGGTGAGGAAGCGGTGTCCCCGCCCCTCGAGCTCTCGTCGCAGCTCTGCGTAGTTGTAGATCTCGCCGTTCTGGACGACGGTGCACGTGCCGTCCTCGTTCCCGATCGGCTGATCTCCCGTCTCGAGGTCGATGATCGCCAGCCGGCGCGCCGCCAGGCCCGTGCCGCCGTCGACGAAGACCCCGTCCGAGTCGGGCCCGCGATGCACGAGCGTCGCGCTCATCGTCGCGAGCAGGTCGCGATCGACCGGGCCGCGCGTCTGGGCGATGCCGCAAATCCCGCACACGAGGGCCTACTCTAGAGGTCAGGCCCGTAAGGTCAGGCGCCGGGTCCGATTCCCCTTGATCGAGGGGTCGTGGAGCAGCCCCGCAGCAGCGATGGTGTAGGGGCGGGCGAGCGGCTACCTCCCGCTGCGGCATATGAGACTCGATCCCAACACCCACGCACTCGTGGTCGCCACGGCGTTCTTCACGTCGCTCGCGTTCACGCTGTTCGCGCTCAACCTGCTGGCGCTGATCCTTCAGCGCGTCCTGTCCTAGGTGCGAACTAGAGGCTTGATGTGAAACTCCGGCACGCACGGCCGGTGTGTCAGACACGGCGCGGTTCAGCCGGCTCGCGCTTGCCCGTAGCACCACTACGCGCTGCGCCCGATCCGGCTGAACCGCTTGGTCTGGCCCATCCCCGCACGCACCCCAGTTTCACATCAAGCCTCTAGTCCCGGCGCAGGAACGCGCGCACCGACTGGCTGAGAACACGGAAGCCGGTCCGCACCACCGTACGGAGATACAGGCGCACCGAGCGGTCGGCGATCCATTCGAGATCGTGGGCGAGCTTCTCGGCCATCGAGGTCTCGTAGCCGCCGCGAACCTGCGCGAAGCCGGTGAGGCCCGGGCGGACCACCAGCCGCTGCCAGTAGGCGGGCAGGTCGCGCGCCAGCTCGGCGAAGAAGCGCGGCCGGATCGGCCTCGGCCCCACCAACGACATCTCGCCGCGGATCACGTTCCAGAGCTGCGGCAGCTCGTCGAGCTGCGACGACTTCAGCCAGCGCCCGACGCGCGTGTACTCGAGCTCGGTCCGCCGGACGAGCTCCTCGCCGAGGTATGGCCCGAGCCGCGACTCGGCGTCGCGCGTCAGCGTCCGGAACTTGTAGATCGTGAAGAACCTGCCTGCGCGGCCGACGCGCTGGCCGCGGTAGATGACCGGTCTGCCGGCAGTTGCGAGGGCGACCGCGGAGATCAGGAGCAGCAGCGGCGAGACGAGCACCAGCACGACCGCGCCGAGGACCAGGTCGAGCGCCCGCAGCTCGACGTCGATCCAGCCGCGGCGACTCGACTCGCTGGCCAGGCGGCTGTAGCCCTGGACGAGCGTGTCCTCCAGCTGCGGCGCCGACATCGGTCGGATGCTAGACCTCCGCCGTGGACGCCTTCCGCATCGACCACGTGCAGGTCGGGGCTCCGGGCGCTGCGAGGACGAGGCGCGGCGCTTCGACGCCGAGCTCGTCGCCCGCCCGCCGACTACCTGCTCCACGTGCCCCCAAGGGGGCCGCGAGCCCCCTGCAGGAAGGCTATCCCGCGATTCGGCACATGTCTGTGCCGATTCTGGCACGAAGCATGCATCACGGCTGAGCACACGGCGCATAAGATGTGCTTATGGACACGCGCCAGCTTGCCGCCTTTTGCGTCGTCGTCGAGCGAAGGAGCTTCTCGCAGGCGGCCGAGCGGCTGGGGGTGACGCAGCCGGCGGTCTCGCTGCAGGTCCGGGCGCTCGAGAAGCGGCTGGGGCTGCAGCTGCTCGACCGTTCGGGGCGCCGGGTCGAGCCGACCGAGGCGGGGTTGCGGCTCTACGAGGGCGCGCAGCGCCTGCTCGCGCTCGAGGAGCAGATCCTCGACGAGGTCGCCGCCGAGGGCGAAGGCGAGCTCCACGGCACGTTCCATATCGGCGCCTCGACCGGGCCCGGCAACGTCGTCCTCTCGCGCCTTCTCTGCGAGTTCCAGGCCGAGAATCCCGAGCTGCACGTGGCGCTTCTCGTCGCGGACACGCAGCGGGTCGTCGAGCTCGTCGCCGAGCGTGAGCTGGAGCTCGGCGTCGTCGGCGCGGCGCGGCGGCATCGCGGCGTCACGTTCGAGCCGTTCTTCCGCGACGAGGTGATTCTCGCCGTGCCGGCCGGGCACCACTTCGCCGGGCGGACCGTCACGCTCGACGATCTGCGCCACGAGCGGCTGATCGTGATGCAGGAGGGCGCCGGCGTCCGCCAGGTGATCGACGACGAGCTCCGCGCGCGCGGCCTGCGCAGCCGCGACCTCGGCGTCAAGCTCGAGCTGGGTCTGCAGGAGTCCGTCAAGAGCGCGGTACAGGGCGGCTACGGTGTCACCTTCATCTCACGCTCGGCAATCGAGTCGGACCTGGCCGGAGGCACGATCGCGGAGGCACGGGTAGAAGGGCTCGAGCCGGTGCGTGAGATCGCCCTCGTCCGCGCCACCGGACGGACCGAGACGCGCGCCGCGCAGGCATTTGTGAAGTTCGCCGGGGAGCGGCTTCGATGATCGTGCGCTGGGAGCTCGAGGAGCTGCCGGCCGTGCTCGAGGAGCTGGAGATCGAGCATCCGTTTCTCGTCGCGAACGCACGCTGGGACGAGCTGCGGATACCGGCCGAGGCGCGCTGGACCGAGACGCCCTCCGACCGGATCGCCGTCCCGCGCACCGTCGACGGCATCCTCGCGGTCGGCGGGGGGAGCGCGATCGACACGGCCAAGGCGGCCTCGGCGGCCTCCTCGCTGCCGCTCGTCTCGGTGCCGACGACGTACTCGGGCGCCGAGTGGACGGAGTTCTTCGGCGTTCGCGACCCGGACCGGCGCATGGTCGGCGGCGGAAGCGGCGCGCGGCCGGCCGGGATCGTCTACGACGTCGACCTCACGCTCGACCTCCCGCGCCCGGAGACCGTCGGCACGGCGCTGAACGCGCTCGCGCACAGCGCCGAGGCGCTCTACGTGCGCGGAAGGAACCCCGAGGCGGACGGGGTCGCGCTGGCAGGCGCGTCCGCCATCGCCGACGCGCTACCCCGCGTGGTCGAAGCGCCGCACGACCGGGAGGCACGGACCGCGCTGCTCCGCGGCGCGGCGCTCGCGGGCGAGGCGTCCGCCCGGGCCGGCCTCGGTCTCGGCCACGCGATGGCGCAGGCGATCGGCGGCCGCTACGGGCTGCCGCACGGCGCCATGAACGCCCTCACCCTGCCGCCCGCGCTCCGCTTCAACGCGGTGCAGGATCCCGTTGCCGTGCGTCGCTTCGCCGAGGCGATCGGAGCCGGAGCGGAGGACGCCGCCGAGGCCGTCCAGGCGCTCGCCCGGCTCGGCGGCTTCGAGCGCCTGCGCGACTTCGGGGTGCCCGAGGCAGATCTGCCCTCGCTGGCGGAGGCGGCCGCCGGGCGCGCCGGGAACCAGGCGAGCCAGAGGCCGGCGACGGCGGCCGAGATCCAGCAGCTCCTGCGCTCGATCTGGTGAGATGTCATAACGGCAACTAATGACTCGCATTAGCGGTTGCTGGTATGATCGCCCCCCGTGGGCGACAGCCTCTCGTTCGACGTGCTCGTGATCGGCAGCGGGGCCTCGGGCCTCGCGGCAGCCGTGTCCGCCGAGCGGGCCGGCGCCCGGGTCGCGATCGCGACCAAGGGCTCCCTCCAGGCCTGCAACTCCGCCAAGGCGCAGGGCGGCATCCAGGCCGCCTTCGGCGAGGACGACTCGCCGGAGCAGCACGCGCAGGACGTCTGGAAGAGCTCACACGAGACCGCCGACATGCGCCTGGTCGAGGTGCTCACCGCCGACGCGCCAGCCGCGATCCACTGGCTCGAGGAGCTCGGCGTCGCCTTCACGCGCGACAACGGTGCCAACGGAAATCGGGGCTACCGCCTCGCCCGCTGCGGCGGCGCGAGCGCCAGGCGCCTGCTCCAGGTCGGCGACCGCACGGGTCACGCGATCACGAAGGGCCTGCGCGAGGCGTGGGAGGCGGGCTCGGGCACGACGCTCTCGGGGAGCCCGCTGCATCACCTGGAACAACGCGAGCACGGCTGGCGGGCTCACTGCGGCGAGCATGTCGTCGACGCGGCGACACTCGTCCTCGCCGCCGGCGGGCGCTGCTTCAAGGAGGCGACCGAGCGCGGCGAGCTCTCCACGAACCATCCGAACGCCACCGGCGAGGTGACGCTGATGGCGGTCGACCTGGGCGCAGGGGCGCGCGACCTGGACGCGCTCCAGTACCACCCGAACGGCGGCGCCTGGCCCGAGAACATGCAGGGGTACTCGATTCCCGAGACGACGCGCGCGTACGGAGCGGTCCTGCTGAACGCGGAGGGCGAGGAGTTCACCGACTCGCTCGGGCCGCGAGACGTCGTCTCGCGGGCGATCTTCGACGAGGTGGAGAACGGGCGAGGCGTGCAGACGAAAGACGGTAGGCCCGCGGTCTACCTCGACACCACGCGGATCCCGGAGGCGGACGCGAGCGTGTCGCTTCCCTACATGCTCCGGCGCTATCGCGCTGCAGGCATCGACCCGCTCTCCGAGCCGATCCTCACGTACCCGGTCCTCCACTACCAGAACGGCGGCCTCGTGATCGACACGAACGCCGAGACGACGCTCGAAGGGCTCTATGCGTGCGGCGAGATCGCCGGGGGCACACACGGGCGCAACCGCATGATGGGCAACTCGCTGCTCGAGTGCGCCGTCTTCGGACGGCGCGCCGGCCGGGCAGCTGCAGAGAAAGCGAGCGCATGAGCACAGTCACCACCACCGACCTCCAGCACGCCGTCGAGGACGCTGCCGCGTACCTCTACGTCTGGGCGCTGAAGGACATCCCGCAAGACCTGCGGGACGCCCTCGCCGCGGCGCGCGAGACGGAGACGTCCGTTCCCGGCAAGCGCGTGCTCGAGACGATCCACCGCAACGTCTCGATCGCGGACAGCGAGAAGAACCTCGTCTGCCAGGACACGGGCATCGCCGTCTACAACGTGCGCGTCGGCGAGCACTTTCCGCTCCATCCGGCGCGCATCTACGACGGCCTGCGCGACGGCACCGCCCGTGCGACGGTCGAGCACCCGCTGCGCTCGAACGCCGTGCACACGATCACGCGCGAGAACACCGGACCGAACATCGGCTACCGGCTGCCGATCGTGCACTGGGAGTTCGTCCAGGACTGGAACGGGCTCGACGTCAAGTGCGTGCCCAAGGGCTCGGGCTCGGAGAACATGAGCTTCCTGAAGATGTGCGTCCCCGCCGACGGCGTGAAGGGGATCAAGCAGTTCGTGCTCGAGTCGATCGTCGGCGCCGGGGGCAAGCCGTGCCCGCCCGGGATCGTCGGCGTCGGCATCGGCGGCACGGCCGACTACGCCATGTACCTCGCCAAGGAGGCGATCATGCGCCCGGTCGGCACGCGCAACGCCGACCCGCTCGTCGCGCAGCTCGAGGACGAGCTCTTCGGCCTGCTGAACGAGACCGGAATCGGCCCGATGGGCCTCGGCGGCGACGTCACCGTGCTCCAGTGCCACATCGAGCACGCGGACACGCACATGACGCTCAACCCCGTCGCCGTCAACTACCAGTGCTGGGCGGCCCGCCGGGCCTCGGCGCACATCTCGGCCGACGGCGACATCGACTACGACCGGGAGTTTTGAGTGACCCACCTGGCGATGCACGGCGGCGCCTGCCTCGCGATCACACTGCGCGATACGGCGTCCTCAGTCGCGCCCGGGCAAACCAGCCCGAGCGCTCCCTGCGTCCTTGTCTGGCTTGGTCGCGATGCGGGCATCCACTCGCACCACCAGGAGGATCACTAGATGGCGAGCCACGAGGTCAGATTCCCGATCGCCGACGAGAACGAGATCCTGAAGCTGCGCGCCGGCGACGAGGTGACCGTGCAGGGCCACATCATCGGCATCCGCGACCGCACGCAGATCCGGATCTTCGACCAGGGCGTCGAGCCGCCGATGGACCTCTCCGGCGCGTTCCTGCTCCACACGGCGCCCGGAGTCCGCAAGCTCGGCCCGGGCCGCTACGAGAAGGTCTGCATCGGGACGACCACGTCGGCGCGGATGGTGCGCTTCACCGAGCCGCTCGGCGAGCAGTTCGGCGTGCGGGCGATCTGCGGCAAGGGCGGCTTCCCGGACGAGGCCATCGAACCGATGCGGCGGCTCGGGATGGTCTACTTCGCGATCGTCGGCGGCGCCGCGGCGCTCGAGACGACGCAGATCGAAGAAATCGAAGAGGTGGCCTGGGAGGAGCTGATGCCCGAGTGCCTCTGGAAGTTCCGCGTCAAGGACTTCGGCCCGCTCACGGTCGGCATCGACGCGCATGGCAACTCGCTCTATCACGACGTCCAGGAACGCGCCCAGGAGAAGCTGAAGGAGCTCTATGCCCGTCTCTAACGGTGAGCCGCACCCCAACTTCCTCGACCTGCCCGCACGGCCCGCGAAACCCCGCGAGAGCGGGCTCACGCACGTGATGGACAAGGGGATGAACATCCGCGAGATCGAGGGCCTGTTCGACACCGCCGGGGAGTACGTCGACATCGTCAAGCTCGGCTGGGGCACGAGCTACGTCACCCAGAACCTGGAGAAGAAGATCGCGCTCTACCGCTCCTTCGACACGCCGATCGTCTGCGGCGGCACGCTCTTCGAAGCGGTGTACAGCCGGGACAAGCTCGACGGCTTCAAGCAGTGGCTCGAGCATTACCGGTTCTCGCACGTCGAGGTCTCCGACGGCACCGTCGAGATCCCGCGCGAGCGGAAGCTCGAGCTGATCGCCGACTTCGCCCGCGACTTCATCGTTCTCTCCGAGGTGGGCTCGAAGGACTCGGAGGTCGTCTACGCGCCGTACGAGTGGGTGCAGTGGATCAAGGAGGAGAAGGAGGCGGGCGCCTGGAAGGTGATCACCGAGGCGCGCGAGGGGGGAACCGCCGGCATCTTCCGCAAGGACGGCGACATGCGCACCGGGCTGATCGACGAGATCGCGCACGAGATCGACTTCCACGACCTGCTCTGGGAGGCGCCGACGAAGTCCTCGCAGGCGTGGTTCATCAAGCAGTTCGGCCCCGAGGTCAACCTCGGCAACATCTCGCCCGACGAGGTGATCCCGCTCGAGACGCTCCGTCTCGGCCTGCGCGGCGACACCCTGAAGGAGGTCCTGCTTGGCGGTCGCGCCACACTTGCCTGAGCTGGACTTCGAGTCCATGCCGGCCGAGGAGCTGCTGCGCTGGGCCTACGAGCGGTTCGGCGCGCGCATGTGCCTCACGTGCTCCTGGCAGCGCCAGAGCTCGGCGCTCGTGCACATGGTTTCCGAGCTCGGCCTCGACGTGCCCGTCGTCGAGCTCGACACGCAGCTCTTCTTCCGGGAGACCTACGAGACGCGCGACCGCCTCGTCGAGCAATACGGGCTGAAGCTCGTCCGGCCGCCGGTGCTCTCGGTCGCGGAGCAGGCGCGCCGGGAGGGCCCGAACCTCTGGGAGACGGACCCCGACCGCTGCTGCCACATCCGCAAGGTGGAACCGCTCGAGCGCGCGCTCGCCGGCTACGACGCGTGGATCACCGGCATCCGCCGCGAGCAGAGCCCGACGCGGGCGCAGGCGCAGAAGGTCGAGTGGTCCGAGCGGTACGGCGTCTGGAAGATCCAGCCGCTCGTCGACTGGGACGCGAAGCGCGTGCAGGCCTACATCACCGTCAACGAGATCCCGTACAACCCGCTCCACGACGCCGGCTACCCGTCGATCGGCTGCATCCCGTGCACGCGCCCCGTCGGCGAGGGCGAGGAGGAGCGCGCCGGCCGCTGGGCCGGCAGCGACAAGCTCGAGTGCGGGATCCACGGCAACACCGTCCTGATCAAGGAGTCGGATGACTGAGCAGGGCATTCGGACTGGGGAAACCTCCCGGTTCCCCCAAACCCCCTCCACAGGTCCGCTCCGCGGACAGGCGCCTGACGGCGCCGCCGTGCTCTGGTTCACCGGCCTCTCCGGCGCCGGCAAGTCGACGATCGCAGAGCTCGTCGGCGCCGAGCTGGAGCGGCGCGGACACCTCGTCGAGTACCTCGACGGCGACGTCGTGCGGACGCACCTCTCGAAGGGGCTCGGCTTCTCCCGCGAGGACCGGGACACGAACATCGAGCGGATCGGCTGGGTCGCCTCGCGCCTCACGCGGCACGGCGCGACCGTGCTCGTCTCGGCGATCTCGCCCTACGCGGCGGCCCGCGCGAAGGCGCGGGCACTGGTCGAGGAATTCGCGCCTTTCGTGGAGATCCACGTCGCCACGTCGGTGGAGGAGTGCGCCCGCCGCGACGTCAAAGGCCTCTACGAGCAGGCATTTCGCGGTGAGCTGAAGGAGTTCACCGGCGTCTCGGATCCGTACGAGGAGCCCGAGAGCCCGGAGCTGCGAATCGAGACGGAGGGGCGTGCGCCCGAGCAGTCCGCGGGCGAGGTCGTCGCCTATCTCACTCTTGCCTCTGTCGCCGAGGTGCCCGCGTGAGCGCGACGCTGCCGGTGACGCTCTCGCACCTCGACGAGCTCGAGGCCGAGGCGATCCACATCATGCGCGAGGTCGCCGCGGAGCGGGAGCGGCCGGTGCTGCTCTTCTCCGGCGGCAAGGACTCGATCGTCATGCTGCGCCTCGCCGAGAAGGCGTTTCGCCCCGGCAGATTCCCCTTCCCGGTCATGCACGTCGACACGGGACACAACTTCCCCGAGGTGATCGAGTACCGCGACCGCCGCGATCGACGAGCTGGGGGAGCGGATGGTCGTGGCGAGCGTCCAGGACTCGATCGACCGGGGCCGCGTCGTCGAGGAGCGAGGCCCGCGCGCGTCGCGGAACCAGCTGCAGACGACCACCCTCCTCGACGCGATCGAGGAGCACGGGTTCGACGCCGCGATGGGCGGCGCCCGCCGCGACGAGGAGCGCGCCCGCGCGAAGGAGCGCATCTTCTCGTTCCGCGACGACTTCGGGCAGTGGAACCCGCGCGCGCAGCGGCCGGAGATCTGGAACCTCTACAACGCCCGGATCCGGAAGGGCGAGCAGATCCGCGTCTTCCCGATCTCGAACTGGACGGAGCTCGACGTCTGGCAGTACATCGCGCGCGAGGAGCTGGAGCTGCCGCCGATCTACTTCGCGCACGAGCGGCAGGTCTTCCGCCGCGACGGGATGCTCTACGCGGCGAGCGAGTTCATCGAGCGCTACCCCGACGAGGAGCCGTTCACCGCCATGGTCCGGTTCCGCACCGTCGGCGACATGACGTGCACCGGCGGCGTGCTCTCCGAGGCGGACGACGCTGGAGGAGGTCGTGGACGAGATCGCCGCGACCCGGGTCACCGAGCGCGGCGAGACGCGGGCCGACGACCGCGTCAGCGAGGCGGCCATGGAGGACCGCAAGCGTGTCGGTTACTTCGTGAGGCGCTTCCTGCGACGCCGAGCTGCTGCGCCTCGTCACCGCGGGTTCGGTCGACGACGGCAAGTCGACCCTGATCGGACGGCTGCTCTACGACACGAAGCAGATCCTCACCGACCAGCTCGAGCACATCGAGGACGCGAGCCGGCGGCGCGGGCACGACTACGTTGATCTCGCGCTCCTCACCGACGGGCTCCGCGCAGAACGCGAGCAGGGGATCACGATCGACGTCGCGTACCGCTCGTTCGTGACGCCGCGGCGGCGCTTCCAGCTCGCCGACGCCCCAGGCCACGTCCAGTACACGAGGAACATGGTCACAGGCGCCTCGACCGCGGACCTCGCCGTGATCCTCGTCGACGCGCGCCGGGGCGTCGTCGAGCAGACCCGGCGGCACGCGTACATCACCGCGATCCTCGAGACGCCGCACGTCGTCTTCGCCGTCAACAAGATGGACCTCGTCGACTTCGACGAGGAGACGTTCCGCAGCATCGAGGGCGACCTGCACGAGCTCGGCGCCAAGCTCGGAGTGCACGACCCCCTGGCGATCCCGATCTCGGCGCTGAGGGGCGACAACGTCGTCGATGCCACCGACTCGATGCCCTGGTACGACGGGCCGACGCTGCTCGAGCACCTCGAGTCGGTGCCGCACGCGGGCGACCGGAACCTCCACGACCGCCGTTTCCCCGTCCAGTGGGTGATCCGCCCGAACCACGACTACCGCGGCTACGCGGGCCAGGTCGCCGGCGGCGTCTGGCGCGCCGGCGACGAGGTGGTCGTCCTGCCGTCCGGCCTCCGATCGCGGGTCGCCGCCGTCGAGACCGCCGAAGGCCCGCTCGGCGCTGCAGTCGCACCGATGTCGGTGACTATCCGGCTCGAGGACGACGTCGACGTCTCGCGCGGCGATCTGCTCGCCGACCCCGACCGGCCGCCCACCGTTGCGCGCGAGCTGCTGGCCCGGGTCTGCTGGATGAGCGAGAAGCCGCTCGACCCGCGGGCCAAGCTCCTGGTCAAGCAGACGACGCGGCACGTGCGGGCGATCGTCGACGAGCTCGTCTCGACGGTGGACATCGAGTCGCTGCAGGACGTGCCCTCGCCGGAGCGCCTCGAGCTGAACGATCTCGCGGTCGTGGCGCTCCGCCTGGCCGAGCCGCTCGCGGTCGACCCGTACGCGGACAACCGCTCGACCGGCGCCTTCATCCTCGTCGACGAGGCGACGAACGACACCGTCGGCGCCGGGATGGTGCTCCAAGCGTCATGACGGCGTTCGTCGCCCATCCGTATCTCGACACCGAGGTGATCGACTCGCGGGCGCCGCGCTTCAACCAGGCCGTGGTCGGGATCGTCTCGCTCGTCGCTGTCCTGACCGGCTGGTGGTGGCTGCTGGCGCTGCTGGCGTTGCAGCTCCTGCTCGGGCTGACGCTGGGCCGCCGCTGGTGCCTGCCGTGCGTGGCGTACTTCGAGCTCGTCCAGCCGCGCCTCGGGGAGGGCGCGCTCGAGGACTCCCGGCCGCCGCGAGTTGCGAACATGGTCGGCTTGGGCGTCCTGACGCTCGCCTCCGTCGCGTACGCGGCGGACTGGCACACCGTCGGCGCGGCGCTCGGGCTGCTCGTCGCCGCCCTGGCACTGCTCGCCGCCGCGACCGGCTTCTGCACGGGCTGCGAGGCGTACAAGCTCGGTTGCCGGCTGACCGGTCGCCCGTTCGTCTCCTGCCCGATTCCGGGCCAACGAGCTTGACCTCAGGTCACGACAGGGTGATGGGCCATGCCGCACCGGTGCGCTGGACGGCGCCGTGCGGCGTCCTCGGTCGCGTCGACAGCGTCGACTATCGACGCTCCCTGCGTCCTTGCCTCGCACCGACCATTGCATCGCTGCGGCGCGCAACCACCCTGTCGTGACCACAGCCCACGACAGGGCGATGGGCCATGCCGCACCGGTGCGCTGGACGGCGCGATGCGGCGTCCTCGGTCGCGTCGACAGCGTCGACTATCGACGCTCCCTGCGTCCTTGCCTCGCACCGACCATCGCATCGCTACGGCGGGCAACCACCCTGTCGTGACCACAGCCCACGACAGGGCGATGGGCCATGCCGCACCGGTGCGCTGGACGGCGCGATGCGGCGTCCTCGGTCGCGTCGATAGCGTCGACTATCGACGCTCCCTGCGTCCTTGCCTCGCACCGACCATCGCATCGCTGCGGCGGGCAACCACCCTGTCGTGACCTGGCAATTCTCGCTCGCCGGCTTCCTGGTCGGCGTCCTCGTAGGCATGACCGGCATGGGCGGCGGCTCTCTGATGACGCCCGTGCTGATGCTCCTGTTCGGGTTCGACGCGAGGGCGGCGGTCGCCACGGACATCCTCCACGGGGCGATCTTCAAGTCGTTCGGCGCCGTCCGCCACCGGATGCTCGGCACCGTGCACGCACGCCTCGTGCTCTGGATGCTGCTCGGCTCGGCGCCGATGTCGCTCGTCGGCGTCGAGATCGCGAGCCGGCTCGGCGAGCGCGCATCCGACTCGATGGCGCGGCTCGTCGGTGCGGCGCTGATCGTCGGCGGGCTCGGCTTCGCGGCCAAGACGTTCCTCCGCGGCAAGCCCGCGAGCGACCTGCCGTTCATCCTCACGAACCGCGACCGAGCGATCGCGGTCGCAATGGGCCTCGTCGGCGGCTTCGTGGTCGGGCTCACCTCGGTCGGCTCCGGCACGTTCTTCGGCCTGACGATGCTGCTCGTCTATCCGCTCACGGCGCAGAAGGTGGTCGGCACTGACCTCGCCCACGCGGCGGCGCTGCTGTGGGTCGCCGGGGCGAGCCACCTCGTGCACGGGAACGTCGACTTGCACGCGATGGCGTGGCTGCTCGTCGGCTCGATCCCCGGGGTGCTGCTCGGCTCGAACCTCTCGGTCAAGGTGCCCGACCGGGAGCTGCGCCTCGCCTTCGCCGTGGTGCTGACCCTGAGCGGGATCAAGATCCTGGACGTCCCCGCTGGGAACACCATCGTGCTCGCGGGCGTGACCCTCGCCGGGTTCGGATTCGCCTTCTGGTCGCTGCGCCGCCTCCTGGCGCGTCGCCCGGTGCCGGCGCCCGAGCGTCTCTAGCCGGGTACCCTCTCGCCCGTGCGCCAGGTCTGGGTGAGCTTCGACGAGATCGGGCGCCGCTGCCTGGAGGCGAGCGCGGCCGTCGGCGGCGAGATCGTCGGGATCGTGACCCTGCCGGGCCCGATCGACCCGGCGCGCTCCGGGCAGGTCGCCTTCGACGAGGTCGCCGCCCGGCTCGGGGCGATCCTCGTCGAGGCGAGGGACGTCAACGCCGCAGAGACCGTCGACGAGGTGCGGGCGCTCGAGCCGGAGCTGATCTTCGTCGTCGGCTGGTCGCAGCTCGTTCGCGACGCGTTCATCGCCACGGCGTCGCAGGGAGTCTTCGGCATGCACCCGACGCTTCTGCCGCGTCACCGCGGGCGGGCGCCGATCCCGTGGGCGATCCTCGCCGGCCTCGCCCGCACAGGGGTGACGCTGTTCGAGATCGTGGACGCCACCGCCGACTCGGGCTCGATTGTCGCCCAGGTGGAGGTGCCGATCGCTCCCGACGAGACCGCTGCGACGCTGTACGAGAAAACCGCCGTGGCGCACGAGCAGCTGATCCGGCTGCACGTGCCGCAGCTCCTCGCCGGCACGGCGCCGCGCCTCCCGCAGGACCCCCGGCGCGCGAGCGCCTGGCCGAAGCGCGCTCCCGGCGACGGGCTGATCGACTGGGAGACGCGCGCGCCGTTCCTCGACGCCTGGGTGCGCGCCCAGACTCGGCCGTATCCCGGCGCGTTCACGTTCTTCGGGGACGAACGCGTCGTCGTCTGGCGCGCCCGGCCCGTGGAGGCGGAAGGGGCACCCGCGGGCACCGTCGTCGAGCTTCGCCCGGACGGCCCGGTCGTCGCCTGCGGCGAGGGCGTGCTGCTGCTCGAGGAGCTGGAGCCGTCCCTCCGGCTCTCCGTGGGCGACCGGCTAGGGTAGGCACCCGTGCGCGTCCTCGTCCTCGCAGCTCACCCAGACGACGACGTCCTCGGGATGGGCGGCACGATCGCGGTGCACGCGCTGCGCGGCGACGAGGTGCGGATCGTCTGCGTCACGGACGGCAGCTCGACGCAGTATCCCGACGACGCCGAGACTCGCGAGCGCAAGAACGCCGAGGCCGTCGCCGCGGCGAAGACCCTCGGCGTCGACGACTACGTGCACCTCGACCTGCCCGACATGCGCCTGGACACCCTCGCGCACGTCGAGGTGAACACCGTCGTCGAGGGCCACGTCCAGGGCTTCCGGCCCGAGGTCGTCTACACCGTGCAGCCGGACGTGAACCGAGACCATCGTGCGCTCTTCGACTCGGTCGCGGTCGCGACGCGTCCGGTGCCCGCCCAGCCCGTGCGGCGGCTGCTGACGTACGCGCCGACCTCGAGCACGGAGTGGACGCCGGCGCCGACGAACTGGTTCGTGCCGAACTGGTTCGTCGACGTGACGGAGACCATGCAGCGGAAGCTCGACGCGTTCGCGTGCTTCGAGACGGAGTCCCGCCCGTTTCCGCACCCGCGCAACGCGCAGGGCCTGCAGGCGCACGCGCGCTTCTTCGGCGCGACCGTCGGCTGCGAGTACGCCGAACCGTTCGTGCTCGTCCGCAGCGTCGAGCCCGGCAAAAACTAGAATCGCGCCGTGCCGCGGCTCCTCGCGACGGTGCTCGTGCTCGTGCTGCTCGCCGCCACCGCGGCGGCGTTCGCCGTCACGCAGGGATTCAAGCTCGAGCGGACGCCCGTCTTCGGCACCCAGGTGGACAAGGTCTTCTCGCCTGCCTGCAACTGCCCGAAGCAGACCGCCTCGATCAGCTTCAAGCTGCGCAAGGTCGAGCGGATCGAGGCGTGGGTCGAGCGGGACGGCACGCGTGTGCAGACGCTCGTGCCGGGCAAGCGCTACCGGCCGGGCAGGGTCGCTCTCGTCTTCGACGGGCTCACCGAGTCCGGCCGGCTGCTGCCGGACGGGACGTACATCCCCGTCGTCCATCTCGAGCGCTCGCACCGGACGATCCGGCTGCCGAACCCGATCGTGCTGGATACCAAGCCGCCGGTGATCAGCGTGCCCCACCCAGTGCACGCCGTCATCTCGCCCGACCGCGACGGGCGCAAGGAACGCTTCGTCGTTCCGTACACCCTGAACGAGCGCGCGCACGGGATCCTCTATGTCGACGGCCGCCGCGTCGCCTTCACGCGCGGGCAGAAGACGCGCGGCGTGCTGACGTGGAACGGCCGGCTGGACGGCCGGGCCGTACGGCCCCGCAACTACCTGCTCAGCGCCGCAGCCGAGGACATCGCCGGCAACGTCTCCAAGCCGCGGCCGTTCGCGGTCGTGCAGATCCGCTACATCGCACTCGGCCGCGAGCGCGTCCTGGCGAAGCCGGGGACGAACTTCGCGATCCGTGTCTCGACGGACGCGCCGACCGTTCGCTGGCGGCTCGGCGGCCGCACCGGCGTGGCGCCGCGCGGGACGCTGAAGCTGCGCGTGCCGCGCAAGCCGGGGGTCTACACGCTCTACGTGACGGCGAACGGCCACTCGGCGAAGGCGAGGGTGGTCGTCGCGTGATCGCCGAGCTCGGCGGCGTCGTCGGCTCGGCCGGGCTCGCGGTTCTCATCCTCGACGGCCGCCGCGAGGCCCGGATCGCGGGGCTCGCCGCCTGGGCCGTCGGGATGGCGCTGCTGGCCGGGCACCTCGCGCCACACGGGCACCATCGCGTGCTCGCGGCGGCCGGCTTCCTCGGCGTGGCCGCCGCGGCGCTCCTCGCCTGGCTCTTTGTGCGCCTGCCCTGGCTGATCGCGGCGGCGACGCTGGCGTGCGTGCCCGCCCGGATCCCGGTGCACGTCGGCTCGACGGAGGCGAACCTGCTGCTGCCGCTCTACCTGGTCGTCGCCGCGGCCGCGATCGCGCTCGCCTGGGAGCTCTTCGGGGAGGACCCGCGCTCGCGGGAGCTCGGGCCGCTCGCCTGGCCGGTCTCGCTCTTCGTCGCCTGGACCGGCATCTCGCTGCTCTGGACCGAGGACCTGCGCCAGGGCGCGATCGAGCTCGTCTTCTTCGTCCTCCCCTTCGCGCTCCTGGCGCTCGCAATCGCGCGCCTTCCGTGGAGCAGCGGGTGGGTGACGTGGCTGTACGTCCAGCTCGCCGCCATGGCGCTCGTGTTCGGCGCGATCGGGATCTACCAGTACCTGACGCGCGACGTGTTCTGGAACCCGAAGCTGATCGTGGACAACTCGTATGCGCCGAGCGGCTGGTTCTACCGCGTCAACTCCGTCTTCTACGACCCGTCCATCTACGGGCGCTTCCTCGTCGTCGCGATCCTCGCCAGCCTCGTCGTCGCGCTCAGCCAGCCGGCGCTGAGGCTGGCGCTGGCGGCGACGCTCGTCCTGGCCGCGACCTGGCTGGGGCTGCTGCCCTCGTTCTCGCAGTCGAGCTTCCTCGCGTTGATGATCGGAGCCGGCGTCGCGGCTGCGTTCCTCTGGGGCCGCCGCGCGCTGCCGCTCGCCGCTGCGGCGGTGATCGTCGCGCTGGCCGTGGGGCTCGCGGTGCCCTCGGTGCGCCACGAGGCGATCGGCAAGTCGAAGTCGGGCTGGTCGCGCGCCACCGGCGGCCGGTCGAAGCTCTTCTCGAACGGGGTCAAGGTCGCGCTTGATCACCCGGTCGTCGGCGTCGGCGTGGGCGGCTTCAAGCGCGCGTACGCGGACAAGGTGGGCCTGAAGGGGAAGGATCCGAAGGCGGCCGCGTCCCACAACGCACCGATCACGGTGGCCGCGGAGACGGGCGTGATCGGGTTCGGGCTCTTCCTCTGGCTTCTCGCGGCCGCCGCCGTCGTCTCATTCGGCCGCCCCGGCGACGGCTTCCTCGGCCGCGCCCGGCTCGCGTTCGGACTAGCCTTGCTCGCGATCCTCGTGCACAGCTTCTTCTACAGCGCCCTCTTCGAGGACCCGACGTTCTGGGGCCTGCTCGGCCTGGTCGTCGTGGGCGCGCGCGCCCGGGAGGAGGCGGCGTGATCGACGGCTGGAAGCGGGTGCTCGTGCTCGCCCCGCACACCGACGACGGCGAGTTCGGCTGCGGCGGCACGATGGCGCGACTCGTCGAGGCCGGCGCGGAGGTGCGCTACGTCGCCTTCTCGATCGCGACGAAGTCGCTTCCGGAGGGCTTCCCGCCCGACACGCTCGCCAGGGAGGTGCGCGAGGCGACTGCCGAGCTGGGCATCCCCGACGCGCAGCTCGTGGTGCACGACTTCGAGGTGCGGACGTTCCCCCGCCACCGGCAGGAGATCCTCGAGCTGCTGATCGGCCTCTGGGAGGAGTGGCCGCCGGACGCGGTGCTGCTCCCGAGCGTCCACGACGTCCATCAGGATCACCAGACCGTCGCCCAGGAGGGGCTGCGCGCGTTCAAGCGGACGACCATCCTCGGCTACGAGATCCCCTGGAACAACTTCGACTTCTCGTACCAGGCGTACGTGGCGCTGGAGCGTCGGCACCTCGAGCGGAAGGTGGCCGCGCTCGGGAAGTACGCGTCGCAGCAGCACCGGCGCTACGCGAACGCCGACTACGTCTGGAGCCTCGCGCGCACCCACGGCATCAACATCAACCGTGAGTACGCCGAGGTGTTCCAGGTCTACCGGCTCGTCGCCTAGCGGCTCAGGCCGTCGCGGGAAAGAGCTCGTCTGCCCGGCGCAGGTAGCCGATCGCGCCGACGCCGCGGTAGAAGGCGACCGCGCGGTCGAGCCCGTCACGGCCCAGTCCGGCCTCCGCGCCGGCGAGCCGCGTGTAGGCCGCGATGGTCTCGGCGCCCATCCCCGCCAGGATCTCGGCCGCCGCGGCCGGGTCGCCGCGGGCGAAGGCCCGCGCGGCCTCGAGCCAGAGCGTGGAGGTGCGCATCCGATCGAAGAGCGCCGTCGCCTCGCCGGCACGGTCGAGCCGCACGAGCGTGAACGAGAGCTCGAGCCCCCAGACGTTTGCATGGTAGTCGTGCTTGCGCGCAAGCAGCAGCAGCTCGTCGGCGCGCTCCGCCGCCGTGTCAGGTTGCCCCGCGTCGCCATGGAGCTGCGCCGCCAGCGCCAGAGCCGGGTACAGAAGCTGTGGATCCCTTGCCCCGCGCGCGAACTCGAGGGTGCGCTCGGCAAGCCCGGTCGCCAGCGCCGCGTCGCCGCGCGCCATCGCGATCGACGCCTGCACGACCCAGGCCGCCGTCTGCATGTAATGCGCCTCCTTCGTCGCGGCCAGGAACGCCTCGGCGTGCGCGAGCGCGTCGTCCCACGCGCCCTCGTAGTACGAGAGGAGCCCCAGCTCCGCCTGGCACCACAGCGCCCAGCCCACGTACCCCTGCCCGCGCGCGCGCTTGGCGCTCTGCTCGTACAGCTGCTTGGCGCGCCGCAGGTCGCCGAGATCCGAGGTGGTCGAGGCGAGGTTGCCGACGGCCCGGAGGTGCTCGCTCGGACTGACGCCGTCCGCGATCTCGATCGCCCGCTCGAGGTCGCGGAGGCCTGCCTCGTCACCGGCGGAGACCCGGGCGACGCCGATGTTGTTGAGGCTGCTCGCGAGCAGATCCTCCAGCCCGAGCTCCGCGGCCAGCGCCTCGGCCTCGCGTCCGGTCCGGATCGCCTCGTCGTTGCGGCTCGCCAGCATCAGGAAGCGCGACTGCTCGGCGAGGACCCGCGCCTTGGCGACCGACGCGGGCCGGTCGGCGACGAGTGCGACCGCGCGGTCGAAGTGCCGGAAGGCCTCCTCGCTCGCTCCGTGGAACCACTCCGTCTCGCCCAGGAGCAGCTCCGCCTCCGCCGCGCTCTCGCTCAGGCCCGCGGCGACCAGCCGGTCGCGGGCGCGCGAGAGCACCGCGTGCTTCCAACCCGGGAAGACGATCATCCTCGCCTGTGCATGCCGCACGACGAGTAGGGGCCACTCCTCGTCGTCCTCCGGCCAGAGGTCGAGCGCTTGCTCGAAGAGCCGCAGCGCCGACGGCAGCGCGTTGAGCGCGAAGGCGCGCTCCCCCGCGTCGCGGAGGGCGAGCCGCGTGCGCTCGACGAGGTGCTCGGTCTCCTGCCCTGCGGCGCGCGCGAACTCCAGCGCCGCGCCATAGTGGTAGGCGAGCATCTCGGCGCGATCCTCGGCGCGCTCGGCGCCGAGCGACTCGAGCCACTCCGCCGCGCGCCGGTGCTTCTCCGCGCGGCCCGTGCGCGGGATCTGGCCGTACGCGACGTCGCGCACGAGCAGGTGGCGGAACGCGTACTCCGTCTGGGCGGCCACGGAGCTCGTGCGCTCGCGCCGCACGAACTCCTTGCGCTCGAGCGCGTGGAGTCGCTCCTCCGCGGTCCACGCGTCGACCTCCCCGACCGTGGCCAGGGCGCCCGACCAGAAGACCTTCCCGAGCACGGCGGCGTCCTGGATCAACGCCTTCTCGTCAGGGCTGAGCGCGTCGAGCCGGGCGGCGATGATGCCCTGCACGGTCTCCGGAAGCGCCTCGCCGACGAGGCGGCCGTCCGCCAGCATGCGGACGTACTCCTCGGCGTAGAGCGGGTTCCCGCCCGCGCGGACGAGCAGCTCGGTCTGCGTCTCCGCCGGCAGGACCGATCGCTCGAGCAGCTGCGCGACGAGGTGCGCAATCTGCGTGTCCGAGAGCGGCGCGAGCGACACGGTGGCGCTGTTCGCCTTGCCGCCGCCCCAGCCAGGCCGGCGGCCGAGCAGCTCGGGACGCGCGGTGGCGACGATGAGCAGCGGCACGCCGCTCGTCCATTCCGCGAGGTGGTCGACGAAGTCCAGCAGCCCGTCGTCGGCCCAGTGCAGGTCCTCGAACACGAGCACGGTCGGCCCGTGCTCGCCGAGCGCCTCGAAGAACCGGCGCCAGGCGGCGAACGCCTCGCTCCGCCGGTCGACGGCCGCGTGGGCGCCGACGAGGCCGAGCAGCGGTCGCATGTGCCCGGCGACCCAGTCGGCATCCGCGGGGTCCTCGATCAGCGAGGCGACGGCCGCGCGGAGCTTGGCGTCCGCCGCCTCCGACGAGTCCTCTTCGAAGACACCCGCCTGCGCCTTCGCCATCTCGCCGAGCGCCCAGAATGCGACGCCTTCGCCGTAGGGAAGGCAGCGCCCCTGCCGCCAGGTGATCAGATCCGGATCCGCGTCGACCGCGGCGAAGAGCTCTGCGACGAGCCGGCTCTTGCCGATCCCGGGCACGCCCACCAGCGTGACGAGCTGCGGCTCGCGCTCGCGGCGCACCCGGGCGAGCGCACCGACGAGCAGGCCGACCTCGTCCTCGCGCCCGACGAGACGGCTCGTCGGCCCGCGATCGACGTCCACGCCCAGCCGGGCCCGCGGGGCGACCGCCTCCCACACGGGTACCGGGCCGGCCTTGCCCTTCGGCTCGATCGGCTCCACGTCTCGGTACTCGATCGCGTGCGATGTCGCGCGGTAGGTCGTCTCGCCGACGAGGATGCCGTTCACGGGCGCCGACGACTGCATGCGGGCCGCGGTGTTGACGACGTCGCCCGCGACCATCGCCTCGCCTTCGGCGGCGTTGGCGTCGAGTGCGACAAGGGCCTCGCCGGTGTGCACCGCGATGCGGACGTCGACGTCGGAGTCCGCGAGCGCTTCGCGGATCGAGAGCGCGGCGCGAACGGCGCGCTCCGGGTCGTCTTCGTGCGCGACCGGCGCGCCGAACACGGCCATCACCGCGTCGCCGATGAACTTCTCGACGGTGCCGCCGTAGCGCTCCAGCTCGGCGCGGAGCTGCGCGTAGTAGGACGACAACGTCGCGCGTACGTCCTCCGGGTCGAGCTGCTCGGCGCGCGCGGTCGAGCCGACGATGTCGGCGAAGAGGATCGTGACGACCTTCCGTTCCTCGCGCGCCTGCGGCTGCTCGAGCGGCCGGCCGCAGCCGGCGCAGAAGCGGGCGTCGTCCGGGCTCTCGCGGCCGCACGCGGGGCAAACCAGCATTCCCGAAGTGTAGAAGCGCGACCCGCAGCAGGACCCGCGCCGGCTCTTCCTGGCGGGAGGACGGGTGGCATAGGCTCCCTGTGTGTCGCGACGGACGAGAGCGCCCTTCGTCTTCGGGATCGTGCTCGCCGGCGGCGAGGGGAAGCGCCTCGCGCCGCTGACCGCGGACCGCGCGAAGCCTGCAGTGCCGTTCGGCGGCAACTACCGGTTGATCGACTTCGCGCTCTCGAACCTCGTCAACGCCGGCTATCTGAAGATCGTGGTGCTGACGCAGTACAAGAGCCACTCGCTCGACCGGCACGTGACCACGACCTGGCGGCTGTCGCCGCTCCTCGGCAACTACGTCACGCCCGTCCCGGCGCAGATGCGTCACGGGCCGTACTGGTTCGCGGGGTCGGCGGACGCGGTCTACCAGAACCTGAATCTGATCTACGACGAGCGGCCCGACTACGTCTGCGTCTTCGGGGCGGATCACATCTACCGCATGGACCCGCGGCAGATGGTCGCAGCAGCACATCGAGAACGGCGCCGGCGTCACCGTCGCCGCGATCACGGTGCCGATTGGCCAGGCGAGCGACTTCGGCGTCATCGAGACCGCCGCCGACGGCCTCACGATCAACGCCTTCCGCGAGAAGCCGAGCGATCCGGTCGGGCTCGCAGACGCACCCGACCAGGTCTACGCCTCGATGGGGAACTACGTCTTCAGCGCCGACGTGCTGATCGACGCGGTCACGGCGGACGCGAAGGACGAGGCGTCGAACCAGGACATCGGCGGCAACCTGATCCCGATGCTGGTCGAACGCGGCGAGGCGCAGGTCTACGACTTCGCCTCGAACGACGTGCCCGGGACGCACGAACGGGAGCGGAGCTACTGGCGTGACGTGGGGACGCTCGACGCGTTCTACGAGGCGCACATGGATCTGATCTCGGTCGACCCGATCTTCAACCTCTACAACCGGGAATGGCCGATCCTCACCTGGCCCGAGCCGCTGCCCCCCGCGAAGTTCGTCTTCGCCGACGGAACGCGCACGGGCACGGCGACCGACTCGATGGTGTGCGCGGGCGTCGTCGTCTCGGGCGCGAGCGTGCGCCGCTCCGTCCTCTCGCCCGGCGTGCACCTGCACTCCTACAGCGAGGTCGACGGCTCGATCCTCATGCACGGCGTCGACGTGGCCCGGCACGCAGTCGTCAACAACGCGATCGTGGACAAGAACGTCCGGATCGCCGAAGGGGCTCAGGTGGGCGTCGACCCCGAGCGGGACCGCGAGCGGTTCACCGTCTCGCCGGGAGGCATCGTCGTGATCGGCAAAGGCAGGACGGTCGAGGCGGACTAGAGGCCGCGGGTCTCCCCCGGCTCAGGTGGTCTCGCCGACGGGCTCGGGCACCGCAGCAGGCGCGGTCACGCGGGTGATCACGACGAGGGTCACGATCAGCCCGGCGAGGGCGAACCCTGGTACGGGCGCCTATGACCTGCTCGTGCCGGCTCAGCGGAAGCTTGTAAGCCGCGAGCGGTATATCGAGTGCCAGCAACTTCTCGCTTGCCGGTCTATCAGAACGCTGCCCGCCTGAGTCGCAGTCCGGCGGCCCGGAGCCGTGTCCGCTCGGCCGGAAGGTAGAAGCCGAGGGGCAGCAGCAGCAGGGGATAGACCGCCGAGAGCAGGATCGCGACCGCGAGGGGCACGTCCAGCAGCTTTCCCGCCGCGACGAGCGCGACGGCGACCCCGACGAGCGTCGCCACCCGCCGCCACTGGTACGGCACGGGGTAGACGCGCTGGGCGTACCACGCCATGCCGAGGAACATCGTCGAGTACGCGGCCACGGTGGCGAATGCGGCGCCCATCATCCCGTAGGGCGGGATGAGCAGCAGGTTCAGGCCGACGTTCAGCGCCGCTGCGGCGCCCGTCACGACCCAGTTGAACTGCGTCCGCCGCGTCCTGCCGAGCCCGATTGCCACGACGACGTACCCGGCCCACGCGACGCCGGCGAAGGCCAGCGGTGCCACCACCTTCGAGCCGGCGTAGAACTGCGGCTGCGCCGTCAGCAGGCGCACGAGCCACGGCGAGGTGAGCCCGAGCGCGAGCGCGATCCAGCAGGCGACGAAGGTCAGATACGTGAGCACGAAGCCGTACGCCCGCCTGGCCAGGGAATCGTCCTCGATCGAGTAGGCGAACGCGGGCCAGGCCATGCGGAACGCGACCAGCAGCAGCGTCAGCGCCGAGGCGATCCGGACGCCGATCGAGTAGAAGCCGACCTCGGTCTGGCCCTTGAGGTGCGCGAGGAAGAAGCGGTCGCTGAAGTTCATCGTCCAGAGGGCGAGCGCCGACGGGACGAGGGGGAGCCCGAAGCGGTTCATGGCCCGCAGCAGGCCGCGGTCGAACTGGAGGCCGAGCTGCTCGCGCCGGTAGCCGAGCAGCGCGAGGTAGACGCAGAGCGTGCCGATGAAGTTGCCGACGACGACGCCGAGCGCGTGCTCGTTCAGGAAGACGACGAGCACGACCGTGGCGCCGACGGTGATCGCGATGTTGGCGAGGCTTGCGAGCACGAAGGCCACCGAGCGCTCCTCGACGCGGAAGAGCGAGGTCAGCTGCTCGTAGTTCATCTGCGCCCAGAGGCCGACGAAGGCGGCGCGGACCAGGTTCTCCTGGTTGGCGCCGAGCGCCAGCAGGTCGGCGATCTGGGACGCGAACACGACTCCGACTGCGAGCCCGAGCGTCGCCATCCCCATGGTGAACCAGAAGCTCGTGCGTAGGACGAGCAGCCGGGCGTGGAGCTCCGTCGAATCGAAGTAGAAGCGGAAGAAGGCGCTCGAGATCCCCAACCGCAGCAGCGTCACGAGGATCGCGGTGAGCGCGGTGAGCGTCTCGACGCGGCCGTAGTCCGCGCCCGTCAGGTAGGTCGTGTAGAGCGGCAGCAGCAGCACCGCGAGGACCCGCGAGACGATCCCGCCGAGGCCGTAGATCGCCGAGTGCTTCGCGAGCCGCTTGATCTGGCCGCCGAGGCTCATCTAGAGGGAACGGTAGATGCCCAGCAGGCGGTCGGCGATCCGGTCGATGTCGTGCACCTGCTCCACGTAGGCCCGGCTCGCCGCCCCGACCTCGCGGCGGAGTGCAGGGCTCTCGACGAGCGGACGCAGATCCTCGGCGAGCGTCTCCGCGGTGGTGGGCACGAGCGGCACTCTCAGGCCGTAGTGGAGCTCCGCCTGCTCCACGACGTCCGGGTTCAGCTTCAGGACGACCGGCTTTCCCAGCGCCATCGCCTCGAGCGCGAAGATCCCGTGCCAGCCGGCGTTCAGCTGGTCGACGACGATGTCGGCGCGCGCGTAACGGACCCGTGCCTCGTCGTGCGGGACGCCCTCGACGATGTCGAGCTCGAGGCCGAGCTCTTTGCAGGCGGCGATCACGTGTGCGGTGCCCTTCTTCTCGCGGTTGGACGGCGCGTGGACGACGCGCGGTCGCGCGCGGTCGGAGGGCGGCACAGGCGTGAACGGCCGCAGGTCGAGCCCGGGCGGCACCATGTGCGCCTCCGGCACCCAGCGGAGCGCGTCGAACGAGCCCACGATCTCCGCGTCGGCGCGCTTCCCGTATGCGAGCTCCTCGCGTGACTTGCCGCGGATGTCTGAGCCGAGGTAGTGGAAGACGGACTTCCTGCGCAGCACCCGGAGGATGGGGAACTGCACCGCCTTCGGGACGAGCGTCAGCCCGAAGTAGAAGTGGAAGACGTCGGTCCGCGGCAGGAGGCTCGCAAGCGCCTGCCACTGGGTCAGCTGCCGCCGAGCGAAGCCGCCGGTCCGGTCGAGCGAGACGTCGGCCTCGGGGTGCAGGCGCGCGCGCTCGAAGACGACGAGGCGCGCGTCCACGCCCTTGCGGCGCAGCGCCTGCACGTTCTCCCACGGGATCCCCGCGACGTTCACGGGGCAATGCGTGACGCGAAGCTGTGGACGCATTTTCACGCTTCCGTGACTCTTGGTCTGACCAGGGGGTGCAGCGCCAGCCCGCATGGAATGCCGATTGGGGACAAGAAATTACGCTTTCGTGAGCGTTGGTCTGACCAGGGAGGTCGGTCGCCTCGCCTCAGGCGTCGAACTCCACCTGGTCGAAGTACCGCAGGGCGGAGCGCCCCGGACGGATGCGCGCGGCGTGGCTGCGCAGCTCGTCGTCGCCGAGCTCGCCGAGCGCCCGCTTGACGCCGAGGTACGGCAGGTTCAGGTCCTCCTGGTAGACGACGGTCGAGATCCGCGGGTTGATCTCGATCACCATCTCGCCTACAAGCTGGATGTTGAAGAAGTGCTCGATCGCGAGCTCCGCCACGATCCGGTCGGCGACCTCCATCAGCCCAGGGTCGTCCAGCGTCTCGAAGTACATCGCGAGCCCGGCACGCATCGCCTCGCGCGTCTTCGGGTGGCCGAGCACGACCTCGCTGCCGTTCGCGATTCCGTCGATCGTCCGCTCGCCTCCTGTCGCGAGCTCCATGACCAGCAGATCGGGCCCGCCCTCGTCCGGCAGCAGCTCGACCGCCTCCTCCAGCCGCATCGCGACCGAGCCGGGGCGCTCGTGCAGCAGCTGGTGCGCCCGGTCGACGGTCGGATCGAGGATCCGGAACCCGCGCGAGCCGGACGAGAAGACCGGCTTGAAGCAGACCGGCCGGTCGGGATAGCCGAGCTCCTGCGCCGCCGCGGCGACCTCGCGTGCGCCGTTCACCCGGCGGAACTGCGGCGCCGGGATACCGAGCCGGTGCAGGAGCGCGTACGTCTCGGCCTTGTCGTTCGAGCGCCGGATCGTGTCCGGCCGCGAAACGAGCACCGGGATCTCGAACGAGTCCCGGTGCGCCGCCAGGCCGTCCAGGTCGAACGACGACTGCGGCAGCACGGCGTCCACGCCCTCGCGCTCGACGACGTCGCGGATCGCACCCGGGAACGCCGGGTCCGAGCCGGCAGGGACGAGGTGGAATGCGTCGCAGAGATGCCGGCCGATCGAGCGCTCGGACATGTCCGTCCCGACGAGGCGCACCGCTCGCTCGCCGTTCGAGCGGAGAGCGTTCAAGAGCGCCGCCGTTCCCGGTGCGCCCGACGCCGACACGAGCACCGTAATCGGCCTCACGCGACCGGCCTCACGTGATCGCCCTCACAGGTCGATCCTGTCCGCGGCGAGCTGCTCGAGCCCCTCCTCGCGCCTCGCGTCGAGCATCGCCCGCATCGTCTCGCCCATCGTCTCGCCGGGAAACGCCCAGATCTCCGGGTGGGTGAGCAGCTGCAGCCAGTCGAACTCGCCCCGGGCGAGCGACTCGTGAGGGCAGCCGCTCCGCCAGTGCTGGTTCGAGTCGGATCTGTAGCGCTCCGGGTCGACGTAGCCGTCCTGCATCACGTTCACGAGCCCGGCCACGGGTGCCCGCATGTACTCCGGGTCAGGGTTGTGCCACGCGAGAACCGGCTCGAAGCGCTCGTCCAGGTCGACGTGCGGGTAGACCGCGTGCAGCCCGACCCGGTGGCCGAGCTCCCGCAACCGCGCCATCGCATGCTCGCCCTCGGAGGACGCCAGGTTGTAGAAGACGGAGCGCGTCATCAGGAAGTACGTCGCCCGCGCGCCGGCCTCCGCCTCCAGCTCCGCCATTCGGATAGCGGCCGAAAGGGACAGGTCGACGTCGTGCCGGAGCAGCAGGTCCCCGGCCCTCGGCTCGCGGTCGAAGAACGCAAAGCGGTAGCCGCCGGCCCTCGCCGCCTCCAGCAGCTCGCGGTAGTGCGCGAGGTCGAACGCGCAGCTCGCCGTGTCCCTGGTCACTGCTCCGTCCCCACGTCCACCAGCAGCGCTGCCGCCTCGGCCCGCTCGAGCGCCTCCAGGTTCGTGTCCGCGACCGCGATCACGTAGCCGCGCCGGTCGCCGTCGAGACGAACGGGCCGGATCGTCTCGCCGAGCTGGAGGTAGAGCTCCACCTGGACGACTCCGGGGAACGCGAGCACCTTCTGGAGGGGGCCGATCGAGGACACCTTGCCGGTCGGCAGCGGGCCGGGCTGCGCGGTCAGGAAGCGGATTGCGAGGGGCTGGCGGAACCGCGGCACGTAGTCGGCCTCGGCGAGCGGTTCGCCCAGGGCGAGCTTCAGCTGGACGTCGATCAGCTCGATCCCGACCGCGTGCCGGACGAGGTCGGCCATCTGGCCGCCGGGGATCCGCGCCGCACACTCGACCACGAGCACGCGGCCGTCGGGTGCGGCGATCAGCTGCGGGAACGCGATCCCGCTGCGCAGCCCCAACGCATGCACCGTGTGCACCGCGACGCGCTCGGCCTCCTCGAGCTGGTCGGCGAAGATCGTCGCCGGATAGACGTGGATCCAGCCGACGCCGAAGCCGATTCCCGGCGGCCGGAGCCGGTCGGAGAGCGTCAGCAGATGGACGACGCCCCCCGAGGCGATCGCGATCCCGTTCATCTCGACGCCGTCGACGAATTCCTCGAGGATCGCCTCCTCGTGTGCCGACTCCAGGAGCGCCGCATGCAGATGGGCCTCGAGGTCGTCCCAGGACTCGATCTGGAAGACGCCCCGCTGGCCGCCGGAGTCCGCCGGCTTCAGCACCGCGGGGACGCCGACGTGCTCGAAGGCGTCGCGCGCGTCGCGGATCGTGCGCACGGCTGCGAAGCGCGGCTGCGGGACGCCGGCCTCGGCGAAGCGGCGGCGCATCGCGATCTTGTGCGTCATCAGGTGCGCGGTCTCGGTGCCGATCCCCGGCAGGCCGAGCGCCTCAGCCACGGCGGCGACCACCGGCACGGCGCGGTCGGCCGACACGGTCAGCACGCCGTCCGGTTCGAGGCGCTTCGCCGCCTCGATCACGGCCGGGACGTCGGCGAAGTCGACCACCTCCGCGACGTCCGCATCCTGCAGGCCGAGCGCTTCGGCGTTCCGGTCGACGGCCGCCACGCGCAGCCCGAGCTCCTTCGCACGCAGGATCGCACGCCGCTGATGGCGACCCGCGCCCACAAACAGCACAGTCTTCATGGCGTGCGCGATGCTACTTGCGGAACAGGAACTGAACGCGATTCCAGCGCGCGATCTGGCACCCGTCCCGCCGCGTGAACGTCGCCCGGACGCTCCGCCCGTTCAGCGTGCCCCGCATGCGGGCCACGTCCGGCCCGCCGTAGATCTGCGTGCACGCCATGCCGCGCGGCACGGGCCTGAAGAGCGCCCGGCCGCCCGCCTGGAGGCGTGTGCACGCCTTCGACCCGGGGCAGCGGACCGTCCAGTGCTGCACGGGCCCGTTCGGGCCCTGCGGGGAGAGGGTGATCGAGAGCACCGCCGTGAAGGCCGCGACCAGCTGCATCCTGCACAAGGTACGTCGCTAGGCTTCGCCCCGTGGCCCAGAGGACCTCGAGATGCTGAGCGGCAAGAAGATCCTGATCACCGGCGGCGCCGGCTTCATCGGCACGACGCTCGCGCGCCGGCTCGTCGACGACAACGAGATCGTCGCGTTCGACAACCTCCACCGCGACGCGCTGTCGGGCACGGACCTCGCCGAGCACTCCAACTTCGAGTTCCACGTCGCCGACCTGCTCGACGCCGAGGCCGTCCGCGACCTCACGGAGGGGGCGACGCACATCGTCCACTGCGCCGCGATCGCCGGAGTCGACGACGTCCTCCGCAGCCCCGTGCGCGTGATGCGGGTCAACATGATCGGGACCTACAACGTGCTCGAGGCTGCGCTCGCGACCCGGGACAGCGTCGAGCGTCTGATCGAGTTCTCGACGAGCGAGGTGTTCGGCACCCACGCGATCAACGCCGCAGAGGGCAGCGTCACGACCATCGGCTCGGTCGGCGAGGCTCGCTGGACGTACGCGGTCTCGAAGCTCGCCGGAGAGCACATGGCGCACGCCTACCACGACGAGTTCGGGCTCCCGACCGTGACCATCCGGCCGTTCAACGTCTACGGGCCGGGGCAGATCGGCGGCGGCGCCATCCGCGCCTTCATCGAGGCGGGGCTCGCGGGGCGCGATCTGACGATCCACGGCGACGGCTCGCAGATCCGCGCCTGGTGCTACGTCGACGACATGGTGGAGGCGCTCTTGCTCTGCCTCGAGCGCGACGAGGCGGCCGGGCAGAGCTTCAACATCGGCAACGCGCGCTCGACGGTGACGATCTACGACCTGGCGCAGCGGATCAAGCGGCTGAGCGGCGCGGCCGGGGAGATCGTCTTCCAGCCGCTGCACTACGCGGACGTCGAGATCCGGATGCCGAACGTCGAGAAGGCCCGCGAGCTGCTTGGCTTCGAGGCGAAGGTCGACCTCGACGAGGGCCTCGAGAGGACGATCGCGTGGTACAGGACGCGGGCACTGGCGAGCGCCTAAGACTCGGCTGGCCGGACGTCGGCGAGGCGGAGCTCGCCGAGGTGGCGGGCGTGCTCGAGAGCGGCATGCTCACCATGGGCCCGAAGGTGTCGGAGTTCGAGGAGCTGCTGGCCGCGGCGTGCGGCGTCGAGCACGCGGTCGCCGTGTCCTCGGGCACGGCGGCGCTCCACCTCGCAGTGCTCGCGCTCGAGCTCCGGCCGGGCGACGAGGTGCTCGTGCCGGCCTACACCTTCCCGGCAACGGCGAACGTCGTCGCCCTGTCCGGCCTGCGGCCGGTGCTCGTCGACGTCGACCCGGAGACGATGAACGTCGACCCGGCGAAGATCGAGGTCGGGCCGCGGACGAAGGCCATCCTGGCGGTGCACCTCTTCGGCCGACCGGCACGGCTCGAGGAGCTGCCGGACGTGCCGGTCCTGGAGGACGCAGCGGGCGCGCTCGGCGCGAAGCGGCAGGGCCTGTCTGTGGGGGGCCTCGGCCTGCTCGGCTGCCTCTCGTTCCACCCGCGGAAGATCGTCACCACCGGCGAGGGCGGTGCGGTGACCACGAACGACCCGGCGATCGCGGCCTCGGCGAGGCAGCTCCGGAACCACGGCTGGCGCTCGCTTCAGCACGCGGACATGCCCGTGCCCGGGCTGAACTACCGCCTGTCGGACATCCTCTGCGCCGTCGGCATCCCGCAGCTGCGCCGGCTCGACGAGTTGCTCGCTGCCCGTACACGGATCGCCGAGGGCTACGCCGAGCGGCTGCGCGACCTGCCGGTGACCCTACCGGCGGCGGACGCGGGTGACGTCCACGGCTGGCAGGCGTACGTCCTCCAGGTCGAGGGGCGCGACGAGCTGCTCGCCGCGCTCCGCGCCCAGGGGATCGAGGCGCAGATCGGCACGTTTGCACTCCAGCTGCTTGGGGCCTACCGCTACCAGGGAGCCTTTCCGGGCGCGCAGCGGGTCTTCGAGCGGGCGCTGGCGCTGCCCTTCCACACGCGGCTGACAGGGGCGGATCTCGACCGCGTCGCCGACGCGCTGACGCGACTCTTGACAGCGTAGGAAGTAAGTAGTAACTTACAAATTCATGGCCACTGCACCGCAGACGCGGAGGTCCGCCGAGGAGCGGCGCGAGGAGATCCTCGAGGCGGCCCGCGAGGAGTTCGCGCTCCGGGGCCTTCACGGCGCGTCCACCGACGCCATCGCCCGCCGCGCAGGCATCTCCCAGCCGTACCTCTTCCGTCTCTTCGGGACGAAGAAGGAGCTCTACCTCGCAACGGTGAGGCAGTGTCTGGCCGAGACGCTCGAGTCGTTCCAGGCGGCGTCGGGGGGCAAGCGAGGGGAGGACGCGCTGCACGCGATCGCGGAGCGATACCGAGCGGTTCTGCGCGACAACCCAACCGTGCTGATGGCGCAGATGCAGGCCTATGCCGCCTCGTCGGACCCGGACGTCGCAGCGGTCGTCCGTGAGGGCTACGGCCGGCTCGTCGATCACGTCGAGCGGGTCTCCGGCGCCGGCGAAGAGGAGGTCTCGCGCTTCTTCGCGGCCGGCATGCTGATGAACGTGATCGCCTCCATGGGGCTGATGGAGTCACCCGAGCCGTGGGCGGAGCGCCTGATCGCGGGCTGCGGCAAATCCGAGTTGTAAGCCAGCAAGCTCTTTTTTTCGAATCGTAGATAGTAACCACTCAGTACTTAGGAAGGAGCAGAGAATGTCAGCCAAGACGAAGACGATCTGGACGTTCGTGATCACCTCGCTCGCGCTCTTCATGGTCACGCTCGACAACCTCGTCGTCACGACCGCGCTGCCCGTGATCCGCAAGGATCTCGACGCCTCCCTCGAGCAGCTCGAGTGGACGGTCAACGCGTACACGCTCACCTTCGCAGTGCTGCTCCTCACCGGAGCCGCCCTCGGCGACCGCCTTGGCCGGCGCCGCATGTTCGTGGTCGGCCTGGGCATCTTCACGCTCGCCTCCGCGCTCGCCGCGCTCGCGCCGAGCGCCGAGGCGCTCGATCGCGGCGCGCGCCCTGCAGGGCGTCGGCGGCGCGATCGTCCTGCCGTTGACCCTGACCATCCTGTCGGCCGGCGTGCCCGAGAACAGGCGCGGGCTCGCGCTCGGCGCGTGGAGCGGGATCGCCGGCCTGGCCGTCGCGTTCGGGCCGCTGGTAGGCGGCGCGGTCGTTCAGGGCATCTCGTGGCAGTGGATCTTCTGGCTCAACGTGCCGATCGGCCTCGTGCTGATCCCGCTCGCCGCCACGCGGCTGCAGGAGTCGTACGGCCCGTCGGAGAGCCTCGACCTGCGCGGCCTCGCTCTCGCCTCGTTCGGCCTGCTCGGCGTCGTCTGGGGGCTCGTGCGCGGAAACGGCCAGGGCTGGACGAGCCCGGAGATCGTCGGCTCGATCGCGATCGGCCTCGTGCTGCTCGCCGCATTCGTCGCCTGGGAGCGGCGCGCGTCGGCGCCGATGCTGCCGATGCGGTTCTTCCAGAACCGGACGTTCGCGCTTGCCAACGTCTCGAGCCTGTTCATGTACTTCGGCATGTTCGGCTCGATCTTCCTGCTCTCGCAGTTCTTCCAGACCGTGCAGGGCTACGGCCCGTTCGGCTCGGGGCTGCGGATCCTCCCCTGGACCGCGATGCCGATCTTCATCGCCCCGATCGCGGGTGCCTACTCCGACAGGGTCGGCGGTCACCGGATCATGGGAGTCGGGCTCGCGCTGCAGGCGATCGGCCTCGCGTGGCTCGCAACGATCTCCACGCCGACGGCGTCCTACTCGCACTTCGTGATCCCGTTCTTCATCTCCGGGATCGGGATGGCGCTCTTCTTCGCCCCCGTCGCGAACGTCGTCCTCTCGGCCGTGCGGCCGCAGGAGGAGGGGAAGGCGTCCGGCGCCAACAACGCCATCCGCGAGGTCGGCGGCGTCTTCGGCGTGGCGGTGCTCGCCTCCGTCTTCTCGAGTGTCGGCGGCTACGGCAGCGCCCAGGCGTTCACCGACGGGATGACCGCCGCCGTCTACATCGGCGCCGCGGTCGTCGCGCTCGGCGCCGTCGCCGCGTTCGCCATCCCGGGCAAGCGGGGCAAGGGCGAGGCCGTCCCGGTGGCGGCGCTCGAGTCGGCGGCGTAGAAGCCGCTAGTCCAGCTGCAGACGAGGCGTGGCGGCCGCGACGAGCGGCCGCCACGCCCGCGAGCAGCAGGAACGACGCGCGCAGGCCGATCCCCTGCGCGACCGCGCCGACGATCGGCGGCCCGGCGAGGAAGCCGAGGTAGCCGATCGTCGTCACCGTGGCGACGGCGCTGCCGCGTTCGGCGTCCGAGGCGCCCCGCCCGGCCGCGCCGAAGAGGATCGGCGCCGCGACGGAGACTCCGATCCCACCGACGAAGAACGCCGCGATGGCGAACGGGACGGTGCCCGCACGGCTCGCAGCGAGGAGGCCGACGAACGAGACGATTCCGCCGAGGCAGAGGAGCACGGAGTCCCGAACCCTCGGGTGCAGCCACTGGCCCGAGAGCCGGCCGGCGACCATCGCGATCGCGTAGGCGCCCGGGCCGAGTGCCGAGACCGCCGGCGCCGCGCCGAGGTCGCGCTCGAGGAAGAGCGCGCTCCAGTTCTCGATTCCGCCCTCGATCAGGAACGCGAGCGCGCAGACGATGCCCAGTGCGGCGAACCGCGCGCGGATCTTCCGCCGCCCGGGCGTCGCCTCGCTGAGGCGCGCGTAGGGCCGGCGGTTCGCCCAGGCCGAGACGGCGATCAGGACCGCGGCGCCGGCGAGGATGGACAGCCGCCCGGCCCCCAGCTGGCGCGCGATCCCGGCGCCGACCGCGCCGACGATCACGCCGGCCGAGAAGAGCGCGTGCGCGAGCGGCATGAACGTCTTGCCGGACGCCGCCTCGAGCGCCGCCACCTCCGAGTTGATCGAGACGTCGACCGCGCCCGACGCGGCGCCGACGAGGAAGAGCGCGGCGGCGAGACCCGCGAGCGAGCCCGCGATCCCCGGCAGCAGCGCCGTCGCCGCGAGGGTCGCGAGCGAGGCGGGGAGGACGACGACGCCGAAGCGGTCGACGAAGTAGCCGACGGACGCCATTGCCGGCACCGAGCCGAGTCCGATGCAGAGGAGCGCCAGGCCGAGCTGACCGCGCGAGATCGCGATCGCCTCCTGGACGCTCGGGACGAGCGAGGCCCAGGCGCCCCAGAGGCAGCCGAAGGAGAGGAAGGCGACGAGGATCGGCCGCCGAGAGAGGCTCGAGGAGACAGCAGCCTCGGCCGTTCGGCCCTGCCGCTGGCTTCGCTGCTCGCCCTCCCGCTCTCCCGGCTGCCGCGATCGCGGCGCGCTGCTAGACGGCATCCCAGCCGTCCGGCAGCGCCGCCGGCACCCAGCCGTCGGGCTCCAGCCAGTCCTCCCAGCCGGTCGGGAACGGCCACTGGGCGATCACCCGCTCGCCTTCGGCCCTGAAGGTATCGGCCTCCTCGCGCGAGTGGTGGCCGTGCTGCACGGCGGCCTCCAGCTCCTCCTCGTCCTTCCATCGCCAGGAGCCGTCGGGCTCGACCCAGAGGTCGAGCGTGTGGTCACGGGTGTCGAAGCCGAGCTCCGTCCGCTCCCACGCGCGCTCGAGATTCACGTACCAGCTTGCGAACGTGCCGTCCTCCTCGACGAAATGCCAGATGGCGTAGGCGTTTCCTTCGCGGTGGACGATCAGGAGCCCCCGGCCCTCCCACGGCCGCGCCTGCCAGCTCCACGCACCGGTGTAGCGCTCGTCGAGCCCTGCCTCCCGCAGCGGCCTGCCGTTCACCACCGGCCAGGCGATCGTCGCGCCGCCCGCGAGGTAGAGGACGACGGCGATTCCCCCGTCGGCGAGCACCGTCATGGGGTACGCGCCGACGGCACCGTGCCGCGGCTCGACGTACCGGAGGACGACGTGTGAGCCCTTAGACCACATCCCAGCCTTCCGGGAGCTTCGGCGCCGGCCAGGACGGATCGGGCCGGAAGTCCTCGAGCCCGGTCGGCCAGGGCGGGTCACGCAGCACGCGCACCGCCTCCTCGAGCACCTCGCCGGCGCGCAGGTAGCCGCGACGCGCCGCCTCGAGCAGCTCGTCGAAGTCCTTCACGCGCAACCTCCCGTCGGGGCGGATGACGAGGTCGAGCTTCTCGTCCACGAGGTCGAGCGTGCACGACGCGAGCACGTGGCCGCGCTCGAAGTTGACGTACCAGCCGTCGAAGACGCCGTCCCGCCAGTGGAGCCAGACGGAGTGGCGCTTCCCGAGCTCGACGACGCCGACCGAGGCGACCGGAGACGGCGCCTCGACGAGCTCCCACTCCTCGCCGCCGGGGACGCGGAGCAGGCGCTCGCCGGCGTACGGCACGAGCGCAGGTGTTCCCTGCGGGTGCCAGAGGAGCAGGCGGTCGCCGTTGCGCTCCACGAGCCGCAGCGCGATCGCGCGCCAGACGCCGCCGCGCCAGGTCTCGCGCCAGGCGAGGTCGTGCGCGGGCTCAGACAACGTCCCAGCCTGCCGGCAGCTCCGGCGGAGCCCACTCCGCGGGCGGGCGCCAGCTCTCCCGGCCTGTCGGCCACGGACGCTCCGCGACCACGCGCGCTCCCTCCGCGCGGACGGCCGCCGCCTCGCCGTCGGCGAACACGCCCAGGCGCTGCGCCTGCTCGAAGTCGTCCTCGTCCTTCCACGACCAGCTGCCGTCGGGCTCGATCACGACGTCGAGGGCCCAGTCGGTGGTGTCGAAGCCGAGGGCCGACTCCATCAGCGGCGCCTGCAGGTTCACGTACCAGCAGAGAAAGCTCCACGACTCGTCCCAGAAGAGATCGAGCGAATGCGGACGGTCGCGCCGGCCGAGACGGAGCACGTGCGTCCACTCCCAGACCTTGTCGGACGGGTCGTCGCCCTGCAGCCCAGCGCTCCAGGTACGCGCCGTTGCGGTCACGCCGCATCCACTTCCCCTGCGCGCCCGGTCCGCAGTAGAGCGCGACCGTGGTGCCGTCGTCCTCGACGAGGTGATGGGGGAACGTCCACCGGACGCGGCCACGGTAGACGCTGCGCAGGAGGACGACATCGCCTGGCCGCATCGTGGCAAGTGTAGTTTTCGGCCTGCAAATGGAGCAAAAGCCCGAGCTGTCCGTCGTCGTCACGCTTCTGAACGAGGAGGGCTCGGTCGACGAGCTCTACCGGCGGACGGTCGAGTCGCTCGACGGGCGGCGGTTCGAGCTCGTCTTCGTGGACGACGGCTCCACCGACCGGACGTTCGCGACGCTGGAACGGCTGCACGCGGCCGATCCGCGAGTGCGGGCCGTGCGCTTCCGGCGGAACTTCGGCCAGCACCCCGCCATGCACGCAGGGCTCTCGCGCGCGCGGGGCGACGTGATCGTGACGATGGACGGCGACCTGCAGAACGAGCCGGAGGACATCCCGAAGCTGCTCGCCGCGCTGGACACGGGCGTCGACGTCGCGAGCGGCAGGCGAGCGGCCCGGCGGGACTCGTGGGGCCGGACGCTGCCGTCGCGGCTGATCAACGGCATGCTGCGCCGCTTCACGGGTGTGCCGATCTCCGACTTCGGCTGTGCGTTCAACGCCTACCGCCGCAGCGTCGTCGTGCCCATGCTCGGGTCGATCGGCCGCCAGAAGTTCACCAAGGCGCTGGTGCTCTCCGGCGGGGCGAGCGTGACGGAGGTGGACGTGGGCCACGCCGCCCGCGCCGGCGCGTCGCGCTACTCGCCGCTGCGGCTGACGCGGCTCGCGCTCCACGTCCTCGCCGGCTTCTGGCCGGAGCCGATCCAGTGGATCGGCGTCGCGCTCGGGGTCGTCTGCTCCCTCGTCGCGACGGCTCTCGGGATCTACGGCGTCGTCTTCTGGATCACGGAGGGCAACTTCCCGGGCCCGCTCTTCGGCGGCGTGCTCGTCCTCTTCGTGCTCGGCCTGCAGGGATTCATCCTCGCGCTCGTCGGCGAGTACTTGGGCAGAATTCAGCGCCAGGTCGAAGGGCGGCCTCTCTACACGATCGAAAGGGAGCTTTGAAACGCGTTCTCGTCACCGGCGGCGCCGGCTTCATCTCGTCGAACTTCATCCGGCACCTGCTGGCGGCGACTCCGTACGAGGTGGTGACGCTCGACGCGCTGACCTACGCAGGGAACGTCGAGAACCTCGCGGACGTGATGTCGCACGAGCGGCTCGCGTTCGTCCACGGCGACATCCGCGACAGCGAGCTCGTGCGCCAGGTCGTCGCCGAGGTGGACGTGATCGTCAACGCTGCGGCCGAGTCGCACGTCGAGAAGTCGATCGCCGAGGGGGCATCGGAGTTCGTGACGACGAACGTCGAGGGGACCCAGATCCTCCTCGACGCGATCCGCGACACGCCGGTCGAGCGCTTCATCCTGATCTCGTCGAGCGAGGTCTACGGGACGGCGGAGACGGCGCCGATGAGCGAGGAGCATCCCCTGAACCCGCGCTCGCCGTACGCGGCGACGAAGGCCGGGGCCGATCGGCTCGCCTACTCCTACTGGGTCACGTACGGGCTCCCGATCGTGATCGTGCGGCCGTTCAACAACTACGGGCCGCGCCAGCACCCGGAGAAGGTGATCCCGCGCTTCGTCACGCAGGCGCTGTCGGACGAGCCGCTGACCGTCCACGGCGACGGCCACGCCTCGCGCGACTGGCTGTACGTGGACGACGACGCCGAGGCGATCGAGGCGGTGATCGCCGCCGACATCGACACGATCGCGGGCGAGGTGTTCAACGTCGCGACAGGAGTCGACATCTCGGTCTCGGAGATCGCGGATCTCGTGCTCGACGTGATGGGCAAGCCTCGCGAGCTGAGGACGCACGTGCCGGAGCGGCCCGGTCAGGTCGACCGCCACATCGGCACCGTCGACAAGGCGGAGCTCCTGCTCGGCTGGCGCGCCCGCACCTCGTTCGCCGACGGACTCGAGCGCACCGTCGCGTGGTACCGCGACAATGAGGCGTGGTGGCGGGGGATCCTGTCTCGGAACCAAAGCGTCTACTCGTCCTAGGGGCGGGGCCGGCTCAGCTCGGCCTGCTGCAGGCGGCGCGCGAGCATGGGCTCTTCGTGATCGCCTGCGACCGGGATCCGGCGGCGCCCGGGTTCCGGTTCGCCGACCGGCGAGCGATCGTCTCGACCGAGGACGAGGTGGGGATCGAGCGCCTTGCCGACGCCGAGCGCGTGCAGGGGTTGATCGCCCCCGGGATCGACTGGCCCGTCGCCATCGCCGCGCGTGTGGCCGACCGGCTGGCGCTGCCGCACCCGATCTCGCCGGAGACCGCGGTGCTTGCGACCTCGAAGCTGCGACAGCGTGAGCGTCTGGCCGACGCGGGGGTGCCGCAGCCGCGCTGGAGGCTCGTCACCGAGCCCGACCACGAGCTGGGCTTCCCGTGCGTCGTCAAGGCGCCCGACCGGCAGGGTCAGAAAGGGCTGACGCTCGTGCGGACGCCCGAAGAGCTCCCGGAGGCGATCGAGCGCGCCCGCTCGGCTGCGCGGAGCGGCCTCTGCCTGGTCGAGGAGCTCGTCCCGGGGCCGGAGGTGACCGTCAACGGATTCTCGGTCGCCGGGCAGTTCGTGCCGCTGACCGTGACGGATCGGCTCGTCGCCGAGCCTCCGGCGTTCGGCGTCGCGCTCGCGCACGCGTGGCCGTCGCGCGACGCGGACGCCGCCGAAGAGGTCGCGCAGCGAGCCGTCGAGGCGCTCGGGATCGAGAACGGGCCGAGCTACACGCAGCTGCGGATCGGACCGGACGGGCCGCAGGTGGTGGAGGTCGCCGCCCGCCTCGGCGGGGGCCACGACGCCGAGCTCGGACGCGTGGCGCTGGGCGTCGATCCAAACCGGCTCGCGCTGGCCGTCGCGCTTGGCGAGCCGCTGGAGCCGCCCCGGCCGGAGCCGCAGGTCGGCGGTGCGTGCGTCTCGTTTCTCGTCCCGCCGCCCGGGGTGCTGGAGGCGATCGAGGGCGTCGAGGACGCGTTGGCGGGCGAGGGCGTGCTCGACGTGCGCATCTACCGCGAGCCGGGGCACGTCTTCGTTCCGCTGCGGCGTGGCGCGGACCGCGCCGGCGCCGTGCTGGCGAGCGGCGAGGACCGTGACGACGCGCTCGCTCGGGCCGCCCGGGCGGCGGACCGCATACGCTTCGTGACCGCAGATGCAGAGGCTCTCATCTCGTCGTGACACCTTCCTCTCCTTCCAGCCGCCCGCAGTCGGCGAGGAGGAGATCGCCGCCGTTGCGGAGACGCTCCGCTCCGGCTGGCTGACGACCGGACCGCGCTCCGCCGAGCTCGAGCAGCGGGCTGCCGAGTACCTCGAGGCGAAGCACGTCCTGGCGGTCGCGTCCGGGACCGCCGCGCTGCACCTCTCCGTGCTGGCGCTCGGGATCGGCCCGGGCGACGAGGTGATCACGTCGCCGATCACCTGGCCTGCGACGGCGAACGTGATCGTCCACGCAGGCGCGACGCCCGTGTTCGCCGACGTCCGCGACGCGGACCTGAACATCGATCCCGACCGTGTCCGCGAGCTCGTTGGCCCGAAGACGAAGGCGATCTGCCCCGTGCACCTCGCCGGCCAGCCGTGCGACCTTGAGCCGCTGCTGGAGCTCGGGCTCCCGATCGTGGAGGACGCAGCGCACGCCTTCGAGAGCGTCTACCGCGGCCGGAAGATCGGCTCCATCTCGGACGCGACCTGCTTCTCGCTCTACGCGACGAAGAACGTCGCCGCGGGCGAGGGCGGGCTGATCGCCACGAATCGCGACGACGTGGCCGCGGCCGTCCAGGAGCTGCGCCTGATGCGCCGCGGGGACGGCTCGCTCTACGACATCGCAGTGCCCGGCTACAAGGCGAATCTCTCGGACGTTCTCGCCGCGATCGCCCTCGTCCAGCTGGACAAGATCGAGACCCATGCGGAGATCCGCCGCCGTCACGTCGGCCGCTACGACGCCGCCGTGGCGGAGCTCGGCGGGATCGAGCCGCTGACGCGGGACGGGCGTGACGTGCACGCGCTGCACCTCTACGTGGTCCGCATCGATCCGGAACGCGCAGGAGCGACCCGGGACGAGTACCAGCGGGCGCTCGCCGAGGAGAACGTCGGCACGTCGATCCACTTCCTGCCTGTGCACACGCTGTCGGCGTACCGCGAGCTGCTTCCGCAGCAGGTCCCGCTCCCCGTCGCGGAGCGCGCCGGCTCGGAGGTGCTGTCGCTGCCGCTCTCGCCTGCGCACGCGGACGGCGACGTCGCGGACGCGATCGAGGCGCTTCGCCGCGTGCACGAGCGCTTCTCCGCATGAGGCGGAAGCTGTTCCGGATTCCGCTGACGCTCGTCGTCACCGGGCTCTGCACGGCCTACATCCTCTGGCAGATCAACGTGGGCGAGGCGCTGGACGTGATCCTGAGCGCCAAGCTGAGCTACCTCGCGCTGTCGCTGGCGATCATGGTGGTGACCGTCCTGCCGATGGCGTGGCGGTGGCAGCTCCTCCTCGCCGCGAAGGGCACGCACGAGCGCCTCCGCTGGCTGACGCGGGCGTACTTCACCGCCTACACCGCGGGGCAGGTCCTCCCGACCTCCGTCGGCGGCGACGGGCTCCGGATCTTCGAGACGTCGCGCCGCCATCCGAACAAGGGAGGCCTGATCGCCGGTACGGTGCTGCTCGAGCGGGCGCTGGGCGGCGCCGCGACGTTGACGCTCGCGGCCGTCGGCTTCCTCCTCGCCATCGGGCACTACGACGTCGGCGCCTACCTCTGGCTCGAGCTCGGCTTCGTGTTGGCGACGATCGTGCTCGCCGTCGTGCTCTTCGCCCGCTGGGCACGACCGCTCCTGGCACGGTCGGTCCCGCTCCTGCGGGCGCTCCGGATCGAGCGTCCCTCACGGGCGGTCTACGAGGGCATCCACGGCTATCGCGATCACGTTGGGCTGCTCGTCGGCGTCTTCGTATTGACGGTGGCGATCCAGGCCGTGCGCGTGCTCGCGATCTGGCTCGCGGGCAAGTCCGTCGGGGTCGACCTGTCGCCGAGGCCGTACTACGTCATGGGCCCCCTCCTGTTCCTCGTCATGCTCGTGCCGTTCACGATCAACGGGCTCGCGGTCAGGGAGTCGTTCTTCGTCTCGTTCCTGACCCACCTGTCGGTGAGCCCGGAGGCGGCGTTCGCGACGGGGTTCGTCTTCTTCCTGGTCACGGTCGGGCTCTCCCTTCCCGGGCTGGTGATCCTCGGCTGGGAGGCGGCCCGCCGTGCTGCCGGCCCGGCGGGCGCGGTCGCCTCCGCAGGCAAACGACGCTAGCGGGGGAAGTCGCACGCGTGGGAGACGAAAGTGCAAAGAGTCTGCACGGCGACGTCGGCGTCGTCGTCGTGGCGCACAACTCGCTCCCCTGGCTCGAGCGCGCGCTCGAGAGCGTCCGCGGACACGAGACGATCGTCGTCGACAACGGCTCCACGGACGGCACGGCCGACTTCGTCCGCGAGCGCTTCCCGGACGTCCGCCTGGTCGAGCAGGAGAACCGCGGCATGGGCGGCGGCAACAACGTGGGCATGCGCCTCGCGTCGGGTCGCTACTTCCTGCTCCTGAACTCCGACGCCTGGATCCTGCGTGACGGAGTCGAGCGCCTCGTCGAGTTCGCCGACGCTCACCCGGAGGCCGCGGTGGTCGGGCCGCGGCTCCTGAACCCGGACGGCTCCCTGCAGCGCTCGGTGCGCGGCTTTCCGACCCTGTGGCGGCTCGCGACCGAGTACCTCTTCCTGCGCAAGCTCGCACCGCGGTCGCGCCTCCTGAACAGCTTCTACGCGGGCGACTTCGACCACGACGAGCTGCGTGAGGCCGACTGGCTCTACGGCGCGGTCCTGCTCGTCCGCCGCGACGCGACCGACGACGTCGGCCTCTTCGACGAGGACTTCTTCCTTTTCAGCGAGGAGGTCGACTGGTGCTATCGGTTTCGCCAGGCCGGTTGGCAGGTGCTGTTCTACCCCGGCGCCGAGGCCGTCCACGTCGGGGGCGCCTCGCACGGCGGCCGGCTGTACACGGAGAACCTGCGCGGCCACCTACGCTTCTTCGCCAAGCACTACGGCCCGCGTCAGGCCGAGCGGGCGCGCCGGCTGCTCGCCGTCTCGCTTCGCCTGCGCGGGCTGGTTTTCCGCGGCGAGCGCGGCCGGCAGTACCGCGAGGCTGCGCGTTGGATCTCGTCGGGCTCGGCTCGGTCGCTGCTTTGATCGACTATCTGCGGCTCCTCCTCGCCACGGCGGTCGTCCTGTTGCCCGGCGTGTTGATCGCGCGCGCCCTCGGCCAGCAGACGATCTCCGCCGCCGTCGCGTGGGGAACGGGGACCGTCTTCGTCGCGCTGCTCGCCGTCTTCGCCGTGCACGGCAGCCTGACGCTCGCGTTCGCCGTCCTGGTCCTGGCGGCAGTGGCGGCTGTCGTCGCACGTCCTCGTCGCGACCTCGGACGTCCGCGAGGCCAGGGGACCGTGCTGCTGGCCGGCCTCGTCTTCGGGATCCTCCTCTGGCACGTCGCCCCGCCCCTCGCGGGCGACGCGCTCTTCCATCTCGCGCGCGTGCGCAAGCTCGACGAGCTCGGCGGGCTCCACCTCTCGACGGTCAACGAGTTCAAGGACGGAGGCCTCCATCCCGGGTACGCATTCCCGCTCTGGCACGGCTTCCTCGCGCTCGTCGCGAAGGTGTCCGGACTCGACCCGGGCGTGGTAGTCCGCCACGAGGCGAGCGTCCTCGCGCCGATTGCGTTCGCGGTCGTCTACGAGGCGGGGGTGGCCGTCTTCCGGACTGCGGCGGGAGGAGCGGCGGTGCTGGTCGCGCAGGTCGGGCTGATCGCGCTCGCTCCTGGGCACGGCGGCGCCTACACGTCGCTGGCGTTGCCGCCCACCGCGACCAGGCAGCTGCTCGTCCCGGCCGCGATCGCGCTCTTCTTCACGGCGCTGGACCGGATCTCGCCTGCGCCGCTCGGGGCGCTGGCGGCGGCGTCGCTCGCGATCGCCCTCGTCCATCCCACCTATGCGCTCTTCCTCGTCCTGCCGCTCGTCGGCTTCGCGGCCGCCCGCTGGCTGCTGGCGAGACGGGATCTTCGTGCCTCGGCGGTCGGACTCGCCGCGCTGCTCGTCCCCACGGGGGCGGTGCTGCTCTGGCTGCGGCCGATCGTCAACGAGACGATCTCGCACGATCCCGGCCCGGCGGAGAAGGTGCGCGCGCTGCGCCACTACGGCGAGCAGCTGGACATCTGGTCGCTCGACCGTTACCGCCTCGCTCCCGAGGCGCTGGGGCGCGGCGGGGCGATCGCGGTCGCCGCGCTCGTGCTCGTCCCGCTCGCCGGCGTGGCGGCACCCCGGCGCTGGGCGGCGCTCGTGCTCGGAGGGACGCTCACCGTGCTCGCCCTGGTGCTCGTCCCCACGCTCTTCGTGCCGTTCTCGGATCTCGTCTCGCTCTCCCAGTCCCGGCGCGCGGCCGGCTTCGTTCCGACCGCGTTCGCATTCGCGGGCGGACTTGCCGTGCTCGCCCGATTTCTCGGCCCGCTGCTCGTCCCCGCAGCGCTCGTGGCGGGGATCGTGCTGCAGCTGCTCTGGCCGGGCGACTTCCAGTACGGGCTCGAGCACGGTGGGCCCGCGCTCGCCACGTGGATCGCACTCGTCGGCGGCACGGTTGCGCTCGTGGTCGCTGCGATCCTGCGGCGGGGCCTCCGAATCGATCCGGGCCCGGTCGCCGCGCTGGCCGCGGCCGCCTTCGTGCTTCCCGTGGCGGTGCACGCGGTCGCGCACTGGAGCCCGCGCGAACCTGCTGATGCGCAGCAGCTTCCCGCCGGGCTCGTCCACGCGCTGCGCAGCCGCCTCCCGAAGGGCGCCGTGGTGTTCGCCGCGCCGCAGGACGGCTACCGGATCGCCGCCGAGGCTCCCGTCTACATCGTGGCGGCCCCGGTCGCGCACGTCGCCGACACGCGCAAGAACCGGCCGTACAAACGGCGGGCCGACGTGCTGAGGTTCTTCGCCACACGGGACCTCGCGATCCCGCGACGGTACGGCGCCGAGTACCTCGTCGTTCCACGCACCTTCCCGGCCGGCCGTCTCGAGCGGCTGTACGCGGACCGGCGCTACGCGCTCTATCGGCTTTAGAGCCGCGTCACTAGGGCACAGGTCTCAAACGGACAGTCCGTCTCCGGGCACACAAGGCGTACCCGGCCTCCTCCCCGCTGCGAGCCTATCCGGAAAACGCGCACGCATCTGAGCCGGAAGTGCAACGAATGCGTCCGAGTAGCATCGGGCCCGATGCACGCTGATGCCGCCAAGCTGCTGCCGTGAAGGTCTTGATCGTCTCGCTCTACTTCCCGCCCGCGGGCGGCGGCGGCGTGCAGCGGCCGCTCAAGTTCGCCACGCACCTGCCGTCGCTCGGGATCGAGACGCACGTGCTCGCGCCGGACGACCCGAAGTGGATCCACCGCGACGAGGAGCTCGAGCCGCCGACGCAGGCCTGGGTGCACCGCGCCCGCTACCTCGGCCCGCGCGGGCGGAAGCCCGCGGAGGAGCTGCACGGGCGCCACGGTCTCGACCGGATCCAGCGCCAGGCGCGGCTCGCGGGCCGCCGGTTCCTCGTCCCGGACGAGAACGTCACCTGGAACCTGACGGCGATCCCAGCGGCGATCCGCATCGTCAGGCGCGAGGACATCGACGTCGTGCTCACGACCTCGCCGCCGAGCTCGGTGCACCTGATCGGGGCGGCGGTGAAGCGCGCGACCGGAGCGAAGTGGGTTGCCGACCTCCGCGACTCGCTCCTCGCGCATCCGCACCGTCACGCGGAGCGGCTCGCCGTCCGCGATCAAGGAGCAGGGCGAGCACGTCGTCGCCCGCACGGTCGGGCGCTCCGCCGACGCGATCGTCGCCGTCTCCGACGCGATCCGCGTCGAGGCGGAAGGATTCGACCCGCGGGGCCGGGTCGTCACGATCGCGAACGGCTCCGACTTCGACGACTTCGCCGGGCTCCCGTACACCCGCGACGAGCGCTTCCGGATCACCCACACCGGCAGCTTCTTCGGCAAGCGGAGCCCACGCCCGTTCCTGACCGCGCTCGCCGAGTCCGGGCTCGAAGACGTCGTCGTCCGCTTCGTCGGCGACTTCCGCTCGGCCGACCGAGAGTGGGCCGAGAGCCTCGGGCTCGGCGATCGCCTCGAGCTGCACCCGTTCGGGAGCCGCCGCCGCGCGCTCGAGCTCCAGCGGGACTCCGACGCCCTCCTGCTCCTGATCCCCGAGGCAGGCGGCCGGGGCAAGGGCGTCCTCTCCGGGAAGGTGTTCGAGTACCTCGCCGCCGAGCGGCCGATCCTCGCCTCCGTGCCGCCCGACGGCGCCGCGGCGGAGCTGATCCGGGAGACGGGGACTGGCGTGGTCGTGCCCCCGGAGGACACGGGCGCGATCGCGGAAGGGCTGCGCGGGCTGGTCGACCGCTGGCGTGCGCACGAGCTCGACGGCACCCCGCTCCCGGACGAGGTGCGAGCCCGCGTCTCGCGCGAAGCGCGCGTCCGCGACCTGGCAGAGCTTCTCTGGAGCCTCGAGTGAGCAGGCTGACGAGCTTCTTCTTCCTGGCGACGATCTTCTCGGTCACGTTCGAGAAGCTGCACTGGAACATCGCCGGCGCGGTCAATCTCGCGGACGTGCTCGCGACCGCGTTCCTCGTCTGCTGGGTCTCGCAGGCGCAGCGCCGCGTCCCGCAGACGACCGCGGTGGTGATCGGCTTCGGCCTCGGACTGCTGCTCGTCTACCTGATCGGCTTCTACAACCTGGACACGCAGGACGCGCTCGCACAGTTCGCGCAAGGGCATGGTCAAGTTTCTGCTCCACTTCGGCTTTCTCGCCGCGGGGGTGGCCTACCTCGCCCAGCGCTCGCAGCGGTACTACTGGCGCACCCTCGCGTGGTTCTGCGGTGGGATGGTCGCCAACGCCGTCTACGGGCTGGCCCAGCTCGCGGTCGCGCGCACCGGCGGGAACCTCGACCAGGACGTCCTCTCGCCGCTGACCGGCGGCGCCAGCCAGATCAACGTGTACGGCGCGGTGAACGGGCAGAGCGTCTTCCGCCCGAACGCGCTCACCGGCGACCCGAACCACCTCGCGATCATGCTGATCGTGCCGCTGCTCGTGCTCGCGCCGCTGTACCTGCGGCTCGAGCGCGGGCACCGTCTGCGTCTCCCGCTTGCGCTGGTGCTCGCGCTGCTCGTGGTCGTGGAGCTGTCGACCCTCTCGCGCAGCGGGCTGCTCGGGCTCGGCGTCGGCGCCCTCATCCTCGCCGTCCCGTACCGCCGCTTTCTCCTCTCGCGCGAGCTGCTGCTCCCGCTCGCCGGGGCGGCCGCCGTGACCGGCTACTACGTGCTCACGCAGCTGGACTTCTTCCGCGTCGTCTTCCGGTCGCGGATCGAGACGAGCGGCCGCTCGAGCTCCGCGCACTTCGACGTCTACTCGTTCATCCCGTCCGTCCTCCACCAGCATCCGCTCTTCGGGCTCGGGCTGAACAACTTCTCCGTCTACTACGAGTTCGTCACCGGCAAGACGAACTGGGGGCCGCATTCGTTCTACGTGGCGTTGCTCGTGGAGACGGGCCTCGTCGGCACGATCCTCTTCGCGGCGTTCCTCTGGTTCATCTTCCGCCGCCTGGGCGCCGCGCGCGCACTGGGCCGGACGCTGGCCGCGGCCCGCAATCCGCTTGCCGCACGCGTGCGCCCGCTCGCGTGGGGCCTGACCGCCGCGCTGGTCGGGACCATGGCCGCGAACGCCTTCTACCTGACGATGCAGTTCTATTACTTCTACGCGTTCGCCGCGCTCGCCCTCGCCGTGCCGATCGTCTTCGCCCGCCGCCAATGAGAGAGACCGCGTGAGGGTGTGCGTGCTGACGACGTCGTACCCGCGGTACGCGGGCGACGCAGCCGGCGCGTTCGTCGCCGACCAGGTCGACGCGCTCCGAGCCGCGGGCGTCGACGTGGACGTCGTCTCGCCGCAGGACTTCCCCCACTTCGGGATCGCCTACGGGCACGGGATCGCGCAGAACCTCCGCGCCGCGCCGTGGAGGGTGGCGCTCGTCCCCGCGTTCCTGGGCGCGTACTCGCTCGCCGCCCACCGGGCCGCGCGCGACGGCGGACGTCGTTCACGCGCATTGGCTTCCGTCCGGCCTGGCCGCGCTCGCGACCCGGAAGCCGTACGTGCTCCAGGTGTGGGGAACGGACGTCGAGCTGGCGCGCCGCGTGCCGGCGCTCTTCCGTCCGGTCGTGCGCCGGGCACGGCTCGTGATCGCCGCCTCGACGGCGCTGGCGCAGGACGCGCGCGCGCTCGGCGCCCGCGAGGTGCGGGTGATCCCGAACGGCGTCGACATCCCGGAGCACGTCGCGGACCCCGCGGAGCCGCCCGCACGTGCTCTTCGTCGGCCGCCTCTCGGAGGAGAAGGGGATCCTCGAGTTCCTCGACGCGACCGAGGGCTTGCCGCGCGTGATCGTCGGCGACGGCCCGCTCCGCGAGAGCGTCCCGGAGGCAGTCGGCTTCGTCCCGCGCCACGAGCTGGGCGCCTACTACGAGGCCGCGTCGGTCGTGTGCGTCCCGTCGCGGCGCGAGGGCTACGGCGTCGTCGCCCGCGAGGCGATGGCCCACGGGCGTGCGGTGGTGGCAACGCATGTCGGCGGGCTGCCGGATGCGGTGGAGGACGGTGTCACCGGCCGGCTGGTCGAGCCGGGAGCGCGAGAAAGTCTGGCCGCCGCCGTCCTCGAGTTGCTTGCGAACCGCGACGCATGTGAGCGGCTCGGGCAGGCCGCCCGCTCGCAGGCGGCCGAACGGCTGGCCTGGAGCACGTGCACGAGTGCGTTACGTGACGCATACGAGGCGGCGAATCGGGGTAGCGGAGTCCGGAGTCCAGGTGGGTGAGCAGAGGTTCGAGCTGCGGCGGCTGAAGGTTGCGACCGCCGCCGCCTGGGAGCGCTCCGGGGCGCTCATGCTGGCCGTCACGGCAGTGCTGCTTGTTGCGAGCCTGAATTTCGTCCTCGAGTACAGATCGGCAGTCGATCGTGTCAGAGCTGCCTACGACGCCGAGATCGCCAAGCCGGTCGACGACCGGCGCATCGCCGTTGCCTTCAGCTACGACGTCTCGCGGGCCTTCATGCTCAAGGCTCGCGAGCTGATCCGGCCGCGCGGGACGTATGCCTTCGTGACCGGGCCGAACGCGAGCGCCTCCCTGCCGACGACGGTGCCGGCGGCGCCGTTCGTGGGTCGCTATCTCCTGCTGCCGCGCCGCGAGGTGCCGCTCGACCGGGCCGACTGGCTGCTTTGCTACGGCTGCTCGCTGAGCGCGCTTTCCGTCCGCACGACTCCGGTCTGGCGTGAGCCGGGGACGGGGTTGGTCATCGCGAGGATCGCCCGGTGATCGGTCTCCTCGCCCTGAACGCCGGCTACCTCGCAGCCGGGACGTCCGTCATGTGGGGCCTCCGGGCATTCACGGGACCCCAGGATGTATTCCGCCTCGTCGGGCTCGCATACCTTCTCGGGCTGACGGCCGTCGTCTTGACCGTCATCCAACTCCTCGTTCTGGGGCTGTCGCTGCGCCTCGCCCTGGCGATCGCGCTGCCGCTCGTCGCGCTCGCAGGGCTGGTGACGCGACGCATTCGCGTCCGAGCAGCTGCGCCGCGGGGCGACGTCGCCAAGGCCGGGCCGTTGCGCCCGCTCGGAATCCTTCTCGCCGTGCTCGCCGCGGTGTATCTCGCGTTCCTGATTCGCCTCGCCCCGCAGCTCGGGATCTGGGAGCCCGATGCCGTCACCACCTGGACCTTCCGGGCGAAGGCGCTGTACTTCGAGAACGGGCTGAACGCAGAAGTCCTCCGGTCCGGGGGTGCGTTTGCCTACCCGATCTTCGAATCGACCATGCAGGCTCTCGCCTTTCTTGCGCTGGGGGGCGCCGACGAGCTCGCGCTGCACATCCAGTTCGCGATCGTGCTGGTGGCATTCGTCGTTGCCGTGGCGGGCCTCGCGGGGCTCAGCGCCCCGCTAATCGCGGTCTGGCCCATGCTCGGCCTGTTCCTGATCTCACCCGAGGTGGCCTCGCGCGCGCTGAGCCCGCTCGCGGACTTCCCGCTCGACTTCATGTTCGCCCTCGGAGCGCTCCTCTTCGCTCTCTGGTTGGCGCGCCGCGAGACCTGGCTCCTGGCCTCCGCCGCGATCGCCCTCGCCGGTGCCGTCTCCATGAAGCGAGAAGGGCTCCTGCTCGCGGCGACCGTCGTCGTCGCTGCTGTCGTCGCCTCCCTCGGGCATCGTCGTGCCTGGATCGCCCCCGCCGCGGCCGGCGCATTCGCGCTCCTGGTGTTCGTTCCCTGGCGGCTCTGGGTCGCGGCGCACGGCTCCGCCACCGACGTCGGCAACCTCTCCACCTCCACGCTTCGGCCTGACACGGCGACCGTCGTCCCGGCCGTGCGCCTGCTGGTCTCACGGCTCTTCTCGTACGACGCCTGGCTCCTCATCGTGCCGCTCACGATCGCCATCGCAGTTCTCGCCGCTCTCGGGGGAGCCCGCCGGATCTCGATCTTCTACTCGCTGACGATGACGCTGTCCTTTACCGGGTTCGTCGCGATCTGGTGGATCGTCCCGGATCTGCAAACGGACGCGGGTCAGGAGCAGCCCGCGGTCCGTCTCGCGGGAGCGCTCGTAGCGCTCTCCGCCGCGCTCGCACCGTTGCTCTCCGCGCCCTTGCTCCGCAGATCGCGTGCGCGACCCGAGGCGGATCTGGCGACGACCGGAGCGAAGTACTATCGGCCGCTGTGATCCTCCTGAAGCTCCTCTTCTGGGCGAGCCTCACTGCGCTCGTCTGGACGCACGCGCTCTACCCGCTCTTCGCGGCCGGGCTCGCCCGGCTGCGGCCTCGCCGCGTGCTCGCCGCCGACGCGACGCCGACCGTGACCGTGATCATCGCCGCCCACAACGAGGAGACGGTGATCGAGCGGCGGCTCGAGAACCTGCTCGCGCTCGACTATCCGGCCGAGCGGCTCGAGCTCGTCGTCACCTCCGACGCGTCGAGCGACCGCACCGACGAGCTCGTCGAGGCGGTTCGCACGCGGCGTGAAGCTGATCCGCAACCCCCGCGGCGGCAAGGTCGCCGCGCAGGACCGCGCCGTGCGCGAGACGCGAGGCGGAGATCGTCGCCTTCTCCGACGCGAACGCGACCTGGGCGCCGGACGCGCTGCGCAAGCTCGTCCGCGCCTTCGCCGATCCCGACGTCGCGTACGTCTGCGGGCGGCTCGTGCTGACGGCGGCCGACGGCGGCAACCGCGAGGGCGCCTACTGGCGCTACGAGATTGGCTGCGCGGCAGCGAGTCGCGGCTCGGGTCGGTCACCGGCGGCAACGGCTCGATCTACGCCGTGCGACGCGTCGGACTACGTCGAGGTCGATCCGCGCTTCGGCCACGACCTCTCGTTCCCGTACCTGATGGTGCAGCACGGGCGGCGCGCCGTCTACGACCCGGAGGCGCAGGCCTTCGAGAAGCCGACGCCGACGAACGAGGCCGAGTACCGGCGCAAGGTGCGCATGTTCGAGCACTGCTGGCTGATCGTCGCTGCGCGGCAGGATGCTGCGCCGGCAGCCGCCCGGCTACGGGCTCGAGGTCGTCTCGCACCGGCACCTCCGCTACGCGAGCGGCCTGCTCCACCTCGTGCTGCTCGGCGACGTCGATCGCGCTCGCCGGCGAGGGCCTGGTCTACGACGTCGTGCTCGCCGCCCAGCTCTGCCTGCTCGCGGCCGCGGCCGTCGGCGTCGGGATCGCGCGCTACTACGTGCTCGTCACCTGGGCGACGGTGCGTCGCGCTCTGGAACTACCTGCGCCGCGGCGTGCCCGCGACGTGGGAGGCGGCGGAGGGCACGCGCTGAACCGCGCGCTCGACGTCGCGATCGCCGGGGCCGGGCTCGCGTCGCGAGCCCCGTGCTCGGCGCTCGCCGCGCTCGCGGTCAAGCTCGAGGACGGCGGGCCCGTGCTCTACCGGCAGACGCGCGTCGGCAAGGACGGCGTGGACTTCGAGCTGCTGAAGCTGCGGACGATGGTGGTCGGCGCCGAGACAGCTGGGCGCCGGGCTACGCGGTCGACCGGGGCGACGCGCGGATCACGCGGGTCGGCCGCGTCCTGCGCCGGCTCTCGCTCGACGAGCTGCCGCAGCTCTGGAACGTCGTGCGCGGCGACATGAGCCTGATCGGGCCGCGGCCGACGCTCCGCTACCAGGTCGAGCGCTACGACGAGCGGCAGCGGCACCGGCTCGACGTGAAGCCCGGGCTCACCGGCTGGGCGCAGATCCACGGCCGCGCGACGCTGCCGTGGGCCGAGCGGATCGAGCTCGACGTCTGGTACGTCGAGCACCGCTCGCCGCGGGTCGACCTGAAGATCCTGCTGCGGACGCCGCTCGCGCTCTTCGGCGGCACGTACAAGGGCGAGACCGGCGGCTGGCAGGGGCGACTCCCGGCACGCTGGACTTCCGCGCTGACGCCGCTACGCTCTTCCGCCCGGTGGCGCCGAGCCGTCCAGTCCGTCGATCTCCGGAAGCGCCAGTACGCCGTCGATCAAGGAGGAGGCGCGTCTCCCTGTCGCGACGCTTGGCTCGCCCCGTCCTCGCGGTGATCGACGCGACATCGCCTCGACGCAGCCTACATCGCTCAACGGCGAGGAGGTCGTCCCGGCTTCCTCGCAGCCGTACCTGCTCGAGTGGGCCGGCTGATCCGCTCGGTCGACACGTCCTCCGCGGTCGTCGGCGACCGGTCGACCGCCCGCGCGCACGGCGTTCGAGGCGCTCGGCGTCGGCACGGGCTCCCCGAGGTGATCGCTCGCCGCGCCAACACGTTCATCGCCTCGGGGTCTCCCGGCGTCGCTGGCTCGGGGCCGTCCCGGTGCTCGTCCGACCTGCGACCGTTACGGCCGCTCGACGTGCGAACGGGCCGCCGCTGCGGTGACGTCGCGCACGGCTCGTCGGCGTCGACCTGTGCTTCCTCGCCGCGGCATCCGTGCGACGCGGATGGGGCGATCCGTGGCGACTCTGCGACGCGAACGGGCTTGCCTCTCGTCGAGGACGCGGCGTAGGCTCACGGCGCCAGTACCGCGGCCGGCGCGCGCCTCCCTCGCCGACATCGCCGGCCTTCAGCCTCTATCCCGGCCAAGAACCTCGGCGGGCGCCGCGCGACGCCGGACGCCGTCGCTCACCGACGACGACTCTCGAGCTGGCCGGCGGCGATCCTGCGTCCTCCCGCGATCTCGGCCAGAGCCGCCTGAAGTACGAGCACGTGGCGATCGGACGCCGAAGGCAAGCGCCTCGACACGCTCCAGGCCGCGGTGCTGGCGCGTGAAGCCGCGGCGCCTCGACGGCTGGACTACCGAGCTGCGGCGGCGTCACGCGGCCTCGTACACGGCCCTGCTCGACGACGCCGTCGACCGCACGCCCCCGGTCGCCGACTGGGTGAATCCCGTCTGGCACCTGTACGTGATTCGCAGCGCGGCGCGCGACCGGGTGCGCGAGGCACTGAGCGACGCGAACATCGCGAGCGGGATGCACTACCCGGTTCCGCTGCACCTGCAGCCTGCGCTCGCCTCGCTGGGGCACGGCCCCGGCGCGTTCCCGGCCGCCGAGGCGTGGGCGGCATCCGCGCTCTCGCTGCCGATGTTCCCGGAGCTCGAGGCGGAAGAGGCCTCGACCGCGGGTGGCGGCGATCGTGAAGGCTGCCGTGTGAGCGCCGCTCCGGCGAACGACGCGCCGTTCCGGCTGATCGCCGACGTCGAGTTCGGCGAGGGGGTCGTCGTCTACTCGTTCACGAACCTCTACGGCTGCTCGATCGGCGACGAGACGCGAATCGGTGCGTTCGTCGAGGTCCAGCGCGGGGCGGTGATCGGCAAGCGTTGCAAGATCTCCAGCCACTCCTTCGTCTGCGACGGCGTCGAGATCGGCTGACGAGGTCTTCGTCGGCCACGGCGTGCTCTTCGTCAACGACAAGCAGCCGCGCGCGACGAACGCAGCCGGTGAGCTGGCGAGTGAAGACGACTGGTCGCTCCTCCGGGTCCGGGTCGAGGACGGTGCCTCGATCGGGTCCGGCGCGGTGATCCTCGGTGGCGTGACGATCGGGCAAGGCGCTCTCGTCGGCGCCGGCGCAGTCGTGACGCGTGACGTGGCCGCCGACTCGGTGGTGGCCGGTGTCCCGGCGCGGCCTCGCTACGCTGCGCCCTCGTGACCGCGGTTCTCTTCACGTGTGCCGGCCAGCGCGTCGACATCGTCACCGCGTTTCGAGCCGCCGGGGCGACGACGATCTCGGCCGACGTCGACGCCCTCGCGCCCGCGCTTCACCACGCCGACCGCCGCGCGATCGTGCCTCGGGTCGACGACCCCGGCTACGTCTCCGCCCTGCGCGACCTCGTCGAGCTGCACGACGTGCGGCTGATCGTGCCGCTCACCGACCTCGACCATCTCGTCCTCGCCGAGCACCGGACGAGCTCGCCGGAGCCGTCGTGCTCGTCCCGGAGCCCGAGGCGATCGGCCGCTGCGCCGACAAGTACCGCGCGCACCTCTTCTTCGAGGAGCAAGGGATCGGTACGCCGCCGACGTGGCTGCCCGGACGACGTGCCCGAAGATGCGCGCTTCCCGGTGCTCGTGAAGGCGCGCCGCGGGTTCGGCTCGCGGCACATCTACCGGGCAACGGATCGCGCCGAGCTGGAGTTCTTCCTGCGCTACACGAAGGCCGACTCGATGGTGCAGTCCGAGTGCCTCGGCGAGGAGTTCTCGATCGACGTGTTCTGCGACCTCGAGGCCCGTTGCCTGGCCGCGATCCCGCGGACGATGATCGAGTCGAAGGGCGGCGAATCGATCAAGGGGATGACGATCGCCGATGCCGACCTGATCGAGCACGGACGGAGGGTGTCCGAGGCGCTGCGCATCATCGGTCCAGCGAACGTGCAGTGCTTCCGCGAACCCGACGGACGCCTCGAGGTGACCGATGTGAACCCGCGCTTCGGGGGCGGCTTCCCGCTGCCGACCGCGGCCGGCTCCCGCTACCCGGAGCTGGCGCTCGCGCTTGCGAACGGCGAGCGGCCGGAGCCTCGGTTCGGCGACTTCCGCGAGGGGGTCGTGATGACCCGGTACTTCTCGCAGGTGATCCTGGAGGACGCAGGCGGCACGCTCGAGCCGCTGCGAGAGCAGGCGGAGGAAGCGGTCACGCCGGAAGCGTGAGGCGCGCGGCCTCCCTGATCGTCCTGGCGGCGCTCGCCGCCGGCTGCGCCTCGCACGACGACGCCGTTTCGCGGACCCCGCGGTCGGACCACGGTCGGACCACGGCCAGACGGGCGTCGTCGCTCGAGACCCGTCCGCAGCAGGACAGGACGGGCGTGCAGGTGACCGTCGTCGACGGCGATCTCGGCACGCGCGTGCGCGGTGCGCGCGTCAGCATCGGGCGGCTCACCTCGACGAGCAACCGGCACGGCGTCGCGCGCCTCCCGCTCTTCCGGCGCGGCGCGCTCGTCACCGTCGCGGCGAAGGCCGGGTACGGCGCTCGCGCCGTGCGGCTCTCGTTCACGACTCACCCTAAGTCGACCATCCGCATCTACCGCCGCTCGCTGCAGTGGGCGATGTACGGCGCCGGCCCCGAGCGCACACAGGCGCAGTCGTCGATCCGGCTGCGGCCACCGTTCCGCGTCGTCTGGTCGCGCGGGCTCGGATCGCTGGTGGAGTTCCCGGCGGTCGTCGCGGACGGCGTCGCCTACGTCGCGAACGCCGGCGGCACCGTGCGGGCTATCTCGATGCGAAACGGAACCGTGATCTGGAGGCACGACACGCCGCACGGGAAGATGGCGTCCTCTCCCGCCGTCTACGGCGACGAGCTCGTCGTCCACGGCATGGACGGTGACGTGCAGGTGCTTAGGCGCTCGGACGGGCGCCTGCTCTGGCGCTACGCGGCGGGCTCGCCGATCGAGTCGTCGCCCGTCGTGCTGCCGGACGGCATCGACGTGTTCGGCACGTGGAACGGCGTGGTCACCGCGCTCGATCTCCGGACGCGCCGAGTGCGCTGGCGCCACTACGACGGCTGCAAGATCACGTCGTCGGCCGCAGCCGCCGGCGACTCGCTCTACGTCGGCGACTACTGCGGCAGGCTGCTCGCGCTCTCGGCGACCACGGGTACCGTGCGCTTCGCGGCGTCGGTCAACGGGCGCGTGTACGGCACGCCCGCGGTCGCCGACGGGCGCGTGTTCGTGCCGAGCTCCACCGGCGGGTCGCTGACCGCCTTCTCGGTCGGCGGCAGGCGCCTGTGGAGCCGCTACACGGGCTCCTACGTCTACTCCTCGCCGGCCGTGTCTCACGGACGTGTCTTCTTCGGGTCGTACGACGGGTCGTTCTCGGATCACCTCGCCTCAGCGCAATTCGCCAGCGGGCTGCCCCTCTGGGTCGCGCTCGTCGGTGCCGTCGCCGGGCTGGCGGCTCTTGCCGCGCGGCGGGCCTGCGCTGCTCGTCGCCGGGGTGGCGTACGCCGGACTCGCCCCCCGTCGGCGGTGTCGGATCCGCGTTCGCTCGAGTCCGGCGGCCGGGGCCACTGCCGCGCCGGCGGATTGGCTCGCGACGTCGTCCGGCCCGGCGATCTGCTCTTCCCCTCTTCGCCGGTCTTTCGGCGGGCGCTGCTGGCTGCCCGGCGCGCGCGGGCGCTCCCCCGTTACGCTGCCGCTCCCGGACGAGGGCGCTGCGGCGCGCAGACCTTCCAGTAGGCGCGGCCTTCGTCGCCGTCCCGCTCGAGCGGCACCGCCCTTGACGAGCAGGTAGTGCGATCCGCTCTCGGCGATCCGGTACGAGGTCAGACGCTTTCCGCTCTGGCTCGTCGTCCGCACCCCCGGGCCTCTTCGGTCCGAGGCGGACGTCCTCGAATCGCTCGTCCGCATCCTCGACGCCACCCGCACCGCCGTCCGCGCGCCGACGCCGCAGCTCGCCGGCTATCTCCGTCAGAGCCGAGGGGCTCTCTGCGGATCGCTGGCGGCCCACGGGGGGCGGTGTCAGTAACGTAGGCCCGCGTGAAGCGGATCCTGCTCGCCGCGGGGCTCGTCGCGATCGTCGTCGCCGGCGTCGTCGCGGCATTCGTGACCTCCCGGAACCGCGCCGAGCACGACGTCCGCGGCTCGTCGACGGTCGAGTTCGTGCCACGCTGGCGCCCGACGCCGCCCCCGCCGACCGGAGCCCGGGATCGCGTGGCCGACGTACGGCTACGACGACGAGCGGCTCCGCGTCGGGCCGCCGGCATCGCCCGTCGAAGCCGCCGTTCCGGCGGACTGGACGTTCCGCGCCGGGCCTCGTCGAGTTCCCGCCGGCGATCGCGTACGGACGGCTCTACTTCGCGAACGACGACGGCAGGTCCTCGCCGCGAGACCGAGACCGGCAAGCGCGCGTGGAGCCGCGTCACTGGCCGCTGCCAGGCGACGTCGCCCGGCGTCGACCGCCACCTCGTCTACGTGACCTTCCTGAACGGCCGCCGAACGCGAGCGGGAACCTGCGACGGCCCGCTCGTCGCCTGCCGGCGAAGCTCGGGGCACGATTCGCTGGCAACGACGATCGGCCCGTCCGAGTCCTCACCGCTCCTCGAGGGCAACGTCGTCCGTCGGCGACTGGACCGGCGACGTCTCCGCGTACGCCGCGAGGACGGGCGGCCGAGTGGTCGTACAAGACGGCGGGAAGATGAAGGCGGCCTCGCGAACGCCGACGACCAGCTCTTCGTCGGCTCGTACGACTCCCACGTGTACGCGCTCGACGCGAAGACCGACAAGCTCGTCTGGAAGGCGGGGGCGCAGCTCGCTTCGGTCACCACGGCACGTTCTACTCCACGCCGGCCGTCGCCTACGGACGCGTCTACATCGGCTCGACCGACGGAAGCTCTACTCGTTCGGCGCGACGACCGGGAAGACGCGGTGGGCGAGGCACCGGCGGTTACGTCTACTCCTCGCCGGCCGTCTGGAGCGACCGGGTCTACGTCGGCTCCGTACGACGGACGCTGTTCTGCCTCGACGCGGCCACCGGCGACGTCAAGTGGAAGTTCGACGCGCACGGGTCGATCTCGGGCTCGCCGACGATCGTGACCGGGAGGGTCTACTTCGCGACGCTGAAGAGCGGACCTACGGGCTGGACGCGCTGACCGGCCGCCCGGTCTTCACCTTCCCGGACGGGAAGTACACGCCGGTCGTGGCCGACGACGAGCGGTTCTACCTCGTCGGTGAGGGACGGCTCTACGGGCTCGTCCCAAGGCTAAGCGGGAAGTGAGCGAGCGCCGGTCGACCTCAGCGATCAGCCGGGGCCAGCGGTCGGCAGGGGTCGTCAGCCCCAGGCAGTCCTGACCTCGAGCGCCTGCCGGACGAGCTCGCGCGGGGCGCCCAGCCAGCGCGACCGGACGAGGGCGAGCTCCGTCGACACGCGCAGCGTCTCGTAGCTCCCGCCGAGCCGCCGCAGTGCCGCGTCCACGCGTCGCGGCCGGCCGCGGAAGAGCCAGACGCCCCGGCGGCTCGCGGTGGACCGACCGAGGAACGCGAGCACCCGCGCTGTCCCCTTCGCGGCGAGGCCGCGCTCGAAACCGGGGGTCGAGCGACGGGGAGCTCCTCGACGCGGATGCCCGGGTGACCTGAGCGCTACGAAGTCGTCGAGCAGCTCCGGTGGCCGGTCCGCGCGCGGCGAGCCGGTCGAGGAGAACAGAGCACCTCCTCCGAGCTGACGGCGGCGGCGACCTGCGCAGCCGCAGAGCGTGGAGGCGTGCGGAGCCGGTCGACGTCGTCGCCCCTCGAGCAGCGCCAGGCCCAGCACGAGCGCGACCCCGCGGCCGACGGGACCCACGCGGCGAACGAGCGCGACGCTCCCGGCGGCACGAGCAGCAGAAGCGCCGGCAGCGCCGGCACCACATAGCGGCCGAAGAACCGCGTCTCCGCGGGCAACGAGCGTGAAGAACGCGACCGGCACGACGAGCCAGAGCCCAGCGCGATCGCCGCCGGCCGCCGCTCCCGTGCGAACCACACGAGCGCGGCGACGGCGAGCACCGCTGAGAGAACAACGACCCCCGGTCCTCCCGCCGTCAGCGCGTGCAGGCTCTCCTCCGGGATCGAGCGCCCGGCCGTCGTCCGCAGACGGGCCGCCTCGCCGACGTGGTAGCGCGAGCCGAGCACCGCGAGCGCGTACGCGTACGGCAGCGCGACGACGGCCCCGGCGACCAGCGCGGGACGCAGCTCGTGGACCAGCCACGGTGCGTGCGCACGGCCGCGGGCGCACGCGAGGCCCGCAGGAGCGCAGCGGCGCGTAGAGCGGCGCGATCGGATGGACGTAGACGAGCAGCCCGGCAGCGGCGCCGCGCCACCGCCCAGGCACGGGGTCCCGCCCGCGGCCGCGCGGACGCGAGCCAGGTCGCTCCGAGCACGCAGAGCAGGAAGAGCGCGTACATGCGGCGAAGGTCGCCAGCTCGACGGCGAGCGGCGCGAGCGCCAGCAGCGGCGGCAGCAGCAGCCGGCCGGCTCACCGAGCAGCCGCGCGCCACGGCGGCCGCGACGGGCAGCGCGAGCAGGAAGAAGACGAGCGACGGCAGGCGAAGCCCCTCGATCCCGCCGGGCCAGAGCGTCACGTGCTCGACGAGGAACTGCGCGGCGCGCCGCCGCGATCGACGAAGACGTCGCGGACGATCGCACGAGCGAGCGTGCGAGTAGTCGAGCATCACCGCCTCGTCGAGGTGGAGCGGCTCCCCGGACCGCGGCAGCGTCGCGGCGGCGCGAGCGCAGGCAGGCGCCGAGGAAGACGTCGAGCGCGAGGGCGCGGTCGAGCGCATAGGGCGGATGATCCCCGCGCGGACGGCGACCAGCCGTCCGGCAGGCTCCGCCGATGCGCTACGTCGTCACCGGCGCCGCGGGGTTCATCGCCTCGCACCTGTCGCGCAGGCCCTCATAGCCGCCGGGCACGACGGTCGTCGGGGTCGACTGCTTCACCGACTACTACGACCCGGCGCTCAAGGAGAAGAACGCGGCGCGGTTCGACGTGCGCGGCTCGACCTCGCCGAGGACCCGCTCGACCTGGCCGGGTTCGACTGTGTCTTCCACCTCGCGGGCCAGCCCGGTGTACGCAGCTTCGGCGAGGTCTTCGCGCTCTACCTGCGGCAGAACCTGCTCGCCACCCAGCGAGTCTTCGAGGCGGCCGCCGCGACGGCGTGCGGGTCGTCTTCGTCGTCGTCCTCGGTCTACGGAGACGCTGAGCGTACCCGACGACCGAGGCGACCGCGCCGCGGCCTCTCTCGCCGTACGGGATCACGAAGCTCGGCTGCGAGCAGCTCGCGCGCGCCTACGAGCACGGCTTCGGCCTCGAGGTCGTCGTTCTGCGCTACTTCACCGTGTACGGCCCACGGCAGCGGCCGGACATGGTCCTGACCCGGGTCGCGCCGGCGCTGGCCGAGGGCGGTACGATCGAGCTCTACGGGACGGGCGCCAGTCGCGGAGCTTCACGTATGTCGGTGACGTGGTCGAGGCGACATGCTCGCCGGGATGGAGCGGGGGAGCGCACTACAACGTGGGGGGCGGCGACGAGGCCTCGATGCTGGAGGTCGATCGCGGCGTTGGAGCGCCTCTCGGGCCGAAGGCTCGACGTGCGGCGCACCGGCGGTGCCCGGCGACGTGCGGCGCACGAAGGCCGACAGTCGGGATCCGGCCGAGCTCGGCTGGGAGCCGCGCGCCGCGCTCGAGAACGGCTTCGCGGGCCAGTGGGCTGGGCCTCCGCTAGAGTCGGCGCCCGATGACGGCCCACGCTCCTACTCGACGCAGAGCAGGAGGTCGACCTCGGACGCCTGGCGGGCCGTCGCGCACGCGCTGGTGGCTGCCCGTCGCGGGCCTCATCATCGGCGCCGTCTCGGCTACTCGCTCCGGTCGGCGGAACCCAGGTCTACCGGGCGGAGGCGCTCGTCTCGCTCGGCCCGCCGTTCACGCCGGGTGGCGCCGCTCGCCGGCCTGGCGGCCAACCCTCGCTTCACGAGAGATCATCCACTCCGAGGCGGCGCTTCGCAGGCGGCGCATGAGGGCGGGCTCCGGGTGAGCGCGCTCCGCGGTAAGGTCGCGGCGCGCACGGTCTCGTCGGGCCTGGCGGCGAGGGCCCAGGGTGCCGCAGCTCATGGGCGTTTCGGTCAAGGGGAACGGCCCGCACAAGGTCGCGCTTGCGGCGAACGCCCTGGCAGAGACCGTGATCAGCCGCACCGCGCCGTACGTCCAGGCCCAGATCCGCACCTACCGGAACCAACTCCAGACTCAGGCCGATCAGCTCGTGTCGATCCAGAAGCGAATCAGCGCGCTCCAGCAGCAGGTCTCCGACAGCGCCTGGCTCGCGCTCGACCGGCTCGTCCTCGTGAGCACCTCGACAACGCCGAGCAGCGGCGGGGGCACGCTGCTCGACTTCCAGTCCACTACCCAGCAGCAACTCGCGCTGGCCGAGAACGTCGAGAACGCCGTAGATAATCCAGCCGGCGTCGCGGTGCAGACCACCGCCCGCTCGCGACGCAACTCGATAGCTGTCGGCGGGCTCATCGGCCTGATCCTGGGTGCGCTCGCCGCGCTGCTCTGGGACTGGACGGCGGCGCGCATGAATCGCATAGCGATGCTCGACGGCAAGACCGTCGGCGTCGTCGTCCCGTGCCACAACGAGGCGACGCAGATCGGCACGGTCATCGAGACGATGCCCGACTACGTGGACCGGATCATCATCGTCGACGACGTCTCCACCGACGACACCGCCGGGTCGTCCAGGGCTACGTGGACCGCATGCCCGACGGGTCCGGCTCATCCGGCACGAGGTGAACGGCGGCGTGGGCCAGGCGATCGTCACCGGCTACAAGGCGGCCGTCGAGGAGCGGATCGAGCTCACCGCCGTGATGGCGGGCGACGCGCAGATGGACCCCGACGACCTGCCGGCGCTGCTCGCCCCGTCGCCGCGGACGAGGTCGACTACTCGAAGGGCAACCGGCTCTTCACCGGCCAGGCGTGGAACATCATCCCGCGCTACCGGTACCTCGGCAACTCGGCGCTCTCGTTCATGACGAAGATCGCGAGCGGGTACTGGCACGTCGCCGACTCGCAGACCGGGCTACACCGTCGCGAACCTGCAGGCGCTCGAGACGATCGAGCTCGACCGGCTGTACCCGCGCTACGGCTTCCCGAACGACGTGCTCGTGCACCTGAACGTGTACGACTTCCGCGTGCGCGACGTGCCCGATCCAGCCCGGTCTACGGCGTCGGCGAGAAGAGCGGGCATCAAGCTGTGGACAGGTCATCCCGACGCTGTCGTGGCTGCTCGTTCGGCGTTCTGGTACCGCATGGGCCAGAAGTACATCATCCGCGACACGCACCCGCTCGTGCTCTTCTACGTGTTCGGGCATGGTGTTCACGCTCGTCGGTCTCGTGCTGGGGCTGCTGCAGGTCGTGGCGCGCGTCCAGGCGGCCCCGCCGTCGATCGCGACCGACCGTGCTCGCGGCGCTGCTGCTGATCTCGGGCATGCAGTTCTCCTTCTTCGCCATGTGGTTCGACATGGACTACAACAAGGACCTGCGCTGAGTCCATCAGCGTCCCGCGGATGAAGTGGCGCCTGCCGGCGGTCGACGCGTTCGCGCTGGGAGGGATCCTCCTCGCATCGCTCGTCCTCTTCGTCCAGGGGCTGACCGAGACGCCGCCCGACTACGACGAGGGCGTCTACCTCGCGAGCGCGGACGCGCTGCGGCACGGCCAGCAGCTGGGGACCGAGGTCTTCAGCTCGCAGCTGCCGGGCTACTACTCGCTCCTGACCGGCGCGGCCGGGATCTTCGGCGTCTCGCTGACCGGTGTGCGGACTGCGATCCTGATCCTGGCGCTCGCGGGCTGCGTCGCCGCGTACGCGATCGGGCGGCGCCTGGACGGCCCTTTGGCCGGGACGCTCGCCGCGCTCGGCGTCGCCGCGGCGCCGTTCTACGGGACGTTCTCGCACCGGATCGCCGCCGACCTGGCGGCGGTCAGCCTCCTGTTGGTCGCCTTCGCCCTGCTGCTCGCGCGCGGGGACGTGACCGCCGTCTGCGCCGGCCTCGCGCTCGGGGCGGCGACGACGATCAAGCTCTCCGCAGGCATCGGGCTCCTCGTCGTGGTCGGTGCTGCTGGCCGAGCGGCGGCTCCCCTTCCGCCGGGCGGCGCTCACCGCCGGAGCCGCGGCGCTCGTCTGGGCGCTCGTTCTGCTTCGCTATCGCCACGGCCTCGGCGACATCTGGACCGGTGCCGTCACGTACCACGAGAAAGCGCGCGCCGTTCCCGGCGTCGAGTCCGCGAACGAGTACCGGCTGCGGACGGAGGTGCTCGGCCCGCACGTCGCCTGGGCGTGGCTGATCGGGCTCGGCGTGCTCGGGGCGCTCGTCGCCGACCGGGCGCGCAGGGAGACGCGGGCCCTCTGGCTCTTCGCCTTCGTGGCCGGCGCCTTCCTGATCTGGCACCGGCCGCTGCACGACAACCATCTCGTCCTGCTCGCCCCCGCCGCAGTTGCCGCCGCGGTCTGCGTCGTCGCCGCGGCACGCCTCCTGCCGAGGCCGCTGGGCGCCGCGGCGATTGCGGCGGCGGCGATCGCCGTCGGAGCGGCGTACGTCTCGAGCTTCCGCGAGCGCCCGCGACCGAGCGGGGCCCGGTACCGCCGGAGCTCGTCTGGGGCGCGCGGCAGCTGCGGGCGGCCTCGTCGCCGGGGAGGCTCGTCGCCGCCGACCGGCAGTACGCCGCGGTCGAGGCGGACCGGCGCGTTCCCGGCGACCTCGTCGACACCGCGGTCCTGCGCTTCGAGACCCGGATGCTGACGCCGGAGCGGGTGATCTCCGACCTCGAGCGGTACGACGTGCGCGCCGTCTTCGCGGGGCGCGCGTTCCTCCTTCAGCCCGAGCGTGATGACCTACCTGCGTCAGCGCTATCCGCACCGCCAGCGCTTCGGCGAGTCCCTCGTCTTCGCGCGGTAAGGACTTCGTAAGGCTTGCACGAGCGTTCCGGGGTCGCGTCTATCCTTGGCCCACGATGAGGGCTGCCATAGCAGGGGTCTCGAGGGCGGCGGCGCTTCTCGCGGTATTCGCGCTGGCCGCAGTCGCCGCATCCGCGCAACCGGCGCACGCCTCGCGCTTCCTGAAGATCGGGATCTACGACGAGGCGCAGACCCTCTACGGCCCGGTCGAGCGGACCTACCCGCGCTGAAGAGCCTCCACACGCAGGTGATCCGCCTCAACCTCTACTGGGGCGGGCGCTTCGGCGTCGCGCGCTCGAAGCCCGCGCACCCCACCGACCCGGCCGATCCCGCCTACGACTGGTCGCTCTACGACCGCACCGTCGACTATGCGCAGCAGTACGGCATGACGGTGCTCTTCTCGATCTACGGGACGCCGGGCTGGGCGAACGGCGGCAAGGGTACGAACGTCGCGCCGACGAACGGTGCCGACCTGCGCAACTTCGCCTACGCGGCCGCGACGCGCTACAGCGGCACCTTCGAGGCCGAGGACGGCCGGCTGCATTCCCGCCGTCCGGCTCTGGCTCGCCTGGAACGAGCCGAACAACCCGATCTTCCTGACGCCGCAGTACAAGCGGGTCGGCGGGCACGCTGGGTGATCCAGAGTGCGATCGACTACGCCAAGATCTGCAACGCCGTCTACGACGGCGTCCACAAGACGCTGCTCGCGAGCGAGCGCGTGGCCTGCGGCGCGACCGGCCCCCGCGGGGCAACAACGGCCCGACGGCGCCCGCCCGTCCGTCTCGCCGATCGCCTTCCTGCGCGGCGATCAAGAAGGCCGGCGCGAAGAACTTCGACGCCTACGCGCACCATCCGTACTACGGCGCGCCGGCGGAGACGCCCACCAGCAAGCCGCTGACCTCGAACGGCGCAGCGCCGACCGCCGATCACGCTCGGCAACCTCTCCGTGCTGACGCAGGAGCTGACCCGCCTCTACGGCAACAAGCGCGTCTGGATCACCGAGTACGGCTACCAGACGAAGCCGCCGGATCCGATCTACGGTGTCTCGTACGCGCTGCAGGCGAAGTACCTGACGCAGGCGTTCGCGATCGCCCGCAAGAACCCGCGCGTCGACCTGATGCTCTGGTTCCTGCTCCGCGACGAGCCGACGCTCGCCGGGCTGGCAGTCCGGGCTCTACACCGTCGACTGGCGGAAGAAGCCCGCGTTCAACGCGTTCCAGCGGCTGCCCCGCTAGCCGGCCGGGCACCGCGAGGCCTCTCTCGGCGAGCAGCTCGGCGTAGAGCAGGTCGACGTCCGTCGACCAGTCGCTGGACCGCGTAGCGCGCCCGCGCGCGCGGGGCGGCGGCCTCGCCCATGCGTCGCGCGTAGTTCCGGGTCGCGTGCGAGCCGTTCGAGCCGATCGGCGAACCCGTCGACGTCGCCGGCGGCGACGAGGAAGCCGTCCTCGCCCTCCCGGACGACGTCGGGCACGCCGCCGACGTCTGACGCGACGACGGGGGTACCGGCCGCGAGCGACTCGATCGCGGCCACGGGGGTGCCCTCGTTGGCGCTCGGGAGCAGGAAGACGTCGAAGGCCCGGTACCACGGCCCCATCTCGTCGACCGATGCCGGGGAACACCACGTGCTCCGCGATGCCGAGCTCCCGTGCCCTCGTCTCGGCCGAGCGCCCGATCGGGCCCGTCGCCGACGAGCACGAGCAGCGCGTCGACGCCGCGCTCTCGCAGGCGTGCGACGGACTCGACGGCGTCCTCGACGCGCTTGATCGCCGTCATCCGCCCCGCCCAGCCGACGACGAGCTCCGCCTCGCGGAGAGGGGCGGGAGCCGAGCATCGGCCGGACGCGCGGCGCTCGAGGTCGATGCCGACCCGAATCACCGCGAAGCGCTCGGCCGGCGCGACGCCGAGCGCGACGAGCTCGTCACGCACCTGAGGGCTCACCGCCACGAGCGCCGTCGTCGATGCGCGCGAGCAGCCGCTCGACGAGCCGGACGAAGCGCTCCTTCGCAGGCGAGAAGTAGCCGCGCAGGACGTGCCCGTGGAAGGTGTGGACGACGATCGGCGGCCGCGCCCCTCCCGCCAGCAGCGCGGCGACGCGGCCGACGGTGCCCGCCTTGGCCGTGTGCGTGTGCAGGATGAGCGGGCGCTCCCGGCGGATGATGCGGACGAGCGAGAGAGCCGCGCGGAGGTCGTCCAGCGGCGAGATCTCCCGGCTCAGCGAGTCCAGCCGGACCAGGTGGACGCCCTGCTCGGTCGCGATGCTCTCCATCGAGCTCTCGCCTGCGGGGATCCGCCCGGCGACGAGCGTCGTGCGATAGCCGCGCTCGTCGAGGCCGCGGGAGAGGTAGATGACGTGGAGTGCCGGGCCGCCGACGTTCAGCCGCGCGATCACCCGGAGCACGCCGACGCGCTCAGACAAGATGCTCGACGGTGCGGCGCAGACCGTCCTCGAGGTCGATCCGAGGCTCGTAGCCGAGGATCTCGCGCGCCGCCGAGATGTCGGCCCACGAATCGCGGATGTCCCCTGCGCCGCGTCGGTGCGAAGCGGCGCTCGACCGGCTTGTCGAGGATCCGTCCGATGCTGTCGGCGATCTCGTTGACGCTGGCGGGCGATCCGGCCGCGACGTTGAAGATCCGTCCGCTGGCGCCCGCTGCGTCGCCGGCGAGAATGGTCGCGTCGACGACGTTCTCGACGTACGTGAAGTCGCGGGACTGCTCGCCGTCGCCGTGGATCGTGATCGGGTCGCCCCTGTCGATCGCGGTCACGAACAGCGGCACGACCGCTGCGTACTGCGAGAGCGGCGTCTGGTACGGGCCCGAAGACGTTGAAGTAGCGCAGCACCACGGTCTCGAGCGACTCGTAGACCCGGTTGAAGCTGACGCAGTACCGCTCGGCGGCGAGCTTCGCCACGCCGTACGGCGAGATCGGATCAGGCGGAGACGCCTCGGTCGTCGGCCGCTCGCGGCTCGTCCCGTAGACGGACGTGCTCGACGAGAAGACGACCCGGCGCACGTCCTCGTCCCGCGCGGCGAGGAGGACGTTGAGCGTCCCCTCGATGTTGACGGCGCTCGACGTGAGCGGGTCCTGCACCGAGCGGGGCACCGAGCCGAGCGCGCCGAGGTGGTAGACGACCTCGACGCCGCGGACGGCGTTGTGGACGCGCTCGTAGCTGCGCAGCTCGCCCTCGACGATCTCGATCTCGAGGTCGCGAAGGTTGTCGCGGCTGCCGGTCGAGAAGTTGTCGAGCACCCGCACGTCGACGCCCCGCTCGAGGAGGCCGCGGACGACGTTCGAGCCGATGAAGCCGGCGCCGCCGGTGACGAGGGCTCTCACGCCTTCTCCGCCAAGACGTGGAAGTTGGCCGGCAGCGTCCCGGGCCCACGCGCGAGCCGCGGAGCCCGCGCGTCGAGCCATTCGCCGAGCGAGTTCAGCGCGGCGATCGGCAGGCGCCCGGCCGGCCGCAGACCGGCGTGCTGGGCTGCGAGGTCGATGTACGTCGAGAGGAGCATGGCAAGGCAGGAGGCGGACCCGGAGGCGGGCGTAACGGTAACGGACGCCCAGCCCTCGGCAGCCTGGAACAGTCGCTCGAGGCCCGCTTCCGTCCAGCGCCAGAAGTCCTGCGGCGAGGGGTGATACACCTGGACGCCGTGCGTCGAGGCGAGCACGCGTCCGCCCGCAGCGGTCACGCGCCGGAGCTCGCGCACGGCCCGCGCAGGGTCGTCGACATGCTCGAGCACCTGTGCGCAGAGGACGACGTCGAACGAGGCGTCGTCGAGCGGGATCGCCTCCACGTAGCCGTCGACATCCGCGTCGGGGTTGCCGGGAACGTCCAACCCGACGTAGCGGTCGGCGTACGGCTCGAAGAACGGGAAGTAGGGCTTCCGTCCGCAGCCGACGTCGAGAACCGAGTAGCGGCCGTAGCGCTCGTGCGCGCGCTGCGCCTCGTCCCGCAGCCAGCGGGCGAGCGGGGCGCGGACGGCATAGGTGGGCGACGTGCGCCTCGGGTCGCGCCGGTCTGCCTGCGGCCACTCAGGCATGCGCCCTCCCCGTCGCCACGAGCCCGATCCCGAGCCAGAGCACCGCGTCGAGCGCAATCCCTCCGACCAGGCCGATCCCCAGCAGGACCCCGCCCGCAACGAGGACCCAGCACGCTCCGACGAGCCCGACGAGCGCCCAGTCCACCGAGGCGTGCAGCGCAGTCCTGATCCCGACGACGAGACCCGACGCGAGCGTGGCGGCGAAGGCGATGAAGCCGACGAGGCCGAGGTCGGCCAGCGACTGGATGTACGCGTTCTGGACGCCCCACGGGTGAGCCGGGGACGGGAAGGCGGCCGCGGGCTGGTCGGGGAAGCGGCGCCGGGCGTCCGCGAGGTAGGGCCCGTAGGTCGCCTCCTCTGCGGTGGACGCCTGCCAGCCGGCCCCGAGAACGGGGTGATCCCGGAAGATCCGCAGCCCGATGTAGGCCAACACGCCGCGGTGGGCGTAGCTCTCGATGCCGCCACTCGGCTGCTCCTTCTTCGCGATGCCGACGAACCGGAGCACCGCCTCGATCTGGGGGCCGCGCAGGGCGGCTGTCCCGACCGCCACCGCGGCGGCCACGCCGACGACGACGACGGCCTGCCGCTGTTCCAGGATGTGCCTGCGGCCGGCCACGGCGAGCACCGCCGCGGCGGCCGCGAGCACGCCGATCACGGCGGACACGGCGCCGGAGACGACGACCCCGACCGCGCCGACGACAGTCGCTGCGACCACGACGTCCCGGCGACGCCAGCCGAGCGCGATCCCCGCGAGTCCGATGACCAGGATCGCGCCGGAGACCGCCGCGAAGTCGTGGAAGCCGATGAACGACGGCTTCCGCCGGCCGGCGGGGCCGATGCCGATTCCCGTCAGGAGCTCCAGGACCCCGTAGGCGCTCGCCGCCGCGCCCCAGACCAGCAGCACGGCGAGCGGCAGCCGCAAGTCGGCCGGCCGGCGGATCAGCAGCGGTACGGAGACCGAGAGCAGGGCGTACTCCGCAAACTTGCCTGCGGTCACGAGGTGGGTCCGCCACGCGTAGTCGGCGTCGCCCAGGGCCGGGATGAACGTGTCGGCGACGATCCAGGCGAGCAGCGCCGCCGCACAGACGTACAGCACGGCCGCCCGGCGGAGCGGCTCGATTCCGTCTTGCCGGGCGCTCACCGCTGCCGCCGCGAACGTGACGAGCACGAGCAGGTCGGCGAGGTCGAACGACACGGAGCCCACCGTGGGGCCCACCGAGACGCCGGGCCGGTGCGAGACGTGGACGAAGAGGAGAGGAAGGGCGGCCGCGAGGGCGACGACGCCCAGGCGGCGGACCGACTGCGAGGGGGCCGCCAAGGGCGCTCACTATATCCTTCTGACCCGATGCGCCCGACCCACTTCTGGCGGCGAGGATCGACGGCCGCCGGTGCCTACGGGGCTGCAGGCCTGGGTTTTGTGGGCACGCTGGTCGCCGCGGGACGGCTCGGGCCTGCAAGCTTCGGCGCCTTCGCACTGGTGATCGCGACCGCGTCGTTCTTCCAGAGCCTGCTCGATCTCACCTTCGAGGAGGCGTTCGTCAAGTTCGGGTTCCGCTACGTGGCCGAGGAGCGCTGGGGTCGGCTGCAGCGGCTGGTCCGCGTCGGTGTCGCCGTGAAGCTCGTCGGCGCATTGCTGGGGGGCCTCGTCCTCCTTCTCCTCGCCCCCGTGGCCGACGAGCTCTTCCACGGCGCGGAGGGGCTGACCGTGCCGTTCATCGTCGCGGCCGCGCTCCCCCTCGCGCAGGCGCCCGAGTCGATCGCGTCCGCGGCGCTGACGCTTCGGATGCGGTACGACATCCGGGCCGGCTTCCTGACGTTCTCCGCGGCCCTGCGGTTGGTGGGCCTGGCGATCGGCTCGTCCTACGGCGTCACCGCGACGATCGTCGGAGTCCTCGTTGCGCAGATCATCGGCGCCGCTGCGATCAGCATCGCCGGCGTGGCAGCGCTGCGCCGCTTCCCGTCCTCCCCGCCCGAGCCGCTCGAGGATGACCGCCGGAAGCTGATCAGCTTCATCACGCAGTCGAGCGTCGGCACAGGGATCGTCTCCCTCCGCGGGGCGCTGCTGCCGATGCTGCTCGGCCTGGTCGCGTCGCCGACGCAGGTCGGCTACTTCCGGATCGCACAGCTCCCGCAGACGGCGTTCGCGTCTCTGTCCTCGCCCGTCCGGATGATCCTGCTGGCCGAGCAGACTCGCGATGTCGAGCACGGGCGAGCACGGGACGTCTACCGGGCGATCGGCCGGTACAGCGTCGCCGCCGCGCTCGTGCTGGCCGTGGTCGTGCCGCCGCTGTGGTGGGCGATGCCGAGGCTGCTCGAGTTGGTCGACGTCGGCTACGTGCCGGCCACGAGCGCGGCTCGGCTGATCCTGGTCGCGGGGGCGCTCGAGCTGGTCTGGGGCTGGACGAAGTCGTTCCCGGTCTCGATCGGGAGGCCGACGCTGCGGATCGTCGCGCATGCCATCGAGGCGGCCGTGGCGATTCCGCTCGTGCTCGTCCTCGGCGCGGAGTGGGGCGCCACGGGCGCAGCCGCCGCGACGCTGATCGCGATGGCGGTCTTCTGCGCGTGGTGGACGCTCGTCATCCTGCGGCTCAGCGAGAGCGTCCGCGTCGTGTCTCCGGCGGCGCAGTGAGGATCCTGGTCGTCAGCGGCATCTGGCCCCCGGATGTGGGCGGCCCCGCGAGCCACGCGCCGGAGGTGGCGTCGTTCCTTCGCTCGCGCGGCCACGAGGTCGAGGTCGTCGTCACGGCGGACGCCGCGCCAGCGCCGGAGGAGTACCCGGTCCGGTGGGTGTCCCGGTCCGTGCCCACCGGACTGCGCCATCTTGCGGTGCTGCGCCTGATCCGTGCCCGGGCCAGGCGGGCCGACGTCGTCTACACGACCGGGATGTTCGTCCGCTCGGCCCTCGGCGTACGTCTTGCCCGACGGCCGTACGTGGTCAAGCTGACGGGCGACCCGGCCTTCGAGCGGGCACGACGCTTCGACGGTGCGCAGGACGTGGACGCGTTTCAGAGGCGGCCCGGCGGGCCCTTGGCGCGCGGCCTGCGGCTGGCACGCGACCTGTCGCTCCGCGGCGCGAGTCGCGTCTTCTGTCCGAGCGGGTGGCTCCGCGATCTCGTCGTCGGCTGGGGCGTCGAGCCGGCCCGCGTCTCGGTCTTGCCGAATCCCGCCCCGGATACGGGCGGCCTCGCGACCCGGGAGGAGGTCCGCGCGCGGCTCGGGCTGGACGGGCCGACCCTCGGCTGGGCCGGGCGGCTGACGGCCGCGAAGGCGCTCGAGGTCGCCTTCGCCGCGCTGGCGGAGGCGCCGGAGGTCACGCTCGTGCTCGCCGGCGACGGCGCCGACCGACCGCGGCTCGAGCAGGAGGCGGGTCGGCTCGGAGTCCGAGAGCGGGCGCGCTTTCTGGGCGCGTGCAGCCGCCGCGAGGCCCTCGAGCTCTTCGCGGCCTCCGACGCGGCCGTCCTCTCCTCGAGCTGGGAGAACTTCCCGCACGCCGTGGTCGAGGCGCTCGCGGTCGGCACACCTGTCATCGCGACCGACGTCGGCGGCGTAGGCGAGATCGTGGCCGACGAGCTGAACGGGCTGCTCGTCCCTCCCGGCGACCCGCACGCGCTGGCGGCGGCGATCCGGAGGTACTTCGACGATCCGTCCCTGGAGGCGCGCCTGCGCGCGGCGGCGCGGGGCTCCGTCGAGCGGTTCGGCCGTGACCGCATCTTCGGCGAGCTCGAGGCTGCGCTTGCGGACGCCGCGCGATGAAGCCTGTGCCCAAGCCGCGCGTCCTCTGGGTCGGCCGGACGCGTTACCGTCTGCCGCTGGGCGAAAGCCTCGCCCGCAAGTGGGAGGCGCTGGCGGAGCAATTCCAGGTCCGGGTGCTCGCGAGCTCGGCCGACGGCCAGACCGGCGACGAGATGTTCCGGCTGCGGCGCTCGCGGAACGGCGTGACCTTCTACGCGATGCTGCCGTTCGCCGTCGCACGCGAGCTGCGCCGCTTCCGGCCCGAAGTCGTGCTTGCGGAAAGCCCGTACGAGGGCTTCATGGTGCTGATCGCCCGCCTCGTTGCGCGGAGGCGCCCGCGCCTCGTCGTGGACGTGCACGGCGACTGGCGCACGGCGACGCGCCTGTACGGCTCACCACGTCGGCGACTGTTGGCGCCGGTCGCCGATCGAGTCGCAGCCTTCACCGTGAGGCGCGCTGACGCGGTCAGGACGATCTCGAGCGACACGACCCGGCTCGTCCGCGAGCTCGGGCGCGAGCCGGCCGCGACGTTCGTCGGCTTCTCCGACCTCGAGCTCTTCGTGCGCGACCCCGTGCAGCCGCTGCCGGAGCGCCCGCAGGCCATCTTCGTCGGCGTGCTCGAGCGCTACAAGAACGTGGAAGGTCTGGCCGCAGCCTGGAGGAGCGCTGCGCCCCGTGTGCCTGAGGCCACGCTTCACGTCGTCGGACGCGGGACGCAGACCGAGGTGATCGAGCGGCTCGTCCGCGACGTGCCGTCCCAGACGCGCTGGGACGAGTGGCTCGACCCGACGGAGCTCGTGCGTGCGCTCGACGCCTCGACCGTTCTGGTTCTCCCCTCGCCGTCCGAGGGCCTGGGCCGCGTCGTCGTCGAGGCGCTGCTGCGCGGGCGGCCGGTGGTCGGAGCGAATACCGCGGGGATCCCGGACGTGATCCGCGACGGCGAAAACGGGTTGCTCGTCGATCCCCGGAGCACCGACGAGCTCGCCGCGGCGCTCGTCCGGCTCCTCGCCGACCGCGACGAGGCGGCGCGGCTGGCTTCGTCGGCGAGGGATTCCGCGGCACCGTGGCTCGTCGGGCCGGACGAGTTCGCCGCCCGCACGCGCGCGCTCGTCGACCGGGCGCTCTCGTGAGGCGCCTCGTCTTTGTCACCCAGGTGCTCGACCCGGACCATCCGGCTCTCGGCGCGACGGTGGAGAAGGTGCACGCGCTCGCCGCGCGCCTCGACGAGGTGACGGTCATCTGCGACACGGCGGTGGAGGGAGCGCTGCCGCCGAACTGCCGGGTCCGGACCTTCGGCGCCGGGACCCGGCTCGGACGAGGGCTGGGCTTCGAGGGCGCGCTTGCGCGAGAGCTGCGACCGCGTCCCGTGGCCGTCCTGGCGCACATGGTGCCGCTCTATGCGGTGCTCGCGGCGCCGCTGACGCGCCCCCTCCGGATCCCGCTTCTGCTCTGGTACACGCACTGGAAGGCGACGCGGACGCTCCGCATCGCCGAGCGCGTGGCGACACGCGTCGTCAGCGTCGATCGCCGCTCGTTCCCGCTCGACTCGAAGAAGATCGTCGCGACCGGGCACGGCATCGACGTGACGGCGATCCCGTGCACAGAGCACGTGCCCGGGCTTCGCCTCGTCGCGCTCGGTCGCTACTCGCCTGCGAAGGGGCTCGCCACCGTGCTCAGGGCGGTGGCGCAGGTCGACGCCGCCACGCTGACGGTTCACGGCCCGACGCTGACCGAGGAGGAGCGGCTCCACCGGGCCGACCTCGAGCGGCTCGTCCGCGACCTGGGCATCGGAAGTCGCGTCGAGCTGGACGGGCCCGTGCCCCGAAGCCGGGTGCCGGCCGTGCTGGGCGCCGCGGACGCGCTCGTCAACAACATGCGTGCCGGCGCGCCGGACAAGGTGGTCTACGAGGCGGCGGCGGCCTGCCTGCCGGTGCTGGCGTCGAATCCCGTCTTCGACGAGCTCCTGCCGCCGGAGCTCCGGTTCGACCGCGACGATCCGGGCTCGCTCACCGAGCGGCTGCGCCTCCTGCCGGCGCTCGACCCGGGGATCGGACACGAGCTGCGGCGACGCGTCGAGCGCGAGCATTCGGTCGAGCACTGGGCGGAACGGATCCTCGAGGCGGCGACCTGAGCGGCCGGATCCTCCATCTCCAGAAAGTGGCCGGCATCTCCGGCTCCGAGGCCCACCTCCTCTCCGTCCTGCCGCTGCTGCGAGAGCGCGGCTGGGACGTGAGGATGATCGTCCTCCACCAGGGCGAGCCGGGTGCGCTCGACTTCATGGAGCGGCTGGACGCGCCGGTCGAGGAGCTGCGGATCCGGGGCGAGGTCGACCCGATCCTCACGGCGCGGCTCGCGGAGAGGTTCCGCGGTGCGGCTGCCGTCCACACGCATCTCGTCCACGCCCACGTGCACGGCCTCGCTGCTGCGCTCGCGGCGAGGGTGCCCGTCCGCATCGCGCACTACCACGGCTTCACCGACTGGCCCGAGAAGCGGCGCTTCCTGATCGCCGAGCGGCTCGCGGCCCCGCTCGCCACGGTGCACGTCTCGATCTCCCGGGGCCTCGCCCGCGACCTCGAGCGGCGGGCCGGGATCAAGGGCCCGTTCGAGATCGCCATCTACGGCATCCGCCCGGGTGAGGAGCCGCCGCCGCCGCCCGCCGAGCCGAGACTGGTCGCGATCGGCCGCTTCGTGGGCTTCAAGGGCTTCGACCTCCTCCTGCGGGCGTTCCCGATCGCCCGGCAGCAGGTTCCGGAGCTGACGCTGGAGATTGCCGGCGCAGGCCCCCTCGAGCCCTGGCTGCGGCCGCTCGGAAGCGACGGCGTGACCTGGCTCGGCGACGTGCGGCCCGTCCAGCCCGTGCTCGAGCGGAACGCGTTGCTCGTGGCTCCGTCCCTCGCCGAGGGGCTCGGGCTCGTCGCGCTCGAGGCGCACGAGCGAGGCCGCGCGGCGATCGTCAGCGCCTCGGGCGGGCTCCCGGAGATCGTCGCCGACGGCGAAACGGGAATCGTCGTCCCGGTCGGAAACGTCGACGCACTCGCCGAGGCGATCGTGGAGCTCGCCCCGGACACGGGGCGCGTCGCGAGCATGGGCGCTGCGGCTCGTCGGCGCGTGCTCGAGGAGTTTCCGGAGTCCCGGCCGGCGGACGCGCTCGACGCGCTCTACCGCCGGCTGGGGCTGCCGGGCGGCAGGTAGCGGTCGAGCAGCGCCTCGTACTCGCGCGCGAGTAGGTCCCAGTCGCGAGCCGCTCCCGCCCGGCGCGCCGCCGCGCCGATCTCCCCGCGCGCGACCTCGTCGCCGGCCAGCCGGACGACGGCGTCGACGAACGCGCGAGGCGTGTCCACCAGGACGCCGGCTCCCGTCTCGCGCAACTCGTCCGTGACCTCGAAGTCGTACGAGACCGTCGGCAGGCCGAGCCCGATGTACTCACCGACCTTGGACGACCGGATCCCCTGGTCTGCGGTGCGCGGGTAGAGCGCGACGTCGAAGCAGGCCGCGTGGTTCAGCGCCTCGTCGCGCGGAAGCCGGCCGAAGAGGAGGATGTCGTCGCGGCCGCGCAGTCGCTCGGTGACGCGCTCGCTCGCGCCGCCGATCAGCCACAGCCGCGCCGACGGAATGCGCTCGTGGATCTCGTCCCAGAGCTCCAGCAGGTGCTCGACGTTGTAAAGCGGGTTGTCGCCGTCCCGGTCGGCACGGGCGAGCAGGAAAGCCGCCATGTAGCCGATCACCGGGCCGCCGGGATTCGTCGCCCGGATGACCGCTGTGCGGGCAGGCGAGAGCGAGCTGCGCGAGAACCCCTGCGGAATCACGTGCCAGGGCTTGCGCACGCCAAGCTGCTCGAATCTCCGCGCGGCGCGCTCCGCCGTGACGACGTACGCCTGCAGGTTCGGCCGGTTCAGGAGCTCGACCTCGCGCGGCGTGAAGGCCGGATCGTCGACGTCCGAGACGACCTGCCCGGCGAAGAGGCGGATCTGCCGGTTGTCCGCGGTAAGGAGGTTCCGGTAGCGGCGGTTCGCAGCCGCGAAGGCGGCCGCGTCCGTCACACGGCGGGTCGCGCGCCAGGCGCGGAACTCGGCGCCGCGGACGAGCCGCCGGTCGGAGAAGAGCAGCAGGTGACGGTCGAGACGTCCGAGCCTCGGGAGCAGCTCCGAGTAGCGCGGGTTGTTGTGCCCCTTGAACCACGGGCTGTAGAAGAAGATCCGGTCAGGCTCCGGTCGCGACCCTGCCAGGAGCCGGCGCAGCGGCTCCCGCCTCATCCCCGGGCCGCCACCAGCTGCGGTGCGGCGGCCGGCACCTCGTCCGCATAGCGCCGGTGCCAGAGCTCGAGCATGAGGAGCGTCCAGAGGCGGTGGGCATGGTCGGCCCGCCCGCCTGCGTGCTCGGTGAGGAGCGTTTCGATCGTCGTGGCCCGGAAGAGTCCGCGTCCGCGGGAGCGCGAGTCCAGGAGGATGTCGCCGGCGAGATCCCGGATCGGCCCGGCGAACCAGGAGGCGAGCGGAACGCCGAAGCCCCGCTTCGGCGCGGCCAGGATCTCCGGCGGCAGCTCCGAGGCGAAGGCGCGCCGCAGCGCGATCTTGCCGCGGCCGCGTCGGAACTTCAGCGAGTCCGGCAACGCCAGCCCCAGCTCGACGACCTCGCGGTCGAGGAACGGAGAGCGGAGCTCGAGGCTCGTCGCCATCGACGTCAGGTCGGCCTTGCGCAGCAGGTCGCCCGGGAGGTACGTCGCGAGGTCGAGCAGCTGCAGGCCGGCGATGCCCGGCGCAGGGGGCGTGCCGAGCAGCTCGCCCGTCGACCGCAGTGAGCCGACCTCCTGCGCCGCCTCCGGCGTCCAGAGCTGTGCGCGGAGCGCGGGCGGGAAGACCTCCATCAGACGGCCGTAGCGCTCCGACGGAGGCGACGCCGCGGCCTCGGCGAAGCGCGCGGCGCGGACGAGCGGCGAGCGCAGATCCTGGCGCCCGCCCGGGAGGCGTCTGGCCGCCGCGGCCGCCGCGCGCAGCCCTGATGACGGCAGCCGCCCGGCGAGCGCTGCGAGCTGGATGGCCCCGTAGCGCTCGTAACCGCCGAAGGCCTCGTCGCCGCCGTCTCCCGTCAGCGCGACGGTGACGAAGCGCGACGCGTGCTCGCAGACGATCGCCGTGGGCAGCGCGGACGCATCCCCCAGCGGCTCGTCGACCGCAATCGCCAGCCGCGGCAGGAGCTCCGTGGCGCTCTCCTCGACGAGGAACTCCCGGTGCTCGGTGCCGAACCGCGACGCGACGAGGCGGGCGAGTGGGCGCTCGTCGTAGCGCGAGTCGCCGAACCCGACGCTGAACGTCCTGACGGTGCCGCCCGCGCGCGCGACCTGCGAGGCGACGATGCTCGAGTCGATGCCGCCGGAGAGGAGGACGCCCAGGGGCACGTCGGCGACGAGCCGCCGCTCGACGCCGCGCCCCACAGTCTCGCGGATCCTCTCCAGCCACTGCTCCTCGGCCAGCTGCTCGGGCCGGGCGACGGGCTCCCAGTAGCGCTCGATCCGCACCGCGCCGTCCTCGGCGATCAGCATGCAGCCCGGGGGGACCTTCTCGACCCCTCGGAACGGCGTCAGCGGCGAGGGGACGTACTGGAGCGCGAGATACGCGTCGAGCGCGGCCAGGTCCGGTGTGCGGTCGATCCCCGGCAGCCGTGCGAGCGCCTTCAGCTCCGAGGCGAAGGCGAGCGTCCCGTCGGCGAGCCGCGCCCAGAGGAGCGGCTTCTTGCCGAGCCTGTCGCGCACCAGGACGAGCCGCTCGCGGCGCGCATCCCAGAGCGCGAGCGCGTACATGCCCTCGAGTCGCTCCGCAAAGCCGAGGCCGTACTCCTCGTAGAGGTGCGGGATCGGCGCGACGTCGTTCGTGCCGCGGAGCTCGTGCCCCCTGGCCGACACGTCTGCGCGCAGCTCCTGGAAGTTGTAGATCTCACAGTTCGCCACGACGGCCACGTCGCCGCCCTCGTTCGTGAAGGGCTGGTCGCCGCTGACGAGATCGATCACCGCGAGGCGGCGATGGCCGAGCGCGGCAGAGCCGAGGTGCTCCACGCCGCCCGAGTCCGGACCGCGGTGGATCATCGCCTCGGCCATCGCGCGGCAGGCCTCGAGGTCGGGCGATGCGCCGGTCGGCGCGAGCATTCCGCAGATCCCACACATGGCTCGGGCAACTACGGTACCGGCCGCCCGAAGGCTACACTCTTCGGCCGGTGGACAAGACCGTTCTCACGGCGGGGACGACGTCAGACCCCGAGTCGGCGGCGCCCGTGGAGGACATCCGCTCCAGCCGCCCGTATCTCCTCTCGCGGAGCCCGTTCACGACGTTGATCCGCCGCGGCGCGAGCATCGTCACGCTCGTGCTGCTCGACGTGCTCGGCCTGCTCCTCGGCGTCTACGCGGCGCTCGTCGTCCGCTCGCTGATCACGGGCGACACCCCGATTCTGTGGGGGCTGCTCTGGGACGCGGTCGCCGAGTGGCTGCCCTTCCTCGTCCTGATCATGATTCTCGTCTTCGCGCGCGCCCACCTGTATGCAGCGCGCGAGATTCGAGAGGGCTTCGGCCGCGTCGTCGGCTCGCTCGTCCTCGTCGCGGCGTTGACGCTCGTCTTCGGGCTCGCGGTCGGGCAGCACTTCACGACGTTCCTGATCTTTCCGACCGCGATCGTCACCACGGCGGTCGCGATCGGGCTCCTGCGCTGGAGCTACGAGAGCATCACCGGAACGGCGCTGCGCTTCGTCGGCGTTCGCCGCAAGGCTCTGCTCGTCGGCGTCGGCGACTCGCTCACGCACCTGCACCGAACCCTCGGCGAGAGCCGCGGCGGGATCGCCTACGACTTCGTCGGTGCGGTCGCACCGGACCAGGAGGGTGTCGATCTGCCTGTGGTCGCTGATCTCGCCGGGCTCCCCGGCGTCCTCGCGGCGCAGCCGCTCGACGAGGTGATCGTCTCGGGCCAGGCCGTCTCCGAGAAGGAGCTCGCGGAGCTCGTCGAGTTCGCGCACCGGCGCGGGGTCAAGGTGCGCGTGGCGCCGCAGACGACCGACCTGCTGATCCAGCGCGGCGAGTATGTGCCCGGGCAGGGGATGCCGCTGTTCGAGCTGCGCCCGCCGGTCTTCGCGGGCACGGACTGGGCGGTCAAGCGCACGTTCGACGTGACCGTCTCGCTGCTCGTGCTGACGCTGCTGCTGCCCGTCTGGCTCGTGATCGCCCTGTTGCTCAAGATCACCTCCCGCGGGCCCGTTCTCTACGGCGACCGCCGGATCGGTCTCGGCGAGCAGGAGTTCTCGATGCTCAAGTTCCGGACGATGGTCGCGGACGCCGACCGCCAGCAGGCGGCGCTCGAGCGCGCCAACGAGGCCTCGGGCGCGCTGTTCAAGATCCGAGACGACCCGCGTGTGACGCGAATGGGCCGCGTGCTTCGGCGCCTGTCGCTGGACGAGATCCCGAACCTGCTGAACGTTCTCCGCGGCGAGATGAGCCTCGTCGGCCCGCGGCCGCTGCCCGTTCGAGACTACGGACTGCTCGAGGAGTGGCACCGCCGCCGCTACCTCGTCCTGCCCGGCATGACCGGCCTCTGGCAGATCTCCCGCCGCGACGATCTCAGCTTCGACGACCTCGTGCGGCTCGACTTCTACTACCTCGAGAACTGGTCGCTCTGGCTCGACGTCTCGATCCTGTTCAAGACGGTGCCGGCGGTGCTCGCGCGGCGCGGCGCCTACTGAGCGAGCCGCGCTGCCGGGCCGCGCGGGCGGGCACGCCGACCCGGCGGCCACCGACCGTGCCTGGCACCGGACAGGGCCGAAGCGGATACTCGGAATGCGAGACACGGCCCCGAAGCGGGGACTTCTGTTGCAATCGCGTGACATCTTCCGACGGGTGCCTGGCACCGGAGGTCGCGCCGGAATGGTTCCCGCCGGTCGTATCCGCGGGCACTGCCGCGGCCGGCCCTGCCCCGCCGTAGGGATCCCTCCCTCCCCCGCCTCGGGGCTCCCGCGCCGCCGGTCGCTAACCGTGCCGTAACACCCGACAGCGATACTTCCCGCCCATGAAGGCGCCCAAGATCCTCGCCGTCGCGTCCGCGGTCGACCTCGACTTCCGCTACGGCTGCACGCCGGCCTGGTGGCAGCTCTGGAAAGGCATGTACGAGGCCGGCGCCGACCTGATCGTGACGCCGTACCGCGGCCGGCCGGTCGAGAGCCCGTGGTGGCGGACCGAGGTGAACCCCACCTACCGCGAGGCCGAGTCGTTCGCCTTCGCGCGCGACACCGTCGCCCGCCTGAAGGGCGACCGCTATCTGCGCCGTGTCGAGGAGTCGCCGGACGACACCGTCGCCGACAGGGTCGTCCGCGAGACGATCTGGCGCTGGGTGACTCCGCGCTGGCAGCGCCACCTCGAGCGGATCCTCGAGCGCGAGCGCGATGTCGACGCCGTCGTCGTCTTCACCGTGCCGATGGCGCACTTCCGCGGCATCGCTCCCTCCTTGCGCGAGAAGTTCGACGTGCCGGTGGTCTTCTACGACGGCGACGTGCCGATGAGCCTGCCGGAGTTTGGCGGCATGGACACCGGCTTCAACTACTACCACGGCGCGGATCCGGGCGAGTACGACCTCGTCGTCTCCAACTCCGAGGGCGGTCTCGACCGGCTGCGCGAGCTCGGCGCCAGGCGCGCCGAGGCGGTCTTCTGGGGCGCCGACCCGGAATTCTTCCTCCCCCTGCCGGTCGAGAAGGAGCTGGACGTCTTCTTCTACGGCTACGGCGACAAGTTCCGCCGCGAGTGGATGCAGGCGCTCGTCGGCGAGCCCTCGCGCGCCCTCCCGGACGTCGACTTCGCGCTCGGCGGCCGCGACTTCCAGGGCGACATCGGCACGGCGCGCATCCTCGGCGACGTCGGCTTCAACACGTTCTCGCGGGCGATCTCCGCCGCACGCGTCAACCTGAACATCACGCGCCGCTCGCATGCAACCGTCTACGCGTCGTCGACCTGCCGGCCCTTCGAGCTCGCCTCGACGGGGGCGGCGATCGTCTCCAGCCCGCACGAGGGGATCGAACGGTGGTTCGAGCCCGGCAAGGAGATGCTGCTCGTCAACCACGCGGACGAGGCGATTGCCGCCTACCGCGAGCTGCTCGACGATCCGGGCAGGGCAGAGGAGCTCGGGCGCGCCGCCAGGGAGCGAGTCCTCGACGAGCACACGTACGTCCATCGGGCCAGACAGCTGCTCGACCTCCTCGGCGTGGCGGCGCCGGCAGCCGTATGAAGAAGATCGCGATCGTGCCGGCGCTCAACGAGGAGCAGTCGATCGCGGTCGTGATCGACGAGATCCGCTCCTTCGACGCCTCGTTCTCGATCGTCGTCGTCGACGACGGGTCGGTCGACCGCACCGCCCAGGTCGCGGCCGCGTGCGGCGCGCACGTCCTTCGGCTCCCGTTCAACCTCGGGATCGGCGGCGCCGTCCAGACCGGCTTTCGCTTCGCGCACGAGAACGGCTACGGGGTCGCGGTTCGCGTCGACGGCGACGGGCAGCACGACCCTGCCGAGCTGCCGAAGATCCTCGAGCCGGTGCTCGCGGGCGAGGCGGACATCGCCGTCGGCTCGCGCTTCGCGGGCGAGTCCAGCTACCGGTCGTCGCGCTCGCGACGGGTCGGGATCCACCTGCTCGCGTGGATCGTCTCGCGGATCATCGGCCAGCGCGTGACCGACACCACTTCCGGCTTCCAGGCGCTGAACCGCCGCGGGATCGCGCTCTTCGCGGCCGACTATCCGCACGACTACCCCGAGGTCGAGGCGACGGTGATGGTCGCGAAGCACCGGCTCCGGCTGGTCGAGGTGCCGGTGGCGATGCGCGAGCGCGCCGCGGGCCGCTCGTCGATCACCGCGGTCCACTCCGTCTACTACATGGCCAAGGTGCTGCTCGCGATCTTCGTCAACGTGTTCCGGCGCAACGCCGTTCCGCTCGAGGAGAGGCACACGTGACGCCGCTGAAGGTCTCGATCGCCGCCTCGATCGCGTCGCTCCTCCTGCTCCTGATCGTCTTCGAGCTGATCCGCAGCCGCCGTCTGCGCGAGCGCTACGCGCTGCTCTGGCTCTTGACCGGGACCGTGCTGCTCGTCCTCTCTGCGTGGCGCGGAGGCCTGAACACGATCGCCGGCTGGGTGGGCGTGGAGACGTACCCGCCCGCGATCCTCTTCGCGGTCGCGTCGCTCTTCATCCTCGCGGTGCTGCTGCACTACTCGACGGTGATCTCGAAGCTCTCCGACCAGAACGTGATCCTCGCTCAGCGGCTCGCGCTGCTGGAGGAGAAGCTCAGCTCGCTCGGGCGGCCGCCGCCCGCTCCGTGAACGGCGGGACCAGCAGGCCGACCGAGGCGACGAGCACCGCGGCCGCGGGCAGCGCCGGCTCGAGGGCGATCCAGAAGGAGCCGTCCGCGTAGGTTCGCCCGGCGGCGCGGAGGACGAAGAATCCCAGCCAGCCAAGGAGCGCGACGCCGAGCCGGCGCGAGCGGAGCACGGCGCCGAGCGCGCCGGCGAGCGGCAGCCACTCCAGCAGGCCGACGCTCCAGCCGGTCTCGTGCAGGTCGCGCTTCACGTCCCCGAGCGCCGCGAGGCTCCAGACGGCGAACGCGACCGCCAGAGCTACGATCCCCGCGACCGCGAGCACCGTGCGGGGAAGGCCTGCGGCCGCCACGGCCAGCAGAACGGTCAGGGCGTACGTGGAGGTCCCGCGCAGCCCGAGCAGATGCGGCAGGACGTCGTGCGACCACACATGGTCATACGCGTCGAGGAAGTAGAGCGAGCCCGCCGGCGGGAGGAGCACGAACGCCGCACCGGACGCGATCCCGTAGCGCGGCCCGGCGAGCCGCTCGCCGATGCGCGCCGTCGCGACAACCGCGAGCGGAGAAAGCGCGAGCGCGACGAGGACGGCGAACGCGCCGCCTGAGCCCTGCCGAACGGCGACGAGGACCTGAATCGCCCACTCCACGAGAACGAGGACCGCGAGCACGCGTCAGGCCGGCACACCGGCACGCTGCCGGTACCAGGCGATCGTCCGCTCGAGCCCCGCTCTGAGCGGCGTCCGCGCCCGGAACCCGAAGAGCTCCGCGGCGCGTGTGACGTCCAGCTGCCGGCGCGGCTGGCCGTTCGGCTTCGACTCGTCCCAGACGATCTCGCCCTCGAATCCGGTCAGCTCTCCCACGAGCTCCGCGAGGTCGCGGATGGAGATCTCCTCGCCCGAGCCCAGGTTGACCGGCTCGGCGCCGTCGTAGCGCGCGCCGGCGAGCGCGATCCCCTCGACCGCGTCGTCGACGTAGAGGAACTCCCGCGTGGGCGTCCCGTCGCCCCAGAGCTCGATCCGGCCGCCCCGCTCTGACATCTTGCGGATCAGCGCCGGGATCACGTGCGAGGTCTCGAGGTCGAAGTTGTCGCGCGGTCCGTAGAGGTTCACCGGCAGCAGGTGGATCACGTTCAGCCCGTACTGGTCGCGATACGCCTGCCCGCCGACGAGGTGCGTCTTCTTCGCGATCCCGTACGGCGCGTTCGTCTCCTCGGGGTAGCCGTTCCAGAGGTCCTCCTCGCGGAAGGGGACCGGCGTGTTCTTCGGGTACTCGCAGATCGTCCCGAGCGTGACGAGCTTCTCGACGCCGCCGAGCCGGCTCTGCTCGAGCACGTACGCGCCCATGAGGAGGTTCTCGTACCAGAAGCGCCCCGGCTCGGCCCGGTTCGCGCCGATGCCGCCCGCCAGGGCGGCGAGGTGGTAGACGACCTCGGGCTGCGCGTCGTCGAAGAGCCGCGCCACGTCGTCCTCGCGGCGCAGGTCGTACTGGGCGCTGCGCGGGATCGTCACCTGTGCGCCCTGCTCCTCCAGGCGCTCGACGAGGTGCGAGCCGAGGAAGCCCGAGCCGCCCGTCACGAGGACGTTCATTGTGCGGGCTCGCGCTCCGGCGTCAGCCAGTCGACCCGTCCGAGCCAGCGGTCGCGGTTCTCTGCGTACCAGCGGATCGTCCGCAGCACGCCCTCCTCCCAGCTGACCCGCGGCTCCCAGCCCGTCTCGGCGTGGAGCTTCTCGTAGCCGACGCGCAGGGCCATCACGTCCGTGACGCCGGGCCGCAGGCGGCTCTCGTCGGTGACGATCCTGCGATCGTCGCCCCAGAAGCCCTGCTCCCGGCCCACGCGCAGGATCAGGTCGGACCAGTCCTGCATTGAGATGTTCTCGCCCTGGCCGTAGACGTAGACGTCGCCGGGGACGCCGTGCGCCGCAACGGTCAGGTGGCCCCGCACGCCGTCGGTGCAGAAGCAGAAATCGCGCAGCGGCTCGAGCGCGCCGAGCAGGATCTCGGGCCGGCTCAGCGCCTGCGTGACGATCGTGCCCGTGACGTACCGCGGGTTCTGGCGCGGGCCGTAGTTGTTGAACATGCGCGTGACGACCCCGGGGACGCCGAACGCGTCGTGGTAGTTCATGGTCAGGAAGTCCGCGGCGACCTTGGCGGTCGCGTAGATCGACTTCGGGTTGATGGGCGAGCGCTCGTGCAGGATCAAGCTGCCCGCGTCGTCGAAGTCGTGGTGGTGCGCGACGGACTCGCGCACGTTGCCGTACTCCTCCGAGGTGCCGGCCGTGTCGAACTTCTCCAGCTCGAGGCCGTGGTCGACGACCGACTGGAGCAGGTTCAGCGTGCCGACTGTGTTCGCCATCACCGTTTCGTAAGGGCGGTGCCACGACTCGCCGACGTGCGCCTGCGCGCCGAGGTGGAAGAGGTACGGCCGGTCGGGAGCCTGTAGCAGGTCGCGGACGAGGTAGTCGACGGACGTCTTGTCCGTCAGGTCGGCGAAGACGATGCGGACGCGACCCTTCAGGTGCCCGATGTTGTTGAGCGCGCCGCTCGACGTCGCCCGCACGAAGGCGACGACGTTCGCCCCGATCTCGACCAGCGCGTCGGTGAGATGCGAGCCCATGAAGCCGTCCGCGCCGGTGATCAAGACCGTGCGCGCGGCGTACACGTCGCCGAAGTTGGACCTGAGGTCCGCGACGTCCTGCGGCGACCAGATGGGAGACTCGTTCGACACGCTCGGTCTTGCTGCCTCTCTAGGCTTGCTGCGTGGCACAGGCTACCGACTCGGCCCGGTGGACAACGCTCTCCAGCGGGGTCCAGACCGGCCTCTCCACGGTGATCGTCACGGCCTCCGCCGCGGCCGGCGGCATCCTGCTCGCGCGCGAGTTCGGGCGCGGCGACCGGACCGACGGATTCTTCCTCGCGTACGCGGTGTACCTCGTGCTGACCCTCGCGGCGGCCTCCTTCCGGATCGTGACGCTGCCGCCGCTGACGAGGGCGGAGGTCGAAGGCCGGCTCGGCGACGAGCTCGGCCGGCAGGTGGCCGCGCTCTCCCTCGTCGCGGCACCCCTCGTGATCCTCGCCGTCGTCCTCGCCCGGCCTCTGGGCGACGCCGTCACCAGCCGCGGCCCAACGGCGGACGCGTTTGCCGAGGGGCTCCCGTGGATGGTGGCCGCCGGCGCGTTGCAGCTCTACGCGGCGCTGCTCGCCTCTGCGCTCGCCGCCCGAAACTCGTACGGGCGCGCCGCGGCGGCGTACGCGGTCGGCGCCCTTGCCGGGCTCGCGGTGTTCGCGGCGTTCCGCTCGCACGGCGTCGTCTCGCTCGCCTGGGGCCTCGTGGTCAACGGTCTGCTGACGGCTGGGATTCTCGGTGCGGCCGCGCGGCCGCGGCTCGCCGGCCTCTCGGGCGCCGGGCGGCGCCTCGAGCTCCTCGCCAAGGGCGTGGCGCTGCCGGTCGCGCTGCAGGCGCTCTTCCTGATCGCGAACGCATTCGCCGTCGGCCTCGGCACCGGCGACGCGACCGAGCTCGGCTACGCGTACTTCATCGGCTCGTCGCTCGTCGCCGCGACGGCGTCGGCGCTCGGGCTCGTCTCGTCGGCGCCGCTGACGCGCCGTGGGCTGACGCCGGAGACGGCGGCGGGCCATGTCGTCCACATGTCGTGGCTCTCGCTCGCTCCGATCGTGGCCGGCGTGGGCGTCTTCGCTCTCGTCGGCGCGCGCGTCGTCCACGCGGTGCTCGGCGACTCGTTCGCGGGGGACGTGTCGCACGACCTCGCCCGGCTCGTCGTCTGGACGGCGCCGTGGATGCTCGTCTCGATCGCGCTGACGCTGACCTATCCGCTGCTCTTCGTGCTCGAGCCGCCGCGCGTGCTCGTCGCCCTGGCGATCGCGCTTCCGCTTCTGCAGGTGCCGCTGGCATGGCTGCTCTCGAGCTGGCTCGAGCTGCGCGGGCTGGTGCTGTCGCTCGCGGTCTCGACGGGCCTCGCGCTGGGAGTGCTGATGTGGGCGCTCTCGCGGCGCGCTGCCGAGCTGGTCGCCGCCGGGGTGGCGCGGCTCGCGGCGGTCGAGGTCGGGGCAGGCGCGATCGCCTTCGGGCTCTTCGGCGCGCTCGTCGGAGGCTGGCCTGCCGCCGCCCTCGGGCTCGTGCTCTACACGGCGCTGCTGCTCGCCGCGCGCCCGCTGGGGTTGCGGGCGGCGTGGGAGTACCTGCGGGCGCTTCACTGAGGCTTGACGTGAAATTCTCGCGGGCCGGATGGCGCCGCACACACGGCGCGGGATCAGCACGAACGGCCGCGGCACGTAGCGCTGCTACGCACCGCGTCCGCTCGTGGTGCCCCACTTGGTCTGCGACGCCCCCGGCGGCGCGCCAATTTCCATCAAGCCTCTAGAGTTGCCCCCGTGCGCGAGCGCCTGAAGGACGCCATTTTCCGCGCCGGCCGCACGTCCGTCGGCAAGAACCTGGTTCACGCGGCGGTGCTGCGCGACCCGGGCGCGGCACGCTACACCGGAGTCGACCGGTGGCCGGAGTCGATCCACGGCCTCGAGGATCTGACGTTCCTCTTCTCCAGCAACCAGCTCAGCCACGGGATCGCCTCGCTGCAGATCGACGAGGCGGGCCTCCTCTTCCGACTCGCACGCGACCTCGGCCCGCAGCCGATCGTCGAGATCGGCCGCTTCAAGGGCGGCAGCACGCTGCTGCTCGCCTCCGCGATGCACCCCGACGCCGAGCTCTGGTCGTACGACCTGCACGTCGCGCTGCGGCCGGACATGCCGGGCTGGCAGCTCGACGCGGAGCTCCGGACGGCCCTCGACCGCTACGGCCTCACGGATCGGGTGCACCTCGTCGTTGGCGACTCGCGCACCGCCGAGCCGCCCCCGCGGCCCGCCGGGCTCGTCTTCGTGGACGGCGACCACACGTACGAGGGCGCGCGCGCCGACTTCGAGCGCTGGCGCGAGCACGTCGCGCCCGGCGGCCATCTGCTGTTCCACGACGCGGTCGACACCGGCGGCTACGGCAACCATTACCCGGGCGTCGTCCAGGTCGCCGGCGAGGTCGAGCGGGGCGCTGCGTTCACCCGCCGGGCGAACGCCGGCTCGATCGCCCACTTCACACGCTCCTGATCGCGGTCGTCCTCAACTGGAACGGCGGCGAGGACACGCCGCGCGCGCTCGAGTCGCTGCAGGCTGCGGCGATCGAGACGATCGTCGTCGACAACGGCTCCACCGACGGATCGGATCTCGAGGTCGAGCGCCGCTTCCCGGAGGCGGAGCTGATCCGCACTGGCGCGAACCTCGGGTTCGCCGGCGGCTCGAACATCGGCCTGCGCCGGGGGCTCGAGCGAGGCGCCGACTGGCTGCTGCTGCTGAACAACGACGCGTGGGTCGACCCCGGCCTCCCTGCCGCGCTCGAGGTGGCGGCGCGCGGACGGCCCGACGCAGGCGTCCTCGCCTGCAAGGTGTACTTCGAGGAGCCGCCCGACGTGCTGATGTACGCGGGCGGCGAGGTGAACCTGCGGCGCGGCTACGGCGGGCGCCAGACGGGGTGGGGCGAGCGGGACACGGGCCGGTACGACCGGCTCCGCGACGTGGGCCGGGCGACCGGCGCCGCGATGGCGGTCTCGCGCGAGGCGGCCGAGCGGGCGGGACTCCTGGACGAGGGGCTCTTCGCGTACGTCGAGGACGTCGACTGGTGCGTGCGCATCCGCGAGGCCGGCTTCGCAGTCGTCTTCGTGCCCGGTGCGAAGGTGTGGCACCGGGGCTCCGCCTCGACCGGCGGTGCCGCCTCGACGACGAACCTCTACTACGACACGCGCAACACCCTGGCCGTCGCCGAGCGGCACGAGCCGCTGCCGCGAGGCGCGCGGGCGCTGCGACGGGGCGTCGTCGTCGGCTCGCACCTGCTCCGCGCGCTGCAGAACCCGAATCGCCGCGACGCCGTGGCCGCCGTGCTCTCCGGCTGGCGCGACTTCCGGCGCGGCAAGATGGGGCCTCGCAATGGAACGTGAGGCCTTCTACCGGCGCGTGCTCGCCGAGCTCCTGGAGCAGGGGCTCGTCGCGCGCGAATGGAAGGTCCTCGTGGTCGCAGGCGGCGAGGCGGACCGCGAGGCGTTCGCCGCGGCTGGCTTCACGGACGTCCTGATCACGAACCTCTCTCCTGGGCCCGGCGAAGAGCGGCAAGACGCGGAGGAGCTCTCGTACGAGGACGGCTCGTTCGACCTGGCCGTGGTCTCCGCCGGGCTCCACCATTGCGCCTCGCCGCACAGAGCGGTTCTCGAGCTTTACCGAGTCGCCCGCCGCGGCATCCTCGCGCTCGAGGCGCGCGACTCGGCGCTGATGCGGCTCGCACAGCGGGCCGGAGTCGTCGACGAGTATGAGCTGACCGCGGTCGCGGCGCACGACTTCCGGTCCGGCGGGGTGCGCAACACGGCGACGCCGAACTACGTCTATCGCTGGACGGAGCGCGAGGTCGAGAAGACGATCGCCTCGGCGGCGCCGCATGCGCGCCACCGGTTCGTCTGGTTCCGCGAGCTCGAGCTGCCGGTGTCCGTGCTCGAGGCGTCCGGCCGCGGCGTCTTCAAGCTGGCAGCGAGACCGCTTACGCTGCTGACGAAGGTCTTCCCGAAACAGGCGAACCTCTTTGCGTTCGCCGTCTTCAAGAAGGGCCTGCAGCCGTGGATGCGCGACGAGTCGACCCCGGACGTCGACGTCATCAGGGCCCGCCTCGGCGGCTGACCTGTGCAAACGATGTGACGCCGCCGTGACACTTGGTCTGACCAAGGGGTGCGGAGCAAACCGGCATGGTTGCTCAGGTGGGGACGAATTGTTACGCCTTCTTGCGCTTTGGTCTGACCAAGTGGGGGGGGCCTCGTCACCGTGCGAGGAGCTCGTTGTACACAGCCTCGTGCGCCTCGGCGGAACGGTCCCACGTGAACCGCCGCGCGTGCGCGAGGCCGCGGCGCGACCATGCGTCCGGCTCGTCGAGGACGTCGTCAACCGCCGCGGCGATGGCGCGAGGGTCGTGCGGGTCGAAGAGCCTGGCCGCGTCGCCGCACACCTCCGGGAGCGCCGCCGCGTTCGCGGCCGCGACGGGGCACCCGCACGCCATCGCCTCGAGGGGAGGCTGGCCGAAACCCTCGTAGAGGCTCGGGAAGACGAGCGCGGCAGCGCGGCGATAGAGACCCAGCAGCTCGCCGCGCGGGACGAGGCCGCGGACCTCGACGCCCTCCGGCACCTGCCCGAAGTCCCCGTGCCCCGTGAGCACGAGCCGCAGCTGCGGCCGCGCGCCGCGCAGCAGCACGAACGCCTCGTAGAGCCGTTGGTGGTTCTTGTGCGGCCAGGGCCGCGCCGGGTAGAGCAGGAACGGCTCGCGCGGCCCGTCGTCGGGTGTGAGTTCGTCGAGGTCGACCCCCCAATGGACCGCGCGCACCCGTCCGGGGTCGAGCCCGAGCTGCGACACGGCCCGGGCGCGCACGAACTCCGAGGGGACGATCACGACCCGCGCGCCCTGCGCCGAACGGCGATAGGCGACCGAGCGCCACAACCGCTCGCCACGGGAGAAGAGCTGCGGCAGGTCGAGATGCTGCGTGTCGTGCAGCGTCACCGCGTACGGAACCCGCACGCGCGGCAGCCGGATCGTCAGCGGGTAATGCACCGCATCGACCTCGCGGCCGAGCAGGTGGGGCCGGAGCGCCGCCGAGCCCATCGCGCGCAGCCGTGAGACCGTCCCCTGCGGCGACCCATACCGGTCGACGACGACCGCCGGCAGGCCGTCCGCCGCGTCGGGCGCGAGCGGCGGCACGAACGCCGTCGCCTCCACGCGCCCGCGCGCGGCGAGCGCCTCCGCCAGCCCGCGGGCGTACGTCTCGCTGCCGCCCGACTCGCCCGGCACGAGCGTGAGCATCAGGAGCCCGAGCACGCGGCGAGCTTACAGCGCCTTCACCACCCCTCTTTACACTTCTGGCGATGTCCGACTCCGGCGAGCAGATCGATGTCGCCGCTCTGTTCGAGCGCCTCAAGCGGGAGGTCCGCGACAGCGCGCCGCGGTCGTCCGACGACCCCGCGCAGACGCAGGTGCGGCTGAGCGTGCGCGACCAGGCGGAGCGGCTCTGGCCGATCTCGGCGGAGCGGCCGATCGTGGGCAAGGGCGGTCCCGTGAAGGCGGTGCTCCGCCGCTGCATGCGCTGGTACGTCGAGCCGGTCGCGGCCGACCAGCGCGCGTTCAACGACGCGGTCCTGAAGCTGATCGACGACCTCTCCGAACGGATCGACCGCCTGACCGACGCCGTCCGGGCGCTCGAAGAGCGGCGATGAGAATCGCGGTCTGCGCCCCCCAGGTGCCGTTCGCCCGGGGAGGCGCCGAGATCATGGCCGACACGCTCGTCGACGAGCTGCGCGAGCGCGGCCACGAGGCCGCGCTCGTCACGGTGCCGTTCAAGTGGTACCCCGGCGAGCGCGTGCTCACGCAGGCTCTCCTCTGGCGGCTGGTCGACCTCGACGAGGTCGACGGCCTGCCGATCGATGCCGTGATCGCGACGAAGTACCCCGCCTACTGCGTCCGCCACCCGAACAAGGTGGCCTGGGTGCTCCACCAGTTCCGGCAGGCGTACGAGTACGACCGCACCGACCTGGGGCAGTTCTCGGAGTCTCCGGAGGACCGGGCACTGCGGCGCAAGGTGCACCAGCTCGACCGAATCGCCCTCGGTGAGGCGCGGCGCCTCTTCGCCACGTCGCGCAACGTCGCGGGGCGGATCGAGCGCTCGACCGGGCTGCGTGCGGACGTGCTGCCGCATCCGCCCCAGGAGCTGCCGTACCGCTGCGACGCATACGAGGACTTCATCCTCTCCGTCAACCGCCTCGACCGTGCAAAGCGGATCGACATGCTCGTGGAGGCGGCCGCCGCGCGGCCCGAGCTCCAGGTCGTCGTGGCGGGCGACGGACCGGACCGCGAGCGCCTCGAGGGCATCGCCCGGCACCACGGGCTCGACGGACGGATCCGCTTCACCGGCCGGATCTCCGACGAGGAGCTGACCGGCCTGTACGCGCGCTGCCGGGCCGTCTTCTACGCGCCGATCGACGAGGACTTCGGCATGGTCCCGTACGAGGCGTTCCTCTCAGAGAAGCCGGTCGTGACGACGACCGACGCCGGCGGGCCGCTCGAGGTCGTCGCCGACCGCGAGACCGGGCGCGTCGTCGAGCCGGAGCCTCGAGCGCTCGCCGAGGCGCTCGCGATCGACGAGGACGAGGCGCGCCGGTGGGGACGTGCCGGCAAGGCGATCGCAGAGCGCGTCACGTGGGACTCGTGCATCGACGCACTGCTCGGATGAAGTCAAGATGAAGGTCGCGTACTACAGCCCCATGCCGCCGTCCCGGTCCGGGATCGCCGACTACTCGGCGCTGCTCCTGCCGGCGCTGCGCGAGCGGATCGAGGTCGCCGTCGCCGAGCCCGGCAGGCATCCGTCCGCGGACGTCGCCCTCTACCACGTGGGCAACGACCCGGATGCGCACGGCTGGATCGTCGACGCGCTCTACGAACGGCCGGGCGTGGTCGTCCTGCACGACTTCGTCCTCCACCACCTGATCGCCGGGATCACCATCGGCCGCGGCGACGGGCGCGGCTACCTTGCCGCGATGGAGCGCGAGCGCGGCGTCGTCGGCCGGCTGATCGGGCTCGGCGTGCTCGACAACCTGCTGCCGCTGCTCTGGGAGACCCGGCCCGAGGACTACCCGCTCGCCGGCCAGGTGCTCGACGCCGCCACGGGGCTGATCGTCCACTCGGACTACGTCGGCGGCCGGGCCCGGGAAGCAGGGTACGACGGGACGCTCTGGCGGATCCCTCACCCCGCGTGGCCGCGGCCGCAGACCGTCGCGGCGGACGTCAGCGGGGCGCCGCTGATCGGCTGCTTCGGCCACCTGAACATGAACAAGCGCATCCCGCACATTCTCAACGCGTTCGCCCGGCTGCGGCGGCGCAACCCGGGCGCGCGCCTCCTGCTTGCGGGCGCCGCGGCCGAGCGCTTCGATCTCGACCGGCGGCTGGAGCGGCTCGGACTGGACGAAGGCGACGCGATCGTGCGCCTCGACTACGTCCCCGAGGAGCGCATGTGGTCGCTGATGGACGCGTGCGACGTCCTGGTCAACCTCCGCTCACCGACCATGGGCGAGACGTCCGGCTCCGCGATCCGCGCGCTCACGCTGGGCAAGCCGCTGGTCGTCTCGGACGTCGGCTGGTTCGGCGAGCTGCCGGACGACGTCTCGCTCAAGGTGCCGGTCGACCCCTGGGAGACGAGGACGCTCGAGGCGGCGCTCGCGCTCCTCTGCGAGCCGGGGGCGCGGGCGGCGATGAGCGCCGCCGCGCTCGACTACGTGCGCCGCGAGCACGACCTCGGCAAGGTCGCCGAGCGGTACGTCGAGGCACTCGAGCTGGCGGCGGGGGGCCGGCAGGTCGACGACGCCGTGCTCGGCGAGGTCGCCCGCGCCGCGGCGGAGGTGGGGCTGGAGGACACCGATGAGGTCGCCGCGCGTCTCGGCGAGGTCGGGCTTGGTCACTAGAGCGCAGGCGCTGCCGCTCGCTCGTGTGCGGGCGGTCCCTGCCTGGGCGTGGTTGACGGGGATCGTCGTGCTCTCGGTGCTCGTCCGGCTGGCGCTGGCGCGCCGGATGGTGGCGCCGTGGATCATGGTCGACGAGCTGCTCTACTCCGAGCTCGCGAAGAGCTTCGCCGAGCACGGGCGCTTCCTCGTCCGGGGTGTACCGAGCGAGGGTCTCGGGGTCGTCTACCCGGTGCTGATCGCGCCCGCGTTCAAGCTGTTCGCCTCTGTGCCGGACGCATACGCGGCGGCCAAGTGGATCAACTCGATCGTGATGTCGCTCGCAGCCGTGCCGGCCTACTTCCTCGCCCGCCGGGTCGTCCGTCCGGGACTGGCGCTGCTGGCGGCCCTGCTGACGGTCGCCGTGCCGTCGATGGTCTACACGGGCACGCTGATGACCGAGAACGTCTTCTACCCGCTCTTCCTCTGTGTGGCGCTGCTGCTCGTTCTCGCCCTGGAGCGGCCGACGGTGCCGCGGCAGCTCGGCCTGATCGCGCTCTGCGGGCTGCTCTACCTGACGCGCGCGCAGGCGATCGTGCTCGTGCCGGCGGTGCTGACGGCGCCGCTTCTCTACGCGGGCCGGGCGGGGTTCCGCCGCTTCCGCGTCACCTACGGAGTCGTCGGCGCCCTCGTGGTGCTGCTCGTCGTCGTGCAGCTCGCGCGCGGCAACTCGCTCAAGGATCTGCTCGGCGCCTACAGCGCCGCCGCCGACACGCACTACACCGTGGCGAGCTCGTTCCGCTGGCTCGTCTACCACGTGGGCGAGCTCGACCTGTACCTCGGCGTGGCGCCGTTCTTCGCGCTCGTGCTGCTCGCTGTGCTGCGCCCGCCCCGGGCGCGCGCGTTCCTCGCCGCGGCTGTCTCGCTCTCCGGCTGGCTCGTGCTGGAGGTCTCGGTCTTCGCCTCGGCGCCGTTCGTGAGCCGGATCGAGGAGCGGAACATGTTCTACGTCGCGCCGCTCTTCCTGATCGCCCTGCTCGTCTGGATCGAGCTCGGCCTGCCCCGCCCGCGAGCCGCCGGGGTCGCGGCCGCGGCCGCTGCCGCCCTTGTCGGCGCCGTCCCGTATGCGGGCCTTCTGAACGGGAACGCGACCTCCGACACGCTCGCGTTCCTGCCGCTCTGGACGCTGCAGGACACGATCACGACGCTCGACGAGGTCGCCGCCGTCGTCGTGCTCGGGGCGATCGCGATCGCCGCCCTCGTGCTGCTGCTGCCGCCGCGCTGGGCGCTCGCCCTGCCGGCCGTCGTGCTCGCCTGGTTCGCGGTCTCGCTCTGGGCGATCGAGACCAACCCGCACGGCGGCATCCACCACGCCTCGCTCGGCGCGCTCTTCGGCGGCATCTCCCGCCCCGACCGCGACTGGGTCGACCGCACCGTGGGGCGGAACGGCGACGTCGCGTTCGTCTGGTCGGGCAACCGGGACAAGTTCACCCTCTGGGAGAACGAGTTCTTCAACCGGAGCGTCGGGACCGTCTACGACCTGGGCTCGTCCGCGCCCGGCGGGCTGCCGACGACGGAGGTGGGGATCGACCCGCGCACGGGTGTGCTGCGCGGAGCGGATCGGCACACGTTCGTCCTCACCGACATGTCGGTCAACCTCGCGGGGACGCCCGTCGCGACGGACCTCGTCAAGCAGATGGCCCTCTACCGGGTGGACGGGCCGTTGCGCGTGCGTGCGCAGACGAGCGGGATCTACGCCGACTCGTGGTCGGGGCCGGAGGCGACGTACACGGCGTTCGGCTGCCGTGGCGGCACGCTCCTCGTCGCGCTCCGCAGCGACCCGAACCTGCACGACGGCCCTGTCAGAGTCTCGGCCGGCGGCGTGTCGGCGCAGGTGCCGCCGACGGACGCCCAGACGATCCTCCGCGTGCCGCTCCACGGGAGGGACGGCCGGTGCGTGACGCGCTTCACGGTCTCGCCGACGGCGGTGCCCGGCTCGACCGACCCGAGGGCACTCGGCGTCCACTTCGACCGCTTCACGGTCCGTCCTTGAGGATCGTCTTCGACGTCTCGCCGCTCTCGCATCAACGAACCGGCGTCAACAACTACATCCTCGGCTCGCTGCGCGGCCTCGTCGAGGCGTCTGCCGGCAGGCACGAGATCGTCGCGCTCGCGCCCACGAGCTTCCCCGGCGCGAGGACGATTCGCGCGACGCTCGCCGGGCTGGACGTCGACGTCGCGGCCGTCCGGCTCCCGTTCGCGCACGCCGTCCGGACGGCGTGGAGCGCGCTCGGCCGGCCTGCGGCCGAGCGGTTCGTCGGCCGCTTCGACGCGCTCCACTTCACGGACTGGATGTACCCGCCTCAGCGCGACGGCGTGCGGGCGACCACCGTCCACGACCTCGTCCCGCTCCGGTTCCCCGAGTGGGTGACCGGGCGGACTCGCACCATGCACGGGCGCAAGTACCGCAACACCGCACTGACCTGCGACGTGCTCTTCTGCAACTCGGCTTTCACGGCGCACGAGTGCGTCGAGCTGCTCGGGGTCCCCGAGGAGCGGACGCGCGTCGCGCATCCTGCGCCTGCGGCTGTCTTCCGCGCCGAGGGCGAGCACGCCGACCTCGGCGGGCCGTATCTCCTGACCGTCGCGACGCTCGAGCCGCGCAAGAACCTCGACACGCTCGTCGAGGCGTGGAAGCTGCTCGAGGGGCGCTTCACGCTCGCCGTCGCGGGCGCCGCGGGCTGGGGGTCGCAGCCGCGGCTCGACGTGCCGGGTGTGGTGCGGCTCGGGTACGTGCCGGACGAGGAGCTCGCTCGGCTCTATCGCGGTGCGGCCGCCGCCGTCTACCCGTCCCGGTTCGAGGGCTTCGGCATCCCCATCCTCGAGGCGATGGCGTGCGGCACCCCCGTCGTCGCGTCCTCCCACCCGTCGATGGACGAGGCCGCAGGCGGCGCGGCCGTGCGCGCCGACCCAGAGAGCCCGGAGGCGATCGCCGCCGCGATCGAGGACGCGGTCGCGCGCCGCGAGGAGCTCGTGCGGCGCGGCGAGGAGCACGTGCGGCAGTTCTCGTGGCGCCGCGTCGGCGCGATCTTCCTCGAGGGGTACGGCGCGTGAGGGTCGCACTCGACGTCTCGCCGCTGGTCCAGACGCGCGCCGGCACGGCTCGGTACGTGCGCGGGCTGCTGCGCCACCTCGACGTCGAGCGCATCTCCTTCGGCGGCACGTCGCGGGCGGCGACGCTGGCGCGCGACGCGCTCTGGTATCCGTCGCTCGCGCTGCGCCGGGGCTACGACGTCCTCCATCTGCCGTCGTTCCGCGGCCCGCCGGCGGCGCGCGTGCCGCTCGTCGTCACGGTGCACGACCTCGGCGTGCTGCGGCACCCGGAGTGGTTCAACCGCTGGACCCGCACCTACAGCCGCGCAGCCGTGCCGTGGGTCGTTCGCGCCGCCGACCGGCTGATCGCCGTCTCCGAGTTCACGAAGCGCGAGCTCCTCGACCTGCTGGGCGTGCCGGAGGAGAAGATCCGCGTCGTGCCGAACGGCGTCGAGGAGGCGTTCACGCCCGGCGGGCCTGCGGCCGAGGGCGATTTCGTGCTGGCGGTCGGCACGCTCGAGCCGCGCAAGAACCTCGCGCGAATCGCGGCCGCCGCCGAGGGCGAGCTGCGCGTCGTCGGCGCGCGCGGCTGGGGCGGGGTGGAGCCGCCTGCGAACGTCCGTTGGCTCGGCGAGGTCTCCGACGAGGAGCTGGCGGCGCTGTACCGCGGGGCGCGCTGCCTCGTCTACGCGTCGCTCTACGAAGGCTTCGGCATCCCCGTCGCCGAGGCCTTGGCCTGCGGCTGCCCCGTGGTCACGAGCCGTAGCACGGCGATGGAGGAGCTCGCCCCGGACGCAGTACTCGTCGACCCGCTCGACGTCGAGTCGATCCGCGACGGGATTCGCCGGGCGGCGCGCCTCGAGCCACGCGTCGTCGCCCGTTGGGAGGACGTCGCCGCGCTGACCCGGAGCGTCTACGAGGAGCTCGCGTGATCGCAATCGACGCCGACGTGCTCGGCCGGCGACGCACCGGCGACGAGACGTACGTGTCGAACCTGCTGCGGGAGCTCGGCCGGCAGGCGGGCGGGCTGCGGCTCGTCGCGTTCACCCGTCATCCGGAGCTCGTCCCGGACGGGGTCGAGGCCGTGCACCTGCCGGCGGGCAGCCAGGAGCTGCGCATGGCGTGGGCGGTGCCGCGCCTGCTGCGCCGCCTGCGCCCGGCGCTCGGCCACTTCCAGCACGCGCTTCCGCTTGCGTGCCCCTGCCCCGCCGTGGTGACGATCCACGACCTCTCCTTCGAGCGCGACTCCTCGCTGATGAGCCTCGCCGACCGGCTGACCTTCAAGGCGACCGTGCCGCGCGCCGCTCGAAAGGCGCGCCGGATCCTGACGGTCTCCGAGCGGACGAAGCGCGACCTGGTCGAGCTCTACGGGATCCCGGAGGGTCGGATCGTCGTGACGCCGAACGGCGTCGACCCCGCCTTCTCGCCTGGCGGCGAGCCCGAGGGGTACCTGCTCTACGTGGGCGCGATCCAGGCACGCAAGGATCCGCTCGCAGCCGCGGACGCCGCGGCGGAGGCCGGCCTGCCCCTCGTCGTCGTCGGTCCGGAGAAGGAGCCGGCTCTCGCCGACGAGCTCCGCCGCCGCGGCGCCGAGCTCCGCGGCTACCTCACGGCCGAGGAGCTGGCCGAGACGTACCGCCGGGCCGCCGCGCTCGTCTTCCCGTCGCGCTACGAGGGATTCGGCCTGCCGCTCGTCGAGGCAATGGCCTCGGGCACGCCCGTCGTGGCCGCGGACGAGCGGGCGCTGCACGAGGTCGGCGGCGACGCCGTGCTCTTCGCGCCGCGCGCCGGGCTCGGCGAGGCGGTGCGCCGCGCGCTCGCCGATCGTGAGCGTCTGCGCGCGGCCGGGCTCGAGCGGGCGAAGCGATACTCGTGGGCAGAGACGGCGCGCCTCACGCTCGAGGTCTATCGCGAGGTGCTGGCGTGAGGACCCTGCACGTGAGGGACGCAGCGTGAAGGTCGCGGCGGTCGTCGTCTCCCACGAGAACGCCGCCGAGGTCGAGCGTCTCCTGCCGGCGCTCGTGCCGCAGGTCGACGAGGTCGTGGTCGTGGCCAACCTCCCCGGCAGCGCCGGCGCAGTTCCGGACGGGGTGCGCGTGCTGGAGAACCCGCGGCCGCTCGGATTCGCGGCGAACGTCAACCGCGGCGCGGCGGCGACGAGCGGCGAGCTCGTCCTCAGCGTCAACCCGGACGCGGTCCCGCGCGTGGGCGCCGTCGCCGCGCTGCGCCAGTTCCTGGAGGCGCACCCGCGCGCGGGGGTCGCCGGCCCGCGGATGGTCTACCCCGACGGGACGTGGCAGCCCTCGCGGCGCCGCTTCCCGACCGTGCTCGGGACGCTGCGGCGGCGGACGCCGTTGCGGCTCCTGCGAGACCCGCAGACGGTGCAGCAGGCCCACTACCACTTGGGCGAGCGCCCGGCCGGGCCCGTGCCCGCGGACTGGATGCTCGGCGGCTTCCTGCTCCTCCGGCGCCGGATGCTGGACGAGCTGGGCGGCCTCGACGAGGGCTTCCGCCTCTACGGCGAGGACATCGACCTCTGCTATCGCGCGGCGAAGGCCGGCTGGGAGCGCTGGTACGTCCCTGACGCGGTCGTCGAGCACGCGCACCAGGCCGTCACCGACCGGCGACTCCTGACGCGGCGCACGCTCTGGCACTGGCGCGGCATCCTCCGCTTCGTCCGCAAGCACCCGGAACGGCTCAAGGCTCTGCGCTGAGGGAGTCTTCTCAGCGCTCCGCGCTGACGAACCGGTGCGCGACCTGCGCGCCGAGCTCGCGCGCGTCCGAGCTGCCGAAGTCGGAAGGCTTGAACGTCGCTGTCGACGTGGATCTCGACGCGGTACGGCGGCTTCGCCGGGAACGAGAACGCGTGCACCTCGCGGCCGCCGACGGTGAAATGCCGCTCCGCCAGCACGCGCTTGATCTGGCGGCTGCCCGTTCTCGTCGATCCGGACCGTGCCGAGGCGGACGCCTGACCCTGGAGCGCGGCTCGCGGCCGCTCGCGCCGCTGCGAGAGACGATCACCTTGGCGGTCCCTGAGCGCGCCGCCCGGTGTCGAGTAGACCGCGAACGACGCGTCGTCGGCCGATCCAGCCGTCGTCGTAGACGCCGCTCGACGCATCCCGGATGCGCAGGGGCGGCGCAGATGCGATAGAGCGTCGTGGCACCGTGCACCTCGACCGGCTCCCCGACGACGGTGACGCCGTTGACGCCGACGACCCACTTCACGTCCCGCTGCGGATCGAGGCGTGCCGTCCGGGACTGGCGAGGTTCGGCGTCAGGCGACGGGCCTGGTGGGGGAGTGGTGGCGTCGAGCGTCCACGCCTCGCCGATCGACTGGTTCCAGAACTCCAGCGGATAGAACGCGTTCTCGTTGACGCGCTGGCCGAGGAAGAGCGTGCGCGCCCGGTCGGTCTGTGCGTCGATCCAGTCCGGCGGCTTGGGCATCGAGCCGATCGCGGATTCCGAGACGTCCTTCGCCGCGTTGGCCGCGGTCACCTCGGCGGTCATGGCCCACCCGAGCGACGCGCGACGGCGATCACGGCGGTCGCGGTCGCGACGATGGTCCGCTTGGAGAGCAGGCTCGGCGCGAGGCGCCGGAGCACGATCGGGAGGAGCAGCACCGCCGCCGAGACGCCTGCCATCCAGAGGAGGACGTTCTGCGCGTAGGCGTCGTTCCAGGCCCAGGCCCGATTGGCCGCGGCGAGGACCGCCAGCCCGGGCGCGTCCGAGTAGAGGTGGTGGTCCATCTGGTACGGCGTGATCACGAGCGCCCACACGATCGCCGCCGTGGCGACGGCCACCGCGGTGGCGCGCGCCCGGAGGCTCGCCAGCCACACCGCTGCGCCCACGAAGACGACGGGGCTGAGGTAGATGAGGTTGCGCTCCTCCACGCGCGTCGCGAGCGTCGTCGACAGATACGACGCCTTGACCGCTGTGTAGAGGACGAAGACGAGGAGCGAGGAGGCCGCGACGGCGAGGAACGCCCGCTCCTCGGGCTTCCGCTGGTGAGCGCTCAGCACCCACGCTAGCGTCGCGATCGCCGGGAAGACGCCCACCCCGATCGCGAAGGCCCCGACCGCCCAGGCGCCGTACTCGAGCATCCGGTGGCTGAAGGCGGTGCCGACCTGCCAGCTGTACGAGCGGTGCGTGAGCGTCGCGTTCAGGAGGATCGCGACGCCGAGGCCGAGCGCGGCGGCGCCGATTCGCTGCGCCCACGTCCACGACCCGATCACGCGCCGGCCGCGTTCGCTCGTCGCGGCGAAGACAGCGGCCGCGAGCGGCGCCGCGGCGAGCAGCACCGCCAGTTGGGCACGCACGGCCGGCGGCCGCGACGACGAGCGCGAGCGACGCGGCGATCCAGCCGCGGCTGCGGGTTGCGAGCGCGCGGGCGCCGGCGTACAGGCAGACGCTCGAGTAGGTATACGCGAGCGGCTCCGGGATGATCATCGCGCCGTAGACCAGCGCCGGCACCATCGCCGTGCCGGCGGCCGCAAAAAGCGCAAGCGGCCGTGAGACGAGCGTGCGGGCGAGCAGGTAGGCGGGGATGAGCGACGCGGTCATCGTCAGCGTCCCGATGTACTTCACGGCCTCGTAGCCCCGCTCCGTCGAGTCGAGCCACCAGGCCGGAGCGATCAGATAGGCGTAGATCGAGCCCGGCGAGGTCTGGTGCAGCCGGAGCATTGCGTGGCCGGTGGCCGCGATCCCGCGCGAGAGCTCAGCCCACTCCAGCTCGTCGCTGAAGACGAACGGTGAGGCGCGGCCCGATGCCTGCCAGCAGTAGAGGAACGACAGGACGACGTAGAGCGTCAGAACGGGATACGCCGCGACGACCCGATCGAGGAAGGTGCGACGCGTCTCGGCGTGTTCTTCGGCCGCTCCCTCGGCGGCGACGTTCACTCTTCGACGACGCCGAGGATGACCTTCGGATCGAGGTCGATCTCGCGACGGACGAAGCGGCACGCGATGCCCGCGTCGGCGGAGGCGCCGACGATCGAGTCGAGCGCGTCGCGGGGCGCGTCCGGAATCGTGATCAGCACGAGGTCGGGGTTGGCGTGCTCCAGGATCCGGCCGATCTCGCCCGTGCCGCCGAGCACGCTCACTCCCTGGAGCCTCCGCCGCCGCAGGCGCGGGTCGTCGTCGACGAACCCGACGACGCGCTCGCCCGGGGTTTCGCGCAGCTCTCGCAAGAGGCTCCGTCCGGTGCGGCCGGCGCCGACGATCAGGATCCGGTTCCCGTCGCGGTCGCGGATGACGCTCATCCCGCGCGCGAGTGCCCGCTCGGCGAAGCGCGAGGCGACGATCAGCACGCTGCAGATGAAGGCGTCGATCACGAAGACGTTGGCGAGAGAAGTCGCCGAACGGCGGCTGCGTCAACGTGACGAAGCCGACGGCCACGAACTCCGAGAGCACGACCGCGACGACCGCGGCGACCGCGTCGCGCGAGCCGGCGTAGCGCCAGACGCCGCGGTAGAGGCCGAACGGGATGAAGGCGAGCGTAGCGCGCGAAGAGGAGCACCGGCAGCGAGACGAGGAAGAAGTGCCGCTGGTTGAAGGTGCCGGTGCCCTCGAAGCGGAGCAGGTAGGCGAAGAGGAAGGCGGCGCCGATCAGCGCTCCGTCGATCAGCACCTGGGCGACGCGGCCGAGATGGCGGAAGTAGGGGTTCCGCTCGTCGATCCGGCCCTCGCGGTCGATGTCCGCCAGGAAGCTTCCGAACTGGACGAGGAGCGCGAAGGTGATCAGCACGCCGACGGCCGCGATCCGCCCGTTGCCGAGCGCCGTGTAGGCGAGGCTCGTGGCGCCCAGCGCGATCGAGACGAGCGCGAGCAGCACGACGGCGCTCGTCTCCGAGAGGCCCATGTAGACCAGCCGGTGCGAGCTGTGGTCTCGGCCGCCCTCGTAGACCGGCCGTCCGTCCAGCAGGCGGACGATCGTCACGAGGGTCGTGTCCAGGATCGGGACGGCCAGGATCAGCACCGGCAGGATCAGCGTCGCGACCGTCGCCGACGCGGCCGTGTAGCTCGCGGCGAGGCCGAGCACGGCGAGGGCGAAGCCGAGCAGCTGGCTGCCCGAGTCGCCCATGAAGACGAGCGCCTTCCGGCCGGGGCGCAGGTTGAAGGGGAGGAAGCCGGCGCACCCGAGGCCGAGCGCGAGCGAGACGGCGAGCACGAGATGGTTCTCGTGCGTCGTCGCCGCGTCGATCGCGAAGAACGCGCATGCGATCGCCGCGAGCGTCGCGGCGAGCCCGTCCATGTTGTCCAGCAGGTTGAACGCGTTCGTCAGGCCGACGAGCCAGACGAGCCCGATCGCGAAGGCGATGATGTCGTTGCCGACGATCTCGACGTTCGTCCCGGTCAGCATCACGAGCACCGCGGCCCCGATCTGCGCCGTCAGCTTGGCGGCCGGCGGCAGGTGGACGAGGTCGTCGACGAGGCCGGCGACGAAGAGGATCGAGCAGCCGGCGAGGATCCCCAGCAGCTGCGTGTCGGCCTCGATGTAACCGCTCGCGACGGCCGCCCCGACGCCGGCCGCGAACCCGAGCGCGATCCCGATCCCGCCTCCGAGCGGCGTCTCGCGGGTGTGCCAGCGATCGCCGGTCGGTGCGACGAGGAGGCGCCGCCGGAGCGGCGAGTGGAGCAGGGCCCAGATCGCCGCCGCGGACACCGGCAGGGCAATCAGGACGGCCAGTGCGCTCACGCCTGTGGAGGGTAGTGAAGTGCTGTTAGGCGCATGTTTGGGTCGAGTCCTCTCGCAGGGCCCACGCCTAGACTAGAGCGCGCAAGTGACGATCTACTCGGATCTCTTCCGCTACCGCGAGCTGTTCCGGAACCTCTTCCGGCGCGACCTGCACGCGAAATACCGCGGCTCGGCCCTGGGCGTCGCCTGGTCGCTGGCCAACCCGCTCGTGCTGATGGCCATCTACGCGCTCGTCTTCAGCGTCCTCTGGCGGGCGATCGACCTGCCGCACTACCCGCTGTACCTCCTTTCGGGACTGGCCGTCTGGATCTTCTTCTCCACCTCCCTGCAAGCGGGTGCGCGCAGCCTGCTGGACAACGCCGACCTGATCAAGAAGATCCGCTTCCCGCGGCAGCTCGTGCCGCTCTCGATCGTGGCCACCCAGCTCGTCTCCTTTGCCGCGATGATCGTCGCGCTGATGATCGTCGAACGCGATCGTGATCCCGGAGACGCGCGACACGGTCTGGCTGACGCCGCTGCTCGCGGTCGGCGTCGTCGCGCTCGTCGCCGGCTGCGCGCTCGCGATCGCATCGCTCAACGTGCTCTACCGCGACGTGGAGCACCTGCTCTCGGCGCTGCTCCTGCCCTGGTTCTTCCTGACGCCGATCGTCTACTCGTACGCGGCGATCGACGCCTTCGACCACCACCGGACGCTGACGCAGGTGCTCCGCTGGGGGAACTTCATCACGCCGCCGATCGAGGCGCTGCGGGCGCCGCTCTACGAGGGCCGGCTCCCCCGGCCCGCCGACGTCGTCTACCTCGTCGTCGCGGCGGTGGCCGCGCTCTGCCTCGGCGCCTGGGTCTTCAGCCGCGTGGACGACCGGATCCCCGTCGAGCTCTAGAACCCCTTCGTCAGCCTGACGGTGATGCGGCCGTCGTAGAGCCACGGCTCGCGGCGATGCGGATGGTCGCGCGACGGCTCGATCGCCGGCAGCCCTTCCGGCCCTGGCGTCGGCTCGACGTCGATCTCCTTCACGATCGACGGGAAGAGCAGCGGCCCGGGAAACGACGGCACGCGGCCGCCGCCGGGCGCCCACGCCGCCAGCGCCTTGCGCGCCCTGCGCCCGTCCGTCTGGACGGCGCCGCCGACGATCGCGAACCCCTCCTGGTGCGCGTCGAGCACGCGCCGCGACCAGTCGGGGGCCGGCTCCGCCCCGGGAGCGAGGTACGCGACCGCCTCCGCCTCCTCGAGCGGCACGACCGGCTCCTCCAGGCCCCCCACCTCGGCGCCGACCACGGCCAGCCGGCGCTCGATCCGCGGCGCGACGTCGACGTCCTCCTCCGGCCGCGCGTTTCCGAGCTCGGCGAGCCAGAACCGCCCCTCGTCCACCAGGTCGAGGGCGTAGCGATAACGGCCGGGCGGCACGGGCAGCCGCACCTCGAGCGCGAGCTCGACGGTCTCCCCCGGCGCGACGGGATGGGGCAGCGACGTGCGCAGGCCGTCCCAGACGATGGCGTTGCCGCGGTCGTCGAGCCAGTGATACGAGGCGTGGATGCCGTTCGTCTCGTCGCGCGTCTGCCAGGTCGCCGTGCCGGCGTTCTCGACGACGACGAGGGCGCGGGCCAGCGTTCCGGCCCGGCGGCCGTCGAGGCTCCAGCTCCGCCAGCGTGCCGCCAGCGGGCCCTTGGGGATCGGGTCGTCCATGGCGCGGCTAGTCTAGGCGCGGCAATGACCCCCCTCCTCGTCCGCGCAGCGCGCCGCTGCGCTTCCGTCGAGCGCACCCCCGTCTGGTTCATGCGCCAGGCCGGCCGCTCGCTGCCGGAGTACCGTGCGCTGCGCGAGCGCTACGGCCTCTTCGACATCGTCCGCCAGCCTGAGCTCTGCGCGGAGGTGACGCTGCAGCCCGTCCGCCGGCACGACGTCGACGCGGCTGTGATGTTCGCGGACATCATGTTCCCGGTCATCGGCATGGGCGTCGACGTGCAGCTCGTCGAGAACGTCGGCCCCGTCGTCGAGCGGCCTGTCGAGCGCCGGGCCGACGTGGCGCGCCTGATCGTGCCCGACCCCGAGGAGTCGGTGCCGCAGATCCTCGAGGCGGTCCGCCTCGTGCGCGCCGAGCTCCGCTCCGACCAGGCCGTCGTCGGCTTCTGCGGCGGGCCCTTCACCGTCGCGGGCTATCTCGTCGAAGGGAGGCCCAGCCGCGAGTTCACGAAGGTGAAGGCGATGATGTACGGCGCACCCGAGGTCTGGCACGAGCTGATGGAGAGGCTCGCCGACTGCTTCGTCCTCTACGTCCAGGCCAAGGTGCGCGCCGGAGCCGACGCGATCCAGCTCTTCGACTCCTGGGTCGGCGCGCTCTCCCCGGCGGACTACGAGGAGTTCGTGGCGCCGTACTCGAAGCGGATCCTCGACTCGCTCGACTGCCCGACGATCCACTTCGGCACCGGGACGGCGCATCTGCTCGGCGCCATGCGCGACGCGGGCGGCGACGTGATCGGCCTCGACTGGCGGCTCCCGCTGGACCGCGGCTGGGCCGAGGTCGGGGACGATCGCGGCGTGCAGGGGAATCTCGAGCCCGCCGTGCTGCTCGGCCCGTGGGAGCGCGTCGAGGCGGCAGCGCTGGACGTGCTCGAACGGGCCGCCGGCCGGCCGGGCCACATCTTCAACCTCGGCCACGGGGTCCTCCCGCAGACCGACCCGGACGACCTCGGCCGTCTGCGCCGGCTCGTCCACGAGCGGACCTCCGCGCCGGTCGCGGCCTGACCACGATCCCGCAGGCCGAGCTCGACGAGGTCTTCGGACCGCGAGCCTCGGTCGAGGCGGTCCGGCAGCTGCGGGTGACGCCGCCCGCGGCGACCGGCGGCCTCTGGTCGGTTCGCGCGGGCGAGGACCCTGCGATCCGGAAGCTCGTCGTCTGCGGCGCCGGAAGCCCACGCTGGCCGGCGTCGGCCGAGGTCCGCGACCCGTGGTACTGGCGCCGCGAGCCCGAGGTCTACGCGTCGGGCCTGCTCGACCGGCTCGGCGGCGGACTGCGCGCGCCGGGAGTGCGCGCCATCGTCGACGTGAGCGAGGACGAGGTCGCCCTCTGGCTCGAGCAGGTCCCCGAAGCGGCGGCGTGGACCGCGGAGCGGCTCGGCGCGGTCGCCTATCGGCTGGGCGTCGCGCAGGGCGAGCTGGCCGCGGACCCGCCGCGCGACGCCTGGCTCGCGCGGGGCTGGCTGCGCTCGTACCTCGCGCTGCGCCGCGAGCTGATGGACGGGACGACCGGCGCGGACGAGGCGGCGACGCTAGCGCGCCTCGACTCGCTGCCGCAGACGTTCTGCCACAACGACCTCCATCCCGCCAACCTGCTCGGCGAGAGCGGCAGTGTCGTCGTCGACTGGGCGTTCTGCGGGCTCGCCGCCGTCGGCCTCGACGCGGGGGTTCTGGCCGCGGACTCGGTGCTGGACGGCTTCGTCCCCCTCGCCGACGCCTCGCGGCTCGGCGAGCTCGTCTGGGACGGCTACGCCTCGGGCCTTCGCGACGCAAGCTTCTCCGACCTCGCCGCGGCGCGGTGGGCGTTCCTCGCCGGCACGCCTCTCCGCCTCTCGTGGCTCGCCGGCTGGGTGGGCCGGCCGGACGTCGACACCGCCACGCGGGAGCGCTTCCAGGGGTTCCTGTCCCGGCTCGCCGCGTGGACCGACGAGGCGAGTCGGCTACCGTCACGCGCGTGAGCGCAGCAGTCGTCCTGATGGCCTACGGCTCCCCGGAGCGGATCGCCGACGTCCCTGCGTACTACGCCGACATCCGCGGCGGCCGGCCGATCGCGCCGGAGCAGCTCGACGACCTCGTGGCCCGCTACCGGCGAGTGGGGATCGAGGACTCGAATCCGCTGAACGCGATCACCGAGCGGACACGCGCCGCGCTGGAGGGCGAGCTCGGGCTCCCCGTCTTCACCGGCATGAAGCACTGGCAGCCGCGGATCGCCGAGGCCGCGGACCGGTCCGTGGCCGCGGGTGCGGAGACCGTCGTCGGCCTCGTGCTGGCGCCGCACTACTCGCGAGGCTCGATCGCCGGCTACCGGCGCCTGCTCGAGGAAGGACTGGGCAACCGCGCCGAGCTGCGCTTCGTCGAGTCTTGGTACGACGACGAAGCCTTCGTCGACGTGCTCGCCGAGAAGATCCGCGGCACGAGCGCGCACGTCGTCTTCACCGCGCACAGCCTGCCGGAGCGGACCGTCGCCGGCGGCGATCCCTACGAGGATCAGCTGCTCGCGACCTCCCGCCTGGTCGCAAGCCGCGCCGGGATCGAGGACTGGTCGTTCGCCTTTCAGAGCGAGAGCGAGACCGGCGAGCCATGGCTCGGTCCGGACATCCTCGACCACCTCGCCGACCTGCACGGGCGCGGGATCCGCCGGGTGCTCGTGTGTCCCGTCGGGTTCGTGTCGGATCATCTGGAGATCCGCTGGGACATCGACACCGAGGCGCAGGACTGCGCGCGCGAGCTGGGGCTGGAGCTGAGCAGGATCGAGATGCCGAACGACGAGCCTGCATTCGTCGCCGCGCTGGCGGGGATCGTGAGCCGGCGGTTGTGATCCGCCCGCTGCGCGAGGACGAGTTCGACGCGTGGTACGAGGCGTGCCGTGCGGGCTACGCGCAGAGCATCGAGGTCGACGGCGGCGTCCCCCGCGAGGAGGCCCAGAAGAAGTCCGTCGACGACATGAGCGGGCTGTGGGCGAGCGGCTATCCGAGCGGCGAGCATTCGGTCTCGGTGATCGAGCACGACGGCGAGCCTGCCGGCTGGCTCTGGCTCACGGAGCGTCCGGGGATGGCCGGCCCGCAGCTCTTCGTCTACGAGGTGCGCGTCGCCGAGGCCCATCGGGGCAAAGGCCTCGGCCGCGAGCTGATGCTCTTCGCGGAGGACGAGGCCCGCAGGCGCGGACTGGCGCGGATCGCGCTCAACGTCTTCGGCGGCAACGAGCCGGCGCGCAATCTCTACCGCTCGCTCGACTACGCGGAGAGCGCCATCTTCATGGTCAAGGAGCTATGAGGAGGGGCGAGATCCTCGTCGACGACGTGCGCCGGGTGTTCACCGTGCACGCGCAGCCGTCGCGGACGCTCAAGGACCTGTTCGTCCTGCGCGGGCGCGAGCCCGCCCGCGAGGTCGTGGCGCTCGACGGCGTCTCGTTCCACATCGAGCCGGGCGAGGCGGTGGCGCTCGTCGGGCGCAACGGCTCCGGCAAGTCGACGTTGTTGCGCCTGTTGTCCGGGATCATCAAGCCCACCTCGGGCCGCGTCGCCGTGGAGGGGCGGATCGGCTCGCTGCTGGAGCTCGGCGCGGGGTTCCATCCGGAGTTCACCGGTCGCGAGAACGTCTATCTGAACGGCTCCATCCACGGCCTCTCGCGGGCGCGCGTGCGGGAGCTGATGGACGAGATCGTCGACTTCGCCGGCCTCGAGGACGCGATCGACCTGCCCGTCCGCACGTACTCGTCCGGGATGTACATGCGGCTCGGCTTCGCAGTCGCCGCGCACATCCAGGCCGACGCCCTGCTCCTCGACGAGGTGTTCGCCGTGGGCGACGAGGGCTTCCAGCGCAAATGCTTCGGCAAGATCGCCGAGTACAAGCAGCGCGGCGGCACGATCGTCTTCGTCTCACACGACGCGGCGGCCGTCGAGCGGCTGTGCGACCGGTCGGTGCTGCTCCGGCACGGCCGGGTCGACTTCGACGGGCCCGTCCGCGACGCAATCGCGCGCTACCACGCGCTGCTCGCGGCGGAGGAGAGCCCGGACGAGCTCGCGGCCGGCCTGCGGGAGTTCGGCACCGGCGAGGCGCGAATCGTCGAGGGCGTGCTCGTGGACGCGGAGGGCGACGAGCGGCTTCAGTTCACGGCCGGCGAGCCGCTGACGGTGCGGCTCCGGGTCTCGGTCGAGCAGCCCGTGGAGCCGCCGGTGGTCGTGCTGGAGCTCCGCGACGACAACGGGATGCTGCTCGCGAGCGGCGAGCAGGACACGGCGGCGCTCGGCTGGCGCGCCGAGCCGGGGGAGCGGGTGCTCGAGCTCGCTCTCGACCGGCTGCCGCTGGCCGACGGGCGCTTCCACCTTCGCTTCGCCCTCCGCGAGGCGGACGGCGGGCGGCTGCTGCATCTGCTCGACGACGCGCTCCGGTTCGTGGTCTACCCGCCCGGCGCCGAGCGCGGCCCGGTGCTCCTCGACGGCCGCTGGACGTTGAAGGAGATCGCGAGCGAGGCCGAAACTCCCTCCCGATGAGCTCGCGGACCTGTCCTGACTGGCCGCAGCTGATGGTGCTGGCCCCTGACCTCCAGTTCAAGCACTACACGCTCGCCGAGGCGCAGCTCCCCTCCGAGGTGCTCGTCAGGATCGACGGCGTCCGGGCCGATGCGGTCTCCATCTGCTGCGACCTCGAGCGGCACGTCTTCCACCGTCCGCACACCGAGCCGGAGATCGCCGACGCGCTTGCGGACTCGCACTGGTACGAGCTGCAGGAGTGGGTCGAGAGCGGGCCGGGCGCGCCGGGCGCCTGAACCGGGGCTGATTCCCGTGACGCGCGCTGTGTCTGCGCGATCGCCGCCGCCGGTGGCCTTCGTGACCTCGGCCGGCGCCGATAGGCTCCCGGTGTGGGACCGGCGATCGTGATCCCGTACCGGCCCGGCACGGCCAAGAGCCGGCTGCCGGCGAGGTTGAGGGAGCGCCTGGCGCGGGCGATGCTCGGCGACCTGATGGCCGCCTGCCGAGAGGTGGGCCGGCCGGTCCTCGCCGATACGCCGGGCGGCCAGGGCGCGGCGGTCGGGGCGGCGCTCGCGGAGCTACCCGACGAGCCGGTGCTGGTGGTGAACGCGGATCTGCCGTGCGCGACGCCGCGCGACCTGCTGGCGCTGCTCGGTTCCGTCCCGGAGGGCGGGCTCTCCGTCGTCGCGGCCGCAGACGGGACGACGAATGCGCTCGCACTCGCCTCGCCGACGCTCTTCAAGCCGGTCTACGGGCCCGGGAGCGCGGAGCGCTTCGCGGCGCTCGCTTCCTCGCGCCTGCTCGAGATTCCGAACCTGGCCGACGACGTGGACACGCTGGCCGACCTGGAGCGGCTCGCAGGCCGGGTCGGCCCGCGAACGCGCGCCGCCCGCCGGGAGGCTGCGTGAAGGTTGCCGTCCTCTCGGGCGGCGTGGGAGGAGCGCGGTTCCTGTCGGGGCTCGTCCCCCTGGCGGAAGTGGCGGTGATCGGCAACGTCGGTGACGACGTCGAGGTGCTGGGCATGCACGTCTCGCCCGACCTCGACTCTGTGCTCTACACGCTCACGGGACGATCGGACGAGGAGCGCGGGTGGGGCCGAGCCGGCGAGACGTGGAACGCGCTCCGCACCGTCACGGAGATCGCCGGCGAGGACTGGTTCCGGCTCGGCGATCTCGATCTCGGCCTGCACCTCGTGCGCACGCAGGCTCTTCGGGCCGGCGAGCCGCTGTCGGCTGTGACGGCACGGCTCGCGGAGCGGCTCGGACTCGACGCGGAGCTCCTGCCTGCGACGGACGACCGGCTGCGCACGTGGATCCGCACGCCCGCGGGGGAGTTTCCATTCCAGGAGTGGTTCGTCGCGCGGGGCCACGCAGACGACGTGGACGGCGTGCGCTACGAGGGCGCCGATTCGGCGCGGCCCGCGCCGGGAGTGCTCGAGGCCCTCGCCGGTGCGGACCTGATCGTCCTCGCGCCGAGCAATCCGTACGTCAGCATCGGCCCGATCCTCGCGGTCGCGGAGATCCGGGCGGCGATCCAGGCCCGGCGCGTCCCGTGCGTCGCCGTGAGCCCGCTGATCGGCGGCCGCGCGGTGAAGGGCCCCGCCGACCGCATGCTGCGGCGGCTCGCCGGTGGGACGTCGGCGGCCCATGTCGCCGGCTGCTACGAGGGGCTGATCGACGCGCTCGTGCTCGACGCGGCCGATTCGCCCGCCGGCCTCGACGTCAGGCCGATCGTGACGCGGACGCTGATGGTCGACGACGGGGCGCGGCGACGGCTGGCCGAAGCGGTGCTGGACGCGGCGGGCCAGCCGGCGTGAGGGTCGCCGTCCTCGGCGGCACAGGCTCGTTCGGGCGCGCGCTGGCAGCCAGGCTGGTCGCGGTGGGAGACGAGGTGGTGATCGGTTCCCGCGACCCGGAGCGCGCGCGGGCCGCCGCCGCGGAGCTCGGCTGCGCCGGCGCCGTCAACGGTGAGGCCGTGCGCGGCGTCCAGCTCGCCGTGCTCGCTGTCAATGCGGCTGCCGCGATCGAGACCGCGCGCGAGGTGGCCGCAGAGCTCGGCGCGACGCCGCTCCTCTCCGTCGCCTCCCGCCTGGCCTTCTTGAAGGACGGCGTGCGTCCCGATCCGGAGACACGCTCGATCGCGGAGCGCGTCGCCGACCAGGTGTCGGCGCCAGTCGCCGCCGGCCTGCACTCGATCGCCGCCGCCAATCTCGAGGAGCAGCCGCCGGACGAGGACGCGCTCGTCTGCGGCGACGACGAGCCGGCCAAGGAGCTCGCGCTCGAGCTGGCCGGCAAGGTCGTCGCGGGCCGCGCTCTCGACGCGGGGCCCCTCGCCGGTGCCCGGACGCTCGAAGGGCTGACGGCGGTGATCGTGAACCTGAACCGGCGCTACAAGGTCCACGCCGGGTTCAAAGTCACCGGGCTGTGATCCGGATCCTCCCGGTCGAGGGCCTGCCGGAGATCCGGGAGGGCGACGACCTCACGTCGCTGATCCGGGAGCGGATCGAGCTCAGGGACGGCGACGTCCTCGTCGTCGCGCAGAAAGCGGTCTCGAAGGCGGAGGGCCGCGTCGTCCGGCTCGACGAGGTGGAGGCGTCGGCGCAAGCCGTCGAGCTCGCAGGAGACGACGACCCGCGCAAGCTGGAGGTGATCCTCCGCGAGACCGCGCGGATCGTCCGCACGCGTCCTCCGCTCGTGATCGCCGAGACCCGGCACGGCTTCGTCTGCGCGTCTGCCGGCGTCGATGCCTCGAACGCACCCGAGGCCGGGATGCTCGTGCTGTTGCCCGTCGACCCCGATGCATCGGCGCGTCGTATCCGCGACGCTCTCGGCGTCGACGCGGCGGTGATCGTCTCCGACTCGTTCGGCCGCCCGTTCCGGCACGGCACGACGGATGTGGCGATCGGCGTCGCAGGCCTTGCGCCGCTGCAGGACCTCCGAGGTACGCGCGACCGCGCCGGCTACGTGCTCCAGACCAGCCAGATCGCGATCGCGGACGAGATCGCCGGCGCTGCCCAGCTCGTGATGGGCAAATCGCACGGTGTGCCGGCCGCGGTCGTCCGCGGTCTCCGTCCGGAAGGCGAGGGCACCGCCCGCGAGCTCGTGATGGAGGCTGAGCGGGACCTCTTTCGCTGATGGTGGAGGTGTACACCTCCACCTCGACGCCAGTGATGGAGGTGTACACCTCCATCACTGACGATCCCGTGGCGCGGCGTCGGCGTGACGGCGACGCTCGAGGACGCTGCCTTCCCCGACGAGTTCCAGGCGCGCGAAACCGCTCAAGCAGGCGAAAAGAACGACCGATACGAGCTGGAACATGGCCAGTTCCGACCTCGCCGCTGGGCCGGCGCAGGTACCGCCGCCGTCTGCAGAGCCCGAATCGCTCGTCGAGTCGTACCGGCGGCTCGCCGAGGTGTTCCACCACGTCCTCTCCGAGCAGAGCGTCGACACGCTGCTCGACCGGATCGCCGACACGTTGGCCGAGCTCGTCCCGTACGAGGCGCTGCACGTCTACGAGGCCGACGTGGCGCAGCGGGTGCTCATCCCGGTGCTCGCGCGCAGCGAGTGGGCGGAGGCGATCATGCGCGACCGCGCGCCCTTCGGCGAGGGCATCACCGGCTGGGCCGTCGAGAACCGCACGCCGGTGTTGACGAACCAGGCTCATCTCGACCCACGTGTCAAGCTCGTTCCCGGCACGCCGCGCGAGCCCGAGGCCCTGATCACGGTGCCGCTGATCGCGCGCGGGGCGCTTGAAGGGCGCGCTCAACATCTACCGCATCGGCGAGCAGGCCCGGTTCGCCGAGCACGAGTTCGAGCTCGCGAAGTGGTTCGGCGACGCCGCCGCGCTCGCGCTCGACAACGCGCAGGTGCGCGAGCGGCTGGTGCACCAGGCGCAGACCGACTCGCTGACCGGTCTCTACAACCACCGCTTCTTCCACGAGCGGATCCGCGCCGAGCTGACGCGCGCGCACCGCTCGCACGACGCCGTCGCGCTGCTGATGTTCGACATCGACGACTTCAAGAAGGTCAACGACATCTACGGTCACGGCGCCGGCGATCAGCTGCTGATCGCCCTGGCGCGCCTCGCGCGGGAGACGGTGCGCGCCTCGGACGTCGTCTGCCGGATCGGCGGCGAGGAGTTCGCGGTCGTGATGCCCTCGTGCGACGCGGGTGACGCGCTCGGCCTCGCCCGCCGCCTCACGGACCGCCTCCGCGAGACCGACTTCGAGCCGGCCGGCCGGATCACCGTCTCGATCGGCATCTCGCAGGGACCGGAGCACGCCACGAACCCGCGCGAGCTCGTCGCGTGCGCCGAGGCGGCGATGATGACCGCGAAGGCGCGCGGCAAGGACAAGGTCGTGCTCTTCGACGACTCGACCCGCGAGCGCCCTCAGCCGAAGCCGGGCCGGGACGTGCGGTCGATCGCCCACCTGAAGCTGCTGCAGAGCCTGGCGGGGAAGCTGAACCGGCTGAACGACGTCCGCGAGATCGGGCACGCGATCGCGGCCGAGCTGCGCATGCTGATCGACTATCACTCGTGTCGCATCTTCGTCCGCGACGGCGACGAGCTGATCCCGGTCGCGCACATCGGCGACCTCAAGTCGGAGGAGCTGCCGCTGGCCCAGGTCCTCGCGCTGAAGGTCGGCGAGGGGATCACGGGCCGCGTCGCCGAGACCGGCGAGTCGATGCTCGTCCACGACGCGCTCAACTGCGAGTACGCCGTCGTCCTGCCCGGCACCGACGAGGTGGACGAGTCGCTGGCGGCCGTCCCGCTCAAGTTCGGCACCCGCGTGATCGCCGTGCTCGTGATCACGAAGCTCGGCCTGCATCAGTTCGACGAGGACGACGTGCGCCTGCTGGAGGTCCTGGCCGGCCACGCCTCGGTCGCGCTCGAGAACGCCCGTCTCTACGAGGTGCAGCGGCGCGAGGCCGAGAACGCGAAGGCGCTGCTCGAGTTCTCGGACGCCATGACGAAGGCCGCGGCGGTAGCGGAGATCGCGCAGGAAAGCGTCGCCGCCGTCGAGCATCTCCTCGGCGGCGGCGAGACGTGTCTCCGCCTGCGGGACGAGCGCGCGGGAGTCTTCGCCTGCGTCGAGCACCGTGGCCGCCCTGAGGGGCACGAGCCGTGCCTTCCGATCGCGATCGAGGAGGGCGAGGCGTTCGTAGCAGGACGCTCGAAGGCGTTCGTGGCGGTTTCCGCCCCCGGCATCGCGGCGACGACGAAGGTGGCGGTCGCGCCGCTACAGCCGTTCACGAAGGTTCGCGGGTGGCTGGCCACGGTGCTGCCCGAGCCTCCGACGGAGGAACGCCTGCGCCTGCTGAACGGGCTGGCCGACAAGGCCGGCGCCGCGCTCGAGCGCGCGCGGCTCTCGCACGAGCAGAGCACGGCCGCGGAGATCGCGAACGCGCTGCTCGAGTTCAGCCGCCAGCTCGTCCGTGCGGAGGGGATGCAGGACGTCCTCTCCCGGATCGTCCGGCTGACCGCCGCGGCGCTCGGCGCCGACCGCTGCTCGTTCTGGATCGCGAACGCCGCGACCGGCGAGCTCGAGGTCGTGACCCTCTGGGGCTACCCCGACGACGAGGCGGCCCAGATGCGCCGCGCCCGCTACGGCGGCGCCGTCGTCGAGCAGTGGCTGGCCGCGACCGAGCCGTTCCTGCTGCGGCCCGACGACCTGGCCGGGATCGAGGGCGTGCCCGGGCAGAAGCTCGGCCTGACGTTCGCCGTCGCGCCGCTGCGCGTCGAGGGCGGGCGGCCCGGCTGCATCGCGGTCAGCGTCGACGACGGGAGCGATTTCGACGAGCGCAAGATGCGGCTGCTCGCCGGGCTCGTGCAGCAGGCGCGCCTCGCGATCGAAGGCGCGTGGAGCTTCGAGCACCTCGAGGAGACGTTCGTCTCGACCGTCGAGGCGCTCGCCAACGCGCTGGAGGCGAACGACGAGGACACTTCGTCGCACGCCCGCTGGATCCGCGACGTCGCGGTGCAGGTCGGCGAGGAGCTCGGACTCGACGCCCGCGCGCTCAAGCGGCTCGAGCTCGGGGCGCTGTTCCACGACATCGGCAAGATCGGCGTCCCGTCCGAGATCCTGCGCAAGCCCGGCCCGCTGACAGACGAGGAGCGCGTGATCGTCGAGCAGCATCCGGTGCTGGGCGAGCGGATCCTGGCGCCGATCGAGCGCCTCGCGGACGTTCGCCCGGTCGTGCGCGCCTGTCACGAGCGCTGGGACGGCTACGGCTACCCGGACGGGCTTGCCGGCGAGCAGATCCCGATCGAGGCGCGGATCATCCTCGTCTGCGATGCGTTCCACGCGATGACGACCGACCGGCCGTATCGCGGGCGCCTCTCGGACGAGGAGGCGTGCCGGCGCCTGCGGGCAGCGGCCGGCACGCAGTTCGACCCCACCGCCGTCGAGGCGCTGGTGCGGATCCGCGGCGCAGCGGGCTCGCCTGCCTCGTAGCCGTCCTCCGGGTCAGCCCCGCCAGAGCACCTCGCGCGAAGGATCTGCGGCCGGGTCGCCCTCGGGCAGCGCGTCGCGCGACCACTCCTCGGTCTTCCAACGCGGCACGGGGGTCTCGCACGCCTCCTTCGGGACGAAGCGCGATCGCTCGACCAGGCGGTACTCGTGGATGTAGCGCGGGCAGTTCGGGAAGACCTCGGTCGCGCGCACGCGCCACACGAACTGTGCCTCCGGCCACTCCGCGAGGAGCGGATCGTCCTGCGACTGGGACGCGATGCCGTTCAGGCGCAGGCGCCGCCGATGCTCGAAGTCGACGAACAGGAGTCCGACGTGCGGGTTGACCCGGGCGTTGCCGGCGGAGAGATACATGCCGTTGCCGTCGTAGTTCGGGAATGCCAGCGTTCGCTCGTCGAGGACGCGGACGAAGCCGGGCGCGCCGCCCTTGTACGAGCACTGCGGCCGGCCCTCGGCGTCGGCAGTCGCGAGGAAGAACATGTCGCGCGCCTCGATGAACGCGCGGTCGTCGTCGTCGATCGTGTCGCGGACGGTGATGCTCTCCAGACGATCCGCGAGGCGACGCGTGTCGTAGCGATCCTGGAGCTCGCGGCTCCCCTCGTGGTACGTCATCGGGCGATGATGGCTCAGCCCGGGCCCTCGTACAAGACGTCGATCTCGGCGACCGGGAGGAAGCCGCTCCGCTCGAGGATGGGGCGGGACATGTCACCCGCCTGGACGACGAGCGCGGGCGTGCCGGCCGCGACGGCGTCGTCCCAGCGCGCGCGGACGAGCGCCCGGTAGGCGCCGCGGCCCCGCGCGTGCTCCAGCACGGAGCCCCCGATGCACAGCACGCCGGGGGGTTGCATGATCGTGCGTCCTGCGCCGATCGGATCGGCGTCGTCGAACGCGATGTAGGTGAACGCCGACGGATCTGCCTGCTCGGCCTCCCAGCGCTCCGCCTCGATCTCGCGCCACCGGCGGCGCTCCTCCTCCGGGGTCCCGAACGCCTCGAACGCGATCGCGTGCGCGGCCGAGTACTCCTCCCGGGTCTCGACTCGCCGCGCCGTGACGCCCGTCGCGGGCTCGGGCGGCGGCGAGAGGCAGGCCATCGCGACGGCCCGCTCGTCGTACGTCAGCCCGAGCGCCAGCAGGCGCTCGACGAGGTCGTTCGGCGTCGCGGAGCTGCCGATCCACCAGTCCACCTTGGGCGCGCGCTTCCGCTCGTCGACGAGCGCCCTGATCTCCGCAATCGTCTCGTCCGCGTCGGCCTCCCGGATCCGCAGCCGCTGGACGTTCGTGAAGGTCGGCCCCAGGAAGACGCTGTAGCGGTCCGTCTGGATCCGCTCGAAGCCGGACTCGGGCGAGGGCTCAGGTCCGACCGAGGACGGATCCTCGGCGAAGCGGCGGATCTCTTCGGGGATCTCCAGGCGCGATCACCGTCTAGGCGACGAACTCGTCCGCGACCGAGAGGGCTGCGTCGAGCGCAGCCAGCCCTTCCTCGGCCTCCTCGCGGGTGATCGTCAGCGGCGGACAGACCATGACGACGTTCCAGTGCGTCATCAGGTAGAGGCCGCGGTCGAGCGCGGCCTTGGTCACGGCGCCGATCGGCTTCGCCGCCTCGCCCGAGCCGTTGAACGGCACGAGCGGCTCACGCGTCTCCCGGTCCTTGACGAGCTCGAGCCCCCAGAAGCAGCCGAGCCCGCGGACGTCGCCGACCGACGGATGCCGCTCCTGCAGCCTCCCCAGCTCGACTGCGAAGACGTCGCCCATCGCGGCGGAGTTCTCGACGATCCCCTCTTCCCTGAAGGCCTCGATCGAGGCGACGGCCGAGGCGCAGGCGAGCGGGTGCCCCGAGTAGGTCAGGCCGCCTGCGAAGTAGCGCGAGCGCACCCAATCGGCGATCGGCTGCGAGACGACCATCGCGCCGAGGGGCACGTAGCCCGAGTTGATGCCCTTGGCGACCGTGAGGATGTCCGGGACGACGTCCCAGTTGTCGACGCCGAACCACTTCCCCGTGCGGCCGAAGCCCGCCATCACCTCGTCGGTGATCAGCAGCACGCCGTGGCGGTCGCACGTCTCGCGGATCGACTGCAGGTACCCGTCGGGCGGGACGATGATCCCGTTCGTGCCCGTGACCGTCTCGAGGATCACGGCCGCGACCGTCTCCGGCCCCTCGTACATGAGGATCTCCTCCAGGTGCGGAGCGCCCGAGCAGACGGGGCACGGATCGGGGTGCCCGGCGGGGCAGCGGTAGGTGTACGGGTCGAACATGCGCACGACGCCGGGGATGCCGGGCTCGGCCGGCCAGCGGCGCGGGTCGCCGGTGAGCGTGATCGCGCCTGCGGTCGCCCCGTGATAGGAGCGGTAGCGCGCGATGACCTTGTGGCGGCCGGTGTACCAGCGCGCGAGCTTGATCGCGTTCTCGTTCGCCTCGGCGCCGCCGTTCGTGAAGAAGGACATCGAGAGGTCGCCGGGGGTGACCTCGGCCAGCAGCCGGCCGAGGGTCGAGCGCGACTCGGTCGCCATCGGCGGCCCGATCGTGCAGAGCTTCTCGGCCTGCTCCTTGATCGCGGCGATCACCTTCGGATGGCCGTGGCCGATCGAGACGTTGACGAGCTGCGAGGCGAAGTCGAGGTAGCGGTTGCCGTCGTAGTCCCAGAAGTACCGGCCCTCGGCGCCTGCGACGGCGATCGGGTTGATCGCGTCCTGCACGGACCAGGAATAGAGGACATGCCGCTTCGCCTCCTCGACGATCTGCCGTCCGAGCTCGGTGTTCTCCTCGACTGTGGCCATCTCTCGTCGCTCCTTCCGTTCGCTCGCACGATCGTAGCGCGGGGTCGAACGAGGAACCGGCAGGCCCACCAGCTTCCGATGGGGGACGCGCCCCCCTCACTCGCCCCCTCGGTGCCGAGCCGGTCGCGATACCCTCCTAGGATCGATTTCCAGGAGGACCGATGACGGACGTGATCGAGGCACCCGCGGCTGTGAAGCCCATCAACCACTGGATCGGGGGCAAGCGCGCAGCCGGCCGCTCCGGCCGCACGGGCCCCGTGTTCAATCCCGCGACCGGCGAGCAGACGGGCGCCGTCGACCTGGCCTCGGTGGAGGAGGTCGACCAGGCCGTCCAGACGGCGAAGGCCGCGTTCCCCGCCTGGCGCGCGATGTCGCTCTCGAAGCGGACGGAGCTCTTCTTCACGATCCGGGAGCTCGTCCGGGAGCGGCGCGAGGAGATCGCGAAGCTCCTGACGGCGGAGCACGGCAAGGTGCTCTCCGATGCCCTCGGCGAGGTGGCGCGCGGGATCGAGGTGATCGAGTTCTGCTGCGGGATCCCCGAGCTCCTGAAGGGCGACTTCTCCGAGCAGGCGTCCGGCGGGATCGACGTCTATTCGATCCGGCAGCCGCTCGGTGTCGTCGCGGGGATCACCCCCTTCAACTTCCCGGCCATGGTGCCCATGTGGATGTGGGCGCCCGCGCTGGCCTGTGGGAACACCTTTGTGCTCAAGCCCTCCGAGAAGGACCCCTCGGCGTCTGTCTACACGGCCGGGCTGCTGCAGGAGGCCGGCGTGCCCGACGGCGTCTTCAACGTCGTCCACGGCGACAAGGCCGCCGTCGACGCGCTGCTCGAGCACCCGGACGTCTCGGCGATCTCGTTCGTCGGCTCGACGCCGATCGCGAAGTACGTGTACGAGACCGCGACCAGGCACGGCAAGCGCTGCCAGGCGCTCGGCGGGGCGAAGAACCACATGATCGTGCTCCCGGACGCCGACATCGACATGGCAGCCGATGCCGCGGTCTCGGCGGCGTACGGCTCCGCCGGCGAGCGCTGCATGGCGATCTCGCAGGTCGTCGCCGTCGGCGACGTGGGCGACTCGCTGATCGCGGCGATCAAGGAGCGGATCCCCAAGGTGAAGGTGGGCGACGGGATGGATCCCACCTCGGAGATGGGCCCGCTCGTCACCCGCGAGCACCGCGACAAGGTGGCCTCCTACATCGAGAAGGGCGCCGACGAAGGCGCGACGGTCGTGGTCGACGGGCGGGACAGCGCCCCGGACGGGGACGGCTTCTGGCTCGGCGTCTCGCTCCTGGACAACGTCGAGCCTGCCAACACCGCCTACAAGGACGAGATCTTCGGCCCGGTGCTGGGCGTGACGCGCGTCTCCACCTACGACGAGGCGGTGCGGCTCGTGAACGAGAACCCCTACGGCAACGGGACGGCGATCTTCACCCGCGACGGCGGCGTCGCCCGCCGGTTCCAGTTCGAGGTGCAGGCGGGAATGGTCGGGATCAACGTTCCGATCCCGGTTCCGGTCGCCTACTACTCGTTCGGCGGCTGGAAGAACTCGCTCTTCGGCGACACCCACATCTACGGGCCGGAGGGAATCCAGTTCTACACCCGGGGCAAGGTCGTGACGTCCCGCTGGCCCGACCCGGCGACGTCCAGGGTCGACCTGGGCTTCCCGCAGACCCGCTAGGGACGCCGCGCGCGGAACAGGGCGCCGCGGGGCGGCGGGAGCCGAGGCTCCCGCCGCCCTCGCCGCGGGATGGACGAGTATTCCCGCATCGACGTTCCCGTCATCTACCAGCACCCGCTCGCGTACCTCCTCGGCCTGGAAGGCATCGCGCTGCTCCAGGCGTTCTCCGGCGCGTACGGCCGCGACTTCACGGACGCCCGCTTTCGCGAGATCCAGGCCCTTCTGGACGCGGCCGAGGAGCTGGGCGGAGGGGTCGAGGCCCGTCCCATCTCGACGCGCGAGGGCTACGACCAGTGGGCACCGTGGTACGACGAGCCGGGGAATCAGCTGCTCGACATCGAGCAACCGATCGTGCGGGCGATCCTCGACGGCCTTCCCGTCGGGGTCGCTCTCGACGCCGCCTGCGGCACCGGTCGACACAGCGCCCACCTGGCGTCGCTCGGCCACGAGGTGATCGGCGTTGACACCTCACCGGAGATGCTCGCGCGCGCTCGCGACAAGGTTCCGGCCGGCACGTTCCACGAGGCCGATCTGCACGAGGTGCCGCTGGCCGACGATTCCGTCGGTCTCGTCCTCTGTGCGATCGCCCTCTGCCACATCGCGGACCTCGGTCGGGCCTTGGCGGAGTTCGTGCGCGTCCTCCGTCCGAACGGCCACCTGGTGATCTCCGATTCGCGCGGGCTGATCGGCGATATCGGGCTCCCGCTCGTGAGGGTGGGCCCCGGCGGCAACCTCGGGTATATGCCGATCTGGAGCCGACTCGCCAGCGACTACCTCGCGGCCGCCCTGCCGCTCGGCCTCCAGGTTCGCCGTTGCGAGGAGCCGAGGCGGCCGTCACCGCTGGTCGGCGACCACGGGACGGATCTCTACGACGGCGTCCGGCCCCCGGACCACGTGCCTGGGGACCCTCCGAACATCTGGTGGCTGCATGCACGGGCCACCGAGGCCACGAACGCTGCCTGGCGCGGAAGGCCCGCCGCGATCGTCTGGCATTTCCAGCTCTCGCCGCACTGAGACCGCCCGGCCGGGGACAGTCCCCGGTCATGGCCAAACGGGACAGGCGCCGACGTGGTGGGGACAGACCCCTGTCGTGGCCGGAATGGACGAGGGCGGCTTGCGCCGCCCTCGTGAAGCACCTGCAACGAGCGGGGATTCAGGTCAGCGCCGCCGCTGCGGCGGGCTTCAGCTCGTGGCCGAACTTCGCGCGCCTCACGAACTGGCCGATTCCGGGCGACGCGACGAGCTCGCCGTTCTCCACCAGCACGTTGCCGCGCAGCAGGACGACCTCCGGACTCCCGGTCACCTCGGTCCCTTCGAAGAGGTTGTAGTCGACCTTCGAGTGGTGCGTCGAGGCGGAAATCGTCGCCTTCTTCTCCGGGTCGAAGACGACCAGGTCGCCGTCGGAGCCGACCGCGATCGTGCCTTTGCGCGGATAGAGGCCGAAGAGCTTCGCCGGGTTCGTCGCCAGCAGCTCGACCATCCGGTTGAGCGAGAGCCGCCTGGAGCGGACGCCGAACTCGTGGATCATCTGCAGCCGGTTCTCGATCCCCGGGCCGCCGTTCGGGATCTTTGAGAAGTCGTCCTTGCCGAGCGTCTTCTGCCCGTCCCAGAGGAACGCGCAATGGTCGGTCGAGATCGCCGAGAGCACGTCGGTGCGCACGGCGTTCCAGAGCACGTCCTGGTTCGCCTTGTCGCGCGGCGGCGGGGTGTAGACGTACTTCGCGCCCTCGAAATTCGGCCGCTCGAGGAACGTGTAGTCGACGAAGAAGTACTGCGTGCAGGTCTCGCCCCAGACGTCCCAGCCCTTCTCGCGCGCCAGCTGGATGGGCTCGACCGACTCCTTGCAGGAGACGTGGACGACGTAGAGCGGCGCCCCGGCGACGCGCGCCAGCTGGATGGCGCGATTCGTCGCCTCGCCCTCTGTCTCGGGCGGGCGGGTCAGCGCGTGCCAGTGCGGCTCGGTGTGCCCGGCGGCGAGCGCCTTCTTGACGAGCACGTCGATGGCGTCGCCGTTCTCGGCGTGCACCATCACGAGCGCCCCGGTGTCGGCGGCGACCTCCATCGTCTTGAAGAGGGTCTCGTCGTCGACCATCAGCGCGCCCTTGTAGGCCATGAAGAGCTTGTAGGAGGTGACGCCCTGGTCGGGCAGGCCTGCGAGCTCCTCGAGCGTGCCGCCGTCCTTCAGGTCGGTGACCGCCATGTGGTAGCCCATGTCGATCACCTGCTTGCCTTCGGCCTTGGACTTCCAGTCGGCGAGGGCGTCCGCGAAGCTCGAGCCCTGCGGCTGGATGACGAAGTCGACGTGGCAGGTGGTCCCGCCGAACGCGGCAGACGTCTGGCCCGACTCGACGTCGTCGACCGTCACGGTGCCCCCGAACGGCATGTCGAGATGCGTGTGCGGGTCGATCATCCCCGGCAGGACGTACTTGCCGGAGGCGTCGATCACGCGGTCCGCGGCGACGTCGAGGCTCTCGCCGATCAGGGTGATCCGCTCTCCGTCGACGAAGACGTCACCGACGTAGTCATCCGCCGCGGTGATCACGCGGCCGCCCTTGATCAGAACGGACATGCAGCTCTCCTCCTTCTCGTCTCCGAGGTCTCGGGACGATCGTAGAACGAAAGCGGCCGCCCCGTGGGACGGCCGCATCCGGGTTGATACGGGAGCGCTACTTGCCGCCCTCGGTGACCTGGACCGTCGCCGGCTTGTAGCTCTTGCCGTAGACGTCGACGCCGGCCTTCTTCAGCTGGTCGAGCGCCTTGTCCGCGTACTGATAGGTCGTCGCCTTCGACGGCGCCTTCTTGATCACGCCGTAGGTCTTGGCGATCAGGGCCGTGTTGGCGAGCTGCTGCTTGGACACGTGGCCGATGCCGTAGCTGTTCGGCCAGACGAGCTTGTTGATCTCGTTCATCTGCCAGGTCTGATGGCCCTGGCCGAGCGTCGGCCCGTTCTTGAGCACGATGTCGACGCACTCCTTCATGTGATCGCGGCAGTAAATCCAGCCGCGGAAGGAGGCCCGGAGGAACGCGATCGCGGTGGCCTTGTTCGCCGCCTTGCTCAGCCACTTGTCGGTGACGAAGACGTTGTCCTCGAGCATGCCGGTGCCGACCTGCGGGCTCGACATCTTGAAGACGTTCAGGTCGGACAGCTTGTAGAGCTGCCCCGTGTCGGGGTTCTTCGTCTCCAGCACCTGCGCGAGCTCGTTGTAGGTCATCGCCGCGGCGGCGTCGACCTTGTCCTGGAGGAACAGGTTCATGTCGAACGGCTGGTTGACGATCGTGACGTCGCTCGTCTTCGTGTGGTCGATGCCGTTCTTCTTCAGCGCCGCGAAGAGCTCCGGCTCGTTGCCGCAGCACCAGACGCCGACCTTCTTGGCGCGCATCTTGGCGATCGTGTCGATGCCGCTCTTCTTCCAGGTGATCTCGGTCATCCCGGAGCGGGCGAAGACCTGGGCGATCGAGACGATCTTGCCGCCCTTCTCGCGTGTTGCGAACAGGTTCGGCAGCCAGTCGAGGCCGAAGTCGGCCTGCCCGGAGAGAACGACCTGCTCGGGCGTGATATCCGGGCCGCCGACCTTGATGTTGACGTCCAGGCCGGAGTTCTTGTAGTAGCCCTTCTCCTTGGCGGCGTAGTAACCGGCGAACTGCGCCTGCGTGACCCACTTCAGCTGCAGCGTGACCTTCTTCAGCTGCTGCTTCTGCGGTGCGGCCGAGCCGACGCCGGTCCCGACGGCGACGCCGGTCGCCGCTGCGGCGAATGCCGCGAGCAACCAGACCTTCTTCATGCATTACCCCTTTCCTCACGCGTTGGATCCCACTTGAGCACGAGCCGCTCCAGAGCGGTGACGGCCGCGTAGAACGCGATGCCGAGAAGGCTGGCGACCATGATCGCCGCCCACGCGGTGGTGAAGTCGAAGAGCGCGGCGGAGTTCTTGATCTGGATTCCCAGCGCGCCCTGCGATCCTCCGAAGTACTCGCCCACGATGGCGCCGATCATCGCGAGTACGGTCGCCACCTTCAAGGCCGCGAAGACGAACGGCAGCGAGGTCGGGGCGCGGAGCTTCCAGAAGATCGTCAGCTCGCCGGCCGCGTAGGAGCGCATCAGCTCGACGGATGACGGGTGCACGCTCGTCAGCCCGCGCAGCGTGTTGACCATCACGGGGAAGAAGCAGAGCACGGCCGCGACGGCGATCTTCGAGTTGGGCGAGAGCGGATCGAACCAGGCGTTGAAGATCGGCGCGAAGGCGATGATCGGGATCGCGTTGGCCGCAATCGCGATCGGCATCAGCGCGCGGCCGACGTTCTGGAAGCGGCTGACGACTGTCGCGAAGAGGATCCCGGCGGCCGAGCCGACGAGGAAGCCGCCGAGAGCCTCCTTGAACGTGTACCAGCCCGCCCCCCAGAGCGCGGTGCGCTCGTCCCAGAAGGTGCGCACGATCTCGGACGGCCGCGGGAGCAGGAACTGCTGGATGTGAAAGGCGGAGATCGCGCCCTCCCACGCGGCGATCGCGAGCACGAAGACGACCAGCGCGGGAATCCAGTCGGCGACGCCGCGGCCGACGCGGCGCCCGAGCGTCTGCCCGCGCGGCGGAGCGAGCGTGGCGCTCACCGCGCGACCTCCTCTTCCATCAGGTGCTCGCCGAGGCCGCGCAGCATCTCCCGCACCTCGGTGACGAGCTCGAAGTACCGTGGCAGCTCGCGCGTGTCGACCGTGCGCGGCTGCGGCAGGTCGATCTCGACCATGCCCGCGATCCGTCCGGGCCGGGGGCTCATGACGACGACGCGCGTCGAGAGGAAGACTGCCTCCGAGATGGAGTGGGTGACGAAGACGACCGTCGACCGGGCGCGCTCCCAGATCTGCAGCAGCTCGAGGTTCAGGCGCTCACGGGTCATCTCGTCGAGGGCGCCGAACGGCTCGTCCATCAACAGGAGCGGCGGCTCGAACGACAGGGCGCGGGCGATCGCGACGCGCATCTGCATGCCGCCGGAGAGCTGCCACGGATAGTGATCGGCGAAGCCGGAGAGCTCGACGAGGTCGAGCATCTCCTGGACGCGTTGCCTGCGCCGGCCGCGGTTCCAGCCGAGCATCTCGAGCGGCAGGCCGACGTTCTTCGCGACGGTCCGCCACTCGAAGAGGACGGAGTCCTGGAAGACGATCCCGTAGTCCCGGTCGAGGCGCGCCTGGTGCGCCGTCTTCCCGTTCACGGTCACCGTGCCGCTCGTCGGCTCGCTCAGGTCGCCGATCACGCGGAGCAGCGTCGACTTGCCGCAGCCGGACGGGCCGATCAGCGAGACGAACTCGCCGGGATGCATGGCGAGGTCGATCTCCTGCAGCGCGGTCACGTTGCCGCGCCTGAAGGTCTTCGTCAGCCGGTCGATGGCGACGACGGGGTCGCCCTTGGTGGGTTCCGGTCTGGCGGCTGACTCGCTCACGCGCGGCGCTCCGGGGCGCGGCGGACGACCAGCTTCTCGGCCAGCACGACGGCGAGGAAGAACGTGATCCCGAGCGCAGCCGCGACGAGGTTCGTCGCCCAGAGGTTCTGGGGCACGATCGAGTAGTACTGGTTGAAGTTGAGGATCGCCCCGCCGAGGCCGTCCTGGATCGAGGACGGCAGCTCGCCGATGATGGCGCCGACGACGGATGCCGTGGCGGCGATCTTCAGCGCCGTGAAGAGGTAGGGCAGCGACGCGGGGACGCGCAGCTTCCAGAGGACGCTCCAGCTGCCCGCGGCGTAGGACCGCATCAGCTCGACCGCGCGCGGGTCGGCGGACTGGAGGCCGCGCAGCGTGTTGATCGTCACCGGGAAGAACGTCAGGTAGGCGGCGATCACCGCGACGGCGCCCCAGCCGGAGAGCGACTGCGGGAGCCTCGGGTTCACCCAGACGACGACCATCGGCGCGACGGCGAGGATCGGGATCGTCTGCGACCCCACGATGAACGGGAGGACACCCCGCTGCGCCAGTCGCGAGTGGGCGAGGAGGACGGCGATCGTGAAGCCGAAGACGGCGCCGAGGCAGAAGCCCAGCGCGGCCTCCTTGGCCGTGAAGAGGGCCGAATGCCAGAGCACGGTGATCAGCAGCGGCCCGTTGACCCGCGACGGCTCGAAGAGCGCCTTCACGATCGTGTGCATGTGCGGCATGGTGACGTCGTCGACCGGAAACGGGTGCGTCCAGCCTGTCGTGACCCAGATCCAGCGGTAGAGCTCCCACACGCCCCAGAGCGCCGCGAGCGTCAGGACGACGGCGCCGACGCGCGTGACGCCTCGCACGAGCGTTCGCTCGCGCGTGGACGTCCGCCCGCGGGCAGGGGCGACTGCGACCTGGGCCACGCGCTGGTTGTACCACGGTCGAGTCGGACGCGGATGGGGACGCTGGTCCTCCGTCGATGCCGGTCCTGGCCCGTTGTAGGATCGCGCCCGGATGGCACTCCAGCCGAGCCGCACCGTCGACGAGCTGCGCGAGCTCCGGGAGCTGACCGGGGACGAGAACGGCGCGCAGCGCGTGGCGTGGACCGAGACATGGGCGCAGGCGAAGGACTGGCTCTCAGGCAAGCTCGACGGCGTCGGCGTCGGCGTCGGCGTCGCCGAGGAGACGGACGCGGCGGGCAACCAGTGGTTCACCCTGGCCGGCGCCTCAGACCGGGCGCTCCTGATCGGCGGGCACATCGACTCGGTTCCGAACGGCGGCTGGCTCGACGGCTGCCTGAACGTCCTCGCCGGCGTCGAGGTGCTGCGGCGCCTGGCGGAGGAGGGCACGCCGCCGCTGACCGTGCGCCTCGTCAACTGGGCCGACGAGGAAGGCGCGCGCTTCGGGCGCTCGCTCTTCGGCTCGTCCGCCGCGGCCGGATCGATGTGCGACCAGGACGAGCTCCGCCGGCTGACGGACGCGGACGGCGTGGCGCTGCCGGATGCGCTGCGCGCGCACGGCGTCGACCTCGACCGGGCGCTCGACGCGCGTGCGCAGCTCGAGCACGCCGTCGCCTATCTCGAGCTCCACATCGAGCAGGGGCCGGTGCTCGAGTCGCTTGACATGCCGCTCGGCGTCGTCCTCGGCACGTTCGGCGTCGAGCGCTCGCGAATCACGTGGACCGGCCAGGCCGCGCATGCGGGCTCGACCCCGATGGACAAGCGACGCGACGCCCTGGCGGGCGCGGCGAAGCTCGCCCTTCACATTCGGGAGATCGCGCGGGAGACCGGCGGCGGCGCCGTCTGCACGTCTGGCGGCGTCGTCTGCAGGCCGGGCATCGTCACCTCGGTCGTCGAGACGGCGGAGCAGCTGCTCGACCAGCGCCACCTCGATGCCGGGCAGCTCGCCTCCATGCTCGGCGCCGCGAAGAAGGCGACGGCGCGTTTCGCCGACGAGGAGAACATCGAGGCGGCGTGGGAGCGGATCTGGAGCATCGAGCCGATCCTCTTCGACGAGACGTTGATCGAGCTCGCGGACGAGTCGGTCCGGGAGGTCGCCGGCACGTCGCACCGCCTCCCGTCAGGGCCCCTGCACGACGCCGCCGAGGTCTCGCGAGCCGGGATTCCGACCGTGATGCTCTTCGTCCAGAGCCTGCGAGGCCTCTCCCACACGAAGCTCGAGGACACGAAGCCGGAGCACCTGGAGCTCTCGGTACAGGCGCTCGACCGGCTGGCAGGGAAGGCGCTCGCCCACTACGCGTAGGGCACCGTTCACGCGCCGGCTCAGCCGACGCCGGGCGCGGGCGCGTATTCGCCGAGGAAGCCCGCCGAGACGATCTTCTGATCGACGGCCGCCCGGCCGATGTAGCACTGCCATGTGAGCCCGTCGGAGCTGAGCGAGCGACAGCCGCCGTTGACGTGCTTCGTCGCGTCGACCGTCGGCTCGACGACGCCCTTCAGGTCGGTGAACTCCGGTGCCGGCGGCCTCGTGAGGACGCAGTGGTACTCGACGTCCTGGCGGACCACCGTGCACCGCGGCTCCGTGCCCGCGAGCATCTTCGTGCCGGCCGGCAGGCTCGCCGCGACGTCGTCGCTGCTGATCAGGGCACCCGCCGCCAATGCGAGCCCGGGGACGACGACCGCGAGCGCGGCGGCGGCGAGCAGGAGCCTCCGGTGTGCCCGGTGCCGCGGCGCCGCTGCTGCGATCTCCGCGGCAATCGCGCGCTCGAGCGAGTCGCCGAGCTCCCTGAGCTCGGGATGGAGCGTCGTCATCGTGTCGCCTCCTTGGTCTTCAGGAGCCGGTCTCGCAGGGCGGTCAGCCCTCGATGGACGCGCACGCGCGCCGCGCCGCGGGTCGTGCCCAGAGTCTCCGCGATCTCCGCGTACGAGAGGTCGTCGACGATCCGCAGGTGCACCGCGCGCTGCACGTCGGTCGGCAGGTCAGCGAGCGCATCGGCGAGGGCGCCGTCGAGAGCGCCGTCGAGGGCGCCGTCGAGCCAGAGCTCGGTGGGCTCGGGAGCGCCGTCGCCGCGATCGAGTGCCGCGAGGACGCCGAGCCGCTCGCAGGCGCTGCGCTCGAGGCGACTCTTTCGCACGGACGCGGCGAGCACGTGCCGGGCGATGGCGTACAGCCACGGCAACGCCGAGCCGTCCGCGAGGTCGCGGAAGCGGCCGCGCGAGAGCCACGCCTGTGCGAAGGTCTCGGCCGTCAGGTCGATCGCCGCTTCCCGGTTCCGGGTACGTCCGAGGTGAAAGCGGTGGATCCCGGGCGCATGGCGGTCGTAGAGCTCGCGAAACGCACCGGCGTCATCGTTCGAGCGCGCGAGCAGCGCTGCGTCGCTCGCCACGGAGCCGGGCGTCACAGAGCCGGTCGTCACAGAGCCACTCGTCGTAGAGCCGGTTGTCACAGAGCCGGTCGTCACAGGTCGGTCCGGGGATCGGTCATCGTCTCCCTCCGTTCCGGATTACACCGGTTAGATGGATCGGGGGGCCCGGGGTGTTACAGGCTGCGGCGAGAAGAGCCGCACGAGCGCACGGTCTATTCCGCGTGGACGTCGCAGCCGAGCAGCATGAGCGCGTCGACCGCTTCCGTCACGAACGCCGTCGCGTGACGGGCGTCCGGGAAGGTGTACGGGCCCGGACGGACCGAGGTCGGCGAGCCGGCCGGGAAGACCTGCGCCTCCACGATGCACTCCGACCCGTAGTCCATCGCGCGCAGGATGGCCACCGACCTCCCCTCCTTGCGCGCGTGGCGTACGAAGAGCTCCCGGGCCGTCGCCGCGGTGCGGAGCCCACCGGCGGGAGGCCTCGTGCTCACGCCATCGAGCAGGTGCCGGCGCCGAGCGAGGCGGCCAGCCGGTCACCTCTCGCGCCGAGGGCCTGGAGCTGGGTCTCGAGGCTCGCCGCCTTGACCTTGTCGCCCCTGGACACCGCGCCGATCCACTCGACGCGAACGGGCTCCATCCGGTCCCATGAGCCGAGCATGCGGTCGACGCGGGGCGCGGTGCCCCGCGCGGGAGTCAGGCCGCGCAGCTTCGTCTTCGTGTCGTTCTCGATCGACTGGAGCCGGGGGGCGACGGCGAGCTGCTGTGCCTCGGTCGAGGCGACGGGCAGGCCGGCGATCTGCTTGTCGCCCTCCGCGCAGATCGTGTTTGCGTCGCGCGACCACGCGGACTTGTCGACGCCGCCCGGCGTCGGATCCGCGTTGTGCGCGGCCTGGGCGACCGTCTCGCGGTCGCTGAAGCCGTCCAGCCTGACGAAGAGCTCGCCGGGCCGCCGGAAGACGAGAACGCCCGGCGCGTCGAGCACCCCGAGCGACTTCGTCAGCGCCAGCGCCGTGCCCTGCGCGTGAGCGTCGACGGCGATGAAGCCGACCCTCGCCGTGGCGGCGCCGGCCTGCGCCTCGGCCCTCGTGGTGGTGTCGATCTTCAGGCCGGGCATGTAGAGCGCGGCGACGACGACCTCGTGGGCACCCAGTGCGCTTGCGATCGCCGGCGGCATGCCGGCGGTCTTCGCCGCGACGACGAACGGATTCGGCTGCGGCTTGGGCTTGGGCCTGGCTGCCGGCCTGACCTTCGCCTTCACCGCCGGCTGCGCCGTCGTCGCGTGCTTGGCTGCGGCCTTGGCGGTGGGCTTCGAGCCCGGGTGCGCCGTCGGCGAGGCGAGCGACGCGGGAGGCGGCAGGGCCTCGTCCGCGCCGCCGCCGCCCTTGTTCGACTGCGACAGCGTGTAGAAGCCGAGCGCGAGCGCCGTGGCCGCGAGAACGGACGCGAGCAAGATTGCGCGCAGCTGCGGGCTCACCGTCATGCGACCTCTATCGGCAGCGCCGGGCACAGCCTTTACGCGGCTCAGCCTTCACGCGGCCGGGAGGATCCGGATCGAGTCGACGTGGAGCGCCACCAGGTGGCCGTTCGTGAGCGTCCAGGTCCCCTCGGAGAGCCACGTCCAGCGAGCCCGTGCGACGGGCAGCGTCACGATGCGCGGGCGCGCCTCGACCGTCAGCGCGATTCGCCGCGCGCCAGAGCGGAAGACGAGCCGCTGCGGCCGGTTCTCGTCGGAGCGGAGCGTCAGCTGGACGCGGGCCGGCGACCAGGCGCGAATCGAGCCCTTCGCGGCGAGCCAGCGGCCGACGCCGTAGTAGCCGTCCACGAGCTGGCCGAGCCGGAGCGTCCCGTTCCAGAGCTCCGCAGTGCGGGTCCGGCGGACGAGCGTCCCCGAGCTGAACGACGCGAGGGCACCGGTCCGGTCGACCACCAGCGGGCCGTGCACGACGCGGCCGCCGGCGACGATCGCCCCGTCTCCCCGGATGCGCGCGTCGCCGGCGGCGAAGCCGTCGGTTCCGGGTCCGGCGCGAAGGACGCGGTCGACGGTGCGGTTCCAGAAGAGCGTCGTCAGCGTCTCCCCCCGCGAGGTGGCCGCGAACGCGAGATACGGCGCCTCGCCGACGCCGGCGCGGTCGACGAACGAGCCGCCGCCGTCGGTGACGATGCGCGAATGGGACTGCAGCTCGATCGAGGCGAAGGCGGTCACGGTCAGGCAGAGCCCGGCCGCGACCACGGTCGCCGCGAACGCGCGGCCGCGTGCGCAGAGCACGAGCGCGAGGACCGCGAGTCCGGCGAGGACGGGTCCGGCGACGATCGGCGCCCGCCAGTCGAGCAGCCGGTGGAGCGGCGCGTAGGCCAGCAGGACGGGCGACTGGTCCGGGCTGGAGAAGAAGAGATCGTCCACGAGCGGGGACAGGACTCCGAGCACGGCGAGCGCAGCGCAACCCGCGACGTGCGCCCGGCTGCGGAGCAGCCCTCGCTCGTGCGCCAGCGCGAACGCGATCACGACGATCGGCGCCGCGTAGAACGCGTACCGCTCGACCAGCTGGGCGGTGTAGCGGCCGAAGAACGCCGCCTCGGCGAGCAGCAGGACGGTCAGCGTGACCGCCGCCCAGCCGAAGACCTCCTCGGCGCGCGACGCGGGCCGCCAGACGGCGCTCCCCAGGCCGAGCGCCGCGCCGGGGACGAGGAGCCAGCCGGCGGCGACGCAGACGATCACCGCGTCGATCGCCATCCAGTGCGCCAGCTCTCCCGGCCCGATGCCCGCGTCGAAGAGCGCCCCGTAGACACCCGCCGCGCGCGCCGGGCCGGCAGCCGCGGCGGCGACGGCCGCGGCGAGGAACGTCCCCACCGGCAGAGCGTGCAGCCGGAGCGTGCGCCTGAGCGAGCGGCGACGGCCGCTGACTGCGACGAGCGCGACGGCGTATGCGATCGGCAGCACCAAGAGCTGCACGCGCGCCAGGCACGCCGCCGCCGTCAGGCAGAGGAGCGCGACGCGGCTCGCCCTCCCTCCGCCCGAGAGGGAGACGACGAGCGCCCAGAGCGCCGCGAGGAAGAGCGGATAGGCGAACGGCTCGCTCGCCAGCAGGCCCGCACTGACCGCGTCCGGCACGAGCACCGCGGTCGCAGCCGCCAGCAGGGCGAGCCGGGACTCGACGCCGAGCCTGAGGGCGAGGCCGTACGCCGGCACCGCGGCGAGCGAAACGGCGACGGCGCCCTCGGCCTGCGCGATGCGATAGGCGACGCCGACGTCCTGCACGAGCCAGGCGGGTGCGGTGACGAGCGACGCGAGCAGGGCCGGGAATGCGTACAGCTCGCCGCGGATCTGCGGCAGCCCCGACGCGCCGAGCGAGCGCGCGAGCTCCGAGTAGATGTACTCGTCCGGGAGCAGGACCGGGGTCACCTGGCGCCACGCGAGCACGGTGCGTGCGACCGCGGCGAGCAGCACGAGGGCGACGAGCGGCCGATGGCGGCGAAGCAGCGTCATCCCCAGCTCTATCGGCGTGGCCCGCCCAAAAGGAAAGGGCCCGGTCTCCCGGGCCCTCTTCTCCTCTCGGATCTCGTCGTCTGCCTACGGACAGAGCGAGCCGACGGCCGCAGTGGTCGCGGTGATCGCGCCGCTGAACGGGCCGGAGGCGCCGGTGCCGCGCTGGATGTAGTACTTGGCCGTGCCGTTCGAGTCGGCGAGGCAGAACCCGGTGCCGGAGTTGTAGACCTTCACCTCGAGCGTGGGCGAGAGGCCCTGGTCGATGCTCTTCAGCTGGGTCAGGTCGAGGCCGGTGTACGACGCGTTGTCGGCGTAGTAGGCCTCTGCGGACGGGATCGCCGCGCGGATGTTCGACTTGACGGAGGCGTCGTAGGCCCGCGAGCGGAAGCCGAGATAGGACGGCACCGCGATCGCGAGCAGGATGGCGATGATGATGATCACGACGAGCAGCTCGATGAGCGTGAAGCCCTCATCTGCTGCCAGGCGTGCGCGAAGCTTGTCGATCACGGAACTCTCTCCTTGTCGGACGTGGGACGGATCGGGTGGCAGGTGCGTTATCGGCCGGGGCGCCGGTGTGTCTGCAGCCTCCGAATGGGTGATCTCTCCCCCACAGCGGGTGAGGTGCGGGTCGAGGAGGCGGCAGAGAAAGGGGCGCGGTTTCCCGCGCCCCTTCTTGCTGCTCTCAGCTCGCCGGGCCTGGTGGACGCCGGGTCTTACGGACAGAGCGAGCCGACGGCGGCGGTGGTCGCCGTGACCGCGCCGCTGAACGGGCCGGAGGCGCCGGCGCCGCGCTGGACGTAGAACTTGCTGGTGCCGTTGTGGTCCGCGAGGCAGTAGCCCGTGCCGGAGTTGTACGTCTTCACCTCGACCGACGGAGAGACGCCCTGGTCGACGCTCTTGAGCGCCGTCAGGTCGAGGCCGGTGTAGGTGCCGTTGTCGGCGTAGAACGCCTCGGCCGACGGGATCGCCGCCCGGATGTTCGCCTTTGCCGCGGCGTCGTTGGCGCGCGTGCGGAAGCCGAGGTAGGACGGGACGGCGATCGCGAGCAGGATGCCGATGATGATGATGACGACGAGGAGCTCGATGAGGGTGAAGCCCTCCTCGGCTGCAAGACGTGCACGAAGCTTGTCGATCACGGGGTCTCCTTGGTGAGCAGGACGTGCCGGGTGGCACGGGGCTTATCGGGGAAGCGCTCGCCGGACTTCACCCTCGGACGGGTGATTGCTCACCCACGGTGGGGGATCGAACGGGTGAAGAGGCTCCGCGGAGGCCCGCGTCGGAGGGCAAAGAGAAGGGCGCGGTCTCCCGCGCCCTTCGGCCGTGCCGTATCCAGGAGCTCTCGTTACGGACAGAGTGAGCCGACGGCGGCGGTGGTCGCGGTGACCGCGCCGCTGAACGGGCCGGAGGCGCCGGCGCCGCGCTGGACGTAGAACTTGCTCGAGCCGTTGTGGTCGGCGAGGCAGTAGCCGCTGCCGGAGTTGTAGACGGCGACCTCGATCGAGGGCGAGACGCCCTGGTCGACGCTCCTGAGCGCCGTCAGGTCGAGACCGGTGTAGGTGCCGTTGTCGGCGTAGAAGGCCTCGGCGGAGGGGATCGCGGCGCGGATGTTCGCCTTGGCGGCGGCGTCGTTGGCGCGGGTGCGGAAGCCGAGGTAGGAGGGGACGGCGATCGCGAGCAGGATGCCGATGATGATGATCACGACCAGGAGCTCGATGAGGGTGAAGCCCTCCTCGGCCGCAAGGCGTGCGCGCAGCTTGTCGATCATGGTGAGATGTGCTCCCTTCGACAGCGGTTGAACTGGTGGCTCACACCTCATCGGCGTCTGCGCACACCTGGCCTAGCCCCGTTTGAGTGATCCTGCGCCCCCCTCGCGGGGGTAGCTCGATCGAGTGACCGCGGAGTCCCCCTGACTCCCCCTCAAGTGAGTGACGGCCTCTGCCGATACGCGGCGAGGAATGCCTGCGGACTACTCCATCGACCAGCTCCTCGAGCGCATGGTCGCGCGCAACGCGTCCGACCTCCACCTCTCGGTGGGATCGCCTCCCGCGCTGCGCCGCCTCGGCCATCTCGAGCGGCTCGACGACTTCGAGCCGATGACCACCGACGACACACGCGACCTGCTCTACCGCATCCTCTCGACCGAGCAGCAGAAGCAGCTCGAGATCAGGCGCCAGCTCGACTTCGCGCACTCGATTCCGGGTGTCGCGCGGTTCCGCGTCAACGTCTACTACCAGCGCGAGGCGCTCGGCGCCGCTTTCCGTCTCATCCCGGCGAGCATCAAGTCGCTCGAGGAGCTCGGACTCTCGGCCAGCCTCCACCAGCTCGCCGAGAAGCCGCGCGGACTCGTGCTCGTCACCGGTCCGACGGGGTCCGGCAAGTCGACGACGCTCGCCTCGGTGATCGACGAGATCAACCGCACCCGCTCGGATCACATCCTCACGATCGAGGACCCGATCGAGTTCATCCACAAGCACAAGAAATGCGTGGTCAACCAGCGCGAGATCGGCGTCGACGCCGTTTCGTTCGGCGAGGCGCTCCGCGGAGCGCTCCGCCAGGACCCGGACGTGATCCTCGTCGGCGAGATGCGCGACCTCGAGACGATCCAGACGGCGATGACGGCCGCCGAGACCGGCCACCTCGTCTTCGGCACGCTGCACACGCAGTCGGCGCCCTCCACCGTCGACCGGATCATCGACGTCTTCCCGCCCGAGCAGCAGGAGCAGGTGCGCGTGCAGATCGCGGGCACGCTCCAGGGCGTCGTCACCCAGGCGCTGCTGCCGACGGCGGACGGCTCCGGCCGCGTGCCGGCGCTCGAGATCCTGCTCCCGGACGACGCCGTGCGGAACCTGATCCGCCAGGGCAAGGTCGAGCAGGTCTATTCGGTGATGCAGACCGGGACGAGCAAGGGCATGCAGACGATGGAGCAGTCGCTCGCGGAGCTCGTGCTCAAGCGCGTGATCACGAAGGAGACGGCCCTGACGCGGTCGAGCCGGCCCGAGCAGCTGCTCGGTCTGCTGGAGCGCGCGGGCTGGGAGGACGAGAACGGCGCCGGAGATCTGCGCAGCGGCCTGCGCGTCGCGGGAGCCTAGGAGGCGCGCGGCATGAACGACGCCAACAGCGAGCTCTCGACCGGCCGTCCCGGCAAGCAGACGTCGATCTGGAAGAAGGAGATCTCCTTCGCCGACAGGCCGGCGGAGACGCCGGCCGCCGCTCCGGCCCCAGTCGAGGCGTCAGTCGAGGCGTCCGTCGAGGCCGTGGTCGAGCCGGTGGTCGAGGCTGTGGTCGAGGTTGTGGTCGAGCCTGTGGTCGCGGCGACCGTGCCTGCTGTCGAGCCTGTGGCCGAGTCTGCTGAGATCGAGCCGGCTGCGATCGAGCCGGCTCAGATCGAAGCAGTGGAGATGGAGCCGCAGCCGGAGCCCGCGCCGTTGCAGGAGCCTGCACTGGCGGCAGAGCCGGAGGCTGCGCCGGAGCCCACGGGCGCTGTGCCGGCCGCTGGCGAGCCGGTTGTCGAGGCGGTCGCCGAGCCGATTGCTGCGCCGGTTGTCGAGCCGGTTGTCGAGCCGGTCGTTGAACCGGCTCCCGAGCCGCAGCCGGTGCTCGAGGCTTCGCCCCCGACCCCGTCCCCGCCCCCGGCTCCCGCCCCGGCCGCGTCCCCGGCCGGCGATGCCGCGATTCCGTCCGAGGGCGACGCCTACGGCTGGCTGACGGCGGACCTGGAGGCGGAGAGCCTTGCTGCGCAGACTCAGCCGCCCCAGGCGCCTGGGCCTAAGGCGGCCGCCGAGCTCGTTGCGGCTCCCGAAGCGGTGTCGACCGAGGCGGCGTCCGAGTCGGACCCCGGACCGATTGCGCAGCCGGTCGCACAGTCCGCGGAGCGCGTGCCCTTCTGGAAGAAGGACGTCTCGCTCTCCCGCAAGCCGAAGGCCGAGAAGGCCAAGCAGGCTGAGCAGGCTGAGCAGGCTGAGCAGTTCAAGGAGCCCAAGGAGCCCAAGCAGAAGGGGCAGCCGTTCTGGAAGAAGGATCTCTCGCGCAAGAAGCCGGACGCCGCTCCGAAGCCGGACGACGCCCCCAAGCAGAAGGGACAGCCGTTCTGGAAGAAGGACCTCGCGTTCGGCAAGAAGGGCGCGGCGAAGCAGGGCGCCGCCGGACAGAAGGCGCCGAAGGTCAAGGGCCAGCCGTTCTGGAAGCGGGACTTCTCGCTCGGGAAGTCGCCCGACGCGGCGAAGTCGGCGCCTGTCGACCGGACGGGCCGCAAGAAGCGCAAGAAGGAGATGGTCGTCGGCCTGAAGATCGGCGCCTCGCAGCTCGCCGCGGCCCGCGTCGTGAACAACGGCTCGCCCGAGCTCGTCCAGGTCGCCCGCGATGCGCTCGACGACGGAATCATCGTCGGCGGCGAGCTCCGGGACCCTGAGACGCTCGCGACCGAGCTGGCGGCATTCTTCGCGCGGCACAAGCTGCCGAAGCGCAACGTCCGGCTCGGGATCGCCAACAACCGCATCGGCGTCCGGACCTTCGAGATCACGGGCATCGAAGATCCGCGCCAGCTCTCGAACGCCATCCGCTTCCGGGCGCAGGAGACGTTGCCGATCCCGCTCGAGGAGGCCGTGCTCGACTGGCAGGTGCTGAGCGAGACACGCGACGAGGACGGCGGCCTCACGCGCCGCGTGCTGCTCGTGGTCGCCTACCGCGAGCTCGTCGACCGCTACGTGCTTGCCTGCAAGAAGGCCGGGCTGCGGCTGGCCGGGATCGACCTCGAGGCGTTCGCGATGCTGCGCGCCGTCATCCCGCCCCCGCCGCCTGACGCACCGGACCCCGAAGGCGCGAGCGTCGTCGTCAACGTAGGCCACGACCGCTCGACGCTGGCCGTCTCCGACGGCCGGATCTGCGAGTTCACCCGCGTGCTCAGCTGGGGCGGCCGGTCGCTCTCGGTCGCGATCGCGCGCGCGGTCGACATGACGCCGACCGAGGTCGAGCCGCTGAAGCTCGCACTCGTCCTCGGCGGGCCGGTCGAGCCGCCGGAGACGTTCACGCAGGAGCAGATGGAGGCCGCGTCCGAAGCCGCGAATCGCGAGCTGCAGGCGTTCGCGCGCGAGCTCGTCTCCTCGCTCCGCTTCTACCAGAACCAGCCCGGCTCGCTGGGGATCGGCCAGATCGTCCTCACCGGCGGCACGTCGCACCTCCCCGGGCTCGCCGTCGAGCTGGAGCGCCTCATCGGTGTGGCGGTCCGCGTCGGCGATCCGCTCACGCGCGTCAAGCTAGGGAAGAAGCTGAAGGACCCGGAGCAGGTCGGGTCGTTCGCCGTCGCAGTCGGCCTGGGAATCGAGGACTAAGTGGCTCTCCTGGCGACACTCCCCGGCGCTCGGCCCGCGATCACGCGGCGCGCTGCGGCGTCCGCTCCCTGCGTCCTTGCATCGCTTGGTACTCGCAACCCGAGCATCCAGAGGCGTCACCAGGAGAGCCACTGATGCAGGCCGTCAACCTTCTCCCGGGCGACGAGGCAGGTGGGCGCCAGCGGCCTCCGCTGCCGGGGCTGATCGCCTGCTTCGGGACGGTCGTCGTGACCCTCGCGCTCGCGGCTCTCTTCCTCTCGGCGAGCTCGAACGTCGGCAACGAGCGCAAGACGCTCGAGACGCTCCAGGCCGAGCTCGCCGCGACGCCGGCTCCGAAGCCGGCGTCGGCGCTGGAGGGTCAGCTGCCGTCGGAGCGCGCGCAGCGGATCAGCGTCCTCAGCTCGGTGCTCGCTGAGCGGGTGGCGTGGGACCGCGTGCTCCGCGAGCTCGCGCAGGTGCTGCCGAAGGACGTCTGGCTGACCAGCCTGAGCGCGACGGCGCCCTCCACCGGACCGAACGCCGCAGCGAGCGCCTTCCTGCTCTCGGGCGACACGTACTCGCAGGACGGCGTTGCGAGGCTCCTCTCGCGGCTGCAGGTGCTCCCCGACCTGATGCAGGTCCAGCTCGTCAGCTCGACGGGCGACAAGATTGGCAACCGGCCCGTCGTTCGGTTCTCGATCACCGCCGTCGTGCGACCGCCGGGGGCCACCTCGTGAGCAGCATCAGGAAGCTCGACCCGAACATCCAGATCGGTCTGGCCGTCGTCTGGTGCGTGATCCTCGTCGCCGCGGGGTGGTTCCTGCTCGTCTCGCCTCAGAAGGCGAAGGTCCTCGAGCTTTCGAAGCAGGCCGACGACACGCAGGCGCAGATCGACGCGAACCGCCAGGCGGCGCTGCAGCAGCGGCATCCCGCCCAGCCGCTGCGCGTGGCAGAGCTCTTCAAGCTGACGAAGGCGATGCCGAACCAGGAGGACATGGCGGGCGTCATCCTCCAGCTCAGCCGCGTCGCGGAGGCGAGTGGCGTCCGCTTCACGTCGATCACGCCGTCCGACCAGAGCAACGGCACCGGCTTCACCAAGCGCAAGATCTCCATCACATTCGTCGGAAACTTCTACGGCCTCTCGGACTTCCTGCTGCGGCTCCGCAACCTCGTCGCGGTGCGCGGCGGGCAGCTCGAGGCGAGCGGCCGCCTCTTCACCGTGGAGACGATCCGCTTCGAGGAAGGGCCGGATCTGTTCCCCGAGATCCAGGCGAGCCTCGACGTCGGCGTCTACATGTACGGCACCGCCGCGGCCACCACGCCGGGCGCAGTCCCGGTGCCGGCGCCCGCGTCGACCGACACGACCGCGACGTCGACCGACTCGTCGACGCCGCCGCCCGCCGGTGCGACCGCGGCGGGGGTGAGCGGCTGATGGCGCGCAAGAAGAAGGCCGACCTCCTCAAGGCCAAGCAGCGCAAACAGAAGATCTTCGTCGCCCTCGGCGGCGTCGCGCTGCTGGCGGCGGCGGCGTTCGAGGTGCCGATGGTCATGAAGCAGGGTGGAGGCGAGGCAGCGCCGCCGCCTCCTCCCGCCGAGACCAGCACGCCCACGCCGGGCGCGACGTCGGCGCCGACGTCGTTTGCCCCGCCGACGCCGGGTGCGGCGGGAGCGGCACCGGCGACCGGCGCCGGCCAGCTCGTCGACACGGATCTTCCACCGCAGCCCACGCAGACCTCCCTCGTCGGCTTCACCCTCTTCGAGTCGAAGGATCCCTTCGTGCAGCAGATCTCGCCGTCGGGCGGGAGCACCGACAGCGCGACGGAGGGCTCGACCGCGACGACCACCGGGTCGCAGACCGCCGAGCCCGGCAAGGCCTCCGGCGCCGACGTGCCTGGATCGACGGTCGCGGCCGGCTCGGGTGACGGGGGCGTCGTGCCTCCGAGCGGGTCGTCGGGCGCGCCGTCGACGGGCGCGCCCGCGACGGGCAGCGCGTCCCCCGCGCCGGCGAAGACCGTCACGCTCACCGTCAACGGCCAGCGGGAGCTCGTGGGCGTCGGCGGCACGTTCCCGAAGAGCTCGCCGACCTTCCGGCTGGTGTCCTACGGCAAGGGGACGGCCGAGATCGGAGTCGTCGGCGGCTCGTACGCGTCGGGCGGGCAGACGGTGACGCTGAAGCAGGGCGTGCCGCTGACGCTCGTGAACACGACGGACGACACGCGCTACCGCATCGTCCTCGTCAAGACGCCCTAGCCGGCGGGCCTCTCGGGCGCCATTGCGCGCCGCCCCTCCGAACGGCGGCCATGTCCGGAACCGACATGACGGGGGACTGTCCCCGGTGAGGCGCGCACCGTCCCTTTCGGCCATGGAAGGGGGACTGTCCCCGGTTGCTCCCACGATGTCCCTTTCGGCCATGGCAGGGGACTGTCCCCGTTGGTGCGCGCCGTCCCTTTCGGCCATGGCAGGGGACTGTCCCCGGTGGGTCGCCGGCGGCGGTTGGCGCGCCGCCCGCGGCTAGCAGGAGCCGCTCGGGCTCTGCCCGGTCGAGCAGTCGAAGACCGTGGCGACCCGTGCCAGCGTCTTCGTCAGGTCGGCGCCGTCGCGGACGACGACCGTCACCTGCTTCGTGTCGCGCTGGCCCGAGACCGTCAGCGTGCGCACGTAGGTATCGACGCGATAGCTGAGCCGGTCGGGACTCGCCGCCGAGGAGATCGTCCGCATCGGTGTGCACGCGTCGGTGACCCCCCAGTTGGTGCCGCCCGAGCCTGTGATCACCGCGCACGTCGGGGACGTGGGCCCGATGTTGGAGCAGGTCGAGCCTCCGACACAGGCCGAGTCCGCCTTGTACGTCGCATCGGTCGTGACGCTGGTGTCCAGCCCGATCGCGTCGTAGGTGACCGCGCGGTAGAGCTCGACCTGCGCGTTTGCAAGCGCGGCAGCAGTACCCGTCTTGCTCGAGCGGGTGAGCGAGACTGCTCCCGAGCTGAACGTCGCGATCAGCGCCAGCAGGGCGACGTTCAGCACGGTCATCGAGATCAGGAGCTCGACCAGGCCGAAGCCCTCGCTTTCGCGCAAGCGCTGCACGGACGCTGTATCGGCAGCCCTCGTCCGCGGCTCAAGGCCCCATTCCGGCATGCCGATAGAGAGCTCGTGGCGGCCTACGCGTACAACGCGATCAACGCAACCGGCCTGGTCCAGTCCGGTGAGATCCACGCACCGACGCTCGACGCGGCCCGCGAGCAGCTCCGCGTTCGCGGCCTGCTCGCAGAGAAGATCGAGGAGCTCCCCGCCTCCGGCGAGGACAGCGCGCGCACCGTCTTCAAGAAGATCGACCCCAAGTCGCTGCAGATCTTCTCGCGCCAGTTCGCGACCATGATCGAGGCCGGCCTGAACGTGGTCGGCGCGCTCGTCATCCTCGAGCAGCAGACCGACGACGCCTATCTCGCAGCCGTGATCCGCGAGCTCCGGGCCGACGTCGAGGGCGGCCTGCTTCTGTCACAGGCCATGGGTCGTCACCCGAAGGTCTTCAACCGCCTGTTCGTCTCCATGGTCGAGGCGGGCGAGGCCGCGGGAATCCTGGACCAGGTGCTCGACCGCGTCGCGTTCCAGATCGAGCGCGAGACGAAGATCAAGCGCCGCGTCAAGGGCGCGATGATGTACCCGATGATGGTCCTGACGTTTGCGACCCTCGTCCTGATCGGGATGTTGCTCTTCCTCGTCCCGGTGTTCACGAAGATCTTCACCGACCTGAACGGCGAGCTGCCGATGCTGACGCGGATCGTCGTCACGGCGTCCGATTTCCTGAAGGCGAACTTCTACTTCATCATCCCGGCCTGGGCCCTGACGATCTTCGGCTTCCTGCGCTGGAAGAAGAGCGAGCCCGGCCGGAAGATCTGGGACCGCTTCAAGCTGAAGGTGCCGATGAAGATCGGCGACGTCGTCCTCAAGGTGACGATGGCGCGCTTCTCGCGGACCCTCGGCACGCTCGTCGCAGCGGGCGTCGACATCATCCGCGCGCTCGAGATCACCGGCCAGACCGCGGGCAACTGGGTCGTCGAGGACGCGCTCACCACCGTCCGCGCCCGCGTCCACGAGGGCGTGCCGATCGCGCAGCCCCTGGTCGAGAACGACGTCTTCCCGCCCATGGTCGCCCAGATGGTCAAGGTGGGCGAGGAGACGGGAGAGCTGGACAAGATGCTCGGCAAGATCGCCGACTTCTACGAGGAAGAGGTCGACGCCGCGATCCAGGCCCTGACCTCGATCATCGAGCCGCTGATGATGATCGGCGTCGGGATCATGGTCGGCGTGATCATCATCAGCATGTACCTGCCGATGTTCAAGATGCTCACGCTCGTCAAGTAGCGCGCGCTTCGGCCCTGGGCGACGAACGAGCGCGGCGCCGGGTAAGGCGCAGCCCGGCAGCCCTCGGCTCAGAACAGCGACCGCACCCAGTCGATCTTCGAGTCCAGCATTCCGAGCAGCGCCAGGTTGCCGGACAGCGACGTCGGCGGCCGGTTGATCAGGCTGTCCGCCGCGAGCACGCGTGCGAAATCGACGTGGCCTTTGGGGCGCAACTCGCCGGTCGGCTTCCGAAACTGCACGCCGGCCGTGTTCATGATCTTGATCACCTCTTCGGCGATCACGCCATAGCCGATCGTCGTCGGGTGCACGCCGTCGAGCGCGAAGAGACCGCCGGCGTTTCGTCCCTGCGGCCCCGAGGCGAAGAACAGCGTGTTCGGCACCGGTTCGAGGGCCGCCAGCTCGGCCGGGAGCGGATACGGCGTCCACCAGTCCGGCCGCGCCGCCGGGTCGCGCAGGTACCGCCTCGACGCGAGCCGGTCGAGCAGTCCGCCCACGTCGAACACGTACCAGTCGAGGCCGTCGTTCCGGGCGGCGCGCACCGACTCGATGATCGTCGCGTTGTAGGCGTCGATCGCCGAGTCGACGGCGCGCGCCTCGTCCTCGTCGATGTACGGGTCGTCCTTGGTGCTGAACTTGTCGTTCGTGATCCACGGCCGTGTGTAGTAGGGGAAGTAGCGCGATCCCTGCCGCACCTTCCGGTCGACGCCGCGTGCGAGCGGCGCGATAGTCACCGCCGGCACGGTCGCCACGATCACATGCCGCGCCTTGATCTTGCGCAGCTCGTCGACGACGAGCACCCATTCGGCAGCGAAGTGCTCGGGCCGCCAGACGGTGAACGCGTTCTTCTTCTCGATGTCGTCGTACCCGTCGCCGCTCCAGCTCACCCGCAGCTTCGTCACCGTCTGGAGCGCGTTGTTCGACCCGAGCATCACAACGAGCGTCTCGATGCCGGGCCCACCGGCAGCGCCCTGCGCGCCGAGCACTCGCGCTGCCCCGAACGGCGTCAGCAGCCGGTTGCCCGCTCGCGCACGCTCGAGCACGTAGAGGGCAGCCCGATCGTTGGCGTTCTCGACCATCTGCTTCCACGGGACCCGGTCATCCGTCGGCTTCGTGATCCGGGCCCGCACCTGCTTGGCGGTGAGCTCGAGGGCGTCGCGCACGTCCCAGCCGAAGATGGCGAGGTTGTGCAGGATGTCGCCCTTCGGGACCTTCGTTCCGTCACCGAACTCCCAGTACTTCTCGATCTTGTCCAGGTAGCGGTTGATCCAGAGCAGAATCGCCGGCCCCTCGAAGATGCTCGCGCTCGACCCGAACTGGCTCTCGAAAGAACGGAGCGCGCGCTCGATGTCGAGCGGGATTCCGCCAGGGCCGTTCGGCTGCTCGTACACCGGGCGCCTGAACGTCTTGAAGCAGCCGAGCTCATAGGCGACGATCGCCGGCCACGACACCTCCGTGTGGAAGATCGCTCCGCTCTGGAAGCCGTGGGAGATCGAGTCGCCGATCGTGACGAGGCGGTTGGGCGGCTCACCGGTGCGATCGACCTCGACCGGGATCCCGAGCGTCGGGTCGGTGACAGGCTCGCGTGGCTCGGAGTGGATCTCGAGCCCGTCGGGAACGGGTTCGCGCGTGGTGGCCAGCTGTGCACCCCCGGTCGCTTCGTGTCGCGGCGGCGTGCGACGTCGGTCGTTCAATTGGACCACGTGAGCCGATCGCGAATCAAGCGGCGGATTGTCGCCTGCTCGCGGGGGGCACGCGCGATCATTGCTCCTCCACCGCGGGTTACGCTCCGAGGGTGCACGCCGCAGTCACGCTGACGCAATCGGAGCTCCCCGAGTTCCTGCTCCATGTCGCCGTCGTGCGGCCGGTCTTCATCTGGGGTCAGCCGGGCATCGGCAAGTCGGCGCTCGTGCGCGAGTTCGCCGATTCCGTCGGGCTCGAATGCGTCTCCATGCTCGGCTCGCAGCTCGCCCCCGAGGACCTGATCGGCGTCCCGCAGATCCTCGACGGGAAGTCGCGCTTCTGCCCTCCCACGATGATCGCGCGCGACGAGGCGTACTGCCTCTTCCTCGACGAGCTAAACGCCTCGAGCCATGAGGTGCAGAAGGCCTTTTACTCGCTGATCCACGAACGTCGTCTGGGCGAGTACCACCTGGCCGAGGGCAGCGTGATCATCGGCGCCGGCAATCGAGTTCAGGACTCCGCGATCGTGAAGCCGATGTCGAGCGCGCTGCTGAACCGGATGCTGCACGTGCACCTGGACGCCTCCTACCGCGACTGGCTCACCTGGGCCGAGGGGTGGGGCATCCATCCGCTGGTGCTGGACTACGTCCGCACCCGGCCCGACCACCTGCGCGTTGCGCCGCCGAAGACGGAGGAGCCGTTCTCCACGCCGCGCTCCTGGCACATGCTCTCGGATGCGCTCTGGAGCTACGACCCCAAGGCGGCCGGCAGCCCGGATGCGCTCAGCGAAGGGGTCGTCAAGGCACTCGCCTATTCCTGTCTCACGCCGTCGCACGCCCAGAACTTCTGCTCGCTCTACAAGCAACACCGGCGCCGCTTCGACGTCAACGCGCTGATCAAGGGAGACGCCCGCTGGCCGCGCGATCCCGAGGACGCCGACCTGCTCTACTTCCTCGCCCAGTCGTTCCGCGGCCAGCTGATGAAGACGCTGCCGGCCGAGCGGGCACAGCAGTCCTCGGACACAAAGATCCTCGCGCACGACGCCAAGCGCTGCCTCGCCGATCTCGCCGGGATCAACCTCGAGATCGCGCAGCTGGTCGTCGCCGAGGACGAGCAGGGCGAGGCGCTCCCGGGTTGGTTCCTGACCGAGGTCTACCGCGACCTGCCGCGGCTCGTTCGGCGCGAGCGTCAACCGGGCTGAGCGTCGAGGTCTCGCGATCGCAAGGAAGCGCTCCGCGCCCGAGCAGGTCAACAGGGAGCTGCGCTCCGGGGCCGCGCTGGTCGTGCGCGATCCGTTGTTCGGGGCGCTTGCCCGCCACGCGCAGTTGACCGAGGCGCGAGACGATCTTCGTATCGGCAAGGGAGAGTGGGCGGCCGTCACCTCCAACTGCGTCATCCTGCTCGACAGGCGCAAGCGCGGGACGGCCGGAGAGTGGGCGTACGTGATCGCGCACAACCTGCTCCACCTCGCGTTCGAGCATCACCGCGAGAGCCCGAACCCTGCAGCCTGGAACCTGGCCTGCGACTGGGCCGTCTCGAACTTCCTGGACGCGATCAAGTTCGGCTCGCCGCCGCCCGAGCTCCGCTTCGAGCCGCCGTCGCGCTCCTCCGACGAGCAACTGCTCTACCGCCTCGCACTCGAGCGGCCGCAGGCGGACTACCGTGGAGACCTGGTGATCGAGCGGCAGTTCGACTGGGATGACGACTGGGATGACGACCCCGTGGACTGGGCGGACGTGTTCGCCCTCGCCCTGCGCCAGGCGGTGCGGAGCGCCGTCGACGTGGCCGGCGGCGCCTCGCCGACGGAGGCGCGGGAGACGAGCCCTGCAGGCCGCGCGCGCGAATGGTTCATGAGCCGCTACCCGCTGCTCGGCGCGCTCGCAGCCAGCTTCAAGATCGTCCACGACCCGGCCGCCTGCATCGCGCTCGGGATCGGCACCGCAGCGGTCTGCGCGGCCGAGAAGACGATCTGGATCAACCCCGCCGCCGGGCTGGACGAGGACGAGCTCCGCTTCGTGATGGCCCACGAGATCCTGCACGCCTCGCTTCGTCACGACGTGCGGGCCGAGGGTCGGGACTTCTACCTCTGGAATTGCGCCACCGACTACCGGATCAACCTCTGGCTGACCGAGATGAGGATCGGTGTGATGCCTGCCGGGTGTCTCTACGACGCCGAGCTCGCCGGCCTCTCCGCCGAGGAGATCTACGACCGGATCACCGGTGACCTGCGAAGGCTGCGCCGGCTGGCCACCTTCGCCGGCAGGGGCAAGCCGGACATGATCGGCGACCGGCCGATCGAGTGGTGGCGTCGTGGGGAGGGAGTGGACCTGGACGAGTTCTACCGTCAGGCGCTTGCGCAGGGGCTCGAGCTGCACCAGCAGCAGGGCCGAGGGCTCGTCCCGGCCGGGCTGGCGGAGGAGATCCGGGCGCGGCTGATGCCGCCGATCCCCTGGGACGTCGAGCTTGCGCAGTGGCTCGACCGGTTCTTCCCGATCCCCGAGCAGGCTCGCTCCTACGCGCGGCCGTCGCGCCGCCAGTCGGCGACCCCGGACATTCCGCGCCCGCGCGTGACGCCGCGCGAGGGCTGGGACTCCGCCCGCACCTTCGGCGTCGTGCTGGATACCTCCGGGTCGATGGACGCTGCGACCCTCGGCCTCGGTCTGGGCGCGGTCGCGAGCTACTGCGCCTCCCGCGACGTGCCGTACGTTCGTGTCGTCTTCTGCGACGCCGCCGCAGACGACGCGGGCTATCTCGCCGCAGAGGACGTCGCGGGCCGCGTTCGCGTCGTGGGTCGAGGGGGCACCGTTCTGCAGCCGGGCGTCGACCTGCTGCGCGGGCTGGTCGACGACTTCCCTCCCGACGCTCCGATCCTGGTCATCACCGACACGTTCTGCGAGCCGAGCCTCCGTGTCCCGGGCGAGCACGCGTTTCTCGTCCCCGCGGGCGGCAGGCTGCCGTTCCGGGCGAAGGGCCCGGTGTTCCGGATGCCTGCGGTCGGCGCCGATCGGCCGGGGAGCGGAAGTTGACCCCGACGACGCCGATCGACATCGACACGCCTCACGGCCCCGCGCGAGCCCACCTCGAGCTCGTCGAGCGGCCGCGGGCGGGGCTCGTGCTCGGACACGGCGCCGGCGGCGGTGTCGCCCGCGACCTGCAGGCGCTGACGCGGGTCGCGCAGTCGGCCGGGATCGGCGTCGTTCTCGTCGAGCAGCCGTACCGCGTCGCCGGCCGCCGCTCGCCCGCTCCGGCGCATCAGCTCGACGCGGCCTGGAGCGCGGTCGTCGCCCACCTCCGCGACGACGAGCTCGCGCGCCTGCCGCTGCTCGTCGGCGGCAGGTCGGCCGGGGCACGGGTCGCGTGCCAGACCGCGGCCGCGACCGGCGCGGTCGGCGTCGTGTGCCTCGCCTTCCCGCTCCGGCCGCCGCGGCGGGCCTCGGGAATCGAGCCGCCGAGCCGGCTGTCTGAGCTCGACGCGGTCGAGGTGCCGACGCTCGTCGTGCAGGGCGAGCGCGACCGGTTCGGGATCCCCCCGCCGGGGCCGGCTCGCACGGTGATGCTCGTTCCCGGGGACCACAGCCTTCGCTCGGGGCTGGGGGACGCGGCCGCCGCGGTCCGGGCTTGGCTCGCCGGCGTGGTCGGCTGATTGCGAATGAGAGGGGCCCGCGACGGCAGGCCCCTCTCTGTCCTGACGTGCGTTCCGCGTCAGCGCTTGATGCAGAGCGCGGCGAGGTCGATGCCGAACGGCGGCACGTAGACCTGGCAGCCCACCCGCGCCGAGAAGAAGTCGCGCGAGTTGAACGTGCCGTAGACCGCGAGCGGCGCGGCGTTCGAGACCAGGTCGACGTCGAGGTCGCCGTAGGTGCTGAACCGAGTAGTCCCGGTGAGCTGCGCCGCGGCCTGCAGCCGGGCGTTGTAGACGGGGTCGTCGAAGTACGAGACGTTGTTGTTGTTGAACGGGCCGATCGACGTCCCGTCGAGCAGGACGTTGAGGGTGTCGAACGGATCGAGGTAGTCGTTCAGCCAGCCCTCGAGCGTCAGGTCGAACGGCTCTCCCCGCGTGCCTTCCCGGGCGATCTGCTCGGCGCGCGGGAACGCGTGGATCTCGACGCCGATGCCGATCCGTGCCAGCTGATCGCGCACAAGCCCGGCGACCTGGACGGTGACCGGGTTCAGCGACGAGTAGAGGATCGCCGTCTGGCCGCGGATCCCCGCCTGGTCGACGAGCGCGTTCGCACGCGCCAGCTCGGCCGCGCTCGGCCCGGTCAGCGGGTAGATGCCGATGTCGCGGAAGCCGGGCACCGTCGGCGGGATGTACTGGTCGGTTGGCGTCCCGGCGAAGGCGCCTGCGGGCGCGAGCAGCGCCTGCCGGTCGAGCGCGAGGTTGACCGCCTGGCGGGCTGCGACGCTCGAGAACATGGAGCGGCTCGTGTTCATGGCCATGTAGCGGAGGCCCGCGAGCGGGTTGACGAAGAACTGGCCGGGGAAGTCGCGCGCGACCTGCGCGTAGGCGTCGGCCGGCAGCCCGCCGGCCGCGTAGTCGGCGGTCCCGTCCTCGATCTGCTGCAGGGTCGTCTGGTTGTCGACGTTCAACTGGTAGAGGATCTGGTCGAGGTTCGCCGGCCGCGGGCCGTCGTAGTTGGGGTTGCGCGTCAGCACGAGCCGGGAGCCCGGCGTGTAGCCCGAGATGTAGTACGGCCCGGCAGAGGGCAGCGGCGTGGCCGACGGGGTGCTCGGCGTGTCCGGCGGGACGGCGCATCCGAACGGCATCGCCAGCCGGGCCAGGAAGTCCCCCGCGGGACGCGTGAGCCTGATCTCGAGCCGTCTGTCGCCGTCGCTCGTGATCGACGCGACGTCCTTGAAGAAGAGAGCTCCCGGGCTTGCGAGCGCCGGGTCGCGGACCCGCTCGAGCGCACGCTTGAACGCGTCGGCCGTCACCGGTGCGCTCGATGGAGGCGAGAAGCGGTAGCCGCCGCTCAGCTTGAACATGTAGGTGAGGCCGTCGGCCGAGACGTCGATCGACTTCGCCACCTCCGGCACAGGCTGCGGGTCCTGCGCCGCGGTCGTGTCGGGGTAGTTGACGAGCTTGGCGCACGTCGCCTGCTCGATCTGCCACCCCTGGCTGAGGTAGTTGAGCGCGGGGTCGATCGGGCCGAAGTCGAAGGTGAGGTTCACGAACGCCACCCCGCCCTTCTGGCCTGAGTGCCCGTCGGCGGCCGCCACGCCGACCGGGATCAGCGACGCGGCAAGCGCGACCGCCACGGCCAGGACGGTCCGTCTGGACCTGGTTCGCCTCGACATGGTTCCTCCTCCATTGCGGCCAGAGAGCCTCCGGCACGCGAACAGGATCGGCGGTGTCGCTAACCGCGGACCAACAGCACACGGCGTGTGCTCGCCGCACGTGCGACACTGTCCCCGTGTTGAGACTCAGGCACAGGAAGCCGCCGCCCAGCCGGCGCGAGCGTGCCCGGGCGGCGATGCGGTCAGCGGTGCTCGCGAGCCTGCTCGCCCGCAGGCTGACCCGAGTGTGGCGCACCACCCGGCCGCAGAAGCGCAGGCGCCGGCTGATCGCCCGGCACGGCTAGGCCCCGACGGGACGTGTGAGAGCGCGGGCTTTCGCCCGCCCGTTCGTCGGGCCGTGCCCTCGTCCCCTACGCGCGTCCTACGTCCTGAAGAGGATCCTTGCGAACCCGAGGATCACCACCAGGGCCAGAACGATCGTCACTGCCGCAGCGGAGTCGATGCCGAACATGCACACCTCCCGCTGGTCGGGGGGACAGTGCACTCACTAAGAGCGAATCCGCACAGGTTCGCAAGTCCCCTTCGGAGGGCCCTGGGGAAGCGCGGCGCAGGAACGTCCGACCGGCAGCCGAAGATGTGCGCGTCGCCTGCGGTTGAAAGCACTCTGACGGGCAGAGCCGGGACAAGGTGCTGACTGGCCTGCCGACCGCGGGGCAGTGTCCAGCACGACTGACGAACCCTCTTCGTGCGGCCGCCGGGAACCCGGCGGCCGCTTCGTTGCCGCGCCCGGCTCAGGGATGGATCGAGGCGGGGTCCACGACCTCGAAGTCGGACCCGTGCACCTGGTGGAGCGTGTGCAGCTGGTCGTTCGACCAGCGCGCATCGGGCGCGCCGGTGACGTACCAGCCGGAGCCGTTGTCGGCGAGGATCAGCCCGTACCGCTTCCACGCCTCGAGGAGGACGCGCGCCTGGCGCGGGTACCGGCTCGTGTCGAAGCTCTTCTTGAGGCGGACGTGGAGCCCCATCGGGGGCAGGCTCGGATCCGTGTCGCTCGAGGCGTAGTGCCGCGCCGGCCACACGTACGCGCGGCGGGTCCGGTCGGCCGTGAACCGCATCGCGTGCGTGATCGAGCCGCGTGCGACCTCGTCGTAGCGCGCGAGCCCGGGCAGGATCGGCAGGCCGGCGGCGTCGGACGACGTCCACGTCGCGGGGCGGAGCTTGTTCGAGCGGAGGTTCCAGATCGCGCCCGCCCAGGCGCGCCAGCCGCCGTCCGTGCGCTCGAGGCCGCCGAGCTCGTAGAGGCGGCAGTTGTCCTTGTCCACGATCAGCGCATGGTGGTCGCTGCCGGACTCGATCGGGACGTTCCTCGGGATGGGATACGGGCCCTTGTCAGACTCGCTCGCGTACTCGAAGCCGACGCGCGTCTTCGGCGTCGTGCCCGAGACGACGACGTACGGGATGCCGATCTTGCCTCCGTCCCAGAGCCCGGAGCCGAAGTCCGCGTGGACGTGGCTGTCGATGCCGATCGAACGGATCAGCGTGTCGGAGTTCGGCGCCACCGGCAGAGAGTCGACCCGCTGGTTCCATGGGTTGCTCGCGGGGAAGAGCGGGCAGCTCGGCGCCCCGGCGAGGTGCGGGGGCGAGCCTGCGGCGGCTGCGGTCGCGGCGAAGAGCGCGGCCAGCCCGGCGGCGAGGGCAGAGCGCATACCCACAGCCTAGGGCTGGAGGCGGCCGGCCTGCCATCCCCCATCGGAGCGGGTCCACTCCTCCCGGTGGTGGAGGCGGTCGTCACGGTGCTCCCAGAACTCGTAGCGATCGGGGACGAGCAGATAGCCGCCCCAACGGGAGGGGCGCAGGGGCTCAGCGGGCTGCGCCGCGACGGCCGCCTCGAGCTCCGCGCGCGAGCCGATCGGCTCGCTCTGGCGCGAGGCGGCCGCGCTGCGCCGCGACGCGGCAGGGCGCGTCGCCCAGTAGGCGTCGGACTCCGCCTCGGGCAGCCGCTCGACCGTCCCCTCGACGCGGACCTGCCGCCCGTCCCGGTGGAAGAGCAGCGCGGCGCGCGGGTTCGCCGTCAGCTCGCGGCCCTTGCGGCTCTCGTAGTTGGAGAAGAAGACGAAGCCGCGCTCGCCGGCCTCCTTCAGGAGCACCATCCGGACGGACGGCCGCCCGTCCGGCGTCGCGGTTGCGAGGGCCATCACGTCGTCATCGACCCAGGCTCGGAAGCGCTCCAGGGGTCTGCTCATTCGGCGGGCTCCGGCAGCACGTGGACGGCAGGCACGGGCGAGGGCAGCAGCCACAGGATCCCGAGCGCCGCGCCGATCGAGGAGACCCACAACGTGGTACGGATCCCGATCCACGACGCGAGCACTCCGGCCAGGAACGATCCGATCGGGCGCACGCCGTAGTTGACCACGCGGTGCGCGCCGACGACGCGTCCACGCATCCGGTCAGGCGTCAGCGCCGCCCCCAGAGAGTTGCCGTTCACGTCGAGCACCATGACGCCGAACGACGAGAAGAACTCCGCGATCACCAGCAGCGTCACCACGAGCCACTGCGGCCCTCCGGCTGCGGGGACGAGCACGAGCGGCAGCGGGAAGAGCACGGTTCCGAGCATCAGGGCCGGGCCGACGCCCATGCGGCGCGAGAGCCGCGGCGCGAAGACGGCTCCGATCAGACCGCCGAGGGCGCCGATCGCGAGGATGATCCCGAGCACGCTCGGGCGGACGTGCAGCTCGCGCGTCGCGTAGAGGACGAAGAGGGCGCTGAACATGAGGTTGAAGAAGTTCGTCGTCGAGAAGGAGAGGAGCGTCGCGCGGAAGACGCGGTTCCCGAAGATGAACGCCAACCCGGTGGTCAGGCGTTGCCGCTGAGAGAGCGTCGGGTCGTGCTCGGTCTCGGGCTCGACGACGGAGACCCGGGTCAGGAACGCCGCCGAGCCGAGAAAGGAGAGGGCATCGACGAAGAGTGCGGCCGGGGCGCGCAGGAGCTGCACCAGGAAGCCCGCCATCGCCGGGCCCGCGACATAGGAGAGCGCCCGCGACTGGAAGAGCTTCGAGTTCGCCTCCACGAAGTCGCGGCGCGGCACGACCGCGACGAAGAGGGTGGCCCACGCGAGGTCGAAGAAGACGGAGATGGCGCCCACCGCGAACGCGACCACGTAGAGCTGCGGCATCGTCAGCACGTCGAACGCATACGCGATCGGCACGCTCGCCAGCACCCCGGCCCGGGCGAGGTCGGCCCAGATCATCGTCTGCCGCCGCCTGCCGTGGCGATCGAGCAGCACGCCGGCGTGCAGTGAGAGCAGCAGGTGCGGCAGCCACGCGACGGCGGTGAGGACGCCCATCTGGAACGCGGAGGCGTCGAGCGTCAGCACGGCGGCGAGCGGGAGCGCCAGCACCGTCACCTGGTCGCCGAAGACCGAGATCGTCTCGCCGGCCCAGAGCTTCACGAACTGGGGCTGCTTGAGGAGAGGCGGGGGCTCCGGCTGCACGGGCCGGAATGCTAGAGGCGCCGGCCTACGACGCCCGCGCGAGCAAGGAGCCGTGGCGGCCGTACGTAACCCGCGGCGTCCAGCCCGTCGCCGGGTCGTGCACCGAGGCAGGGAACGTCGCCGTGCTCACGAAAGGAGACGGCCCTGCCGATACCGGACTCGACATGACCGTGATCACCCTGCGCCGTTCCTTCACCGCCTCGCTCGTCGCCCTGGCCGTCGGCGTCGCGGCGCTCCTGCGCCGCCCGAGCTAGAACGAGTCGAGGACCGCGCTCCGGCGCGACTCGTGCTCGAGCACGCGGAAGAGCACGTACGCGGCCGCCGCGTAGGCGACGCCGATCCCGAGCTCGGTCCACACGAGGTCGGCGACGTCTGCGAGCGACGCACCGGCCGCCACCTCGCGTGCGGCCATGATCCCGTGGGTCAGCGGCAGGCATCGACCGACAGCCTCCATCCAGCCGGGCATGACGTCGAGCGGGATGTTGACGCCGCAGAAGAGAAGGAGCAGGAAGTTGGCCATGTTCGCGGCGAACATGAAGTCCTTCGAGCGGAGCCCGATCGAGCCCAGCAGCATGCCGAACGCCGTGCACGAGGCGACGCTCACGAGCACCACCACCGCGAGCGCCGGCACCGCCTGCCATCCCGGGCGGAAGTCGAGGAAGAGCGCGCCGATCACGAAGCCGAAGGTCGAGACGAGGAGCCCGTTCGCGAGCACCGGCACGCCGCGGCCGAGGAAGACGGCGGCCCGGTTCGCCGGCGTCGCCAGCAGCGGGCCGAGCGTCCCGGCCCAGCGTTCGTTGGCGACCGCCATCGCCATCCCGTAGACGCTCGCCATCGCGCAGATCTGGATCGCGTTGCCGACGACGAAGAACGAGTCCGGCTCGTTCGTCGCGTAGCGGCCGAGGTAGGTGAAGAAGAAGATCTGGAAGATCGGCCCCCCGAGCAGCGTCGGGATGTAGATCGACGGCCGGATCCAGTTGAAGAGGCCGCGGTAGGCGATCACGCCGCCGACGAAGAAGATCCGGAGCCAGTTCGTCACGCCGAATCCCTCATGTCAGCGAGAGGGTCGCGCGGGCGCGCGCCAGGTACTCGAAGAGGTGGAGGAAGAGGTAGGCGAGCACGCCGTAGACGACGCCGAGCGCCGTGGTCAGGAGCAGCGGCTGCCAGACCGTCCCGCCGCCGAGTGCCGCGTTCCGGATCGCCTCGATCCCCCAGCGCGGCGCGAGCGGCCAGCCGAGCGGCTGGGCCCACGCGGGGAGCAGCGCGATCGGGAAGACGAGCCCGGTGACGATCCAGACGGGGTACTCGAGCAGGTTCATGAGCGCGTTCGCGTGCCGGTAGAGGACGAACGAAGACGCCATCAACAGTCCCATCAGACCGAGCGACAGCACCGTCACGGGGATGGTGGCGACGAAGAGCCACGGGTGCTCGAAGTGGAGCGGGATCCCGAAGGCGAGCCGCCCCCAGGCGAGCGTCGCGGCGAGCGCGTACGTCCCCATCAGGGACGAGACGAGGCAGGCCGGCAGGAGCACGAAGAAGAACGGCGGCGGCGCGCCGACTGCGAGCTCGAGCGTCCCCTCCCAGCGCCACCACTGCAGGAGGCCGCCGGAGCCGAAGAGCGTCGACGACCAGATCCCCATCATCCCCGCACCGAGCGCGGCGTAGAGGAGCGTGCCCTCCTTGCCGCCCGCCTCGAACATGTAGAAGGCGATCGTGGCGAAGATCAGCGGCTGGAAGACGTTCAGGAGCAGGAACCACTGTGAGGTCGAGTTCCGCTTCATCAGCAGCACGAGCCCCTTCCAGACGATGCGCGTGTACGTCACGACCGCTCCAGTGTCGCGGTCCGGCGGGCCTCCGCCTCGAGGAAGCGGAGGAGCGCGAACCCGACGGCGGCGTAGGCCGCCCCGATCGCCAGCTCGCCGAGCACGAGACCGGCGTTGTCGCCGAGCGTCTGGCCGCCCGCGATGTTCCGGGCGGCCTGGAGCCCCCGCGTCACCGGCAACCCCTGCGCCACCGTGCGCATCCACTCGGGCAGGCCGTCCAGGGGGACGTTGACGCCGCAGAAGACGAGCAGCGCCGCGTCCATCAGGTTGATGAGCACGATCGCATCGCGCATCCGCAGCCCGATCGCGCCGCCGAGCAGGCCGAAGCCGGTGCACGAGATCGACGTGACGAGGATGACGAGCGCGAGCGCAGGCAGGGCCGTGGGCGCGATGCGCACGTGCAGGAGCAGTGCCCCGCCGACGAAGGAGATCACGCAGACGAGCGCTGCGTTGCCGATCACGGGGAACGCGCGGCCGAGGAAGAGCGCGGCGCGGTTTGCGGGCGTGGCGAGGATCGCCGCGAGCGTCTGCGCCTGGCGCTCGCCCGTGATCGTGAAGGTCATGGTGAACAGCCCCGGCAGGGCCGCGAGCTGGAGCGCGTTCCCGATCACGTAGAAGCGGTCGTCCTCGAGCCCGGCCGCGCGCCCGAGGAACGCGAAGAAGAGCACCTGGAAGAGCGGCGCCACCACGAGGATCGGGAAAAAGACCCAGGGGTTCGTCCAGCCGAAGAGCGCGCGGTAGCTGAGGTAGCCGCCGATGAGGAAGACGCGGGCGTTCCTCATGTGAGCGAGAGCGTCGCGCGGCGGCGCGCCGCGTCGAGGACGCGGCCGAGGAAGAGTGCGCCGATTCCCGCATAGACCGAGGCGGGCAGGACGCAGTAGCCCATGTAGCGCCAGGGGTGGCCGCCCTGCGAGGCGTCCAGGAGCGCCCGCATCCCCCACGTCGGCGCCAGCGCCCAGGAGATCGGCTGGCTCCAGGCCGGAAGCACCGTGAGCGGGAAGAGCAGCCCGCAGACGAGCCAGACGGGGTACTCCAGCGAGTTCCCGAGCGAGCCCGCCGTCCGGTAGCGGACGAGGAGTACGGCGAGGGCGAACCCGAGGACGCCGATCGACGTGATCGCCACCGGGATCGCGAGCGCGAAGGCGACCGGGTGCTCGAGCGGCAGCGGGATTCCGAGGACGAACTTGCCGAAGGTCACGGAGACGGCGAGCGCGTAGATGCCCACGCTGGAGGTGGCGACGGCGGTGGGCAGCAGGATGAGCGCGAAGTTCGTGGGCGCGGCGACCTGCAGCTCCAGCGTCCCCCACCAGCGCTGGCGCTGGATGGCCCCGCTCGCCGCCGTCGTCGTCGAGGCCCAGATGCTCGCGACGGCCGAGCCGAGTGACGCGTACAGCAGCGTCTGCGGGGTGGCCCCGCGCGTGTACATGAGGTACGCGAGCGTCGCGTTGATGACCGGCCAGATCGCCGTCAGCACTCCCTCGTAGGGCGAGCGCGACAGGATCTTGAAGTGCATTCACCAGCCGACCCAGAAGACGCGGAGGACGTGGATCACTCGTCGGAGGTGACGAGCGAGACATACGCGTCCTCGAGCGTCGGCTCCCGCGTCGAGATGCGACCGACCGATACCCCGTCCAGGTGGCCGAGCAGCGCCTGCGTCAGCTCCGCCTGTCCCGTCGTCTGCACCACGAGCAGCTGCTTCTGCTCGAGGTCCTCGACGCCGACGGCAATGACACCGTCGAGCGACCGCAGGCGCTCCACCGCCGGCTCCTCGATCCCGAAGACCTCGATCTCGATCACGCGTCCCTCGGCGACGTCGCTCTTCAGCTCCGCCGGTGTCCCGAAGCCGACGATCCGGCCCTTGGCGATCACGGCGATCCGGTCGCACAGCGAGTCGGCTTCGAACATGTAGTGCGTCGTCAGGAGCACCGTCTTGCCCGACTCGACGAGGCCGCCGATCGTCCCGCGCAGCTCCCGGGCGCCGACCGGGTCGACGCCGATGGTGGGCTCGTCGAGGAAGACCACCTCCGGGTCGTGCAGGATGCCGCGCGCGATGTGCAGCCGCTGCCGCATGCCGCGCGAGTAGCCCTCGACGCGCTCCTTCTCGCGGCCCTTCAGGGCGACGAGCTCCAGCACCTCGTCGATCCGCCGCTTCTGCGCCGAGCCCGTGACGCCGTACAGCTCCGCGAAGTAGCGCAGGTTGTCGAGCGCGGAGAGCCGCTCGTAGAGCCCGCGGTCGCCGCCGAAGACGTAGCCGATCCGCCTCCGGATCTCCCGTGGCTCCCTCGCGACGTCGTAGCCGAGAACGTGCGCCTCGCCCGCAGTGGGGAGGAGCAGCGTGATCAGCATCTTGATCGTGGTCGTCTTGCCCGCGCCGTTCGGCCCCAGGAGGCCGAAGAGCTCGCCCTGGCGAACCTCGAAGTCGATTCCGCGCACGGCCTCGACCTGGAGCGGCTTCCGCCGGAGGACGCCGGTGGTGGTCTTGTACGTTCTGCGCAGGCCCTTGACCTCGATCACGCTCATCGGGCTGACGCTAGCACTCGCCCAGGCGCCCCCTCTCACCGCCTACCACGTGGGCGATCGCGGCCCGGCAGTGCTCGTCGTCGGGTGCATCCACGGCAGCGAGCCGGCCGGGATCGCCGTCGCGGAAGCGCTCCGCCGCACGACACCGACGGGCGAGCAGCTGTGGATCGTGCCGGATCTGAATCCCTTCGGCGTGCGGCACGGCACCCGCCAGAACGAGCGCGGAGTCGACCTGAACCGCAACTTCGGCGCCATGTGGAAGCCCATCGGCCGCCGCGGAAGCCCTCAGTACTCCGGGCCGCGGCCGTGGTCCGAGCCGGAGACGCGCTGGGTGCGGCGCCTGATCCTGCGGGTGCGGCCGGCCGTGACGATCTGGTTCCACCAGCCTCAGGCGATCGTCCGTGCCTGGGGGCGGAGCATCCTGGTTGCGCGGCGGTATGCACGGCTCGCGAGAATGCCGTTCCGCGCGCTCGCCTGGCCGAACGGAACCGCCGCGAACTGGCAGAACCACCTCCGCGGCGGCGGGTCGAGCTTCGTCGTCGAGCTGCCGCCGGGGCGGCTCTCGGTCTCGGCGGTCCGGCGGCACGTGCATGCGGTGCTACGGATCGCCGCGCAGCCGTGACCTCCCAGAGGCTTGATGCGAAACTCCGGCACGCACGGCTGGTGTGCCAGACACGGCGCGGTTCAGCCGGCTCGGGCTTGCCTGTAGCACCACTACGCGCTGCGCCCGATCCGGCTGAACCGCTTGATCTGGCCCATCCCCGCACGCACCCCAGTTTCACATCAAGCCTCTAGTCCTCGCCCGCGCGGACGAGCCCCGATTCGTAGGCGACGACCACCGCCTGCGTCCGGTCGCGGAGGTCGAGCTTCTGCAGCAGGTGGGCCACGTGGGTCTTCACCGTGTGCTCGCTGACGACCAGGGACGTCGCGATCTCGGCGTTCGAAAGCCCGCGCGCCACGAGGCGCAGGACCTCGACCTCGCGTGCAGTCAGCTCGGGCAGGCCTGTTGGTGGCTGCTGCGACGGCGACCTCTGCGCGAACGCCTCGATCAGGCGCCGCGTCACGGAGGGCGCGAAGAGCGACCCGCCTGCTGCGACGACGCGGATCGCCGACAGGAGCTGATCCTCCGGCGCGTCCTTCAACAGGAAGGCGCTCGCGCCCGCGTGCAGTGCGCCGTAGACGTATTCGTCGAGGTCGAACGTCGTCAGCACCAGCACGCGCGGGCTCGCGTCGTCGACCACGATCCTGCGGGTCGCCTCGATCCCGTCGAGCTCCGGCATGCGGATGTCCATCAGCACGACCTCGGGCGAGAGCTCGGCGGCGAGAGCGACGGCCTCGTTCCCGTCCCCCGCCTCGCCGGCCACCTCGATGTCGGGCTCCGTCTTGAGGATCATGCGGAACCCTGCCCTGACGAGCGACTGGTCGTCCGCCAGCAGGACCCGGATCACCGCGCGCTCGCGTACGGCAGACGCGCGCGGAGGGCGTAGCCGCCCTCGGAGCGGCGGCCCGCCTCGACCTCGCCGCCGTAGACGGCAACCCGCTCGCGGATTCCCGCGAGGCCGTGGCCGGCGCCGTCCCCGTTGGCGCTGCCGGCCCCGTCGTCGGCAACCTCCACCTCGAGGCCGTCCGGCTCGTAACGAAGCCGGATTCGCGCCCGAGCGGGACCGGCATGCTTGAGGGCGTTCGTCAGCGCCTCCTGGACGATCCGATAGGCGGAGAGGTCGACCCCGGGAGGCAGCTCGACGGGATCGCCCACCACCGCGAGGTCGACGGGAAGGCCGGCCGCGCGCACGCTCTCGATGAGGGCGTCGAGGTGAGAGAGGCTCGGCTGCGGAGCGAGCGCGAGCTCCTCGTCGCTCTCTCGCAGCAGCCCGACGAGCCGCCGCATCTCTACGAGCGCCTGTTGCCCCGACCGCTCGATCGTGGCAAGCGCGTTCCGAGTCTCCTCGGGCTCCGTGTCGAGCAGCCGTCGCCCGCCGCGCGCCTGCACGACGATCACGCTGATCGCGTGGGCGACGACGTCGTGCAGCTCCCGGGCGATGCGCGCGCGCTCCTCCTCGATCGCCGACTCGGCTGCACGCTTCTCCCGCTCGAGATCTCGCTCGCGCAGCCGCCGGCGGCGGATCGTCCGCCCTGCGATCCATGGCGAGCCGAACAGGAACGCGACGTAGACGATGCTCGAGACGTTGGTCTCCTCCGGATCGGCGATCAGCGTCGTCAGGGCGAGGACGATGGTGAGGGTCCCGGTGGCGATCGTCCGGCGCCCGCTCGTGTGCGCGGCGCCCGAGTAGACCGCCAGGAGTACGAAGAAGCCGGCCGACTCTATATCGCTGAATCGCTTCGGGAGCAAGGCTCCGAGGACTGCCAGGCAGACCAGCACAGCGAGGAAGCGAACCGGCATGCGCACGCGCAGTGCCGTGAGGACGCCCAGCACGACGAAGGCCGCGGACGCACCGAGCTTCTCCGCGGCCGGCATGTCGAGGAGCCAGGTCTGGGCGAGCGTGATCGCGACGAGCGCGATCGCGAGGGCGGCGTCACCGTGACGGCGGATCTGCTCGGCCGCTCTCGCTCCCATGCAGGAACCGTACGCCCGGCGCTCATGGGTTTCCATCGGTCGCGGGAGCGAGCTCCTCCGCGCTGGATCGCTCTGCAGGGCGAGCGTGGATCGCTCACGGCGGCGACGACGGGAGCGACGGCACGGCCTAGCGTCGAGAGAGACACCGAGCAGGAGGTGAACCGTGATCTTCCGGATTCTCGTCGCCGCCTCGCTCCTCGCGGGGCTCGCCACAGCGGGCTGCGGCGGAAGCGAGCCTTCCCAGCCCAAGCCGGTCGAGGTGGACGCCGCCGACTATGCGTACGTGATGCCGGACCGGATCAAGGGCGGCGTCGTCTCGATGCGCTTCCGCAACACGGGCAAGGAGTTGCACGAGTTCGCGCTCGTGCGCATCGGCGAGGGGCACACCGTGGACGACGCCCTCGCCGCGCTCGAGAAGAGCGGCGACGACCTCCCTTGGCTCACCGACGTCGCCGGACCCCCGGCGCTGACGCCGGGCGCGACGATCACCGTCACCCGGAGGCTCGAGCCGGGGACGTACGCCTTCCTCTGCTACTTCCCGAACACAAGAGGGGTGCCGCACGTGAAGCTCGGCATGGCGCGGCGCTTCACGGTTGCCGGCGACTCGGGCGCGGAGCTGCCGAAGCCGGACGCCGTGATCACCGCCGAGCCGAAGCGGTTCGACGTCCCGGAGCTCCAGGCGGGAAAGCAGACGATCGAGCTCCGCAACGCGTCCGGCTTCGAGCGGGGCTTCGAGCTCTCGACGCTCAACCCCGGCAGGACCGAGGCCGACAAGGCACGCTGGGCCGCGAAGATCGAGTCCACCGGGCGCCTGCCCCGCGATCCCGTGCCGGTGACGGCACTCGGCGCGATGCAGTCGATCCCGAGCGGCACCTCCGTATACCTCACCCTCGACCTCGAAGCCGGGCGTACGTACCACCTCGTCGAGGACGAGTCGGGCATCGAAGCAGACTTCACGCCCAGGTGAGCGGCGTCGCTCCGTCGCGCAGGGCGGCTACAGATCGCTGCGCAGCCGTGACCAGATGCCGAAGTCGCCGCGGATCTCTTCCTTGAACCAGTACGAGCGCAGAACGCCCTCGCGCCTGTAGCCCGCCCGCTCCGCCACGAGCTCCGACCCCGCGTTCGTGACTTCGATCCAAAGCTCGATCCGCTCCAGCCCGAGCCCGGCGAACCCCCAGTGCGTCAGCAGCTCGAGCGTGCGGGTCGCCACGCCCCGGCCCCGTGCCTCCGCGCCGACCACGTAGCCGATCTCCCCCTGGCGTCCGTCGGCGTTGAGGTCCACGAAGAGGCCGAGGCCGAGAAACTCACCCTCGTGCGACTCGATCGCGAAGCCTGCCCGCGAGCCGTCGCGCCAGCCTTCCTCGTAGCGGGCGAGCCAGGCCGCCGCGAAGCCCTTCGGCACCGCCGTCGGGACCCGGGTGTACCTGCGCACGTCCGGGTCCTGCGTCAACGCGTCCAGGCCCGCCTCGTGGCGGGCGCAGAGCGGCACGAGCCGGATCGCGTCGTCCGCGAGCGGCGGCTCCGGCGGCCGGAGCGTCACGTCTTCTGGACAACGAACGCGTTCGTCACGTACGGGAACCGCACCGGGCCGTCCGGGGCGAGCGCGCGGGCTCTGTCCATGATCTTCTCACGGCGCTCGGGCGGCGAGGCCGCGACGAACGAGATCGAGGAGGCCAGCTCCGCGAGCTCGTCCCCGTCGAGGCGGCGCTCCCAGCTGACGGCGGTTTCCTCGATCGGCCCATAGAGCGCGCTCGCCTCGAGCACGTCGCGCCATGCGTCGCGCTTCCAGGCCGCCTCGCTCGCGCGCAGCTCCTCCACGATCCCGGTGAACGCCTGCTGGATGGGCGCCGAGTCGTCGCGCCCGTTCCAGATCAGGCCGAGCCTGCCGCCCGGACGGAGGACGCGCGCGATCTCCGCGAGCGCCTCGTCGTTTGCAAACCAGTGAAACGCCTGGCCGACCGCGACCGCGTCGGCGAAGTTGTCCCGGAGCGGCATCGACTCGGCGTATCCCGACACGGCCTCGCCGTCGATGTGTGCGCGCATCTCCTCGACCGGCTCGACGGCCACGACGCGCGCGCCGGTCGGGACGAGCGCCCTCGTCAGCTTCCCCGTGCCCGCGGCGAGGTCGACCACCGTGCGGCCGGGCCCGAGCCCGAGCCGCTCGCCGAGCCAGGCCACCGCCTCGGGCGGATATTCCGGCCTCGCCCGGTCGTACGCGTCCGCGGCGGAGCCGAAACCGGCGAGGACCGAGGGGTGGACGCGGTCTGACACGAGCTCTGGGGTTCTCCTTCGCAACAGCCGAGCTTGAACCGGCACACGGGACACTGCCACGTCCCGTGGCGCCACTCCATCTTCGCGCTGCAGCGCCAGCAGGATTCGGCCTCGCACACGGCCCGAGAACGCTAGCGTCCATCCCGGATGTTGCTACACTGCCCCCCGCGCGGCGGCGTAGCTCAGTTGGTTAGAGCAGCGGAATCATAATCCGCGTGTCGCAGGTTCGAGTCCTGCCGCCGCTACTCGCACCTATCCAGAACCACCAGGACCTGATCCAGATATGGCCACCGGAGTACGCGTAGGAATCACGCTCGCCTGCACGGAGTGCAAGCGGCGCAACTACCAGACCCAGAAGTCGAAGCGGAACCATCCGGACCGCGTCGAGTTCTCGAAGTACTGCCGTTGGTGCGGCAAGCACACGCTCCACCGGGAGACCCGCTAGTGGCCCGGCAGACCCGTTCGCAGCGCCGCGCCCGTCGGCAGGCGCAGGAAGCTTCGAGCGCCGGCGCCGCCCCGCCCCGCCAGCGGCCGCCCGCCGACAACGGTGCGCCGGAGCCGAGCGGCGAGCCGCAGCCCCGGCACGAGCCTCAGCAGGAAGCGAAGCGCAAGCGCGGCTTCTTCAACTTCATCCGCGAATCCTATGCGGAGCTGCAGAAGGTCGAGTGGCCGGGGCAGTCGCAGTTGATCCAGGGCGTGGCGGTGGTCTTGATCGCCTGCGCGATCGTCGGCACGTACCTCTTCTTCTGCGATCAGGTCTTCAAGCGCTTCGTCTCCAACGTTCTGCTGGGGCAGTAGGAAAGCCGGGAGAGTCAATGTTTCGCTGGTATGTCGTCAACACGTATTCGGGCCACGAGAACAAGGTCAAGGCCAACCTCGAGCACCGCATCGACTCGATGGGGCAGCGCCCTCGCTTCCGGCGCGTCGTCGTCCCGACCGAGCAGGTGATCGAGACGAAGGACGGGCAGAAGGTGCAGATCGAGAAGCGCGTCCTGCCGGGCTACGTGCTCGTGAACATGGACCTCTCGGACGAGGCCTGGACGGTGGTCAAGAACACACCCGGGGTGACCGGCTTCGTGGGCGCGGGCGCCAAGCCCGTGCCGCTCGCGCAGGCCGAGGTCGACCGGATCCTGAAGACCGGCGCCGCCGCCGGCGGCGAGCGCGCCCGCACGACCGTCGAGTTCTCGCTCGGCGAGTCCGTCAAGGTGACCTCCGGCCCGCTCTCCGACTTCGACGGCGAGATCGTCGACGTCAACCCGGATCAGCAGAAGCTGAAGGTGCTCGTCGACATCTTCGAGCGCCAGGTCCCGGTCGAGCTCGGCTTCGACCAGGTAAAGAAGATCGACTAAAGGAACGTTGTGGCGAAGAAAGTCCTGACGATGATCAAGCTCCAGATCCCGGGCGGCCAGGCCAACCCGGCGCCGCCGGTCGGACCGGCGCTCGGCCAGCACGGCGTCAACATCATGGAGTTCTGCAAGGCCTTCAACGCGGAGACGCAGGCGCAGAACGGCCGCATCATCCCGGTGGAGATCACGGTGTACGAAGACCGCTCCTTCACGTTCATCACGAAGACGCCGCCCGCGGCCGTGCTGATCAAGGAGGCGCTCAACCTGGAGAAGGGATCCGCCGAGCCGAACCGGACGAAGGTCGGCCGCCTGACCCGCGACCAGGTGCGCTCGATCGCCGAGACGAAGCTCCCCGACCTGAACGCGCGCGACGTCGACCACGCGATGCTCGTGATCGCCGGCACCGCCCGCTCCATGGGAGTCGAGGTGGATCTCTGATGCCGAAGCACGGCAAGCGCTACGGCGCCTCCGCAGCCAAGATCGACCGTGAGCGGCTGTACTCGCCCGCCGAGGCGGTCAAGCTCCTGAAGGACCTCGAGCCGACGAAGTTCGACGAGACCGTCGAGGTGCACTTCAACCTCGGCCTGAACGTCCGCCACGCCGACCAGCAGCTGCGCGGGACGATCTCGCTCCCGCACGGAACAGGCCGCGACGTGCGCGTGGCCGTGTTCGCCGAGGGCGAGAAGGCCAAAGAGGCCGAAGATGCGGGCGCGGACGTCGTCGGCTCCGCCGATCTCGCGAAGCGGATCGAGGAGGGCTTCACCGACTTCGACGTCGCGATCGCGACGCCCGACATGATGGGTCAGGTTGGCCGGCTCGGCCGCGTGCTCGGCCCGCGTGGCCTGATGCCGAACCCGAAGACCGGCACGGTCACCTTCGAGGTGGGCAAGGCGGTGCGGGAGTCCAAGGCGGGGAGGATGGAGTACCGGACGGACCGCGGCGCGAACGTCCACGTGGCGATCGGGAAACGCAGCTTCGAGGAGCGGGCGCTGCTCGAGAACTACGCGGCGCTGCTCGACGAGATCAACCGCGCCAAGCCTGCCGCCGCGAAGGGGCGCTACATCAAGAAGATCACCCTGACGAGCACCATGGAGCCCGGGATCCACGTCGATCCCCAGCGGCTCCGTGACATCGTCGAGGAGCTGGAGGAGGCTCCCGAACCGGTTTCCGCGTAAGCACAACGCCCGTCGCCGAAGACAGCTGGCGGCCGCAGCGCATCCGCGCCGCGGCAGAAGACCAGCCGAGGTGGATCGGAAGAAGCGAGTCTCTCGCCTTCGTTCGAGCCCGCCTCCGTGCGGGCTCGACATTTCGGAGGAGGTGAGAGATGCACAAGAACGAGAAGCAGCGGGTCGTCGACGAGCTGACCGCGCAGCTGAAGAGCTCGGAGACGCTGATCGTCGCCGACTACCGGGGCTTGACCATGCCCGAGATCGACTCGCTGCGGGGCGAGCTGCTCCAGCACGGGGCGAAGTTCCAGGTCGTGAAGAACACGCTCACGCGCCGGGCTGCCGAGGCCGCGGGGCAGGACGCCCTGCTGGCGCTGCTCGAGGGCCCGTCCGCGATCGCGTTCCTCGACGCCGAGGGCGACATGGTCGCGGCCGCGAAGGCCCTGTCGAAGGTCGCCCGCGACACGAAGGTGCTGGCGATCCGCGGCGGCGTGCTCGAGGGCCGCCCGATCAGCGACGCCGACGTCGAGGAGCTGGCGAAGCTGCCGCCGCTCGACGTGCTCCGCAGCCAGGTGCTGGGAGCGATCACGGCGCCGCTGACGACGATCGTCGGCCTCTTCCAGGCCCCGCTGCAGAACCTCGTCGGGCTGATCGACGCCAGGATCGAGCAGCTGGAAGCCGAGGGCGACACCTCTGCGTCGGCGGCACCGGTCGCCGAGGAGGCTCCGGCCGAGGAGCCCGCAGCCGAAGCCGAGGCTGCAGAGCCCGCAGCAGAGGCGGCCGACGAGACGGCCGCCGAAGAGACCGAAGTCACACCCGAACCCGAAGACACACCTGAACCTGAGGAGGCATAGATGGCTGCCAGCGCAGTCGACACCATCTTCGATCAGCTCGGCAGCATGTCCGTGCTGGAGCTGGTCGAGCTGAAGAAGAAGATCGAGGACGAGTGGGGCGTCACGGCCGCAGCTCCGGTCGCGGTCGCGGCCCCGGGCGCGGTCGGGGGCGGCGACGGTGCCGCCACGGCGGAGGAGAAGAGCTCCTTCGACGTGGTGCTCACCGGTGCAGGCGACAAGAAGATCCAGGTGATCAAGGTCGTCCGCGCCATCACCGGCCTCGGCCTGAAGGAGGCGAAGGACCTCGTGGACGGCGCTCCCGGCAACGTCAAGGAGGGCGTCGCCCAGGACGAGGCGGACTCGATCAAGGCGCAGCTCGAAGAGGCCGGCGCCTCGGTCGAGATCAAGTAGTCGAGGGCAAGTAACAGACTGTTACTTGGAATGCGAAGGGCCGCCCTCGGGCGGCCCTTCGGCTCGCTGCGTGCCGTCGGCGAGCGCGATCAGCTCGTCTGCGGACAGCACCCACCGTTTCGGTGCGCTCGGGGATCTCGCCGGCTCCGAACACGATCTGGCGCATCTCGAACCGCCGGTCTGGAACCGGTGCGCCGCCTCCTGCTCGGCCCGCGGGTTGCCGACCGCCCGCAGCTCGAGCCGGATGCTGCGGAACCGGGAGCGCGCCGTGTAGAGGAGCTCGAGCACGTCGCGGAGCTAGGGAAGATGCTCAGACATGATCAAAAGCGCTCATCTGCAGGGATTTTGCCACGAGTGGCGCAGCCTTGCCGGCGGAGCTACACTGTTGCGACGAGCCGCGGTGCCCCGCGTGGCTTGCCTTGCCGGGAAAGGGCCGCTTCCGCTACCCTAGGCGGTTGCGCTTCCGTCCCTGCTCGTTCCGCCCCAAGACGCCATAAGGGAGGCTGTACCACTTGACCACCAAGGTCGCTGCGCCTCGCGCGCGCAAGAGTTTTTCTCGCCTCAAGCACGTTCTCGACCTCCCCAACCTGATCGACATCCAGAAGGCCTCGTTCCAGTGGTTCCTGGACGAGGGCCTCCGCGAGACGATCGACGACATCTCGCCGATCGAGGACTACACCGGCACGCTCGCCGTGGAGTTCGGCGACTACAAGTTCGGCGAGCCGCAGTTCTCGATCCAGGAATGCCGGGAGAAGGACCTCACCTACCAGGCCCCGCTGTCGATGACCGTCCGCTTCGTGAACACGGAGACGGGCGAGATCCGCGAGCAGACCGTCTTCATGGGCGACTTCCCGATGATGACGGAATGGGGGACGTTCATCATCAACGGGACGGAGCGCGTGATCGTCACGCAGCTCGTCCGCTCCCCGGGTGCCTACCTGATGGAGCCGAAGGACCCGACGAAGCAGGTCTTCACCGCCAACCTGATGCCGTCGCGAGGCTCCTGGCTGGAGCTCGAGATCGACAAGAAGGGCATCGTCTACGCCCGCATCGACCGCAAGCGCAAGCTGCCGATCACGACGCTGCTGCGCGCCCTGCCGGCCGAGGATCCCACTACGGGCTGGCAGCTGGACACGTCCTCGAACGAGGCGATCCTGAAGCTGTTCGACAACTCGCCGTTCATCCAGATGACGCTCGAGAAGGACCCCTCCACGCGTGAGGAGGAGGCGCTGATCGAGGTCTTCAAGAAGCAGCGCCCGGGCGAGCCGCCGACGCTCGACAACGCGCGGAACCTCCTCCGGTCGCTCTTCTTCGACCCCAAGCGCTACGACCTGACGAAGGTCGGCCGCTACAAGCTGAACCAGCGCCTCGGCGTCGACGTGCCCGAGGACACGCGCGTCCTGACCACCCAGGACATCATCGCGCTCGTCCAGAAGCTCGTCGATCTGCCGCGGAAGATCGGCGCGCCCGAGGAGTCGAAGGACTTCGCGTCCGACACGATCTCTCTCTCGCGCGACCCGATCCGCACCGAGCTCGACGAGTACGAGCACTTCGGCAACCGGCGCCTGCGCACCACCGGCGAGCTGATCCAGGAAGCGTTCCGGGTCGGCCTCTACCGCATGGAGCGCGTCGTCCGCGAGCGGATGACGACGGAGGACGTCGACACGATCACGCCGCAGACGATCATCAACATCCGGCCGGTCGTGGCCGCCCTGAAGGAGTTCTTCGGCTCCTCGCAGCTGTCGCAGTTCATGCAGCAGACGAACTCGCTCGACGGCCTCACCCACCGCCGCCGCCTCTCGGCGCTCGGCGCGGGCGGCCTGACGCGCGAGCGCGCGCCGATCGAGGTGCGCGACGTCCACCCGACGCACTACGGGCGCATGTGCCCGATCGAGACCCCCGAGGGCCCGAACATCGGCCTGATCGGCTCGCTCGCTTCCTACGCGACGGTCTCCGAGTTCGGCTTCATCCAGACGCCGTACCGGAAGGTCGTGGGCGGCCGGGTCACCGACGACATCGTCTACCTCGACGCCGCCGAAGAGGCCCAGTACACCATTGCGCAGGCCTCCGAGCGCGTCGACGAGAAGACCGGCAAGTTCCTGCACGACCAGGTGCTCTGCCGCTCGAAGGAGGGCGAGGCCGTGATGGCCGAGCCGAAGGAGATCCAGTTCATGGACGTCGAGCCGGCGCAGATCGTGTCGGTCGCGACGGCGATGATCCCCTTCCTCGAGCACAACGACGCCAATCGAGCCCTCATGGGGGCCAACATGCAGCGGCAGGCGGTGCCGCTGATGATCACGCAGGCGCCGCTCGTCGGCACCGGCATCGAGCACCGTGCCGCGGTCGACTCGGGCGACGTGGTCGTCTCGGAGAACGCCGGCACCGTGATCGACGTCTCGGCGGACCACATCGTCGTCGAGGGCAGGGGCACCCGCGACGAGTACCCGCTGACGAAGTTCATGCGCTCCAACCAGGGCACGCTGATCCACCACAAGCCGATCGTCCGCCTCAACGACAGGGTGACGAAGGGGCAGGTGCTGGCGGACGGCTCGTCCACGGACAGCGGCGAGCTCGCGCTCGGAGCGAACCTGCTCGTCGCGTTTATGCCGTTCGAGGGCTACAACTTCGAGGACGCGATCGTGCTCTCCGAGCGGCTCGTCAAGGACGAGGTGCTGAGCTCGATCCACATCCACGAGTACGAGATCGACGCCCGCTCGACGAAGCTGGGCGACGAGGAGATCACCCGCGACATCCCGAACCGCTCGGAGGAGTCGCTCGCGCAGCTCGACGAGCGCGGCATCGTGCGCATCGGCGCCGAGGTCGGCTCGGGTGACCTGCTGGTCGGCAAGGTGACGCCCAAGGGCGAGACCGAGCTGACGGCCGAGGAGAAGCTGATCCGCGCCATCTTCAAGGAGAAGGCGCGCGAGGTCCGCGACACCTCGCTCAAGGTTCCGCACGGCGAGGGCGGCAAGGTGATCGACGTGAAGACGTTCTCGCGCGAGAACGGCGACGACCTGTCGCCCGGCGTGAACGAGCTCGTCCGCGTCTACGTGGCGAAGAAGCGCAAGATCAGCGAGGGCGACAAGCTCGCCGGCCGCCACGGCAACAAGGGCGTCATCTCGAAGATCGTGCCCGAGGAGGACATGCCGTTCCTCGAGGACGGCCGCCCGGTGGACATCCTGCTCAACCCGCTCGGCGTGCCGAGCCGGATGAACATCGGCCAGATCCTCGAGACTCACCTCGGCTGGGCCGCCGCGCACGGCGTCTTCGTCGAGGACGGCGAGTCCACGAACGGCCCGACCCCGGTCGCCTCGCCCGTGTTCGACGGCGCCACGCCCGAGGACGTCGACGAGGCGCTCGTCCGCTGGACGGAGCAGAACCCCTCGTCGCCGATCTCGCTCAAGGTCGACAGGAAGCGGCCGGCCGGCCGGCGCACGTCCGGCAAGGTGCGGCTCTTCAACGGCCGCACGGGCGAGCCCTTCGAGCAGAAGGTGACCGTCGGCTACATGTACATCCTGAAGCTCCTCCACCTCGTGGACGACAAGATCCACGCGCGGAGCACCGGTCCGTACTCGCTCGTCACCCAGCAGCCGCTAGGCGGCAAGGCGCAGTTCGGAGGCCAGCGCTTCGGCGAGATGGAGGTCTGGGCGCTCGAGGCGTACGGCGCCGCGTACACGCTCCAGGAGATGCTCACGATCAAGTCCGACGACACCGTCGGGCGCGTCAAGGCCTACGAGGCGATCGTCAAGGGCGAGAACATCGCCGAGCCGTCGATCCCCGAGTCCTTCAAGGTGCTCCTGAAGGAGATGCAGTCGCTGGCGCTCGACGTCGGCGTCATCTCGGAGGAGGGCGCCGAGGTGGAGGTCCGCGAGGAGGACGACGAGCTGCTCCGCGCCGCGGAAGAGCTCGGCATCGACCTCTCGCCCGGATCGCTGCGTGCGGCGGCGCGCCAGCCCACGGCGCAGGAGCTCGAAGAGGGCCAGGAGCGGGCAGACATCGACGGCGAGCTCGCGCTGCCGGCCGACGAGGACCTCGGCGACCTCGCCGAGGTGGACGTCTCGGTCGACGAGGCGCCTGAGAGCGAGGCCGAGGAGGAGCCCGAGGACGTCGAGGCTCCTTCACTCGGCGATCTCGACGAGATCGAGGTCGAGGACTAGACCGGACCGCTCGACGACGACGGACGCTGAATTGCTAGGGACTACAGGGAAAGAGGCGCAAAGAACTTGATCGACATCAACGACTTCGACGCGATCCGCATCGGCCTCGCGTCGAGCAAGCAGATCCGTGACTGGTCGTCCGGAGAGGTCACGAAGCCGGAGACCATCAACTACCGCACGCTCAAGCCCGAGCGCGACGGTCTCTTCTGCGAGCGCATCTTCGGTCCGACGAAGGACTGGGAGTGCTACTGCGGCAAGTACAAGCGCGTCCGCTACAAGGGCATCATCTGCGAGCGCTGCGGCGTCGAGGTGACGCGCCAGAAGGTGCGGCGCGAGCGGATGGGGCACATCGACCTCGCGGCTCCGGTCTCGCACATCTGGTTCTTCAAGGGCGTTCCGAGCCGCATCGGGTACCTGCTCGACATCGCGCCGCGCGAGCTCGAGAAGGTGCTCTACTTCGCCGCGTCGATCGTCACGCAGGTCGACGACGAGGCGCGCGCGAAGGACCTGAACGACCTCGAGGAGAAGGTCCAGGGCGAGTCGGAGCGGATCTACGTCGACCGCGACGAGCAGCTCGCCGCGGTCGAGGCCCGTCTGACCCGGCGCCGCAACTTCTTCGCCAAGGGATCCGACAAGGGCTTCGACGAGGACGACGACTTCTGGGCCCGCGGGCTCTCGACCTGGGCCGAGGAGCAGGGGCTTCCGACGGTCGAGCAGGCGCGCGAGCTCGCCGGCGGGATGTTCAAGGACCTCGCGGGTCAGATCACGACCGAGGACTCGAAGAAGATCCGGGAGCTCGTCCGCAACCACGCGATCCGCGACGACCGCAAGCTGTCGCCGCGCGAGCTGGAGCAGGTCGGCCTCGCCGCCGAGCAGATCCGCGACGCGCTCGCCAAGCTCCGCAAGGAGCAGGCGAAGGCGACCGGCTCGGCCAAGGGCCAGGTCTCGAAGCACATCAACCGCATCACCGAGGCGCTCCTCACGGGCGGCGAGATCGCCGAGGAGGACCAGAAGACGGTTGCCGGCGTCGACGCCAAGAACCTCGACAAGGCGCGGGAGCTCGGCAACGGGCTGCTCGCCGAGACGCTCGAGCGCGCCGACGACGAGACGGACGTCCGTGAGCTGGCGAACGACCTGTGCCTGCGCACGGACGGGAAGATCCAGAAGGAGGATCTCGACTCGATCGTCCAGTGGTCGCTGAAGGTCCGCGAGATGTACCAGGACATGGAGTCCCGCCGCGAGGACGCCCGTGAGGCGGCCGTCGACGCGGTGCGGCGCCTCGAGGAGACCTGGCGCGTGTTCCGGGAGCTCGAGCCGAAGCTCGTCGTCAACGACGAGCAGATCTTCCGCGAGCTGAAGGACCGCTTCGGGTCGCCGTACGGGTTCGGCGTCTACTTCCGCGGCGGCATGGGTGCGGAGGCGATCCGCGATCTGCTTCGCGACCTCGACCTGAACGCCGAGGCCACGATGCTCCGCGACACGATCAAGACGTCGAAGGGGCAGAAGCAGGCCCGCGCGATCAAGCGCCTGAAGGTCGTCAACGCCTTCATCACCTCGGAGAACAAGCCCGAGTGGATGATCCTCGAGGCCGTGCCGGTGATCCCGCCGGAGCTCCGCCCGATGGTGCAGCTGGACGGCGGCCGCTTCGCGACGTCCGACCTGAACGACCTCTACCGCCGCGTGATCAACCGGAACAACCGGCTGAAGCGCCTGCTCGACCTCGGTGCTCCCGAGATCATCGTCAACAACGAGAAGCGCATGCTCCAGGAGGCCGTCGACGCGCTGTTCGACAACGGCCGCCGCGGCCGCGCCGTCACGGGACCGGGCAACCGTCCCCTGAAGTCGCTGTCCGACATGCTCAAGGGCAAGCAGGGCCGTTTCCGCCAGAACCTGCTCGGCAAGCGCGTGGACTACTCGGGCCGCTCGGTGATCGTCGCCGGGCCGAACCTGAAGCTCCACCAGTGCGGGCTGCCCAAGCTGATGGCGCTCGAGCTCTTCAAGCCGTTCATCATGAGCCGGCTCGTCGAGCGGAAGTCCGTCCAGAACATCAAGGCCGCGAAGAAGCACGTCGAGTCGATGGTCCCGGAGGTCTGGGACGTGCTCGAGGAGGTGATCGCGGAGCATCCGGTGCTGCTGAACCGCGCCCCCACCCTGCACCGCCTCGGCATCCAGGCGTTCGAGCCGGTGCTCGTCGAGGGCAAGGCGATCCAGGTGCACCCGCTCGTCTGCCACGCCTTCAACGCCGACTTCGACGGCGACCAGATGGCGGTCCACCTTCCGCTCAGCGCCGAGGCGCAGGCGGAGGCCCGCATCCTGATGCTGTCCTCGAACAACATCCTCTCCCCGGCCTCGGGCCGCCCGCTGGCGACCCCGACGCAGGACATGGTGCTGGGGTCGTACTACCTGACCTACACGGACCAGGACCTGCCGTCGCTGTCGGCGGAGAAGCTCGATCCGCGACCGAGCCGCTTCCGCTCCGAGGACGAGGTCGAGCTCGCGATCGAGGCCAAGCAGGTGACCCTGCAGCAGCCCATCGAGTACCGGCTCCGCTCAGGCGAGCTGATCCTGACGACGCCGGGCCGCGTCATCTTCAACGAGGAGATCGTCCGCGCGGTCGGCGAGACGGTTCCCCTCGAGGAGCAGGACCACGACTTCATCAACACGACGCTCGCGAAGCCGCAGCTCGACGCGCTCATCCTCGAGCTCACGTCGCGCTACGGGGCGCACTCGATCGCGACCGTCCTCGACACGGTCAAGTCGCTCGGCTTCCACTATGCGACGCAGGCCGGGATCACGATCTCGAAGAACGACATCGTCATCCCGCCCGAGAAGGAAGAGATCCTGGCGGGCTACGAGAAGCGCGTGGCCGAGGTCGACGCCCAGTACGAGCGCGGCCTGATCACCGAGGAGGAGCGCCACGAGCAGATCGTCAACATCTGGACGGAGGCCACGGACGCCGTCGCGGACGCGATGGAGAACACGCTCTTCGAGCTGAACCCCATCTTCATGATGGCCAACTCGGGGGCCCGCGGCTCGTTCAAGCAGATCCGCCAGCTGGCCGGCATGCGCGGCCTGATGGCGAATCCGAAGGGCGAGATCATCGAGCGCCCGATCAAGGCCAACTTCATGGAGGGCTTGTCGGTGCTCGAGTACTTCATCTCGACCCACGGCGCCCGCAAGGGATTGGCCGACACGGCGCTCCGCACGGCCGACTCGGGTTACCTGACGCGGCGTCTCGTCGACGTCTCGCAGGACGTGATCGTGCGCGAGGAGGACTGCGGCACCGACGATCACGTGGAGCTGCCGCTGCTCGGTCCGGACGGCGTCAACAAGAGCGTCGCCGGCCGCGTGGTCGCGGACGACGTCCACAAGCCGCTCGCGTCGGGCAGACCCGGCAAGACCGTGCTGCTCGAGAAGGGCCACGAGATCTCGACGGCCGACCTGAAGATGCTGGCCGACGAGCTCCACGAGACGGTCGACTCGACCATGCTCCCCCTGCGGTCGGTGCTCAAGTGCCGTGCGGAAACGGGTGTCTGCCGCACCTGCTACGGCACCTTCCTCGCCACGGGGAACATGGCCGAGATCGGCGACGCGGTCGGCATCATCGCCGCCCAGTCGATCGGCGAGCCGGGCACGCAGCTGACGATGCGGACCTTCCACACCGGCGGCGTCGCCGGCGCGGACATCACGCACGGCCTCCCGCGCGTCGTCGAGATCTTCGAGGCGCGGAACCCGAAGGGTGCCGCGGTGCTCGCCGAGGTCGGCGGGCGCGTCGAGGTCGAGCAGACCGAACGCGGCCCGAAGGTGACGATCCATCCCGACGCGCTCGACGAGGAGGGGAACCCGATCGACCCGATCGCGATCCAGCTTCCGAGGCGCACGCGGCTGCTCGTCGCCGACGGGCAGGTGATCGAGCCGGGCGACGCCCTCAACGAAGGTTCGCGCAACCCGGCCGACCTGCTTCGCCTGAAGGGCTCGACCGCGACGGAGCTGTACCTCGTCGGCGAGGTGCAGAAGGTCTACAAGTCGCAGGGCGTCGAGATCCACGACAAGCACATCGAGCTGATCGTCCGCCAGATGCTGAAGAAGGTCCGGATCGAGACGAACGGCGACACCGAGCTCCTGCCCGGGCAGCTGATCGACAAGGTCGTGCTCGAGCGCGAGAACGCCAAGGTGAGCAAGAAGGGCGAGAAGGCCACGTTCGAGCCGCTGATCCTCGGGATCACAAAGGCGTCGCTCGCGACCGAGTCGTTCCTCTCGGCCGCCTCGTTCCAGGAGACGACGAAGGTGCTGACGGACGCCTCGATCGAGGGCAAGATCGACCGGCTGAACGGCCTGAAGGAGAACGTCATCATCGGGAAGCTGATCCCGGCGGCGACGGGCCTGAAGCGGTACCGGACGATCGAGATCGAGCCGTCGGGCGACATCCCCCGCGAGACCTACGAGCGGCAGGCGCTGCTCGCGGCGCTCGAGGAGATCGGCACTGACGGCGGGGCGCTCGACCTGACCGGCCTCGACCTCGACTTCGAGCCCGGCAACGGGGACTCCGGCCGGAGCGACCTCGAGGCCGAGGAGATCCCGGAGGTGGACTCCCCGCTCGACGAGGCCTAGGCCCGGAGGGCGAAAACGCGTGGCCGAGGGGCCCGGCAGCTGCCAGCTGCCGGGTCCCTCGGCGTTCTGCGGCGGGAGCCGCCCTGTCTCGCGTTTCCGGCCTCGCGGGGGACAGTCCCCTGACGTGTCCGTCACGGACGTCTGCTAGACGTGGCAGGGTCGTCTTGCGGAAGCTCCTGCTCATCGTGGTCGCCTGTGCGGGCCTCGCCGGTGCCGCTGCGCCGCCGTCCGAGCCTGCGCCCGCGCAGAACCCGTGCGGGATCCCCGACCGCCAGCCGCTCTGGATCGACTTCGCGGACGGATCCGTTCCCTTCTGGAAGAGCGTCTTCGCGCGGCCGGGCATCGTCGCCGCCGCCTCGAACCAGCTCGTGCCGCCGCAGCTGCGCAGCGCCGGGGCCAGCACCGTCTACTTCGACCTGTATCTCAACAACCGCGTCGGCACGCCGTCCGTCCCCGCCGACCCGGCGAAGATCGTCGACCGCGCAAACGTCCTCTTCGACCGGGCCGTCCTGTCGTCCGGCTGCGACCACCCGTTCATCGCGCTGAACGAGCTGTTCGGCGCGTCGCTCCCGACGCCGCTGACGCCCACGAGTGCTCGATACCGCTCGAACGTGCTCACGTTCGTCCAGCAGCTCTCCGCGCGCGGCGCCCGCCCGTTCGTGCTCGTCTCCTCGCGTCCCTACGTGGGCGGCGACGCAGCGGACTGGTGGCGCACGCTCGCCGGGTCGAGCGACCTGGTGCTCGAGGTCTACTTCTCCGCTCCGCGCCTCCACAAGCTCGGAGCGTCACTCGGGTCGCGGAAGCTCCGCAATCAGTTCCGCAGCCGGCTGCAGGAGCTCATCGATCTCGGCATCCCGCCGTCCCGTCTCGGATTGATGCTCGGTTTCCAGACGGCGCCGGGGACCGGGGGACGCGAGCGCCTGCAGCCGAAGGAGGCCTGGTTCGACGTCGTCAAGTGGCAGGCGCTCGCCGCCAAGCAGGTCGCGGCCGAGCTGAAGCCGGCCACGGTCTGGTCGTGGGGCTGGGCGGTCTGGAGCGCGGCGGCGCAGGATCCCGACAAGCCCGCCGCCGCGTGCGTCTACCTCTGGACGCGGAACAGGTCGCTCTGCGACGCGCCGGCCATGGCCGGGCCGAGGTTCGACACGTCGCTGACGGCCGGCCAGGTCGCACTCGGGCCCGGCGTCGTGTGCGCCGTGGGCGGGCAGCGCATCCGCGACCGGGACGTCGCCGCCCTCGCCCGGGTCGCCGGCGACTCGGACGTCGCGTTGAGCGTCCTCCTCCAACGCGCGGTGCTCGCCGAGCAGATGCACGTGACGACGAACGAGATCCTCGCCGCCGAGCGGGGGGTGATCGCTCAGCGTTTCCGGGGCAGCCGCGCCGCGTACCTCGCGGCCCTGTCGCTTCGCCGTGCCACCGTGCCCGTCGCGCGCGCCGTCCTCGCCGACGAGCTGCGCCGTCTCCGGCTCTCGGCCACGCTTCGAGTCGGTGCGCCGACCGGGGCCTCGGTGCTCGACGCGTACACGACCTATCGGGATGCACTCGTCCGGCAGGTCGACGCGGCGCCCGCCGCACCCTGGCTCGCGGATCGCACCAGCGGCCTGGCGCTCGAGGGTTTCGCCCCGGCCCAGGTCTTCGGCTTGCCGCCCGGCGCGTACACCGTTCGCACCGCACGGGGTGTCTATCGCGTCCGCCTCGCGCACGAACCCGTGCCCCTCTCGGCTCTGGAGCCCGCGGCGGTGACCCCGCTGCTCCGCCATGCGCTGATCGACCTCGCGCGGCTCGACGCGTTCCACGGCTGGATCGCGAAGCGCATGGACGGCGCGCTCGACCGCACCGACTGCCGCGGCGACCAGCTGCCCGACGCCCAGACGGTCGACCTGACCGCCTGGCTGCCTTTCCTCGGCCTGGACGGCGGCTGAGGAAGAGGTCTAGCGTCCGGCCGCGATCACGCGGCCCTTGCCCTCGTCCTTCGCGCGGTAGAGAGCACCGTCCGCGCGTTCGAAGAACGTCTGCGCGTCGTCGTCCGGCCGGAGCTCGGCGACCCCCGCCGAGATTTCGAGCGGCCCCGCCCCGACGATCGGCCGATCGGCGATCGCGGCCTGCAGCCTCTGCGAGAGCAGGCCCGCATCCTGGACTCCCGACTCGGGGAGGACGAAGGCGAACTCGTCGCCACCGACACGGCACGCGATGTCCGCCGAGCGCATCACGCCGCGCATGCGCTCGGCGATCTCGGCGAGCACGGCGTCGCCGGCAAGGTGTCCGATCCGGTCGTTCACGGTCTTGAAGTCGTCGAGGTCGAAGACGATCAGCGCCAGCCTGCGCTCGTACCGGTGCGCCCGCGCACACTCGCGCTCCAGCGTCTCGTGGAAGAAGCGCCGGTTGTGCAGTCGTGTGAGCGAATCCAGGTCGGCGAGCTGCCGCGCCTCGCGGAAGCGTCGTGCATCGTCGATTGCGGGCGCCGCCCGCCGCGCCAGGTCCTCGAGCGTTCGCACGGCGTCCTCGTCGAAGCGGTGTGACGGAGACCGGGTGAAGATCGCCAGCGAGGCGATTTCCCCCTCCTCGGCGGAGACCGGCACCGCGACGCCGCCGTAGATGAAGCCCAGGCCGTCGGCGTTGCGCTCGTCTTCGGCGTAGTGGTACGAGATCGAGATCGCCCGCGCCGCGCGACCGTCCGGCGGCCCGGGGATCGGCTCCCGCACCGCTTCCTCCGGGCTGAGTCCCACCGACGCCGTCACGGGGGCTCCGGCGGAGTCTGGGACCGTGACCTGCACCGTGACGAAGGCCGCGTCGACGCCGGCGAGTGAAGCGGCAGCCCGCAGTGTGCCCTCGAGCACCTCGTCCAGGTCGATGGAGCCCGCGAGGTCGTCGAGGAAGTGGAAGCGCCTGCCCTCCTCGCGCGCCTCCTCGAGCGCGAGCGAGAACTCGGCCACGAGCTGCTCCATCCGCTCGTTCAACTCCGCCACGGCGACGGCGACCCGCTCGTCGGGCGCTCGCCGGCGGCGCAGGACGAGCCCCGTCAGGAGCACAAAGAAGAGCACCACGAGGGCGCCCCAGGCCGCAGCGAACACCGGTGTCACGTGGGCGCACTCCAAACGGCGCCGAATGGGGCCTCCCCGGGCACGTTTTTCCGCTTGTTCAAGCGGCGCAGCCGCCCTTCTGGCGTTTGCGCACCCGGCGCAGCTTCGCTACCATGCCGTCTTCGGTTGGCTGGTGCACGCGCCCGGCCGGCCTTTCGTCTGTATACGACCTGCTTGTAGAGGACGCTGTACAACCCGACTCCGGGAGCTTCATGCCGACTGTGAACCAATTGATTCGGAAGGGCCGCGCCTCCAAGAAGGCGAAGACGAAGACGCCTGCCCTGCAGGGCGCGCCGCAGAAGCGCGGCGTCTGCACGCGCGTCTCGACGATGACGCCCAAGAAGCCGAACTCGGCGCTCCGGAAGATCGCGCGCGTCCGGCTCACGAACGGCATGGAGGTCGGCGCCTATATCCCCGGCGAGGGCCACAACCTGCAGGAGCACTCCGTCGTGCTGATCCGCGGCGGCCGCGTCAAGGACCTGCCGGGCTACCGGTACAAGGTCATTCGCGCCGCCTTCGACGCCGCCGGCGTCTCGGACCGCAAGCAGGGCCGTTCGAAGTACGGAGCCAAGAGGAGCGCGTAATGCCCCGCCGCGCCGAGATAACACCGCGCCCCGTCCCGTCCGATCCGGTCTACGAGTCGATCCTAGTCTCGCAGCTGATCAACCGCGTGATGACGCGCGGGAAGAAGTCGACCGCCGAGCAGATCGTCTATCAGGCGCTCGAGCGCGTCGGGGAGAAGACGGGCAAGCCGCCGGTCGAGGTGCTCGAGCAGGCCGTCAAGACGGTCACGCCGGTGCTCGAGGTGCGCTCCCGCCGCGTGGGCGGCGCGAACTACCAGGTTCCGGTCGAGGTGCCCCAGCGCCGCGGCCGCACGCTGGCGATCCGCTGGCTCGTCACCTTCGCGCGCGACAGGCGCGAGAAGCACATGGACGAGAAGCTCGCCGGCGAGATCCTCGACGCCCTCGAGCAGCAGGGCGGCGCCTTCAAGCGCAAGGACGACATGTACCGCATGGCGCAGGCCAACAAGGCCTTCGCCCACTACCGCTGGTAAAGGACTGAAGAGAGCTTTGGCTACAACCGCACAGACGACCGCGCTCGAGCGCGTCCGGAACATCGGGATCATGGCCCACATCGACGCGGGCAAGACCACGACGACCGAGCGGATCCTCTACTACACGGGCCGCACCCACAAGATGGGCGAGGTCCACGAGGGTGCCGCGACGATGGACTGGATGGAGCAGGAGCAGGAGCGCGGGATCACCATCACGTCGGCCGCCACGACGGCGTCCTGGCGTGACTATCGCATCAACATTATCGATACGCCCGGGCACGTTGACTTTACGGTCGAGGTCGAGCGCAGCCTGCGCGTCCTCGACGGCGCGGTCGCCGTCTTCGACTCTGTCGCCGGTGTCCAGCCGCAGTCCGAGACGGTCTGGCGCCAGGCGGACAAGTACAGCGTGCCCCGGATCGCGTTCATCAACAAGATGGACCGCACGGGCGCGGACTTCTTCAAGGCCGTCGAGTCGATGGTCGAGCGCCTCGGCGCGAACCCGGTTCCGGTGCAGATCCCGATCGGCCAGGAGGAGCACCACCGCGGCGTGGTCGACCTGGTCGAGATGAAGGCGATCACCTACGTGGACGACCTCGGCACGAAGATGGAGACGGGCGAGATTCCCGCGGAGCTGGCCGAGCAGGCGCAGGAGTACCACCACCAGCTGATCGACGCGATCGCCGAGTTCGACGACGAGCTGACCGAGGCGTTCCTCGAGGACGAGGAGTCGGTGACGCCGGACATGATTCGCCGGGCTCTCCGCGCCGGGACGCTGCAGTCGAAGATCACGCCGGTGCTGCTCGGCTCCGCGTTCAAGAACAAGGGCGTCCAGCCGCTGCTCGACGCCGTCGTCGACTACCTGCCGAGCCCGCTCGACGTGCCGTCGATCCACGGCCGCGACCCGCGCACCGAGCACGAGCTCTCGCGCCACGCCGCGGCCGACGAGCCGTTCGCGGCGCTCGCGTTCAAGGTCATGTCGGATCCGTACGTCGGCAAGCTGACGTACTTCCGCGTCTACTCGGGCTCGCTGAAGGCGGGCGACCGCGTCCTCAACACGACGACGGGCAAGACCGAGCGGATCAGCCGCATCCTCCAGATGCACGCGAACCACCGGGAGGAGCGCGAGGAGATCTCGGCCGGCGAGATCGCCGCCGCGGTCGGCCTCAAGGCCACCACGACCGGCGACACGCTCTCAGCGGAGACCTCGCCGATCGTGCTCGAGTCGATGACCTTCCCGGAGCCGGTGATCTCGGTCGCCGTCGAGCCGAGGACGAAGGGCGACCAGGACAAGCTGTCACAGGGCCTGCAGCGCCTCACCGAGGAGGATCCGACCTTCCGCGTCCGCACGGACGAGGAGACCGGCCAGACCCTGATCGCCGGCATGGGCGAGCTGCACCTCGAGATCATCGTCGACCGCCTCAAGCGCGAGTTCAAGGTGGACGCGAACGTCGGCCGCCCGCAGGTCGCCTACCGCGAGACGATCGGCAAGCCGGTCGAGAAGATCGACGGCAAGTTCGTGCGCCAGACAGGCGGCCGCGGCCAGTACGGCCACGCCGTGATCAACATGCAGCCGCTCCCCGCGGGCGACGGCTACGAGTTCGTCGACCGGGTGGTCGGCGGCAAGGTCCCGAAGGAGTACATCCCCTCGATCGACCTGGGCATCCAGGAGGCGATGGAGTCGGGCGTGCTGGCAGGCTACCCCGTCGTCGACATCAAGGTCGAGCTCGTCGAGGGCTCGTACCACGACGTCGACTCGAGCGAGATGGCATTCAAGATCGCCGGCTCGATGGCCTTCAAGGAGGCCATGAAGCGCGCGAAGCCGAAGCTGCTCGAGCCGATGATGGCGGTCGAGGTCGTCACGCCCGAGGAGTACCTCGGCGACGTGATGGGGAACCTGAACGCCCGCCGCGGCCGCGTCGAGTCGCTCGAGCCGAGCGGCAACGCGCAGTCGGTCAAGGCGATGGTGCCGCTGGCCGAGATGTTCGGCTACGCCACGGACGTGCGCTCGATGACCCAGGGCCGCGCGACGTTCACGATGCAATTCGACCACTACGAGGAAGTTCCGCAGTCGATCGCGACCGAGCTGGTCGACGCCGCGGCGAGCTAGGAAAGGAAAGAGGAGGCAAATGGGCAAGCAGAAGTTCGAGCGCTCGAAGCCGCATCTCAACGTCGGCACGATCGGGCACATCGACCACGGCAAGACCACGCTCACGGCGGCGATCACGAAGGTGCTGTCTGAACAGGGCACCGGCACGGCAGCCACGAGCTTCGACGACATCGACAAGGCGCCCGAGGAGCGCCAGCGCGGGATCACGATCAACACCGCGCACGTCGAGTACGAGACCGCGAACCGGCACTACGCACACGTCGACTGCCCGGGTCACGCCGACTACATCAAGAACATGATCACGGGCGCGGCGCAGATGGACGGCGCGATCCTCGTGGTCTCCGCCGCCGACGGGCCCATGCCGCAGACGCGCGAGCACATCCTGCTCGCCCGCCAGGTCGAGGTGCCGTACATCGTCGTGGCGCTGAACAAGGCCGACATGGTGGACGATCCCGAGCTGCTCGAGCTCGTCGAGCTCGAGGTCCGCGAGCTGCTCTCGAGGTACAACTTCCCGGGCGACGACATCCCGGTGATCCAGGTCTCGGCGCTGAAGGCGCTCGAGGGCGACCCCGAATGGACGCCGAAGATCCTGGAGCTGATGGAGGCCGTCGACACGTACATCCCGGAGCCCGTCCGCGATGTCGACAAGCCGTTCCTGATGCCGATCGAGGACGTCTTCACGATCACCGGCCGCGGCACCGTCGTCACCGGCCGCATCGAGCAGGGCAAGATCGAGGTCGGAACCGAGATCGAGATCGTGGGCATCCACCCCGAGACGGAGAAGACGGTCGTCACCGGCCTCGAGATGTTCCAGAAGTCGCTCGACTACGCGCAGGCCGGCGACAACGCCGGGGCGCTCCTCCGCGGCATCAAGCGCGAGGACGTCGAGCGCGGCCAGGTGCTCGCGAAGCCGGGCTCGATCACGCCGCACACGCACTTCAACGCCGAGGTCTACGTCCTCTCGAAGGAGGAAGGCGGCCGCCACACGCCGTTCTTCAACGGCTACCGGCCGCAGTTCTACTTCCGCACGACGGACGTGACAGGCTCGATCAAGCTCCCGGAGGGCCAGGAGATGGTCATGCCGGGCGACAACACGAACATGGAGATCGAGCTGATCCAGCCGATCGCCATGGATCAGGGTCTTCGCTTCGCAATCCGCGAAGGCGGCCGCACCGTGGGTGCGGGCGTCGTCACCGAGATCCTCAAGTAGAGAAAGGGACGCGCCGGTGCCTCAGCAGAAGATCCGGATCAGGCTCAAGGGATACGACCACACCCAGCTCGACCGCTCTGCCTCGCAGATCGTCGAGACTGCTCAGCGCACCGGCGCGACCATCACGGGCCCCGTCCCGCTGCCCACGGAGAAGAACGTCTACACGGTGATCCGCTCGCCGTTCAAGGACAAGGACTCGCGTGAGCACTTCGAGATCCGGACGCACAAGCGCCTGATCGACATCCACTCGCCGACGCCGAAGACGGTCGACTCGCTGATGCGACTCGACCTCCCGGCGGGCATCGACATCGAGATCAAGCTCTAGGACACGGAGACATGGCCAAGGGAATCATCGGACGCAAGCTGGGCATGACCCAGGTCTTCGACGCCGAGTCAGGCGAGGTGACGCCGGTGACGGTGATCGAGGCGGGCCCCTGCCCGGTCGTCGCGGTCCGGACCAGCGACCTCGACGGCTACGAGGCCGTGCAGCTCGCCTTCGAGCCGGTGCCCGCGCGGAAGCTCACGCGGCCCGAGGCCGGTCACCTCGCGAAGCACAGCGTCGAGCCGCATCGCCATCTCGTGGAGTTCCGGGGCGGGATCGACGGCGCGGTCGCGGGGGAGACGGTCACCGTCGAGCTCTTCGAGCCCGGCGACTCGGTCAAGGTGGCCGGGATCGGGATCGGCAAGGGCTTCCAGGGGACGATCAAGCGCCACAACTTCAAGCGCGGCCCGAAGACGCACGGCTCCCACAACATCCGCAAGCCGGGCTCGATCGGCGCCTCGGCGACGCCCTCGCGCGTCTTCAAGGGCATTCGCATGGCCGGCCGCATGGGCGGCAAGCGCGTCACCCAGGTCGGCCTGAAGATCCACTCGGTCGATCCCGAGCGCAACCTGCTCCTCGTCAAGGGCGCCGTGCCCGGCCCGAGGAACGGGCTCGTAGAGGTCAGGGAGGAGAAGGCGCATGCCGGCCGCTAAGGCACCCCTCCTCGACGCCTCGGGGAAGACGTCGAAGGACGTGACGCTCGAGGACGCGATCTTCGGCGCGGAGGCCAAGTCGCACCTTCTGCACGAGGCCGTGCGCGCCGAGCTGAACGCCGCCCGGGCCGGGACGCGCGGCACCAAGTCGCGCGGGCTCGTCTCCGGCGGCCGCGCGAAGCCGTGGCGCCAGAAGGGCACGGGCCGCGCCCGTGCCGGCACGAGCCGCGCCCCGCACTGGACGGGCGGCGGCGTCGCCTTCCCGCCGGGGATGCGCTCCTTCGAGGTGAAGGTGAACAAGAAGGCCCGCAAGGCCGCCCTCGCGGGGGCGCTCTCGTCGCACGCAGCGAACGGCACGATTGCCGTGCTGGACGCGTCGGGGTTCGAGTCGCCGTCGACGAAGCAGGCCGCGGCGCTCCTCGCCGCGTGGGGCAAGTCCGTGCCGCTCGTCGTGGTCGCCACCGAGGACGAGGTGGGCGTGATCAAGTCGTTCCGCAATCTCCCGCAGGTGCTCGTGACCATCCCGGCGGAGCTCGAAGTCTCCGCCGTCATCTGGGCGCGCGCGCTGCTCGTCAGCGAGGGTGCGCTCGAGCTCGTGAACGGAAGGGCCGGCTAGATGTCGCTGCATCCGAGCGAGGTCCTGATCTCTCCCGTGGTGTCCGAGAAGTCGTACGCCCGGATTCCGAACGGCCAGTACACGTTCAAGATCCACAAGGACGCCCACAAGACGCAGGTGCGCCAGGCGGTCGAGGAGCTCTTCGGCGTCAAGGTCGCACGCGTCAACATCCTCAAGGTGCAGCCGAAGCCGAAGCGCCGCGGGCTGATCAAGGGCGTCCGCCCCGGCTGGAAGAAGGCCGTCGTGCAGCTGCGCGAGGGCGAGTCCATCGAGATCTTCGAGGGGGCCCAGGTCTAGTGGCTCACCTGGCGACACTTGGCATCCACCAGCATCACCAGGAGAACCACTGATGGCCATCCGCAGGTACAAGCCCACCTCCCCCGGCCGTCGCTTCATGAGCGTCTCGTCGTTCGACGAGGTGACGAAGACGGAGCCGGAGAAGAGCCTGCTCGCCCCCCTGACGAAGAAGGGCGGCCGGAACAACAACGGGCGCATCACCACGCGCCACCAGGGCGGCGGCCACAAGCGCCGTTACCGGATCATCGATTTCAAGCGCGTCAAGGACGGCGTGCCGGCGACGGTGGCCGCGATCGAGTACGACCCCAATCGCTCCGCACGGATCGCCTTGCTCCACTACGCCGACGGCGCCAAGGCCTACATCCTCGCGCCCTCGGGGCTGAAGGTGGGCGCGAAGCTCGAGTCCGGCCCGGAGGCGGACATCCGGCCCGGGAATGCGCTCCCGCTGGCGAACATCCCGACCGGCACGCTCGTGCACAACGTCGAGCTGAAGCCCGGCAAGGGCGGCCAGCTGGCGCGGAGCGCCGGCTCGGGCATCCAGCTCGTGGCCAAGGACGACGGCTACGGCGTCCTGCGCCTGCCCTCGGGCGAGATGCGGCGCGTGCCGCTAACCTGTCGCGCGACGGTCGGGCAGGTTGGGAACGTCGACCACCAGAACGTCACGGTCGGCAAGGCAGGCCGCAGCCGCTGGCTCGGCAAGCGCCCCGCCGTCCGCGGCTCGGCGATGAACCCGGTCGACCACCCGCACGGCGGCGGCGAGGGCAAGTCGAAGGGCGGCCGCCACCCGGTCACCCCGTGGGGCGTGCCGACGCTCGGCAAGCGCACGCGCCGCAAGCACAAGGAATCGGACAAGTTGATCGTTCGCGGCCGCCGCCGCGGGAAGGACAAGCGCTAGTGGCTCTCCTGGCAACAATGAGTGCGCTTCTCCCGCGCGATCCGCGGCGCATTGCGTCGTCCTCGGCTGCACACGGGCTCGCGAGCCCGCGCGCAGCCTGCGTCCTAGCACTGCTTGCGCCTCGCACGGGAGAAGCGCGAAATCGTCACCAGGAGAACCACTGATGAGCAGATCCAGCAAGAAGGGGCCGTTCGTCCAGGAGCGGCTGATGAGCCGCATCGAGGAGATGAACACCGCGAACGCCAAGCGGATGATCAAGACGTGGTCGCGGACCTCGACGATCTTCCCGGAGATGGTCGGGCATACGATCGCGGTCCACGACGGCCGCAAGCACGTGCCGGTCTTCATCTCGGAGCAGATGGTCGGCCACAAGCTCGGCGAGTTCGCGCCCACGCGGACCTTCCGTGGGCACGCCGGCGACAACAAGACTCAGGTGAAGAAGCGCTAGATGGCGGCGACCGAGCAGAAGCGCGAAGTGCGTGCGGAGGCGAAGTGGGTGCGCGTCTCGCCCCGGAAGGCCCGGCTCGTGGCGGAGCACATCCGCGGGCGCAGCGTGCCCGAGGCCCGGACCGTCCTCGCCTTCACCCAGCGGGCGGCAGCGCGCGAGATCGAGAAGGTCTTACGCAGCGCCGTCGCGAACGCGGAGGCGAACCACGGCCTCATCGGCGACGACCTCGTCGTCGCGGCGGCCTACGTCGACGAGGGCCCGACGATCAAGCGCTGGCGGGCCCGCGCACGCGGCCGGGTGAATCGCATCCACAAGCGCACCTGCCACATCACCATCAAGGTCGTCCAGGGCGAGGAGCGCGTGGTCGTCACTCCCCCGAGGGCGGCCGCCGAGCAGGCGGAGAAGCCGAGGCGGTCGCGCAAGCGCGCCGACACCGCAGGAGCAGAGACCCCGGCAGCCGAGACCCCGGCAGCCGAGACCCCGGCAGCCGAGACGACTGCAGCGGGGAGCGTCGAGGCCACCGAGGCCGAGACCGAGGCAGCCGTCGAGACGATCGAGGCCGAGGCAACCCACGAGACGACCGAGCAGGCCGAGAAGCAGGCCGACAAGCAAGCCGACAACGAGGAGACCGAGAGCTAATGGGCCAGAAAGTTCATCCGGGCGGCCTGCGCGTCGGCGTCATCCACAACTGGAAGTCGAACTGGTACGCCGGCACGAAGGACTTCCCGAACGCGCTGATCGAGGACATCAAGATTCGCAAGCACATCTACGGCAAGCTGTCGCACGCCGGGCTGTCGGACATCCTGATTCGCAAGGACAAGCAGCGGATCACCATCGACATCTTCACGGCGCGGCCGGGGATCGTGATCGGCAAGTCGGGCGTCGAGGTCGACGCGCTCCGTAAGGAGATCCACGCGCTGACTCAGAAGAACGTCCACATCAACATCAACGAGATCAAGCGCCCCGAGCTCGACGCGAAGCTCGTCGCGCAGTCGATCGCCGAGCAGCTCCAGAACCGCGTCTCGTTCCGGCGCGCCATGAAGCGCTCCCTCGCCTCGGCCATGCGCTCCGGCGCCGCCGGCGTCCGCATCCAGTGCGGCGGCCGGCTGGGCGGAGCCGAGATGAGCCGCTCCGAGGCCTACAGCGAAGGACGCGTGCCGTTGCACACGATCCGCGCCGACATCGACTACGGCTTCACCGAGGCGAAGACGACCTTCGGCCGCATCGGCGTCAAGGTCTGGATCAACAAGGGCGAGATCATGCCGGAGGGCTACGAGGGCGTCGCGCGCTCCGGTAAGGAGACGCGCCTCGGCGACCAGGACGCGGCCCGCCGCAAGGGCGGCGCGAGCGAGGGCCTCGGCGCCTCCCGTGAGAGCGGCCGCGGCCGCCAGCAGGACCGCGAGGGCCTCGGCCCCGTGCGCCGCGGGCGTCCCGGCCAGCGGCGCGGTAGCGGCTCGGGCGGTGGAGGCGGAGGCGGCGCGGGCGCGGGTCGCCCCCGCGGCGGGGGCGGCGGCGGTCGGCCTCGCGGCGGCCAGCAGGGCGGCGGCCAGCAGAGCGGTTCGCAGCAGAGCGGTTCCCAGCAGAGCGGTTCCCCGCAGAGTGGTGCCCGTCAGAACGTCGGGCGCCCGAAGACGGACGACCGGCCGAAGAGCACCGAGAATCCCGAGGCGACGATCGAGGCTCCGATTGAGGCTCAGGTCGACGCCCCGGTCGAGGCCCCGGCGGTCGAGGCTCAGCCGGTCGAGGCTCAGCCGGTCGAGGCCCCCGCGGTCGAGACACAGCCTGCCGACGCCCCCGTTCCCGCCGAGGCCGTGCCCGAGGCCGAAGCCGCCGAGCCGGCACCCGCCAAGCCCAGGCGCGCGCCGCGGAAGAAGAAGGACGAGTCCTGATGCTGCTGCCCAAGAAGACCAAGTTCCGCAAGTACCAGCGCGGCAAGCGCCGCGGCCTCGCCAAGGGCCAGACGTCGGTCCACTTCGGCGACTACGGGATCAAGGCCCTCGAGGTCGGCTGGGTGACGAACCGGCAGATCGAGGCGGCCCGGATCGCCATGACGCGCAAGATCAAGCGCGGCGGCAAGGTGTGGATCAACGTCTTCCCCGACAAGCCCGTGACGGCCAAGCCCGCCGAGACCCGCATGGGCTCCGGCAAGGGCTCGCCGGAGGGCTGGGTCTGCGTCGTGAAGCCGGGCCGCGTCATGTTCGAGCTCTCCGGCGTGCCCGAGCCCCTGGCCAAGGAAGCTCTTCGCCTCGCCGGCCAGAAGCTGCCGGTGAAGACCAAGTTCGTGAAGCGGGAGGCTGATCTCTTTGAGAGCTAGAGACCTCCGTGACCTGACGAGCGACGAGCTCGACCTCAAGCTCGCCGAGACGCGGCAGGAGCTCTTCAACCTGCGCTTCCAGTCGGTGACCGGCGCGCTCGAGAACAGTGCCCGCCTGAAGCTGGCGAAGCGCGAGATCGCGCGCATCCTAACCGTCCGCAACGAGCGTGAGAACGCTGAGGTATCGAACTAGATGGCCGAGAAGAAGACGAACGAGACAGAGCAGAACCCCGTCACTGAGAACGGCGTCGAGGAGACTCCCGTGACCGAGGAGCCGACAGCGGAGGAGCCGACGTCGGACGACTCGGTCGCCGACGAGACCGCGGGCGCCGCGGCCGAGCCCGACCTGCCGGTCGAGGCCGCCGAGGAGCCGCCGAAGACCGAGGAGGAGGTCGCCGAGGATCCCGAGGCGGCCGAGGAGATCCTCGCGGCGGAGACGACCGCCGCCGCGGAGGAGACGACGGCAGCCGAGGAGACGGCGCCGCCAGACGAGCCTGAGCAGGCCGCCGAGGCGCCTGCGGCTGCGCAGGAGCAGCCTGCCGCAGAACCGCCTGCCGAGGAGGCGCCTCCGCCGCAATCCGGCCCGAAGCCGAAGCGCAAGCGGCTGCCGCGCGGGCAGCGCCCGACGAAGGGGCGCGTCAAGCGCGTTCCGGCGACGGAGCGCAGGCCGATCGTCCGCCTGCCGAAGCCGGAGACCGTTCCCGGCCGCCGGCAGGAGCGCCGCGGCGTCGTCGTCTCCGACTCGATGGACAAGACCATCGTCGTCAAGGTCGAGGTGATCAAGACGCACCAGCGCTACAAGAAGGTGATCCGGCGCTCGGTCAAGTTCCACGCCCACGACGAGCAGAACCAGGCCGCCGTCGGCGACACCGTGCGCATCATCGAGACGCGTCCGTTGTCGAAGACAAAGCACTGGCGCCTCGCCGAAGTGGTGGAGAAGGCACGGTAGAGCGGGATGATCCAGCAGGAATCCAGGCTGAAGGTCGCCGACAACACAGGTGCGCGTGAGCTACTCTGCATCCGCGTCATGGGCGGCTCGCATCGGCGATACGCCCGTGTCGGTGACATCATCGTCGGCACCGTCAAGGCCGCCACCCCGCAGGGGGCGATCAAGAAGGGCGAGGTCGTTCGAGCCGTCGTCGTGCGAACGAAGAAGCCGTTCGGCCGCAACGACGGGACGTCGATCTCGTTCGACGAGAACGCGGCGGTGATCATCGACAACCAGCGGAACCCGCGCGGAACGCGCATCTTCGGGCCGGTCGCCCGCGAGCTGCGCGAGAAGAACTTCATGAAGATCGTCAGCCTGGCCCCAGAGGTGCTTTGAGTTGCAGACCATGAGAGTGAAGAAGGGCGATCTCGTCCAGATCCTGAGCGGCAAGGACCGTGGCAAGCAGGGCCGCGTGATCGAGGCGCAGCCCAGCCGGCGGAAGGTCCTGATCGAGAACCTCAACCTCGTCAAGCGGCACACGCGCCCGAAGCCGATGCGCGACTCGAGCCGCATGGGCGGAACGCAGATCGCGCCCGGCGGCATCATCGACCGCCCTGCTCCGCTCGACGTCTCGAACGTGATGGTCGTCTGCCCGACATGCAAGACGCCGACACGGGTCGGCATCGTCGAGAAGGAGGCCAAGGGCGGCCAGATCGTCCGCGTCCGCGTGTGCAAGCGCGACGGGTGCGGCCAGGAGATCGACAAGTAGCCATGGCGACTGCGACCGAGACCTACACACCGCGTCTGAAGGAGCTGTACGAGGGCGAGCTGCGCGAGCAGCTGAAGGAGTCCCTGGGCAAGAGCACCGTCATGCAGGTTCCGCGGATCGAGAAGATCACGCTCAACATGGGCGTCGGCGACGGCAAGACCGACGCCAAGGCCCTCGAGAGCGCCATCGAGGAGCTGACGACGATCGCCGGCCAGCGCGCCCAGCTGCGCAAGGCCCGCAAGTCGATCGCCCAGTTCAAGCTGCGCGAGGGGATGCCGATCGGCGCCAAGGTGACGCTCCGCGGTGCGCGCATGTACGAGTTCCTCGACCGGCTGGTCTCGATCGCGCTGCCCCGGATCCGCGACTTCCGCGGGCTCAGCCCGGAGTCGTTCGACGGGCGCGGCAACTATTCGCTGGGGATCCGCGAGCAGATCATCTTCCCGGAGATCGACTACGACTCGATCCAGCAGATCCGGGGCCTGGACGTCACCATCACGACCTCGGCCGGGGCGACGGACGAAGAGGCGCACGCGCTGCTGCGCGGTCTCGGGCTCCCGTTCGCGGACGCCGAGGGGAGAAGGGAAGCGTAAATGGCCAAGAAGTCGCTCGTCGTCAAGGCCTCGCGGCCGCAGAAGTACAAGGTGCGCGCCTACAGCCGCTGCAATCGCTGCGGCCGGCCGCGTGCGGTGTTCAAGAAGTTCGGGCTCTGCCGGATCTGCCTGCGGGAGCTCGCGCACGACGGCGCGATCCCCGGCATGACGAAGAGCTCGTGGTAGGAGGAATCACCGGATGTCCATGACCGACCCGATCGCCGACATGCTCACTCGGATCCGCAACGCCAACAAGGCGCTGCACGACAGCGCCACCATGCCGACCTCGCGCCTCAAGGTGGAGATCGCCCGGCTCCTGAAGGAGGAGGGCTACATCGCCGACTTCCACGTCGAGAAGGGCGAGAGCTTCGACTCGCTGGTCGTGCAGCTGAAGTACGGCCGCGGGCGCGAGCGGATCATCACCGATCTGAAGCGCGTCTCGAAGCCGGGCCGCCGCATCTACGCGCGCAAGGACCGGATGCCGCGCGTGCTCGGAGGCATGGGCACGGCGATCCTCTCCACCTCGGCCGGGGTGGTCACGAGCCGCACCGCCCAGGAGAAGGGCGTCGGCGGCGAGGTCATCTGCTTCGTCTGGTGACGGGACCTGGGAACGGAGCCTGAGAAACCGCGAATGTCGAGAATCGGAAACAAGCCCATCGAAGTCCCCGCCGGCGTCAACGTCGCGCTCTCGCCCGGCCGCGTTCAGGTGAACGGGCCGCTCGGCGAGCTGACGCAGCACGTGCCGGCGCGGATCCTGATCGAGAAGCAGGAAGAGGTGCTCCTCGTCAAGCGGCCGACCGAGCGCGGCGAGGACCGCGCGCTGCACGGTCTCACGCGCACGCTCGTCGCCAACATGGTCGAGGGCGTCACGAAGGGCTTCGAGAAGCGCCTGGAGATCCAGGGCGTCGGCTATCGCGCGAGCCTGCGCGGTGCCGACCTCGAGCTGAACGTCGGCTACTCGCACCCGGTCGTGATGAAGGCGCCTCAGGGCATCACCTTCGACGTGCCGGCGCCCACCCAGATCGTCGTCAAGGGGATCGACAAGCAGCGGGTCGGCCAGGTCGCGGCGGAGGTTCGCCGGGTGCGGCCGCCGGAGCCCTACAAGGGCAAGGGCATCCGCTACGAGGGCGAGTACGTCAGGCGGAAGGTGGGCAAGCGCGCTTGATGTCGGCCGCCACCAACAGGTCTCGCACACTGGCTGCGGCTGCAAAGCGTCGCAGCGCGGCGTCCCCGGTCGCGCCCGTAGCCTCCGGCTACGCACGCTCCCTGCGTCCTTGCGCTGCTCGCTTTTCGCCGATCCAGCGCACGATCCATGCTGGAGGTGACCGATGAGCCAGCTCACAACGCGCGATGCACGGCTGCGGCGGCACCGCCGGGTCCGGGGCAAGGTCTCCGGCACCGCGGAGCGCCCGCGCCTGGTCGTGTTCCGCTCCAACAAGGGCATCTCCGCCCAGCTCGTCGACGACCTCTCCGGGAAGACCCTCGCCGGCGCCGGCTGGCTCGGGCTCGGCGGGTCGTTCAAGGGCTCGAAGACCGAGCAGGCCGAGGAGGTCGGGAAGCTCCTGGCCGCGCGCGCGAAGCAGGCCGGAATCGAGTCGGCGGTCTTCGACCGCGCCGGCTATCTGTACCACGGACGCGTCAAGGCGCTGGCAGACGGCGCGCGCGAAGGAGGCTTGAAGTTTTGAGTGCTTCCCCCTCCCGCCCGTCTCGCGGCCTCTGGTGCGCCGCAAAGCGGCGCCAGGCGGCGTCCTCGGTTGTGGCCGTAGCCTCCGGCTACGACCTCGCCCTGCGTCCTTGCCTGGCGCGCTTTTCGCGGCCAGAGACCACGATCCAGACGGAAGGTGAAAGCTAGATGGCTGTTGACTTCTCCGAGTCGAGAGAGCTGAAGGAGCGCGTGGTCGAGATCAACCGCGTCGCCAAGGTGGTCAAGGGCGGGCGGCGCTTCTCGTTCACGGCGCTCGTCGTGATCGGCGACGAGGTCGAGCGCGTCGGCGTCGGCTACGGCAAGGCGCGCGAGGTGCCGCTCGCGATCGCGAAGGCGGTCGACGACGCGAAGAAGAACCTCTTCACCGTGCCGAAGCACGGCCAGACGATCACGCACGAGATTCTCGGCCGGTCCGACGCGGCGCGCGTGCTGCTCCGCCCCGCGAGTCCCGGCACCGGCGTGATCGCCGGCGGAGGCGTGCGCGCGGTGCTCGAGCTCGCAGGCATCCGCGACGTGCTGGCCAAGAGCCTCGGCACGACCAACCCGATCAACATGCTCAAGGCCGCCGTCAACGGGCTCCAGAACCTGCGGCGGCCCGAGGACGTCGCGAAGGCCCGCGGCAAGCAGATCTCCGAGATCCTGCCGATCGGGGCCGTCGCCGAGGCCGAGCAGGCCGAGACGGCGCGCGTGGCCGCAGGCGCGACGACGGCCGAGAACAGCGGGGAAGAGGCAGATGGCGAAGCTTAGGATCACCCAGGTCAAGAGTCAGATCGGCCAGACGGGCCGCCATCGCGGCACGCTGCGCGCGCTCGGCCTCGGCAAGATCGGCCGCAGCGCCGAGCACGACGACAACCAGGTCACGGCAGGCATGCTTCGCAAGGTGCGTCATCTGGTGAAGGTGGAGGAGACGTAGTGGCCGACGAGCTCAATCTCTCGAATCTCAAGCCCGCGCAGGCGCGCAAGGACCGGAAGCGCGTGGGCCGCGGCCTGGGCTCGGGCAAGGGCCGCTATTCCGGCCGCGGGATCAAGGGCCAGAAGTCGCGCTCGGGCTCGAACAAGATGCGCGCCGGCTTCGAGGGCGGCCAGATGCCGCTCTACATGCGCGTCGGCAAGCAGCGCGGCTCGACCTCCGCGGACGCGATGCCGATCGGACCGTTCCGCACGTACTCGCAGCCGGTGAACGTCTCTGCGCTCGCCCGCTTCGAGGCGGGCACCGAGGTGACGCCGGAGCTGCTGAAGGAGGCGGGCCTGATCCGCAGTGTGCGCAAGGACGTCAAGATCCTCGGCAAGGGCGAGCTGACCGTGAAGCTGACCGTCGTCGCGCACGCCGTCTCGGCCGGCGCCCGCGAGAAGATCGAGGGCGCAGGCGGCACCGTGACCTTGCTGCGCGAGCCGAAGGCGAAGCGGCCTGTCCGCGCGAAGCGTGGACCGGTTGAGGGGGCTTCGGGGGAGCCGGGAGGTTCGCCTGCAGGCGACGAGCCCGCTGAGGAGACCGAGGAGACCGAGGAGGCCTAGTGTTCTCCTGGCTCGGCAACGCCTGGCGGGTCCCCGAGCTTCGGCGCCGCGTGCTCTTCACGGCCGCGATCCTCGGGCTCTACCGCCTCGGCTCGTGGATGCCCGCGCCCGGTGTCGACTCGAAGACGATCGAGGGCTACTTCAACGGCCAGGGCGGCACAGTGCTCGGCCTGCTCAACCTGTTCTCCGGCTCCGCGCTCTCGCGCTTCTCGATCTTCGCGCTCGGGATCATGCCGTACGTGACGGCGTCGATCATCCTGCAGCTGATGACGGTCGTCGTGCCGAGGCTCGAGCAGCTGCAGAAGGAGGGTGAGGCCGGCACCGCCAAGATCAACCAGTACACGCGCTACCTGACCGTCGCCCTCGCGGCCGCGCAAGCCGCCGGGTACGGGTACCTCTTCAACCGCGAGGGCGCCCTGAACACGAACGCCGGCCGTCTCGTGCTGATCGTGCTGACGCTGACCGCCGGCACGACGCTCCTCATGTACATGGGCGAGCTGATCACGAAGCGCGGGATCGGCAACGGCATCTCGCTCCTGATCTTCGCCTCGATCCTCACGAGCGCCCCCGCCGGCGTGCAGGCCTGGATCAACGGCGGGCCGATGGAGAAGCTCTTCTTCCCGCTCGTCGCCCTCGGGATCGTGTTCGCAGTCGTCTACGTCCAGGAGGGCCAGCGCCGGATCCCGATCCAGTACGCGAAGCGGATGGTGGGCCGCCGCATGACCGCGGGCGGCGCCACCTACATGCCGCTGCGCGTCAACATGGCCGGCGTCATCCCGGTCATCTTCGCCGCAGCCGTGATGGCCTTCCCGCCGACGATCGGGCAGTTCTTCCCGCAGACGCAGACCTTCATCAACCGGCACTTCCAGGCGTCGAGCCTCACCTACCTGCTGATGGAAGGCGCGCTGATCATCATCTTCACCTACTTCTACACGGCGGTCCAGTTCAACCCGGTCGACCAGGCGGACAACCTACGCAAGCACGGGGGCTACATCCCGGGCATCCGGCCCGGCCCGCCCACCGCGCAGTACCTCGACCGCGTGCTGACGCGGCTGACGCTGCCGGGATCGATCTACCTGGCGCTGGTCGCGATTCTGCCGAGCCTCTTCATCCGCTACGGCGGCTTCTCGCAGGCCACTTCCCGCGCCCTCGGCGGCACCTCCGTGCTGATCGTGGTCGGCGTTGCACTCGACACGATGCGCCAGATGGAGTCGCAGATGATGATGCGCTCCTACGAAGGCTTCCTGAAGTAGCGTGCCCTGCTTCTCCTCAGTTGGGCCAGCTTGAGGTGAACCTCCTGGTTCTCGGCCCGCAGGGCGCCGGCAAGGGGACGCAGGCGAAGCGGATCGCCGCCGACTACGGGATTCCCCACGTGTCGACCGGCGACATGTTCCGCGCCGCGATCGCCGCGCAGACCGAGCTCGGCAGGCTCGTCGAGCCGGTCCTCGCCTCGGGCGAGCTCGTGCCGGACGAGCTGACCGTCGCGCTGATCCGCGAGCGGCTCTCCGAGCCGGATGCGGAGCAGGGCTTCGTGCTCGACGGCTTCCCGCGCAACATCGCCCAGGCGGACGCGTTGGACGCCATGCTCGACGAGATCGGGCGCGGCCTCGGCGCGATTCTCTTCTTCGACCTCCCGGACGACGTGGCTCGCGGGCGCATGGCGAAGCGCGCCGTGGACGAGAACCGGCCCGATGACACACCAGAGGTGATCGACCGGCGGCTTCAGATCTACCACGAGGAGACGGAGCCGATCGTCGAGCACTACCGCGCGACGGGCAAGCTCGTGCCCCTGCACGCGGAGCGCTCGGTCGACGAGGTCTACGCGGAGGTCCAGCAGGCGCTGAGCCAGACCGAGGACGCGGCCTGATGATCATCCGCAAGAGCCAGGCCGAGATCGAGACGATGGACCGTGCCGGCACGGTCGTCGCGGAGACCCTCGCCCTGCTGGAGCGCGAGATCCGCCCGGGCGTGACGACGGCCGAGCTCGACCGGATCGCGCACGAGTTCATCCGCTCGCACGGCGGCGTCCCGACCTTCCTCGGCTACAAGGGCTATCCGGCGGCGATCTGCGCGTCGCCGAACGAGATGGTGGTGCACGGGATCCCCGGCCCGTACGAGCTGCAGCCGGGCGACATCCTCTCGCTCGACGTCGGTGTCACGCTCGACGGCTACGTCGCGGACTCCGCGTGGACGTACCCCGTCGAGGAGGTCTCCGACGACGCCCAGCGGCTGCTCGAGGTCTGCCAGGCGGCGCTTTGGGCCGGCATCGAGCAGGCGACGCTCGGCCGTCAGATCGGCGACATCTCCGAGGCGGTCCAGCGCGCCACCGAGGAGGCGGGCTTCTCCGTGATCCGCAGCCTCGTCGGCCACGGTGTCGGCCGCTCGATGCACGAGGAGCCGCAGATCCCGAACTTCGTCTCCAACCCGGCCCACCGAGGCCCGGAGCTCCGCGAGGGCATGACGCTCGCGATCGAGCCGATGATCACGGCGGGCGGGCCGGAGATCTACGTTCACGACGACGAATGGTCGATCTCGACCGCCGACGGCTCGCTCGCCGCCCATTTCGAGCACACCGTGGCCATCACCGAGGGTGGCCCGCGGGTGCTGACGGGTGCCAAGGCGTCTTTGCTACGATAGGCCCTCGCGGCGTGCGCGCCGCGTCCTTTTTCTGCTGCAATCACCTGCAATCGAGGAGTTTTCACAACGGCTGTCAAAGAGGAGAAGATCGAGGTCGAGGGTGAGGTCGTCGAGGCCCTGCCGAGCGTGACGTTCCGCGTTCGGGTCGATGGAGGCCATGACGTGCTCGCCAAGATCTCCGGGAAGATGCGCAAGCACTACATCCGCATACTCCCGGGAGACCGGGTCAAGGTGGAGCTGTCCCCGTATGACCTGACCCGAGGCCGGATCACCTACAGGCACCGCCCGTGAGAACGAAGGAAAGAGAGCGTCTTGAAAGTTCGTCCGTCCGTGAAGCCCATGTGTGAGCGCTGCCGCGTCATCAAGCGGCACGGCCGCACCATGGTCATCTGCACCAATCCGCGCCACAAGCAGAGGCAGGGCTGATGGCCCGCATCGCCGGCGTCAACCTGCCCAACCAGAAGCGGCTCGAGATCGGCCTCACCTACATCTACGGGATCGGCCAGTCGACCGCGAAGAAGATCTGCACCGACCTCGGTCTCTCGTGCGACGAGAAGGTCAAGGACCTGACCGACGACGAGGTGACGAAGCTCCGCGAGTACATCGACTCGCAGCTCCAGGTCGAGGGCGACCTTCGCCGTGAACGCACCCAGGCGATCAAGCGCCTCGGCGAGATCGGCTCGTATCGCGGTATCCGCCACCGTCGCGGCCTCCCCGTGAACGGGCAGCGGACGAAGACGAACGCGCGCACGCGCAAGGGCCCGAAGAAGACCGTCGGCCGCGGGAAGAAGGCGAAGTAGATGGCCCCTCCTCGTCGTCCGGCGACCCGGGGTCGCGTCCGTCGCCGCGTCCGCAAGAACATCGCGGTCGGCCAGGCCCACATCAAGACCTCGTTCAACAACACGATCGTGTCCCTCACCGACAAGGAGGGGAACGTGATCGCGTGGGAGTCCGCCGGCTCGGCCGGGTTCAAGGGCTCGCGCAAGTCGACCCCGTTCGCCGCACAGGTGACCGCCGACGCGTGCGCGCGAAAGGGCATGGAGCACGGCTTGCAGAAGGTCGAGGTCTTCGTCAAGGGCCCCGGCTCGGGCCGCGAGACGGCGATCCGTTCGCTCCAGGCCGCGGGGCTCGAGATCATCAGCGTCAAAGACGTCTCGCCGCAGGCACACAACGGCGTGCGCCCGAAGAAGCGGAGGCGCGTCTAGTGCTGGCCCCCTCCCGCCGGCCTCGCACGCGCCAGGGCGCTGTAATGCTTGCTGTCGCGGCGTCCTCGGTCGCGCCCGTAGCCTCCGGCTACGAGCGCTCCCTGCGTCCTTGCGACAGCAGCATTTCGCGGCTGGCGCCCACGATTCAGTCGGAAGGTGACCAGTAGTGGCGAGGGACACATCCCCCAAGTGCAAGCAGTGCCGCCGGGAGGGCATGAAGCTCTTCCTGAAGGGAGAGCGCTGCCTGACGGAGAAGTGCTCGGTCGAGCGCCGGAGCTATCCGCCGGGCGAGCACGGCCGCGGTCGTATCAAGCAGAGCGAGTATCTGCTGCAGCTGCGCGAGAAGCAGAAGGCCCGCCGCTACTACGGCCTGCTCGAGACGCAGTTCCGCACCTACTACGCGAAGGCCGCGCAGAAGACCGGCATCACGGGCGACAACCTGCTCCGGATGCTGGAGACGCGGCTCGACAATGTCGTCTACCGCCTCGGCTTCGCCGCCTCGCGCGCACAGGCTCGCCAGCTCGTGCGCCATGGCCACTTTCACGTGAACGGCCGGCGCGTGAACATCCCGAGCTACCAGGTCAAGCCCGACGACATCGTCACCCTGCGGCCGGGCTCGAGCGCGGAGCAGATCGTCCGCGACGCGACCGACCTGACGGCGTCCGTGGCGCCCTGGCTCCAGGCCGACCACGAGGGCCTCACCGGCAAGATCCTCAAGTTCCCGGAGCGCGACGAGATCGACACTCCCGTCCAGGAGCAGCTGATCGTCGAGCTCTACTCGAAGTAGCGCCTGCTAGGAAAGGAAAGAATGGCCGTTCGTAGCTCTTTGATGGATTTCCAGGTCCCGAAGATCTCCCACGAGGAAGTGGACGATCTCCGGGGCGTGTTCGTGATCGAGCCGCTGGACCGCGGCTTCGGCTACACGTTCGGCAACTCGCTGCGCCGTGTGCTGCTCTCGTCGCTCGAGGGCGCCGCCGTCACCTCGGTGAAGATCGAGGGCGTCGCGCACGAGTTCACCACGCTTCCCGGCGTGCGTGAGGACGTGACGGACATCATCCTCAACCTGAAGAACCTCGTCTGCATCCTGCACGGCGACTCCCCCGAGATCGAGGTGCGCCTGACCAAGAAGGGCGCCGGCCCCGTCACCGCCGCCGACATCGAAGCGCCTGCGGATCTCGAGATCCTCAACCCGGAGCTCGAGGTGGCGAACCTGTCCGACAAGGGCAAGCTCGAGATCACGCTCACGATCGGCCGCGGCCGCGGCTACGTTCCGGCCGAGCTGAACCGCGGGCCGCAGCACACTATCGGCGTCATCCCGGTCGACTCGATCTTCTCGCCCGTGCGGCGCGTCTCGTACGACGTCGAGGCCGCCCGCGTCGGTCAGCGGACCGACTACGACAAGCTCCGCCTCGACGTGACGACCGACGGTTCGGTGAACCCGAAGGACGCGATTGCAGAGGCGGCCGAGATCCTGATCCGCCAGCTCGCGATCTTCACGGACATCGACAAGATCGACGTCCTGCGCGAGGGCGTCCCGGTCGCGGACGACGGCGGCGCCCCCGTCGAGTCGTACGCGCACGGGATGGAGAACTTCCCGATCGAGGAGCTCGAGCTCGGCGTCCGGTCGTACAACTGCCTCAAGCGGGTCGGCATCGAGACGATCGGCGACCTGGTCATGAAGACCGAGTCCGAGCTCGCCGCGATCCCGAACTTCGGCAAGAAGTCGATCGAGGAGGTCAAGGAGACCCTGCAGACGCACGGTCTCAACCTCCGGGGCGAGGACTAGGAGCTCCGGTGCGGCACGCCAAGGCCGGCAAGAAGCTCGGACGCGACTCGGCGCACCGCAAGGCGCTCTACTCGAACCTCGCCGGTGCGCTGATCGAGCATGGCCGCATCAAGACGACCGAGGCGAAGGCCAAGGCCGTCAAGCCGATCGCGGAGAAGATGATCACCCTGGGCCGGCGCGGCGACATCGCCGCCCGGCGCCAGGCGGTCTCCTACCTGCGCTCGAAGGACGTCGTCCACAAGCTCTTCGCCGAAGTGGCGCCGCGGTTCGCCGAGCGCCCCGGCGGCTACTCGCGGATCGTCAAGATCGGCCCGCGGGCGGGCGACGCCGCCGACATGGTGTACCTCGAGCTCGTGGATCACGATCCCGCGGCTCGCGGCGCCCAGTAGCCGACCCGATCGTCGAGGCCGCCTCTCGGCGGCGGTTACGCTGGTGGGGTGATCGCTGCACAGCTGCTGGCAGTCACATCCTCCCTGGCGCTCGCACACGCGCTCGCGTCCTCCTGGGAGCCGCGCGCGGCGCTGCCCGTGCCGCGGACGGAGGTCGCCGCGGCCACCGTCGCCAACGGGATCGCCGTCGCGGGCGGCTACGTCGCTGACGGGTCGTCGTCGCGGCGAGTCGACCTGTACGCACCGGCCGGAGACACGTGGTCACGGTTGCCCGATCTCCCCTTCGGCGTCAACCACGCGTCCGCCGCCGCGCTGCGAGGCAAACTCGTCGTCGCAGGTGGCTACGTCGCCCGCGGTCGAGCCCTCCGAACGGTGCTGGAGCTCGACGGTCGCAGCTGGCGCCCATTGCCGCCCCTGCCATCGAGGCGCGGCGCGGCAGGAGCCGCGGTGCTCGGCGGACGCCTCTACGTCGTGGGAGGTGTCGGCCCGTCGGGGCTCGCGCGCGGCGCCCTCGAGTACGTGCCGCGCATGCGCCGCTGGCGCTTCGTTCCCGCACCGACGCCGCGGGAGCATCTCGCGGTGGTGGCCGCAGGTGGCCGTCTCTGGGCGATCGGCGGCCGGACGGCCGGCATCGACACGAACCTCGATCTGGTCGAGTCGTGGAAGCCCGGCGAGCCGCGCTGGCGGCTCGAGCCGCCCTTGCCGGAGCCGCGCGGCGGCACGGGTGCCGCTGTCGTCGGCGGAACCATCGTCTCGATCGGCGGCGAGGCCCCGTCCGGCACCATCCGCTCCGTCTACACGCTCGGGCTCGCCGACAACCACTGGCGGCGGGTGCAGGATCTGCCGACGCCCCGTCACGGGCTTGGTGTCGCGGCGGTCGGCCGTGCCGTCTACTCCATCGCGGGCGGACCGCAGCCCGGCCTCTTCGTCAGCGACGCGAACGAGGCGCTCGAGCTCCCCGGTTAGGGTCTCCCGATGCCGATCCTGGCGCGCCGCTGATGGCGCTCACCATCGCCCTCGTCCTGGCGATCTTCGTCCTGCCCCACCCCTGGGGCATTGCCGCCGTGACGATCGGCGCGATGATCGAGGTGGTCGAGAGCCTCTTCTGGGTGCGCTGGTCGCGCCGCCGGAAGGCGCAGGTCGGCGCCGAGACGCTGATCGGCGCCGAGGCCGAGGTGCGCGACGGCGGGTACGTCTTCGTCCAGGGCGAGCTGTGGCGCGCCCACGGCGCGGAGCACCTCGAACGAGGCGATCGCGTCCGCATCCTGGCGGTCAACGGTCTGACGCTGGTGGTAGAAAAGGCCAATTAGCAGGGAGAAAGCGTTCGACGCGCGGCGTGTCGCCTGCCACCGGGACAGTCCCCCGTCATGGCCGAAACGGCCGGTGCGCCGCCCCACCGGGGACAGTCCCCTGTCATGCCGGAAGAGGCATGCCCGGCCGGCTAGACGCCGGCGCCGATCACCGCGCCGACGAGCGCGATCACCGCACCGCCCAGCGTGATGAAGCCGAGCGAGCGCACGAAGCCGGTCTCGAAGAAGCGCCAGCGGATCCACGCCAGCCCGATGAGCTCGAACGCAACCACAAAGGTGGCCGTGAGCACGGCAGTCTTGTAGTGCGGGATCAGGAACGGCAGCGTGTGCAGGATCCCGCCCAGGAAGGTGCCGACGCCGGTGATCGCGCCGCGCGTGACCGGGTCGCCGCGACCCGTGAGCTCACCCGTGTCGGAGAGCCCTTCCGAGTACGCCATCGAGATCCCGGCGCCGATCGAGGTCGCGAGGCCGGCGATGAACGCGTAGTGCGGCTTGTGCGTGGCGAAGGCGACCGAGAAGATCGGAGCGAGCGTGGAGAGCGAGCCGTCGATCAACCCCACCAAGGCGGGCTGGATCCGCTGCAGCAGGAACCGCTGCTCGTGCTCGGTCATGAAGTAGAGTGTAGCAAACTAATGCAAAGAGATTAGAGCGTATGGAGGACCTTACAAGAGCGGTCAGGCGCCCCTGACTTGCGCCTCAAGCTCACGCTCGAGTACGACGGGACCGACTTCCACGGCTGGGCCCGCCAGCCGGGTCTTCGCACGGTCGAGGGCGTCCTGCGGGAAGTGCTCACGACGGTGCTAGCCGACCCGGATGGGCTCGCCGTGGCGGGTCGCACCGACACGGGGGTGCACGCGCTCGGGCAGGTCGTGACCCTCCACGCCGCCTCCGGCCCGCCCCCCGCGCGCCTGCCGGAGGCGCTGAATGCCCACCTGCCCGACGACGTCTCGGTCGTCGCCGCGGAAGAGGCCGCCGACGACTTCCACGCGCGCTTCTCCGCGCGGAGCCGCAGCTACGTCTACCGCCTCCACCGGCGCCGCGTCTCCTCGCCGTTCGAGCGCCGACGGTCGTGGTGGTGGCCTCGCCCGCTCGACGTCGATCGCCTCCGGGCGCAGGCGGCGCTCCTCACGGGCGAGCACGACTTCCGGGCCTTCACGCCGACGGAGACCCAGCACGACGTCTTCGCACGGGCGATCGAGCACGCGGTTTGGGTGGAGTCGGGAGAGCACCTCGAGTTCCACGTGACGGCGGACTCGTTCCTGCGGCACATGGTGCGCACGCTCGTCGGGACGATGGTCGACGGGATCGACCTGCCACCGCTCCTCGCGGGCCGCCCGCGCGAGGAGGCCGGTCAGACCGCGCCGGCCTGGGGCCTCTACCTCGTCCGCGTCGACTACTGAGGTTCGCCCCCGCGGGTCGCGTCGCTACGATCGAGCCATGCGGTTCCCCGTCGTCCTCTTCGACCTCGACGGCACGCTGATCGACTCCGGCGCGATCATCCTCGACTCGTTCCGGCACGCGGCCCGCGCGGTGCTGGACATCGAGTTGACCGACGACGCGCTGCTCGCGGGCGTCGCCACCGGGTCGGGTCTCCGCGACCAGCTGGCGTCCTTCGACCGCGACCGCGTCGAGGAGCTGATCGTCTCGTACCGCCAGCACAACGAGCCGGCCCACGAGCACCTCGAGTGCTGCAACGGCGTCGAGGACCTGCTCGAGGGTCTGCGCGGCCAGGGGCGTCGGCTCGGGATCGTGACGGCCAAGCGGCGCGCGACGGTCGATCTGGCGTTCGCACGTCTGCCGATCGCGCACCACTTCGACATCGTGGTCACGGAGGAGTCCACCGAGCGGCGGAAGCCGCACCCGGATCCGATTCTGCTTGCCATCGACAGGCTCGGCGCCGAGCCTCGCGACGCCGCGTACGTCGGCGACTCCCCGTTCGACGCAGAGGCCGCGAAGGCGGCCGGCGTCTTCGCCGTCGGCGTCACCTGGGGCCGGCTGTTCGCGCGCCACCAGCTCGACGCGGCCGACGCGGTCGTCGACACACCCGGGGAGTTGCTTGGCCTCCTCTAGGACGGCGGGCCGCGTCGACGAGCTGCGCGAGCTCCTGCGGCGGTACGGCCATGCCTACCACGTGCTCGACGAGCCCGAGGTCGAGGACGCAGAGTACGACCGCCTCTACGACGAGCTCGTCGAGCTCGAGCGCGAGCTCCCGGAGGCCGAGATCCCGCCGGACAGCCCCACACGTCGCGTGGGCGCTCCGCCCTCCGAGCGGTTCCAGAAGGTCGAGCACCTCGCGCCGCTCGGTTCGCTCGAGAAGGTCACCACCGACGACGCGCTGCTGAAATGGGACGCGGACGTGCGCAAGAGGCTCGACTCGGACGAGCCGGTCGCGTACGTGATCGAGCCGAAGATCGACGGCTCCGCCGTCAGTCTCGTCTACCAGGACGGACTGCTCGCGCGCGGCGCCACGCGCGGCGACGGGGCGCGCGGCGAGGACGTGACGGTCAACCTGCGTACGATCGACGCGATCCCGCTCTCGCTGCGTCTGGACCGAGACGAGACGGCGCCGCCGGTGCTCGAGGTGCGCGGCGAGGTCTACATGCCGCTATCGGGGTTCCGGAAGCTAAACGAGCGCTTCGCCGCCGAGGGGAAGAAGGCCGCCCCCAACCCGCGCAACGCCGCTGCGGGCTCCCTCCGTCAGCTGAACTCCGCGATCACGCGCGAGCGGCCGCTCTCGATCTGGGTCTACGGCTCGGGCTATCGCGAGGGCGTCGAGTACGAGACGCACTGGGAGATGCTCCAGTGGCTGCGCGAGCACGGCTTCCCCGTCAACCCGCACGTGCAACGGCTCGAGTCGATCGAGGAGGCTGCGAGGCTCTCTGCGGAATGGGAGAAGAAGCGCATCGAGCTCGACTACGAGATCGACGGGATGGTGATCAAGGTCGACTCGCTCGATCAGCAACGCCGCCTCGGCGCGCTGCACGAGCGGCCGCGCTGGGCGCGCGCCTACAAGTGGGCGCCGATGACCGCGCAGACCAAGCTGCTGAAGATCGCGATCCGCGTCGGCCGCACGGGCGCGCTCAACCCGTGGGCGATTCTCGAGCCGGTCGAGGTCGGCGGCGTGACCGTGTCGCGCGCGACGCTGCACAACGAGGAGGACATCAACCGCAAGCAGATCCGCGAGGGCGACATCGTGATCGTCCAGCGTGCAGGTGACGTGATACCCCAGATCGTCGGCCCCGCGGGGGAGCACCAGCCGGGCACGAAGCCGTTCAAGATGCCGAAGAAATGCCCTCTGTGCGGGGAAAACATCGTCAAGCCCGAGGGCGAGGTCATGCACCGCTGCCCGAATCGCGCCTGTCCGTCGCGCGGTCTCGAGACGCTCAACAACTGGGTGATGGCGGCCGCGGACATCGAGGGCGTCGGCGAGCAGTTCGTCTGGCGGCTGTGGAATCTCGGCCTCGTCCGCTCGGTCCCCGACCTGTATCGGCTGACGAAGGAGCAGCTGCTCGAGCTGGACGGATTCCAGGAGAAGAGCGCCTCGAACGTGGTCGCCGCGATCGAGCAGTCGAAGCAGGTGCCGTTCAGCCGCGTGCTCTTCGGGCTCAACATCCCCGATGTCGGCTGGGTGACGGCGCAGAACCTCGCTCGGCACTTCGTCACCGTGGACCGGCTGCTGGACGCGAGCCAGGAGGACGTGATGGACGTCGAGGGAATCGGCCCGGATCGGGCGGAGTCGATCGTCGACTGGTTCGCCGAGGAAGACAACCGGGCGCTTGTCGCGGAGCTGCGCGACCTCGGACTGCGCTTCGAGGCGGGCGAGGAGGAGCGCCCGAAGAAGGGGCCGCTCACCGGCTCGCAGTACGTGGTCACCGGCACGCTGGAGCGGTACACCCGCGAGCAGGCGAAGGCGGCGCTCGAGGAGCGCGGCGCCAAGGTCTCGGACAACGTCAGCAAGAAGACGACGGGCGTGATCGTGGGTGAGAGCCCGGGCTCGAAGGCCGCGAAGGCGGAGAAGGCCGGGGTGCCGATCCTCTCCGAGGACGACCTGGTCGCGCTGCTCGGCGACTAAGGTCGGGCAGCCCGGGCGGCGAGCGTCTGCACGAACCGGTCCTGTGCGCGCCGTGCCCACGAGAACGGCACCGGACTGCCGTTCTGGACGATCGAGAATGCATAGCGTTCGTCGACGTAGCCGGAGAGCGCCGACGCGAGGTTCGTCGTCCCGGTCTTCGCGCGCACGTGCCCTCGCGCGGGGAGCCGCTCGAGCCGGTGCTCGAGCGTGCCGTTGACCCCTGCCACGGCGAGCGCGAGGCGCAAGGGCCGGCGCAGGTCGGGATCCTCCCAGGCGGCGCGAAGGAGCTGGACGAGCGTGTTCGCCGACAGGCGGTCGAGGCGGGAGAGGCCCGAGCCGTCCGCGAAGCGGGCGCCGAGGATCGAGACACCGGCCGCGCGCAGCTCGTCCGCGACGACCGTCGAGCCCGCCGCGGTGGTGCCGGCCCCGCGCACGACGGCGCCGAGCTGCTTGATCACGAGCTCGGCCGTCAGGTTGTCGCTCTCCCGATCCATGAACTGGAGCACGTCCGCGAGCGGAGGCGAGAGGAGCTCGGAGAGCGGGAATGCATCCGGCGCCGCCCGCCCCGCCCGCGGCCGGCCGTCGACGACGATCCCGCGCTGGAGCAGCACCTCCTGGAAGCGGGCGGCCGCCGCGCTCGCCGGTCTCTGCGTGAGCACGTTCCGGTAGCGGCCGCGGTCGACGGTGAGCGCCGAGAGCGGCGCCGACTCGTAGATCGAGAAGCTCCACTTCCAGCCCGGCGCCGTGCGCCGCGCGTCGAAGTACGACTCGTCGCCGATCACCGAGCCGGTCACCTCGCGGATCCCGAGCTGCTGGAGCTGCGTCGCAAGCCGGCTGAGCCCGAGCGAGGTCAGCGTCGGGTCGCCGAGCCCTCGAAGAACGAGGTCCCCGCGCCAGACTCCCGCGTCGAGCTCGCCGTCGCCGACGACCTGAGTTCGGAAGCGGTACTGGGGGCCGAGCGCCGTCAGCGCCGCGTAGGTGACCGCGAGCTTCTCGTTCGAGGCGGGGGCGAGCGCGAGACGCTCGTTCTGTGCGTAGACGACCTCGCCGGAGGCGAGATCGACGACCAGGGCGGACGTACGAGCGGACGCCGACAGCGGCAGCTCGAGCGCCTGCGTCAGCTTCGCCGCCAGCGGCGAGCCGCCGAGCGGCCGCGCCTGGGCAGGCTGCGCGGCCGACGGCGCGAGCGCCAGCAGGACGGCGATCAGGGCCGGCGCGCTACGAGGCACGCGGCCAGTGTTCCGGGGAGCCGCCACGTCGTCAAGGAAGAATGGGCCTCGGTCCGGACGAAGATAGGCCGGGAGGCCGATGCCGCCGCTCGTCGCGCCTCGGATAATTGTCCGCGAGGACCGTGCAGAGGACCGCGCCGCGGTGAACATGACGAACCTTTTCGACGAGATCTCGAAGCTGATCGACCGGCCGCTGCCGCGCGACCGAGCGCCCCATCTGGAGGACGTCGAGCGCGTGCTCACGGACGGCTACGCGGCCGCGCTCGAGCTGGAGGCGCAGCGCTGGCGGCTCGAGCGGCGCATCGGCGAGGTGACGTCTGAGCTCGGCAGCGCCGGCGACGTGGACGCTCGGATGCAGGAGCTCTCCACGCTCGGCGAGCGGCTCACGGCCGCCGACGGCGACCTGACGCGCCTGCGGGCCGTGCTCGAGACGCTCCGCGCGCACCGTGCGGAGCTCCAGGTCGCGTAGTCCTCCCGGGGTCTAGACGATCCCGCTGCGAACCGCGTAGACCGCCGCCTGGATGCGGTTCTCGATCTGAAGCTTCATCAGGATGTTCGAGATGTGGTTCTTGACCGTCTTCGGGCTGATGTGCAGCTCGCCGGCTATCTGGGCGTTGTCATTGCCGTTTGCGATCAGCTTCAGCACCTCGATCTCCCGGTCCGAGAGCTCCGCGCGGATCGTCGCCGCGTCCTGGGGCGACGTCGACGAGGCGCGGACGCGCTGGAGCACCTTGACCGCGATCGCAGGAGAGACGAGCGCCTCCCCGATCGAGGCGGCCTCGATGCCGCGCATCAGGTCGGGGATCGACGAGTCCTTGAGCAGGTAGCCGCACGCGCCCGCCAGGATGGCGTCCATGACGTCGTCGTCCTGGTCGGAGATGGTCAGGACGAGCACCCGCGTCAGCGGCGAGATGCTCGAGATCTGGCGGGTCGCCTCGACCCCGCTCATGCCCGGCATGTTGAGGTCCATGACGACGACGTCGGGCGTCAGCTCGCGGACGAGCCGGAGTGCGTCGCCGCCCGTCGCCGCCTCGCCCACGATCTCGAGGCCCTGCTCCGAGAGCAGGTTCCTGAGCCCCGTCCGAAAGAGGTCGTGGTCATCAACGAGGATGACGCGGAGCCCGGCTCCGACAGTCTCTGGGGTGCGTTCGGTCTCTGTCAGCGCGTACCGCCCTGGCCTTGGGCGCTGACAGTCTAGTGGAGCGTGACGGCGACGGTGCGCCGGCCCCAGCCGTGGGCCTCGGCCGTGGAGGGAAACCAGAGGTCGATCGCCGTGCCGCGGACTCCGCCGCCGACGTCCGCGGCCACCGCCTCGCCGTAGCCAGGGATCGACAGCTTGGATCCGAGCGGGATCACCGAGGGGTCGACCGCGACGACGCCCCACCCGACGGCGATGCCCGTGGCAGTGCGCCCCGACAGTGCATACCCGGTTGCCGTGACCGTGATGGTGCGGCTACCGCTCGCTTGCGGTGCCGCAGACTGAGGGACCGCCGCCTCGGGCCCCGCGTCGACGGCCATCGCGACGGGCGGCTGCTCGAGCGATGCCGTGCGGGCCTCCGCAGCGCGTGCCTGCGATTCGAGCGACCCGATCCTCGCGTCGTTCAGCCGCTGCTGCGAGGAGAGCTGTGAGAGATATGACGCCTTCGCGTCGCGGGCTTCCGCAAGCGTGTCCGCCGTTGACGCGGCCGCGGCCTCGAGCCGGGCCAGGCGAGCCTGCCTGCGCGCGATCGAGCGGTCGAGCCGGTGCAGGACCCGGCGCGCGTTCTTCAGCTCCGCCAGCACGTGCCGGTCCTGCGAGGCCACGCGGTCGAGGCCCTCCAGGCCGGTCAGCGCCTCCTCGAGCGACTTCGCGCCGAGCAGGATCTCGAACGGGCTGACATCCCCCTGCTCGTAGAGGAGCCGGAGGCGCTTCGCCAGGCGGAGCTCGGCCACGCGCGTGTCGTGCCGGGCGAGTCGTATGGCCCGTGCCGCCGAGGCGCGCTCGGCGCGGAGACGCGCAGAGTCGCCCTGGAGGTTCGCCAGCTGGGCGTTTGCCCGGTCGAGCCTCGAGTCGATCGCGTAGAGCGCGAGCACCGCAGAGTGGCGACTCGCGTCGATCTGGACGTTCTGCTGTCGGAGTGAGCCGGCGTCGGGGCCTGCGCCCCCGGCGGCGGGAGCGAGTAGGACGACGGCTATGGCAGCGACGATCCAGGCCGCAATGCGGCGGCGGTGGGGTGCCTGCCCAGCCAAGGGGAGAGGACCGTACCACACGGTCTTCGGCCCCGATTTGCAGGTTAATTCAGCTTTACCGAGCTTTCGGCGAGTTTCCAACGCGTAAACGTTTGCGACTGTCCGCCCATCCTGCTACGGTCTCGCGCTGTGACGTACCGGCCCCTCCCGGTGCGCCTGCTCAGCCCCCGTCATGGGGGTTCGCATTCGTAAACGGAGACAGGCGCCGTACGTTCTTCTGGGGATCGCTGCAGCTCTCTTGAGCGCAGTCCCGGCATTTGCCGACCCCTCGGTCTCGTCGAAGCAGGCGGAGGCCCAGCAAGTCCTCGCCGACATCCACAGGCTGGACATGCAGGTGGAGAAGGCGGCCGAGGCGTACAACCTCGCGAACATCAAGCTGGCAAAGATCAAGCGGGACCTGCGCGACAACGAGCAGGCGCTGCGCGTGGCCCGGGGCAACCTGAAGAAGGGCCAGAGGACGCTCGCGCGTCGGCTCGTGGCGCTCTACACCTCCGAGGGCTCGAATACCACGCTGGAGGTGCTGCTCGGCTCGAAGAGCCTCGACGACATGCTGAGCCGGCTCGAGGCGGTGAACCGCGTCTCCAACCAGGACTCCAGCGTGCTGACCGAGGTGCGGACCTTCCGGAAGGCCGTGCAGGAGCGTGAGGTCCAGCTGAAGAAGGCTCACGAGGCCCAGGCCGGGCTGGTCGCCGAGAAGGCGCGGCAGCGCGCCTCGGTCGAGGGCCAGCTCGCAGAGCGCCAGCGCCTGCTGTCCTCGATCAAGAGCGAGATTGCGAAGATCCAGGCCGCCGAGCGCCAGCGGGAGCTCCAGGCTGCCGCTGCTGCGCAGGCACGGCTCGCGAGCCAGCCGAGCCCGGCCGACGTGGCCGTCGTCGGCGCCGCCGCGACGACCGCCGAGGGCATCTCGGTCGCTCCGCCCTCGCAGTACAGCGGCGTCGTCGGCATCGCGATGCAGTACCTCGGCACGCCCTATGTCTGGGGCGGCTCCTCACCCGGAGGGTTCGACTGCTCCGGGTTCGTCATGTACGTGTTCGGTCAGATGGGGGCCGGCCTGCCGCACAACGCGGCGGCGCAGTACGGCGTCGGCGTCCCCATCTCGCGTGACCAGCTGGCCCCGGGCGACCTCGTGTTCTTCGACGGGCTTGGCCACGTGGGGATCTACATCGGCGGCGGCCAGTTCGTGCACGCCCCGCACACGGGCGACGTCGTCAAGGTCTCGTCCCTGGGCGACTCCTGGTACGCGTCGACCTTTGTCGGCGCTCGGCGCATCCTTTAGGTCAGTACCCGGGACAGTCCCCGGTCATGCCGCTTTCGGTCAGGGCCGCGACTCAGGCGTAGGTCACTACCGGGCACTACCCGGGACAGTCCCGGGTCATGCCGCTTTCGGCCAGGGCTCCGGCTCAGGCGTAGAGCTCTTCGAACTCGGCGGCGAAGTGCTCCAGCGTGACGCGCCGTCTCAGCTTCAGCGTCGGCGTGATCTCGTCCTCCTCGAGCGAGAAGTCCCGCGGGAGGATCGCGAACCGCTTCACCTGCTCGTAGCGCGACCGGTCCTCGTTGACCTCGTCGACGACAGACTGGATCCGTTCGCGGACGCGCTCGTCGCGCGCCAGCTCCGGCAGCGGTGCATCGAACCCCTCGGCGCGGAAGGCCGCCTCGTCGAGCGTGATCAACGCCGCCACGTAAGGCCTGCGATCACCGACGACGAGCGCCTGCGAGATGTACTTCGAGCTCTTGAGGTCGTTCTCGAGGTTTTGCGGCGCGACGTTCTTCCCGCCGGCGGTGACGATGATGTCCTTCTTGCGGTCAGTGATCGTGAGGAACCCGTCGACGTCGAGCTCGCCGATGTCGCCCGTGCGCAGCCAGCCGTCGTCAGTGAGCACCTCGCGCGTCGCTTGGTCGTCGTGGTAGTAGCCCGCGAAGATGGTGTTCGAGCGGATCATCACCTCGCCGTCGTCGTCGATCCGCAACTCGACTCCCGGCAGCGCCTGGCCGACGGTGCCGAACCGGAACGCGTCGGGCCGGTTGACCGTCGCGGCGGTCGTGCATTCGGAGAGGCCGTACCCCTCGAGGATGAGAATGCCGATCGCGTGGAAGAACTCGGCGACGTCCCGGCCGAGCGGAGCGCCGCCGGAGTTCGCGATGCGCAGCCGTCCGCCCAGGCGGCTCGTGATCTTCGAGTAGACGAGGCGGTCGGCGATCCGGTGCTGCAACGCGAGACCTCGCGGCACAGGTGCGCCCTCCTGCTGCAGCCTGCTCACCCGATAGCCGACCTCGAGCGCCCAGTCCACCAGACGCCGCTTCGCGCCGGTCGCCTCGTCGAGTTGACGGGCGACCGCGGAGTGAATCTTCTCGAAGACGCGTGGAACGCTCGGAAAGAGCGTCGGCCTGACCTGGGGGAGCGCCTCGGCCGCGCGCAGGGGGTCCGGGAGGAAGGCGATGGTGAAGCCGACGTAGGGCGCCGACAGGTGAAGCAGGCGCCCGTAGTTGTGTGCCAGGGGAAGGTAGAGCAGCATCAGGTCGCCCGGCACAGTCAGTGGCGGCTCCATCTCATCTGTCTTCGTCACCATCGCGTGGTAGTTGCGGTGCCGGATCATGCAGGCCTTGGCGGGGCCGGTCGTCCCCGATGTGTAGATGTAGGTGAAGAGGTCGTCCTCTTCGATCTCCGCGGCTCTGGCGTCGAGCGCGCCGGGGTTCGCCGCTGCGAACGCTCGCCCCTCCAGGCGGAGCCGGTCCAGGTCGGTGAAGGTCAGGACGTGGCGTAGCCGTTCGTTGCCGGCGCGATGGGGCGCGATCTTCGCGAGCTGCTCGTCGTCCTCGACCAGCGCTCCCACGGCCTCGGAGTGCTCGAGCACGTAGGCCGTGTCACGCGCCGAGCTGTTCGGGTAGATCGGCGCGGCGACCGCACCGGTCAGGCCGAGCGCGAAGTCGAATAGCGCCCACTCGAGCCGCGTGCGGCCGATGATCGCGAACGAGTCGCCCCGGGCGATGCCGAGAGCGAGCAATCCGTTGGCGATCTCGTCGACGGCCTCGACGGCCTCGGGCCAGGACACCTCGCGCCAGGATTCGCCGTCCTCGACGAGATACGCCGTGCCCTCGCGGGCCCCGGCGCTCTCCCGCCAGAGGTTCGCGATCGTGCGACGTCCGGCCGGCGCCACGGGCCGCTCGGGTGCTGGGGAAGTGCTGACCTCGCTCACGTCTGTCCTCGCCGAACTCTACTCAGGGGAAGGGATACTGGAAATGCCCGCGAATGACGCTGGTCCCTTTACCATTCGAGGACAGATGCGGACGACCTGGAACGGCGCGATCAGCTTCGGGCTGGTCAACATTCCCGTGGGGCTCGCGCCGGCGACGAAGCCGGCGGCGCGGCAGTCCGACGTCTCCTTTCGCCTGCTGCATCGCGAGTGCGAGACGCCGATCAAGCAGAAGCGGTGGTGTCCGACGCACGACCGCGAGGTCCAGCAGGACGAGCTCGTACGGGGCTGGGAGGTCTCGAAGGGCCAATTCGTGATCGTCGAGGACGCGGATCTCGAGTCGCTCGAACAGCGGCAGAACTCGCGTCTGATCGAGATCGAGCGCTTTGTCGAGCTCGATCAGGTCGATCCGATCTGGTACGACCGCACGTACTTCGTCGTCCCCGGCGGCACGGAGGCCGCGAGGCGCCCGTACGCACTGCTGCTCGAGGCGATGAAGGACGCGGGCGTCGCGGCGATCGGCCGCTTCGTCCAGGCGGGCAAGGAGAAGCTCGCGCTGATCCGTCCGATGGGCGATGCGCTCGCGCTCGAGACGCTGTTCGTGAACGAGGACGTCTCGTCGGCGGAGGAGATCGACGACGCGGTGGGCACCGCGCAGGTCAAGAAGCCCGAGCTCGACCTCGCACGGCAGATCGTCTCGAGCCTGCGCGGCGAGTTCGATCCGTCGGAGCTGAAGAGCGAGTACCGGCAGAGCCTGCGTGCGCTGCTCGAGGCCAAGCTGGCTGGGACCGAGCTCGCAGAGCCGGAGGAGTTCGAAGAGGCGCCGGTCGTCGATCTGATGGAGGCGCTGAAACGCTCCGTCGCCGAGGTCGCCTCTCGCCAGGACGGTTCGGAGGACGGCGACAAGAAGTCGAAAGCCGCCTCGAAGGGCGGCTCTCGATCGAGTCGCGCTCCTGCGAAGAAGAGCGCGTAGTCGTCGCAGAGGGCTAGTGGCTCTGCGGCATGGCCCCCAACGCCTCGAGCTGCGCGGCGAACAGGGTCTTGTCGATCTTCCCTTGATAGATCGGCACGCTCTCCTGCACGCAAACCCGGATGACCTCATCACGGTCTATGCCGAGCTCCTTCGACAGCTCTTCGGGCGTCAAGTGATTTGCCATGTCGCTCCTTCCGGTGTCAGGCACGAAAAAACCCGCCGCGCGCTGCGCTGACGGGCTAGGACGATGCCTCGCTTGTCGTGACCCGGGGAATCACTGGGCCTGCTTTCCCCTAGTGCTCATCACCTCAAAGGATAATGGGCGTCCGTGACGGACGCAAAGATCGCCGGTTTGCAGGAGCGTTTCGTCGACGTCAAGGGCGTCCGGTTGCGCTACTTCGTCGGTGGGGACGGTCCTCCGATGCTGCTCGTGCACGGATTCGCAGGTGCTGCGAGCAACTGGGTCGAGATCGCCCCTGCATTGCTGGGACGTCATCGTGTGCTCGTGCCGGATCTTCCCGGCCACGGGCTCTCGGCGCCGTTGCCGGCTGCACCCGGGCTGTCGGTGTTCGCCGACCGCGTTGCCGCCGCTGCCGCCCACGAGGACATGCTCCCCGCGCACGTGGTCGGCCACTCGCTCGGAGCCGTCGTGGGGCTGCGGCTTGCGAGCCGCTCGCCCGGCGCCGTGCGATCGGTCGTGCTCGTCTCTCCGGCGGGGATCTCCTCGTCGACACGCTTCGCCGCCGCGACCCTGACGGCCTTCGGAATCGTGCGCCCGGGTCGGCACATCGGACGCTGGATCGAGACCATCGCCAGCAGGCCGCGTTTGCGCCGGCCGGTCTTCGGGCCCTGGGCAGTCTCCGACGGCGCGGCGCTCTCGCCCGAGGCGACCCGCGGGCTGCTAGCGGGCCCGCCGCTCCACACGGACACGCTCAGCGCCGCCCGTGCACTCGCCCGGGACGACCCTCGACCCGAGCTCGATCGGGTGACCTGTCCCTGCCTCGTGGTCGGAGGCGCCCGTGACGTTCAGGTTCCTCTGACCGACTTCGTCGACTACGCGCGGCGCCTTCGCGCTCCGCTCCGCCTGGTGGCGGACGCGGGGCACCTCGTGATCGCCGAACGGCCCGACGCCGTCGTCGACGCGATCGAATCGTTTGTGGTCGACCTCTCCTAGGCCACGGCGACCTCCGTGGGGGGTGAAAGGAACTGGACGTGATGCGCGACGACCTCGATCGCTGTGCGTCGCTTCCCCTCCTCCTCCCAGCTGCGGCTGCGCAGCCGGCCGTCGACGGCGACCCGGCGGCCCTTGACGAGGTACTGCGCGCAGAGCTCGGCCTGCTTGTCCCAGGCGACGATGCTGACGAAGTCCGCCGTGTCGCCCTTGGGCCGGTTGACGGCGAGCAGGAACCGGGCGCGCTGCTTTCCTTCGCCGACCTCGCGCAACTCGACGTCCGTGGCGAGATTTCCGATCAAGGTGACGACGTTCACGTGCCGTGCCTCTTCACGCGTGGATCCTGTTCACGAGGGCCTCCTCCTCCGGTGACCTTTGGGCCACCGTAGCCGCGCAAGACGCACATGTCTGTCACAGATCTGGAACGAAAAACGACGGGCCGAGGCCCGCCGTCTCTCTTACTCGTCCTCATCTGCTCGTCCTCATCCTCATCGGGGTGCCCAGATTTGAACTGGGGACCTCTCCGACCCGAACGGAGCGCGCTACCAGGCTGCGCCACACCCCGAGCCGGTACAGGGTAGCCGCTCGGGGCGGCCTCCGCAGCCGGGCGGTGCCTGAGCACGGTGAGCGCGAAACCGGACGCGAGCGCGCCGCCACGGCGACTCCCACGCCCCACGAGAGGCCGGAGAGCGTGTCCTCGATCCCGAGCGCCCGGTCGAGCGAGAAGCGCCCCCGGGCCGGTCACGACGAACGCGATCGGGACGGTCAGACACCCCTCGTCGGCGTGCTCCTACCGCATCGCCCGACTGTGAATCACCGCGGTGTACCTTGTCGACGACCTCACGCTGCAGTCCGCACCGAGCGGAACCAGAGCGGGACGAACCAGAGCACGACGCCGATTGAGCCGCCCACGGCGATGATCTGACTCGGCGTGAACGAGTTCGCGAGCACGCCGGCCAGCGTGTAGCCGACCGGGGTCAGCGCGAACGACCCGAACGTGTCCAGGCTGAACACGCGGGAGAGGTAGTTCTCGGGCACGAGCTCCGTCACCAGCGTGAACCACGCCGAGATCCCGAGCCCGATCCCGAGTCCGCGCCAGATCACGGCGACGCAGGCCAGCCAGTACCACGGCGAGAGGGCGACGACCACCATGCCCAGGTCGTTGAGCCCGAAGGCGACGAAGCAGATCAGGACTCGGTGCCGTCGGGGGTTCCAGCGCGCGTACGCGAGCGAGCCGATCACCATCCCGAGCGACATGAGGCTGAAGAGGAGCCCGTACGAGCCGACGCCACGGTCGTACTGGTCGCGGACGAGCTCGGGGAGGAGCGCGATGTACGGGGACATCGCGACCATCAGGATGAAGGTCGCGACAAAGATCCCGGACCAGATCCACGGCACGCTGAGCACGTATCTGAAGCCCGCGGCGAACTCGCGGAACGTGCCCTCCCGCTCCGACCGCTCGCCTGCCCGGGGCCTGGCGCGCCAGAGGAGGAGCGCGGACGCGACGAATGAGAGCGCGTCGATCGTCCAGACCGTGGCAGGGCCGGCGGTCCCGTAGAGTCCGGCCGCGAGTACAGGCCCGATGACCGCGCTGAGCTGGCGCGCGGCGCCGAGGAGCGAGTTGGCGGACGCGAGCAGCGGCGGCTCGACGACGAGCGGCACGATTCCGCCGAACGCCGGGTGGAAGAAGCCGTCCGCCAGACCGATCGCGGCCGCCATGACCATCAGCGTCGACAACGAGAGGTGGCCGCTGAACTCGAAGACTGCGAGGATCCCGACGAGGACTGCGCGAGCGAGGTCGGAGCCGATCATCATGAGCTGGCGCGAGTGGCGGTCGGCGAGGACGCCGGCCCAGAGGAGGGTCGTCAGCAGGCCGAGCGAATAGAGGGCGAGCACGAACCCCAGCGAGCCTGCATCTCCCGTCAGGTCGGTGACGCGCCAGCCGAGCGCGACGAGGAACGCGGCGTCCCCGACGAAGGAGATCGTCTGTCCGCTCCAGAGGAGGCGGAAGTCGCGGCTCCCGAAGGCACCCAGGGCGCGCGCCCGCTCGATCGGGACGATCTCGGCCACGAGGGCGAAAGCTATCCTCAGCCCGATGGGGGACACCCTTCGCGTCGCGTGCGTGCAGCTGACGGCCCGCCCGGACAAGGCGGCGAACCTCGAGCTGGCGGAGCGCCTCGTCGGGAAGGCAGCCGCCGCCGGAGCTGATCTCGTCGTGCTGCCGGAGAAGTGGAACGGGGTCGCGGCGGCTTCGGGTCTCGCCGCGCTGGCGGAGCCGCTCGACGGGGGCGAGTCGGTCGAGGCGATGGCGCGCTGGGCGCGGACGCACGGCGTCTCGCTTCTCGGCGGATCGATCACGGAGCGCCGTGAGGGCCGGGAGCGGCTCTCGAACACCTCGTGCGCATTCGACCCGGACGGCCGGCTGGTGGCCGTCTACCGGAAGATCCACCTCTTCGACGTCGAAGTCGGCGGGCGGGTGTACCGCGAATCGGAGGCGGAGGAGCCGGGCGACGAGCCGGTGCTCGCCGAGCTCGAGGGCTGGAGGGTCGGCCTGTCGATTTGCTACGACCTGCGCTTCCCGGAGCTGTACCGGGTGCTTGCCGTCGAAGGCGCGGAGCTGCTCGCAGTGCCGGCGAACTTCACGCCGTGACGGGGCGCGACCACTGGCACGTCCTGCTGCGGGCGCGCGCGGTCGAGAACCAGTGCTTCGTTGCCGCGGCCGGACAGGTCGGTGAGCCGCTGCCGGGGAAGCCGTCGTACGGGCGCTCGCTCGTTGCGGATCCATGGGGGATCGTCCTGTGCGAGGCACCTGACGAGGAGACCGTCGTCGTCGCGGAGCTCGACCGTTCGCGGCTGCGCGCGATTCGCGAACGGCTGCCGTCCCTGGCGCAGCGCCGGCCGGAGGCGTACGGCAAGGCAACTCGTGCTTAGCGCCGTCGTCTTCGACGTCGACTTCACGATCGCGAAGCCGGGCCCGGATCTCGGACCCGCAGGCTATGCCCGGCTCGGCGAGCGCTTCGGGCTCACGCTCGATCCCGAGCGGTACGACGAGGCGCGGCTTGCGGCCGTGGCTAAGCTGCAGCGACATCCGGAGCTCGACCACGACGAGGAGATCTGGATCGTCTTCACGGAGAAGATCATCCGGGGCATGGGCGGGCGGGGGAATACCCATGCGTGCGCCGTCGAGATGACGCGGGCGTGGGAGCGCGCAGAGCACTTCGAGCTGTATGAGGACGCGTTGCCGGCGCTCGAGGCGTTGCGTGCGCGCGGGCTGCGGCTCGGGCTGCTGTCGAACACGGCGCGGGACCTGGACGCGTTCGTAGCGCATCACGGGCTGGAGGTTGACGCCGTGCTGACGTCGCGGGCGCACGGGAAGACGAAACCGCACGGGACGATCTTCCGTGCGATGCTCGAGCGGCTGGGGGTCGAGGCAGACGCGGCGGCCATGGTGGGCGATACGGTCGAGGACGACGTCGAGGGCGCTCGGGCCGTCGGCATGCGCGCCGTGCTCGTGGATCGCGAGGGCCGCTACCCGGAAGTGGGCGAGCGGATCCCGACCTTGCTGGCGCTGCCGGCGGCGCTCGGGCTCGTTGGCTGAGGGTGTCTTTTTCGGATCGGACCGGGGACAGTCCCCCGTCGTGTCTCGGGAGGACGTGGCGGGTCGGGACACGGGAGCCAGTCCCTGTCGTGGCTCGGATGGACGTGGCGGTACCGAGCGCGGCTCGGCCGCAGGGCGTCCTTTTGGATGGACCGGGGACAGTCCCCAGTCATGTCTGTTTTGGCCGGTGAGGCACTAGGATCCTGGCGAGATGGCCGCGTGGGTGATCTGGGCGATCGTCGCCGTGTCGCTCGCGGTCGGCGAACTGCTCACTCCGGGGATGTTCTTTCTCGGGCCGGTGGCGCTGGCCGCGGTGGCGGCGGCCGTGGCCGCAGCGCTCGGGCTCGGGGCCGTGGCCCAGCTGCTCGTCTTCGTGCTCGGCGCCGTTGCGTCCGTCGCGGTGCTTCGGCCGATTGCGCGGGCGCACCTGCGGCTGCCGCCGGAGCTCCGAACCGGCACGGCCGCGCTCGTCGGCGAGAAGGCGCTCGTCCTCGAGCGGGTGGACGTCAACGGCGGGCGCGTGAAGCTGGGCGGGGAGGAGTGGTCGGCCCGCGCCTTCTTCGACGAGCAGGTGCTCGAGCCGGGGGCTCGGGTCGAGGTGGCGAAGATCGAGGGCGCGACCGCGCTCGTCTACGAATAGGAGGCACTGTGGCAGCCCTGATCGTCCTGATAGTCGTCGCGGTCTTCGTGCTCGTCACGATCGCGCGCACGATCCGAATCATCCCGCAGGCGCGCGCCGGCGTCGTCGAGCGGCTCGGGCGCTACAGCCGGACGCTGACGCCGGGGCTGACCATCGTCGTCCCGTTTGTCGACCGCATTCGGGACACGATCGACCTGCGTGAGCAGGTCGTCTCCTTCGCGCCACAGCCGGTGATCACGGAGGACAACCTCGTCGTCAACATCGACACGGTCATCTACTACCAGGTCACCGATCCCCGCGCCGCGACGTACGAGATCGCGAACTACATCCAGGCGATCGAGCAGCTCACGACCACGACCCTCCGCAACGTGATCGGCGGACTCGCGCTGGAGGAGACGCTCACGTCCCGCGACCAGGTCAACGGCCAGCTCCGCGGCGTCCTCGACGAGGCGACCGGCAAATGGGGCATCCGCGTCAACCGCGTCGAGCTGAAGGCCGTCGACCCACCCGCCTCGATCAAGGACTCGATGGAGAAGCAGATGCGCGCCGAGCGGGACCGCCGCGCGGCGATCCTCAACGCCGAGGGAGTGAAGCAGTCGCAGATCCTGACGGCCGAGGGCGAGAAGCAGGCCGCGATCCTCAAGGCGGAAGGAGACAGCCAGGCGCAGGTGCTTCGCGCCCAGGGTCAGGCGAAGGCGATCGAGACTGTCTTCGCAGCCATCCACGAGGGCGACGCCGACCCGAAGCTGCTCGCCTACCAGTACCTGCAGATGCTGCCGCAGATCGCGCAGGGCGACGCGAACAAGATGTGGATCATTCCGAGTGAGTTCTCGGGTGCGCTCGGTCGCCTCTCCGAGGCGCTCAGCAGCGGTCCGTCGCCGGACATGTCCTCAGCACCTGAACCGAAGGACGACCGGCCAGCCAGCTGAGGCGAATGCGCACCGAGGCGGCGTCGTTCTCGTAGCGCAGCTCGTGCAACAACATGTTCGGGTTCGCGCGGTGCACGAGCACGTAGTCCCCGGAGGGGACACCTGTGATCGCGACGTTCTGGCCGTGGAAGAAGCCGGGATAGCGGTCCGTGTAGCCGACCGAAGTCCCCTGCAGGACGGAGGTCGCGCGTGGCTCGAATTGTCCGCAGCTCGACAGGTAGAGAGCGGCGCCGCGCCGGACGCCGGGCGCTGTGCCGTAGTGATCGGCGAGGCAGAAGCCGGTCTTCCGGTCGCGGACGAGCAGCCTCCCGTCGAGGCTACGTAGCTCGAAGCTGACGAAGCGCATGTAGTGCCAGTGGAAGTGCGGCGCCGAGCGCGTGTAGCGGAGTTTGCCCGCGTCGCGATAGACGCGCGCGCCGCCGCTCTCGAGAAAGACGCGCTGGCGCACCTGCATGCGTGCGGCGCCCGAGGAGCGGAAGCCCTCGAGCTGCATCGGCCCAAGGCCGACGTTGTCGACCGACGAGGTGAATCCGAGGAGCCACCGTCCCGGTCCGCCCCCCATCACGAGCCCGCTCGGCGGGCGCTGGTCGAGATCCGGGAGCAGCTCCCCGGAGACGGGCGGGCGCCAGCTGGGCTGGTAGCCAGGCGCCAACTTGCGCAGCGCGCTGCCGTCGGGCGCCGACGTCCACAGCGTGTCGTCGGTGACGAAGGCGATGCGGACGCCGCCGGGCGACCACGCCGGGGCCGCGGCAGGCGCTTGCAACGCCGTCACGGGGGCTCCGTCGACGGCGAGCTGGCCGTCTGATGCGTTGGCCAGGCGGCCGTTCGGTCCCCAAGCCGGGTCCGTGCCAGGCCCGTGATCGCGTGGGCGGCCGCCGTACCAGAGGACGCTGTAGAGCTCGCCGTCCCGTTCGAACGCGATCCGCTCGCCGTCTCGCGACCAGTCCGGATCCTTGCCCCTGGCCAGACGCCGCTCATTCACCCGGTCGGAACGGATCGTCCAGACGGCGCCGTCGCGGACGAAGGCGAGGTGCCGTCCGTCAGGCGCCCAGGCGGGCTGGTAGGCGCGCGGGACGAGTGCGCTGCGATGCGAGCCATCGACGTCCATGATCCAGAGATCGCCTCGTTGGACGAATGCGATCCGCCGCCCGTCCGGGCTCCACGCAGGGCTGTGCCCGCGGGCGACCCGGTGGCCGTCCACGAAGACCCCGCTCGCGGTTGCGAACGCGATCGCTAGAGCCCAAGCTCCGAGCGCCATGCCTCCGTGTGCTCGCCGAGAGCCGGCGCTCCCGGCAGCGAGTCGCCGACCGGGGACAGTCCCCGGTCATGCCGGTTTTGGACAGGCCCGGTTTGAACAGGCCCGGTTTGAACAGGCCCGTTTTGAACAAGTGGGCCGAGCTCGGCCGCGGCTTCCGCGAGGGTCAGGACGGGGCCCGCGGCCACGTCCTCGCCCTCGAACGTCGCAAGCCAGTCCGCGAGCGTCCGGGACGCGAACGTCTCTCGCAGCTCGGGCAGGTCCGGCTCGAATGCGCGGCCGACGAGGTCCTCGCGACCCACGAGCTGGCAGAGCCGCCGCCAGAACTTCGGCTCGAGCGCGGACACCGTCAGCCAGCGCCCGTCGGCCGTCCCGTAGATGCGGTAGCACGCCGCGCCTCCCGTCAGCAGCCGCGGCACTGGCTCGCCGCCGAGGCGGTGCGAGACGAGTCGGTGCGCGCCGTCGGTCATCGAGACGACGAGCCTCGCACCCCGTCCCGTGCGCTCGCGCTCGAGCAGGGCGGCGAGGATCTCGGTCACCGCCTGCAGCGCACCCGCCGCAAGGTCCGCTGCCTGCACCGGCGGCACGGCGGGCGCCGTGTCCGCCAGCGCGCCGGCGTAACCCATGTAGTTGAGGTCGTGACCGACCTGACCCGCGCGCGGGCCGTGGCCGAAACCGGTGATCGAGCAGTAGACCGCCTCGGCCGAGGCTGTCGCCGGGCCGACGCCGAGCCGCTCCGCCACGCCCGGCCGGAAGCCCTCGAGGACGATGTTCGCACGCGCGACGAGAGCGGGTCCCAACGGGTCGCCGGCCTTCGCGTCCCAGACCACCGACTCCTTGCCCTCGTTCAGCGCCGTCTCTGCCGCCGGCACGGCGAGCCGCATCGGATCGCCCTCCGGCGACTCCAGCCTGACGACCCGCGCGCCCAGCCGCAGCAGCTCGCGCCCGGCGTACGCGCCCGGAAGCTGACGAGTCAGATCGACGACGAGGAGACCCCCGAGCGGTTGCACCGGCCGGGATTCTCTCATTACACTCGGCCGGGCTTTGACTGATCGGTCAATGGCACCGGAGGAACGGCGCCGCGCGATCCTCGACGCCGCCGTCCGCGTCTTCGCGCGCAAGGGCTTCCACGCCTGCCGCGTGGGCGACATCGCGACAGAGGCCGGCGTCTCGCACGGACTCCTCTATCACTACTTTGGCTCGAAGGACGAGGTCCTCGACACGGTCATCGCGGAGAGCTGGGGACGCTTCGTCGGCGCCCTGCGCGAGGTCGAGCGTGGCTCTGCGCCGCCCGAGGAGAAGCTCGAGCTCGTGATCGCGATCATGCTGCGCACGTGGCGGCGCGAGCCCGACGCCGTGCGCGTGCTCGTACGCGAGGTCGGCCGCGGCCCACGGCTCGAGTCGCGGGTCGGCGAGCTGCAGGCCGCGTTCGACGTGCTCCGCGGGATCGTCGAGGAAGGGCAGGCGAGCGGCGCGTTCCGCGGGGACGTCGGCGCCGAGCAGGCGAGCTGGGTCGTCTACGGTGCGATCGAGGAGATCCTCACCGGCTGGGCGATGGGCACCCTCCGCGGTGAGGCCGACGACGTCGCGCGGGCCGAGAAGACCGTGCGGACGATCGTCGCCGGCGGTCTCGCCCCCCGCACGCCGGCGAGCGTCTGATCGTGCACCAGAGCCCGCTCAGACTCGTGCCGTCGCCTCAGCGGGAGGGTGCGCCGATCTGGCGCCTCTCGCTCGGCGCGTTCGGACTCGCGTTCTCGATCACGACCACTGCCGCCTACCTCCCGCCGCTGCTCGGCGGCTTCACGGAGTCCAAGACGCTGATCGCGCTCGTGCTGGGCGCTGAGGGGATCTTCGCGCTGACCCTGCCGCTCGTGATCGGGCCGTGGTCGGACACCTTCTACACGCCGATGGGCCGGCGCCGCCCGTTTATGCTCGCCGCGCTCGGGCCGATGGGCTTCTGCCTCGCGTTGATGCCGTTCATGCCGAGCCTCTGGACGACGGCGCTGATCGTGCTGGCGTTCTTCTTCGCCTACTACGTCTACGAGCCGCCCTACCGCGGCCTCTACCCGGATCTGCTGCCCGAATCCGTCTACGGTCGATCCCAGGGCGTGCAGCACATCATGCGCGGGCTCGCGCTGGGGCTCGCGCTCGTCGGCGGCGGCTTCCTCTTCCACGTCTGGAAGGCGTTCCCCTTCCTGGTCGCAGCCTTCGTGACGACCCTGGCCTGCGGGGCCGTGATCGTGCTCGTGCGGGAGGACGTCCACGGCACGCGGCGCCAGTTCGAGGGCGTGCGCAGTTATCTGGCCCGCAGCTGGCACATCCTCCGCGGCGAACCTCTGGTGCGGCGTTTCCTGATCGCGAACGCCGCCTGGGAGGCGACGTTCGCGGCGGCGCGCACGTTCGTCGTCCTCTACATCACGCGGGGCCTGAACGAGCCGCTGAAAACAAGCTCGCTCGTCCTGGCGACCGTCGCGGCCGGCTACGTGGTCGCTGCGATCGGCGCCGGAAGGCTCGGCGACCGCTACGGGCTCGCGCGAGTGATCTGGGCGGCCTCGTTCCTCTACGGGTTCGGGCTGCTCGGCGGCGGGCTCGCGACGCAGTGGCACGACTGGTACTACATCGTCATCTTCCCGGTGGCCATCGCGGGCGGCACGGTGATGACGCTGGCCTGGGGGCTCCTCTTCAAGCTGATGCCCGAGGAGCATCGCGGCGCCATCTCCGGTCTCGCGACCTGGACGAAGGGATTCGGGCTGATCATCGGCCCCATCGTGGTCGGCGGCGCCATCGACATCTTCTCCCGCTATCTCCCCGCGACGGACGGCTATCAGCTGCTGTGGCCGCTCTGCGCACTGCCGATCCTGCTCGCGATCCCGCTCGTCGCGTCGCTGATCAAGCACGAGCCTCGCGACACTGTGGCTCCTTCCGCCGCATGAGCCCGAAGCCCCAGACGCGGTCGTCCTGGACGTAGATCCTGGTCGCTCTTCCAAGCAGGTAGGTGTCGTAGCCGGAGCAGGGAACGCGGGCCAGTGCTCCGTAGGTCGCCGTCATGGTCGCGGAGAGGTCGCCGGTCGCAAGGCCCTTGCTCGTCGCCCAGCCCTCCGGGCTCCAGAGCGTGTAGACCGCGACGACCCTCCCGCGGCGAAAGGTGACGCCGAGGCCGCGTGGCTCGAACCGGCGCTCGTTGAAGAACCACGTACGACTCGCGCAGTTGCGGCAGACGCCGTGCCGCGTGCCCCAGAGCTGCGTCACGCGGGCGGGAGTGTCGCCGAGCCGGATGCCGCCGAGCGACTGTCCGGGGACGAGCAGCTTCGGCGGGTGCGACATCAATGCGAGTACAAGGAGGACGGCCACGCGGCGATACTAGAGGCCATGCAGCGATTCAATCTCATGCAAGGCAAGGTCGAGCGCGGGGAGGGCCGGTACGCGTTCGCGCGCGCAAGCGTCTCCGAGCAGGTCGGCGCGGAGAAGATCGGCGGCAGTCTCTACGAGCTCGGCGAAGGCGAGACGTCCTTCCCGTACCACTTCCATCACGGGATCGAGGAGTGGCTGCTCGTTGTCTCGGGGACGCCAGTCGTACGGACTCCGTCCGGCGAGCGCGAGTTGCGCGCGGGCGATGTCGTGGCGTTCCCGAGCGGGCCCGAGGGAGCACACGCGATCAGAGGGCCGGGGCGGGTGTTGTTCCTTTCGCACGGCGGGCCGCCTTCGGTTGCGGTCTACCCGGACAGCGACAAGCTCGGCACGCGGCCGGCGGCGGACGAAGACCGGCTCAACTTCAGGCGTGGGGATGCGGTCGACTACTGGGAGGGCGAGTGAGCGGGCCGGCGAACGTCTTCGACGTCGAGTTGGAGTTCGACCCGGACGAGCGCGAGGGCTACTGCCGCCGCGAGGCGCGGATCGGGCCGCTCGTCGACGGAAGCATGCTCGGGATGACGGTGTACGTCCTAGAGGAGGGCGAGTGGATCTGCGCGTACCACTTCGAGTGGGGCTGCGAGGAGTGGGTGATCGTGTTGGAGGGCTCTCCGACGCTCCGGACGCCCGAGGGTGAGCAGGTGCTCGAGCCGGGCGACGTGATCTGCTTCAGGGAGGGGCCGGAGGGCGCGCACAACGTCCGGGGCCCCGGGCGGGTGGCGATGCTCTCGAGCGAGCGGCCGTTCGGCGTCGCGGAGTATCCCGACAGCGACAAGATCGGCATCTGGGTGGGCGGCACGCACTACATGCTGCGGCGTACGCCGAGCCTCGACTACTGGGACGGAGAGCCGTAGGCGGCTGTCGCTGAGGCGGTTGCCGGGCGGCCGGGCGACCCACCTGGGACAGTCCCCGGTCATGTCGATAATGGGCGGGGCCGGCGAGGCCATGGCCGTTCGCGGCCGGACCGGGGACAGTCCCCCGTCACGATCGCTTTGGCCATGTCCAGGCAAACGAAAGTGAGACAATCGATCCGCAATGCCGCCTGCCGGGGCGCCGTCCGGCTACCGTCGCCCTATGCCCCGGTTGCCCCGTTCGGCGCTCCCCGCCTTCGGCGTCTACCACGTCACGACCCGCGGCGTCGCGCGCCAGAACATCGTCCGCGACGACTTCGATCGCGACTACTGGGCCTGCCTCGCCCGCCGGACAATGCGCCGCTGCCGGTGGGACTGCATCGCCTGGATCCTGCTCGACAACCACTTCCATCTGATCGTCGAGACGTGGCTCCACCGGCTCTCGAACGGGATGCAGCGGCTGAACGGAACGTACGCCCAGGCCTTCAACGAGCGCCACGGCCGCGACGGGCACCTCTACGGCGACCGCTTCCGTGCCAAGCTCATCCGCGACGACGAACACCTCGCGGCCGCCACGACCTACGTGCTCCAGAATGCCGCGCGTGCGGGGCTCTGCGACTTCGGCGAGCACTGGCCGTGGAGCGGCTCGCCCCGCCGCGACTCAGGCGCCCGCGTGGACGGGCGAGAGCGCAGGGGCCCACGAGCACAACGGCGAGACGTCGCCGCCGCGGCCGTTCAGCCGCCGGTACCCCAGGGCGTGCTCCGCCTGCATCATCTTGTGGATCTGCGTCGTCCCCTCGTAGATGACGGGCGCCCGCGCGTTCCTGAAGTACCGCTCGATCCCGTACTCGGCGGAGTATCCGTACGAACCGAACACCTGAATCGCGAGGTGCGCCGCCTCGAAGGCGGACTCGGTGGCGTGCCATTTGGCGAGCGACGTCTCCCGCGTGTTGCGCTTGCCCTCGTTCTTCATCCACGCCGCCTGCATGACGAGGAGCTTGGACGTCTCGTAACCCAGCACCATCGTGGCGATCATGTCCTGGACGAACTGGTACTTGCCGATCGGCTGCCCGAAGGTCTGCCGTTCCCGGGCGTACTCCGTCGAGCGCTCGAGGCACGCTCGGACGACGCCGCAGGCACCTGCGGCGACGGTGAAGCGACCCTGGTCGAGCGAGTGCATGGCGATCTCGAAGCCCTGCCCCTCCTCGCCGAGGAGGTTCTCAGCCGGCACTTCGACATTCTCGAAGAAGAGCTCCCCGGTCGAGCCGGCCCAGATCCCGAGCTTGTGCTCGGTGTCCGCCGTCGTGAATCCCTGCATCCCCTTCTCGACCACGAAGGCGGAGATGCCCTTGTGCCCCGCCTCGGAATCCGTCTTCGCAAAGACCAGCGCATGGTCGGCGACCGACGCGTACGAGATCCAGTTCTTCTGGCCGTTCAGCACGTAGACGTCGCCCTCGCGCCGCGCAGACGAGCGCATCGAGGCCACGTCCGAGCCGGCCCCCGGCTCGGTCAGTCCGAAGCACGCAAGCTTCTCGCCGCGCGCCTGCGGCGTCAGCCAGCGTTGCTTCTGCTCCTCGGTCCCGTACCGGAGAAGCGAAAGCGAATTGAGCCCCACGTGCACGGAGATCAACGTTCGGAACGCGGCCTCGCCGCGCTCGATCTCCTCGCACGCCAGCGCCTCCGAGACGAAGTCGAGGCCGGACCCGCCGTACTCCTCGGGAATCACGATCCCGAGGATCCCGAGCTCCGCCATGCCCTCGATCAGGCTCATGTCGAGCCGGTGGGCGATGTCGTTCTCGACCGCGACCGGGAGGACGCGCTCGTCCACGAACGCCCGGACCGTGTCCTGGATCAGCCGCTGCTCGTCGCTGAGCGTGAAGTCCATCGCGCGAGAGCCTACCGAGTCGCCGCTCGCGCCCTACAGATCAAGCTGAGTCTTGCCGATAGCCAACGCGATGCTTCTCGCCGTGGCATGCGCCGGAGCAGCGTTCGCCTGCCTCGCGGTCGTTCACGGACGACTTCAAGTCCGGCGCGCGCGCAGCGAGCGGAACCGGATCGCACAGCGGTTCCACGCCGTGTTCGACTCGGCGACACTCGGCATCTCGATCGGCGCCGACGGCCGGATGCTGGAGACGAACCATGCGTTCCAGGAGATGCTCGGCTATTCCGGCGCGGAGCTGTCCCACATGCACCACGCGGAGCTGACGCATCCGGATGACGTCGAAGGGGACGTCGCACAGCTCGAGATGCTGCTGCGCGGAGAGCTCGACTCCTACCGGCTCGAGAAGCGCTACCTCCGGCGTGACGGCCAGGTGCTCTGGGCAGACGTGCGCGTGTCGCTCGCCCACGACGGCGACGGCCGCCCCGTCTTCGGCGGCAGCATCACCGAGGACATCACGGGACGCAAGCAGCTCGAGAACCAACTGCGCCACTCGCAGAAGATGGAGGCGGTCGGGAGTCTCGCCGGCGGGGTCGCACACGACTTCAACAACGTCCTCCTCGCGATCGGCGGCTACAGCGAGCTGCTCCTCCGTGAGCTCGAAGAGGGCCATGCTCGGCGGCGGCGCGTGACCGAAATCCAGAAGGCCGCGGGCCGCGCGACGGCGCTGACGCGGCAGCTGCTCGGGTTCAGCCGGAAGCAGGTGCTCCAGCCGCAGCTCGTCGATCTCAATGACGTCGTCGCCGGCATCGAGCCGGTGCTGCGCCGTCTGATCCGGGAGAACATTGCGCTGCGAGTCGATGCCCAATCCTGGCCGTTGACCGTGCTCGCCGATCCCGGGCAGCTCGACCAGGTCGTTCTCAACCTGGCGCTGAACGCACGCGACGCGATGCCGGACGGCGGCGAGCTGTCGATCTCGGCGGGGTCGCGAACGTCGATGCCGGGAAGGCCGATGCGATCGGCGTGCGGGCGCCATTGCCACGTGTCGGTCAGTGACACCGGGGTCGGGATGGATTCGGACACCCAGGCGCGGGTCTTCGAGCCGTTCTTCACCACGAAGGCGGCCGGCGAGGGCACCGGCCTCGGGCTTTCGACGGTCTACGGCATCGTCGCTCAGAGCGGCGGTGCGGTCTCGGTCGAGAGCGCGCCCGGCGCCGGCAGCTTCTTCACCGTCTACCTCCCGGAGCGCCTGGACCCGGTTGGGCAGCCGACGGTACCGGCGCACGCACGGTCGATCGCCGTCTACGCGGGACTGTCTAGGCGGGACTGTCTAGGCCGGGTCGAGCGCCGGCAGCCCGTCGATCGAGGCTGCGTTGCGCTCTCGTACGTAGTCCCGCACGCCTTGCTCCCCCTGTCGGTCGAGCCAGAGCCCGCGCTGCGGTCGCTCGCCGGCGTACTCCATCAGTGGCACGCCGTATCCGCACGAGTCCGAGACCCGCTCGACGTTGACGCGGATGACCCCGCGGACACCGTCGCCGGGATCCTCGCTCGCGATCACCTCGCCGCGCCCGTGGAGACGGACGATGCGCGGCGGCCCCTGGAAGGCGCAGAGCATCACGACGATGCGCCCGTTCTCGCGGAGATGCGCGATCGTCTCGGCGCCGCTGCCGACGTGGTCGTCGTACTCGATGGTGTGCGCGTCGACGACCCACAGCGTGTCGATCGGCCCTTTCGGGCTCAGATTGATCCTCCCCCGGCTGGGAGCGGTGGCGACGAAGAAGAGCGGCTGCGCACGTATCCAAGCCGCAAGCTTCGCGTCGACGCCGTCGAACACCTTGCCCACGAGCGGCAGCCTATCGTCGCTCTCGCACCGCCTGGCCGGGGACAGTCCCCGTTCAGGCCGGAAAGGAACAGGGAGGCCGCTACCAGTTCGCGTCCACGGTCGTGAAGAGCCAGTAGCGTGTACCAGAGTCCGATCAGCACCGCGAACAGGAGCCCCCCGCGGTCGGGAGCACCCAGCGGGGAAGTTGTGTAGCCGGACGATCGTGACCTTGGCGAAATACGCCCGGAAGAACGCACACCCGAGCAGCGAATGCACGAGCACGCGGTCGATGTGGAACCCCAGCTTGAAGATGCAGTGGTAGGCGACCGGCAGCGTCAGCAGGAACGTCAACCTGCCGATCCAGCGGTGGGCAGGCGGCACCCAGGCTCGCCGTGGCCACGGCAGCTTGCCGAAGATCCGGGCGGCCAGGAACACCTGAATGCAGGCGCCGAGCGCGCAAATGTCGCGAGCCACGCCTTCAGGTGGATCGGATCGGTCCACCAGAGCTGGAAGTGGCCGCTCGGCGAGTCGGACTGGTAGACGATGCCGACGGAGAGGGAGACCAGGGCGCCGCCGACGGCGACGCTCTCGATCTGGCAAGTGATAACGAGAGCGCCGACTGTCCAGGTCCCGCCTGGGGACCGAGAACGACGCTTGCGAGCGGGGTTGAGGGCACGTACGATGCCATTGACTGACGAGTCAATCAAGCCAGGAGCGAAGACGTATGACTGCGATCGAGCAGAGCGTCGAGGGCGGCATCTCGTTCGCCCTGACAAATGAGCAGCGGGAGCTCCGCGCTCTCGCGCGCGAGTTTGCGGAGAAGGAGATCCGCCCCAAGGCGGCCGAGTACGACGTGAACATGACCCACCCGGCGGACGTCGTCGTCAAGGCGCACGGGCTTGGGCTGATGAATCTGCACATCCCGGAGGAGTACGGCGGCCTCGGGCTGGGCGCCTTCGACGGGATGCTCGTCGGCGAGGAGCTGAACTGGGGCTGCTCGGGCATCGGCACGTCCCTCGGCGCCAACGGCCTCGGCGCGGGCCCGGTGATCATCGCGGGCAGCGACGAGCAAAAGGCGACCTGGCTGCCGCCACTTCTCGAGGAACCCATCCTCTGTTCGTTCGGCCTCTCCGAGCCGGAGGCCGGCTCGGACGTCGCCAAGCTGAAGACAACGGCGGAGCGCCGCGGGGACGAGTACGTCCTCAACGGTTCGAAGACGTTCATCACCAATGCCGGCTACGCCGCCTGGACGGTCGTCTTCGCGAAGACGGATCCCACCAAGGGGCACCGCGGCATCTCGGCCTTCATCGTTCCGATGGACACGCCCGGCGTCACGATCGAGACGCATCTCGACAAGATGGGCCAGCGGGCGACGGACACCTCCGCCTTCGCGCTCCAGGACGTCGTCGTCCCGCCCGCGAATCGTCTTGGCGAGGAGGGGCAGGGCTTCAAGATCGCGATGCAGACGCTCGACTTCACCCGACCCGGCACTGCGGTGGGCGCCGTGGGCGTCGCGCAGGCGGCATACGAGCTGTCGGTCGAGTATGCGAAGCAGCGCGTCACGTTCGACATGCCGATCGCGATGCACCAGGGCGTCAGCTTCATGATCGCCGACATGGCAACGGAGATCGAGGCCGCGCGCCTGCTGACGTGGCAGGCGGCGTGGATGTTGGACCAGGGCCAGCGAGCGACGCTCTACTCGTCATTCGCCAAGCGGTTCGCGGCCGACACGGCGATGAAGGTGACGACCGACGCAGTTCAGGTGTTCGGCGGCTACGGCTATATGAAGGAGTACCCGGTCGAGAAGCTGATGCGCGACGCGAAGCTCTTCCAGATCTACGAGGGCACCTCGCAGATCCAGCGCCTCGTGATCGCGAAGGAGATCTTCCTCCCCCGAGCGGACTAGCGTAGGGTCGCCCCGTGAGCAGCGAGTGAGCATCGAGATCGACCTCACCGGACGTGTGGCACTCGTCACCGGCGGCTCGCGCGGACTCGGGCGTGCGGATGCGTTGACGCTGGCGCGGGCGGGCGCCGACGTCGTGATCGCGGATCTGCTCGTCGAGTCGGCTGCAGAGTCGGAGGAGACCGACAGCTACGGCGTCCTTGCGACGGTCGCGCGAACGCAGGGGCTCGTCTTCTCGGAGGCCACCGCAGCGGAGATCCGGGCGATGGGGCGGCGTGCTGCTGCGATCAGGTGCGACGTCACCGACCGGGAGCAGGTCGACGCCGTCGTGGCCCGGACGGTCGAGGAGTTCGGCTCGGTGGACATCCTCGTCAACAACGCGGGCACGCTCGACCACGTGGGGCAGATTCACGACCAGCGGCTCGATCTCTGGGAGCGCGACCTGCGCGTGAACCTGACCGGCGCGTTCAACTGCGCCCAGGCGGTCTGGCCGCACATGAAGGAGCGTGGCTGGGGGCGGATCGTGAACATGGCATCGGTCGCGGGCACGCTGGGCGGCTTTGGTCAGGCTTCGTACTCGACGACGAAGGCGGGGATACTCGGGCTGACGAAGACGCTTGCCATGGAAGGCGGGCGATACGCGATCACGTGCAACGCGATCGTGCCCGGGATCATCGGCACGGAGGCCTTCAACCTGGCCAATCAGACGATGAACGAGCGGATCGCCGCACGGACGGTCTTCAAGCGACCTGGTGAGCCGCAGGACATCGCGAACGCGATCGCGTTCCTCTGCTCCGAACTCGCGGCGTACATCACGGGCGTCGAGCTGAACGTCTCCGGCGGCGTCGAGCTCTTCGTCTTCTGACGGGCTGTGCGGGTTCGCGGACACGTCGTTTTGGGCATCCACCGGGGACAGTCCCCGGTCACGGCCCGCTCGGACGGTTGGACCGGCGGACGTGTCCTTCTGGGCAGCCACCGGGGACAGTCCCCGGTCACGGCCCGTTCGGACGGTTGCGACCGGCGGACGTGTCCTTCTGGGCAGCCGCCGGGGACAGTCCCCGGCCATGGCCTTTCCGGACGGCGTAGATGAGTGTAAAAACCGGCCAAGAGCAGGGTATTTCGTTTCGGCTCAGGCCGGAGCAAGAGGAGCTGCGCGCCCTGGCGCACGCGTTCGCCGGGCGCGAGCTTCGCCCGCTCGCTGCCGCGTGCGACGTGTCGGGCGAGTTTCCCGACGGGCTTCTCGCCAGTGCGGCGCAGCTCGGCCTGACCTCATATGCCGTTCCCGCCGAGTACGGCGGCGGCGGCGTCGACGCGGTGACCGCGGCGCTGATCGCCGAGGAGCTGTCCTGGGGCTGCGCCGGTCTCGCCGCGACGATCCAGGCGACCATGTTCCCCGTCCGGCCGCTGCTCGCGTACGGAACGGAGGCGCAGAAGGACGCCTGGCTCCCCCGGATCGCCTCCGCCGACGCGTTCCTCGCAGCGATTGCCTTCACCGAGCCGGGGGCGGGCTCGGACGTCTCGGCGCTCGAGACGACGGCACGCCGTGAGGGAGACGAGTACGTCCTGAACGGCGAGAAGGTCTACGTGACGAACGGCGGCGTCGCCGAGCTGACGATCGTCTTCGCAAAGCTGGACGACGCGATCACCGCCTTCCTGGTCGAGCGAGGCGACCCCGGCGTCTCGGCCGGGCGCAAGGAGGACAAGCTCGGGCTCCGCGCCTCGTACACGGGCACGATCCTCCTCCAAGACGCACGCGTGCCCGCCGACCGGCTCCTCGGCCCCGAGGGCCTCGGCTTCGAGATCGCGATGGACTTCTTCCAGGTCTCGCGCCCGCAGGTGGCCGCAGGCGCACTCGGCGTCGCTCGAGCCGCCTTCGAGTACGCGACCGCGTACGCGCGGGAGCGACACGCGTTCGGCAAGCCGCTCCTCTCGAAGCAGGGCGTCTCGTTCAAGCTCGCCGACGCTGCGATGAGGATCGAGGCTGCGCGTCTCCTGATCTGGCGCGCCTGTGAGGCGGTCGATCGCGGCGAGGACGCCGGCCTGCTCGGCTCCTATGCCAAGGCGTTCGCCGCCGACACGGCCATGGATGTGACAACCGACGCGGTGCAGATCCTCGGCGGCGCCGGGATCATGCGCGACCATCCCGTCGAGAAGTGGATGCGCGACGCGAAGGTCTTCCAGATCGTCGAGGGCACCTCCGAGATCCAGCGTCATGTGATCGCGATGTACCTCCGCCGTGGCATCTGACGTCGTCAGCATCGTCCGCGGGGACGACGGTGTGGCGGTGGTCGAGCTGAACCGCCCGCCCATGAATGCGATCGACGAGTCGGTCGTCCGCGGCATCGCGGCCGCCGTCGACGAGCTTGCCGCCGCAACCGAGGACGTGTGCGCGGTGGTCCTGCGCAGTGCGGTCGAGGGCGTCTTCATGGCCGGTGCCGACATTGCCGGCTTCCAGGACATCTCGCCCCAAGATGCAGAACGCGCCGTCGAGGTGCAGCACGTGTTCACCGCGTTCGCCGAGCTTCCCCAGCCCACGGTGGCCGCCATCAACGGTCACGCGCTGGGCGGCGGCTGCGAGCTGGCACTCGCCTGCGATTTCCGCTTCATGGCGAGGAATCACGGGCTGATCGGCCAGCCCGAGGTGCGTCTGGGGCTGATCCCCGGCGCGGGCGGGACGCAGCGGTTGACGCGGCTGCTGGGCCCGGGCAAGGCCACCTCGTACCTGATGAAGGGACTTCAGGTCGGCGCGGACGAGGCGGAACGCGAAGGCCTCGTGCATTTCGCCGTCGACGAGGGCGAGCTGGAGCAGCGCGCTCTCGACTTCGCGACGAGCCTCGCGCGCCAGGCGCCGATCGCGTTGAGGGCGATCAAACGCGCCGTCCGCGCGGCCGGTGGCCTAGACGGATACGGCGCCGAGCGCGACGGATTCCGGGAGACACTCCTCTCGAGCGATGCACAGGCAGGGGTCGCCGCGTTCTTCGCAGGCGAGAAGCCGCGCTTCACAGGGCGCTAGAAAGGGCCGCTACACTGCCCGCTTGAGCGCGCGTGCGTCAGCCCGTCCTGCCCGATATCGCCGGCGCCGCTCGCGTCTTGCCTCGCCGACGCTGCACAGGACGGTCGCACTCGTCGTCGTCCTCGGCTGTGCCTCGCTGATCGTCGGCCTCTCGTTCGCAGGCTCCTCTGCACGGCTGGCCGAGGGGACGAACATCGCGGGGATCGACGTCGGCGGCATGTCAACGACTGCGGCTCGCCGGCTCCTGGAACAGCGGTCGGCCGAGGTCGCGAAGGTGCCTGTCGTCTTCACCGCCGGCGGCGACCGCTTCGCGATCACCCCCGAGCGCCTTGGTGTGGAGGTCGACTGGGCCGCCGCGGTCCGCGCGGCGCAGCGTCAGGGCGAGGGATTCGGCCCCCTGCGCGGGTTCAGGCGGCTGCGCGTCCGCTTCTTCCCGGCCGACCTGCAACCGCCCGTCCGCGTGTACGAGGCGGCACTTCAGTACGAGCTCGGCCAGCTGAAGGCCGCGATCGACCGCCCCCACCGGCAGGCGTCGCTCGCACGCAAGGGTCTCAGGATCGCCACCGTGCCTGGGCAGACCGGACTCGTGCTGGACCGCGCCGCGGCGAGTGACACGATCGTCCGCTCTCTGGCGTCGTTCGAACGCGGCCGAACGGTCGCGCTGCCCGTCCGCGAGGACTCGCCGACAGTCTTGGCCTCCGACCTCCGCGGCGCACGAATCGACGCCGAACGAGCCATCTCCGCCCCGGTCCGCCTCGTGTACCAGCAGACCGCGTGGCGCATCCCGCGCTGGCGGATGGCCGAGATCCTCGAGCTGCCGTCCGGCGGCCGCACAAGCCTCCGGATCGGCGGGGCCGGTGCCGAGCGCTGGTTCCCGAAGCTTGCCGAGCGGGTCGGTCACGGCCCGGTGGACGCGGGCTTCGCCGTCTCGGGGAACATCGTCAGGGTCGTCCCGGCGAAGCCCGGCGTCGGAATCGACGCCCAGGCGACGGCGGCCGCGATTCTCGCCGCCGCGACAACGCCTGGCGAGCGCCTGGCCCGGCTCGTGGTCGCCACCGCTGCGCCGAAGCGGTCCACCGCCGACGCGCGGGCGATGGGCATCACCGGCCTCGTCGGCACGTACACGACGATCTACGGCGGCGAGCCCAACCGCCTGCACAACGTGCGGCTCGTCGCCCAGCTTGTCGACGATCATCTGATCGCTCCGGGCGCGACGTTCTCGTTCAACGCGGCGACCGGTGAGCGAACCGCCGAGAAGGGCTTCGTCGAGGCGCCCGTGATCATCAACGGGGAGCTGCAGACGGGCCTCGGCGGCGGCGTCTGCCAGGTCTCGACGACGGTCTTCAACGCCGCGTTCGAGGCCGGGCTCCCGATCGAGACGCGTACCAACCACGCGCTCTACATCAGCCACTACCCGCTCGGCCGCGACGCGACGGTCAACTACCCCGACACGGATCTGCGGTTCCGCAACGACACCCCCAGGTGGCTCCTGCTGCGGACGTTCGTCGGCACGTCCGCGCTGACAGTCAGCCTCTACGGGGCGCCGCAGCATCGCCGCGTCGAGACGGAGACGGCGCCGCTCCGCGTGGTCTCCGCGCCGCCGATCCAGCGGACGGAGGATCCGAGCCTTGCGGTCGGCAAGACCGAGGTCGACGACTACGGCGAGCCGGCGCGCGCCACGAGTGTGCACCGGACCGTTTACGCGCCGAGCGGGAAGCTCCTCTACGACACGACGTGGTACTCGTCCTACGTCGCCGAGCCGAAGCTCGTCCGGGTGGGGACGAAGAAGCCTCCGAAGAAGGAGCTCGAGCCGCCGCCCAAGACCGAGGCCCCGAGAGACACCCCCGCCACGGACGGTGCCGCGCCCCCGGCTACGTCGTCGACGGTTCCCGAGCCTCGGCACTAGCCTCGGCCTGCCCGATCGCCTCGATCAGCCACTCCGGGATGCGCGTCGGTCGGAAGGTCTCCCGGTGGACGGTGGCGTGGCCGGTCCAGCCGTCCGCGATCGGCACGCCGCTCCGTTCGATCACGTACTCGTAACGGAAGCGGGCGCCCTTCACGTCGCGGCACCGCGCATGCACCCGGAGCCGATCGTCGAAGCGGGCGGGTTGCAGATAGCGGACGTGCGTCTCGAGCACGAGCGCCTCGATCCCCTCGTCCCGCAGCTTCGAGTAGCCGCCCGCATAGCGCTCCAGGTACTCGACGCGCGCGAGCTCGAACCAGACGAGGTAGTTCGCGTTGTGGGCGATCCCCTGCGCGTCCGTCTCGGCGAAGCGAACGCGGACGTCGGTCGAGAACGTGTAGCCCTCCATGGCGGGCGAGGATACTTGGGCGCATGTCCGCCGAGTCGCTCGCCCAGCTGATCCGGGACAACCAGCCGTGCGTCGTGCTCACGGGCGCAGGCGTCTCGACCGAGTCGGGGATTCCGGACTTCCGCTCCCGCGACGGCATCTGGTCGCGGTACGACCCGATGGAGTACGCGTCGATCGAGGCGTTCCGCCGCGACCCGGCCAAGGTCTGGGACTTCTACGCGCGGCGGCTCGGCGTGCTGCAGGCGGCGGAGCCGAACGCCGCGCATCTCGCGCTCGCGCGGCTCGAGCGGCTCGGCTGGGTCGAGGCCGTCGTGACCCAGAACGTCGACCGGCTGCACGAGCGGGCGGGGTCGCGGGACGTGGTCGAGGTGCACGGGTCGCTGCGGACGTCGAGCTGCCTCGACTGCGGCCACGTCGAGGGCTTCGACCGGGTGGTCGAGCTCTTGCCGACGCCGCGCTGCCGACGCTGCGGCGCGGTGCTGAAGCCGGACGTCGTCATGTTCGGCGAGCTCCTCCCGGCGGCGGCGATCCAGCGGTCGGTCGAGCTGGCCCGAGAGGCGTCACTGCTGCTCGTCGTCGGCTCCTCCCTAGAGGTGCATCCGGTCGCTTCGCTGCCCGACGAGACGCTGGCCGCCGGCGGCCGCCTGGCGATCGTGAATCGTGGCTCGACGCCGTACGACCGGCTCGCGACCCTCACCGTCGACGGCGCGGCGGGTGAGGTGCTCGCTTCCGTGAGCTCCGCGTTCTCCTAGGCGGCGGCGCGGTGCAGCGGGCGCTCCTCGAGCACTCGGCCGCAGGTGCTGCACACGGTCCGCGCAAGCTCGTAGGGGATCCCGGCGCGCTGGACGATCACGCGAGTCGTGACCTTCTCGTGACGGTGGTGGAGCTGCATACCTCGAAAGGTACGCCGCCTCACTGCGGACGGTAGACACAAAAGGGTCAAGATCTTGTAACGAATTTCAGACGTCGGCGACGAGCGTCAGCTGCAGATGGTCCTCGAGCCCGGAGACCCCGACTCCGACGAGCCGGAGCGGGCCCGGCCGCTCAGCGAGCGCACGGTCGAGCAGCCGGCACGCCAGCTCGCCGATCCGCACCGCGTCGTCGGTTCCGACGGGCAGCGTCGCGGAACGCGTCCGGATCGAGAAGTCGGGGTAGCGGAGCTTCGTCGTGACCGTCCGCGCGGTCTGCCGCTTCCGCGAGAGGTGCTCGCCCAGCCGGTCCGCCATGCGTTGCAGCTCGTCGTGCAGCCGCTCCGCGTCGCCGACGTCGCGGGCGAAGGTCTCCTCGTGCGAGATCGAGATCCGCTCGACGACCGTGTCGAGCCCGCGCGGGTCGACGCCGTTCGCGCGGTCGCGGAGCAGGCGCCCGACCTTCCCCGGCAGGGTCGCGCGCAGGCTCTCGTCCGTGAGCGAGGCGAGGACCCCGATCGTCTCGATGCCGGCGGCGCGCAACCGCTCCGCGGAGCGCGGCCCGACACCCGGCAGCAGACGGATGTCGAACGGTGCCAGGAAGGCGGCCTCCCGCCCGGGCCGCACGATCGTCAGCCCGGCGGGCTTGCGGCGGTCGCTCGCCACCTTGGCGACCACCTTGGACGTCGCGACGCCCAGCGAGCACGTCAGGTGCGTCCGCGTCAGCACCGCCGCCTGGACTGCCTCGGCGAGGGCGGCGGCCTCGGTGAAGTTGCGCGCGATCGTCCCGAGGTCGAGGTACCCCTCGTCGAGGCCGGTGCGCTCGAGCCTCGGCACGACCTCCCGCACCGTGCTCCAGACGTCGTCGGAGTACTCGTGGTAGAGGGAGTGGCGGGGACGGACGAAGACCGCGTGCGGGCAGCGTCGGAGCGCCTCGGCGCAGCTCATCGCCGAGTGGATGCCGAACCGACGGGCGGCGTAGTTGGCGGTGGCGACGACGCCGCGGCCCTGCGGCTCCCCGCCGACGATGAGCGGCCGGTCGCGGAGCTCCGGGTGCTCGAGCTCCTCCACGGCGGCGTAGAAGGCATCCAGATCGAGGTGTGCGACGACCACGAGGCCAGGGTACGCCGCGTCCGGGACGGGTCGCCCGGCATGGCCGTTTCCGGCATGACCGGGGACTGTCCCCGGCGGGGTGAGCTCGTCCCCGCGGCGACCGCTCGCAGGCCCGTTCTCGAGCGGGCGAGGACGTGTGGCCGAGGCACGCAAGCCGGATCGATCGTGGCAGGCTCCGGCTGTCGACCGTCGAACAAGCGAGACTCCTCGCATCCCGACGACGGTCACCCGGGTCCGCTAGAGAATAGGTCCGCGAGAGAAAGGGACAGATGGCTCAGAAGAACTTGATCGAGAAGCTCGCAGACGCCGGTGAGGACGCCCTCACGAAGCTGGCCGGCACACCCGGGGCGCACCGGGTCATGGAGGCGACCACCGGCGTCACCAAGCGTCTCGACGAGATGCAGAGGCGCCTGCGCGGTCTCGCTGAGGTCGAGAAGAAGGTCGCTCGGCTCGAGCGGCGAGTCGCGAAGCTGGAGTCGGCGTCGAAGTCGAAGTCGACGGCGAAGCGCTCCGGTTCGAAGACGTCGTCGTCCCGCGAGTCTTCGTCGGACGAGTCGTCGGCCTCGTCCGCCTCGGCGAAGGAGACGGCGGCGAAGGAGACGGCGACGAAGGAGACGGCGGCGAACGAGACGGCGACAAAGGAGACGGCGGCGAAGGAGACGGCCTAGGCCGGGACGCGCACGCGCAGCGCCAGCGGGACGATCTCGAACGTCACGGGAGTCGTTCCCACCTGCTCGCCGTCGAGCTCGATCGGAAGGTGCTCGATGGCGTCGACTCGGACGCGGGCGGACCGGAGCAGGTCGACCTTCGGGTGGGCGAGGTGCTTGCCCTTGTAGAGCTTCGGCGCCGTGGTGATGAAGTCCATCTTGTTGACGTCGCCGATCAGGACGATGTCGAAGAGCCCGTCGTCGGGGCGTGCCTCGGGCGCGAGCCACATCGCGCCTCCGTGCCATTGGCCGTTCGCGACGATCACGTCGTGCATGCGGCCCGTGTGGATCTCTCCGTTCTCGAGCTCCACCGTGACCTCGGTGTTCTTCCAGCGGAGGAACACCTGCGTGAGCGCGACGAAGAAGGTCACCTTGCCTCCGAGCGCTTTCGACATCCCGTTTGCGCGCTGGGCGACGGCCCCGCTCATGCCGACGGAGCCGACGTTGGCGTAGAAGCGCTCTTGCTCGGTGCCGTCCCAGGCGCGGTAGCTGACGCGGCCGGCGTCGATCTCCCTCGCAGTGCCGTTCGCGGCCGTCCGAACCGCGTCGTCGAAGGAGCTCGGGATTCCGTGCGTGCGGACGAAGTCCATGCCGGTGCCGAGCGGGATCGTGGCCAACTCCGGCCGCTCCTTGGACCGGAGGACGCCGTTCACGACCTCGTTCAACGTCCCGTCGCCGCCTACGGCGACGAGCAGGTCGGCGCCCTCGTCAGCCGCCCGGCCGGCCAGTTCGATCAGGTGGCCGGGGCGCTCCGAGAAGAGCGCCTCGCCCGCGAGGCCGAGGCTCGCTGCGCGATGAGCGAGCTCGGGCCAGCGCTTGCCGGTCGCCCCATTCCCGGATGCGGGGTTGACGAGGAAGACCGTGTTCACGGCTAGTGGTGAGCTGTGACGGTGTCGAGCGCCACGCGCGTCATCCGGTCGACGGACGCACGCAGCTCCTCGTCGGAGATCCGCTTGAACTCGCCCTCGACGACGATGTCGCTGACGGTGAGCAAGCAGCCGGTCTCGATGCCGCGGAGCGCGCCGACGGTGAAGAGGGCCGCGGCCTCCATCTCGACGGCCAGGACGCCGCGCTTCGACCAGCGCTCGTACTGGCCCTCGTCCGGATTGTAGAACAGGTCGCTCGAGACGATCGGGCCGACGTGCATCTCCTGTCCGGCCTCCTTGGCGACGTGCACGGAGCCGTGGATCAGGCTCCACGAGGCGGTCGGGCAGTGCGGCTCGTTGGCGACGAGGTGCATCGCCGTCGCGTCGGCCGGGACAGCCGAGATCGCGACGATCAGGTCGCCGAGCTGGTGGTGTGGCTGGAGGCCGCCGCACGTGCCGACGCGCAGCAGCTTCCGGCACCCGAGCTGGACCAGCTCCTCGAAGACGATGGTCGCCCCGGGGCAGCCCATGCCGGTGCCTTGCACGGAGACCGGCTTGCCCTTCCAGGCGCCGGTGAAGCCGAGCAGCCCGCGCTCGGCGTTCTTCTCCTCGACGTTCTCGAGGAAGGTCTCGGCGATGTACTTGGCGCGGAGCGGGTCGCCTGGGAGGAGCACGGCCTCGGCGTAGTCGCCCGGCTCGGCGCGAACGTGAATCGGCATGGCGGAGACCCTAGTCGAGCCGTGGACAGGTCCGCAGCGGACCTGTCAGGGGACTGTCCCCTGCGGTGGCGACAGCGAGCGAGACGGCCGCGCGAGGCGAGCGAAAGGCGCCGCCGGGGACAGTCCCCTGTCATGCCGTCCCCGGGCATGTCAAAAAGGGCAGGCCCGGGTCTCGCCCGAAACCGGCAGGATTTGCGCATGCCGCGCCTCGTCGATCCCGGGATCGAGCAGATCCTCGCCTTCTGCGCCGAGGAGCCCGTCGAGCGCGTCTTCCTCGAGGATGTGGCGCGCCGCGGGATGGGCCGCTTCACCGGCCTCGTCGAGAGGACGGGCGGCCCGGACGGCAGCAGGCTCGTCGCTCTGTGCCACGTGGGCGCCAACCTCGTCCCGTCCGGGCGCGGATGCGGTGCATTCGCCGAGGCGGCGCGCGACGGCCGCGCGCGGATGATCATCGGCGAGGAGCACGCCGTGACGGAGCTCTGGGCCGACATCCTGGACTCCTTCCCGGCACCGCGCGAAGACCGCCCGGGCCAGCCGGTGTTCCGGCTGGACGAGAAACCCGAGCCGGGCGACACGCGCCTGCGCGAGGCGACTCTCGACGATCTCGACCTGCTCGTCCCGGCCGCCGCCCGCACCCACCTGGAGGAGATCGGCATCGATCCTCTCCGGCGCGATCCGGACGGCTTCCGCTGGCGCACACGGGCGCAGATCGAGGAGGGCCGCTCGTGGCTCTGGGTCGAGAACGGGACGATTCTCTTCAAGGCCGAGGCGTCCGCCTGGACGTCCTCGGCGGTGCAGATCCAGCAGGTCTGGGTCGACCCCCAGGTGCGCGGCAACGGCTACGCGCAGCGCGGGATGCGCGACCTGTGCCGGCTGCTGCTCTCCTCGACGCCGACGGTGTGCCTGTTCGCCCGCCCGGAGAACGCACCGGCCCTCCGCGTCTACGAGGCGATCGGGATGCGACGCACGATCTCGTATCGGAGCCTCCTCTTCTAGTGGAGGAGGCGATCCTGCTCAGGCACGCCGAGAGCGAGCTGAACGTGACCGCGACGTTGAACGGCGACCCCGCGGTCTCGTGCGGACTGACCGCCCAGGGGCGTGAGCAGGCGCGCCGCCTCGGGGAGCTGGCGAAGCCCGACGTCGTGGTCACGAGCTCGTTCCAGCGCGCCCGAGAGACGGCCGTCGCGGCCTGGCCCGGGGTTCCGGGTGCCGAGGACGCGGGCTTCGACGAGATCGCCTTCGGCCGCTGGGAGGGACAGACCTACGAGAGCTACCGCGAGTGGGCCTGGAGCGCGGGCCCGGTCGACGACGCTCCGGGGGGCGGCGAGAGCCGCGTCGCCGCGATCACGCGCTACGTGGCCGCCTACCGGCGCGTGCTCGCCCGGCCGGAGCCGACGGTCGCCGTGGTCGCGCACGGGCTCGTGATCCGCTACGTCCTCCTCGCCGCGGAGGGTCACCCCCCACGGCAGCGCCTCGACGGCGTCCCGCCTGCCGAGCCGTTCCGCCTCGCCCGGGACGAGCTGACGGCTTCGATCGACCTGCTCGACGGCTGGCTCGAGGAGCCCGCGTGGCGCTGAGCCGCCTGCTCAAGCTTGCGCTGCTCGCCTGGCTCGCGCGCTGGGCAGCCGTCGAGCTCGCGGCCTACGCCGGCCGGCACTGGCGCCGGCCGGGGCCGTCGCCGCTCGAGTTGTCCGGCTCTGACGAGCGTGTGCCCGGGTCTCACTCGATCGAGTAACCCGATCGAGTGAGCGGCGAAACCCCGCGCGAGGCCGATACACGCCGTGATGCGGCGGTTCGGAGTCACTGCGGCCGGGCTCCTGCTGGTCGGCGTCGCTGTCGCGGCGGCGGGCCGGGCAGAGCCCGCTCACGGAATTCACACCTGCTCGGCGACCGATCGCCACTTCCTGCGCGTCGCGGCGAGCAACGTCGAGACCGTGCAGCTGATGGGGCAGAGCTACGTCAACGGCGAGGGTGCCCCCGTCGACGTGATCCTCGCCACCCGGGACGCGGCGCTCGCGGTGGATCGCACGTCGCCCCGTGACTACTCGCTCAAGCGGGCCCGCGTGCTCGTACACGGCATGTTCACCGAGTACGGCCGTGCGATCCGAGCCCGTGAGAAGGGCGGCGACGCGGCCTCGCACATGTACCGCGCCTACAGCCTCGCGAACTTCGCGCACAGCGAGCTCGACGAGGCCCGCCCAGGTCTGACGCGCGCCGGCTGCGAGATCTCGCCGCTCCTCTGATCCTCTGAGCGACAATTGCGCGGTGGACACCGCCGCCCTTCGCGCCCGGGTCGAGGCGCACATCCGACGGCACCGGCTGATCGAGCCCGCCGGCGCCGTCACCTCCTTCGTCTCCGGCGGCGCCGACTCGACCTGTCTCTGGCACGTCCTGACAGGGCTGGGCTACCGGGTCGACGCGCTGCACGTGAACCACCGCCTGCGCGGCGACGAGTCGGACGAGGACGCGCGGTTCTGCCGCGAGCACTTCGGCGCCGAGGTCGTGGAGGCGCCCGGCGGCGCGACGGAGTCCGAGCTGCGCGACCTCCGCTACGCCGCCGCGGCCGGCCGGCTGAGGGCGACAGGGCACACGGCCTCCGACCAGGTCGAGACGATCCTCTACCGGCTTGCCGCCAGCGGCCGCCCGACGGGGATCCGTCCCCGCCGCGACGACGGCGTCGTTCGCCCGCTCCTGACCGTCTGGCGGGAGGAGACCGAGGCCTACTGCCGCGCCGAGGGCCTGCCGTTCCGGATCGACGCGAGCAACCCGGACACGAAACGCGGCCTGATCCGCGCGCAGATCCTGCCGCTCCTGCGGCAGCTCCACCCCGCCGCGGACGAGAACCTCCTCCGCGCGCTCGACGAGCGGGAGACGCTGCCCGCCGGCCTGGCGGAGCTGCTCGCAGCCCCGCCGGGCTCGCGGCGCGTCGACCTCGGCAAAGGCGTCACCGCCGTACGGGAGCACGACCGGCTGTGGCTCGAGCGGGCGCCGGTCCGGCTCGAGGGCGAGGTCCGCTGGGGAGAGTGGCGTATCGAATCTCGCCTCCCAGGCCTTATCGTTAGGGGGTGGCGCCCGGGCGACCGGCTCGCGGGCCGCGCGAAGAAGATCCAGGACGTGTTCGTCGACGCGAAGATCCCCCGTTCGGACCGCGAGGCGTGGCCTCTGGTCGTCCGCGGCGACGAGGTCGTGGCCGTCCCGGGGATCGTGCCGGCGGACGGTGTGAAGGCAGAGCGTGTCGCAGACTGAGCTCGAAGGCGCAGTCGGCGAGATCCTGATCGACGCGGACAGCCTGAAGGCGCGCGTCGCCGAGCTCGGCCAGGAGATCTCCCGGGACTACATGGGCCGAGACCTGCTCCTGCTCGGCGTCCTCAAGGGCGCGGTGTTCTTCCTCTCCGACCTGATGCGGCACCTGACCGTGCCGTGCGAGATCGACTTCATGGCCATCTCCTCCTACGGCGCCTCCACGGATTCCTCGGGGGTCGTGCGGATCCTCAAGGACCTCGACATCAACATCGAGGGCCGGCACGTGCTCGTCGTCGAGGACATCATCGACTCCGGCCTGACGCTCTCGTATCTGATTCGGAATCTCGAGTCGCGCGAGCCCGCGAGCCTGGAGGTCTGCGCCCTGCTGACGAAGCCCGCGCGGCGCGAGATCGACGTCCCCGTCCGGTACACGGGCTTCGAGATCCCGAACAGGTTCGTGATCGGCTACGGCCTGGATTTCGCCCAGCGGTACCGCAATCTGCCCTACGTCGGCGTCCTGCACGAGGATTTGATCCCGGAAGGGGCCTGACCGAAGTCCACGAACCCCTGTCGAACGAATACCTGGTGCTACCCTCGACTCAGAAATTCCTGTGAATCGCTTCTTCCGCAGCGCGCTCTTCCCCCTCATCGTGATCGTCCTGCTCGTGTGGCTGGCCAGCCAGACGCTGATCCCGCGCTCCAAGAACGAGAAGAAGACCACCTATTCGCAGCTGATCCAGGCGGTCGACCGCGGCGACGTCACGAGCGCAGTCTTCGTCCCGTCGAAGCGGCAGATCAACGCCGAGCTGAAGGACGGGACGAAGGTCAAGGTGAATTACCCGTCCGACCAGTCGCAGGTCCTCTTCCAGCGGGACCTGCAGAAGGCCAACGTCGAGTTCGACTCCAAGGGAACCGGCTCGTCTCCCTGGTGGTCGATCCTCACGAGCCTGCTGCCGTTCGTGCTCCTGTTCGGCTTCTGGATCTTCCTCATGAACCAGGTGCAGGGCGGCGGCTCGAAGGTGATGTCCTTCGGCAAGTCGCGCGCGAAGCGGATGGCCCCGGACTCGCCGAAGATCGGGTTCAAGGACGTGGCCGGCGTCGACGAGGCCGTGGAGGAGCTGCAGGAGATCAAGGAGTTCCTCGAGAACCCGAAGAAGTTCCAGGCGCTGGGCGCACGGATCCCCAAGGGCGTGCTCCTGTACGGCCCGCCGGGCACCGGGAAGACGCTGCTCGCCCGCGCCGTCGCCGGCGAGGCCGGCGTGCCGTTCTTCTCCATCTCCGGCTCCGACTTCGTCGAGATGTTCGTCGGCGTCGGCGCCTCGCGCGTGCGCGACCTCTTCGAGCAGGCGAAGCAGGCGTCGCCGTGCATCGTCTTCATGGACGAGATCGACGCCGTCGGGCGCCACCGCGGCGCCGGTCTCGGCGGCGGCCACGACGAGCGCGAGCAGACGCTGAACCAGCTGCTCGTCGAGATGGACGGCTTCGAGATGAAGGACAACATCATCCTGATCGCCGCCACGAACCGTCCCGACATCCTCGACCCAGCGCTGCTCCGCCCGGGTCGCTTCGACCGCCAGATCGTGGTCGACCGGCCCGACCGGAACGGCCGCCGCAAGATCCTCGAGGTGCACTCCAAGGGCAAGCCGCTGGCGCCCGAGATCGACCTCGACTCGCTCGCGGCCGGCACGCCGGGCTTCACGGGAGCCGACCTCTCGAACCTCGTCAACGAGGCGGCGCTGCTCGCGGCGCGGCGGGGCAAGAAGACGATCCAGCAGGAGGAGCTGGAGGAGGGGATCATGCGCGTGATCGCCGGCCCGGAGAAGAAGGCCCGCCTGCTCTCCGAGAAGGAGCGCAAGATCACGGCCTACCACGAGATGGGCCACGCGCTCGTCGGGCACTACCTCGAGAACACCGACCCGGTGCACAAGATCACGATCGTGTCGCGCGGCCAGGCGCTCGGCCTGACGATCTCGCTCCCGACCGAGGACCGCTACCTGACGACGAAGACCGCGCTGATGGAGCAGATCGCCATGACGCTCGGCGGGCGCGCCGCCGAGGAGCTGGTCTTCCACGAGGTGACGACGGGTGCGTCGAACGACCTCGAGCGGGTGACCTCGATCGCGAAGCAGATGGTGATGCGGTTCGGGATGAGCGAGAAGCTCGGCCCGCGTGTCCTCGGCCGCAACCACGACATGCCGTTCCTGGGGCGCGAGATGGGCGCCGAGCCCGACTACTCCGACGAGATCGCACGCGAGATCGACGACGAGATCCGCCGCGTGATCGACGAGGGGCACGAGCTGGCGCTCAAGGTGCTCCGCGAGCACATGGACAAGCTGCACAAGATCTCCGAGATCCTGATCGAGCGCGAGACGATCGACCGCGATCAGTTCGAGCGGCTGCTCGCCGGCGCCTCCGAGTCGGAGGTCTTCCCGGAGGAGACGGAGAAGCCGGCCGAGGCCGAGGACGAGAAGGAGCGGCGCCCGCAGCCCAAGCCGCGGCCGTTCCCGCTTCCCGGCGGCGCTGCGATGCAGCCTCCGCCGCCGGAGCCCGAAGGCGTCTGAGCCCGGAAGCGCTTGAGGACTCGGCGCGGCTCGAGCACGGCGTCGTCGAGGCGGTCAGCCGCAGCGCGACCCATACGCTGAGCAAGCCGAACGCGCCGAGCATCACGCTCCTGCCGGGCCTCGGCGTCTCGGGCGACGCCCACGCAGGCGAGACGGTCAAGCATCGCTCCCGCGTCCGGGTCGACCCGACGGCGCCGAACCTGCGGCAGGTGCACCTGATCCACGCGGAGCTGCACGACGAGCTCCGGGCCGCCGGCTTCGACGTCTCGCCGGGCCGGATGGGCGAGAACGTGACCACGCGCGGGCTCGACCTGCTCGCTCTCCCCGTTGGAGCAAGGCTCCGGCTGGGGGCCGAGGCCGTCGTCGAGGTGACGGGCCTGCGCAATCCCTGCACGCAGCTCGACGGCATCCAGCCCGGCCTGATGGCGGCGACGCTCGGACGCGACGGGGACGGGAACCTGATGCTGAAGGCCGGCGTGATGGGGGTCGTGCACGCGGGCGGCGAGGTGCGCCCGGGCGACCCCGTGTGGGTCGAGCTGCCGCCGGGGCCCCACCGAAGGCTCGAGCGGGTCTGAGAGCTTCTACGCGTTCGCCGCGGCGAGCACGGCGGCGAGGACGCCGGGGAAGCGCTCCTCGAGGTCGTCGCGGCGCAGCGAGACGAGGCGCCGGGTCCCGACGACGCGCGTCCGGGTGACGCCCGCCTCGCGCAGGATCCGAAGGTGGTGCGAGCGCGTCGAGCCCCGCACCGGCAGCGCGAACGTCCCGCACGCGACCTCCCTGCCGTCAGCAAGCTCGGAGACGATCTGGAGGCGTACGGGGTCGCTCAGCGCCTGCAGGACGGCGTGGAGCTCCAGCGCCTCCGTCTCCGGCGCGGAGAGGAATGTCCCCTCGAGTTCGACGGTCATCGAAATAGTTCCGTGAGCCTGCTCGTTCTCGTACTTCGACAAGGATCGAAGTATTGCATGGAGGGAGCACGATGCGTCCAGCAGCCACAGGTGTAGTCCTCGCAACGCTCACTACGGTCGTCTGGGGCGGCCAGTTCGTCGTCGGCAAGTCGGCGCTGGGGGAGGTCGACGCGTTCGGACTGACGACCGTCCGCTACGCGATCGCGGCCGCGCTGCTGCTCGCGCTGCTCGTGGCAGTCGAGGGACGGCATGCGCTCCGGCTGGAGGGACGCGGACTCCGGCTCTTCGTCCTCGGCACGATCGGCTTTGCGGGATTCAACCTGCTGGCGTACACGGGGCTCGAGCACGCGCAGCCGCAGAGCGCGGCGCTGATCATGACGCTCGGGCCGCTGCTGACCGCGCTCGTCCTCTGGGCGCGGTCGCGCGTCCGGCCGGCCACGTCGACGATCGTGACGCTCGCCGTCGCGCTCGCCGGTGTAACGCTCGTGATCGGGCGCGGCGATCCGGCCGCCGTCGTCACCGGCGCCGTCGGCTGGGGAGACGCCCTCGTGCTCGCCGGGGCGTTCTCGTTCGTGATCTATACGCTCGGGGCAGCCGAGTTCCGCCATCTCTCGCCCCTTCGCTACACGGCTCTGACCGCCGGGCTCGGATGGCTCTCGATCGCGGCGGCGACGCTCGTCGCGGTCGCCGGAGGGCTCGAGCCGCGTCCGTCGGCGGGCGCGATCGAGGGAATCTGGCTCCAGCTCACCTACATCAGCGTCCTCGGGGCCGTCGTCGCGGTGCTCGCCTGGAACGGCGCGGTGCTCCGCATCGGACCGCAGAATGCGTCGCTCTTCGGGATCCTGATTCCCGTGACGGCGTTCGCCATCCAGATCGCCCGCGGCTACCGGCCGGGTGCGCTCGAGCTGACGGGCGCGGCAATCGCGATCGGAGCCCTGGTGGCGAACGACGTGTGGACGCGGCGGAGGGTCCGCCTGCGGGATGTCCCCGCGACGGCCGTGCGCCACGAGCGCGTCGCCGCCCACCAAGCCGCGTAGAGGCTCTAGTTGACGTCCGCGCCGGTGCGGCCCCAGGACTCCCAGAGCCGCGCGTAGTAGCCGTTTGCGCCCACGAGGTCGTCGTGCGAGCCGAGCTCGACCAGGCGGCCGTCCCGGAGGACCGCGACGCGGTCCGCGCGGGCGGCCGTCGAGAGGCGGTGGGCGATGGTCACCACCGTGCGCCCTTCGGAGACCTCGGCCAGCGCCCGCTCGACCGCTCGCTCCGTTCCGGGGTCGACGGACGATGTCGCCTCGTCGAGCACGATCACCGCCGGGTCGGCGAGCATCACGCGCGCGAGGGCGACCAGCTGGCGCTCGCCCGCAGAGAGCCGCACGCCGCGAGTCCGCACGTCCGTCTGCAGGCCGTCAGGGAGGCGCTGGAAGCGTTCGAGGGCGCCGATCCGTCGCAGCGCCTGCTCGACGTCGGCGTCGGACGCGTCCGGCCGCGCGAGCCGCACGTTCTCGGCGATCGACCCCGAGAAGAGGTGCCCCTCCTGCGGAACGAACACGATCCGCTGGCGCAGCGAGGTCAGCGCTGCGTCGCGGAGGTCGATGTCGCCGAAGACGACCGCGCCGGCGTTCGGGTCGTACTTCCGCGTCAGCAGCTTCGCGAACGTCGACTTGCCAGCGCCCGTCGGGCCGACGAGGGCCAGGCGCTCGCCCGGCTGGATCGCCATGTCGACGTCCTCGAGCACCGGGCGCCCCTCCGCGTAGGCGAACGAGACGTTCTCGGCCACGTGCTCGCCGTCGGCCGGCAGCGACCTCGGAGTCCCGTGCTCGGGCACGGCGACGGGCGTCTGGAGCACGCCGACGATCTTCGTGAGCGCCGCCTGGCCGGAGCGCAGCTCGGTGAACCATTCTGCGAGCCGCGCGATCGGCTCGAAGAGGCTCGTGAGATAGAGGACGAACGCGGCGACCGTGCCGATCGAGATCTCGCCGCGGTCGTAGAGCATCGCCCCGCCGACGAGCACCGCGGCGAGCGACAGCGCCTGCGCCGCGGAGATCAGCGGCCAGAAGCCGACGTTGACGTATGAGGCCGCTTTCCACGCGCCGATCTGCTCCTCGCTCGAGCTGCGGTAGCCCGCGAAGGCGCTCTCCTCGCGGCGGTACCCCTGGATGACGCGGATGCCCGTGAACCGCTCCTGCAGTGCGGCGAGCGTGTCGGCGACGTTGTCGCGGATGCGCGTGTACGCGGGCTTCGACAGGTGACGGTAGCGCCACCAGGCGAAGACGAGGATCGGCAGGGAGATCAGCGCGAAGGGGATCAGCTTCGGCGCCAGCACCGCGAGGACGACGAGCGTGACGACGAAGAGCAGCAGGTTCCCGACGATCTCGACCAGCACCATGCGCACGAACGTGGTCAAGGACTGCACGTCGGAGGTCAGCCGCGAGACGAGAACGCCCGCGCGCTGGCCCTCGAAGAACGGCAGCGACAGCTCCTGCAGGCGCTCGTAGGTGCGGGTTCGCAGGTCGGCGAGGAAGCGCTCGCCCGCGCGCGCCGACCACAGGGTGATCCAGCGCTGCAGCAGCGGCTTCGCGAGCGCGAGGCAGAGGTACGCGAGGCACGCCTTCTCGAGCGGACCGGTCTGCTTCTTCGTCAGCCCTTCGTCGATCGCGTACTTGACGAGCAAGGGCCCGGCGATCTGCACGCACGTCGACAGCAGCACCGCGAAGGCGGCGCCCGCGATCAGGCCCGCGTGGCGACGGAGCAGCGGCAGGACGTGCTCCCTCACCGTCCGTCCTCCAGGGCCAGCAGCGACCGGTAGCGCTCGGAGCCTCGCGCGAGCTCCGCATGTGTTCCCTCCTCTACCACGCGTCCCCTCTCGAGGACGACGACGCGCTCGGCCAGCGCGATCGTGGCGGGGCGGTGGGCGATCACGATCGTCGTCCGGCCGCGCATGACGCCCTCGAGCGCGGCGCGGATCTCGTGCTCCTTGGCCGCGTCGACCGACGAGGTCGCGTCGTCGAGCACGAGGACCGCCGGGTCGGCCAGCACCGCCCGTGCGATCGCGAGCCGCTGGCGCTGGCCGCCGGAGAGCGAGAAGCCGCGCTCGCCCAGAATGGTGTCGTAGCCCTCGGGGAGGGCGAGGATGAACTCGTCGGCGCCGGCCGCCCGGGCGGCGCGCTCGACCTCGTCTTCGCCGGCATCCGGGCGGCCGTAGGCGATGTTTGCGCGGACGGTGTCGCTGAAGAGGAAGGTGTCCTCGCCGACGAGGCCGACGGCGCCGCGCACGTCGCGGAGCGCGAGGTCGCGCACGTCGTGCCCGTCGATCAGCACCGCGCCGCCGTCGACGTCGTACAGCCGGACGAGGAGCGAGGCGACGGTGCTCTTGCCCGAGCCCGTCCGTCCGACGAGGGCGACCGAGGCGCCGGGCTCGATGTGCAGCGTCAGCCCGTCCAGCACCGGCGCGCCGCCCTCGTAGCCGAAGCGGACCTCGTCGAAGCGAACGTCGGCCGACCTGCTCGCCGGGAGCGCCACCGGGTCGGGCCGCTCGACCACCGTCGGCTGCTGCTCCAGCACCTCGACGATCCGCCCCGACGCGGCGACGGCGTTCTGGACGGTCGAGATCCGCTGGCCGAGCACGCGCAGCGGCCAGACGAGCAGGGCCACGTACGCGTTGAAGGCGACGAAGTCGCCCAGCGACAGCTTCCCGTCGATGACCAGGTTGCCGCCGAACCAGAGCACGAGCAGCAGGTCCAGCATGGGCAGCAGCTCGAGCGCCGGCAGGAAGACGGCGTCGACGGCGGCGACGTCCAGCGCGCGGTCGAGCACACGGTCGCTCGTCCTGCGGAAGCGCGCCGTCAGCGCCTCACCGGCTCCGAGACCCTTGACGACCCGGATGCCCGTGACCGTCTCCTCGACGAGCGCTGAAGCGTTCCCGAGCTCCTCCTGCAGCGCCGTCGTCCGGTCGAGATAGCGGCGCGAGTAGCGCCAGAACCCGTAGGTCAGGAACGGCAGCGGCACGAGGATCAGCAGCGCCAGCGGCCAGTTGAGGATCAGCAGCACGATCGAGACGCCGACCACCGTGACGACGTAGCCGAACGTGTGGCCGCTGGCGTCGAGCGCGCGCGACATGAGGTCGGCGTCGTTCGAGGCGCGGCTCATCAGCTCGCCCGCCCCGAAGCGGTCGTGGAAGCGAGCGTCGAGCCGCAGCGCCGTCCCGAGCAGGCGGTCGCGTGCGGCCGCGCTGGAGTAGGCGCGGTTGCGCATCGCGAAGATGTGCCGGAACCCTCCCCCCACCGCCTCGACGATTCCCGTCAGAGCGGCGAGCCCGGCCCACAGGTAGACCTCGTTTCGGTCGCCTGCCAGCATGGCGTCGATGGCCGACGCTGCGAAGAGCGGCGCGAGGATCGCTCCGATCTGCCACGTGAGCCCGGAGGCGACGGCGAGCGCGACGTCGCGCCGGCGGTCGGCGAACATCGACCCGAGAAAGCGCCAGGCCCCTGCTCTGCTTGCATGGACGGCGCTCACCCTGGAACCCTACTCCGACATGCGCGAGCCGATCGAGACACGGTTTCCCCGTCCGAGCGTGATGGGGATCGTCAACGTCACACCCGATTCGTTCTCGGGCGAGGGCGTTCACCTCGACCCCGCGGTCGCGGTCGAGGCCGCGCGGAGGATGCTCCGCTGCGGCGCCCGGATCGTCGACGTCGGCGGCGAGTCGACCCGCCCCGGCTCGGCCGGCATCTCGGCCGACGAGGAGCTGCGCCGCGTCGAGCCGGTGCTCGCGGCGTTGGCGGGCGAGCCCGTGTCGATCGACACGGCGAAGGCCGCGGTCGCCCACCGGGCGCTCGAAGTCGGCGCGGAGCTCGTCAACGACGTCACGGCGCTTCGCGGGGACCCCGACCTGGCAGGCGTCGTCGCCGAGGCCGGCGCATACCTCTGCCTCATGCACATGCAGGGCGAGCCGCGGACGATGCAGGAGAGCCCGCGCTACGAGGATGTCGTCTCGGAGGTGGCCGCATTCCTCGAGGAGCGCCTCGCCTTCGCCGTCGCGCAGGGGATCCCCGAGGAGCACGTCTGCCTCGACCCGGGGATCGGCTTCGGCAAGACCGTCCAGCACAATGTCACGCTCGTGCGCCGCCTCGACGAGATCGCGGCGCTCGGCCGCCCCGTGCTCGTCGGCCTGTCCCGCAAGAGCTCGCTCGGCAGGCTGCTCGGCAATCCGGAGGCGACGACGTCGAGCGCGTCGGCCTCTGTCGGCGCCGCGGTCGTCGCGCTCGAACGCGGCGCCTCGATCTTCCGCGTCCACGACGTGGGCGAGCACGTCGACGCCCTCGCGGTGGCAGCGGCCCTGACATGAGCCTCGAGATCGAGATCTACGGGCTACAGCTGCACGGCTATCACGGCGTCCTCGACGAGGAGCGCGAGCGCGGGCAGACGTTCCTCTTCGACCTCTGGATCGCCGCCCCTGAGGTGCCGACGGACCGGATCGAGTACGCGCTCGACTATCGGGGTGTCGTCGAGCTGGTCAGGCAGATCTCCGACGGGAGGCGCTTTCGGCTGCTGGAGGCGCTCGCCGCGGCGGTCGCCGACGCGATCCGCGACCGTTACGGGGTCGAGCGCGTGAAGGTGCGTGTACGCAAGCCCGGGGTGAGGCCTGCCGGGATGACGGTCGACTGGACCGGCGTCACGGTCGAGCGGCCCTAACGCTTGCCGGCCTGCACTAGCCTGCGGATGTGACGCTCGCGTACATCGGGTTCGGCTCGAACCTCGGCGACCGCGAGCATGCGATCCTCGCCTCGGCGCAGCGGCTTGGGGTGCGCCGGCTGTCGAAGATCCGTGAGACGGAGCCCTGGGGGCTGACCGACCAGCCGCCGTTCCTGAACGCGGTCGGCGAGCTCGCGACGGAGGACGGAGCACCCGTGCTGCTGCGGCGGCTGCTCGAGACTGAGCGCTCCTTCGGCCGCGTGCGCTTCGAGCGCTGGGGCCCGCGCACGCTCGACCTCGACCTGCTCGCCTACGGCGAGGACGAGCTGGACGAGCCGGGGCTGACCGTTCCGCATCCGCACCTCCACGAGCGCCGCTTCGTTCTCGAGCCGCTCGCGGAGCTCGCGCCCGACCTCAACATCCCTGGAAAGGGGCGGGTTCGAGACCTCCTGGCGCGGCTACAATCGGGCTGATGTCGCACATCGACGAGCTGGACGAGTTCGAGGCGGAGCTCGAGCTCAGGCTGAAGCGGGAGTACGGCGCGGTTTTCGGCCTCTTCCGCTACTGCGTCCTGACCCAGGACGCGACGTACCTCTGCAACAAGCTCGACCTGCAGTACGTCCCGCAGCCGAGCTACCCGTTCTTCCACCTGAAGATGGAGGACGTCTGGGTCTGGGACAAGAACCGACCGACCCGGATGATCCCGCGCACCGAGGTCTACACCTCGAGCGACGTGACCGTCGAGGAGCTGCGCGGCGAGGGCGACGAGCCTTCCCTGACGGCCGAGGATCTCGCGAAGCGGATCGGCGAGCTGCCCGGCGCCGACGACGAGATCTAAGGCGCCGCTCTTGCGCCCTGCCTCCGGCCGGAGGATCATCGCTGTGCGGGGTCACGGCCGAGGAGGTACCGGATGCCCTACTACCTGACCCGCTTCAGCTACACGCCGGAGATGTGGAAGGCGATGGCCGCCGACCCGCACGACCGGCGCGAGGAGCTGGTGCCGTTCTTCGAGGCGGCCGGGCTGCGGATCGTCGACATGTTCTTCGAGTTCGGCGAGCACGACGGCTTCGTCCTCTGCGAGGGCGACAGCATCGGCGCGGCCGCTGTCTCGATCGCCGCCGCGAAGAGCGGGGCGGTTGCCGGGGTCGAGACGACCGTCCTGCTGACGGTCGACGAGATGATCGAGGCGCTCGGGAAGGCGAACTCGCTGCCGTACCCGGCGCTGGCCGAGCACGCGGTCACGGCATGAGCCTGGGAGGAGGGCGGCTCCGGCCGCCCTCCTCCCGGCTGTAGGCTCCGCGCCGTGCTGCTCGCGGTCGACGTCGGGAACACGCAGACGGTCCTCGGCCTCTACGAGGGGGATGACCTGCGCGAGCACTGGCGTCTCGCGTCGGACCGGTCGCGCACGGGCGACGAGCTGGGGGTGTTCTACTCGGGGCTCTTCGAGCTGGAGAGCGTCGACGGGATCTGTCTCTCGGCGACGGTGCCGACGCTCGTCCGCGAGTACGAGCTCTTTGCCGAGCGGTGGGCGCACGCGCCGCTGCTCGTGCTCGGGCCGGGCGTGAAGACCGGTCTGCCGATCCGCTACGACGACCCGCGTGAGGTGGGGCCGGACCGGATCGCGAACGCCGTCGCCGGCCAGGCGCGGTACGGCGCGCCGTGCATCGTGGTCGATTTCGGCACCTCGACCAACTTCGACATCGTCTCGCAGGACGGCGAGTACGTGGGCGGCGTGCTCGCGCCCGGCATCGAGATCTCGATGGACGCCCTGTTCGCCCGAGCGGCACGGCTGACGAAGGTGCCGTTCGAGGCGCCGCCCTCCGTGATCGGCAAGACGACGACGGCGGGCCTCCAGTCCGGCCTCGTCTACGGCTTCGCGGGCCAGGTGGACGCCATCAGCGCGCGCATCCGGGAGGAGCTGGGCGCCCCCGAGGCGCCGGTGGTGGCGACCGGCGGCCTCGCCGACCTGATCGCCCCCCACTCGAGCGCCATCTCGACGGTCGATCCGTGGCTGACGCTCGAGGGCCTCCGCCTCGTCTGGGAGCGCAACCGCTAGCCGGCCGGGACCAACCGGGGACAGTCCCCTGGCATGCCGTCTCTTGACATGTCCCGTTCCGCCTTGGCCGCGGCCTCGCTGCGGCGGGGCCGGCGCCCGGCTCAGCCGCCGCCGTAGATCGAGATCGGCATCCCGTCGAGGAGGATCTCCTCCGCGGGGTCCGGCAATTCGGCCTCGAGCCGCTCGACGATCGCGGCCGCGTCCGGCGCCGCCGCCAGCAGACGGGTGATCACCTCGTCGATCGTCCCGAGTTGGACGAGCTCGTTCTTGAACGGGCGCGGGAACCGCCCGCGGCCGAGGTACCAGCCGTAGAACTTCTTCAGGAACCCCGTGGCGCGGCGTTCGCCCAGCTCCCGTACGGTCTCCTTGACGAAGAGGATCAGCTCGGCGGCGACCTCCTCCCGCGACGGCCCGGACTCGTCCCCCTCGGCGATCTCCCGCAGGATCCACGGATTGCCCTGTGCGGCGCGTCCGACCATCACGGCGGCTGCTCCCGTCGCCGCGAGCACCGCCTGGGCCCGCGCCCGCGAGGTGACGTCGCCGGACGCGATCACCGGCACGTCGACGAGCTCCACCAGCTCCGCCGTCAGAGAATGGTCAGCCTCGCCGGTGTACATCTGCTTCGCGGAGCGCGGATGCAACGTCAGCACGGAGGCGCCCGCGTCGGCGAGACGGGGGCCGACGTCGAGGCAGGTCCGCGAGCCGTTCTCGAGCCCCCGGCGCATCTTGACGGAAACGGGGATCGAGACCGCCTCGGCCATCGCCGAGACGATCGCGCAGGCCCGAGGGGGATCGTCCAGGAGCGTCGCCCCGGCGCCCGTCTTCGTCACCTTGCGCACGGGGCAGCCGAAGTTGACGTCCACGAGGTCGGCGCCCGCCGCCTCGACCATCCGTGCTGCCTCCGCCATCACCGACGGCTCGGAGCCGAAGATCTGGATCGCAAGCGGATGCTCGTCGGTCGCGACGCGTAGGTAGCCGAGCGTCCGCTCGTTGCGGTGCTCGAGCCCGCCGCAGCTGACCATCTCGGAGCAGACGAGCCCCGCCCCGTACCGCCGGCCCTGGCGGCGGAACGCCTGGACGCTGACACCGGCCATCGGCGCGAGGACGAGCCGCGAGGGAATCTCGACGTCCCGGACCCACCAGGTTTCGCGCAGTTTCACAGACATTTGCGAGAGCAATGGTATCGAGCTACCATTTCCCGTCGCGGTGCGGCCCAGGGGGGCCGCCGCGCTTTTCTTTAGGTGGGGTCAGGAGGCCGCAGTTGAAGGAAGTCATCCTCACGCCCGAAGGGTACGAGAGGCTCAAGCAGGAGATCGACCATCTCCGCGGCGACAAGCGCCGCGAGGTCGCCGAGCGCATTCGCGTCGCCCGTGAGTTCGGCGACATCGCAGAAAACGCAGAGTACGACGACGCGAAGAACGAGCAGGCGATGCTCGAGCACAAGATCGCTCTGCTCGAGGAGCGCCTCCTCTCGGCCCGCGTGATCGAGAAGAAGGACATCGCAAAGGACGTCGTCTCGGTGGGCTCGAAGGTCCGCCTGCGGGATGTCGCGGCCAACAAGACGTTCGAGTATCAGATCGTCGGCTCGGCCGAGGCGAACCCGGCCGAGAACAAGCTCTCGAACGAGTCGCCCGTCGGCAAGGCGATCATCGGCCGCAAGAAGGGCGAAGTGGTCGAGGTCGCCGCTCCCAGGGGATCGCTCAAGTTCAAGATCCTCGAAATCAAAGCCGCGTAAGACGGCTCGAGCGCTCCGAGTTCGCCGCCGCAGCTCGCGTGCTGGCGAGCGCGTTCCAGGACGATCCCGCCTGGCGCTGGGTCATGCCCGAGCCCGCGCAGCGCCGAGCGGTGCTGACGTGGCTCTTTCTGAAGGGGCTGGAGACGTCGACGTCTGACATCTGGACGACGGATGGCGACGTGCTGGGCGTGGCGCGGTGGATTCCGCCGGGGAGGCCGCCCGCCCCGATCGGCTCGCTCCTCGCCGCCACGCTCTCCCTCCCGATGCGGTTCCGCGGCTCGACGCGACGTTTTTTCGCGTACGGCCGCGCGATCGGGGCGCTTCGCAAGCGGGCCCAGCCACCCGGGAGCTGGTATCTCGACGGCATCGGGGTTGCGCCGGCGCACCAGGGAAAGGGGCTCGGCGCGATGTTGATGCAGCCCGGGCTCGACGGCGCGGACGCCTCGAGCGCGTCGATCTTCCTGCTCACGAACGAGTCCGCGAACCTTCCCTTCTACGAGCGGTTCGGCTTTCGCGTCGACGCCCAGGAACAGACTCCGGCGGGCGGCCCGGTCTCGTGGGCGATGACGCGCAGGCCCGTGTAGGACGAGGCTGTAGTCTCGCGCGCATGGCCCCCGCCAAGCGTTTTCCCGACCGTGTGGAGATCGCGAGCGTGCGTGAGGAGGTCGAGCCGCTCGAGGCGGGCCAGGAGCTGGAGGCGACGCGCCGCCTTGCCGGCCGCGTGCTCGCCCGGCGGGACATGGGAAGGCTCGTGTTTCTCGATCTCGTCGATCGCTCCGGCCGCATTCAGCTGATGTGCCCCGTGGAGCGCACCGGAGAGGTCGACGTCCATCTCGGCGACGTCGTCGGCGTCACGGGCTCCCCGACCCGCGCGCGGCGCGGCGAGCCGTCGCTCGTCGTCGACGAGCTGGAGGTGCTCTCGCGGATCCGCTCGCCGCTGCCGGACACCTTCCATGGCGTCACCGACGTCGAGCAGCGCTACCGGCGCCGTTACCTCGACCTGTTGATGAATGAGGAGGCTCGCACCGACTTCGAGACCAGGACGAAGATGGTCGCAGCGATCCGTCGCGCGCTCGACGAGGATGGCTTTCTCGAAGTCGAGACGCCGATCCTGCAGCCGCGGTACGGCGGAGCCTTCGCCGAGCCGTTCGTGACGCACTGGAATTACCTCGACCGCGACTTCTACCTGCGAATCGCGACCGAGCTCTACCTCAAGAGGTTGATCGTGGGCGGCCTCGAGCGCGTCTACGAGCTCGGCAAGGACTTCCGCAACGAGGGGATCTCCTTCAAGCACTCGAACGAATTCACGATGCTCGAGTGGTACGAGGCCTACGCCGATTACCGCGACGCGATGGAGCGGGTGGAGCAACTCGTCGAGCGCGTCGCGCAGGAGGTCCTCGGCACGACCAACGTGACGTTCCGGGGGCACGAGGTCGACCTCAGAGCACCCTGGGAGCGGATCCGCTTCGTCGACGCGCTCGGCCAGCACGGTCTCTGGACGCGGGACGCGGACGATCTGCGGAAGCGCCTCGAGGAGCGCGGTGTGGAGACGTCTCAGGACAGGACCTGGTCACAGCTCGTCGATCACGCGCACAGCCACTTCGTCGAGCCGGCGCTGATTCAGCCGACGATCCTCTACGACTATCCGATCGAGCTCTCCCCGTTCGCGCGGACGACGGAGGATGACCCCTCGCTCGTGGAGCGGTTCGAGTACTTCGTCGGAGGAATCGAGCTCGGCAACGCGTTCACGGAGATCAACGACGCGGAGGAGCAGGCCGAGCGCTTCGCGATGCAGACCGAGGAGGGAGCCGGCGGCAACGTCGAGGCCGAGCAGGGCGACCCCGACTATGTCGAGGCGCTCTCATACGGGATGCCGCCCACGGCCGGGCTCGGTCTCGGGATCGACCGCCTCGCCATGGTGCTCACAGGCCGTGAGGCGATCCGCGACGTGATCCTCTTCCCGGTTCTGCGCGAGCGCAGCTAGACGACGCGGTTCCAGCGCGCGGCGGCCGCCGCGTCAGGGCGGCGCCAGAGCCCGACGCGGAACTCGACCCCGCGGACCTTCGGGCGGCGGACGTCGTACGTCGCTTCGATGCCGCGTCGAACGAGTTCCGCCATCGGGAGACCGGTGCGCGCCGACTCCTCGCGCAGGAACGCGTACTGCTCGTCCGGGAGCAGGACATGTAAGTGCATGGCCATGCAACATGTATATGCATGGACAGCGCACCTCTCTGTAACGATGTCGTGTCGGCTTTGCACGCTCCGAGCCGAACCCTTCACGGCTTTGTCAAGATCCGCAACTAGACTGCTCCCCGATGCCAACGTCTGTCGTCACCGGCGGTGCCGGGTTCCTCGGGTCGCACCTCTGCGACTACCTGCTCGCGAAGGATGAGCGGGTGATCTGCGTCGACAATCTCGAGACGGGGTCACTCGCGAATATCGAGCACATCCGCGACGACGCCTTCACGTTCGTCAATCACGACATGACGTTCCATCTCGAGATCGACGACCGTGTCGACTTCGTCTATCACCTCGCGGCACTCGCCAGCCCGATCGACTACCTGCGGCAGCCGCTGCATTCGCTGAAGGTGGGCTCCTACGGAACTCACAATGCCCTCGGGCTGGCGAAGTTCAAGCGTGCGCGGTTTCTGATCTCGTCGACCTCGGAGGTCTACGGCGACCCGCTGATCCATCCGCAGAGCGAGAGCTACTGGGGAAACGTGAACCCGATCGGGCCGCGCGGCGTCTACGACGAGGCGAAGCGCTACGCCGAGGCTCTGACCATGGCCTACCACAGCCAGCAGGGCGTGAACACGGCGATCGTCCGCATCTTCAACACGTACGGGCCCCGCATGCGCCCTCATGACGGGCGCGCGATCCCGAACTTCGTCCGCCAGGCGCTGAACGGCGAGCCGCTGACCGTATACGGCGACGGGAGCCAGACCCGGAGCTTCTGCTACGTCGACGATCTGATCCGCGGGCTCTACGCGCTCGCGAACTCGGGCGAGCACCTTCCGGTCAACATCGGCAACCCCGGCGAGTTCACACTCCTCGAGCTTGCGCACAAGGTGATCGAGATCGCCCGCTCGTCGAGCGAGATCGTCTACGAGGCGCTGCCGACCGACGACCCACAGCAGCGGCGTCCGGACATCACGAAGGCGAAGCAGGTGCTCGGTTGGGAGCCGGAGATCTCGCTCGACGATGGGCTGCGGCGGCTGATCGCGAGCCTTCGCCCCGAGCAGGCCTCGATCGCCTAGCCACAGCGACCGAGCGGACAGCCGACTGGCTCGGCCGTTAACGTCGCCGCATGCTGAACACGGCAGTCACGAGGCGTCGGCTTGCGCTCGCCGTCTTCGCAGGCTGCCTCCTGCTCGCGGTCGTGGTCTCCGTGCTGGAGCCGACGCGGTACCGAGCCGAGGCAACCGTGGTCGTCGGCGGAACGCCGCGCCAACCGACGGCCGGCGACGCTGCGGCGATGAAGACGCTACGGGAGCTCGTTGGCACGGAGGTCGTGCTGCGCTCGGCGCTCGACGCACTCGACGTCCGAGACCTTTCACCGGACGCTCTCGCGCGCAGGGTCCACGTTCGCGTGCCAGAGGGAACGTCACTGCTCGTGATCTCGGTCGATGACGGCGACCACACACGGGCGGCGCAGCTCGCGCATGAGCTCGGGCTCGTGTTCACGCAGCTCGCGCTCCAGCGGTTTCCGCGGCTGCAGGCGAGCCTCTTCGGCAACGCCCGCGTGCTGCCCGGACACGTCTCGCCCCGCTGGACACGCAATCTCGCCGTGGGCGCGATCATCGGCGCTCTGCTCGCGTTGCTCGTTCTCCTCGTTCCGGCGCGTCTCCCGGTTCCTGCGCAGCGGCAAGCGGAGGAAGCCACGCCGGCCCCAACCCGGCCCGCGCCGGAGCCTGAGCCTGCGCGCGAGGCGCAGCCGCCCGTTCCGCGCACCGACCCGGAGGCGGCCGTCGAGCCGGAGCCGGAACCGGAACCAGAGCCGGAAAGGCCGAAGCGAGAACCAGAGCTGCTGCTCGAGCCGCGGCCGGGTGAGTGGAACATCCGCGTGCTCGGACAGCTCGTGGAGGAGCGTGCGGACGAGTTTCCGGACGATGTCGACGTCTGGCGCGCCTACGTGCTCGCGCTCTCCGCGCAGGCGGACTCCTCCGGTGTATTGCCGCAGCAGCTCGACCCGCTCGTGCGCGACACGTTCGAGCCCTTGCTCGGCCCCGTGCACAGGCGCCGGTGACACTCGTCCTCTGCTACCACGCGGTCTCCGAGTCGTGGCAGCACGGACTGTCGCTCGCCCCGGGGACGATCGAGCGTCAGCTCGCCGCGCTGCAGCGGCGCGGTCTGCGCCCGGTGGGCACGGCCGAGGCGGTTCGCCGGCGCCGGAACGCGTTCCACGTCACCTTCGACGACGCCTTCCGCAATGCCCTTCCGACCCTGGAGCTGCTGGAGCGAGGCGGCGTCCTTGCGACCGTGTTCGCCTGCACGGGCCTCGCTGATCGCCACGGCGCCCGGCTCGCGGTCCGGGAGCTCGCGCACGAGCCGCCGCACGAGCTCGAGACGATGCGCTGGGACGAGCTCCGCGCACTGGTCGAGCGCGGGCATGAGGTCGCGTCGCACACGGTGTCGCATCCGCACCTCACCCGGCTCGCGGACGTGGAGCTCGACGACGAGCTTCGGGGCTCGAGGCAACGACTCGAGGACGAGCTCGCGCGGCCGTGCCGCTGGCTCGCGTATCCGTACGGTGAGCACGACGCCCGCGTCCGGGCTGCAGCTGTGCGGGCGGGCTACGAAGCGTCGTTCGCCGTCGCGGGGCGATTCGGCCGGCCGTCCCAGCACGCGATTCCGCGGGTCGCGATCTACCGGAGGCACACTTCGCGCCGCTTCGGTCTGGTCACGGCCGCGCCGGCCGTCGCCGCCCGCTGGACGGCGTTGCGCGGCTGAGCCTCAGCCGCCGCGGGGGGCGAGCTGCCCGTCCGCCCGCACGTACGCGATCACGTCCGCGAGGATGTCGTCCAGGGAGCGCTCCGGCCGCCACCCGGTGGCGGCCGAGACCTTGTCGATCGAGGGGATGCGATGGATCATGTCCTCGATTCCCTGGCCGTAGACCTGGTCGTACGGGATGTGCACGACCTCCGACGAGCTGCCTGTCGCCTCGCGGATCCGGTCTGCGAGCCCGAGGATCGAGATCCGGTTCTGGGAGCCGACGTTGTAGATCTCGCCCGACGTCTCGGGGCGGCTCATCAGCGACACGAGGCCTCGGATCGTGTCCTGCACGTGGCAGAAGCAGCGCGTCTGATTGCCGTCGCCATGGATCTCGAGCGTCTCGTTCTCGAGGCATCCCCGCACGAAGCGCGGGATCACCATGCCGTACTGGCCGCTCTGGCGCGGGCCGACGGTGTTGAAGAGGCGGACGATCACGCAGTCGAGGCCGCGCTCCTGGTGGTACGCAAGCGCGAGAAACTCGTCGATCGCCTTCGAGTCCGCGTACGACCAGCGGCGCTGCGTCGTCGGCCCGTAGATGCGCCGGTCGTTCTCCGACAGCGGCAGCTCCTCGCGGTGGTCCCCGTAGACCTCCGACGTCGAGGCGACGAGCACGCGCTTCCCGAAGCGGCTGCAGTGGTCGAGGACGACCTCGGTTCCCTCGAGGTTCGTGACGAGCGTGTGCACCGGCTGCTCGACGATCAAGCGCACGCCCACGGCGGCCGCGAGGTGGTAGACGTGGTCGCATTTGTGCACGAGCTCGTTCACCACGGCGGGCTTCAACACGGAGTCGACGACCAGGTGGAAATCGGGCCGGTCCGTCAGGTGCTCGACATTCTGGAGCGATCCGGTGGACAGGTCGTCGAGGACGTAGACCTCCCACCCTTCCGAGAGGAGGAGCTCACAGAGGTGCGAGCCGATGAACCCCGCTCCGCCCGTGACGAGTGCCCTGCGACTGTCAGCCATCCGGGGTCGCAGACTACAGAGAAACGAACCGGGGAGGGCGTAAGGATCCCCGCGCCGCGCGGCCGGTGGTGCACTCCAGGCGATGAGAACCTGACAGCAGACGACGGGGTACCTGTTCCGGCCCGCGACCGAGCGGTGGACGTAGCATCGGGCCGTGCGCCCGCGCCCCGATCGTCTCGGCAGGCTCCCGCAGCAGTTCTTCGTGACGCTGCTCGCCCGCGTCGCAGCCGCCGCTGCGGCCGAGGGCGAGCCGCTGGTCGACCTGGGTCGCGGCAATCCGGACGTCGGGCCGCCCCACCACGTCGTCGAGCGCCTCGCCGAAGCGGCGCGGGACCCCCATGCGCACGGCTACGCGCCGATCCGCGGCCTCCCGGCGCTGAAGGAGGCGATCGCCGCCCGCTATCGCGACGTCTACGGCGTCGAGCTTGATCCCGAGCGGGAGGTGGCCGTCGTACCCGGGACGAAGACGGCGCTCGCGGAGCTCCCGCTCGCGACCGCCGAGCGCGGCGAGCGCGTGCTCCTGCCCGACCCGTGGTACCCCGACTACCCCTCCGGCGTCGCCTTCGCCGGGGCGGAGCTCGGGACGCTGCCGCTCGATCCGGACCGGGGCTGGGCGCCGGACTTCGAAGCCGCCCCGGAGGCCGCGCTCGCCTACCTGAATTATCCGTCCAACCCCTGCGCCGTCGCCGCGCCCGCCGGGGCATACGAGGACGCGGTGCGCTGGGGCGAGCGCACCGGCGGGGTCGTGGTGAACGACTTCGCGTACGGTGACCTCGTCTTCGACGGGCGGCGTCCGGCAAGCTTCCTCGCGACCCCCGGGGCAAAGGAGGTCGGCGTCGAGCTGTACTCGATGTCGAAGACGTACGGGATGGCCGGCTGGCGTGTCGGGTTCGTGCTCGGAAACATGGAGATCGTCGAGCGGATCAACCTCTACAACGACCACGCGCGCGTGGGCATCTTCATGCCCGTGCAGCGCGCCTCGATCGCGGCCCTGACCGGCCCGCAGGAGTCGGTCGCCGAGCGGACGGCCGTCTACGAGCGGCGCTGCCGCCTCGTGGCCGAGACGCTGGGAGGCGCGCGGAGCGAGGGCACGTACTACTCGTGGTTCCGTCTCCCCGACGGGCTGACCGCCGAGCGGCTGCTGCTCGGGCACCGCGTCGCCGTCGCGCCGGGCGAGGGGTTCGGGCCCAGCGGGGCGGGCCATGTGCGCATCTCCGTCTCCGTGCCCGACGACGTGCTGGAGTCCGGCCTCGCCCGCCTCGCGCGCGCCCTCGAGCAGGTGCACGCGTGAAGATCGGGATCGTGGTGCCGTTCAGCTGGTCGTACTGGGGAGGCGTGATCGAGCACGCGGAGCACCAGGCGCGGGCGCTGATGGAGCGCGGTCACGAGGTGAGGCTGCTCTGCGGCCACGATCCGCCGGGGAACCTGACCCGCGTGCTCCACCCGCGGCTCGGCCGCCACGAGCGGCCGCCGGAATGGGTGATCCCGCTCGGCCGCTCGGTGGTCGTCCCGGCCAACGGCTCGCTGCCGAACATCGTCCTCAGCCCGCCGACCATCGGCCGAGTGCGGCGGACGCTCCGCAGCGAGCGGTTCGACGTCCTGCACCTGCACGAGCCCATGACGCCGGCGCTCTGCGTCGCCGCGCTCTCGTACGTCCAGTGTCCGGCCGTTGCGACGTTCCACGCGTCCGGTGACCTCGGCTGGATGCCGGGCGCCGTCCGGATCTGGGGCTTCCTCATGGACCGGCTGGACGCGCGCATCGCAGTCTCCGAGCCGGCGCGCGCGACGGCGTCCCACTGGCTCCCGGGCGACTACGAGGTGATCCCCAACGGCGTGCGGCTGCCGGACGAGGCCGACGCCGGGCACCGCGAGCACCGGATCGCCTTCATCGGCCGCCACGACCGCCGCAAGGGCCTGGCCGTCCTCCTCCAGGCCTGGCCGGAGATCCGCCGCCGAACCGGTGCACGCCTGCGCCTGATGGGCGCCGACCCCCTCCAGGTGCGGCTCGCGCTGACGCGGCTGCGCGTGAGCGACGACGGCATCGACGTACTCGGAGTGGTCACGAACGAGGTGCGGACCGCCGAGCTCGCGAGCGCGAAGCTCCTCGTCTCGCCGGCGCTCGGCGGTGAGAGCTTCGGGCTCGTGCTGGTCGAGGCGTTTGCCTGCTCGACGCCGGTGGTCGCCTCTGACATCCCGGGCTACCGGGACGTGATGACGCCCGAGACCGGGCTGACCGTTCCGCCGGACGACCCCGCCGCGCTCGCGGACGCCGTCGAGGCCCTGCTCGCGGACGAGCCGCGGCGCGCCGGGCTCGGCGAGGCCTCTCGCGCGGTGGCGAAGCGCTACGCGTGGCCTGACGTCTCTCGCAGACTGGAAGCGGTGTACGAGCGTGTGACCGGAGGCGGAGCGACGGAGGCGGCCGCGTGAAACTGCCCATCCCGCACAACCGCTGGCTGCGCATCGCGGCGGTCGCAGTCCCGTTCGCGGGCGCGATGGTCGTGATCTGGTGGCGTGGCCCGGACTGGCGGCTCGTCCGCGATGCGTTCACGATCGTGCGCTGGCGCTGGGTCTACGCCGCGATCGGGCTCAATCTCCTCTCCGTCGTCGCGCGGGCGATCGCTTGGGATGTGGTCATCCGCCAGGCGATGCCCCCGCCGCATCCGCGCTTCCGGTCCGTCTTCTCGGCGTTCGGGGTGGGCCTCTTCGCGAACGCCGTCCTGCCGGGGCGGATCGGCGAGCTGGCGCGGGTCGCCGTGCTCGCCCGCAAGATGCCCGACCGGCCGGGCACGTGGCCCACCCTGGTCGGCACGGTCTTCGCGCACCGCGTGTTCGACCTCTTCCCGACGGTGCTGCTGATCGTCTGGGTGCTCTTCACCGCGAAGATCCCCCACTGGGCCATCACGAGCCTCGTACTCGTGCTCGCAGCGGGCTTCGTGTTCTTCGCGGTCGCGCTCGCCGGTGCGCGGCGACACCACCGCCCTGTGCTGGACGAGCTCGGCACCGTGCGCCGGCTCGCCCACCGGGCGCGGCAGGGGCTCGCCGTCATGCGCGAGCCGCTTGCCGCCGCGCTGGCGATCGTCTTCCAGACCATCGGCTGGCTGTGCCAGCTGCTGGCCGTCTGGGTGGCGATGCGCGCGTTCCACATTCACGCGCCGCTGCCGGCGGCGGGCCTCGTCCTGCTGCTGATGAACGTGGCGACGATCTTTCCGCTCTGGCCCGGCAACGTGGGCCTGGTCCAGGCGGCCGTCGCCCTGCCGCTCGTGCAGTACGGGGTCGCGTACGCGCGAGGCTTCGCCTACGGCATCGGCCTGCAGGCGATCGAGGCCTCGGTCGGCATCGGCGTCGGCCTGATCTTCCTGGCCCGCGAGGGGATCTCGTACGCGATGCTGAAGGGGATGCCGTCCGCCGCAGCCGAGGAGGAGCTCGAGGAGGAGCTCGAGGACCCGCAGGAGCGGCAGCGGGGGGAACGTGCGGGCGCTGGCGTGTCCCGCTAGCCTCAAGGGCGTCCTGACCGCGATCGAGGCCGCGTCGCTCCTGGCGACGGGGATGCGCCGCGCCGAGGGGCTGTCGGTCGGCGAGTGCCCCGTGGCGGACGGAGGCGAGGGGACTGCGGAGGTGCTGGCCCGGGCGCAGGGCGGCGAATGGCGGACTGCGGTCGTCCCCGACCCGCTCGGGCGGCCTGTCGCGGCGCGGTGGCTGCTGCTCCCCGACCGGACCGCCGTAGTGGAGTCGGCGGAGGCGATCGGCCTCGGACGCGTCGGGCCGGACGAGCGCGATCCGCTGGCGGCCACGAGCCGCGGGCTGGGCGAGCTGATGCTCGCGACGCTCGCGGCGAGGCCGGAACGGCTGCTCGTCTGTCTGGGCGGGAGCGCCACCGTGGACGGAGGCGCGGGCCTGCGTGCGGTCGTCGGCCGTTGGCCGGAGGCGATTCCGATCGTCGTCGCCTGCGACGTGCGCAACCCGCTGCTCGGCGAGCGTGGGGCTGCGCGGGTCTTCGGGCCGCAGAAGGGCGCCGGCCCGAACGAGGTGGCGGAGCTCGAGCGCCGCCTCGGCGCGATGCCCGAGCTGGCGTCCGTCGCGGCGCTGCCCGGCGCCGGCGCCGCCGGCGGGCTCGGAGCGGCGTTGGCGGCGCTCGGCGGGACGCTCGTCCCGGGTGCCGAGCTCGTACTCGAGCTGGTCGGCTTCCGTGCGGCGGCGGACGGCGCCGAGCTGGTCGTGACGGGCGAGGGCACGGTCGACGCGACCTCGGCCCAGGGGAAGGCGCCCGGCGCGGTCGCGCGCGGGTGCAGCGCGCTCGGAGTCCGGTGCGTCGCCTTCGGCGGGCTCGTCGTCGAGCCGCTCCCCGGGGTGGAGACGAGGGCGCTCAGCGGCCGCCCTGATCAGGCAGCCGAGGACCTTGTGCAGCTGGGGGAGGAGCTGGGCCTAGCGGTGCTCGGCGCGGCGTAGCCGCTCGGCCATCATCTTCAGGAGCGGCCAGGCGATCGACGCGTTCGTCTCGACGAGCGGCCGGAACTCCCAGTGGGTCATGCCCCAGCACTTGAGGTCGCTGTCGGCGACGATCGTGGCCGAGCGCGCGCCCTCGTCGATCAGCGCGACCTCACCGAAGTAGTCCCCCGGGCCGACTTTCCCCTTCTCCTCGCCGCCGACGGTGATCGTCCCCTCACCCGACTCGACGACGAAGAAACCGACGCCGCCCTGGCCCTCGGTGGCGACGGACTGGCCTGCGCGGAACGTGCGTTCCTTCATGGTGCGCGACAGCATCTCCAGCTGGCTCTGATCGAGCCCCTGGAAGAGCGGCACCCGCTTGAGAAGTTCGATCGGAGCGGACATGTGCGCGATCCTAACCGGTTTCCGTCGAGGCGACGCGCTTCGTGAGCTCTTCGATTCTGCCCTGGGCGGTGTCGAGCCGCTCACGGCAGAAGCGGTAGAGCTCCTCGCCCCGATGCCAGAGGCCGAGCGCCTCGTCGAGGTCTGCCTCGCCGCGTTCCAGGCGCTCCACGATCGCCTCCAGCTCGGCCTGCGCCTGCTCGAAGGTCAGCTGCTCCTCAGTCAACCGTGGCTCCGAAGCTGCCCTCGGCAACCTCGACGGAGATCGCGTCGCCGCTCGCCACTCCGTCCGGAGACCGAACGACCGCATCCGCGGCGCGGACGATCGCATAGCCGCGGACGAGTGTCGCACGCGGCGAGAGCGCGCGCAGGCGCCCGGCCGCGTGCTCGAGCTGGGCCTGCTTGCGCTCGACCGCGAGTGCGGGCGCGCCGCGAAGGCGGTGATGGACGTGTTCGAGCCGCTCGGCACGGCGCTCCACCATTCGGCGTGCGCCGCGCGCGAGCCCGGCGCGAGAGCGCTCGAGCGCTGCCGAGAGCTCCGCCGCATCGGGCACGACGAGTCGCCCTGCGACGCTCGGCGTCGACGCGCGGACGTCCGCGGCCAGGTCGCAGAGCGGCGTGTCCTGCTCGTGCCCGACTGCCGAGACGATCGGCACCGGGCACGACGCGACCGCCCGAACGAGCCGCTCGTCGGAGAAGGGGAGGAGGTCCTCGAAGCTGCCGCCGCCTCGCGCGACGACGATCACGTCGCAGCCTTCGGCGACAAGGCTTGCGAGCGCGTCGACGACCGCGGCGGGGGCGCGCGGGCCCTGGACGTAGGTCTCCGCCACGATCACCCGCGCGGGCGGGAACCGGGTCGTGATCGCCGTCAGCGACGTCCCGCTTCGCCGCCGCGTCGTTGCCGGTCACGAGCCCGATCCGGCGCGGGAACCGCGGCAGGGCGCGCTTGCGCTCGGCGGCGAAGAGCCCCTCGCCTGCGAGCTTGCGCTTCAGCCGGTCGAGCGCGGCGAGGTGCTCGCCGAGGCCGAAGCGCTCGATCGAGAGCGCCTTGAGGCGGAAGTCGCCGCGCTGCTCGAAGAGCTCGGGACGCCCGTAGACGTGCACGCGCTCGCCGTCGTCGAGCTCGAGCCGCAGCCCGTCGAACTGCCCGCGGGGCATCTGCACCGGAAGGCAGGCTCCCGTCTCGGGGTCCTTGAGCGTGAAGAAGACCGACTGCCAGCGCTCCTGTCGGCGCAACTCGGTCACCTCGCCCTCCACCCAGACCGTCGGCAGCCGGGTGAGCCAGGACGCGACGCCCTGGTTGAAGGCGCCTACCGTGTAGACCTTCTTGTCGCCGTAGAGAACGGGCTCGATCCTCACGCTGCGATGCTAGCTCCGCCCCGAGGGGCCCGGCACCTGTCCGTTTCGAGCGGACCGCGGACACTGTCCTCTTCGAACAGACCGGGGACAGTCCCCGGTCATGCCCGAAAGGGACGTGTCCTAGAGCAGGATCTCGGCCGCGGTCTCGTGTGTGCAGCCGCGCAGGACGAGCTCGACGGCCTGATGGAGGTCGGCCTCGCTGTGCGCCAGCTTCTCCGCGAGCGACAAGGGATAGCCAGCGTCGAGGAGGACGTGGAGCCGCCAGGATTCGACCTTGGCCCGCTCGCTCTGCGTGGGTTCTGCTACCTGCGCCATGGGTTGCCCCTTGTCGTGCTGCCAGCCGGGACTGTTTCGCTCTGTCCTAGACGAACCCTCCCGTCGAAAGTTGGGCACACATGCGTTGAGAACGTGGAAGGAATCTAATGGCCGCCGGCCCGGACGCGGTCCAGTTCGTCGAGTCGCTCCTGGGCGCGGGCGAGCGCCTCGTCGAGCCGGCGCGCCAGCTCGTGGAGTCGCTCGTCGAGCACGGTCCGCTCGCTCTCGGCCTCCTCAGCCACACGCTGCAGCCGCTCTCGCAGCCCCGCCTCCGCCTCGGCTGCGTGCCGCTCGAGCGAGCTGACGAGCTCGTCGCGCTGCCGGTCGACCGAGGCGCGGAGCTGGGCGAGACGGCGCTCCACTCGCTGGGCAGCCTGGTCGCCGGTCTGCGCCATTCGCTCGGCGAGGACGCCGTGGGCCTCGCGCGAGAACCGCTCGACGGCGAGGTCCAGCTCGCGTGCGAGCCGGCGCGCAGCCTCCTCGCGCGCAGTTCGGATCGCACTGTCGAACTCGGCGGCGGCCGCCTCGGAGTAGCGGGAAGCCTCGCGGGCGACGACGCGCTCCAGCTGCTCGACCTGGCGCCGTTCGACGTCGGCGAGCCCCAGCTGCAGGCGGTCGGCCGCGTCGTTCGCCTCGCGCTGGATCTGCTCCTGGAACTCCCGCTCGCGGCGACGCAGGCGCTCCGCCACCTCGTGCAGCGCCCGCCGCCGCTCGGCCGCGTGCTGGTCGAGCTCGTTCGTCGTCGCGCTCATCAGCTCCTTCGCCTGGCGGTCCATCTCCTCGCGCAGCCGCTGGAGCGCCGCCCGCTGCTCCTCGCTCGCGGCCGCGAGCGTCTCCGAGTCGGCGCCGACGCGCGCGTCCACCTCGGCGATCAGCTTCTTCTGTCGCTCGCCTACCTTCCGCAGCTCATCCGCGAGGGAGCGCTGCGACCGTTCGAGGTCGTCCGTCCAGTCGACCACACGCTCTTCGATCCGCCGCTGCGCCTGGGTGAGAGCCTGGGCGAGCGCGGCGGATGCCTCGCGCTCGCGCTGCGTGACGATCGCGCGGCGCTCCTCCGCCAGACGGCGTTCCTCCTCGGTGAGCTGCGAGAGGGAGTCTGCCCGCGTCCGCGAGAGGATCTGCTCCAGCTCGGCCTCACGGGCGGCCACCTCGTGCTGGACGACCTCCGCCAGCGCAGCCCGGCCCTGCTCGACCTGGGCGTCGAAGGCGAGGAGCTGCGCACGGGTGCGGCGGAGGAGGAACCAGAGGGCCACGACGGCGCAGAGGAGGACGAGCGCGACGAGGCCGAGGACGATCGTCATCCGGTCATCGTAGGCGCCACGCCAGCAGGGCCGCGGCCAACAGCACGACTGCGGCCGCGAGCAGCCGCAACGCGGACTCGCAGGCCGCCAGCAGCCACACGCTCGTCAGCGGCTCGCGGCGGCCGTCGATCTCCAGCTCGCCGTCGAGCGCCGTCACGTGCCGGCGCACCGTCCGCACCTGGGTCGACAGCGAGCGCTGGGCCAGGCTGAGGAGGGTCGCAAACCCGGCGGCGAGCAGCGCCTCGAGGGTGAGCTGCTCGGCCTCGACGAAGTAGCCCGTGAGGAGCGGAAAGGCCCCCCAGGCGAGGCCGAACCAGAGATCCGAGTGGAAGCGGCCGCCGAAGAGCTCGAGGTTGTAGGCGAAGACGAGGAAGCCGCCCGCCGCGACGAAGGCGAGCAGCCACCAGCCCCACGCCGCGGCGCCGGCGATCCCGATCGCGATCGCGCCGGCCACAGAGCTGAGGGCCAGCCCCCAGAGCACCCGGCGCGGGATCTCCGTCCCCAGCGGCCGGCCGTGCAGCTCGTCGAGCGCGTGCGCCCCGATCCCGAGTGCGAGGAAGAACGCGGTCAGCGCCCAGAGCAGGCGGTCGACGTGCACCTGCGGGGCGAGCGCGACTCCGACGACGACGTAGGAGAGGTGCCAGAGCGTGTAGGGCACGTGCAGCAGGGTGACGTAGTCCCGCCACCCGCCCGAGCGGAGCGCATAGAAGGCCGGCCTTACCGCTTCCTGCCCCACACCACCACTCCGCCGCCGACACTGAGCCGGCGTGCGCGTACGTCGGCGATCCCCGCCTCGCGCCACAGGCCCAGGAGCTCGCCCGGCGAGTACCGCTGCCAGAACGAGCGAATCGACCCGCCCAGGAAGTCGCCGACCTCTGCCCACCCGGGCGAGATCAGGCGCCCTGCGGCCGGCAGCCCGATGCGCACCCAGAGCTCCCACGGCGGCCGCCAGACGCCGCGCGGGAGGCCGAACTCCAGCATCGCGATCGTGCCGCCCGATTTCACGGCCCGCGCGAGCTCAGACGTCGTCGCGGCCGGGTCGTCGACGTAGCGCAGGAGATAGGTGAACGTGAGCGCGTCGAATTGCCCGTCCTCGAAGGGCAGCGCGTCGGCGCTCGCCTCGACGAGCCGCACCTGCCGCGTCGCCGCGGTGAGGGCGATCCGGCGGCGGGCCACCTCGAGCATCTCCGGACTCTGGTCGACGCCGACCACCGCGCACCCCTTTCGGCGGACGAGCTCCCGCGCCACGGCGCCCGTACCCGTCGCGACGTCGAGGACGGTGTCCTCGGCCCCGGCCTCGGTGACCGAGACGAGGAAGCGCCGCCAGCGGGGATCCTGGCCGAACGAGAGCAGCGATGCGTACCGGTCGTACGTCGGGCCGAGTGGAGCGAAGAGCGCCTTCGCGTGCCCCGTACGGCCGGCGTCTGTGCGGGCGGCGGACGCCACAGGCGTCCAGTCTACGATGGCCCGATGGACACCGTGGCGCTGGCAGCCGAGTTGGATCGCATCGCGGCCCTCGCCGCCGGGCAAGGCGGCGCAGGCGAGGAGCTGGCCGGCGTCGTCATCGCGGAGCCGGCCGGCGGGCGGCGTGTCTACCTGTGTGCGTTCGCAAACGGGGACTCGCACACCTGGCTCGCGCTCGACGAGGACGGCAGTCCGATCGAGAGCCGCTCGCTCGTTCGCGACGCGGCGTCGATCGCGGCGATGTGCGAGCTGGCCGAGGAGAGCGCAGGCGGCGGGCAGCTGGAGGAGCTGCGGCAGCAGCTGCGGGCGCTGCGTCTGACGGAGAACCCACCAGGGATCGACCAGGCCGAGGAGGCGGCGCATGCGCTCGAGCTCGCGATCGGCGTTCCGCCGCGGGTCGCGAGCCCCGCGTTCCTCGACCGAGTCGGCGCGGCGAGCCGGGAGCTCGAGCTGGCGCTCGGCGAGGCGGGGCCGTCTCCGTTCTCGGCCGCGCTAAAGGCCGGTGTCGGCACTGTCGACGAATTCGTCCAGGACGTCGAGCGGGGCTACAAGGGACAGCTACGCTAGGGGGATGGAAGGCGGCTTCAACTTCCCCTTCGGCGGCGATCCCGAGGATCTGATGCGCGGGTTGCGCGAGTTCGCCGAGCAGCAGGCGGAGAACGTGCAGGAGGCGCAGCGCGAGCAGTTCGCCACGCTGACGCTGAACACGGCCGTCGAGTTGACGGGCTCCGCGCTCAAGCGCCTCGAGGTTTCGGGCACGCCGGACGAGCAGGCGATTGCCCTGCGCGACGCCATGCGGGTCCTGTTCCCCGAGGCGGTCGCGCTCGTGAGCGCGGCGCGCCAGGGGTTCATGCGCGAGTCGTAGCGCGGACGTTCGCGCGCCCCCAGGGTCGTGCGTCCCAGGATCGCTCGGGGATCGGTCGCCGCCGCTCGGATCAGCCTGACCGGCCGGCCTCGAAGCGGCTGGCTTCGAACCGAGCCGGGCGGCCGTTGGACATGTCCCTTTCCGGCATGACGGGGGACTGTCCCCGTTTGCGGCGGGCGGTGTCCTTTTCGGGCATGACGGGGGACTGTCCCCGTTTGCGGCGGACGGTGTCCTTTTCGGGCATGACGGGGGACTGTCCCCGTTTGCGGCGGGCGGTGTCCCTTTCGGGCATGACGGGGGACTGTCCCCTGGTAGTGTCGAAACGGACACCTCGCCGCATAGAATCCCCGGCGCTTTGGCGCTCCTCGACAAGGCGATCGTCCGCCTCCTGCCTGCGATGCCGCGCTCGGTCGTCCAGCGAATCTCGTCGCGCTACATCGCCGGCACGACCCTGGACGACGCCGTCGCCAGCGTGCGGGCGCTGAACGGCGAGGGGAAGCTCGCGACCATCGACGTCCTCGGCGAGGAGATCCACAGCGCCGACGAGGCGCGCGCCTTCACGCAGGCCTATCACGACGTCTTCGAGGCGATCGAGCGCGAGGGCCTCGACGCCAACGTCAGCGTCAAGCCGACGGCGCTCGGGCTGACCCTCTCGTACGAGCTGCTGAAGGAGAACGTCGCGGCCCTCGCCCGCGACGCGGCTCGGCGGGGCAGCTTCGTGCGCATCGACATGGAGGACTCGTCGACCACGGACGACACGCTCCGCGTTTACCGCGAGCTCCGGAGCGAGGGCCACGGGAACGTCGGGCCCGTGCTGCAAGCCTCTCTTCGCCGCACCATCGCCGACGTGGCCGGCATCCACAACGCGCGGATTTGCAAGGGGATCTACGTCGAGCCCGCGGAGATCCAGTACCGCGAGCCCGAGGCGGTACGCGCCGCCTTCCTGACGGCGCTAGAGGCGCTGCTCGACGAGGGCGCGTACGTCGGCATCGCGACGCACGATGACCGGCTGCTCGACCGGGCGGCGGCCCTCGTCCGCGAGCGCGGCCTCCCGCCCGAGACGTACGAGTTCCAGATGCTGCTCGGCGTGCGGCCCGAGCTCGGCGACGCGCTCGTTCGCGACGGGCACCGACTGCGGATCTACGTTCCGTTCGGCGAGCGCTGGTACGAGTACTCCCTCCGCCGCCTGCAGGAGAACCCCAAGGTCGCCGGCTACGTCGCCTCCGACGTCCTGCGGCGGCTCGTGCCGGGACGCAACGGGAGCTGAGCCGCCGGCGCCCGGTGCGCTCGTGCTCGCCGTCAGGCCGTCGCGGCCCGGCGGGCGAGCTCGACGGCCAGCTCCACCTCGGTCTCGGGCACGACGATCCAGTCGCTCGTCCGCGCGCGGGCGTAGATGCGCTCGTCCTCCAGTGCCTCCCGGACCAGCTTCCTTCCGAGCCGCACCTCCACGATCCCCTCGTGGAAGTGGACGAGCTCCCGCCCGCCCGCGAAGAAGGCCGGCCCGCCCCAGCGCGACTCGCCCTCCTCCAGCTCGGGCAGCTCGCGCAGCCGGTCGATCACGCCGGCAACGAGAAGCCTCCGTCGACGATCAGCGTCTGGCCGCAGATCATCGCCGCGTCGTCCGAGCAGAGGAACGCGACGGCGCCGGCGAGGTCGTCCGGCTCGACGAGCCGGCCGGCGGGCGTCCGCTCCCGGCCCGCACGCAGCATCTCCTCGCGGTTCGGGAAGTGATCGAGCGCGCCGGTCTCGACCACCCCGCCGGAGACGGCGTTGACCCGGATCCCCCGCGGAGCCAGCTCGACGCCGAGGTACCGGACGAGCGACTCGAGCGCCGCTTTCGACGTGCCGACGAGAACGTAGTTCTCGAGGGTGCGGAACGAGCCGAGGCTCGAGAGCGCCACGATCGAGGAGCCGCGCTCCATCTGCGGCGCGGCCGCCTGGGCGAGCGAAAGCAGCGCGCGCGCGTTCGCGTTCAGCGTCCAGTCCCAGTGCTTCTCCTCGACCTCGAGCGCGGGGCGGATGACGCCGGTTGCCGCACTGTGCACGAGCGCCGTGAGCGGGCCGAGCGCGCGCACCTCGTCGAGAACGCGCGCCGACGAGACGCTGCCGCGGACGAGCACAGGCTCCGCGCCCGCTGCGCGGATCTCCTCGGCCGCCTCCTCCGCGGCGGAGTCGTTGCGCAGATAGCCGATCGCGACCCTCGACGCGCCGTCGCGGGCGAGCCGGAGCGCAATCGCCTTGCCGATCCCGCGCGACCCGCCCGTAACGAGGACCGTTCCCTTGGCGATGGCCATCTGCGCTCAGCGACGCGGGATCATCGGCGCGGCGGGATCATCGGCGGTGTGGGAGGGGCGCGTCGACCGGCGCGGAGCTCGGCAGCTCCGCCCAGCCAGGCCGGCTGCGCGGCTCGCGCCCGCCCTCTTCCGCCTTCGACGAGGCGTGACCGAGATTGTCGAGCCGGGCCATCCGCTCTTCCGCGTAGCGCCGCACCTCGTGGTCCGGCGGCAGGCCCTCGACGAGCTCCCGCACGCGTGCCCGCAGCTGGTATGCGAAGTGCGGCGTCGCCGGCCCGACCAGCGCGTCGACGTCGTGCTTCGTGGGCTCGCGGCCGGACACGAGCCTGAGCCTACCGCGTCTCGGAGCAGGGCCCATCAGTAGGCTCGGCTCCGTGCACAGCTCGGCGGCCGACGCGATGCTCGTGACGACGGTCGTCCTCTGGGCCCTCAACTTCACCGTCACGAAGTACATCCTCGAGCACGGCGTGCTGCCGCTCCAGTACTCGAGCTCGCGCTACCTGGTCGCCGGCCTGATCTTCGCCGCGATCACCCTGACCACAGAGCGCTCGCTGCGGATCGCCCGCGCCGACCTGCCGCTCCTGCTCGGCTGCGCCGTGCTCCTCTTCTTCAACCAGATCGGCTTCGTCTACGCGCTGCATTTCACGACGGCGACCACGACCGCGTTGATCTTCGGCACGCTGCCGATCTTCACCGCGCTGATCGCCGCCGCGACGGGGATCGAGCACCTGACTCGCCGGTTCGCCCTCGCCGCCTGCGTCTCGTTCGCGGGCGTCGTCCTCGTCGCCGTCGGCGAGGGTGGAGGGCTGTCCGCGGACGTGAAGGGCGACCTGCTCGCGCTCGTCGGCTCGGCGACCTGGGCGGCGTACTCCCTCGGGGTGGGGCTGCTCATGCGCCTGTACAGCCCCTATCGGATCAGCTACGCGGTGCTCGGCCCGACGACCCTGCTGCTGGCGCTCGCCGGGGCGCGGCAGATCGGCCACCCCTGGCCGGACGACAAGCTCGTCTGGGTGGGCTTCGTCTTCGCGGTCCTGGGGCCGCTCGTGCTCACGAACGTGCTCTGGTTCCGGGCCATCGACGCCGTCGGGGCGAGCCGGGCGTCGCTGTTTGCGAACCTGCAATTCTTCCTTGCGGCACTCTTCGCAGTCCTGATGCTCTCCGAGTCGCTCTCAACCGTGCAGCTCGTGGGCGGCGCCGCCATCGCCGCGGGGATCCTGCTCGCGCCCCGGGCTCGGAGCCGCGGGGAGGTGGTCGTCCCGGGTGAGTGACGCCGCGATCAGCCTCCGCGCCCGTCTGGCCCGCACGCCCCTCGGCTACCGCTTCTCGATCGGGCGGACGCTCGCGATCTACTCGGGGCTGATGGTGACGTTGCTGCTCGCGGCGCTCGACCAGACCATCGTCGCGACCGCCCTGCCGCGGATCGTCTCCGACCTCGGCGGGATCACGCAGTACGCGTGGGTCTTCACGGCGTACATGCTCACGTCGACGATCACCGTGCCGCTGTACGGGAAGCTCGGCGACGTCCGCGGCCGCAAGAACCTCTTCCTCTTCGCGATCGTCGTCTTCCTGATCGGCTCGATGCTGTGCGGCCTCGCCCAGAGCATGACCCAGCTCGTGATCTTCCGCGCCGTCCAGGGGATCGGCGCCGGCGGAATCTTCCCGCTCTCGCTCGCCGTGATCGGGAACATCGTGCCCCCGCGCGACCGCGGCCGCTGGCAGGGCCTGATCGGAGCGGTCTTCGCAGCCTCGTCGATCGCCGGCCCGGCGATCGGCGGCTTCATCGTCGACAACACCACGTGGCGCTGGGTCTTCCTCGTCAACCTGCCGATCGGCGCCCTCGCCCTGCTCGTGATCTCGGTGACGATGCCGCGTCGCGCGCAGCAGCCGGAGCGGCACTCGATCGACTGGCTCGGCGCGGGCGTGCTTGCCGCGGGGACGGCGTCCTTTCTGATGGGGCTGATCTGGGCCGGCCGCGACTACGGCTGGACGAGCAGGCACGTGCTGCTCGCCCTGGGCTCGGCGGCGGTCCTGCTCGGGCTCTTCGCGCTGATCGAGCGCCGAGCGGCGGAGCCGATCCTGCCCTTCGACGTGCTCCGGAACCCGATCGTCGCCTCGAGCATCGCGTGCATGGCCCTCGTCGGGATGGCGATGTTCGGGACGATCTCCTACGTCCCGCTCTTCGTCCAGGGCGTGATCGGGGCGTCCGCCACGTCGTCCAGCGTCGTGCTGACGCCGCTGCTGCTCGCTGCAGTGGGGACGTCTGTCCTCACCGGCCAGCTCGTGTCGCGGACGGGCCATTACCGCTGGAACGCGGTGCTGGGGCCGCTCGTCCTGACGGCGGGGATGCTGCTGCTCTGGCGGATGGACGTCCACACGACGACCCGGGAGGCGGCGCGGAACATGGTCGTCGCCGGGATCGGAATCGGCGCGATGATGCAGGTGTTCGTCCTCTCCGTCCAGAACGCCGTGCCGTCGCCCCGAATCGGCTCCGCGACGGCGCTGAGCCAGTTCGCACGGCAGATCGGCGCTACGGTCGGCGTCGCCGTGATCGGCGCGATCGTCAACAGCGGGCTGCCGCCGGGCGCGGACACCGCCGAGGCGGGCCCCATCCACCAGCTGCCGCAATCGCTGCGCGTGGGGCTCGCCGACGCCCTCCATCCGGCCTTCCTGGCGTCTGCGGTCGTCTCGTTCGCGGTCTTCGTGATCGCCGTGCTGGGCGTGAAGGAGGTGCCGTTGCGCCGCACGATCGACGAGGTCTCCGCAGCGGACGCCGCGGCCGGAACCCCGGCGACGACGGCGGTAGACTCCCGCACGTGACCGGCACCGACTTCATGCCGCTCGACGGGTGGGACCACGTCGAGCTCTGGGTCGGCAACGCGAAGCAGGCGGCGTACTTCTACGAGCACGCGTTCGGCTTTGCGCGCACCGCGTACGCCGGCCCGGAGACGGGCGTGCGCGACCGTGCGAGCTACGTGCTCGAGCAGAACGAGATCCGCTTCGTGCTCACCAGCCCGCTACGCCGCGACTCGGAGATCGGCGAGTTCCAGCACGTGCACGGCGACGGCGTCAAGGACATCTCGCTCCGCGTCCCGGATGCCAACGAGGCATACCGCCAGGCCGTCCAGCGCGGCGCGCGGGGGATCATGGAGCCGAGGTGGGTCGAGGACGAGTTGGGGAAGGTCGAGCTGGCGTCCATCGCGACGTACGGCGACGTCGTCCACACCTTCGTCAACCGCGCCCAGTACGAGGGCGTCTACCTCCCGGGCTACGTGGCGCAGGAGGCCGCAGCCGTCGAGGACGTCGGGCTCGTGGCGATCGACCATATCGTCGGCAACGTCGAGCTCGGCCGGATGGATTACTGGGTCGAGTTCTACGAGCGGGTCTTCGGGATGACGGAGATGCTCCACTTCTCCGACGAGGACATCTCGACCGAGTACTCGGCGCTGATGTCCAAGGTGATGACGGACGGCCAGGGGAAGATCAAGTTCCCGATCAACGAGCCAGCCGAGGGAAAGCGGAAGAGCCAGATCGAGGAGTACCTCGAGTTCAACCACGGGCCCGGCTCGCAGCACATCGCCATGACGAGCACCAACGTCGTGGAGACGGTCGAGGCCCTGCAGCGGCGCGGCGTGGTCTTCCTCTCGACCCCCGAGTCGTACTACGACGATCACGCCGCAACGGGTCGGCGAGATCGACGAGTCGTGGGACGACCTGAAGCGGCTGCGCATCCTCGCCGACCGCGACGACGACGGCTATCTGCTGCAGATCTTCACCAAGACGGCGCAGGACCGGCCGACCCTGTTCTTCGAGGTGATCGAGCGCCACGGCGCGCGCGGCTTCGGCGACGGCAACTTCAAGGCGCTCTTCGAGGCGATCGAGCGCGAGCAGGCCCTGCGCGGCAACCTCTAGACCGCCCGGCCGCACAGGACTCCAGCCCATCAGGGCACTAGCCTTCGGCCATGTCGCCGCAGCGCCGCACCGCGCTCGTCTCCGTGCTCGCGGCCGCGTCGCTCGTCGCGCTGAAGCTGGGGACGGGGCTCGCGACCGGCTCGCTCGGTCTCGTCTCCGAGGCGGTGCACTCCGGCACCGATCTCGTTGCGGCGCTCCTGACGTTCTTCGCGATCGGCGTCGCCGCGCGGCCCGCCGACCCGGGGCACCAGTACGGGCACGGGAAGGCCGAGCACCTCGCCGCGCTCGCCGAGGCGGCCTTCCTCGCCCTGGCGAGCCTCTTCATCGCCTTCCGTGCGGTGGAGCGCCTCACCGGCGCGAGCCCGGCCGAGGTCGACCCGGCCTGGTATGCGATCGCGGTCCTCGTGCTCGTGATCGCCGTCGACATCTCGCGTACGACCGTGACCCTGCGGGCGGCGCGACGCTACGAGAGCGCCGCGCTGGCGTCGAACGCGCTTCACTTCGAGTCGGATCTCGCCGGCTCCGTCGCCGTGCTCCTTGGTCTGCTCGCGGCCCGGGCCGGCTGGGCCGACGGGGACTCGATCGCCGCGCTCTTCGTGGCGGTGCTCGTCCTCGGCGCCTCGTTCCGGCTCATGCGCCGGAACGTGGACGTGCTGATGGACCGCGCGCCGGCCGAGGCCGAGGAGGCCGCCCGCCTCGCGATCGAGGCGCTCGATCCACCTGTGAACCTGCGGCGGCTGCGGATGCGACAGGCCGCCGGCCGCCACTTCGCAGACGTCGTGATCGGCGTCTCGGCCGGCGCCGCGGTCGGCCAGGGGCACGCGGCTGCCGACTCGGTCGAGGACGCCGTGCACAGGGCTCTGCCCGAGTCCGACGTCGTCGTCCACGTGGAGCCGCTCGGAGACGAGGCGGCGATCCGGGAGCGGGCCCACGCGGCCGCGCTCGAGGTTCCGAGCGTGCGCGAGATCCACAACCTGAGCGTCGTCGACGTCGGCGGCCGCACGGAGGTCTCCCTGCACCTGAAGCTGCCGGGGGAGCTGCCGCTCGAGGACGCGCACGAGGTCGCCGAGCAGGTCGAGCGCGCGATCTGCGAGGCCGTGCCGGAGATCGACGCCGTCCAGACCCACCTCGAGCCGCTCGCCGAGCCCACCGAGGCGGACGAGGTGCAGCTCGACCGGTCGACAATCGCCCGGATCGTCCGCGAGGTGACCGAGCTCGAGCCGCGCGAGGTGCGGTTCCTGCGGACGACCGAGGGCCTCGTCGCGTTCCTGACGCTCGGGCTCGACCCGGCGGCGACGCTTTCCGAGGCGCATGCCCGGGCGAGCGAGATCGAGGAGCGGATCCGGCGGGAGGCGCCGGAGATCGCGGATGTGATCGTCCACACGGAGCCCTGACCAGCCGTTCGCTCTAGGCTTCGCGGCCGATGCGGCTCTGCATGTTCAGTCCGAAGGGACACGATCTCGAGCGCGGCTGGCCCGGCCTCGTCGAAGGGGAAATCGTGATCCAGCTCGCCGCGCAGACGCTGCAGTCGTTCTTCACCGGCGGCGGCGAGGCGCGGCATCACGCTGAGTTCCCGCTGGCGGAGGTCGACCTGCTCGTGCCGGTGCTCCACCCGCCGGCGGTGCGCGACTTCATGGCGTTCGAGCAGCACGTGGCGACTGCACGCGCGAACCGCGGCCAGCCGGTGCCGAAGGAGTGGTATGAGGTGCCGGTGTTCTACTTCTCTAACCCGGCGGCGATGTTCGGCCCCGAGGAGACGATCCCGTATCCTGAGGGATCCGGGCAGCTCGACTACGAGCTGGAGGTGGCCGCGATCGTCGGCGCGGAGGGCGGGATCGGCGGCTTCACGATCATGAACGACTGGTCGGCCCGGGACCTGCAGCTGCAGGAGATGAAGGTCGGCCTCGGGCCGGCGAAGGGGAAGGACTTCGCGACCGGTCTCGGGCCGACGGTGGTGACGCCGGACGAGTTCGACGGCACGCGCGGGACGATGGTCGCGCGGGTGAACGGCGAGGAGCGCTCGCGCGGCGAGCTCGGCGACATGCACTGGTCCTGGGACGACCTGCTCGCGCACGCCGCACGGAACACGACCCTCCGCCCGGGCGACGTGCTCGGCTCGGGAACGGTCGGCACGGGCTGCATCCTCGAGCACGGAGACGGGCGCTGGCTGCAGCCGGGCGACGTCGTCGAGCTCGAGGTCGAGGGACTCGGCGTGCTGCGGAACGTCGTCGGCCCCCGGTAAGGTCAGGCCGATGAGCGTTCAACCGGAGGTTGGCCGATGAGCGTCGAGATCCTCTACTGCCCCACCTGAAGCGGCTACGACACACGGGCCGCGAGTCTCGCGGCCGCGATCGACGCGCAGACGGCGCACGAGGCGACCATCACGCCGGGCAGCGGCGGCCAGTTCGACGTGATCGTCGACGGCGAGCTCCTCTTCTCGAAGAAGCAGCAGGGCCGCTTCCCGGAGGAGAGCGAGATCCTCAGCCGCCTGTAGCGCCTCGGGCGCGCCGTGCGGCCTCCGCCACCCGCGCCCGCTCGTAGGAGAGCCTGAAGAGCTCGATCACGTCGACGGCGTCGTCCTCCGACTCGATCCGCCTCGACACCCAGCCGGAGTCCGGCAGCACGTGGTGCGGCGCGGCCCGCCCCGTCTCGACCAGCATGTCCCGCAGCGCTCGGTGGAACGGCAGGTCGGCGAGGCTGCCGCCGTGGAGATGCCCGAGCTCGCGCCGCCCGAGCCGGAACTCGCGTCCGCCGAAGCGGTGCTCGTGCTCCGTGACGCCCTCCCACGAGAGCACCTCTGCCGCGATCCTCGCGCCGATATCCTCCACACATGCCGTTCTACCAGCGACTCGGCGACCTGCCGCGGAAGCGGCACATCCAGTTCCGCGAGAACGGGACGCTCCTGACCGAGGAGGTGATGGGCCTCGAGGGCTTCTCCGGCAACGAGTCGATCCTCTACCACCTCCAGTCGCCGTGTCGCGTGATGAAGCTCGGCGGCTTCGAGCCGATCGAGCGCGAGGAGTGGGTGCCCGAGACGCACGCGCACCGGCACTTCAAGACATGGGACGTGAAGCCGGAGGGCGACGTGGTCAGCGGGCGCCGCCTCCTGATGTGGAACGCGGACGTCGAGATCTCGCTCGCGCGGCCGACGGAGCAGCTCGACGGCTTCTACCGCAACGGCGAGGGCGACGAGGTGCTTTTCGTCCACGAGGGGGCGGGCACCGTCGAGACGATCTTCGGCGGGCTGCCGTACAAGCCCGGCGACTACGTCGTGATCCCGCGCGGCACCACGTACCGGGTCGTCCCGGAGGGCGAGCAGCGCTACCTCGTCTTCGAGACGCCGGGCCTGATCACGATCCCGAAGCGCTACCGGAACGAGCACGGGCAGCTGATGGAGCATGCGCCGTACTACCATCGCGACATCCACGCGCCCACGGAGCTGCACACCCACCGGGAGCGCGGTGAGTTCCTCGTCAAGGTGCGCGTGCGGGGCGGCTACCAGGACTACGTGCTCGACTACCACCCCTTCGACGTCGTCGGCTGGGACGGCTACCTCTACCCGTGGACGTTCTCCATCCACGACTTCGAGCCGATCACGGGGCGCATCCACATGCCGCCGCCGTCGCACCAGACCTTCGCCGGCCCGAACTTCGTCATCTGCTCCTTCTGCCCGCGCAAGCTCGACTTCGACCCGGACGCGATCCCGATCCCGTACCACCACTCGAACCTTCAGTCCGAGGAGATGATCTATTACGTCGCCGGAAACTTCTCCTCGCGGAAGGCGATCGAGGTGGGCTCCGTCACGCTGCACCCGTCGGGCCTCCCGCACGGGCCGCAGCCGGGCCTCGCCGAGAAGTCGATCGGGCTGACGGAGACGCACGAGCTGGCGGTCATGTGCGACACGTTCAACCCGCTGAGGCTGACGAGCCTCGCCCGGGATCTCGACGACGGGCAGTACGCCTACTCCTGGTACGAGGACCCGTCCCAGGACGGCCGGACCCCCGACGAGGATCCCGCCGGCGTGACGTCGCACCTGTGACCTCCCGCCTGTAGGCGGACCAGTTCACTCGTCCGAGGGACGGCGCTTTACGTTCGGCTGACGCGCGGCTCGTTGCCCGCTTACGCGGCCGCTCCTGGATGCGACTCGTGGGCACTCCCCTTACCCCACGAGGAGGCATTCGATGCGGTACCACGCGATTCTCTTGATCGCGCTTGCGGCGTTCGCGGTCCCTGCGGCTGCGTCTGCCACCTCGATCGAGCTCGACGGCAAGGCCGTTTCCCTCGCGGCCCGCGGCCCCGTCCGCGGCGAGCTGACTGCGGCCGGCGACGTGCGGCCCGTGCTGATCCGCGGCAAGGCGCGCTTCGTGCGCGTCACGGATCTCGGCGGCGACCTCAAGGTCCGCTGCAACGGCAGGTCGGCCCAGCGCAAGAACGACGAAGGCCAGACCGTGTTCGTCTGTGCCGGCCGCGGCCTGCTGATGGCGATCCGCGGCGGCCACTTCAGGCTGAACGCGCTCGCGGTCAAGCTGCAGATCCGGATCCCGGACGGATACTCGGGCCTGATCGGCGGCAACGTGCACGAGTGGACGGGCGCGGACGCGTCGGCCGGCGCCGGGCAGAGCCCGGAGCGGACGGCCGGGCGCGATCAGCCTGTGCGGGACAAGCCTGCGGGCGAGCGGCAGCAGCCGCGCCCCGCGCCGGCGCCCGCGCCTACGCCGGTGCCGGCTCTTGCGGTCGAGCCGGCCGCGACGAACGGCTAGGCGGGCACTGCGGCCAGGGAGAGGCTCGCGCGGCGATACCCTCGCCGCGTGAGCCTCGTCCCGGAGCCGTTCGACTTCGCGCTCTCAACAGAGCGATTCCGTTTCTTCGGGCCCGACCTGGCGAACCTCTGGCTGGACGACGGCCTGCACCGCGTCTTCGACGGGAGCGAGGTGCGGCTCGAGGGGCGCGACATCCCGCCCCAGGCGGTTCGCTACCTCGGCGGGAACTGGGATCTCGACTCGTTCTACGCCTTCGCCGAGGGCGAGGCGGTGCTGGCCCCGGTGGTGGAGCGCCTGCACGGCTTCCGGCCGCCGCTCGTGCCCGATCCGTTCGAGTCGCTCGTGACCTCGATCTCGGCGCAGCAGATCTCGCTGGTGATGGCCTTCCGGATCCGCAACCGCTTCATCGAGCGGTACGGCCGCAAGGTCGGCGCGGCGTGGGAGTTCCCGCGGCAGGAGGTCGTCGCGGCGGCCGAGCCGGAGGAGCTCTTCGCCCTCGGCTTCACGCGGCGCAAGGCCGAGTACGTCGTCGGCGTGGCGCGGGCCGACCTGCCGTACCGCGAGCTCGCAGGGCTCTCCGACGAGGACGTGAAAACGCGGCTCATCGCGCTCCGAGGCGTGGGCGAGTGGTCCGCGGACTGGTACCTCGCCCGCCATCTCGGCCGTCCCACGGCCTGGGCGCCGGGCGACCTCGGCGTCCGCAGGGCGCTCGCGCTGCATAACCTTGGGCTGAGCGACGTGGATCGATTCGCCCCGCACCAGAATCTGGCCGTGCACTACCTGCTGCTGGCCGAGCGGCTGCCCGGATGACGGTCCGGCGCGCCACCGAGGCCGACGAGGCGATCCTCCGCGAGCTCTGGCAGGAGTTCGAGGAGGAGGTGCCCGGTCCGGAGCACTTCGATCCCGAGCCCTGGGAGGACGAGTGGCGCGACACGCGCCGCGACCTCGAGCACGGCTCGGTCTTCCTCGCCGAGGACCACGAGGGGCCGGTCGGAGTGGCGCGCGCGTCGGCTCCGCAGCAGGGCGGGGCGCACGTCCATCTGGTCTACGTCAGGCCACATGCCCGGCGGCAGGGCGTCACGAAGGAGCTGCTGCGCGCACTGGCCGAGGAGGCAAGGGAGCGGGGCGCGCGGACGCTGTCGCTCCACGTGCTGACGTCGAACGAGGACGCGCGCGGGGTGTGGCGCAAGCTCGGCTTCGACGACATCTCGTCGTTCATGGCGGCTCCGCTCGACGCGCTCGAGCTCCGCATCGCCGGGCCGACCGGCCCGTCCGAAGGCGCCGTCTACGTGCAGACGGACGACGAGGGCCGCGTGGCCGCCGCGGCCGAGCGGTTCCTGCCACGGCTCGGCCGGCCGGAGGGCACGCAGGTCAACGCCACGGGGACGGGCTGGATCGCCGTGCGCGAGCCGCTGCTCGACCGCGACCCGAAGCTCCTCCGGCGGCTCGCGCAGGAGCTCTCGCTGATGACGGGCTCGGTCACCGTCGCGCTCGGAGTCGAGCACGGCGCCGGCGTCCGCTACGCGATCTACGACCGCGGCGGGATGGTCGACGAGTACCTCAGCCTCCCGGAGCTCTACGGGCCGTTGCCGCCGGGCGACGTGATCGCGCTCGGCGCGAACCCGCGGGTCGTGTCGCGGCTGACCGGCGCCGATCCGGAGCGCGTCAGGGAGACCGCGCGCACGGCCTCTGCGCCCGACGATCTGCCGCCGGCCGGCGAGCTCAGGGACGAGCTCGCGCGCATCCTGGGGCTCGCGTGATCACGATCTACGACGCGGCCCGCTGTCCCTACTGCGCGCGCGTGCGGATCGTCCTCGCCGAGAAAGGGGCTCCGTGGGAGTCCTTCGAGATCGACCTCTCGGACCGGCCGAGCTGGCTCTACGAGAAGAACCCCACGGGCAAGGTGCCCGTCCTCGAGGAGGACGGCTTGGTTCTGCCCGAGTCCTCGCTGATCATGGAGTACCTCGAGGAGCGATACCCCGAGCCTGCCCTGCTCCCCGCCGACCCGGCCGACCGCGCGCTCGCGCGCCTGGCGGTCTTCCGCTTCGACGACCTCCTCGGAGACGACTATTACGCGTTCCGGCGCGGCGACGAGAACCGGCTGGACGACCAGCTTGCGACCCTGCCGCTCGGGCGCAACCTCTTCGTCGACGCCGCGTACGCGCCGTGGGTGATCCGCGCCCGGGAGATGCTCGACGTGGCGCTGCCACCCGACGTCGAGGTGTGGCTCGAGCGGATGGCCGGCCGGCCGGCTTTCGCCGAAGAGCTTGCGCTCGTGGCCGCGCTGTGAGCGAAGCTCCAAGCGAGATCGAGGTCGATGAGCTGGCCTCGCGGCTCGGCGCGGTCGCCGTCGTGGACGTGCGCACGGCGGGCGAGTACGACGGCTCGCTCGGCCAGCCGTGCGACCCGCGCCAGGGCCACATTCCCGGGGCGAGGAACGTCGACCTCTACCGGCTGCTCGAGCTGCCGGTAGAGGCGCTGGCGCGCGAGCTGGGCGTTCCGCCCGGGGCCGAGATCGTCGCCTACTGCCACAGCGGCTCTCGCTCGGCGCTTGCCGTCCAGATGCTGCGCGCGGCCGGCTGGGCCGCGCGCAACTACCTCGGCTCGTGGCACGAGTGGTCGCGGCTGGACGACCTGCCGGTCGAGCGCCGGCCGTCTTCCTAGAACGCGCCCGCGTACGCGTTGAGCGCAGGCTGCCCGCCGAGGTGGGCGTAGAGGACGCGCGAGCCGGGCTCGATCCGACCGTCGCGCACGAGGTCGATCAGCGCCGCCATCGACTTGCCCTCGTAGACCGGGTCGGTCAGCATGCCCTCCAGCTGTGCGCAGAGCCGGATCGCGTCAATCGTCTTCGCGTCCGGGATGCCGTACGTGCCGGCGTGCCACTCGTCGAGCAGTACGATCTCCTCGTCGCGCAGGTCACGGCCGAGGCCGATCGCCTCCGCGGTGCTCCGGGCGATCCGTGCGATCTGCTCGCGGGTCTGCTCGACCGTCGCCGAGCCGTCGATGCCGAGCACCCTCCGCTCGCGCGCCTGCGCCGCGAAGCCCGCGATCATCCCGGCCTGCGTCGAGCCGGTGACGGAGCAGACGACGACCGTGTCGAAGAAGACCCCGAGCTCGCGCTCCTGCTCGGCGACCTCGTCCGCCCAGCGGGCGAAGCCGAGCCCGCCCAGCGGGTGGTCCGATGCGCCGGCCGGGATCGGGTACGGCTTGCCGCCGCGCTCCGCGACAGACGCGAGCGCCTCCTCCCAGCTTGGCCGGAAGCCGATGTCGAACCCGGCCGGGTCGAGCCGCACGTCGGCGCCCATGATCCTGGAGAGCAGGATGTTGCCGACCTTGTCGTAGACCGCGTCCGGCCAGTCGACCCAGTGCTCCTGGACGAGCACGCAGCCGAGCCCGAGCCGTGCGGCCACCGCGGCGACCTGGCGGGTGTGGTTCGACTGGACGCCGCCGATCGAGACGAGCGTGTCGCAGCGCTGCGCCAGCGCCTCGGCGACGAGGTACTCGAGCTTGCGCACCTTGTTCCCGCCGTACGCGAGCCCGGAGTTGCAGTCCTCCCGCTTCGCCCAGATCTCGACGCCGCCGCCGAGGTGCTCGCTCAGCCGCTCGAGGCGGTGCACCGGCGAGGCGCCGAAGAGCAGCGGCACGCGCTGGTAGCTCGTCAGGCTCATGCTGCAGCCTCCGATCTGGTGAGGAACGCGCGGCAGAGCCGCGTGCCGAGCTCCTGCCAGGCCGGCAGCCGCGCAGGCAGCGACGCGGCGATCTCGGCCCGCTCCGGAACGTCGTCGTCCACGAGCCAGCGCTCGACCTGCTCACGGCGCACCTCGGGGTGGAACTGCACCGCCCACGCGTTGCCGAGCCGGAACGCCTGCGTGTTCGTCTTCGAGCGTGCGAGCTCGACCGCCCCGTCCGGCACCGCGTACGTGTACTCGTGGAGCTGGAACGCGTCGAATCGTGCCGGGAGCGCGCCGAGCACCGGGTCCTGCAAGCCCGCGTCCGTCAGCTCGACCTCGGTCCAGCCGCGCTCCGGTGTCGCCGCCGGGCCGACCCAGGCGCCGGTCGCCTTTGCGAGCAGCTGCGCGCCGAGGCAGACGCCCAGCGTGGGCAGCCGGCGCTCGAGCGCCTCGCGCAGGAAGGCGTCCTCTCGCCCGAGCCAGGGATGCCGGTCCTCCTCGTCGGCGTTCTGGTGGCCGCCGAAGACGAGCAGCGCATCCCAGCCGTCCAGCCCGGGCAGCGCGTCCTCGACGCGCGCCTCGACCAGCTCGTGTCCCGCGTCGCGGACGACGTCCTCGAAGATCTCCGCCCGGACGAGCGGCCCGTGGACGAGCGACAGCACCCTCATGCCGTCGGCACGTGCTCCTCGTCGAGCAGCCGGCGCAGGAGCTGCGCGCCCGCCGGCGCCTGCGCGACGCCGTCGTTCTGGTTGTTGTTGTTGAAGAAGGCATAGGCCTCCTCGGACTCGCTTCCGAGCTCCCGCAGCGGCTCCACCCACTCACGCAGCTCGTCCTCGGAGTACATCCAGTCGAACCGCGTCGCGGCGCTGCCGCCGCGTGCGTTCCAGGTCGACGCGTTGCGGCCGTGGAAGCGCACGTACGCCATCGGAGCGGTTGCCGCCACGACCGTCGGGATCAGGTTCCTGCCCTCCGTCTTGGGCGCGTCGACCGTCACGTACGCCATCCCTCGCTGCTCGAGGAAGCGGAGCGTCTCGGCGCGGTTCTCGTCCTCGAGCCAGCTCCGGTGCCGGAACTCGACCAGCATCCGGTCGCCGCGGAGCTCGTCCTGCGCCCACTCGAGGTACTCGAGCGACGAGGGCCTGAAGACCACGTACGGCGGCAGCTGGAAGAGGATGCCCCCGAGCTTGCCCGCGGCGCGCAGCGGCTCGAGCGTCTCCCGGAAGCGGCGGAAGACGAGCGCGCGCTGCTCGCGCGGCGGGCGGTCGACGCGGCCGCGCTCGTCGACGGGCATTCCGTCGCGGAGGTCCGCGGGCAGCTGCTCGAGCCGCACGGGATGACGCGTCAGGACGCCGAATGCCTTCACGTGCATGACGAAGCCGTCCGGCGTGCGCTCGGCCCAGCCCGCGACCGTCGCCTCGTCCGGGATGCTGTAGTAGGTCGAATCGACCTCGACGGTCGAGAAGCGCTCGGCGTAGTAGGGCAGCCGGTCCCGCGCCGCGGTGCCCTTCGGGTACCAGTGCTTGGAGAGCGCCTCGTCGGCCCACGAGCAGGTTCCGATCCGGATCGGCGCCGTCACCTGCGGTTGAGCATAGAGCGAGGCAACGTGTTCTCGCGGGCCACTCGCGGCTGCTCTCGGCTACCCGAAGGCGTAGACCTTCACCTTGGTGCTGAAGAGGTGCGCTCCGGCGACGGTGGCGCCGCCGCAGGGGACGGCTGTGGCGGGCGCCGGGCTCTGCACGCAGCCGGCAGACCCCAGGTCGCGGGTGGCGAAGGTCGTCTCGGCACGGAACCAGGTCCCGGCCCGGACGAGCATCGAGAACGTGAAGCTGCCGTTCGCATCCGTCGTCACGGTCGTGCTACGCGTCAGCTTCGTCGCCGACCGGCCGGTGAGGATGGAGACCTGCGCCGCCTCGACGCCCTTGCCGGCCTCGGCGAGCTGCCCGGCCAGCGTGACCCGCGTCCAGGTTCGCCCGCCCCGCACGACCTTCGACTTCCTCGCCGAGACGATGAGCTGCGTCGGCAGGCGCACGAGCGACTGCGTCTCGACCGTCGCGGCCTCGTCCGGCAAACCCGTGTCCGGTGCGTACGGCGTCCAGAGCGACCGCCAGCGGTACTCGCCGGCGGCCGAGGGGCTCGTCAGCGCGTTGACGGTCAACGACAGGTCGATCAGCCGCGCGCCGGACGCGGGCAGGCAGAGGAAGCAGCGTGTAGTCGGGCGGGGTTGCCGGATCCGCGTTCGCCACGACGAAGACAGGCACGTCCAGCGCCTGCCCGGCCCCGGTCAGATGGAGGTTCCAGACGGCGACCGGAGCGGCGCCGCACTGCGCCGCCTGAGCGGCGAGCTTCGACGGGGCGGCCGTCAGCACGTCGCCCGTCAGCGGCAGCACGGCACCGCCGGACTCCGGTGCGACGGCGTGGGCGGCGACAGAGCCCAGCCTCGTCCCCGCCGCCGCGGCGGTCGTGACCTTGTAGCCGGGCGGGACGGCGATCGCCACGCGGGCGACGGGGTCGTCCCCCGCGGCGGCCTTCACGGTGATCGCGGTACCGGGGCCCGCACCGGGCGGGGGCGTGCCGCTGACGACGAGCTGCGGTGTTAGCGCCGCCGACGCCGAGCCCGCCGAGGCCAATGCCGCGGCGCACGCGAGGAGCAGCAGCGCGAGGAGCGACGCCGTTCTTCCGATCGAGATGTGATGAGAGGGCTGTCGCGACACTGGTTGCTCGGCCTCGCCGAAGTCTGCGCCAAGAGGCTGCGCGGCGGAACCGTAGCGGCTCGAGGCGGTGCTCGTACAGCCGTGCTCGTACAATCGCCCGATGGATCAACGCCCGATCGGTGTCTTCGACTCCGGCGTCGGCGGCCTCACGGTCCTGCACGAGTGCCTCGTCACGCTCCCGCACGAGGATTTCGTCTACCTCGGCGACCACGCGCGGCTGCCGTACGGCCCGCGCCCGCTCGTCGAGGTGCGCCGCTTCGCGCACGAGATCGGCGCCTATCTCGAGTCGCTCGGCGTGAAGATGGTCGTCGTCGCGTGCAACACGGCCACCTCCGCGGCGCTGCCAGAGCTGCAGGCGAGCCTCTCGGTCCCGGTCGTCGGCGTGATCACGCCCGAGGCGCACGCGGCCGTGCAGACGACGCGCAACCGGCGGATCGGGCTGCTCGCCACCCAGGGGACGGTCGACGCGGGACGCTACGCCCGACTCGTCCGCACGCTCGACGCCGGCGTCCGCTTCGAGGCGGTCGCCTGCCCGAGGCTCGTGCCGCTGATCGAGAGCGACACCCCCTACGGCGAGGAGACGATCGAGGCCGTGCGCCGCTACGCGGCGCCGTTGAAGGAGGCCGGCTGCGACACGGTCATCCTCGGCTGCACGCACTACCCGCTGATCCGGCCCATCTTCCAGCGCGTCTTCGGCCGCGAGGTGGCGCTCGTCTTCTCGGCCGAGGAGACCGCCCGGGAGGTGGCGGAGACACTCACGCGCAAGGGCTTCGAGAACGACGCCGCGCGCGAGGGGACGTATCGCTTCCTGACCACGGGCGAGCCGGAATCGTTCCGCGCGCTCGGCGAGCGCTTCCTGCAGCTGCCGCTGGGCGCCGTCGAGACGGTGACCGTCGCCGAGCTGGAACGCGCCGCATGAGGGCGGACGGCCCATGAGGAACGACGGCCAGCATGAGGAACGACGGTAGAGCGCGGCACGACCATCTCCGTTCGCTCGACGTGCGGCTCGACTGGCTCGAGAACCCGCACGGCTCGGTGCTCTGGACGCAGGGCAAGACGAAGGTGCTCTGCACGGCGAGCGTGCAGGAGGGTGTCCCCCGCTGGCTCTACCGCTCCGGCCGCGGCTGGATGACGGCCGAGTACTCGCTCCTGCCGGCCTCGACGGGCGACCGGACCGACCGGGAGGCCGCGCGCGGCAGGCAGGGCGGGCGGACGATCGAGATCCAGCGCCTGATCGGGCGCTCGCTGCGCGGGATCGTCGACTTCCAGGCGCTCGGCGAGCGGACCGTGTACCTCGACTGCGACGTCCTCCAGGCCGACGGCGGCACGCGCTGCGCGGCCATCTGCGGCGCCTACGTCGCCGCGCACCGGGCGCTCGACCGGTTCGGGCTCTCGAAGGCGCTGACCGGCTCGGTGGCAGCCGTCTCCGTCGGCATCGTCGACGGCGAGCCGCTGCTCGACCTCGACTACTCGGAGGACTCGCAGGCCGACGTGGACGTCAACGTCGTCATGACCGGCGAGCGGAAGCTGATCGAGGTGCAGGCCACGGCCGAGCGCGATCCGTACACACGCGAGCAGCTCGACGAGCTGCTCGACCTGGCCGAGCGAGGCATCGGTCTGATCTCCGCCGCGCAGGAGAGTGCCTTTGCGGCTGTTGCTGGCTGAGATCCCGACTCTCGACTGGTGGCAGGTCCTCATCCGGCTCGCCCTCGCCGCCGTCCTCGGCGGCGCGATCGGCATCGAGCGGGAGCTGCGCGATCGCGAGGCGGGCTTCCGGACGCACCTGATCGTCTGCCTGGGCTCCGCGCTCTTCACGATCGTCTCGGCGTACGGGTTCAACGACTTCCTCGCCGGCGGCGATCTCGTCGTCCGCGCCGACCCGACGAGGATCGCCGCGCAGATCGTGACCGGGATCGGCTTTCTCGGAGCGGGCGCGATCATCAGACAGGGGTACTCGGTGCGGGGGCTGACGACGGCGGCGACGCTCTGGGTTGCAGGCGCGATCGGGATCGCGTGCGGCGCCGGCTACTGGTCCGGGGCGCTCTTCGGCACGGTGCTGACGCTCCTCGCGCTCGGGCCGCTCAGGACCGGTGCCTATCGCATGCTGGAGCGGCGGCGCCCGGCGGCGCGGGAGCTGGTCGCCGAGCTGCGCCCGGACGCGAGCCTCTCGCAGCTGCTCCAGGCGCTCGAGGAGCGGCGCGCAGCCGTCGAGTCGATCGCCGTCGACGACGAGTCCGGCAGGCGGATCGTGACGCTGACGCTCGACACTCCCACGGAGCGGCTGGTGCCGGAGCTGGCGGATCTGTATTTCGTGGTCGGCGTCCGGTGGCGCAAGTGAGGGCGACGCTCGCGTCGCGAAACGCCCACAAGCTGGAGGAGCTCAGGGCGGCGTTGCCCGGATGGGAGATCGTGCCGCTGCCCGGGTCGGTGATGCTTCCCCCGGAGGACGGCGCGTCGTACTACGAGAACGCGCGGGAGAAGGCGCGCTGTGCGGCCGCCCCGGCGGAAGCGCAGGCCCCCGGCTGGGGCCTCGGCGAGGACTCCGGCCTGGAGGCCGAGGCGCTTCGAGGCGGGCCGGGCCTGTACTCGGCCCGCTGGGCACAGGGGAGCGAGCCGGAGCGGCTGCTCGAGGCGCTCCGCGGCGCGGAGAACCGCCGCGCGCGGTACGTCTCGGAGCTCGTTGCGTTCGACCCGTCCGGCCGCGAGTACCGCGGCACGGGGTTCCTCACGGGCACGATCGCCCGCGAGCGGCGAGGTGCGGGCGGCTTCGGCTTCGACCCGGTCTTCGTCCCGGACGGCGAGACCCGCACCGTCGCAGAGCTCGGCGACGACTGGAAGCGGGAGCACTCGCACCGCGCCCGCGCCGCGGACGCGCTGCGGGCCGCACTGTCCTGAACGGACGGTTCCCGAACCTGGTCGCCGACCAGGTACAGGTGCCACGGCTCGTTTGGAGCCCGTCGAGCAAAATAGCCGCATGTGCAGGTATTTCGACACGATTGTCCGCTTGGAGACATGGCCCAGAGCGGCATTCGCGTACCTGGTCGGCGACCAGGTACAGATTCTCTCTCCGGGGCGGCCGCGCCGGCGCCCCTCGCCCCCGGGCCTTGTCCCCTGCCCCGCTAGGCGAGCCCCGTGCCGTCCGGCTCGAGGCGGTCGTCGTTGCGGTGGCTCCACCACCAGTTCACCTCGGCGCCGAGGACGAACAGGTTCGCCATCACGTAGAGCCAGACGAGGAGCACGACCGGACCGCCCGCGGCCTGCAGCGCAGGCAGGTGCTTGAGCGCCCGCAGGTACAGCGGCAGCACCTGGAACGTGCCCTCGAGCAGGATCGCCGCCACGGCCGCGCCGGGCAGCACCTCACGGAGCGTCAGCCGCTCGTTCGTGAGCACGTAGTAGGTCGTAACGAGGAAGGCGAACACGCCGATCATGGAGACGTCGATTGAGATCGCATAAGCCACGTATGGGCTCGACGCGATGCCCGGCGCGTAGCGCTTCAGCACCTCGCCGCCGATCGAGCCGATCACCAGGCTGAAGAAGAGCGTCGCAAGCGAGCCGACGAGCAGCAGGCTGGCCAGCGCCTTCCCGCGCAGGAACGACCGGTTCGGCCTCCCGTAGACGATGTTGAACGCCGACTCGAGCACGCTGAAGAGCGAGAGCGACGACCAGAGCAGCGCCGCCGCGCCGATGATTCCCAGCGTCGTGGCGTTGTCCTGGATCGACCGGACGGTTCGCAGGATCGACGTCAGCGAGGTGGACGGGAAGATCCGGTTCAGCTCGCGGACGAAGAAGCTGCCCTGGTCGGCCTGGCCGACGAATCCAAGCAGCGCGAGCGACAGGAAGAGCAGCGGCACGAAGGAAAGCAGCGCGAAGTAGGCGATCATGGCCGCCAGGTGCGTGCCGCGATCGGCGAAGAACTTCTGGAGGAGGCGACGTTTTCTCCGGCGCTTCACTGCTGCAGTATCCTCACGCCGATGGACACCGCCGCCGCAGCCCTGGCCGACCTCGTCGAGATCTCGTCGCAGGTCGAGGCCGCGGTGCTGATCGGGCCGGACGGCGCCGTCGCCGCGTCGACGCTGGCAGACGAGACCCGCTCGGCGCGGTTCGCAGAGGCGGCGAAGTGCCTCTTCGACGCGGCGGTCGCGAACGAGAGCGAGATCGGCTCGCCGCCGCTGCAGCAACTCGAGGCCGCCACCGTCGAGGGCAGCGTCTTCGTCGCCCGCGACGGCGACCGGCTGATCGCGGCCGTCACCGGCCCGGAGCCCACGGTCGGGCTCGTCTTCTACGACCTCAAGGCGGCGCTCCGTCAGGTAGGCCAAGCTGACCAGAGCGACCCGCCGGCCGAGGCGGCGCCGAAGCCGCGCCGCGCCAGGAAGAAGGCCGAGGACGCCACGGCGCCGGAGACTCAGCCGGACACTGAGCCGAAGATCGAGCCTGAGATCGAGCCGGAAACGCAGCATGCAGCGCCGTAAGCTCTGGACGGGGCTGCTGCTCGGAGCAGGCTCGCTTGCGGGCTCGGTTCTGCTGCGCCGCCGCGCGGCCCGCCGGCGCGAGCGGGTCGACCTCTACTTCGAGGACGGCTCGATGGTCTCGCTGACGGAGGGCCAGCTCGACGCGGAACGGCTCCTGCCGCCGGCGCGCGAGGTCCTCGCGGCCGCCCGCCCCTAGCCGATGGAGCACGGCGAGCTACGGGATGCGGTCCGCGACGCCGCGTACCTGGAAGGCGACTTCGTGCTGCGCTCGGGGCGCCGCTCGAGCTACTACCTGGACAAGTACCGCTTCGAGACGCGCCCGGACATCCTGCGCCCGCTGGGAGCGCGCCTCGCGGCCGAGATCGAGGAGCACGCGCCGGATGCCCAGCTCCTGGCCGGGCCGGAGCTCGGCGCGGTGGCGCTCGCTGCCGCGGCGTCGCTCGAGTCCGGGCTGCCGTTCCTGATCGTCCGCAAGGCCGCCAAGGAGTACGGCACGGGCAACCAGATCGAGGGGGTGCACCGCGAGGGCCAGTCCGTCTGCATCGTCGAGGACGTGGTCACGTCCGGAGGAGCGGCGCTCGACTCCGTCCAGGCTCTGCGCAAAGCCGGGCTCGTCGTCCACACGTGCGTCTGCGTGGTCGACCGCGAGGAGGGGGGCGCCGACGAGCTCGCGCGGCACGCCGTCCGGCTCCGCCCGCTCTTCCGGGCAGGAGAGTTCGCGGCAGTCGCGAAGCCCGCCTGAGATTCCGCATGGTTATGCGATCCGACGGCCGTGTTAGGCTCCGCCGCGGTCAATCGGAAAATCACGTCGACCAGGAGGAGAGGCAGTGACCAAGCAGGATTTCGTGAATGCAGTCGCCCAGAAGAGCGGGCTCTCGAACCGCGACGCGGCGAAGGCCGTCGACGCGTTCCTCGAGACGATCACCGACACGCTGAAATCGCGTGATTCCGTCAACTTCACCGGCTTCGGCAAATTTTCGACGTCGGACCGCGCAGCGCGCCAGGGCGTCAACCCGCGCACCGGTGAGAAGGTCCAGATCGCGGCGGCGACCGTGCCGAAGTTCTCGGCCGGTAGCGCCCTCAAGAGCGCCGTCAGGGGCCGTTAGCGACTCCTGCGGACCTTTCCTCCGAGAACTGAGAGGGCCTCCGAGGGGAGGCCCTCTTCTTCGCGGCCGGCCGCGCGCTCCGGACGGGGCGATAGGCTCCGCACTGATGGAAGCGCGGGCATGATGGAAGCAGGGGTCGCAACCGCCACCGCGCTCTTCGCCGACCGGCTCGCCGAGGCGGTCGAGCGCAAGCGCAGCCAGCTCGTCGTCGGGCTCGACCCCCGGCTCGACCTGCTGCCCGTCGAGCTTCGCGGCGACTCCGCCGGCAGCCGCGCCGCCGGCGCGGAGGCGTTTCGCCGCTTCGCCTGCGGGATCGTCGACGCCGTCGCGCCGCACGCGGTGGCGGTCAAGCCGCAGCTCGCGTTCTGGGAATGCCTCGGCGCGGACGGGCTGCGCGCGTTCGAAGAGGTCAGCGCGTATGCGCGCTCCTGCGGCCTCCTCGTGCTCGCGGACGGCAAGCGCGGCGACATCGGCTCGACCGCCCGGGCGTACGCCGAGGCGTATCTCGACAGCGGCGTCGCCGACGCGCTGACCGTCAACCCGTACATGGGCCGGGAGTCGGTCGAGCCGTTCCTCGCCTCCTGCCGCAGGCACGGCAGCGGGATCTTCTGCGTCGTCAAGACCTCGAACGCCGGTGCCGACGTCCAGGACCTGCAGCTCTCGGACGGCACCCTGCTCTGGCAGCAGGTCGCGCGGCTCGTGGCCGAATGGGGCGAGGACCTCGTCGGCGAGCGCGGCCTCTCGAGTGTCTGCGCCGTCGTCGGCGCGACACATCCGCGCGCGATCGGCGAGGCGCGGAAGCTGATGCCGCAATCGGTCCTCCTCCTGCCGGGAGTGGGCGCCCAGGGCGCGACGCCGGCGGACGTGGCGCGCGCCTTCACGAGCGGCCCGGCGAGCGCGCTCGTGAACGCCTCACGCTCGGTGATCTTTGCGTACCGGGCCCAGGGAGGCGACTTCCGCACCGCTGCCGGCGCCGAGGCGTCGCGGCTCAAGCGCGAGATCTGGGCCGTCGCGGGCTGGTAGCCGGTGGCCCGGCCACGCCGCGAGGCACCCGGCCGCGGGCGGCGCGCGCGGCGCACGAACCGGCCCGCGGAGCGCCCCAAGCCGAAGAGCGACTGGACGCGCTATGCGGCGCCTGCCGCGTTCCTGCTGGCCGCCACGATCGCGATCCTGCTGATCCGCTCCGGCCTGCGCGGCGCCTCGGACACGGACACCGCGAAGGTGCCGACGAAGACGGCCGTGGTGACCACCGCCCGTGGGAGGACGACGACGAAGCCGAAGCCCAAGCCGGGGGGCGCCGCGTACTACACGGTGGTGGCCGGCGACACGTTCGTGACGATCGCCTCGAAGAACGGGACGACCGTCGCGCGGGTCGAGAGCCTGAACCCCGGCGTCAAGTCGACCTCGCTCTTCATCGGCCAGAGGATCCGAGTCAAGTAACCTTCCGCCTGTGAGGCCCCGGCTGATCGCGCTGCTTGCGGCCCTCGTCCTCGTTCCTTCGGCACTCGGCGGGACACCGCCCGTGACGGCGCGGGCCTACGTGGTGCTGAATCCCGCGACGGGCGACGTGCTGGCCGCGCGCCATCCGGACGAGCGGGTTCCGATCGCCAGCATCACCAAGCTGATGACCGTGCTCGTGACGCTCGAGCACGCGAAGCTCTCGGACGTCGTCACCGTCAGGCCGGGCGCCGCCGTCGTCGGCGAGTCGACCATCAACCTGCGGACCGGCGAGCGGATCACCGTCCGCGACCTGCTGAAGGCGGCGCTGATCCAGAGCGCGAACGACGCCGCCTACGCGCTCGCGCTGCACGTCGGCGAGGGGAGCGTGCCCCGCTTCGTCGCCATGATGAACGCGAAGGCTGCCGAGCTCGGGCTGACCGAGACGCACTTCGTCCGCCCGGACGGCCTCGACGCGCCCGGGCACGTCTCCAGCGCGCGCGACGTCACGCGGCTCGGCTGGCTCGCCATGCGGAACCCGTTCGTCCGGGCGACCGTGCGCGAGCGGACGGCTGCGATCGCCGGCGGCCGGACGCTCCACACGTGGAACGACCTGCTCTCGACGTTCCCGCACCTCCTGGGGGTGAAGACCGGCCACACGAGCGCCGCCGGCTGGTCCGAGGTGGCCGCGGCCCGCGGGCGAGGCACGACCGTCTACGCAACCGTCCTCGGCAGCCCCACCCGCACGCAGCGGAACGATGACCTCGCGGAGCTCCTGGCCTGGGGCCTGTCGCAGTACACGGTCGTGACGGCGATCTCTCCGAGCCGGGTCTATGCGACGGCGCAGACCCCCTACGGTCGCGGCGAGCTCCGGCTCGTGGCGGCGAAGCCGGTGCTGAAGGTGATCCGCGTCGACCGGCCGCTCCGGGAGCGCATCGTCGCGACGACGGCGGTCTCGCTCCCCGTGCAGAAGGGCAAGCGGCTCGGCGAGGTGCGCGTCTTCGCCGGCGGTCGGCTGCTGGCGGCGCAGCCGCTCCTCGCCGACCGCTCGATCGCGAAGCCCGGCGTCGGCGGCCGGGTGGGCTGGTATGCCAAGCGAACTGCGCAGCACGCCTGGGGGTGGGTCTCGTGATCGTCACCGTCACGCTGAACGCGGCCATCGACCGGACGCTGACCGTGCCGAACTTCCAGCGCGGGCAGCGCCACCGCGCCAGCCTGGGTCTCACCCTGGCGGGCGGCAAGGGCCTGAACGTCGCACGCGCGCTCAAGCGGCTCGGGGTGCCGGTGATCGCGACCGGCCTCGCAGGCGGGCGCACCGGCACGCGCATCGTCGAGGAGCTCACCACCGAGTCGATCCTGAACGACTTCGTCCGCATCGCCGGCGAGTCGCGCACCTCCACGGCGGTCGTCGACCCGACGAGCTCGAGCTACACCGAGATCAACGAGTGGGGCCCTGCCGTGTCCGAGGGGGAGCTCGCGACGCTGCGCGAGAAGCTGCACTACCTCGCCCAGGGAGCGGAGTACGTCGTCTTCGCGGGCTCGCTGCCGCGTGACGTGCCGGAGGACTTCTACGCGGAGGCGATCCGCGAGCTGAACCGCCGCGGCGTCCGCAGCGTGCTCGACTGCGAGGCGGAGCCGCTGCGCCTGGGCGTCGCCGCGGAGCCGTTCCTCGTCTCGCCGAACCAGACGGAGGCCGAGAGTCTCGTCGGACACGAGTTCCACGACGACGAGGACTTCCAGTCGGCGCTCGACCTGATCGCGGAGATGGGTGCCCGGAACGTCCTGATCACGCAGGAGACGGGCGCGGTCGCGCTGCTGCGGGAGGACCGGGAGCGGCGCCGCTTCCGGGCCGTCGCGCCGCGGGTCGAGGCGGTCTCGACCGTCGGCGGGGGCGACGTGCTGATCGCGGCGTACCTGGCGGGCCGCTTCGCCGAACGTCCCGTCGAGGAGTCGCTCCGCGAGGCGGTCGCCGCCGGCACCGCGTCGACGCTCGAGATCGGCGCCGGCCGGTTCGACCACCGCGAGTCGCAGCGGCTCCTGCCCGGTGTCGAGCTGGTGGAGCTCGAGCCGGCCGGGTTCGAGGCGTCGTAGGAGGCACGCGCCGAGATCCGGACGCGGCCGGGGCGCGTACAAGAGACATGCGCCTGCTCGTCCTCGTCTGTCTTGCGATCGCGCTCCTCGCTGCAGGCTGCGGCGGCGGCTACGGCGGGAGTGGCGGCGGGGACTCGAAGCCCGGCGGTACGACCACCAGCTCGCGCTACTGAGCGCCCGCCGGCGCGTCGCCCGCCCGCGTCCGTTCCGGAGGCTCGCTGTGATACTCCGGCACGCGCGGCTGGTGTGCCAGACACGGCGCGGCTCAGCCGGCTCTGGCTTGCCCGTAGCACCACTACGTGCTGCGCCCGATCCGGCTGGACCGCTTGGTCTGGCCCATCCCCGCGCGCACCTGAGTTTCGCAGCGAGCCTCTAGGATCGGCCCATGCCGGCCTGTCCTGAGTGCGGGCGCGAGAATCCGCGGGGGTCGCGGTTCTGCAACGCCTGCGGGGCGGCGCTCGCCGAAGCCGCGGCCGAGCCGCGCGAGATGCGGAAGACGGTGACGATCGTCTTCGCGGACGTCAGCGGCTCGACGGCGCTCGGCGAGCGGCTCGACGCCGAGGCGGTCCGGCGCGTCATGGGCCGCTGGTTCGAGTCGGCCCGCATGGTCCTCGAGCGACACGGCGGCACCGTCGAGAAGTTCGTCGGCGACGCGGTGATGGCCGTCTTCGGCATCCCGACGCTGCACGAGGACGACGCGCTCCGCGCGGTCCGCGCGGCCGCCGAGCTCGAGACGGCGCTCGCGGAGCTGAACGCCGCGCTGGAACGCGACCACGGCGTCAGGCTGGAGGTGCGGACGGGCGTGAACACCGGCGAGGTCGTGGCCGGGGAGGGTGAGACGCTCGCGACCGGCGACGCCGTCAACGTCGCCGCCCGCCTCGAGCAGGCCGCCCAGCCGGGCGAGATCCTGCTCGGGCCGGACACCTACCACCTCGTGCGCGACGCGGTCGCCGCCGATCCCGTCCGGTCGCTGCGGCTGAAGGGGAAGGCCGAGCCGGTCGAGGCGCGCCGCCTGCGCTCGGTGCGGCCCGGAGTCGCCGGCGTCGAGCGTCGGCTCGACGCGCCGCTCGTCGGGCGCACCCTCGAGCTGGCCCAGCTCCGGCAGGCCTACGAGCGGACGGTGCGCGAGCGCCGCGCATCCCTCTTCACGCTGCTGGGACCCGCCGGCATCGGAAAGTCGCGGCTGGTCGACGAGTTCTCCAACTCGATCGACGGCGAGGCGACGGTGCTGCGCGGACACTGCCTGCCCTACGGGGAGGGGATCACCTTCTGGCCGCTCGTCGAGATGCTCCAGGGCTCCGGGCGGGAGGCCCCCGGCGAGCGCGTGCGCGAGCTCCTGGCCGGCGATCCCGACGCCGACCTCGTGGCGGCGAGGCTGGGCGTCGCGGTCGGAGGGACGGACGCGGCGGGATCCACCGAGGACGCCTTCTGGGCGGTTCGCAAGCTCTTCGAGCGCGTCGCCCGGATGGGTCCGCTCGTGGTCGTGGTCGATGACCTGCACTGGGCCGAGCCGACGTTTCTCGACCTGATCGACCACGTCGCTGACTGGAGCCGGCAGGCGCCGATCCTGCTGCTCTGCGTCGCCCGCCCGGAGCTGCTCGAGGCGCGACCGACCTGGGGCGGGGGAAGCTGAACGCGACTGCGCTCTTCCTCGAGGCGCTCTCCGAGGAGGAGTCGGAGCGGCTGATCCTCGAGCTGCTGGCCGAGGGCCGGCTCGCGGCCGACGTCGGCCGGCGGATCGTCTCGGCCGCCGAGGGCAACCCGCTCTTCGTCGAGCAGATGCTGGCGATGATCCGGGACGACGGCGACGACCCCGCGCCGCCGGTTCCGCCGACGATCCAGGCGCTGCTCGCGGCGCGCCTCGACCGTCTCGAGCCGTCGGAGCGGGAGGTGGTCGAGCGGGCGGCGATCGAGGGGAAGCTCTTCCATCAGAGTGCGGTCGAGGAGCTGGTCCCGGACGCGCTCCGCGAGGCGGTGCCGCGGCATCTGCTCGCCCTCGTGCGGAAGGAGCTGGTGCGCCAGGGAGAGCCGCTGTTCGGCGGCGAGGAGGCGTTCGTCTTCCGGCACCTGCTGATCCGCGACGCCGCCTACGAGGCGATCCCCAAGGAGGCGCGGGCGGGTCTGCACGAGCGGTTCGCCGATTGGCTGGAGGCGAGGAGCGGCGCTGAGCTGGACGAGATCCTCGGCTACCACCTCGAGCAGGCGTACCGGTACCGGCTGGAGCTCGGACCGCCGGATGGCGCGGCCCGCACGCTCGCCGAGCGCGCGGCGCGCCCGCTGCTCGCCGGCGGGCACACGGCGCTCGGGCGCGGCGACTTCATCGCGGCGACCAACCTCCTCTCCCGCGCCGTGGCGCTGCTCCCGCCGGAGGACCCCGCCGCCCGGAGGCGCTGCTCGAGCTGGTCGCGGCGTTCGTCGAGACGGGAAGGCTCGGCGACGTGGAGGCGTACCTCGACGACGTGCTCCGCTCCGGAGACGAGGCGGCCAAGGCTCGCGCACGGCTCGTCCGGGTCGAGCTCGCCTGGCAGTCCGGCTCGGCGGGGTCGCTCGACTCCGCGCTCGCCGAGGCGGCCGCGATCGCGGCGGAGATCGAGAGGCTCGGAGATCCGACGGGGCTGATCGAGGCCAGGCTCGTGATGGGCCGGCTCGCGTTTTTCTTCGGCCGTGTCTCCGAAGCGGAAGACGCCTACGCGGAGGCCGCCCGGCTCGCGCGTGCGGCGGGCGACCGCAGGCTGCTCGACGAGGCGACCGAGTGGCTGATCGGGGCAAAGCTGTACGGGTCCGCGCCGATCGCGGAGGGCATGGCCCTCACGCGCGAGGTGCTCGCCGATGCGAGGCGAGGCCGCCGCCTCGAGTGCTTCGCGCTGACGTCGCTCGGCGTCTTCGAGGCGGCCCAGGGACGGTTCGACGAGGGGCGTGCGCTGACGGCGCAGGGCCTCGCCGTGGCGGAGGAGTTCGGGGTCGTGATCCGCCGCGGCGTGCACACCTTGCAGGCGGCAGAGGTGGAGCTCCTCGCCGGCGACCTCGAGGCGGCGGAGCGTCACATCCGGGAGGGGGACGAGATCCTGCGCCGGGTTGGGGAGACAGGCTTCCGCTCGACGGTGCTCGGATATCTGGCGGACGTGCTCGCACGGCTGGGACGGGCCGAGGAGGCGCGACACGTGCTCGCCGAGCTCGGGCAGATCGTCCAGGCCGGTGACTTCGAGCCCGAGGCTCGCACAAGGATCGTGCGGGCGCGGCTCGCGGCGGCGGCGGGCGATCTCGGTGCGGCGGAGGCGCTCACCCGTGAGGCACTCGAGATCCTGGACGGCCGCGACTACCTCGAGACGAAGATGGAGGCGCTCGTCGTGTTGTCCGAGGTGCTCGCCGCGGCGGGGGAACGCGACGAGGCCGTCGCACTCGCGGCCGAGGCGGCTAAGGGATTCGAACGGCGCGGGAACATCGTCAGCGCCGCCCGCGCGAGGGAGCTGGCGGAGCGGCTCGCCGTCCCTGCCGGGTCGTAGCGGCCGACCCCTGCCGGGGCCGTCGGGGGCGGGTGTTACCCTGTCCATCTGGAAAGCGGCAGCGACATCGGGATGGATCTCGAGCTCGACGTGGTGGAGCTCGGCTCCCGGCCGAGTGAGTCCAAGTTCGGCAAGGAAGGCCTCACGTTCGACGACGTCCTGCTCGTCCCGGCGGCGTCGCATCTCCTGCCCAAGGACGTCTCCATCGCGTCCCGCCTGACCCGGGGGATCCAGCTCGAGATCCCGATCGTCTCGGCCGCGATGGACACCGTCACCGAGGCGCGGCTGGCGATTGCGCTCGCCCGCGAGGGCGGGATCGGCGTCGTTCACCGCAATCTCTCGATCGAGGCGCAGGTCGCCGAGGTCGACAAGGTCAAGCGCTCGGAGTCGGGGATGATCGTCGAGCCGGTCACCCTGCAGCCGGGCGACCTCGTCGGCGACGCGCTGGCGCTGATGGCTCGCTACCGCATCTCCGGCGTGCCGATCGTCGACGCGGGCGGACGTCTCGTGGGGATCCTCACGAACCGCGACCTCGGCTTCGGCGCCGATCCGGCGAGCGCCGTCTCCGAGGTGATGACAGCCACGAATCTCGTCACGGCGCCGGTCGGCACGACGCTCGAAGAGGCCGAGGCGATCCTGCACCGGAACAAGATCGAGAAGCTGCCGGTCGTCGACGCGGACGGGATCCTCAAGGGGCTGATCACCGTCAAGGACATCCGGAAGCGGATCCAGTACCCGCTCTCGACGAAGGACGACCGCGGGCGCCTCCGGGTCGCCGCGGCGGTCGGCGTCGGGCCGGAGGCGCTCGACCGCGCCGCCGCTCTCGTCGAGGCCGAGGCCGACGTCCTCGTGGTCGACACCGCCCACGGCCACGCCGCCTCGGTGATCGAGATGGTGCGGCGGATCAGGCGCGAGTGGCCGGAGCAGCAGCTGCTGGCCGGCAACATCGCCACCGCTGAGGCCGCCGAGGCGCTGCTCGATGCGGGCGCGGACGCGATCAAGGTCGGCATCGGACCAGGGTCAATCTGCACCACCCGCGTCGTCGCGGGCGTCGGCGTCCCGCAGATCACGGCCGTCTACGACTGCGCCGAGGTGGCGCGGCGGTACGGCGCCCCGGTCGTCGCCGACGGTGGCGTCACCTCGTCGGGCGACCTCGCGAAGGCGATCGCCGCGGGCGCCGACGCGGTCATGCTCGGCTCGATGCTCGCCGGCACCGACGAGGCGCCCGGCGAGGTCGTGATCGCCCAGGGCGAGCGCTTCAAGGAGTACCGCGGCATGGGCTCGCTCGGTGCGATGAAGGCGCGCGGCTTCTCGAAGGACCGCTACTTCCAGGGCGACGTCGAGGACTCGGACAAGCTCGTCCCCGAAGGGATCGAGGGCCGGGTCCCCTACAAGGGGCCGGTGCGCAACATCCTCCACCAGCTCGTCGGCGGCGTCCGGCAGGCGATGGGCTACTGCGGCGCCGCGACCGTGCCGGAGCTGAAGGAGGCGCGGTTCGTCCGGATCACGGGTGCCGGGTTGCGGGAGAGCCACCCGCACAACATCACGATCACGAAGGACGCACCGAACTATCGGCGCGGCTGAGGTGATCGCCCCGCAGGACGAGCGGCCCGTGCTCGTGGTCGACCTCGGCGGTCAGTACAGCCAGCTGATCGCGCGGCGCGTGCGAGAGGCGCGCGTCTACTCGGAGCTCGTTCCGCACACGATCTCCGTCGACGAGCTCCGCCGCCGGAACCCGGTCGCGATGATCCTCTCCGGCGGCCCTGCGTCGGTCTACGCGGACAACGCGCCGAAGATGGATCCCGCCGTCTTCGAGCAGGGCGTGCCGACCCTCGGCATCTGCTACGGCGCCCAGCTCCTCGCGCTGGAGCTCGGCGGCAAGGTCGAGCGCACGGGCGCGTCCGAGTTCGGCAAGACGGAGCTCCACGCCGCGGACGGGAAGCTCTTCGCCGATCTGCCGCTCGACCAGACGTGCTGGATGAGCCACCGCGACACGGTCACGGCGCCGCCGGCCGGCGCGCGAACGGTCGCCGGCTCGCCCTCGACCCCGGTCGCCGCGTTCGAGGACGAGGAGCGCGGCCTCTACGGCGTCCAGTTCCACCCCGAGGTCGTGCACACGCCGCACGGCCAGGACATCCTGGAGAACTTCCTCTACCGGGTCGCGGACGCGGCGCCCGACTGGACGCCGGCGGCCGTGATCGAGGAGCAGATCGAGCGCATCCGGGCGCAGGTCGGCGGCGAGCGTGTGATCTGCGGCCTCTCGGGCGGCGTCGATTCGTCGGTCGCGGCACTCCTCGTGCACAGGGCGATCGGCGACCAGCTGACCTGCGTCTTCGTCGACCACGGCCTGTTGCGGAAGGACGAGGCGGCGCAGGTCGTCGAGACGTTCGGCGAGCACTTCCACGTCCCGCTGGTGCACGTCGAAGCACGGGAGCGGTTCCTCACGCGGCTCGAGGGCGTCTCGGACCCGGAGGAGAAGCGCACGATCATCGGCGACGAGTTCATCCGCGTCTTCGAGGCGGAGGCGGAGATGCTGAGCCGGGACGGCCTCGGGAGCCCGAGGTTCCTGGTCCAGGGCACGCTCTACTCGGACGTGATCGAGTCGGGAGGCGAGGCCGGCGTGGCCGCCAAGATCAAGTCGCACCACAACGTCGGCGGCCTTCCCGACGACATGGAGATGGAGCTCGTGGAGCCGCTCCGCCTGCTCTTCAAGGACGAGGTGCGCCGCGTCGGCGAGGAGCTCGGCCTGCCGGAGCGGATGGTCTGGCGACAGCCGTTCCCCGGCCCGGGCCTCGCGATCCGGATCGTCGGCGACGTCACCCGCGAGCGGCTCGAGATCCTGCGCGAGGCCGACGCGATCCTCCAGGAGGAGGTGCGCCGGGCCGGCCTCTACCGCAACCTCTGGCAGTCGTTCGCCGTCTTGCCGGCGATTCGCTCCGTCGGCGTGCAGGGCGACGAGCGCACCTACGGCTACCCGATCGTGCTCCGGGCCGTCACGAGCGAGGACGCCATGACCGCCGACTGGGCGCGGCTCCCGTACGACCTGATCGAGACGATCTCGTCACGGATCGTGAACGAGATCCCGCACGTGAACCGCGTCGTGCTCGACGTGACGTCGAAGCCTCCGTCCACGATCGAGTGGGAGTGAGGCAGGCTCCGGCTCCTCCCCCGTACCGCATCGAGACCGAGCGGCTCGTGATCCGCTGCTGGGAGCCGCGCGACGCGCCGCTCCTGAAGGCGGCGGTGGATGCGAGCCTCGACCATCTCCGCCCCTGGATGCCGTGGGCGTACGACGAGCCGCAGACGCTGGCGCAGAAGGTCGACCTGCTGCGGCTGTTCCGCGGCAACTTCGACCACGGCGAGGACTTCGTCTACGCGATCTTCTCGGGCGACGAGTCCGAGGTTCTCGGCGGCTCGGGGCTGCACACACGCGTGGGGCCGGCCGCGTTCGAGATCGGCTACTGGGTGAGCGCCGCGGCCGGTGGGCAGGGGATCGCGACCGAGGCGACCGCGGCGCTGACGCGGGCGGGCCTCGAGCTGGCCGGCGCGGAGCGGATCGAGATCAAGGTCGATCCCTCGAACGAGCGCAGCCTGAAGGTGCCGCGCAAGCTGGGCTACACGGAGGAGGCGAGGCTCCGCCGGCGCCTGCCGGGACGCAGGCCCGGGGACGAGCCGCGTGACGCCGTCGTCTTCTCGCTGCTCCGGGAGGAGCTGCCTGCGTCCCCCGCGGCGCGTGTGGAGATCGCGGCCTACGACGCCGCTGGATCACCCGTTCGAGGGCCTGCGCTCCTTTCGACCTAACCGTTTGGGGGGTGTTCGCGGCGCCGCGGCGGCCGATGGTGAGATCGCGGCTTGCATCACCAACAGGAGGACACTGCGGATGAGCTCTCTCGAGACCGGGCGCTACCTGCCTCGCCTGGACCACCAGTACTTCGAAGGTGAGACGCGCCCTCACCTCGGCGCAGTCCTGCTGCGGAGCAGGCTGCTGACGCCCGAACAGCTCGACGAGGCGCTTCGTACCCAGGCCAGCAGCGGCAAGCGGCTCGGCGAGGTGCTGATCGAGGCCGGCTTTCTCTTCCCCCAGGATCTCGCACGCGCCCTGGCGACGCAGTACGGGATCGACTACGTCGACATCCAGCACCTGTCGGTCGACCCGGGCGCGGCCGCCTTCCTCAATCCGGAGCTCGGGCAGCGGCTTGCTGCGATCCCGGTGCGCTTCCTCGACGAGGGGAAGCTGCTCGTGGCGGTTGCCGACCCGACGAGCAAGGGGCTAGCGGAGATCCAGGCGGCGATCACGCGGCCGGTCGCCTTCGCGGTCACCGAGCTCGCGGACATCCGGCACGCCTGGCGGATGCTGCTGCAGGGCTACAAGCCCTAGGGCAGTGCAGGACTCCGCCCGCGGCGGCAGAAGCGGCCGTTTGTGGAGCGAGAGATGATGCGGAAGCGACGCGACGGAGACCCACGGCCGGGCCGCCGGCTGGGAGAGATCCTCTTCGGCAGGCCGGGGGCGACCGGAGGGTCGGATCTCCGGCGCGTGCGCGAGCATCTCGACAGGCTCGAGGAACTGATCCACGGCCTGCACGAGCCGGTCGAGGACGCAGAGCCGGTCGAGGGCACAGAGCCGGTCGAGGGCACAGAGCCGGTCGAGGGCACAGAGCCGGTCGGGGACACAGAGCCGGTCGGGGACACAGAGCCGGTCGAGGAGCCCGCCGAACCGGCTACCGAGGTGCCCGTCGGGCCGGTCGCCGAGGAGCCTGCGGAGCCGGCTGCCGAGGAGCCCATCGAGCCGGCTGCCGAGGAGCCCGTCGAACCGGTCGTCGAGGAGCCTGCAGAGCCGGTGGCCGAAACGCCGCCAGAGCCGGCGCCCGTCGTGGGCCACGTCCTCTTCTTCCTCTCGGAAGGGGCCTATGCGGTCCGGGAGGCGGAGGGCCCGCCTCCGCAGCCCGGTGAACGCGTCGAGGGCCAGGTCGTCCTCAGGGTCGGCCCCTCGCCGCTCCCGGGAGACCGGCGGCCCTGCGCCTTCCTGGAACCGGAAGCCTGATCACACGAAGCCGAGGAGGTAGGCATGGCACATGAGGTTCAGATCGGCCAGGGCACCGCGAAGATCCGCAGCCCGTGGGGCACGTTCTTCCTCGCCCTGATCACGTTCGGGATCTACTACGTCGTCTGGTACTACAAGATCAACCGAGAGCTCCGCGACTACGGGATCGGCACGAGCCCGGTCACCTCGGTGATCGCGATCACGCTCGGGGCGTTCGTGATCGTGCCGCCGTTCGTCTCGACGTGGAACACGCTTGGACGAATCGTGCAGGCCGAAGAGAAGGCAGGGAGCGAGACGCGGATCAGCCGCGGGCTCGGCTTCATCTTCTACCTGATCGCGCTCGTCTTCCTGCCGTTCGAGCTGCCGTACATGCAGGAGCACCTGAACAACGTCTGGAAGCGCGCGGCATCCGTGACGAGCGAGTCCCAGCCGATCGGAATGGAGGCGGGAGCGGCCTAGATGATTCCTAGCCTCTAGCCGACGCCGAAGCCCGTGAGCCCTTCGGGCTCCTCGTCGCTGACGTCGACCCGCTCGACGGCCGCGCCCCGCGGCCCCTCGCGGCAGAGCTCGACGAGCCGGTCGACCGCGTCCGGCTCGCCCTCGAAGACCGCTTCGACGCTGCCGTCGGGGCGGTTTCGCACCCAGCCCGCCACGCCGCGCTGCAGGGCATGGCGGCGTGTCGTGTCGCGGAAGAGGACGCCCTGGACCCGCCCGTGCACGAAGACGCGCCGCCGGATCACGGCAGCGAGACCCTCGGGTAGCGCCCCCGCACCTCGTCGACGTAGGCCGCCAGCGCGTCGGCGAGCGCGGCATCGTGCAGCTCGAGCATGTTCTCCGCGTTTCGCTCGCCCGAGCGGGAGAGGTTGAACGAGCCGAGGAAGACCGTGTCGTCGGCGACGGTCACCTTGGCGTGCATGTAGTCGCGCAGCGACCCCGGCGCCCACGGCGTCGAGTTCTTCCCGGTGAAGGGAAGCACCAGCATCTGTTCGAAGAGCGGCAGCTTCCAGGCAACGTTGCCGTTTGCGATCCACTGCCGCTTGACGTCTGCCATCTGCGTCGCGTCGACGCACCCGGCCGTGTCGACGCGCCCTTCCGCCGCGACCTGCGCGAGCGTCGAGAGCACCGGCGCGGCCGTGATCACGGGCGAGCAGATCCGCACGCGGCGACGCGCCTTCCCGATCGCCTTGGCGATCCGGTGCGAGAGCGCGTCGCCGTTCCCGGGCGTGAACCACGGGCGCACCTCGAGGCCGTCCACCTTCACGGGGCGAGGCTCGACGGTGCCCGACGCCGCCACGATGCCGCCCTCCCACAGCTCCTCGAAGTCGAGCGTGTAGGCCCGTGCGAGAGCCGACGAGTCGACGACGGCGAAGACGTTCTCCTGTCGCGACCAGGAATCGTCGGTCCAGTTGACGGAGCCCGTCCACACGGTGTGCCGGTCTCGCACGACGTACTTGTGGTGCATCAGGTCCGGCACCCCGGCAATCGCGCGGTGAGGGACGCGGAGCGACGCGATCATCTCCACGTCCGGCTCCGGCGGCGGCGGCACGGGGACCGGGTTCGGATGGTCGACGTCGTAGACGATCCGGACCCTGACGCCGCGCTTCGCGGCATCCCGGATCGCCGTGCCGACGAGGGCACCGGTCTCCGCGCCGAGGTGGAAGTCGTATTGCGCGATGTCGAGCGACTCCCCCGCCTCAGCGACGAAGAGCGCCAGGAGCTGCGCCACGCCGAGCGCCGGCTGCCCTCCGTCGGTCAGAGTGCGCACCGTGATCGAGCTCGTCGACGACCTGGCGGGGGCGGAGATCGGCGCCACGTTCAACTTCTATCGCGACGGCGAGCGCGCTGCACTTCTTCGCGACCGTCTGGCGGACTATCTCGCCTCGCGATCGGACGCCCCCGTCCTGCTCGTCGGTGAGGCGCCGGGCTACCGCGGCACGCGCGTCTCCGGGATCCCGTTCACCTCCGAGCGTCAGCTCAGCGGAACCGGGCCGGGGGAGGCGACGGCCACGATCGTCCACCGCGTGCTCGGAGAGCTCGGCCTCGCGGGCAGCGTCCTGCTCTGGAACGTCGTGCCGACGCACCCGGGCACGGAGCGCACGAACCGCCGCCCAACGCGCGCGGAGGTCGATGCGGGCAGGCGCTTCCTCGCCCCGCTCGCCGTGGGTCGGCGCACGATCGCCGTCGGCCGAGTCGCGCAAGCGGCGCTCGGCGGGGAGTACGTGCGCCATCCGGCCCGGGGCGGCGCCCGCGAGTTCGCCGAGGGCCTGTCGCGCGCGCTGGCCGAACTGCTTCGATAAGACCGTGCAGGGCTATCCCGTCAAGCGGAACGCGTTCCTCCTCGCCGCCGGGCTCGTGTGTCTGTCCGGGATGTTCCAGCTGGCCGCCGCGCTCGCCACGAAGACGCTCGTGGTCGTGACGGGGATCGAGGGCATCCTCGGGCTCGGCCCCGCGATCTTCCTGATCGCCGGCGCGGTCGGCGTGCTTCCGGCCGGCAGGGCGATGGACCGCGTCGGGCGCATGCCCGTGATCCGCGGCGGCTTCCTGCTCGGCGCCGCCGGAACGTCGCTCGTCGCGCTCGGGTGCCACTGGGTCTCCGGGACCCTCGTGCTGCTCGGTCTCGCGTGCGCGGGCGCCGCGGCGGCCATCATCCTGCTCTCGCGGGCGGCGGCCGCGGAGATGTTCCCGCCCGCCAGGCGCGCGCGGGGGATCTCCTTCGTCCTCTTCGGCGCCGTGTCGGGGGCGATCTGGGGCCCGCTCGTCTTCGGGCCGATGTTCTCCGGAACCGAGCTGACCGCCTCCGGACTCGTCGTCCCGTGGGCCTCCGCGGGCCTCTTCATGCTGGCAGGCTTCCTGGTCGCGCTCGGCGTCCGTCCCGACCCGAAGACGATCTCGCTCACCCACGCCGACGACGTGCCCGACACCGGCCCGGCCGCTCCGCTCCGGGAGATCGTCCGCCGGCCTGGCGTGACGGCGGCGCTCGTGGCCGCGGTCGCGAGCTTCGGCGTCATGGCCGGCGTGATGAACCTCTCCGGCTACATCGCCGTCGGGCACGGCCACCGGACGAGCGACGTGTTCACGATCATCAGCGTCCACATCGTCGGCATGTACGGGCTCGTGCTCGTCGTCGGCGACGTGATCGACCGGATCGGGCGCCGCACGGCTCTCGTCGGCGGGCTGGCCGTCGTCTCGCTCTCGTGCGCCTCGCTGATCTGGGTCGGAGGGCTCCTCGGGATGAGCATCGCCCTCTTCGGGCTCGGGCTCGGGTGGAACCTCTCGTACGTCGCGGCGACGACGGAGCTCGTGTCGCTCGCGTCGCCGTCCGAGCGCGGCAGGCTCGTCGGCTACTCCGACCTGCTCTCGAGCGGCTTTGCCGCCGCGCTCGCGCTCGGCGGGGGCGTCCTCTATAGCGCGAGCGGCGTCGTTCCGCTCGCCGCGCTGGCGGCGGCACTCGCGGCGCTGCCGGCGATCTGGATCGCCGGCCGAAGCGCGCTCGGCGAGGCGCCGGCGCTGCAGCCGGAGGCCTGATTCCTGCTATTCTGCGCCCCCGGCGGACTCCTGTCCGCCCTCTTTTCGCATGACCAACCTGACTCCGCAGATGAAGACGTACAGCGCCAAGCCGGGCGAGATCGAGCGCCGCTGGTACGTCGTCGACGCCGAGGGCAAGACCCTTGGCCGGCTCGCGACGCAGATCGCCGACACGCTGCGCGGCAAGCAGAAGCCGCAGTTCACTCCGCACGTGGACACGGGCGATTTCGTCGTCGTCGTCAACGCCGAGAAGATCGCGGTCACCGGCAAGAAGCTCGACGAGAAGATGTACTACCGCCACTCCGGGTATCCGGGCGGGCTCCGCAGCCGAACGCTGCGCGAGCAGCTCGACCGGCAGCCGGCGGAGGTGCTGCGCAAGGCCGTCAGGGGGATGCTCCCACGCACCCGCCTCGGCCGTGCGCAGCTGACCAAGCTCAAGATCTACGCAGGCCCGGAGCATCCGCACACCGCGCAGGCTCCGGAGCCGCTCGAGTTGGAGGCTTAGAGACACAGTGGCAGAGCAGGCTCAGTACCTCGGCACGGGGAAGCGGAAGACGTCGGTCGCGCGCGTGATCCTGCGCCCGGGCGACGGCCAGACGTGGTTCAACGGCAAGCCGATCGAGGAGTACTTCCCGCGCGCGATCCAGCGCCAGGTCGCGCTCGCGCCGCTGAAGGTCGCCGGGGTCGAGGGCCGGTACGACCTCCGCGTCCGCGTCCACGGCGGCGGCCCGACGGGGCAGGCCGGCGCTGTCCGGCACGGCATCGCCCGCGCGCTCGTCGAGTCCGATCCCGAGCTCCGCGCGCCCTTGAAGCGCGAGGGCTTCCTGACGCGCGACGCGCGGCAGGTCGAGCGCAAGAAGGCCGGCCTCCACAAGGCGCGCAAGGCGCCCCAGTTCTCCAAGCGCTAGCCGGGCTCTTGGCCCGCCAATACTTCGGCACGGACGGAGTCCGTGGAGTCGTCGGCGAGTTCCTGACCGCCGAGCTCGTCGAGAAGCTCGGTCGTGCCGCCTCCCTGTGGACGGACGGCGGGGCGGCGTTCATCGGCCGCGACACACGCGGCTCGGGGCCGGAGCTCGAGCAGGCGTTCGCCCGCGGCGTCGTCTCGGGCGGCGGCTTCGCGATCCTCGGAGGCGTCCTGCCGACGCCGGCGGTCGCGCTCCTCCGGCTCGACCTCGGCGTGGTCATCTCCGCCTCTCACAACCCACCCGAGTACAACGGCGTCAAGTTCTTCGACCGCGACGGGAACAAGCTCTCCGACGCGGCCGAGGAGGAGATGGAGGCGCTGCTCGACGCGCCGGCGGCGCCGGCGGCGCCGGGGAACGTGATGGCCCAGGTCGGGATCTCGCCGGACAGCTACCTCGATCACGTGATCGAGCGCTTCGGTACCGACCTCAGCGGGCTGCGCGTGGCGCTCGACTGCGCGAACGGCTCCTACTCGGGCCTTGCAGAGCACGCCTTCGCGCACCTCGGGGCGGAGGTCGTGACCATCGGCAACGAGCCGGACGGGACGAACATCAACATGGGCTGCGGCGCAACGGACATGGCTGCGCTGCAGGAGCTCGTCCGCGGCGGCACATTCGACCTCGGGATCGCGTTCGACGGCGACGGCGACCGCATGCTCGCCGTCGATGCGTCCGGCGAGCTCGTCGACGGCGACCAGATCGTCGCCGTCCTCGCCCTCCATCTCGGCGTCGACCTCGTCGCGGTGACGTCGATGACGAACCTCGGCTTCCACGCGTTGATGAGGGAGCGCGGGATCCGGGTCGTGACGACCGACGTGGGCGACCGCTACGTTCTCGAGGCTCTGCGCCGTGAGGGCGGCGTCCTCGGAGGCGAGCAGTCGGGCCACATCATCTACCTCCGCGACCACGTCACCGGGGACGGCCTCACAGCGGGGCTGCTGGTCTGTGCGGCGATCAAGGGCACGACGCTCGCCGAGGCCGCCGCCCAGATGCCCCGGTACCACCAGGCCAAGCAGAATGTCCGCGTCGCGATGCGCGAGATCCCCTCGCCGCTGTGGGACGAGATCGACGCATTCGACGCAAAACTTGGCGAAACCGGCCGAATCCTCGTCCGGCCCTCCGGCACCGAGCCGCTGATCCGGGTGCTGGCCGAGGCGGAGGACGCCCGGGCCGCGGACGAGGCCTGTGCTAGCATCGCCACCCTCGTTCGGCGAGCGCTCGGCTGACGCCTCGACCCGCTTCGACCTTCCTCGACCAGTTTCGACGACCCAGTTTCGACGACCCAGTTTCGACGACTCCGTCTCGACGCAGAGACGGCCCCCAATCGGCCGGCCGGGCGTTCTTCGGGTTTTTCAGGACTTTCGCACGCGAGGACCGGTCGAAAGTCGGATGACGTGGCCCCGGATGTTGCGGGACAATGCGACGGAGGAGCTTTCAGACGAATGTGTGGAATCATCGGATACGTGGGCAGCCGGGCCTCCAAGGGCCTGCTGCTCGACGGGCTGGAACGGCTCGAGTACCGCGGCTACGACTCCGCGGGGATCGCGCTGCTCGAGGACGACGCTCTCGACTACGTGCGGGCGGTCGGCAATCTCCAGAACCTGAAGGAGGCGGCGGGCCCGAACGGCTCGCAGTCGACGACCGGCCTGGGGCACACGCGCTGGGCCACGCACGGCGCCGTCACCGAGCGGAACGCGCACCCACTGGTCGGCTGCGACCACACGAAGCTGGCGATCGTCCTGAACGGGATCGTCGAGAACTACCGCGAGCTGCGCGAGATCCTGCAGGCCGAGGGTCACACCTTCGGCTCCGAGACGGACGCCGAGGTCGTCGTCCACCTCATCGAGCGCGCCTATCAGGGCGATCTGCTCGAGGCGGTGCGCACCGCGTTCACCGAGCTCGAGGGGCATTTCGCGTTCGTCGTCATCCATCACGAACATCCTGGCCTGCTCGTCGCGGCCCGTCACCAGTGCCCGCTCGTGGTCGGCCTCGGCGAGGGCGAGACGTTCCTCGCCTCCAACGCGGCCGCGTTCCTGCGCGAGACCCGGACCGTCAAGTTCCCGGACGACGGAGAGCTCGTCGCGATCACGCCGGAGGGCGCGTCGTTCAGCGACGTCGAGGGCCGCGTCGTCGAGCACGATCCGATCGAGCTCGACTGGGACGACGAGGGGGCCGAGAAGGGCGGCTACGACACCTTCATGCTGAAGGAGATCTACGAGCAGCCCGAAGGCGTCGCCGAGACGATCGGCGACCGCGTCCGCCACGGCACGCTCGTGCTCGAAGGGCTCGGCCTCGACGACGACGGCCTGCGCAGGCTGCGCCGGATCGTGATCGTCGCGTGCGGGACCGCCTACCACGCGGGGGTCGTCGGCCGGTACGTGATGGAGGAGTGGGCCCGCATCCCGACCGAGCCGGACATCGCGAGCGAGTGGATCTACCGCAACCCCGTGATCGGTCCGGACACCCTCGTGATCGGGATCTCGCAGTCGGGCGAGACCCGCGACACGGTCCAGGCGATGCGGCTGGCCCGCGAGAAGGGCGCGCACACGGTCGCCATCACCAACATGATGGGCTCGCAGATCACGCGCGAGGTCGACTCCGTCCTCTACACCCGCACGGGGCTCGAGGTCGGCGTCGCGGCGTCGAAGACGTTTACCGCGCAGGTGGCGCTGCTCTACCTGATCGCGCTCAAGCTCGCGCAGGTGCGCGAGACCATGGAGGCCGAGGAGACGGAGTTCATCCTCGACGAGGTCTATCGCCTGCCGGCCAAGATGGCGCAGTTCCTCGACGGCGACCATCCGATCGAGGAGATCGCCGAGCGCTTCCACGACAAGCCCTTCTTCCTCTATCTCGGTCGGCACATCGGGCTCCCGGTCGCGCTCGAGGGCGCGCTGAAGCTGAAGGAGATCTCGTACATCCCGACCGAGGCGTACTCGGCCGGCGAGATGAAGCACGGGCCGATCGCGCTGCTCGACACGGATACGCCCGTCGTGGTCGTGGCGACGAACATCCACGTCTACGACAAGATCGTCTCGAACATCCAGGAGACGCGGGCGCGGGGCGCTCACGTGATCGCGATCGCGACAGACGGCAACGAGGACATCCAGCACCACGCCGACGACGTCATCTACGTGCCGAAGTCGCCGGCGTTCCTGCAGGCCGTGCTCGCGGTGCTGCCGCTGCAGCTCCTGGCCTACCGGATCGCGCGGCTGCGCGGCCTGAACGTCGACCAGCCGCGGAACCTGGCCAAGACGGTCACCGTCGAGTAGCGGCGAGTCGGCCGGCGGCGCATGTCGTCGTTGTCGTCTGGCAACATATGAGGGCCGTCGTGCTCGTCATGACGGTCGAAGCAAGTACGGCGGAGCGTCCCGGGGGTGCCGCAGACCCCGCGCGGGCGCTCCGCCGTTTTCGCCGAGCGTCCCCGCCGCGTTCTCCTAGGCAGCGGCGCCGGCCGGAGCCTGCAGCTCCGCGCAGACGTGGCGAGCCGTCTCGACGAACGCCTCGGCCGCAGGCGAGTGGTAGCGGTCCACGTGGCGCGCGAGCCCGATCAGGCGCGGCTGCAGCCGGGCGCCGAGGTCGACGACCTGCACGCCTGCGTCCGTCTCGTCGACCGTCAGCCGCGGCACGATGGCCGAGCCGACCCCGGCGGCGACCATGCCCTGGACGATGCCGTTGTCGTCCGAGCGGAACACGAACTCGGGCTCGAGCCCCGTCGTGCGGAGCTGCGCCTCGATCGCGTTCGTGGCGCGGCAGACGCGGAAGCCGATCAGCCGCTCGGAGACGAGCTCCTTCAGCGTCGGCGTGCGGTCGCGCTCGACGAGCGTCGAGCCCGGTCGCACCAGGAGGACGTAGGGGTCGCGGAGCAGCTCGGCAGTCTCGAGCGACTCGCCCTCGGCCGGCATCTGCACGAACGCCAGGTCGAGCTCGCCGCTCTCGACCCATCCTGTCAGCTCCTCGTCGTGGGCCGACTCGCGCAGCTCCACGTCCACCTCGGGCCATTCCTCGCGGAACCGGCTCAGGATCCGCGGCAGCACCTTGGCGCCGACGCTCTGGAAGGTGCCGATGCGGAGGGCGGCGAAGTTCCCGTGCGCGAGCGCGACCATGTCCGCGTGGGCGGCCTGGAGCCGCGCCATGATCGAGTCGGTGTGCCGGAGCAGCAGCCGGCCCGCCTCGGTCAACGTCACCGGGCGCGGCCCGCCCGGGCGCTCGACGAGGCGCATGCCGACGACGCGCTCGAGCGTGGCGATCTGCTGCGAGATCGCGGACTGCGTGTAGCCGAGAGCCTCCGCGGCGCGGCCGAAGGTCCCCTCGGCGGCGACGGCCTGGAGGGCCGCGAGATGGCGGAGCTCGATCCCGAGCCAGCGCTGCTGGTCGGCTGGATGACGATCAGGTTTCATAATGGAAACCAATTGTAGCTCGATTTGCGCTTATCGAAGCGGTCCGGCACAGTGAGTCCATGACCGCCATCATCATCCTCCTGGCAGTGCTGGCACTGGGCCCGCTGGCCGTCCGCTACGGCGTGGACTCGCGCAGCAACGACGTGCGCGACCGCCTGCCGCGGTGGCCCGCCGGCTCCCGCGGGAACTAGCTCCGGTTACCGGCTCGCCTGCGTCAAGCCTCTAGTCCAGGTCGCGGCGGAGCCGCTTCGTCTGCGCGCGCCGCTTCTTCTCCTCGAGCCGCTTCTCCTGCGCCGCCGGGCTCGGCTTCGTCGGACGCCGCCGCCGGCGGACGCGCAGCGCCTCGCTGAGCTGCGCGAGCAGCCGCTCGGTCGCGAGCTCCCGGTTTCGCAGCTGGCTCCGCTCGTCCTGCGCGATCGCGCGGAGCACCGGACCGGCCCGTTCGAGCGCGCGGCGCTTCTCCGCCGCCGTCAGCGCGTCCGACGCCTCGACGTCGAACACCGCCTCGACGCGCGTCTCGGACTTCTGCGCGTGCTGACCGCCAGGCCCGCTCGAGCGCGAGGTCCGGAACACGATCTCCGACCGGATAGAGTCGGCGTCCATGGCGGCCATTCTGCTCGACGTGGACGGTGTCTTTCACGTCTCCGGCTCGCCCATCCCGGGCGGCGCCGAGGCTGTGAGGCGTCTGCGGGCGGCTGGGCACCGGCTTCGCTTCGTCTCCAACAACACCACCCGTTCCCGGTGCGACTTCGCTGCGGAGCTGCGCGCCATGGGTCTCGAGCTCCAAGACGAGGAGCTGCAGACGACGGCGCTCGTCGCGGCCCGTGTCCTCGAGGGCAAGCGCGTGCTCGCCTTGACGATGGAGGCCATCCTCCCGGACCTCGACGGGATCGTGCTCGTCGGCGAGGACGCGGAGGCGGTGCTCGTCGGCGGGGCGGACGAGACGGGCGAGACGCAGCGGGTCTTCTCGTACACCAACCTCGCGCGCGCCTTTCACGAGCTCGAAGGCGGCGCGGACCTCTTCTGCCTGCACAAGAACCGCTGGTGGCAGACCTCGGAGGGGCCGCTCCTCGACAGCGGCGCCTTCGTCGCGGGGCTCGAATATGCCGCGGACACGGACGCGACGGTGCTCGGCAAGCCATCGTCGGCGTATTTCGCAGCCGCGCTCGAGACGCTCGACGCGGACCCCCATCTCACCTGGATGGTCAGCGACGACATCGAGTCGGACATCGCGCCTGCCCAGGCGCACGGGATGAAGACCGTGCTCGTCCGCACCGGCAAGTTCCGTCCCGACGAGGTCGAGCGGACGGGCATCGTCCCGGACGCGATCCTCAGCTCGATCGCGTTCCTTCCCGGGTGGCTGGAGAAGGTTTCCTGAAGGTCGGCCTCGACCTGATCGAGATCGACCGCGTGGCGCGGGCGCTGGAGCGGCATCCCGGGTTCCGCCAGCGGTGCTTCACGGAGGCGGAGATCGCGTACTGCGACTCGAGGCCCAACCCCGCCCAGCACTACGCGGGTCGCTTCGCAGGCAAGGAGGCGGTCGGCAAGGCGCTGGGCTCGGGTGTGCACTTCACGTGGAAGGAGATCGAGATCCGCGGGCGCCCGAAGCCGGGCGTCCACCTCTCGGGGCGCACTGCCGCGTGGGCGGCCAAGGTCGGCGCGGCCCGGATCGAGCTTTCGATGACGCACTCGCGTGGGATGGCGGCCGCGGTGGCCGTCGCGCTGCCGGAATGACCTCGAGATGACCTTCGAGCCGCTCTACACCGCGGAGGAGATGCGCCGGGCCGAGGCGGGACACGACGTGGAGCAGATGATGCGCCGTGCCGGCGAAGGTGTGGCGGCTGCCGTGCTGGAGCGGTTTCCCGACGCTCAGGTGATCGCCGTTCGCGCCGGCAAGGGCGCCAACGGCGGCGACGGGCGGATCGCCGGCGAGATTCTCGCCTCGCACGGGCGTGCCGTGTCGGTGAACGAGCCGCTCGGGGGCGTCGACCTGGTCGTCGACGCGATCCTCGGTACGGGCTTCCGGGGCGAGCCGCGGCCGGAGGTCGCCCGGGAGATCGAGGAGCTCAATGCCTCGGCCGCCCCGGTGGTCGCGGTGGACGTCCCGTCCGGGGTTGACGCTTCGACGGGTGAGGTGCCCGGTCCGGCCGTCCGGGCCGAGCTGACGGTGACGATGCACGGCTGGAAGGTGGGCCTTGCCGTAGCGCCCGGCCTGTTTCACGCGGGCGAGGTCGTCGTCGCGGAGATCGGCATCCCGCGGCTCGACACGGCGGCGCGCCTCGTGACCCGGGACGTGCTGCAGCTCGTGCCGCGGCGGTCGAGGGCGGACAACAAGTACTCCACCGGGTCGGTGCTCGTCGCCGGCGGCTCGCGCGGGATGTCGGGTGCGGCCGCGCTCTGTGCCCGCGCGGCGTTCCGCGCCGACGCGGGCTACGTGGCGATCGCCGCGCCTGCGGAGTCGCTGCCGGTGCTCGAGACGCTCGTCGTCGAGGCCGTGAAGCGGCCGCTCGAGGAGGTCGACGACGCCGTGGGTCGGGCGGCGGCGCTCGCGATCGGCCCCGGCCTCGGCCGCGGGCACGCGGAGCTCGTGCGCCACCTGCTCGAGACCGACCTGCCTGCAGTCGTGGACGCGGACGCGCTCTTCGAGCTACAGCCGTTCGAGCGCTCCGCCCCGACCGTGCTCACGCCGCACGCGGGCGAGCTCGCGCGTCTGCTCGGCCGCGACTCGTCGTGGGTGGCGGCGCACAGGCTGGCCGCGCTGCAGGAAGCGGTCGAGCGCTACCGCTGCGTCGTGGTGCTGAAGGGTGCCGACACCCTGATCGGCGCGCCGGGCGAGGGCGTCCTGGCCTCGGTCAACGACGTCCCGGCGCTGGCGACCGCCGGCGCCGGTGACGTGCTCACCGGGGTGGTGGCCGCCTTCCTGGCCAAGGGGATGAACGCGAGACTCGCTGCGGCGGCCGCGGCGACGGCGCATGCCGCGGCGGCGGAGCTCGGGCCCGAGCGTGGGCTCGTCGCGTCGGACGTCGTCGACGCACTCCCGGACGCGCTCGATGCGGTCTGAGATCACCGTCGACCTCGGGGCGGTGCGCCGGAACGTCAGGACGTTGCTGGGCGTGCTCGAGGGCGCCGAGCTCTGGGCGGTCGTCAAGGCGGATGCGTACGGGCACGGTGCGGTGGACGTCTCCGGCGCCGCGCTCGGCGCGGGGGCCGGCGCGCTCTGTGTCGCGACGGTTCCCGAGGCGCTCCAGCTCCGGCCCGAGTTCCCGGGGGTGCGGATCCTCGTCATGGGCCCGGCGACGAACAGGGAGATCGCGGCGGCTCGGGACGCCGTGCTCGAGCTGGTGATCGCCGACGGCGAGATCCCGGAGGGCGTCGCGTGCCACCTGAAGCTCGATACGGGCATGGGCCGTTGGGGGCTCTCCGAGCTCGGCGCCCCGTCGGCCGAGGTCGTGGGGCTGATGACGCATCTCGCGACCGCGGACACGGATCCTGAGTTCGCGCGCGAGCAGCTACGGCGCTTCGAGGTCGCGACGTCGGCCCACGCCGATCTGACCCGGCACGCGGCGAACAGCGCTGCCGCGCTGCGGCTGCCCGAGTCGCGGCTCGACGCGGCGCGCTGCGGGATCGCGCTCTACGGGCTCTCGCCGTTCGGCGGCGACCCGGCGGACGACGGCCTCGAGCCGGCGCTCTCGTGGACGAGCGAGCTCGCCCAGGTCAAGCAGCTCGCCCCGGGCGAGAGCACGGGTTACGGACGAGGCTTCGTGGCGGCGGAGCCCACCTGGATCGGGATCGTCCCGGTCGGGTACGCGGACGGCTTCCGCCGCGACCTGGCGGGAACCGAGGTGCGCGTCGCCGGCGAGCTGCGCCCTGTCGTGGGTGCCGTCTCGATGGACGCGTTCGCCGTCTCGCTCGAGCGGCAGCTCCCGCAGGGCACTCCCGTCACGATCGTCGGTCACGGCGTTCTCCTCGAGTCGCACGCCCGCGTCGCGGAGACCATCAACTACGAGCTTGCGTGCGGCATCGTCACCGACCCGCGGCGGGCGCGCCGCTCGGTGCTCGACAGCTGAGCCGTGACAGACCGTTTCGCACGCACGGCGTCGCGGCTCGCGCTGCTCCAGGATGCGCAGGCGGCCGCCCTGGCCGCGCGGGTCCGCTCGTTCGTGCGGACGGCGGGCACGGAGCGGGCACTCGACGCCGGGGCCGGCGCGGGAGCCCTCGCCTTCGCGCTCGCATCGCTCGTGCGGGAGGTCGTGGCCGTCGACCTCGAGCCGGCGCTGCTGGACGAGGGCCGCCGCCGCGCGCCGGCGAACGTGTCGTTCGTCGAGGCCGACGCGACGGCCCTGCCGTTCGACGACGCGTCGTTCGAGCTGACCGGAACGCTGCGGACGCTCCATCACGTGGAGCGTCCGGCGCTCGTCGTCTCGGAGCTCGCACGCGTCACAGCTCCCGGGGGGACGGTGCTGGTCGTCGACCAGCTGGCGCCGGACGATCCTGCGGCCGCCGAGCAGCTCAACCGCTTCGAGCGGGAGCGCGACGCCTCGACGAGCCGCGTGCTCGCCCGTGCGGAGCTGCGCACATTGTTCGATGCCGCCGGCCTCTCGATCCGCAGAGCCGACGACGAACGTGAGGAGCGCGAGCTCGAGTCGTACCTCGACCTTGCCGGTTGCGAGGGCGACGAGCGGGAGCGTGCGCGCGCTCTCGCGCCGAGCCCGTATGTCGCGGAGCTCGGTTGGTACCTGCTCGACCGGCGCTAGCGCCTGCGGGCGCGTATCGGAAGCCGGGCGACGAGCGTCGGCGCGATAGGCTGGAGTAGCGAGAAGGGCCGGTACCACCGCGGCACGGTGATCTCGCGCTGGTCGAGCTCGATCGCCCGCAGCGTCCGCTCGGCGACGAGCGGCGGGTCGATCACGAGTCGCCTTAGCAGCGGCCCGTGACGGGTCCCTTGCGGGAAGCCCTCCGTCTCGACGAAGCCGGGGTTGACCGTGTGCACCGAGATGCCGCGAGGCCGGAGCTCCCTGGCGACCGAGCGGGAGAACGCGAGCTGGGCGTGCTTCGAGGCCGAATAGGGCCCGGACGCGAACGAGCCCGCCACCGAGACGACGTTGACGACGTGGGCTCCGCGTCCCAGCCCGGGCAGGAACGCGCGCAGGGCCCACACGGAGCCGAGGTAGTTGACGCGGATCGCGCGCTCGATCCGCTCCGGGTCGGCGTCCAGGAACCCACCTCCGACAGACACACCCGCGTTGTTCACCAGCAGGTCGATCCGCGGATGGCGCTCCAGCACTCGAACCGCGGCGGCCTCCACCTGCGAGCGGTCGCCGACGTCGCAGAGCTCGTACTCGAACCCGAGCTCTCGGAGCCGCTCCTCCCGGCGCGCGAGGAGGACGGGCTGCCAGCCCTTCGCCGCCAGCTGTCGTGCCAGCTCGGCGCCGATGCCGCTCGAGCCGCCCGTGATGACCGCGACGCGCACTACCGGCAGCGACGAACCGTCCGCGAGGACGATCCCTCGGCGCCGGCCGTGTCGACGGCGACCGCCGTCAGCGTGTGAGGCCCGGCCTTGGCGCGTCTCGCGTTCCAGGCGACGTCGTAGAGCCCGCCGGCGCCCTTCGAGTCGACGGCGATCCGGCTGCCGTCGACGAGGAAGCGCACCTCCCGCAGCCTCCGCGTCGCGCTTGCCGCGACGAGCAGCCGCTCCGACTTGGCGGCGCACTGCCGCGCCTCCGGCGCGAGCCAGGTCACCGCCGGTTCGTTCACCACCTGCAGCGTCGCTGCAAGGTAGGTCGTGTTCGGGAGGATTTCCGTGCCGATGGTGTTGACGTTCTTCGCCTCCTGATAGTCCGAGGCGACGACGATCGCCCGAGTCCTGCCCGGCTGGAGCTCCGGCGCCTCGGACGGGAGCCCGAAGACCACGAAGCCGGTCAGCGGGTCGAATGCCGATGCGCCGACGAGCACGCGCCTGTAGGCGAGCACGAGCGAGAGCGGATCCACGCCTGCGCCGAGGTCGAGCACCCGCCCGATCAGGAGCGGCCGGCCCGCGGCCACGCGCTGCGTGACCAGCTGGACGAACGGAGGCGTCATGTCGTTCACCCAGGAGTTCAGCAGGTACCGGCCGCCGAGCGATTTGCCCGTAAACGGGTCGCGGCCCGAGTCGACCGCGACGTAGAGCGACTGCTGGCGGGGGAAGATCGCGGCTGCGGCGCCGATGTCGAACCGGGCGTCGAAGGTGAGGTCGTTCACGTTCATGGGCGTGCCGGCGTAGCCCTGGACGTCGTTCTCGTCGAGCGAGCCGAGGAGCCACGGGTCGACGACGGAGCCGGGCGTCTCCGCGAGGACCGAGACGCCCACGTTGGCGACCGGCTCGTTGACGTGCGTGACGTACACCTTCTCGGCTCCGTTCTCGTCCATCCCCGCGCCCGTGTAGCTCGGCGGCGGGCCGAACGGGAACGAGGGGAAGCGGTAGACGCCGGCCCGGGAGATGCCGGCTCGCGTGTCGCCGGACTGGAGCTTCTTCAGCTTCAACGGGGCCGGGCCGAGCTCGAGTTGGGGCCGCGTGACCGCGAAGTAGTACGGCACGCGCCGTTCGACCGAGCCGTGCGTGAGGACGAGGAATCCGTAGTCGTCGCCTGCCTTCGCGTCCGCAGTCGCCCGGGCCACCACCGGCAGGAAGACGTCACCGCCTGCGCCGAAGGTGATCGTCCCGGGGAAGTCCAGCGATGCGCCCTGGGTCGCAGCCTGGGGCCGGAGCTCGACCTGCCACGTGCCGGCCCCGCCGCCGGCGTCCGAGACCGCGAGCAGGAGCGCTCGCGACCGGGCGCCGCGGTTCACGTTCAGGTCATCGAAGGAGAGCGAGGCGCGGGTCCGTGAAGAGCTGCGCATCGGCGGCGCGCTGGACGTTGACGAGCCCGCCGCCCTGGAGCAGCACCGGCGCCTCGACGGTGCGGGCCGTGTCCGCCCAGGCCGGGCCGGCGGTCGACACCAGCGCCGACTTCACCTGGCGCGGTGTCCAGTCCGGATGGTCCTGGAGGAGGAGGGCTGCGGCGCCTGCGACGTGCGGAGTCGCCATGCTCGTCCCGTCGAGGACGGTAAAGGTCGAGCCCGTCGCCTTCGGCGGCGTGGAGGAGAGGATCTGCCCGCCCGGTGCGGAGACGTCGGGCTTGAGGTCGTGGCCGAACGCGGTCGGGCCGCCCGACGAGAAGCTCGTGACGACGCCGCCGCGACCGTCGGTGATCTCCTGGATGCCGCCCGAGACGTGGAAATGCAGGCGGCCGCCGGACGCGGACATGGCCGCCCGGAGCCGCTGTCCGTCCAGGTCGCTGATCATGCCGGACGGGATCGAGAGCCGGAGCGGGATCGGGTTCGGCTCGCCGCTGCGATTGTCGACCAGGAGCAGCCCGATCGCACCGGCCGCCTGGGCCCGTGCGGCCTTCGCGGCGAACGTGCAGGTGCCACGTGACGCGAGCACGACCATCCCGGCGAGCGCGCGGGCAGGCAGCGTGCTCGCGCGTCCGTTCGGATTCGACGCGGCGCCGCAGAGCAGTCGATCGACGGGCCTGCCGTCGGTGCCGACGATCGAGGAGGGATCGACCAGCGCCTGGTCGACGGTCGACCACGCAGCCGGGGCGTCGCTGCCCGCGGCGCCGGCGAAGGGGATGCGCTGCAGCGCCGCCCCGCCGCCCGTGACCGAGAGGGCCTGGGCGAAGACGTGCGTGTTCGAGACTGCGGCGACGGAGATCGCATCCGGCGCCGTCCCCGGCGAGCCGGCAGAGCCCAGCCCGTAATCGTCGCGGTCGTTCCCGGCCGCGATCACCGGCACGACGCCCGCCTCGGCCACGTGGCGCACCGTCTCGACCAGCGCGTCGCTCGCGGGCTCGGTCTGCGGGCCGCCGCCGGAGAAGTTGATCACGTCCATCCCGTCGCGAACCGCGGCCTCGAACGCCGCCACGATCTCCGGCGTGTTCGCGACGTGGCCGATCGGGGTCGGCACGGTGAAGACCCGGTAGCTGCCGACATAGGCCCGCGGCGCGACGCCGGAGAGCCCGACGACCGCGGGGTGGTCGCGGCCGGCGGGCGCGCTCGTCCCGGAGTCGCCCGCGGCGATGCCGGCGACGTGCGTGCCGTGGAACTCGGCCGGGTCGAGCACCTTCCGGCCGGCCTTGCCCGAGCCGGGACCGGGGAACGTCCGCGCGACGATCACCTTCGGCGTCGTCCCCCCGGTGTCGCCCTTGGGATAGCCGGGCGGGTACGCGTACCCGGTCGGGTCGAGGAACGGGTTCTTCCAGTCGACGCCCGTGTCGACGACCGCGATCTTGACGCCGTCGCCGCGCATCCCGGTCGTGTTCTCGAACTCGGTCGCGCCGATGATCGACGGGCTCTGGTTGAGGGTCGCCGCGTAGCGGAGGCTCGGATAGACCTTGCGCACGAAGCCGAGCCGGACAAGCTGTGGGAGCCGGGTCACGGGCAGCGAGACCGAGAGCCCGTCGAGCACGACCGAGTAGCGGTGGTCGACCCGTGCCTCCGGGATCGCGCGTCGAAGCTGCGCGACGGCCCGGCGCTGCGCCGCAGCGAGCCGGGCCAGATACGCGCGCGAGGCGCTCGAGCCACGTCGAGCCGGCTGCGGGAGGCGGCGGAGAAGAGCGCCCGCCCCGGCGCGTGCTCCGCGAGCGGCGCCTGCGGCAGCGTCACGATCACGCGGATCCGGCCCCGTTCGTGTGCGGTCGGAATCTGGACGGTTCCGGCGCGCACCCGGGGCAGGGTCACCTCGCCGAAGGTCCGGCGAACGGGCTGGAAACCAGCGGCGGCCGAGGCTGCCGAGACCAGCGCCGCTGCGAGAACACCGAGGACGATGAGGCGGCGCAAGGACACAGCAGCCTAGCGGACGCGGGGATAGACTCGCGCGGCCGTGGCCGGAGCGTTCGACGGAAAACGAGCCCTGATCATGGGCGTGGCGAACAAGCGCTCGATCGCGTGGGCGATTGCGCGCCGCCTCGCCGACGGCGGGGCGCAGCTCGCGTTCACCTACCAGGGCGAGCGGATCGAGAAGTCGGTCCGGGAGCTGGCCGACTCCGTCTCGAGCTCGCTTGTGACCGAGTGCGACGTCCGCTCGGACGACGACATCGCCAGCGTCTTCTCCGCGGTCGGCGACGCGTTCGACGGGAAGCTCGACGTGCTCGTCCACTCGCTCGCGTACGCCGCAGCCGAGGATCTCGAGGGCCGCTTCACGGACACGCCGCGGGACCGCTTCTGGCTGGCCCTCGACGTCAGCGCCTACTCGCTGGTCGCGATCTCGCGGGCGGCCGAGCCGCTGATGGAGGCCGCCGGCGGCGGCTCGATCGTGACCATGACGTACCTCGGCGGCGAGCGAGCCGTGCCGCACTACAACGTGATGGGCGTCGCGAAGTCGGCGCTCGACTCGTCCGTGAAGTACCTCGCGTGGGATCTCGGCGACAAGAACATCCGCGTCAACGCCATCTCGGCCGGGCCGGTGCGGACCCTGGCGGCGCGATCGATCGCCGGGTTCCCGACCATGGAGTCGATCGTCGAGGAGCGAGCGCCGCTCCACCGGCACATCGACGCGGACGACGTCGGCGCGGCTGCGGCGTACCTGCTCTCAGACGAGGCGCGGAACGTGACGGGGACGACGCTCTACGTCGACTCCGGGTACCACGCGATGGGTATGTAGAGTCTCGCGCCCGCGCAGGCCTGCCTCGGAGCTTCTCGGAACGAGGCTGCATCGAGAAGCGAATGGCGGCCGCGAGGTAGCCCGTGCGGTCAGTGCGCCGCGCGCAGGAGCGCGAGCACCGCGAGCACCCGGCGGTGGGTGTCCGGGGTGACGTCGAGCCGGAGCTTCAGGAAAATCTGCTTGACGTGCGCCTCGACCGTGCGCTCGGTGACGACGAGGCGCTCGGAGATCGCGCGGTTGGACAGCCCTTCGGCGACGAGGCCGAGCACTTCGCGCTCGCGTGCGGTCAGCTGCTCGAGCGGGTCGGCGCGACGGCGGCGGCCGACCAGCTGGGCGACGATCGTCGGGTCGATCACGGTCTCGCCGTCGTGGAGCCGGCGAAGCGCGTCGACCAGGACGGCTACGTCGAACACGCGGTCCTTGAGGAGGTAACCAACCCGTTCGGGATGCTCCTCAATCAGCCTCATCGCGTAGCTCGGCTCGACGTACTGCGAGAGCACGAGCACGCCGACCTCCGGATACTCGGCGCGGATCGTCTGCGCGGCGACGAGGCCCTCGTCGGTGTGGGTCGGGGGCATCCGGATGTCGACGACGACCACGTCAGGCTGCGAGAGCCGGACCTCGCGGAGGAGCGCGTCGGCGTTCTCCGCCTCGGCCACGACCTCGACTCCGGCATCGGTCGAGAGCCGCACGATGCCCTCGCGCGTGAGCATGACGTCCTCGGCGACGACGACGCGCATCGGGCCGCCCTCAGGAAACGCCCGTGAGGGGCATCTCGGCTACCAGGGTCGTCGCGTCGAGCTCGAGACGCCCTCCCAGCGCGCCGATTCGATCGGACAGCCGGGTCATCCCCGCCGCTCGGACGGCGCCGTCGTCCGCGACCCTTACGAGCAACAGGCCGTCGACCCGGCTCACGTGTACGTCGGCATGGGCCGCGCCCCTGCGCACGGCGTCGTCGAGCGCCTCGGCGACGGCGACGTACGCGGCCGTCTCGACGCTCAGCGCATAGCGCTCGCCCCCGAGCTCCTGGAGCTCGACGGCCAGGCTGGCCATGTCGGCAAGCGTCTCGAGCGCCGGCAGGAGCCCGGCCTCGGTGAGGATCGCGGGGTGGATGCCGCGCGCGAGCTCGCGGAGTTCCTCCACGGCTGCGTGGCCGGTGGCCGAAGCTTCGTCGAGCAACGAGGCCGCGGCCGTGCTCTTCTCAGTCTCTGCGGCCCTTTGGGCGAGCCGGATGTCGTACGAGAGCGCGACGAGGAACTGCTGCGCGCCGTCGTGGAGGTTGCGCTCGAGCCGGCGTCGCTCCGCGTCGCCCGTCTCGACGATCCGCGCACGCGACGTGCGGAGGTCGACGAGCTGCGCGAGCACTTCGGCCTGGAGCCGCTCGTTCTCGAGCGCGAGCCGGACGGCCGCGCCGAGCGCGCTCTCCAGCTCCGCCGCCTCGCCGCTATGCACGACGACGGCGACCTGCGCGCCGTTCCTGAGCAGGGGGGTGACGCGACGCGGCGGCTCGGCGACGGGCTCGTCGACCGGTGCCCCGAGCACGTCCGCATATCTTCGCGAGGCGGGTAGCCAGTATGCGATCCGGAGATCAGGGTCCCCGACCGCCCGTGCGAGCGCGGCCTCCAGCGACTCGGGCTGCGGTCCGTCGCCGAGGGCGGCGACGATCCGCGACACGGCGCGCTGTTGCCTGCGTGTGCGGAAGACCGACCAGGTCAGCCCGAGCGCGAGCACGATGAGGGCGACGCAGTCCGCGACGAAGACCCAGCGGAACACGAGGTCGCCGGGGTCCTCCAACGAGGTGCGCACGAGGGCGACTGCGTGAGCAATAGTCGTCGCCCCGAGGAGGACGCCGGCGGCGAGCACCGGCCCGAGGGCGCGTCGAGTTGGGGGCGTCGCGGTTACGAGCCGCCAGATGCACACGGCCGCGAGGCATCCCGCGACGGACGCAGCGAACCAGAGATCCAGCGGCCGAATCGCGTTCGCGAGGCCGGGCCAGGCATGGACGACGAAGACGTTGTCCGTGCAGTTATCCCAGCACTTCGGGTCGTAGAAGGGGTCGCGGAACAGCGCGCGCGCCGAGAGCCGAGACGGCCGCCTCCGCGTACGCCGCGACCACGAGCGCCCTCTCGGGAGCCGAGCGGAGCCGGCTGCCCGGAAAGACGAGCACGAGGTGGACGAGCAGCGGCAGCGCGAACCCGGCGGCCGGCATGCCGAGGGAGCGGACGAGCGGCGGCCCCGTCTCCCAGCCGACTAAGAAGGGCGCGAACCACGCGACGGCGGCGAGGACGGCGAGCAGACCGGCCTGCGAGGACGGCCGCTCGATCCGCGTGACGACGCCGGCCGCAGCAAGTCCGAGACCGGCCGTGGCGGCGAGGACGGCGGCAACGCGCCACGATCCGGCGTAGGTCGTCCCCTCACCCGGACCGCGTGCGAGCGCGAGCGCGCCGAGGCCGTAGGCGAGCACTCCAAGCCCAACGCCTGCCGCGAGGGTCTGGCGGAAGATCGCCGACTGCGTCACTGACCCGGATTGTGGCACTGCGCACGATTCTGCGCATGGAGGCGGGGGATCGACCGATCGCCGTGGCGCTGTGGGTGGCCACACCTTCGCGCCCGCGAAAGGTGTGGCCAGCCGCGATGCGCCCGCCGACGCAGCTCCGTACCGTCGTACGCGACTGATCACGACCCGAAGGAGCGAGAGATGCGCCCGTTGACGAACCTCCTCTGTCTCGCTGTCATCGCCTGCGCCGCCTCGAGCGCAGGCGCGGCCAGCAACGTGTTGGATCTGCCCAAGCTTGCGAGCAACGACGTCACCGCCCGGCCGCTGAAGGCCGGCGCGGAGTTCAGCGCGAGTCAGTTCCCCCTCGCGTTGCGCGTCACGACCCCGAACGGCACGTGGTTCGGCGGTCAGGGGCGCATGGACTTCCCTGTCAAGAATTACCACTACGGCTGGCTCGAGCTGGTCCAGTCGCCGCCGGCGCAGCCGCTCGGCATGATCTCGATGATCACCTCCTTCAACCCGACGAGATCCGTTCGAGCCACTGTCGCGCAGCTCCGCGCCGGCGCCGAGACCGCAACCTTCCAAGCGACGAAGCCGGTGCGGCTCGCCGGCTTCGCCGGGAGCCAATTCGACGGCGAGGTCGTGGGGAAGCACCACATCTTCGTGCCGTTCACGACGCTCCGGCCGGGCGCCGCGGCCTTCTATCCAGACGCGTACCGGTTCGACCAAGGCGAGGTCTTTCGGATCATCGTCCTCGGCGTGCGAGGCAAGACCGTCGTGCTCCTGCTCGAGAACCTGGCTCTTCCCGCGGATCAATTCACCGCGTTCCTCGCCTCGGCAGGAACGCTTCTCCACTCACTCAGGTTCCCGGCATGAGGCGTCGGCCGTCCGGAAGGTCGTGCCTCTATCGCGGTTGCGTCTGCCGCGAGACAATGGGCGGATGAAGCCGGCACGGCGGCTCGTCGGGGCGCTCCCTCTTGCGGCCCTCCTAACGCTCGGCGCGGCCATGGCCGGCTGTAGCGGCGGGCAGGCCGACAAGGCCGGCGGCTCGAGCGGCCCGATCGTCCTCCGGGTCGGGACGCCGAACGCGGCCGACCGGCCCGAGAGCGGCGGGCTCGAGTACTTCGCCGCCCGGGTCGCGAAGCTCTCCCACGGCCAGGTCGAGGTCGAGATCGTGTGGGAGGCGGCGGGCGGCCCCGAGCAGCCGGTCGCCGCGATGGTGCGCGACGGCCGTCTTGACGGTGCCCTCGTAGCGGCGCGCGCCTGGGACATGGAGGGGGTCACGAGCCTGAAGGCGCTGCAGACACCGTTCCTGATCGACAGCCAGGCGCTGGAGAACCGCGTGGTCGCGAGCCCGCTCGCAGCGCGGATGCTCGCCGGCCTCGAGAAGGACGACGTGGTCGGGCTCGCGCTCCTCCCCGCGCAGCTGCTGCATCCGTTCGGCTTCGGGAGAGCGCTTCGCTCGCCCCACGACTTCGCCGGCTCGCGGATTCGCGTGCCCGTCTCGACCACGAGCTACGGCCTCGTGCGCGCGCTGGGTGGCAAGCCCGTCTCGCCGAACGGCGACGCGTTCAACCTCGGCGTGAGGAACGGTGCGGTCGACGGGGCCGAGTGGTACCTCGAGCTCGGCAACACGCTGCCGGTCGGCGACGGCCCGTCCACGGCGACCGGGAACGTCGTCTTCTACCCGAAGGTGCACTCGCTCGTCGTCAACAGCGCCGCGTTCGCGAAGCTCGGCGCGGGGCAGCAGGCGGCGGTGCGGAAGGCGGCGGGGGAAGCGCTCCGCTACACCGTGCGCACCAACATGTCCGAAGCGACTGCGGCCGCGCAGTTCTGCCGCGGCGGCGGGGCGATCGTCGCCAGCTCGCCCGCGGAGGTCGCCTCGCTCCGCCGCGCGGCCGCTCCGGTCGCCGCTGCACTCGCGCGCGACACGCTGACGCGGAATCTGATCGCCGGCATCCGCAAGCTGGACGCGCAGGTCCCGGCGGTTCTTCCGGTCACCCTCTGCCAGCCGCCCTCCGCAGCGGCCGTCCCGGCACCTGAGTCACGCACCGGGCCGCGCATTCCGGACGGCACCTACCGGAAGAACCTCACCGAGCGGGAGCTGATCGATGCCGGGGTCAGCCGGACGGACGCGCACAACAACTACGGCCTTCAGACCCTGACGATCACCGGCTACCGCTGGCGGTGGGTGACGCGCAGCTCGGTGAAGCTGCCTGCGGGTGTCACCCCGTACTGCTCGGGGCCGATCAGCTATGCGGGCTCACGTGTGACGTTCATCGCCGATTGCTCCAGCGCGACCTCGACGATCCTTCTCCGCGGCACGTGGCGGCTGGACGGCCGCGACCTCCGTTTCCCCGGCCTGACCGGAATCTTCGACCGCGTCTTCTGGGGCGGCAGGCCCTGGCGGAAGATCGACTGAGCGCGACTCGAGCGGCAGCTCGACGACGATCCGCGTGCCGAGGCCGGCCGGGCTCTCGAGCGTGAACGTCCCGCCGACAGACTCCACGCGATCGGCGAGCCCACGAAGCCCCGAGCCGCTCGCCGGGTCCGCGCCACCGCGGCCGTCGTCGACGACCTCCACCCGAAGCCGTCCGCTCTTGGTCGCGACCGAGACAGTGACCCCGTTCGCCTCCGCATACTTCTCGACGTTCGCGAGCGTCTCCGAGCAGACGAACCAGACGGTCGCCTCCAGCTCGGGAGCAAGACGTGGCGCCGCGACGGCCATGCCGACGGGAACGTTGGCCCGCTCCGCAAGCGTGGCAAGCGCACCGGCGAGCCCCCGTTCGGAGAGAACGCGCGGATGGAGACCGAGCGCCAGCTCGCGGAGCTCCTCGACTGCGCGCTCGAGCCGGTGCCTTGCGCGTTCGATTCGCTCGGCGGTCGTCCCGCCGTGAGCCACCGCGCCCGCACGCCGGAGCGTGTCGCCGAGCTCCATCAGCCGGCGTTCGGCACCCTCGTGCAAGCGGCTCTCGAGCCGCCGGCGCTCCTCGTCCGCGGCCGCGAGGATCCGCCGCCGCGACCGCCGCACCTCGGCCGCCTGATCGAGAACCTCGGCCCGCAAGCGCGCGTTCCAGGCCGACAGCCGAGTCGCCGCCAAGACTGCCTCGACGAGGCCCGGGTCGTCGAGGACGGCGCGGTCGTGGACGAGCGCTGCGACCAGCTCGCCGTCGCGCTCGACGACCGTGACCGCCCGTCCCGTGTCGTCCACGGGAAGCGTGAGCGGTACGCCGGCCGGATCGACGAAGCCGTCGCGGCCTGGAAGCCGGTAGCCAACCTCGAGCGTCGGGTCCCCGAGAGCGTGGGCGAGCTCGTCGCGAAGCGTCACGGGTCGGCCGTGGCCGAGCTCCACCACGAGGTCGGTGACCGCGGCGCGCTCCCACCCTGCGGCGAGGAGCCCGGCGAGCAGTGTCACGGCGACCCCACAAAGCGCAGCCTCGATCGCGAGGAGGGTCAGGTCGTCCGCCCGCGCGGACGGGGCGGCGAGGCGGACGGCGGCTTGCCCGGCGAGGACGAGCACCAGCCCACCGGTCGCCCATAACGCGAGGCGATGTGCCCTCCGCATCGGACCCACCGACCGCAGGTAGCTGCGAGCGCTCACGAGCAGCAACAACGTCGCGAGCATGATCGTCGCGGCGTCGTTCGCCCACACGGCGCTGACCGCCGCCGCGGCGTATCCGCCGACCACGGTGGCGCGGTCGACAGGCCCCGAGGCGCGCCCGGTCGGGTAGCCGACGAGCGCGTGCACGAGCGGCCCGCGATACAGGTAGATCGCGTGGGCCGCGAGCCACGCAATCGCCGCGATGTGTACCGCGGCGAAGTTCCCGGCGAACCACGAGAAGCCGGCAGCGGCGAGCAGCATCCCCACGCGGCTCTCGGGACGGCGCCACCACGCCGCGAGTCCGCATGTGACCAGCGTCCAGCCCGTGAGCAGGTCGGGAACCCACCTCAGTAGATCGTCCCATCGGTAAGCGGCACGCTCCGCGACCAGGCCGAGGACGAGTGCGCCGAGTGCGAGCAAAATGAAGCCGCGCGGCCGCATGTCACGCCACCAGCGCCGCGAGTGCGTCCACGGAGAGCGCGCTCTTGGCGATGAATCCGCGTGCCGGCGAGTTCGCGAGCCGCGCGCCGTAGGCCGAGGCGTCGCGGCTGGAGATCAACACCACGGCCGGCGAGCCTGCAGCCGAGGCTAGCCGCTCGGCCACCGTCAGCCCGTCGATGCCCGGAAGCTGGATGTCGAGCAGCACGACGTCGGGCCGGAGCGCCGCCACGGCCTCGAGCGCGCTGGTCCCATCCGCGGCCTCGCCGACGACCGTGAAGCCCTCGCCCTCGAGCAGGGCTCTCGCGGAGGCGCGAAAATCCTCGTGGTCGTCGACGATGAGCACGGTTGGGCGCACGTGACGAATCGTCGCAGAGGCACCCCAGCGAATCATTGGGGCTGGCACGAGTCGGCGCAGTGCGCTGAACGCCTCCCGATCAATTTCGATGCGTGCCGTAGAGCCCTGTCCTGGTGTCGTCTCCGTGTTGTCACGCAGCGATCGAACGCAGAAAAGCCCTGCTCAGGAGCGAGTAGTCACCACGCGATGGGCATGTAGAGGACCGCGCTAGCGGTTCTGGTTCGCCTCGGAAGACGTGTGTTCAAGGCGTTTCAGATGGTCTCTGGAAATAACCCGTTTCCGTTGACACCTTGTCGTTAGGCCGCGATGGCCTCCTGTTGGTGTTGGTGTTCGTAGTCGATCGGGCTGAGCATGCCGAGGCTGGAGTGCCTGCGGCGGGGGTTGTAGAAGCACTCGATGTACCAGAAGACCCTGAGTCGGGCCTGCTCGCGGGTGGCGAAGCGCTCGCGGCGGAGGAGCTCCTTCTCGAGCCTGGCGAAGAAGCTCTCGGCGACCGCGTTGTCCCAGGGGTCGCCGATCGAGCCCATCGAGAGGTCGATGCCGGACTGCTTGGCGTAGGCGCCGTAGACGAAGCTGGTGTACTGCGACCCGTGATCCGAATGCGCGACGACGCCGGCGGCGTCACCGCCGCGCGCCGCTGACGGCCATGCCGAGCGCGTCGAGCACGAGCTCGGCTCTTGAGGTCGTCGCGCATCGACCAGCCGATGATCCGGCGGCTGAACACGTCCTGGACGGCGGCGAGGAAGAGGAAGCCCTGGCCGGTCTGGATGTACTTCAGGTCGCAGACCCAGAGCCGGTTCGGCTCCGCCCGTGCGAAGTCGCGGTCGACGAGGTCCGGCGCCGAGTGCCGCCTCGGGTCACGCACCGTCGTGCGCAGCCCACCGCGACGGCCGTCGGCGCCACGGATCCCGAGCTGGCGCATCAACCGAGCGACCCGCTTCTTGCCGACCCGGATGCCGTCGCCGAGCTTCAGCTCCGAGTAGATCCGCGGCGCACCGTAGATCTCCTCCGTCTCGATGTAGATCTCGCGGATCCGCTCGGCGAGCTTGCGGTCGGCGAGCTCGCGCGCGCTCGGCGGCCGCCGCTTCCAGGCGTAGAAGCCCTGACGAGTCACACCGACGACCCGGCACAGCAGGGAGACGGGGAACTGTGCGGCCTCAGCCTCGACGAACCGGAACCTGGTCACGGTCGATCGGTCTCCCTGGCAAAGAAAGCCGCGGCCCGCTTCAGGATCTCGCGCTCCTGGCGCAGCACCTTGTTTTCGCGCTCCAGCTCGCGCAACCGCTGCCGCTCCTCCGAGCTCAGCACGTCGTCGCGCTCACCACGGTCGGCCTCGTCCTGGCGCAACCAGTTGCGCAACGTCTGCTCCGAGCAGCCAAGCTCGGCCGCCAACTGCTTCGGCGACCGCACCCCAGCTCGCAGCATCCGCACCGCCTCGATCCGGAACTCCGGCGGGTACGGCGGTCTCGTCCTCGGCATCACACACGCTCCTCTCACGGGCCGCTTGGCCCGAAAGCATCACGGTGTCAACCGAAGCGGGTCAATTCCACGTGTCGCTTCGCCTTTGGTCTTGCCTTCGGCGATGCGTTGGGCGATGTAGTCGCGCGTCGTGGGATCGTGCAGTCGTCGGTGGAGCACGATGGTGTGCAGCGCCCGGTTGAGTTGGCGGTCGCCGCCGCGGCTGAGTCGGTGTCGCTGCGTTTGCCCGCTTGAGGCGGGGACGGGGGCGACGCCGGCGAGGCGCGCGAAGCAGGCTTCGGAGCGCAGCCGGCCTTGGTGTGACCAGGCGACGATCAGCTGGGCGGCGACCACGGGTCCGACGCCTGGCTCGTCGAGCCGTGCTGGCGCGAGTACTCGGACGTGGGCGAGCAGTTCGCGTTCGAGCTCGTTCGCCTCGACGGTTGCGGCTTGGATGCGACGTGCCAGGCTGCGCAGGACGAGACGGGTTGCGAGCGCGTCCGCGGTCGAGTTGCTGCGGCGGAGGTGGCTGCAGCGGTCGAGCAGCTTGCCGGTCGGCAGTCCGCGGAGCTCTTGGCGCAGCGGTTCGGCGGCGGTCACGATCACGGCCCGCAGCTGGCTGAGCGCTTCGCGGCGGACGTCGACGGCGCTGCGGCGCGCGACCAGCAGCAGCCGGAGAGCTTCCCGCCGCTCGCCGGTCCGCGGCGTTGCGAGCGTGTCGGCTGCGAGTGCGGCTCGCGCGGTGCGGGCAGCGTCGAGGGAGTCGTCCTTGCCGCGCAGCCGCCGCTCGGTCCGTGGTGTGCGGCTGACCTCGAGCACCGTCTCGCCGCGTTCGGCGAGATAGCGAGCGAGGCCGACCCCGTAGCTGCCGGTTCCCTCGATCGCCCATGCACGCCGCCCCGGCGCGTGCCGTGCGGCGAGGCGAAGCAGGTCCCGATAGCCGCGCGCGTTTGGCGCGCGCGGTCTTTCCGGCGACGACTGCGCCGGCCGGCGCAGTCACGACAGCCACGACGTGTTCGTCGCGGTGCGTGTCCACGCCAAGCACGTAGTCCAGCTCGTCTGCAAGCATCCGACTCGATCCTCCGACCATGTTCGTAGGGTCCGGTGGTGCCGGTCTGATGCGGGGAAACCGCGGCGGCAGGACTGTGATGAGTCACGCCGGAAAGGCGGACAAGCTCCTGATCAGGCCAGCAGCGGGCGCCAGACCGGCGCCGCCGCACACGCGCGGACAGATCATTCCCAAGGCACGCACGAAGCGGCCAGTCACCCGACGAGTCACACCCGGCACGGCGACAACCAGGCTGGCGATGGCCCCAGACAGACCAACACCACGAGTCTCACAGTCACCTGAAGACGTGAGGCTGGATCTGGCCGGAGCCGATGAGTTTCCAGAGGTCAGCCGGTCTCTACGACGTACGGACCGCAAAGCGGCTGGCAAGCTCTCGCTTGCTCTGCTTCTCCAGGAGGCACCGTGAAGCTTCTTCTCACGTCCAGCGGCATCAGGAACACGAGCATTCACGACGCGCTGGTCGACTTGCTTGGCAAACCGATTGCCGAGTCGAGCGCGCTCTGCATTCCCACCGGGTTGCAGCCCTTCCCCGGCGGACCTTCACACGTCTACGGGTTCATCAACGGATCGCGCGGCGGCCCCATGTGCGGCCTGGGTTGGAAATCGTTGGGAGTGCTGGAGCTCACCGCGCTTCCCAGCATCAAAGAGGAGTACTGGGTTCCGGCGGTCCAGGATGTCGACGCTCTGTTGGTTTGGGGCGGCAGTCCCTTGTATCTCTGTTACTGGATGCGGCAGTCCGGACTGGCCGACCTCTTGCCGTCGCTGCGGCCCGAGACGGTCTACGTCGGCACGAGTGGCGGTGCCATGGTCGCGACTTCCGACTTCGGAGGAGAGACCTACGACGACAGTGATCCGCTCACGGGCAGCGACAGGGCGCTGGGACTGGTTGATTTCTCCTTGTTTCCACACATGGAGCGCGAGGACATGCCGGACACTTCCCTGGCCAACATCGAAAAATGGGCCGCCGGGTTGTCAGTGCCTGCGTACGCGATTGACGATCAGACCGCCATCAAGGTGGTCGACGGCACCGTCGAAGTCGTCTCCGAGGGCCGTTGGAAGCTGTTTTCCCCCAGCCCGGAAGCAAGCTAATCGGCTCAGGAGAGACGCGCGCTCGCCTGCGCCAGCGTGCTTACGCCTGAACGAGATCGCTCCACGCCGGAAGCGTTCGTCGTTGCGACTCGCCGGCTGTCGGCCCCGGGTCCGGAGGCCTGCCCGTCCGATGAATAGTCATGACCCCGCCGGTGTCGCGGAGTACCGTCCAGGTGTTGTCCTCGACGCCGATCATCCTCGAGTCTTACGTTTTGCTACCCCAGCCGGCGGGGTGCGCTTCGGGGGAATCTGCTCCGACCCGAGCGTCCAGGTGAAGCGTGTCAGCGTCTCGTTCGGGGCGACGCCGCCAGGCCGGAGGCCGCGTCGCACGAAGAGCGTCGGCACCTCGGCGTACATTGCGACGGCTAATCGCGTGTGGCCGATGCCTTCGGATCGCCAGCGGTCGGACAGGCCGACGACGAGCAGCCGGGCGTCGCGGGACGCTTCGAGGACACCCTCCTCGCCCGGACGGACGAGAACCGGCTCGGTGGCGATTCCGACAACCTGCTGCACCAGAAGCGAGGCGCGGGCAAGAAGTCGGCTGGCGTCGCGGCGCCCGAGAGCAGGATCCGCCGCGGTTCCGACGAGCCGGAGCGTCGTCCCGAGCGATTGGGCGAGCCAAGCGGCTACCTCGATCGCGGCCCACTCGTGCTCGGCGCCTCCGAACGGCGTCACGACTGCTCCGGCGCCCATCTTTCCAGTCCCTGAGAGCACACCTACATCGCAGGGTGCGCGTTCGAGGACAGTCCCGAGATCCCGGTCGGGAAGTCCGCTCTCGAGGAGCTCCGATGCAGCGTCGAGGAGGATGAGATCGACTTCGTGCTCTGTGGCGAGTCGCACGGCGTCCGCTCCTGGCTCGTCCGTCGTGTAGGTGGCTATGCGGGACGCGACGCCTCGCTGCGCGAGCGCGTCTCGGCGTCCCGAGAGCGCGGCGCTCGCGGCCACAAGCTCACCGCCGTCGCGCAAGAGCCGGGCCAGGATGAGCTCGCGCGCAGGTCGTCGGGCGAGCGGCTCGGCGACCGCAAGAAGGTCGTCGAGCCGCTCCTGGTCGGCTGCGACGACCATGATTGCTCGCTGCCGAGGCGCCGCGGCCACCCCCTGCGAAGGTCAAGGCCGGGTCATGGCGAAGGATCGCCTGCTCGAGCTCCTGCAGGGCCGGGCTTGGCTCGATGCCGAGCTCGTCGACCAGCAGCCGCCGGGTCTCGCGGTAGACCTCGAGCGCATCGACCTGCCGTCCTGAGCCATAGAGCGCTTGCATGAGGACGGCGCGCGGCCGTTCGCGGAGCGGGTGTGCGAGAACGAGCGCCTGGACCTCTCCGACGAGCTCGGCGTGGCGTCCGAGAGCGAGGTCGGCCTCGAACCGGCGTTCGAGCGCCTCCAGGCGGAGCTCTTCGAGGCGAGGAATCTCGGTTTGCGCGAACGACTCGTCGGCGAGGTCGGCGAGCGCCGGACCGCGCCAGAGGTCGAGACCTTCGCGTAGACGTTGCGCCGCGAGCTCGGGTGGCGCCCGCCTCGCCTCCTCGATCAGCGCCTCGAAGCGGAGCAGGTCGAGCTCGTCCGGACCGACGCGGATCACGTACCCCGGTTCCTGCGTGACGATCGCCTCGCCCGGAGCGAGCGCCTTGCGGAGCTGTGAGACGTGGTACTGCAGCGCGTTGGCGGCGCCCCTGGGCGGCTCGGCGTCCCAGAGCTCGTCGATGAGCCGGTCGTGCCGAGACGACCTCGTTCGCACGCGTGAGCAGGAGCGCGAGAAGCGTCCGCTGCCTCGCGCCGCCGAGCGGGAGAGCACGGCCGTGCTCGACGACCTCGAGCGGCCCCAGGATGCGGAACTCCACGTCTCCTCCTCGCGGCACCTTCTCAGTCTGCGGCGGCGACGCTAACACCCTCGGCTCAGCCGAGGCTCAGCGGTGCCTCAGCAGCGTCACCGACCATCGCTGGCGGCCGCTGCCCGCGGCGTAATCTTGAAGCTGGAGGACACCGGATGCCGTGATCGCTCGGCCAGAAATCGGGATCGGGTCGGAGTTCGTCGGATATCGGATCGACGAGCTGATCGGCCGAGGCGGGATGGGTGTCGTCTACCGTGCCTTCGACCTGCGGCTGAAGCGGACGGTCGCGCTGAAGCTCGTCGCGCCTGAGCTGGCGCTGCGACGAGCGCTTCCGCGAACGCTTCGCCCGAGAGACAGAGCTCGCCATCTCGCTCGAGCATCCAAACGTCGTGCCGATCCACGACGCCGGTGACGTCGGCCGGTCGCCTCTACCTCGCGATGCGCCTCGTCGCCGGAACGGATCTGCGAAAGCTCCTGCGCGCGAAGGGCGCGCTCGAGCCGTCCCGTGCCCTCGCGATCTGCCGCCAGGTCGCGGACGCACTCGATGCCGCACACGCGAAGGGACTCGTCCATCGGGACGTCAAGCCGTCCAACATCCTGCTCGACGAGGCCGAGCACGTCTATCTCGCCGACTTCGGCCTGACCAGGCATCTCGACGAGAAGGGCGCTCGGGCGGACGAAGGTCGCTCGGTCGGGACGCCCGCATACCTTGCCCCCGAGCAAATCGAGGGCGAACGCGTCGACGAGCGCGCAGACGTCTACTCGCTCGGATGTGTCCTCTACGAATGCCTCACCGGAGAGGCGCCGTTCGTCCACGACTCTCGGCTGGCGGTCGCGTGGGCGCACCTAGAGGAGGAGCCGCCGGGCGCGAGTGAGCGCGGCTCGGACCTGCCCGAGGCGATCGACGCCGTGCTCCGCCGCGCGATGGCCAAGTCGCCCGACGAGCGGTATCGGACCTGCGCCGCGCTCATCGAGGCGGCGGAGGCTGCCTTTGGCATTCGACCGCGGCCGCGCGGGCGCAGGCGCCTCCTCGTCGCGGCGCTCGGCGCGGCGACCCTCGCAGCGGTCGCGACGGTCGCGACGGCAATCCTCCTTGGTGGAGGTGCTGCCACGCCCACAGTCGTGCCGGACAGCCTGGTGAAGGTCGACCTCGAGTCCCACAAGATCGTCGACGTCGTCCCCGTGGGCAGGATCCCGCACGAGATCGAGAGGGTCGGCCCGTACATCTTCGCGGCGAGCGAAGGCGACGGGACCCTGACGCGGGTCGACACCCGCACGGGCGCTGTCGTGAACTCGGGGAAGTTCGATGCCAGCGACGGCCTCGCCGCAGAGGGTGCGAAGCGGGTGTGGGTCGCCAGCGTCCGCCGCCGACAGGTCACGTTGGTCGACGCTGCGCTGCCGCTCGTCGACGCCGTACACCGCATCCCCACTCCACCCGTCCCGCTTCCGAGAGACACCGCTCCACGCGTCCCGCTTCCGAGAGACACAACAGGGACTTCTATTACAGTCGGCGGCGGCGCACTCTGGATTGCGATGGAAGCAGTGGGCGGCGGCGTGGTCGAACGCTGGCGCCTCCACCCCCTCGGACTGCAGCGGACATACCGACTCGGCCTATTGGACTTCCCGGAAGACGTCACATTCGGCTACGGCGCCGCCTGGATCGCGCTCGGCGGTCGGCGCGGCGCGCCCGCCGGCGACGTGCTTCGCGTGGATGTGCGGAGTGGTCGCGCGCGACGCATTCCGGTCGGGAGGTTCCCGGTCGGAGTCGCAGTCGGCTTCGGCTCTGTCTGGGTCGCGCAAAGGGAAGACGACACGGTTCGTCGGATCGATCCGGTCACAGGTCACACGCGGGAAGTCATCGCTGTCGGGCACCTGCCCTTTGCCGTCGCAGTCGATCAGGGGTCGGTCTGGGTCACGAGCCAGTGCGCCAGCGTGTCGCGTATCGATCCCGCCACCAATCGAGTCGTCGGGACGATCGAGCTCGGCTATCACCCTCAGTCGCTCGCAGTCGACGGCGACTTCGCCTGGGTTGGCGTCGCCAAGAACGTGTACTTCGGAAGCTGTTAGTAGCCCCGGAGCCGAAGGCCTCAGCGCACGCTCAGCGCCTCCTCAGCGCGGTTCACAACGATGGTGACAGGCAGACGCTCTTGAAAGGAGTGCACATGCAGGCGAGAAACGCAGGGCTCGTCGTGCTCGCGGTGGCGCTGACGTTCGTGTGCGCCGCCGCCGGCACGTCGACGGCGTCGAAGCAGCGAGTCGTGATCACCAGCAAGACCGGAGTCGACAGTTTCACGCTGACTCCGCTTACGCCGGGAGCGCTCGGCACCGACTCCGGCAGCTTCGACTCTTGCTGCTGGGGCTACCGCAGCCTCGTTCGTGACGGACAGGACGTCATTATCAATGACCATGACCGCAGGACGCTCACGGGGAAGCGAGGGACGCTCGTGCTCCGCTTCCACAACGAGTGGATCGACGCCGGGAGCGGCTACACGATCGGCGTCAGTACGTGGCGGGTCGTCAGCGGGACGCGCGCGTACAAGGGGGTCACTGGTGGCGGGCGCGCGGCGACCGTCTGGCTCCATCCCCCGCGCGGGCCGGCGGGCTTCCAAGCCGAGGGCTTTCTGACTTCGAAGTGACGAGAACGCAGACGTCATCGCGGAGGTGGCAGCGTGCGAGGTCGGGAACGTGACGCTCGCCGCGGCGCTGCCTTGAGGTTGGCATGGCAGGCGCTTCTGGGCGTGCCGGGCCACCCCGAGTATCCGTCCCAGCACGGCTGCTTCACGGCGGGCTTCAGCGATGCGCTTGCTGCCGCGCTGCACACGAAGCACGTCGACGTGACCATGCCGGGAGGAGAGAACGGAAGCTCGGTCCTCACGACCAGCCAGCACTTCGACAGCGTCAAGGACATCCAGGACCAGGTCGTGGACGCGCGCGTCTGGCTCGGCTTCCACTTCCGACAACTCGGTGGAGCAGGGCGAGAGGATCGGCAACAACGTTGCCGACTGGGAGCTCAGGCGGTACTTCAAGCCCGTCCGCTCGTAACCCGAGAGCCCATCAGAGAACCGAGTGGCCCGGCTACGCGCGGGCCACTCGCCGCTTTTGAGTAGCTATCGCGTCTTCGGGGTCGACACCGTACCGAACTCGGTGGCGACATCTGCGTCATGAACGCCGACGGAAGCGATCGCACCCGCTCACCTCGGGACCGGAGCTGCAGTACGGCCCTGTGTGGCCGCCCGACGGCACGAGAAGGACGGATGGAGGCGGGCTCGCCTCCCCCTACGCCGCCGGGTCAGGCGGCCGCCCGCGAATAGCATCGGCTCTGTGGAACAGCGGATCCGCTTCTGCAGGAGCTCGGACGGGGTGACGATCGCCTACGCGGAGCACGGGACGGGCCTGCCCCTCGTCAAGGCGGCGAGCTGGCTCACGCACCTGGAGTACGACTGGCGAAGCCCGGTGTGGAAGCATTGGCTCGAGGAGCTCGCGAGGGGTCATCGAGTCGTCCGGTACGACGAGCGCGGCTGCGGCCTTTCTGATCGCGAGGTGGACGAGCTCTCGCTCGAAGGCTTCGTGTCCGATCTCGAGGCCGTCGTCGATGCCGCCCAGCTGGACCGCTTCGCCCTGCTCGGCCTCTCCCAGGGCGGCGCGATCGCGATCGCGTACGCCGTCCGCCATCCCGAGCGAGTCAGTCACGTGGTCCTCTTCGGGGGCTACGCGCGCGGGCGCCTCAGGCGCGACCTCTCGCCCGAGCAGCGGGAGGAGGAGGCGCTGCTCCAGAGCATCATCCGGGTCGGGTGGGGGCGACCGGACCCGGTGTTCCGCCGCGTCTTCACGACCCGCTTCGTTCCCGGCGGGACCGCCGAGCAGCTGGAATGGTTCGACGAGCTGCAGCGGGTCTCCGTCGACCCGAAGGAGGCCGAGCGACTGCGAGCGTCCTGGAGCCAGATCGATGTCCTCGACCTGCTCGACGCCGTCGACGTCCCCACGCTGGTCGCACACGCGCGCGGCGACGCTGTCGTCCCCTTCTCGGAGGGACGCCTCCTTGCCAGTCGCATCAGGGGCGCTCGCTTTCTCCCGCTCGACGGGCGCAACCACATCCTGCTCGAGCACGAGCCGGCCTGGCCTGTGTTCCTGGCCGAGCTGCGTGAATTCACCGGCGGCGCGGCGTTGTCCTCTCCGGGGAGCCTCGAGGCTCTGACCCGACGCGAGATCGAGGTGCTGGAGCTTGTCGCAGACGGCCTCAGCAACGAGGAGATCGCCGGGCGCCTGTTCGTCAGCTCGCGAACGGTGGAGCGACACCTCTCGAACGTGTACGCGAAGCTCGGGGTCTCGGGGAAGGCGGCGCGCGCCGCCGCGGCAGCACGGTTCTCCGCCGCACGCCGGTAGCTCCGCCGCCGCCTGCGTGTATCCCGCCACCGGAGCGGTTCGAAGTTGGGTGGTGCACCCGATGACGCCCCGCTGGCCGCGGCCTACCCTCACTCGTGGAGACCCAACCGGAAAGGACGGTCCATGCAGCACCGCTCCACGGAGCACGGACGTCGAGCGCGGCTCGCGCCGCTCATGCTGGCGACCATGGCCTCGCAGGCGCTGCTCGTCGTCCTCGCGCCGACGATCGTTGCGATCGGAGCCGACCTCGGGGCGTCGGTGGGAGCGGTCGGGCAGGCTCGCTCGATCACCGCCGGCACGGCGATTGGCGCCTCCCTGGCGCTGGCGGGGCGCATCGACCGGGTCGGCATCTCACGTCTGATCGCCGTCGGCGCCGCGATGGCGATCCTCGGGTGCGCGACGGTCGCCGTCGCGCCGACGCTCGCCGTCTTTCTGCTCGCGCACCTCCTCGTCGGCGTCGCCCTGGCGTGCCTTCTGTCGGCCGGCTTCGCCGGGGTGGCCGCCTTCGCGCAGGATCGCCGGGCCTGGGCGATCGGCTACGTGGCGGGAGCGAACGCGCTCGCCTGGATCGTGGTCACCCCGCTCGTCGGCGTCGTTGCGGACCGGGTCTCCTGGCGGGCCGCGGAGGCGGTTCCCGCCGCGATCGCGCTCGCCGCCATGGTGACCGCACCCGGCGCCGCCTCCGCCCCGAGCGGGCCGGCCGTCCCGAGCCTTCGGACCCTGTTCTCGCAGCGATCCGCCCGGCGCTGGATCGGCGCCGAGCTGGCGGCCTACGGAGCGTGGGCCGCGCTCCTCACGTTCGTCGGGGCGTTCTTCGTCGAGAGGCTCGCGGTGGGGGAGGCCCTGGTGGGGTGGTTCCTGGCCGGCGGCGCGGCGGCCCACTTCACCGCCTCGACGCGCCTCGGCGGTCTTGCCGACGCGATGCCCCGCAGGCAGCTGGTCGCCGGGGCCGCGCTGCTGATGGCGATCCTCTTCGTCGTCCAGCTCGACGTGGCCGGGCCGGCCGCCCTCGCGGTGGGCACCTTCTGCCTGCTCGGGCTCGCAGCGGGGGTTCGAACTCCGGCATCGAGCCGGCTGGGGCTCGAGCAGCTCCCGGACCATCCCGGAGCGATGATGGCCGCCCGGACGGCCACGACCCAGCTCGGCTACCTGCTGGGGGCCCTGATCGGCGGGGCCGTGATCGCGGGCGCCGGCTATGGAACGCTCGGCGTGGTGCTCGCGGCGGGCATGGCCGCTTCGGCGTGGCTCGTCCTCCGTGTCGACGACCCGCTCGAGGCGGCGACGCTGCCGGCCGGCGGGGCGCTGGGCACGATCCGCTAGGGCGCGCGGTACATCGTCACGGCCCCGTCGCGCCCGACGACGCGCCAGCCGTGCGCGACGAGCGCCGCCCGGGCGCGCCTCGCCGCCGGGCGACCGAGGCCCGAGAGCTCGGCGTAGACCCCCTCGTGGACCGCCACGAACCGCACGCCGAGCTCGTTCAGGAGCCGCGGTGCGCCACGGCTCCAGTTGCCGCCGTTGAGCGGCCGCAGCGCGCGGGCGACCTCGTCTGCGCGCGGTGGCGCCAGCGTCGAGTAGCCGCCGGGCCGCTGCCGCTGCGCGTCGATGTCGTACCGCAGGTAGACGCTGCCGAAATGGACGTCCGGCGTCAGCACCGGCAGCTCCAGCAGCCGGCCTGGCCCGCGCAGCCCGTCGTACGCGCGCCCGCCCGGCCCCGCCGCGGTCGCCGCGTAGCCCGCGAAGCCCAGGGTGAGGTCAGCCGCGACCAGCACGACGGCGACGAAGGTCGGCACGCGGAGCCGGTCGAGCGCCAGCGCCGCAAGCCCGGCGAGCGAGAGGCACGAGACCGGCATCAGACGCTCGGGCACGCGTGGATACCGCAACGGCTCGAAATGGTGCCAGAGCCAGGAGTAGAGCGGCAGGTTCGTGCCGAACGCGAGCGCGATCGGCACGATCGCTCCGACGCCGAGCGCGATCGTCACCCGCCGATGCCGCGCGAGCACGAGCCCGCAGAGGGCCAGGAGCGGCAAGAGCCAGCCGAGGAGCACGAAGCTCTCGCTGCCGTGACGCTCGCGCCGCGCCAGGAAGTCGGGCCATTCCGCCGAGTAGCGCGCCACCTCGGCGAGCGACCGCCCCCCCGCCTCCAGCGAGTGCGAGATCACGGCTCGCTGGACGAGGAGGCCGGCTGCGATCGCCGCCAGGGCCGCCAGCACCGCCGCGACCAGCCGCCGCCGGTCGCTCGTCCGGCACGCGGCGTAGAGGAGGAAGAACGGGACCGCTCCGAGCGCGAGATGCACCTGCCCCGAGAGCGGGATCGACGCGAGCGCCGCCCCGGCGAGCCATGGCCGCCTGCGCTCGAACGCCCAGAGCGCGAACGGCAGCAGGATCGAGATCGGCCCCAGCATGTGGCCCGAGCTCTGCTCGACGCGGTACGGCGCCAGCTCGAATGCCAGCGCGCCGGCGAGCGCGGCACCCCAGCGCAGCTCGAGCGTGCGGAGCCAGGCGAAGCACGCGGCGCCTGCCCCGACGTACGTCAGGAGCACGAATGCATTCCAGGCGAGCACCGTCCCGAGGAGGGCGAGCGGCCAGTAGACGAGTCCGTACGGCCAGCCGGCGAGGTTCAGCTGCGGCTCGAGCTCGGGGCGGAAGCTGTACGGGTCGCGCCACGGGGCCCGTCCGTGCTCGAGCTGGTGCCCGACGAGCCAAAGCCGGTACGCGCTCTGGAGATGGTCGCCTGCCGCAGCCTCGCCGTGGCCGGGGGCGCCGCCGGCGAGGAACTGCGTGTCGGCCTGCTTCACCGCCGGCCAGGTCGCGAGCACGCCGCCGGCGAGGAAGATCGCTAGGAGGACTGCTGCAGTGCCCGCGCGGCCGCGAGAATGACGTCGAGGTCGGGCAGGTCGGAGGGCTCGAAGCGCCATGACCCGCGGACCGTACCGGCCTCGTCGACGAGGAATGCGCTCCGGGCGGACACGCCCTTCAGGCCGCGGAACTCGAACCCGACGCCGAACGCCCGCGTCGCCTCGCCGTTCCAGTCCGAGATCAGCGGCACGGTCAGGTCGAGCGCCTGCGACCACGCGAGGTGGCTGTAGGGCGAGTCGCGCGAGATCGCAAACGACCGCAGGCCGAGCTCCTCGAGCTCCGCGCTCCTGTCACGCAGGAGCTCGAGCTCGTTCGTTCAGGTGCCCGACCAGTCGAAGAGATAGAAGAAGACGAGCGCCGGGGTCCCGGCGAGGAGCTCCGGCAGCTGCGCGCGCTCGTTCGGCGCGGTCCACACGGTCACGTCCGGAATCGGGGCGCCCTCGCTCAGCACGCGTGCGAGCCTAGCGTGCCTGCGGGCTGGTTCGCGCAGCGGGAGACCAGCCTCTAGGCCGGCAGCACCGCGGTCTCGGTTGCGTCCGCGATCTCTCGGACGACCTCGACGATGTCGCGGTTCGCGTTGAAGACCCGCAGCTGCCGGTCGGCGCCGTTCCCGCGCGCAAGGATCTCGCGGACGCCCTCGAGCTCTCGGTCGGAGCCGAGCTCCCGCGCGTGGGGCTCGATGTCCCGCAGCGTGCGGCGAATCAGCTGGGCCAGCGGCACGCGGTTCCGCCGCCCCGTCGCGAGGTCCATGACCGGCGCTTCGAGCCCGTACCGGGCCCCGAGCCACTTGTTCTCCGTGGTCAGGATCCGGTGGTACGACGGGACCTCGCGACCCGACTCGTACTCCTCGCTGTAGAGCTTGACGAGCGCCTGGCAGAACGCGGCGAGCGCCACGGCGTCCTCGATATTCGACACGGCGTCGCAGACGCGGATCTCGACCGTGCCGAGTCGCGGGTGCAGGCGGATGTCCCACCAGATGTGGGTGTAGTCGGCGATGCAGCCGGTCTTCTCGAGCTGTCCCACCACCTCGGCGTAGTCCGCATAGTCGCGGAAGCGCGGCGGCGGCCCGGAGCGGGGAAACGCCGCGAAGACCATCTGCCGGCTGGACGCGAGGCCGGTCGGCTCCCCGCGCCAGAACGGGGAGCTGGCGGACAGCGCGAGCAGCTGACCGAGGTGCGCGAGCAACCCGTTGACGACGACGATCGCCTTCTCCGGATCGTCGACTGCGACGTGGATGTGCATGCCGAAGATCAGCTCGCGGCGGGCGATGTACTGGAGCTGGTCGACGAGGTTGCGGTACCGGTCGCGCGCCGTGATCCGCTGGCGCTCGAAGAGGCTGAACGGGTGAGTGCCGGCGGACCCGACCCGCAGCCCCTGCTCGCCTGCGATCCCGGCCACGTAGCCGCGGAGCTTGCGCAGCTCGCGCTCGACGTCACCCGCCGTCCGGCAGACGGGGGTCGTGATCTCGAGCACGGACTGCATCAGCTCGGCGTTGATGCGCGCCTCGTGCTCGCCGCCCGCCACGGCCGCGAGCACCGTGTCGATGTGCTGGACGAGGTCGAACGTCTCGCCGTCGAGGAGCATGTACTCCTCCTCGACGCCGAGCGTGTACGGGTCGCTCGTGCCGAAGGCGTGGTCGAGGACGCTGCCGCCCGCGGCGAAGCTCGCTCCCTTGCCGGTGATCGTCGCCGGATAGATCTGCTTCGCCTGCCGCAGGTCGTCGTCGGTCACGGCCCGGAGTATCCCGTTTCGGCGGCGCCGAGGTAGGCCTCCGCCTCGATCTCGACGAGCCAGCGGGGGTCGAGGAGCGCCGTCACGATGCCGGTGGTCGCCGGCCGCGCGGTCGCGAACGCCTCGCGGTGGGCACGGCCGACCTCGTCGATCAGCTCCGCGCGCGTGACGTAGATCCGGGTACGGACGACGTCGTCCAGCGAGCCGCCCGCCTCGCGCAGGGCGGCCGCGACGATCTCGAGGCAACGCTGCGCCTGGCCGTAGGCGTCCGCCGGCGGGTCCGCGTCGCCGGGCATGATCGGCGCCGTGCCGGAGACCCAGACATGCGGGCCGACGACGACCGCGCGGGAGTAGCCGACCCGGTCCTCGAATGCGGCGCCCGAGGAGATCTGCCGTCGTTTCATGCTGGCTAGTCTGCGGACCGTGGAGGCGCTGAGGCAAATCGCCGGGTGGCCGGCCGACCACGCCGCCGTCGCCGCGGTCGGACGGACGGAGGCGGCGGCCGGAGAAACGGCGCGCGTCTTCGCCTGGGCGTCGGTGACGAAGCTCGCGTCCGCGCTGGCCGTGCTCGTCGCGGCGGAAGAGGGCGTCCTCGACCTCGACGAGCCCGCCGGGCCGCCCGGGTCGACCGTTCGTCACCTGCTGGCTCACGCCTCGGGCCTTCCGTTCGAGGGAGACGTCCCGATCGCGCGCCCCGGCGAGCGGCGGATCTACTCGAACACGGGCTTCGACGTGCTGGCCGAGCTCGTCGCCGTCCGCGCGGAGATGCCGTTCGCCGAGTACTTCGGCTCGGTGTGGGCCGGGACCGGGATCGTGCTCGAAGGGCCGGCCGGGAGTGGGGCGTCCGGCACAATCGGCGACCTCTCGACGCTGGCCCGGGAGCTGCTGCTGCCGACTCGCATCGCGCCGGAGACGCTCGCCGAGGCCGTCTCGGTGCAGTTCCCCGGCCTCGACGGCGTCTTGCCCGGCTTCGGGCGGCTGGTGCCGAACGACTGGGGCCTCGGCTTCGAGCTGCGCGACGCGAAGCGCCCGCACTGGACAGGCGCGGCGAACTCGCCTCGGACGTTCGGCCACTTCGGGCGGAGCGGCACGTTCCTCTGGGTCGATCCCGAGGCGGAGGTCGCGCTCGGCTGCCTCACCGAACTCGCCTTCGGAGACTGGGCGAAGGAGGCGTGGCCCCGTCTCTCGGACGGCGTGCTCGCCGAGCTCGGCACGCCCTCCGTGCAGGGTCAGACCTCGTAAGGCCGAGGCTGCCCAGCAAGGCCGCTCAGGCCGAGAACAGCGGCTTGACGAACTCGTCGAACGTCGCGCGGTCGCAGCTCGCCACGACGGCGGGCGTCAGGGCCCGGACGCTCGCCGTGCGCGGGACGCCCATCGCCGCGGCCACCTCGCCGAAGTAGTCGCCGGGCCGCAGCAGCCGCCGGGCGCCGCGCGCCTCCTGCGAGACGGTGAGCATGCCGGTCAACAGCACGTAGAACCGCCCGTCGTCCGCCTCACCCTCCGTGACGATTGCCTGTCCCGAAGGGATCTCCTCGCGCTGCATCCTCGCTGCGAGGCGTGAGAGCACCTCGCCCGGAAGCGTCGCGAGCAGACCGATCCGGGACAGCTCGTGGGCGGTGGCGCTGCTCGCCCGCGGGCTCACGCGGGGTGCCGCCGTTTGTCGCTGGGCTCGTGCACAGGCTCCTTCCGATTATGGTCGTCGGCGTGTCGATCCTGGATCGCTGGAGGTTCTGCCCCGTTTGCGGCGGTGCTCTAACCCGGGGCCGGAACTTCGCCCGCTGCCGCGACTGCGGCGAGATGCAGTGGGCGAACGCCGTGCCCGGCGCCCAGGCGCTCGTCGAGCGTGACGGCCGCGTCCTGCTCGCGCGTCGAGCGCTCGAGCCGCGGAAAGGTCGCTGGGACTTCCCGGGCGGCTTCCTCGACGAGCACGAGCATCCGCTGGAGGCGCTCCACCGGGAGCTGCGCGAGGAGACCGGGCTGGAGATCGAGGTGACGGAGTTCCTCGGGATCTGGCTTGATCCCTACGACGGGCGGACGATCCTCTCCCTGACCTGGCTCGCCCATCCCGTCGGCGGCGTGGAGCGCCCGGACGACGACGTCGACGAGCTCCGCTGGTTCGCGGCCGACGAGCTTCCCGCCGACGAGGAGATCGCCTTTCCGGGTCAGATCGAGGCGTTAGCGCTCTGGCGAGCGCGGTACGAGCAGCCGTAGCGCGCGGGGCTCGATCCCGAACTCGAGCGGCGTCCCGAGCTCACCGGGCTCGCCGTCGGCAGCGGCCTCGAGCCGTCCCGCCGCCGTGTCGACGGTGAGCTCTCGGCACGTGCGCTCCTCCCACGCCCGGCCCTGCAGGACGTAGACGTGAAGGAGACCCTCGTCGAGCCGCTCGCGCTCGCCGAGCGAGAGCATGTCGAGCCTGTAGCGGTTGTTCGCGACGAGCAGGACCCGCGTCTCGATCGGCTGCCCGTCGATCTTCAGCCCCAGCAGGTGGCGCTTGGTCGCCGCCGGCGTCAGTGCTCGAACCCGGGCGAATCCGTCGCGTCGCCGACGGTGGTGCTCGCGGCGGTGGACCAGCCGTGCGTAGAGACCGAGCGAGACGTTGTTGAGGAAGAGCCGATCGTTGACGCGGCCCACGTCGACGCGTCGCTCGAGACCGGCCGCGAAGACGTCCAGCGCGCCGATCGGGTCGTCGCGGTCGAACCCGGCGTCCCGTGCGAAATGATTCCTCGTCCCGAACGGCACCGGCACGAGCTGGAAGTCCCGCTCCACGCAAACCGTCGCGACCCGAGAGACGGTCCCGTCGCCGCCGGCTGCCCCGACCGGGCCCTCGTCGGCCTCACGGGCGGCTTCGGCCGGATCCTCGCCCTCGCTTAGCGACCGAACGCGGATCCCGCGCCGCAGCGCCTCGGCCCGGAGGACATCCGTCGACCGGGACTCGTCGCCGGACCGCGGGTTGACGACGAGCAGGCCGGACACCACCCGGAGCATAGGCCGGGGGTGCGGTCAAGTTGGGCCGAACGGCTCATTTACACCCCCCCGCCTCGGGCCGATCATTGATACGACCATGAGTGATTGCGGCTATCACCGGATCGAGGACGACCTCAACGAGGATTGGCTCGAATGCTGGGCCGGAGCGGGCATCGCGGCGCTCGAGGACTACCTCTCGAAGCATGCGGCGTTCCTCAGCTACCTCGACGAGGTCGCGCCCAGCGCCTGAGCTGAGACCGCCCTGAAAGCGGAAGGCCCGCCGCGAGGCGGGCCGAGCCCGGAGAGCCTACAAAGAACGACGCGTGTTACTCGGTGTTACTCGGGGTTACTCGGCGACGAGGCCGAGCGACTTCTCGAGAGCGCCCTTCGGCTGCGCGCCGATGGCTGCGGCCGCGGGCTGCCCGTCCTTGAACAGCACCATCGTCGGGATCGAGGCGATGCCGAAGCGCTGAGCGAGGCCCTGCTCCTCGTCGATGTTCACCTTGACCAGCTTCAGCTCGTCGCCGTGCTCCTCCGCGATCTTGTCGAGCACCGGAGCGACGGCGTGGCACGGGCCGCACCACTCCGCCCAGAAGTCCACGATCACGGGCTTCTCGCTCTGGATGACCTCCTGCTCGAAGGTCTGCTCGGTCACTGCATCTGCCATTTCGAAATTCGTCCTTTCGGTGAGGTATGCCGGGATCAACGACTCGCGAGGGCGGATTCTTCCCGCTCTCTAGAATCGAAATGTGCCCCGATTCACGCCGCTCCCGGACAAGCCCGATCATCCCGCCCTCGAGCACGAGATCATCCGTCTCTGGGAACGCGAGGATACATTCAAGCGGGTCAGGAACAAGAACCGCGGTGGCCCTTCGTTCAGCTTCATGGACGGGCCGATCACGGCGAACAACCCGGCCGGCGTCCATCACGGCCACGGCCGCACGCTGAAGGACGTCTTCCAGCGCTACAAGGCGATGCGCGGCTTCGACGAGCGCTACCAGAACGGCTTCGACTGCCAGGGGCTCTGGGTCGAGGTCGAGGTCGAGAAGTCGCTCGGACTGAACTCGAAGCGGGAGATCGAGGAATTCGGCATCGCCGAGTTCGCCGGGAAGTGCCGTGAGCGGGTGGCCCACTACGCGGGCGTGATGACCGACCAGTCGAAGCGCCTCGGCATGTGGATGGACTGGGAGCGGAGCTACTACACCTTCAGCGACACCAACATCGAGTACATCTGGCGGTTCCTGAAGACCGTCCACGAGCGCGGCTGGCTGTACAAGGGACACCGCTCGACCCAGTGGTGCCCGCGCTGCGGTACCTCCCTCTCGCAGCACGAGCAGGCCGGCGAGGAGAACTACGTCGAGCTGGAGCACCCGTCGCTCTTCGTCGGCTTCCCGCTCAAGGGTCGCGAGGACGAGGCGCTCGTGGTCTGGACGACCACGCCCTGGACGCTCCCCGCGAACGTCGCCGCCGCCGTCAAGCCAGAGGCCGAGTACGGCCTGACCGAGGAAGGCCGCTGGCTCGCCGTGGCCCGCTTCCCCGACGAGCGCTTCACGCGTCGAGTCCGCGGCGACGAGCTCGTCGGCCTGGAGTACGAGGGCCCGTTCGACGACCTGCCTGCGCAGGCCGGCGTCGTGCATCGCGTGATCCCGTGGGACGACGTGTCGCTCGACGAGGGCACGGGCATCGTTCACATCGCGCCCGGCGCCGGCGCGGAGGACTTCGAGCTGTCGCGGATCCACGAGCTTCCCGTCCTGGCGCCGATCGACGAGTCGGGGCGGTTGCTGCCGGCCTACGGCGAGTTCGCGGGCCTCTCGACGGACGAGGTCGCGGAGCCCGTGATCGCCGAGCTGCTCACGCGCGGCCTGCTGGTCGACGCAGGCACGATCGTCCACCGCTACCCGATCTGCTGGCGCTGCAAGACGCCGCTCGTCTTCCGCGTCGTGGACGACTGGTTCATCTCGGCGGAGGAGATCCGGCAGCCGATGCTGGAGGCGAATGCGACCGTCGAGTGGACGCCGCCCCAGTACAAGAAGCGGATGGACGACTGGCTCCGGAACATGGGCGACTGGAACATCTCGCGCAAGCGCTACTTCGGGCTGCCGCTCCCGTTCTATCCCTGCGAATGCGGCGAGCTGAACGTGATCGGGTCGCGGGGCGAGCTCGAGGCGCGCGCGGTCACGAGCACCGACGGGCTGCAGGAGCTGCACCGCCCCTGGATCGACGAGGTGCGGATCCGCTGCGAGCGGTGCGACCGCGAGGTCTCGCGCGTCGAGGAGGTCGGAGACGCCTGGCTGGACGCAGGGATCGTCGGCTTCTCCACGCTGGGGTGGCAGAGCCCGGTCTGGGTAGACAACGGGAACGGCACGGGCAGCGCGGAGGGCCTCACCGGCGCGGATCTCCCCGACCAGGCGTACTGGGAGAAGTGGTTCCCGGCGGACTGGGTCTCGGAGATGCGGGAGCAGATCCGGCTCTGGTTCTACTCGCAGTGCTTCATGGCGGTCACGCTCGTGGGTCGCTCGCCGTACCGGCAGGTGCTGACCTACGAGAAGGTGCTCGACGAGCAGGGCAGGCCGATGCACAAGTCGACGGGGAACGCGATCGAGCTGAACGACGCTCTGGAGCGGATGGGAGCCGACGTCGCCCGCTTCATCTACTGCGAGCAGGCTCCGAGCCAGCCGCTCCGCTTCGGCTACACGATGGCCGACGACGTCAAGCGCCGGCTGCTGACGTTCTGGAACTCCGTCTCGTTCTTCGTCACGTACGCGAACGTCGAGGACTTCGACCCGGCCGCGCCCGCGGGTGAGCTCCGGACGCTCGACCGGTGGCTGATCTCGCGTACGGGGCAGTTGGTGAACGAGGCGACCGCCGCATACGAGCGCTTCTGGACGCCGGGCGTGATCGAGGCATTCGAGTCGTTCGTCGACGATCTCTCCAACTGGTACATCCGCCGCTCGCGCCGGCGGTTCTGGGAGGGCGACAAGACGGCGCTGCGCGTGCTGTGGGACGCGCTCACGCAGGCGCTCCAGGTGATCGCGCCGGTCGCGCCGTTCCTCGCGGAGTCGCTCTGGCGGAACCTGGCCGACGAGGAGGTCTCGGTGTTCCTCGCGGGGTGGCCCGATCAGGCCCAGATCGACGAGGGTCTGCTTGCGGAGGTCGCCGAGGTGCGCCGCGTCGTCGAGCTCGGCCGCCGCGCGCGCGACGCGTCGCGGCTGAAGCTGAGGCAGCCCCTGCGGCGGCTCGTGGTGGAGGGCGCCCCGCTCGCGGCGTCGCACGCGGACGAGATCGCCGAGGAGCTCCGCGTGAAGGACGTCGAGTTCGGGCGGGTGGACGCCTCGGAGCTGCACGTGAAGCCGAACCTCCCCGTGCTCGGACCGAAGCTCGGAAAGGAGCTCGGGGCCGTCCGCGCCGCGCTCCAGGCAGGCGAGTTCGAGGAGCTCGGCGACGGTCGCTTCCGCGCCGCCGGCCACCAGCTGGGGCCGGAGGAGGTGCTCGTCGAGCGCGCCGGGCGCGAGGGGTGGTCGGTCGCGGCGGGCGACGGCGTCACCGTGGCGCTCGACACGGCCCTGGACGACGAGCTGCGGCTCGAGGCGCGCGTCCTCGACCTGATCCACCAGATCAACTCGCGCCGCCGCGAGCTGGGGCTCGAGCTGACGGATCGGATCACCGTCGTCCTGCCGTCGAGCGAGCGCGACCTCCTCCAGCACGCGGACTGGATCAAGTCCGAGGTGCTCGCCGTCTCGGTGGAAGCCGACGGCGACCTCCCGGAGCCGTCGATCGCGAAGGTCTGAGGCGCTGGCGCGCCGCGGAGCCGGCGCGCCTCGTCGGCCGCGTACCTGGTCGGGTACCAGGTACACGAACACCGGTTGAGAACGAGAAAGACCTGCCTAGAGAGCAAATTCGTTCGACAATCGCGCGCCCTCGTACCTGGTCGGCGACCAGGTACGGCACCCTGGTCGTGCGTACGCCGGGGGCGCCGGCCGGCCGCGTTCGTGAACGAGCGACCGCCTGAGCTTCTCAGCCCTGGGCGTCCGCGAGTGCGAGCTCTCGGCGCAGCTCGATCGGGAGCCGGAACTCCACGTCCTCGTCGACCAGCCGGTACGGCTCGATCGACGTCACCCCGCGCGCCCGGAACCAGTCGCACACGCGATCGACCAGCTTCTCAGGCGCGCTGGCTCCCGACGTGACTCCGACCGTCTCGACGTCGTCGAGCCAGGCGTCGTCGATCTCTGTCTCGTCGTCGATCAGATGCGACCGCACGCCCGCGGCCCGCGCGACGTCGACGAGACGGTTCGAGTTCGAGCTGTTCCGCGACCCGATCACGAGCAGGAGGTCGACCTCGCCGAGCATCTCCTTCACCGCCCACTGCCGGTTGGACGTCGCGTAGCAGATGTCTTCCTTCTTCGGAGCCCGGATCTCCGGGAAGCGGCGCCGGAGAACGGAGATGATCTCCGCGGTCTCGTCCACGGAGAGCGTCGTCTGGGTCGTGTAGGCGATCTTCTCGATCCCCGGCAGCTCGAGCCGCTCCGCATCGGCCACGGACTCGACGAGGACGATTGCGTCCGGAGCCTCGCCCATCGTCCCGACCACCTCTTCATGACCCGCGTGCCCGATCAGCACGACCGTGTAGCCGTCGGCTGCATAGCGCCTGGCCTGGACGTGCACCTTGGTCACGAGCGGGCAGGTCGCGTCGATCGTCTTCAGCCGTCGTGTGGTCGCGTTCTCGTGCACGGCCGGGGCGACGCCGTGCGCCGAGAAGACGACGGTCTTTCCCTCGGGGACGTCCTCCTCGGAGTCGACGAAGATCGCGCCTCGCGCCTCGAGGTCCCGCACGACGTGGAGGTTGTGGACGATCTGCTTGCGGACGTAGACGGGCGGGCCGTAGAGCTCGAGCGCACGCTCGACCGTCTCGACCGCACGCTCGACGCCCGCGCAGTAGCCGCGGGGAGACGCGAGCAGGACGCGCTTCACCATCGCAGCATCGTATCCGCGTCCTCCTCGAGGCACCTGGCCCGCGGTGCACCTCAGGCTCGAGAAACAGAAAGAGCCCGCCGCCGACGCCGGCCCGAGAACAGAGAAAGCCCGCCGCTCGGGGGGGTCAGTGCGGCGGGCCCTCTCAGTTGCTAACCGCGGCCTTATGGCCAGGTACGCGCACCGCGGTTCGCATCGCCCAGTGCGGTGGACGCTACAGCGGGGCACGGCACTTGTGAATAGGCCGTCAGGCCCATCTTTGCAAGCGGCACCGCCCACCGCCGACGGCGGGAAACCTCTCGTTGTCTCCGCGGCTCAGGGTCCATACCATTAGGGCGCCCAGTGAGCTCGGAAACTCAGGCTGTGCTCTTCAACGCCGTGCCGCTGGTGGTGCTGGCCGCGGTGTACGCCGGCGTGGCCGCGGCGCTCGCGCCGAACCTGTGGCGCCAGCGCGGGCAGACGCTCATGCCGGACCTCGCCGTCGCGCTCACGTTCCCGGCGGTCGCGGTCGCCGCTGCGATCCTCGGAGTCGCGGTCGTCGACGACCGAGAGCCGCTGGCGGGCCATGTCTGGCTCTCGCTGGTGGCGATCCTGATCGTCCTTGCGCCGGGGGCGCTCTTCCTCGCCCGCCTGGGTGAGCGCTCTCGGGTGCTGACCGGCGACCGGCGCGCACGCGAGGCTGCCGAGCTCGTGTCCGTCCGCGATCGCGAGCTCGAGGCGGTGACCGCGCTGTCGAATCAGCTGGCCCACGCACAGGACGCGGAGGCCGTCGCGCGGATCCTGCTGCCGAAGGTGCAGGCCCTGTTGGGGGTCGAATTCGCCGCGCTGGCCTCGGTCGACGAGCGGGGAACCGAGGCGCGAGGCGTGCTCGCGCTCGCGGAGGGCGAGGAGGCGAGCTGGTGGCGGGAGGTCGTGGTCGACCTTCGCGGCGAGCCGTCGGGCATCGCGAGCGCCGTGCGCGATGGCGCGCCGGTCACGGTGGACGACGTCTCGAGCTCGAGCCTCGTCAGCCCGCGGCTCGCGCAGGCCGTCGGGGCGAAGAGCGGCGCCTGGATCCCACTCGCCAGCGAGGAGCGCGTGCTCGGCGTGCTCGTGCTCGCGACCACCGCGGCGACCCGCGCGTGGGCGTCGGATGAGATGTCACTCGCACAGGCGATGGCGCGCGGAGGGCGCACTCGCGCTCGACCGTCACCGGTCGGACCGCGCATTGGCCGACGCCCTCGAGCGCGAACGGCTCGTAGCCGGGATCTCGCGCCGCGTGCGCTCGGAGCTCGACGTCGACGCGCTGATGCGTGTCGCGACCGCCGAGGTCGGCGCGGCGCTTGGCGTCGCGCGCTGCTTCATCCGGCTCGGCGAGCCGGGCGAGGAGCTTCGCCTCGGCGCCGAGTGGCACGTCGACGGAGTGCCCCCGATCGGCGCCCTGAACGCCCGGATGCCGGTGACGAATCTCGCCGTGCGCGAGCGGCGAACGGCCGCGATCGACGACGTCGCGAACTCGCCCGAGCTGGACGACGACTCACTCGGCGAGCGCGAGCTGCTGCTCGGGCTCGGCACGCGTGCCGCTCTCGCCGTGCCGATCGTCGTCTTCGACCGGATGATCGGCGTCGTGGCCGTCCACCGTGCGGAGACGCACGAGTGGACGCAGGGCGAGATCGACCTGACCGAAGCGGTGGCGCGGGAGCTCGGCCTCGCTTTGCACACCGCGCGGCTGCTGGCCGAGAACCAGCGCCGGCTCGAGCAGCAGGCCGCCCTCCTCCACGCGGCCCAGGTCCTGACGAGCGAGCTCGAGCTCGACGCCGTGCTGGAGCGGCTCGTCGAGGAGATGACGAACCTGCTCCGCGCCGATGCGGCCGACTGCTACCTCTACGACGAAGAGCGCGGCGTGCTGCGCTGCGCGGCCGTCCACGGGCTCGATCACACGCTGGTCGGGTTCGAGTTCCCGCCGGACCGCGGTCTCGCCGGCGACGCGATGCGGGCCGGCAGGCCCGTGTCCGCGGACGACCACGCCGGGATCGAGCTGAGCGTGCCGTCTGCGTCGTACGAAGGATTGACCCACGCGCTCGTCGCACCGATGACCTGGGGCGGTCAGGTTCATGGTGTGGTCGGGGTCGGCATGCGACACGACGGAGCCGGCTTCGACGCGGCGGACGCCGAGCTGCTGGAGGCGTTCGCAGGGCTGGCCGCGCTCGCCCTCCGCAACGCCGGGAGCTACGAGGACCGGGCCAGCCAGGCGCGGATCCAGCGCGGCTTCTATCGCATCGCCTCCGTCCTCGGCGAGCCGATCTCGCTCGAGGCGACCATGAGCGCCGTTGCGCAGGCTGCAGCCGAGGCGCTCGGCGGGGACGCGGCCGCGCTGCTGACCGCGGTGCCCGGCGGCCTCTCGCTCGCCGGCGCCTACGAGCTGCCGCGATCGCTCGCGGCCGCGCTCCTCGAGGGGGTGCCTGCCGGCGCGGAGGCGCTGGCGACCGCGGCGTCCGAGCGGCGCGTGCTGACCTCGCGCGAGCTGGACGCCGACCAGCGCTTCGGCCGCGAGTGGAGGCGCCTGCTCGAGGAAGCAGGGCTCTCGGCCCTGCTCGCCGTCCCGGTCGAGGAGATCCGCTCGGAGGACGCCGCGCTCGCGATCGTGTTCTTCGCCGGCCGCCGCGCCTTCACCGACGACGATCTCGAGCTGGCGCGCCAGGTGGCGCGTGCGGCTCGCGGCGCGCTCGAGCGCGGTCGCCTGTTCGAGGCGGAGCGGAGCGCTCGGGCGCTCTCGCAGGAGCTCGCCCGGACGGGCAGCGAGCTTGCGACGGAGCTCGAGCCCTCAGCCGTGCTCGAGGAGGTCGTCGGGCGGGCGGCCGCGCTACTGGACGCCGACGCCGCGTCGGTGCGCGTCCTCACCGGAGGCGAGCTCGCCCTGACCGCGGCGCACGGCGCATCGCCGGGGGCGATCAAGGCCCCGTCGACCGCCTGGCCGGCCGGCGACGTCGTCCAATCCCGGGCGCCTGTCGCGATCGCAGACGTGGCCGCGAGCGGCCACCCGCTCGAGGGCGAGCCGTTCCTCGCCGACGGGCACCTCGCCTATCTCGGCGTGCCGCTCTACGGCCCCGAAGGCGCGCCGCACGGCGTGCTCGCCGTCTATGCGCGCCGCCGGCGCGCCTGGCTGCCGGAGGAGGTCGAGGCGCTCGCGGCGCTCGGCGGCAACGCCTCTGGCGCGCTCGCGAACGCCGAGCTCTACCAGCGCGTCGCGCTCGAGCGCGAGCGGAGCGTCGCCATCCTCGCCAACATCGCCGACGGGATCGTCGCCGTCGACCGCGACGGGCGCGTCGTGCTCTGGAATGCCGCCGCCTCGAGGATCACCGGTATCCCGGAGGACGAGGCGGTGGGACGCACGCCCGCTCAGGTGTTGCAGCGCAATCTCGAGTCCGACCTGCCCGCGCCGCCGCCGAACCGGCGCGTCTCGATCTTCCGCGGCGGCGACGAGATCTCGCTCTCGCTCTCCGAGGCGGTGATGCGCGACCCGGTGGGCGCGGTCGCCGGGCGGATCTTCGCCTTCCGCGACGTGTCCGCCGAGGAGGTCGTCGACCGGATGAAATCGGACTTCGTCGCGGCCGTGTCGCACGACCTGCGCAGGCCCTTGACGTCGATCTACGGCTTCGCCGAGACGCTGCTCCGTCAGGACGTCGCGTTCGGCGAAGAGGAGCGGCGCACGTTTCTCGGGTACATCGCGTCCGAATCGGAGCGGCTGACGAGGATCGTCGAGACCCTCTTGAGCGTCGCCCGCCTCGAGAGCGACGACCTGCACGTCCACCTCGCACCGACCGACATCGGCACGATTGTCTCCGAGGTCGTCGAGGCGGCCGAGGCGGGCGGGGCGAACAGCCACCGGTTCGTCGTCGAGCTCGAGGACGGCGGCCGGCTCGAGGCCGAGGCCGACCGCGAGAAGCTGCGTCAGATCCTCGACCAGCTGGTCGACAACGCGGTCAAGTTCTCGCCCGGCGGCGGCACGATCAGGGTGGCCGCCCGCAGGCGCGCCGACACCGTCGAGGTCTCTGTCGCGGACGAAGGGGTCGGTATCTCGCCGGCACAGCAGGCCAGGATCTTCACGAAGTTCTTCCGCGCCGACCCGGCGGGTCCCGAAGGGTCGGGTCTCGGCCTCTTCATAGCGCACGGCCTCGTCGACAGGATGCACGGGAGGATCTGGCTCGAGTCGACCGAAGGAGGAGGATCGAGCTTCATCTTCGAGCTGCCGCTTGCGCGCACGACGCATGGATCCCGGCCAGATGGTTAAGAACCTCGTCGAGGCCTCTCGTTGACCACTGTCTCATGACCACTGTTCTCGTAATCGACGACGAAGCGCCGATCCGCCTTCTCTGCCGCGTGAATCTCGAGGCGGAGGGGATGGAGGTGCTCGAGGCGGCCGACGGGCCGACCGGGCTCGATGCAGCGCGGAACGGGATGCCCGACGTGATCCTGCTCGACGTGATGATGCCCGGCCTCGACGGCTGGCGCGTGGCCGAGGCGCTGCTCGAGGACGAGCAGACGAGCGGGATCCCGATCGTGTTCCTCACGGCGCGCGCAGAGCTTCGCGACCGTGCCCGCGGTCTCGATCTGGGCGGCGTCGACTACGTGACCAAGCCGTTCAACCCGGTCGAGCTGGCGTCGCTCGTGCGCGACCTGATCGGACGGGTCGACCGCGGCGAGCGGGAGGACCTGCGTCGCGAGAAGCTGACGGAGCTGCGCGCGCTGCTCGAGCGCGACTAGCGCGCCGCCCGGTCAGCGGGCCGTCTGGTCAGCGGGCCGTCTGGGCCAGCACGATTGCCGCGAGCACCACGGCCGCGCCGGCGAGCTGGACGGGAGTGAGAGATTCGGCGAGCCAGAGCCAGGCCACGATCGTGGCGACGACCGGCTCGAGCATCGCCACGATCCCGGCACGCGTCGCGGGGATGTGACGCAGCGCGGCGACGAGGAGGGCGAAGGGGACGATCGTTCCGAGGAGCACCATCCAGCTCATCAGCGACCAGACGGGGAGATGGACCGCCTCGAGGTTGCCCAGCAGCGAGACGCTGTCGTCCAGCCTGTCGAAGGGGAACGACCACCACGGCGCCAGCACGGCCCAGAAGATCGCTGCGAAGAGGAAGCCCCAGCAGATCAGCGAGATCGGGTCGCGGCGGCCGACGGCGTGCTCGGCCAGCAGGATGTAGAGGGCATAGGCGCCGGCTGCGAGCAACGAGGCGGCGACGCCGACGGTGTCGAGCGAGAAGCCGCTCCAGAGGTCGACCATCAGCGAGAGGCCCGTGATGGCGAGGATCAGCGCGACCCAGATCCGCCGTCTCACCCGCTCGTGGCCGACGAAGCGGGCCCAGAGGGCGACCAGCAGCGGCGCGAGGTACTGGATGAGGAGCGCGACGCCGATCTCGAGGCGGTGGATGGCGAGGAAGTAGAACCACTGGACGAACGCCAGCCCGCAGACGCCGAAGAAGATCAGGAACGGCAGCTCGCGGCGCGTGACGCGCAGCCGGTCGGGCGCGACGAGGGCGAGGACGAGCGCCAGGCCGAGGAAGGCCCCCGTCGAGCGCACCTCGGACAGCTGCAGCGACGAGATCCCGTGCGCGAGGATCACCTTCGAGACGGCGCCGTTCACCGCCCAGAGCGCCGCCGCGGTCATCGCCATCGCATAGCCGAGTCGCGGGTGCCGAATGCGGGCCGGATCGACCGGGAAGGGCGCCTCGGACATTGGCCGCCGAGGCTACCCGCCTTCGCGCCGCCGACGCGCGGCGAAGGCCGGCGAACGCCGCGTCTAGACTTCGTCCCGCGGGACGTAGCGCAGCCTGGTTAGCGCGCCTGCTTTGGGAGCAGGAGGCCGGCGGTTCGAATCCGCCCGTCCCGACTCACAGAAACCGCTGCTAGGCGGAGGTTTCCCTCGCGGCCACTGACTGCGGCTCTCCCTGCTCGGGCACGCTCTCCGGGCCGTTAGTGCCCATTAGTGCCCATTCAGCCCACTCCACGGCCCGGTCGAACTCGCGCCTCTCGGCGCCGCTGAGCCGCTCGCGCCGCTTCACCGCGTGCGTGTACATGCGCAGCGTGAACGTCGGGTCTTCGTGCCCGAGCTGTGCCGCGGTGTAAGCGACGTCGTCCCAACGGCGCAGCGCAGCGATGCGTACGTCCGGCGGAGGCCGTGCGGGGTCACCTTCCCGATCGGCTCGATGCCGAGCTCGCGGGTCAGGGTGCGCGCGGCGGGTGACGAAAGCGGCGGGAGGGCTCGAGCCCGCGATCTCCGGGTGGGAAAACGGTTCGGACCCGTACCGTCGAACGCTTTCGCGGCTTCTTCCTCGGCGCGCCGGTCTTCGCTGCGGCGCTCGCGATCTGGAGGCATGTAACCCAGAGCCCGTCTCCGGGACGCGTTGCTGCGTCGGTCGACGTCGCGCTTCAGCGCCCCCCGGATGCAGACGGTGACGCGTGGCTCGCCCCGGTTCCTTGCCGCTCGCAACCAGATCCACGAGGCTATCGCCGAGCAGCAGTCAAGAGGAAGCGAGGTTCGATGACGGTCGGAAACCGGGAAGCGGCGCTGAGCCGGGTCATCGGCCGTGATGTCGAGCTCGCTCGCGTCGGGCACTTCCTCGACGGCCTCTCGGTCGCCCCGGCGGCACTGCTCGTCGAGGGGGAGGCCGGGATTGGCAAGACGACGGTTTGGGCGGCCGCGATCGGCACAGCGGAGTCACGAGGTTTCCGGGTGCTGAAGGCGCGCGCGGCCGAAACGGAGGTCCAGCTCTCATATGCGGCGCTGGCAGATCTCGTCGGGGACGACTTCGAGGCGACGCGAACAACCCTTCCGCCGATACAGCAGCGTGCCCTCGCCGCCGCTCTCCTCCGCGCGGAATCTGAACAGCCTGTTGAGCCGCGCACAATCGCGACCGCCGTCGTGGGCGTCCTCGCGTCGCTGGCCGAATCCACCCCCGTTCTTGTCGCAGTCGACGACGTCCAGTGGCTCGACCCCGCGTCTTCCGGCGTGGTCTCGTTCGCGGCGCGAAGGCTGCCGGCGCGCGTCGGTCTCCTGCTAACCCGGCGTGGCGATCCCGGCGAGCCGCCGCCCCTCGGTCTTGGACGCGCGCTGCCCGATGGTCGCCTCGAACGGCTCGTCCCACGGCCGCTCACGCTCGCGGCACTGCACCACCTCATCCGCGACCGTGTCGGTTCGGCGCCCCCCCGGCCAGCTCTCGTTCGCCTCGCCGAGGTATCCGGAGGCAACCCGTTCCTCGCCCTGGAGATCGCCCGCGCACTCGCTCCCGACTGGAGCGCGCTCGCGGGAGAGGAGCCGCTACCCGTTCCCCGCGACCTGGATGCGATCGTACGCGAGCGGGTTCAGGAGCTGTCCGCCGGCGCACGGCATGCGGCGTTGGCGGCGGCCGCTCTCTCGCGGCCGACGCGGACGCTGATCGACAGAACCGTTGCTCGCGACGGTGAGTCGGAGACCGCCCTCCTGGAGGCGGAGGAGGCGGACGTACTGTTCTCCGAGGGGGAGAAAGTTCGCTTCACGCATCCACTGCTCGCCTCGGCGATCTACAGGGCCGCCAGCCCCGAGCGACGACGCCGGCTTCACGAGCGGCTCGCGGAGGCGGTCACCGATCCCGAGGAGCGAGCCCGCCATCTCGCGCTGAGCACGACCTCGCCGGACGAGCGGGTCGCCGCCGAGATCGAGCAGGCTGCCAAGCATGCCGTGATGCGGGGAGCACAGCAAGCTGCCTCCGAGCTCTTCGCCGGCGCGTGCCGACTGACGCCCGAAGGTTACTTGCAGGAGCGCGCCCGACGCGAGCTGGGTCAGGCTGCGACACTCCGCGCGCTGGGTGACTTGGAGGGCGCGCAGGAGCTTGCCGAGCGCGTCGCGGGGAGCGCGCCCGCGGGGCCGCTCCGGGCGCGAGCGCTCCTCCTGTTGGGAGACATCGCCTGGATCAGCGGACGTCCGGGCGCGATCGAGCAGCTCGAGCTCGCGCTGGAAGCCGCGGAGGGCGATCCCGACCTCGTCGCCTTGATCTACCCCAAGCTCGTAAACGTTTCCATCGCAGTTGATCCGGCCGGCACGCTCGGACGCGCCCGGTCAGCCGTCGAGACGCTGAGTTCCGAGCGCGATCCTGCCGCACTCGCATCGATCTACCTCGACTGGGCGTTGGCCGAGACCTACCGCGGGAACGGTGAGCAGCCCGAGCTGCTCGAGCGCTGGCGCGCGTGCGAGGAGCAGGCCGGGCCCGAGGCGCCAATGAGCCTGTTCGCGCTCATCTACTTCCACTGCGTCGACGACTTCGACGCCGCTCGCGCGCGCTACGCAATGGAGGAACGCTGGTATCGGGAGCGCGGTGAGGATGTGTGGCGGGCGGAGCGTCTTGCCCATCTGTCCCTTGTCGAGCTACGGGCCGGTCTGTGGGATGTGGCTGAGCGGAGCGCCGAGGAGGCGTGCGAGACGATCGCGCAGATCGAGACTCCGGGGCCCTGGACGATGGCGTTCCGGCTCCGTTCGATGGTTGACGCACACCGGGGGAGGGTCGAACGAGCACGCGAGACGCTCCTCCCGCTCGTCGCCCACGCCGAGCGCGCGGGACGCGCGTGGTGGGAGGCGCTCCTCCTCTCGGCGCTCGCGTTCGTCGAGTTCGCCGACGGCAACCATCCTGAGGTCGATCGAGCGCTGACGCGGATGCAGGAGCTGACGGACTCCGTCGGCGTGCGCGACTTCCTGCCGGATCGAAGCGAGCCCTTCTACATCGAGTCGCTCGTCGCGCTCGGCGAGCTCGATCGTGCGCGCGATGTGCTCGCCCGGCTGGAGCAACGCGGGCAAGCGTTCCCGCGGCTCTGGATCACAGTCGGGCTCCCGCGCGCTCGCGCCCTCGTGCTAGCAGCCGAGGGCGACGTGGGCTCCGCCCTCACGACGCTCGAGGAGCTGGATGCCGACGAGGCTTCGAAGCTGCCCTTCGACTTTGCTCGGGCGCTGCTGGTTCGCGGTCGACTTTGTCGACGAGCCAAGCAAAAACGCGCCGCCGCCGACACGATTCGCGAGGCGCTCGTGATCTTCGAGCGGCTCGGCGCGCCCGCCTGGGAGGCGCAGGCGCGTGCGGAGCTCGATCGCGTCGGTCTCAGGCGCTCGCCGGACGAGCTCACTGCTACGGAACGGCGCGTGGCGGAGCTCGCGGCAGAAGGGCTGACGAACCGCGAGGTCGCCAGCAAGGCGTTCATGAGCCCTAAGACCGTGCAGGCCAACCTGACCCGTATCTACCGCAAGCTCGAGATCGGCTCGCGCGCCGAGCTCGGAGCGCGCATGGCCCAGGAATCGAGGCGGGTCACGCCACAGAAGTAGCCGAACGCCCGATTCCTCTTCTCGCCGCGCGGCGTACCGTCGAGTCATGGCTCGAGTTTGCAACGAGGCGCGCTCCAGACGGTTCACGAACGCGTCGCGTCCGGCTCGACCGGCGTGGCGGCGCCGACCGCACGCATCTCGCGTCATCGAGCGAAGGAGGAGGTCATGAACGTTGGACGGTTTCTCGTGTCGGGAACCCTTGGCGCCATCCTGACGGTCTGCATAGCCGCGGCATTCCCGGCTCACGCAGCCTCGACGGCATCCGCGCTCGAGCCCAGGTCGCTCGCGCGCGCACAGACGATCCGCGCGCAGCTCGACCCCCGCTACCGGGCCATGCCCGGCGGTGGGCTGGCCGTCACCGAGGCGACCTCGACCGGTGTCGTCGAGTCATTCAGGCTCCTGACGTCCGATCTGCTCAAGACGCGTTTCGTAGCCGCTGACGACGGGATCTACTACGCGATCTGCCCTGTTCGCGCGACCTGTCCGTACCCCGCCCGCCGATTCGGGCGTCCCGCGGCAGACCTCGTTCCCCGCCGCGTGGCGCTCGAGCTTGCGCTCCGCACGTTCCTCGAGACGTCGGCCGACGTTGTCGCGGTCTCGCTCCCCACGCCGCGCTTCATCGTGTTCATCGTCGAGCGCGTGGAGCTTGCGCGAGAGGTCCACATGCAGGCCCTGGCGAAGGCGCTGAGCGGCAACCCGTCGCGCGCTCTCTCCGCGTCCCTCGAGGGGGTCATCGACCAAGTCACGCGACCTCGGATCTTCTGGGGCCTGGGGCTCGAGCCGACCCCGAGCGGGAGGGACTCGTGGGCGGGCATGCCTCGCTGGCCGAGTCATCAGGAGTCGCAAACGTCGGCGTCCCGGTGGTCGGATGCCTAGGGTCGAACCCGACGTGCGAGCGAGCACGGAAGCGCGGGAAGCGTTCCTCGTGGAGCATTACCGCCCCGGCGTGACCGCCGACGACCTCGGCGTCTTGGCCGCTCGCGTGAGAGAGGCGGCCGGCGCGATGGAGGGCGAGGGCGAGGCGGTGCGCTACCTCCGCGCCACGATCGTCCCCGTGGACGAGTCGCTCCTCTGCCTCTTCGAGGCGGCGTCGGAGCAGCTCGTCCGTGAGGCGTACGCACGTGCAGAGATCCCGTTCGAACGAATCACGGCGGTCATTCCCGACGAAGCGTGGACGGAGCGGCCGCAGTCGACCAAGGAGGAGAAGAGATGAGACGCAGCAAGTCGATCAGCGCGATCGCCACGCTCGTCGCGGCGACCGCGCTCGCGCTCGGCGCGCATGGCGCAGCGAGCTCGACCCAGTCGCACCAGAACACGCTCGCGGGCACCTGGAGCGCGACCGTGAATCGCCCGGCCCCGCTTCCACCGCTGCAGTCCCTGCAGATCTTCACCGGCACAGGCAGCGCGATCGAGACGTCGGACGAGTGGCCGCCGGCGCGCTCGCCGTTGTACGCGAGCTGGGAGCGGATCGGCGGTCGGCTCTACGCGGCCTCGGGCGTGCACTTCCTGTTCAACCCGCAGACCGGCCAGTATCTGGGGAAGCGGAAGATCGACCGCACGATCAGACTCTCGGCGGACGGACAGTCGTTCTCGGCCGTAGCGAGGGTGACCACCTTCGACCCGGCCGGGAACATCGTCGGGAGCGGAACGGCGATCTCCACCGCTGAGCGCATGCCGGTGGACCGCATTCCGGACCTGCCGCCTCAGTGAGCGGTCGGACGCCCTGTCTTGCGCTCGGGCTCGCGGGATAAGTGAGCAGCGCACGACTGGTGCGGTCGTGACCTCGAATCGAGGACGGACGGGTTGCGAGGGCTGCGTATCGAGCTTCGCTCGGCGCAGCCCTCGCGGTCATGGTCAGCGTGGTTGGCCCTGCGCGCGGGTTCCGTGCCGCCGCCCAGCCGATCCCTATGCCCACTGCTATCCGGTACTCGCCGCCTCGACGTCTCCGATCTCCTTCTCGGCCGGAAGGTCGAAGAGGAAGACATACGCGGCGACGGCGGCTCCGACGAAGTCGGCAAGGAAGTAGATCCAGATGTTGCTCCACTCGAAGAGCCCGGTCACCATCGCGCCAAGCGCGATGGCCGGGTTGAACGCACCGACCGAGGTGCCGCCGACAGCGAATGCGCCCGCCACCACCCAGAGCCCTGCGGGCAAGCGATTGGGCAAGTACTCAGCTGGCGTGTGGCCTGAGTTGAGTCTGCCGTGCATCAAGAGAGGCGTGTCGTCTACGGCCGCAGGCGGCGCGACGGTGCACGAGTTGATCAGGCCGGTTCCCGGCCAAGGAGCAGCCCTTGCTTGCGGTACTCGTAGAGGCCGTCGAAGAGCGGCCGGGTGAGCGGGAGCAGGTCGGGGTCGTCGTGGGTGAGTGAGAGGCCGCGGATCAGGACGTCGAGGCCGTGGGCTTCGGGCGCGTCGTAGCGGGCGTCGTCGAGGTCTGCTTCGTGGACGATCCGGGCGAGGTCCCAGAGGACGACGTCGTCGAGTTGGTAGCGCTCGAGGAAGGTCTCGAAGCTGCAGTTGCCGTTGTGGTGGGAGAGCTCGACGCCGCGCATGTCGAAGGGGGTCGCATCCGGCGGGACGTCGTCGGGGTCTTGGACGAAGACGAAGTGCGCGTCCGGGTCGATGAAGCGTTGGACGAGCCAGGCGCAGGCTGCGCGGTCGACGTGGCAGTGCGCGCGGGTCGCCCACTTCATCCGAGCACCTCGACAGTCTCGGCCAGCTCGTCGACCGCGCGTCGGGCGTCCTCGCGCTCCGGCGGCGGGAAGTAGTCGCGGCCGGCGATCGCGTGCAGTGTTCTGCGCAACCGTTGGAGCGTCCTCCGGCGGGCGGCGGCATCCCCTGCGGCGGCGGCATTGGCTGCCTGGAGCACCGCGAGATAGTCGGCGGCAACGGCGTCCGACATGCGAGCGGCGAGCGACTGCTCCTCGGCTGTCGTCCCTGGCCGGCCGACCCAGAGCGTCGCCTCTCCGCCGGCTTCGACGACCTCCTCGGCGGCCCATTCGAGTTGCTCGCGGGTCTTCGCGTTGGCGGGGAGTGCGACCAGACCGTCGAGGAGCTGCACGACGCCCAGGCGCTTGAGCCGTCGCCAGAGCGCGATCCTTGGCGTCGAGGGCTCGCGTGGGAGCCGGTACGCGAGCAGCACCCACTCACCGGTTGGCCGCGTTCCCATCGGTTGACATCGTACTGCAACCGCGGTTACGTACAAGACCGTGGTTGCAGCTACTCCTGGGTCGAGCTCGCGTTCGAGCGCTTGTCCGGCCTTCGCTCCGAATAGCACCGATCACAATCGCGTCTAGTCCGGCCGAGCGCCGGCGGGAAGGAGCATTGATGGCGAAGTGGGTGACCAGAGAGCGGCCGAAGACGGACCGGATCGCATGTCCGTGGCTGATCCGGAACTTCATCGACCTCGAGGCGGAATTCCTCTACGTGCCGGCGGACCAGGTGTTGGAGGTCGCCGAGCGCGAGGGAGCGAACTCCTACGACGCACCCGGTGCCCGCTACACCCATCGGGACGGGGTCTGCTCCTTTGAGGTGCTCGTGGAAGAACACGGGATCGACGACCCGGCGGTCAAGCTGCTCGCCCGGATCGTGCACGGCGCCGACTTCGCCGACGATCGCGACGCGACACCGCAGTCGCGCGGTATCCGCATGGCCCGCACGGCGGCGTAGAGTCTTTCGTGGCTGACGCTTTACACCTCTCCTCGTCCCCGTCCTTCCTCCGGGGTCTGAAGCGTTTCGCGTTCGGATTGGCGAATCAGAGCCGACGCCTGTCTGAGCCTGTCCTTTGGCTACCCCGGGGGTAGGCACGAGGCAGGCCCGACGCTCGCTGGGGGATAGCATGAGCACAGGCGCCGGGCGCGACTCGCGGACGCAGACCGGAGCGATGGGTGCGGGCGCCTCGTCGTCTGCTTGGACGGACCTGTCATCATCACGCAGAGGGGTCGGAGCGCAATGTAAAGGAGGGGGGACGCGATGAGCGTATCCGACAAGCAGATGAGCGCCTCGGACAGGCTCGCGGAGCTTGCGGGGCGTGCCAAGCAGGCGGAGGACCGGGCTGCAGCCGCGCGGAGCCAAGCAAAGGGCGAGCTCGAACAGTCTGCAAACAAGGCAAGAGCGGAGGCACAGGCGCACGCCGAGAAGCTGCGCGCGTCCGCGAACGCGACCGAGGCGAATGTCTCAGAGTCGTGGAATGACATGCAGGAGACGTTGAACGCGCACATCGCCAAGGCACGCAAGAACATCGGCGAGAAGAAGGCAGAAATCGACGTCAAGAGAGCGGAGAAGAACGCCGAGGATGCCGAGGACGACGCGCTCTTCGCGATCGACTATGCGTATGTGACGATCGAGGAGGCCGAATCCGCAGTGCTCGACGCGATCGTTGCGCGGAATGACGCCAACGAGCTCGCGACGCGCTGAGGCGGCACAATCAATCTGACCGCCTCGGAGCGTGTACAGCCGGGGGCGTGCAGCACGGCCGGTACCCCTGAGCGCTCCCGCGCAGGGGTACCAGCCGTCGTTCACTGGGGCGGCGCGTCGAACAGGAGCGGAGAGGAATGAGCACTGTTTCCCCGAGCCGATCACAGAGCACGAGCTCGAACAGGTCGAGCGTGCGAACGTAACCACGGCCACACCGGTCGTCTTCGTCCACGGCCTCTGGCTGCTGCCGTCGAGCTGGGACCGCTGGGCGGAACTATTCGAGCAGGCCGTCCAACGCGTATCACACATCTCGCTCGAGCCGAATCCCACGCTCGTCCAGCACGCCAAACAGTGCGCGGAGAGCGTGCAGAACCGAATCGCGGATCAAATCACGGCATTCGCCGGATCGATGGCCTTCGTCTACATCCACATCGTCTGGTTCGGCTGCTGGATCGAATTCGCGGTCGAGGGGTACCCGTCGGTGTCGTGACGATCTTCTTACCGTTCCTCGCCTGCGCCTTCGGCTGGTGTCTGACCGAGATCGGCCGGCAGGCTTTGATCGTGCAGGGATTGCTCAAGACGAGCAACGCGAACTCACCGGCGGTGAGGTTCTGGCCTTACCGCCCGCTCAGGCCGCCCGGTCCGACAGGCTGCTCCCACTCCGATCTCAGGAGCCCGTATTCGACGTCCCCTTCCTCCTCGCCCTCGATGGAGTCGGGCCAAGGCTGGTGAAACGTCCGCACCAACTTCAGGCCTGCCTTCTCCATCACGCGTCGCGACGCGACGTTTACGACCATCGTCGAGGCGACGACGCGTTGAACGCCGAGCTCGGCGAAGCCCTTGTGGATGAGCGCGCGCGATCCTTCTGTCGCATACCCCTTCCCCCAGTCCGATTTGCGCAGCCGGTAGCCGAGCTCGACCTCGTCGAGGGGAGCACCTCGGCTGGTCGAAAGTGAAACCACCCTACGAATCGGTCGGTCGACTTCTCGATCGCGGCCCAGAAGCCGTAGCCTGGGAAGCGCTCGTAGTAGTCGAGGAACGTCGGCAGAACCTCCTTCTCGATCTCGTCGCGCGGCGTCGGCCGACCGCCGGTTATGAAATGCATCACCTCCGGATCACCGTCGAGCTCGACGAGGTTGTCGATGTCGTCTTCGGTGAACCGTCGCAACGCCAAACGCTCGGTTTCCAGAAAGATCGTCACCGCCGAATCCTGCCGCATCCATGCCGCGCGCTCTTGGTTCGAACCGCATCTCCCGACGTAGTCGGGGAGAATCACTGGGAAGCAGGAAGGGAGGGAGTTCTGTGTCTCCGGTAACAACGACCCAGATCGCGCGCTATGCGGTCAATCTGGGCTCGGAAGGCGAGCCGAGCGGGCTCGCGGCGACGGTCTGGCTCTACAGGGCGGACGGGAGCCTGATCGCGTTCCTGCGCTTCTACCACGCCGGAAATGCGATGGCCCCGAACCAGTTCCGCCAGGATCTGAATGCCGCACTCGTGAGCTACCCGTTCGATGCCCTGGCGCCGGTCGTCGACGTCCTCCGTAACGAGCAGCCCTTGTACTTCACCTGGTTCGACTACTCGGCCCAGGTGCCGGGCCGTCTCTTCGCGAGTCTCGGCACGTCCCAGGAGCCGGTCGGGGAAGAGGAATGACACCGCCCGCCCGGCGCGCGTAGGAACCGCAGAGCGCGCGACCGGCGAACCGCGCCACGGGTCTTGCGCGTTTGCTCGGCGTATCTCACGATTCGACGTGCACATGTCGTCGCCCCGAGGAAGGCGGTTCCCCCGTGATTCGTGCCGCAGTTGTGATTGCAAGCGCCCTGATCGTTGTGTCCTCGGCCTCGGCGGCGGGCCGTCCAAAGCCGACTGCGCGCGACTTCGAGCGCGTCCAGGACGCCACCAGGGCTGCCGTGGGAAAGCTCGGGCTCGTGGACGCTCGAGCCTGCGACAAGGTCGACCTGCCCTGCGTCGACAAGGCGACCGTGGCAGAGGAAGCTGCCTTCGCACGGGCGGCGACGGTCGGACGAGCCGTTGCCCGCGGTCTCGCGGCGGGGAGATGCCGGACGGCGATGCTCAATCGCGCGAACGCCTACGCGAAGCACGCGCAGGATGTCCACAAGGCGCGGCTTGCATGGCACTCGGACGGCTACCAGGTGGCCGGCCGCTTCTACTACGCCGCTTTCTCGATCGGCACCGTCAACACGCTCGTCGTTCGCAGCTGCTGATCTCGCGCGGCCCGGCCGCGGCGGTCAGACCTCGGCCCGGCCGCCCGCAAGCTCGTCCACGAGCGCCTGCACGCGACCCGCGATGTCGTCCCTGATGTGGCGGACCTCGTCGAGGCTCGCACCCTCCGGGTCGCCGACTCGCCAGTCGCGGTAGTCGGCGCGGGCGGGGATGGACACCGAGCCGACGCTGCGGCCCATCGTGCGATCACGTCCGCGGTGTCCAGGACCTCCTGCGTCAGCGGACGCGAGAAGGCGCCCTCGAGGTCGATGCCGATCTCCTGCATCGCGGTCACGAGATTCGGCTCGATCTCCGCGAACTGCCCGCTGCCGGCCGTGTGCGCGTTGAGCCCGCCCGACGCATACGACTCCGCGAGTGCGGCGGCGATCTGCGAGCGGCCCGTTCCGTGCAGGCTGACGAAGAGCACCTCCGGCATGTCCTTCACGATGGATCCTGCGACCTGCCCGCGAGCGCGTATGCGCTTCCGTGTCAGCCGCGCGGCGAGGGTCGGGATGTAGGACTCGATGGTCGACCGCCCGCGAAGCTGGAGGTCGGGCGCGGCGTGAAACTCACTCGACATCCGGGACGCAATCATGGCAGACGCTCTTCCCCGGCCTGTTTCGGCGGGAGGACGACACGGTTACGAGTTGGTGACAGGCGCACGGTTACCGACGGCGCAGACACCGTCGGCCACGCTAGCGTCGTGCGACGACCTCGAGGGTTCGCGGCGTGAAGTCGTCGACGACCTCTCGCATGCGCACCACCCGCTCCTGATAGCCGGGAAGCGCGCGCCAGCTGCGGACGGCGCTGATGCTCTCCCAGGGGCCGAAGCTGACGAAGGTCCGCGGCTGCTCGACGTCGCGGAGCAGCAGCCCCGCTGCGCTGAGCCCGGCGTCGTGGCTCCAATCGACCCACTCGCTCCAGCGGCGGACGAACTCTTCCTCCTGGCCCTCCTTGACCCGCCAGGTGGTGTGCGTGTACGGCGTCTCCATGGATCCTCCTCGGCGCGGCGAACTCGACGAGACAGTTTCGTGCATGCAGCGCAGGCGGCGCGCGGCGCTCAGCTTCGGAAGGTCTTCGAGCGCTGGGTCGCGAGCGGCACCACTCCGCCCGGATCGTAGAGCTGGAGGATCACGCGATATGCGCGAGGATGCCTGGGAATGCGCACCCACTCCTGCCAGCTCGCGCGGTCGTCGTCGACGAGCGGCCTGAAGAGGACGATCTTGGACTGGGAGACGAGGTTGCCGCTCCGGACGTCGATGAGCATCACCCGCAGCGGCAGCTTCGCTCCGGCGAAGCCCTGGATCGCCAGGTCGAACTGGACGAATGCGCCGGCGCGGGAGAGCTCCGAGCCGGTGTGGCCGGCGGCGGGCAGCTCCGCCCGGCGCAGATACTGGCGAAAGCTGACGGGATGGTCGATCTGCACGTGGCCGATCGTCGCGCCCTTCAGCGCCGGCGGGTCGCGCGGCTTGAGCGACGGCCACAGTGAGAAGACGAGTGTCACGAGCGTCGCGGCCAGGGGAACGGCGGCGGCGAATCCCTTCACCACGATTCCGGGGCGCACCGAGACGCCTGCGCGAGCCCTGCGCGGCGCCTCTGGCGGGTCGGAGCGCGAGTCGACTCCGGGGACGGCGGCGCGAGCCTTCGTCACGGGTGCCCGTGCCGGGCGGCTCCGACTCACGCGCGCCTGTCCCCGGTCATGGTCCACCGGTCAGCTGGGAAGGGTCAGCCAACGGCGGAGGAGGATCGGCCTGACGTTCGCCGCGCTGAACGAGACGGTCAGGCGGTAGCGTCCGGCCGCGGCCTTGGTGGGGACGTGCAGGCGGCGGAGCTTCCACTGGCCGCTCGAGAGGCCGCGGGTGGCGATGCCGAAGCTTCTCTGACCAAGCTGGATGCTCGCGTGCAGCGTCCCTCGACGGTTGACCGCGATCTGCAGGAAGAGCATCCGCTTCGCGCCGTGTCCGACGATGGACGCTCCGGTGATGCGGGCCTGCAGCTGCGGCAGAGCGGGCGGCGGAGGGGACACCGCCGGCGGCGGTGTCAGAGCCGGTGGCGGTGTCACAGCCGGCGGAGGCGGAGGGGGTGGGGGCGGTGCGTCGCGGTCGAAGCTGGCGTACTGCCGCGTCGTCGCGCCGACGGCGAGCGTGCAAGTCGATCCGCTCGCGGCGCAACCGCCTCCCTGCCAGCCTCCGAAGTGGGAGCCGGCCGCCGGCGTGGCGGTGAGCGTCACGCTTCTTCCGAAGCGGTAGTCGGCGGAGCAGTGCGAGCCGCAGTCGACGTCGGCTCCCTTGACCGTGCCGGCGCCGCTGCCGACCGACCCGACGCGGAAGCGGATGAAGACGTCGGGGCCGTCCTCGTCGAGATCGGGTGGGAGCGCATCCGCGAATCCGACACCGACCCAGGTCGGGCGGCCCACCGTGACGGTGCACGTGTGCGACTCCGGTTTCGCCTCGGTGCACCAGCGTGGAGCCCAGTGTGCGCCGTCCGAAGCGGTCAGGACGACCTTGGTCCCCGTGTCGAACGGCGCCGAGCAGCTGGTGGACGTGCCGTCGGTCGATCCCTTGCAGTGAATCCCGGCGGGCTTGCTCGTCACCGTTCCGGAGCCGCCGAGCTTGACCCCGAACGACACCCTCGAGAACACGGCAGCCACGGACGTGAAATTCGGCTCGAAGAACTTGGGCTCGCTCGGAACGTCCGCGGCAGCGGGGAGCCTGACCGCGCACGTCTGTGCGGTGCCGCAGCCCGGCTCGCTCCAGCCGAGAAACGTCGAGTCGGGTAAGGCCTGGGCCGACAGCATGACCGTTCGTCCCGTGCGGTACTGGAGCCTGCAGTCGAAGAAGTTCGGTGACGTGGAGTTACCGAGGCACTTTTCGGGGGTCGACTCACCAGGACCGGGATCGGGAACGGTCGCCGTCACGACGCCGGCCCCGGTCGGGACGATCTGAAGCACGGCGGCCGGCTCCGGCGGGGCGCTCGCGAGCGAGGTCGGCGCAGGCGCCGCGAACGTGCCGGTCGGGCTGGGGCCGCCGGCATGGGCAAGCTGGGTGAACGCGGCGGCGACGAAGAGCGCCAGCGCCGCTTGCATCTTGACGGTCGTCCAGAGGTTCAACTCCGGCTCCTTTCGCTCCGCCGACCGCGGGGTGCGATCGATCACTGATCCCGACGGTGCGGCGGCGCGCTTCAGCCCCGGTCAACGGCCGGTAAACGAAAGGCACCCGATCCTGCTGGCGGGGCGGCGGCGGTGCCCGTAGCGTGGGACGGTGACGAGACGCGGTCTGCTGCTCTTTGCCGCCATGTGCGTGATCTGGGGTATCCCGTACCTCCTGATCCGGGGGCGCGGTGCGCGATGTCAGCCCGGCGGTGCTCGTGCTCGCGCGAACGGCCATCGCGGCTCTGCTGCTGCTGCCGCTGGCGGCTGCACTGTCGGGATGGGCGTCGGATTCGCCCTCGTGCTGGCCGGCTCGGCGCTCGCCACGCGGCCCCGCAGGCGCCTGGCGAGGCCGGTCCCTGTCCTCGACGCGGCGTGCGACACCGGCTGAGGACGTCGATCGAGCCGGACGGCCGCGGGCCGCCACAGCGACTCAGGCCAGAAGCCACTCGTCGTTCCGCAGGAGCGGGACGACCTCGCCCTCGGCGGTGACCGCGTCGACGTCGACCTCGGGACCGCCGATCATGAAGTCCGTGTGGATCGTCGAGTGGTTGAGGCCGCGCGCCATCCGCTCGTCCGGCGACATGTCGTCGGCGCCCGCGAGCGTCTGCGTGATCCCCGCCCCGAGAGCGATGTGGCAGGTGGCGTTCTCGTCGAACAGCGTGTCGTAGAACGTCAGGCCGGTCCGGCCGACGCGTGAGTCGCCGTCGACGAGCGCGACCTCGCCCAGCCGGACTCCGCCCTCGTCGGTCTCGACGTGCGATCGCATCACCTCAGCGCCCGCGGAGGCGTCGATCTGAACCGCCCGCCCGCCCTCGAAGCGGAGCTCGAGGTCGCGCACGACCGTCCCGCCGATCACGAGCGGCCGCGTCGAGCGGACGGTGCCCTCGGTTCGGCGGGCGTCGGGAGCCGCGTACACCTCTTCGGTCGGCATGTTGGCGACGAACTCGATGCCGCCGGTCGTTCGGTCGAGCGCGGCGAGCCAGTTGCCGTCGGCGTGCAGCCCGACGGTGAGATCCGTCCCCGGGCCGCGGAAGCGCAGCGCGTCGAAGCGGCGCTCGTTCAGGCCGGCGGCTCGAGCCGCGAGCCGGGCGGTGTGGTCGCGCCAGGCCCCGACCGGATCGGGCTCGTCGAGCCGGACCGAGGTTCCGACCGCCTGCCACAGGCGTTCCACGTCGGGCTCGCCGAAGATCGTCTCCGCCCAGCCCTCGTTCGGCGAGGCGACGACGGTCCAGTTGATCAGGTTCCGGTCGCCCGCGTCGAGCATTGCCTCCGCCACCTGCTTCATGCGTGCGAGCCCGACGCGGCGCCCGTCCAGAGCCGCGAAGAGCTCGGGCTCGGCCGTGCCGGTGATCGCCACGTAGGCGGCCCGCTCCTCGCCGTGCGCCCGCGCGCGCTCGACGAGCCAGCGCGGCGAGAAGCCCAGCTCCTCCTCGGGCGCGCCCTCGATCTGCGCCCGCCGGACGTGCGGGTCGGCGTAGTAGACGTCGACGAACCTGGCTCCCGCCGCGTAGGCCTCGTGCGCGATCGCGCGCACGAGCGGAGCGTGCTCGAGGTTGGCGCCGATCCCGAGGATCTGTCCCGGCTGCACGTTGCAACCGACCTGCACGGCGAGGCGCGCATACGACTTGAGGCGTTCGTCGGCGGCGGACACGAGGCGGAACGATACTCACGTCCGCGCGGGAACGAGCGCCTAGACTGACCCGTTCGATGGCCGCCCGGATCGCGCTTCTGACCCCTCCTCGCGCTGCTCTTCGCCGCCTGCGGCCCTGCGCGCGAGCCGACGTACGACCTCGAGAAGACGAAGTCGTGCCTGAGCGAGAAGGGCGCGAAGATCGGCGGAGATCTCGACTTCGTCGCGTCGACGGCGACCGGCGGCGCGTTCCACGTGACGCTGCCGGACAACGAGGTGACGCTGGTCTTCGGCGAGACGACCGACGACGCGCAGCAGATCGAGAAGGCGTACATCCGCTTCCGCGGCAGGAACATCGGCATCGCGGACATCCTCAAGCGCATGTCGAACGTCGTCATGCTCTGGAAGGAGCACCCCGAGCAGCTCGACCTCGAGACCGTCGAGGGCTGTCTCACGAGCTAGCCTCTAGCGCTCGGCAGGCTCGGCCGCCTCCTGCTCGCTCAGGAAGCGGAGGAAGTAGAACGCGAAGACGGCGAAGAGCACCACCGCCTGCTCGCTCGCCATCGTCGCTCCGGCCAGCTCCTGGTCGGCGAGCGGCGAGAGGCCCCAGACCCGTATGGGCGCGTCGACGTACGTGTCGTAGACGGCGCGCGGGATGAGCGCGAGCAGCAGCCCGAGCGGGCTCGCCAGCACGAATGCGGCGAAGAGGTAGCCGGCCTTCGCGCCGCTGTCGAGGCGGCCGTGGAAGACGGGCCACCACATCAGCACGCCGGTCCAGAAGTAGGTCGCGTGCTCGAGGTGGAGCAGCGCGTGGTGGCGCAGCGCCGCGTCGTAGCTCGCCGGCACGTGCCAGAGGAAGTACGTCGCGAGCCAGACGGGGAGCGCGAAGGCCGGATGCGTCACGACGCGGACCGCCCGGTAGCGGGCGAGCCAGACCGCGAAGGCCGCCGGCAGTCCGACCACGGCAAGCCCCGGCGCCCACTCGGCGTAGACGACGTTCTGAAGCAGGTGCGCCGTGAGGAGATACTTCAGCGCCAGCGTGTTCAGGGGGGTGTTCGAGACGACGAGGATGAGCGCCTGGCTCGCCACGAAGGCCGCCCATCGCCCGGCCGAAGCCGGAAAGCGGCGCGTGATCAGTGCGTACGCGAGCAGGTGCGCGGGAACGACGATGAGCGTGTCCGGATCGACCTGCCACGCGTAGGGATCCACGGAGCTACGCTACTCGGCGCATCGCGGGCGTAGCTCAATGGTAGAGCCCCAGCCTTCCAAGCTGGTCATGCGGGTTCGATTCCCGCCGCCCGCTTCTTCGCGACGGCTTCGTCGGGCACCGCCGGCACGCGTCCTCCGGCGCTAGCTCGTCTTGAGTGTCTTGATGTAGGCGACGAGCGCCTGCAGCTGCTCGTCGGGGATGATCCCGCCCCAGTGGGGCATCGACACGATTGGTGCCTTCCCGAGGACGCTGCCACTCCTGATCATGGTGATGATCTTCTGGTCGGTGTTGAACTCCTCGAAGAAGTCCGCGCCGGAGAGGGGAGGGATCGCCTTGTCGGGCGACTGCGGGTTCGGGACGCCGCCGAGCCCGTTGGGGCCGTGGCAGTTGACGCAGCCATACCGTTCGTAGAGGAGCGCCCCCTCGACCGCGGCGCCCTGGCCGGTGATCACCGGCGGCGGGGTCGCTCCCGGCACCGGCGGCAGGCCGGCGCGGATGTATGCGACCAGATCGGCGACCTGGTGCGCCGAGATCACCTGCCCCCAGACCGGCATGTACGGCTTCTTCGGGTTCGCCGATTCGCCGAGGCCGTGGTCGATGATCTGCTTCAGCTGTGCCACGGTCAGTTGCTTCCCGACCTGGTCGAGGGCGGGGACGTCCGCGGAGACGCCGCCACGTCCACGCTCGCCGTGACACTGGGCGCACGCAAACTTCGTGAAGTCGTGGGCGCCGGCAGCGACGCTCTCGCTGACGTTGGTCGCGCCACCGTTCGGGACGGTGCCGACGACGGTCACGGTCTTCGTGACGGTCTTCGTGCTCCCGCAGGCGGCCAGAACGCCGCCGATGACCGATCCGCACGCGATGGCGGCGGCGAGTCGTGTCGCCATGCGGGCACGAACCATGACCCGAGGATACGCCGGTCGACACGATCTAGATAGGTGCTCCCTGATCGCATAGGGCCGTCCGACCCCTCCGCGACGATCCCCGGATGGCCGAAGAGCGGCTCGTCTCCTTCCGCCCGCGGACCGTGCTCACCGTGGTGCTCGTGGTGCTGGCGGTCGCCGCGGCGCTCGAGGTGATCTGGATCTCGCGGCAGGTCTTGACGTGGGTGTTGGTCGCGCTCTTCCTGACCCTGGCGCTCAATCCGGCGGTCGAGTGGCTCCTGCAGCGGGGAATCAAGCGCCGCGGCGTCGCGGTCGCGATCACGGTGGTCACCGCGCTGCTCGCCCTCGTCGGTCTCGGCGCTCTCTTCCTGCCGACGATCGTCCACCAGGCGAACGATTTCGTCGACGCCATCCCGGACTACGTGGACGACCTGACCAAGGGGCGCGGGCGAATCGGCTTCCTCGAGACCAAGTACCACGTGGTCGAGCGGGTGAAGGATGCGCTGCACAACGGCGGCGCGCGAAGGATCCTCGGCCTCTCCGGCACGGCCATCTCCGTCACCAAGGGCGTGATCACCATCATCGTCGCGACGGTCACGATCATCTTCATGACCGTGTTCATGCTCCTCGAGGGGCCGGACTGGGTGGAGCGCTTCTACCGGCTCCTGCCGCCCGAGCAGGAGGCTCGCTGGCGCGCGATCGGCCGTGACATCTACCGCACCGTCGGCGGCTACGTCTCCGGCAACCTCGTGATCAGCCTGATCGCCGGGCTGACGTCGACGGCGGTGCTCCTGGTCATGGGCGTGCCGTTTGCGATCGCACTCGGCCTTGTGGTCGCCGTTCTCGACCTGATCCCGCTCGCCGGGGCGACGATCGCGGCGATCATCGTCGGCACCGTGGCCTTCCTGCACTCGATCCCGGCGGGGATCGTCGTGGTGATCTTCTTCATCGTCTACCAGCAGCTCGAGAACCACATCCTCCAGCCGCTCATCTACGGACGGACCGTGCAGCTGTCGCCGCTCGTCGTGCTCGTCTCCGTCCTGATCGGCGCGCAGATCGCCGGTGTGCTCGGCGCCCTCGGCGCGATCCCGGTCGCGGGCGCGATCCAGGTCATCCTCAGGGATTGGCTGGCGCGGCGGTCACCCGGTGAGTCGCTGGTCGGTCCGGCGGCCGGTGCCGCCGAGCCCGGCGGGTAACGTGTCCCGATGACCTCTGGCGCCGGATCGAGACGCGTGCTCCGTGCGCTCGCCGCGATCTGCGTCGCCTGCAGCTTCACGGCGGCCGTCGGGTCGGCGGCGCCGGCGGCTCCCGCCGCCCCGGCCGCGCCGCGGCCTGACGACGGTCAAGACGCTCGAAGTGGGCGTCCTCAAGCAGATCAACCAGGTTCGGCGTCGGCACGGGGTCGCCGCGCTTCGCCTCTCCGTTCCGCTCTCGGCGGCCGCTGCAGGCCATTCGCGGGCGATGGTGACCGGCGGCTTCTTCGCCCACGAGTCCGCCGACGGGACGCCGTTCTCCCAGCGGGTCCGGCGCTACTACGGCCCGCAGGGCTACCGCATCTGGTCGGTCGGCGAGAACCTCCTCTGGTCGTCCCCGGGCATCGGCCCGGCGCGCGCGGTCCAGCTCTGGCTCGCGAGCCCGGGGCATCGCGAGAACCTGCTCGCCTCCCGGCTGGCGCGAGATCGGCCTCTCCGCCGTTCACTCGAGCTCCGCACCGGGCACGTTCAGAGGCGCCGCCGTGACCGTCCTGACCGCCGACTTCGGCGTCCGGCGCTAGCCGCCGCTGAGGCTCGCGATACCCTTCCCTTCGTGCGCCCGTAGCTCAGCGGAAGAGCGTCGGCCTTCTAAGCCGTTGGTCGCAGGTTCGAATCCTGCCGGGCGCGCCTCCCTCGCTCGGGTGTCCAGCCGGGTCGCGCCGGCGCCGACAGCCTTCGGGTGATGCGGCGCTCGATCCTCTTCGCGGCGGCCCTCGTGCTCCTGCTCGCGGTTCCCGGCGGCGGCCTGGCCGCGAAGAAGAAGCCGAAGCCGAAGACGAAGCGAAAGCCGTCCCCTGCCGCCGTCGCGCCCAAGCCCAAGCGCAACGGCAAGATCGCGTTCGTCAGCGACGCGGACGGTACGCGCCAGATCTTCGTCGTCGCGGCCGACGGGTCGGGCCGCCGTCAGCTGACTCAGTCCTCCGAGGACGCCTACGAGGAGAGCTACTCGCCCGCCTGGTCGCCGAGCGGCGCGTCGATCGCGTACGTGCACGCCGACGAGGAGGGAACCTCCGGCATCTGGACGATGCGCGCCGACGGGACGAACCAGCAGGCGCTGATCCCGGACGGCGCGGCGCCCGCCTGGTCGCCGGACGGGAAGTGGATCGCCTACCTGAAGGCCGACGGCGACAGTGGCAACGACGCGCTCTGGGTCGCCGCCTCGGACGGGCGCAGCCCGAGGAGGCTCTGCTGGAGCGACGAGGCGAGTCTCGCCGCGCCCGCCTGGGCCGCCGACGGCAAGCAGATCCTCTACTCGCGCGACGGGATGCTGTTCGCGGCGTCGTTCGGCGGCTCGGTGAGGTGCCAGGCCGCGAGCCTCGGAGCGGGCGACGAGCCCTCCGTCGCGTGGAACGCGGCGCTGCTCTTCGACCGGACGGACGACTCCGGGAACCGCCGCCTGCTCGCACGCCCCAAGGGAGGCGCGCCGGCCGAGCTCACGAGCGGCGAGGCCGACGATTCGAATCCGGCGTGGTCGCCCGACGGCAAGAGGATCGTCTTCGTCTCCGATCGTGACGGCAACGCCGAGATCTACGTCGCGCGCGCCGACGGATCGGGCGCGGTTAACGTCACGAACGACCCGGTGGACGACCCGGCCGCGGACTGCGATCCGGACGTCGACGACACCTGTCTGGACGACGCTTCGGCCGCGGCGCAGGACGGCGAGCCCGCCTGGCAGCCCCTTCCCTAGGAGGGTTTGGCGAAACAGCCGCTGAGCCGCCGTGTACGCGTCGAAGCGGCCGAGGCGGCGTCCTCAGTCGCGGCGATAGCGGCTGCTATCGCCGCTCCCTGCGTCCTTGCCTCGACCACTTCGCCACGCACCCGGCGACGAGGACCGTTCCGCCAAACCCTCCTAGGTTTCCTCACGCCTCGGGGTTTCAAGGCTCTAAGGTTGACCGGTGACGGACCGCCTGCGGCCTCTCTGGGACTTCTCCGACCTGGACGGGAGCGAGGCGCGGCTCGAGGAGCAGCTGGCGCTCGAGCCGGACGACGGCGGGCGGTCGGAGGTGCTGACGCAGCTGGCGCGCGTGCAGGGGCTCCGCGGCGAGCTCGACGCGAGCGAGGCGCTGCTCGTCGAGGCCGAGACTCTGGCCGGGTCGAGCCCCGTCGCGCGGGCGCGCATCGACCTCGAGCGGGGGCGGACGCGAAGATCTGGGGGCGATCCGGAGGCGGCGCTGCCTCTCTTCGAGTCCGCCTACGCGCTCGCGCTCGCGGCGGGACAGGACTTCATCGCGGCAGACGCCGCACACATGGCCGCACTCGCCGCGCCGGACGGGCTGGAGGCCTGGACGAGGCGCGGGATCGAGCTCGCCGAGGAATCGGAAGAGGCCTCGTACTGGCTGGGGCCGCTGCTGAACAACCTCGGCTGGGAGCGTCTCGAGGCCGGAGACGCAGCAGGCGCGCTCGACGCCTTCCAGCAGGCGCTCGCCGCACGCGAGCGCGTGCCCGAGCAGCGGCAGGAGATCGAGATCGCCCGCTACGCGGTCGGCCGGGCGCTCCGCACGGCAGGGCGGCCGGACGAGGCCGCGGCGCAGCTCGAGGAGGCCGTCGCCTGGGCGGAGGACGGGGGCAGCCCCGACGGCTGGTTCCACGAGGAGCTCGCCGAGGACTATGCGGCGCTCGGCCGCGTAGACGACGCGCGGGTGCAGGCGCGGCTCGCCATCCCGCTACTGGAGCGCGACGACCCGTCGTTCGACGGCGACCGCGCCGAGCGGCTCAGAGGGCTCGCAGGCTGACGTGGAATCGCTGGAGGAGCTCCTCGCCGGCCGGTACATCGCGACGCTCGCGACGCGGAACGCGGACGGGTCGACGAGCCTCGCGGCGGTTTGGTTCCTCTGGCGGGCCCCGTACGTCTATGTCTCGACCGACCCCACGAGCCGGAAGGCGCGGAACGCAGCCGCTCGCCCGGAGGGCGCGATCCTCGTCGACGCGCGCACGCCCGCGCCCTATCGCGGCGCGACGGCGTCGGGCTCGCTCGCCGTGCTGGCGGGCGAGGAGGCGCTCGCAGTGAACGAGCTCGTCTGGCGGAAGTACCTGACGCCGGCAGGCCTCGCCGAACCGCAGGTCGGCGGCGCGATTCGCGCGACCGACGTCGTCACCGTCAGGCTCGAGCCGGCCGGCTGGCGGACGTGGAGCACGGGCGACGACTTCGACGGCGCCTTCGAGCGGCCCGGGATCGCGTGGCCGCTCGACGGCTGAGCGCTGTTCGCGCTTCGAAGCCGCGGCTATCCTGTCTCCGCCGCTTGGTGGCGGTAGCTCAGCTGGTAGAGCCCCGGGTTGTGGTCCCGGTGGTCGCGGGTTCGAGTCCCGTCCGCCACCCTCGCTTCGTCGCGGTATCGTCCGCGTGCCGTGTGCTTCGACCTCGACTCGTCGCCGCCGATCCCCGTTCTCTCCGGCGCGGCCGTGTCTCACGAGGACCTCGTGCTCGAGTCCGCGGACGGGACGCGCTTCGCGGCATTCGCGGCGACGCCTGACGAGCCGAGCCGAATCGGAGTGGCGATCCTGCCGGACGTGCGCGGCCTCTACCGCTTCTACGAGGAGCTCGCGCTCCGGTTCGGCGAGCGCGGCCACGCGGCCGTGGCGATCGACTACTTCGGGCGCACCGCCGGCGCGGAGAGGCGCGGGGACGAGTTCGAGTACAGGCCGCACGTCGACCAGACGACGACGGAGGGCTTGCAGGCGGACACGCGGGCGGCAGTCGAGTGGCTCCGGAGGCGCGGAGCCCGGGCCGTCTTCACGGTCGGCTTCTGCTTCGGAGGCCGCCAGTCCTGGCTCGCCGCCGCGTCGGGCATCGGCCTCGCGGGAGCGATCGGCTTCTACGGGCGCCCCGGCCGGGGCGCGCGACGGGTCACCGGGGCCTGCGCAGCGCGCGGCGGAGATCGAGTCGCCGATCCTCGGCCTGATGGGCGGCGCCGACCAGGCGATCCCCGTCGAGGATGTCGACGCCTTCGAGCAGGCGCTCGCCGAGGCCGGCGTCGAGCACGAGCTCGTCGTCTACGACGGCGCGCCGCACAGCTTCTTCGACCGCAAGCAGGAGGAGCACGCCGAGGCGTCCGAGGACGCGTGGCGCCGCACGCTCGAGTTCGTGGCGCGCCACGGCGCGTGATCCTCGCAATCGACCAGGGCACCTCCGGGACGACGTGCCTCGTGGTCGACGAGGAGCTGGACGTCCGCGGCCGCGGCTACGCAGAGATCACTCAGCACTTTCCGCAGCCCGGTTGGGTGGAGCACGATCCCGAGGACCTCTGGCGCAGCGTCGAGACGTCGGCGGAGCTCGCGCTCGGCGACGCGCGGGTCCGCCCGGCGGAGCTCCGCGCCATCGGGGTCGCGAACCAGCGCGAGACCACCGTTCTCTGGAGCCGGCGCACCGGGCGGCCGGTCGCGCCGGCGATCGTCTGGCAGGACCGGCGCACGGCGGAGCGCTGCCGGGAGCTGCCGGCGGAGCTGATCCGAGCCCGCACGGGGCTCGTCCCCGATCCCTACTTCTCGGCCACGAAGCTCGAGTGGCTGCTCGCCCGGGTCCAGGAGCCGCTCGAGGAGCTCGCCTTCGGGACGGTCGACTCGTGGCTCGTCTGGAAGCTGACCGGCGGCCGCGAGCACGTCACCGACCGGACGAACGCGTCGCGGACGCTGCTCTTCGACATCGGCGCGCTCGACTGGAGCGACGAGCTGCTGGCGCTCTTCGGCGTGGAGCGCGGGCTCCTGCCGCGGCTCGCCGGCTCGGCCGAGGTCGTGGGCGAGGGGGAGCTGCTCGGCGCCGCGGTCCCGATCGCCGGGCTCGCGGGCGACCAGCAGGCGGCGCTCTTCGGGCAGGGGTGCTTCGACGCCGGCCAGGCGAAGGCGACCTACGGCACCGGCAGCTTCGTCCTCGTCAACGTCGGCGACTCGCCGGCGCCGCCGCCCGAGGGCGCTGCTGAAGACAGTTGCCGCGCGCGGGTACGCGCTGGAGGGAGCAGTGCTGACGAGCGGCGCCGCAGTGCAGTGGCTGCGCGACGGGTTGGGGCTGATCGCCGAGGCGGGGGAGACCGAGGCGCTCGCACGGCAGGTCGAGTCGAGCGGCGGCGTCGTCTTCGTCCCGGCTCTCACGGGCCTCGGCTCGCCGCACTGGGCCGCGGACGCGCGCGGGCTGATCGCCGGCCTCACGCGTGGCACGACGCGCGCTCACCTGGCACGCGCGACGCTCGAGGCGATCGCCTTCCAGGTCGCGGACGTCCTCGACGCGCTGACCGAGCCGGTGGACGTCCTGCGCGCCGACGGCGGCGCGACGGCCAACGGGTTCCTGATGCAGTTCCAGGCCGACGTCGCCGGCTGTCCGGTCGAGGTGGCCTCCGAGCGGGAGACGACGGCGCTCGGGGCGGCGATCCTCGCCGGGCTCGGCGCCGGCGTCTGGGCCGGAGAGGCAGACCTGGCGCCGAGAATCCGCCGCGGGGCGGTCTTCATGCCGCAGCTCGACGCCGCCGCAGCGCAGGACAGCCGCGAGCAGTGGCGGCTCGCGCTCAGGCGCGCGCTCGTGCGCTGACGCGGGCGGGCCCTAGGATTCAGACATGACGCGCCGGCTCGCCGCCGCCTGCAGCAGGCATCCGTGGCGCACTCTCGCCGCCTGGCTCGTCGTGATCGTGCTCAGCTTCGCTGCGATCGCGGCGGCGCTCGACCTGACGAGCGAGGGCGACCTGACGGGCGAGCCGGAGTCCCGGCGCGCGCTCGACGTGATGTTTCAGAACGGGCTCTACGACAGGCGGCCCGTCGACGCAGTCGTGATCGTCCGCTCGGCGAGCGTCACGGCCGGCGAGCCGCGCTTCAGGGCGTTCCTCGCCGGCCTTCGGCGGGACAGCGTGCAATCGAACCTCCAGGCCCAGCAAGCGGGGGCGCAAAGGGTCTCGCGCGACGGGCACGCCGTCGAGATCCCGTTGACCATGGGAGGCCCGATCGACCCGCTGATCCACGTGGTCCACTCGATGAACGGACGCGGCGGCTTCAAGGTTGTCGCGACGGGGGACGAGATCGTCAACGACGACTTCGACACGCTCTCGCAGCACGACCTGAAGAAGGGCGAGCTCTTCTTCGGTCTCCCGGTGGCTTTGCTGATCCTGCTGCTCGTGTTCGGAACGGTTGTCGCGGCGTTGATCCCGCTCGGGACGGCGATCGTCTCGATCCTCGTCGCGGTCGGTCTGACGGCCGTCGCCTCGCAGTTCACGAACCTGTCGATCTTCGTGGTCAACATGATCTCGGGGATGGGCCTCGCGCTCGGGATCGACTATGCGCTCTTCGTCGTCTCGAGGTACCGGGAGGAGCGTTCCCGGGGCCAGGAGCAGTTCGAGGCGATCGAGGCCGCCGGCTCGACCGCGAGCCGGGCCGTGCTCGTCTCCGGTCTCGCGTTCGTCGTCGCGATGACGGGGATGCTGCTCGTGCCGCACACCGTGATGCGCAGCCTCGCCGTGGGAGCGATCTTCGTCGGGATCGTCTCGGTTGCGACCGCGCTGACGCTGCTCCCCGCGATGCTCGGGCTCCTCGGCGACCGGATCGAGGCGCTCAAGCTGCCGTGGATCGGTCACGCTCTCGCCGAGATCGCCGGCAGCGAGGGGCGCTTCTGGTCGGGGATCGTTCGCCGCGTCATGCGCGCGCCCGCGATCACGTTGACCGTCGCGGTGGTCGTGCTGCTCGTGATCGCCTCGCCGCTCGTCGGCCTGCGGACGGGGTCGGCCGGTGTCAGCACGCTTCCGGACCGGCTGCTCTCCAAGCAGGGCTTCCTCGCGATGGAGCGCGACTTCAACTCGTCCGGCACGAGCCCGGTCCTGGTCGTCGTCCAGGGAAACGGCTCTTCGCTCGGCCCGTCGATCCGACGGCTGAGCGCGCGGGTCGCCGCGAGCCCCGACTTCGGCCCCCCGACCGTGCGCGGCAGCGGCGACCCGAATCTGCGACTCGTCTCCTTCTCCGTCGCCGGCGACTCGACGGGCACGCGTGCCACCGGGGCGGTGCGCGACCTCCGCGAGCACATCGTGCCCGAATCGTTCCGGGGCAGCGGGGCGCGCGTCCTCGTCGGCGGCGACACGGCCGAGGAGCTCGACTACCAGGACGTGATGAAGAGCTGGATCCCGATCGTCTTCACGTTCGTGCTCGGCCTGACGTTCGTGCTGCTGACGATCGTGTTCCGCTCGGTCGTCGTCGCGGCGACGGCGATCGGGCTCAACCTGCTCTCGGTCGGCGCCGCCTACGGCGTGCTCGTGCTCGTCTTCCAGCATGGCGTGCTCGCCGGCCCGCTCGGGCTGACGCAGGTGGACAGCATCGAGCCCTGGGTGCCGCTCTTCCTCTTCTCGGTGCTCTTCGGGCTCTCGATGGACTACGAGGTGTTCCTGCTCAGCCGTATCCGCGAACGGTACGTCCAGACGGGGGACACCGACGGCGCGGTCGCGTTCGGGGTCGGCTCGACCGCGCGGCTCATCACCGGCGCGGCGGCGATCATCATTGCCGTCTTCATCGGCTTCGCGAGCGGCGACCTTGTTCCGTTCCAGCAGATGGGGGTCGGCGTGGCCGTCGCGCTCGCGATCGACGCGACGGTGATCCGCTCGGTCGTGCTGCCGGCGGCGATGAAGCTGCTCGGGCGCTGGAACTGGTATCTGCCGCGCTGGCTCGAGTGGCTGCCGCGGCTGACCGTCGAGTGACGCCCCTGGAGGAGATCCGCCGGCTCGACCCCGTCGAGGACCACCTGCGGATCGTCTACCTTGACGCGTGCTTCGAGTTCCCGTGGGACACGGCGCGGTCGCTCGAGCTGGCGCTGTTCCGGACCTTCGCCGTGCCGTCGATCGGGGAGCTGCTCGCGTCGACCTTCGAGTTCACGCGTCGGACGCGGAAGCGATACGACGACACGGATCTGCTTATCGCATCGTTCGCCGAGGCGGGGTACGACTCGGAGGCGGGACGGCGCGCGATCCGGCGGACGAACCGGATCCACGGCCGGTTCGGGATCGGCAACGACGACTTCCTCTACGTGCTCTCGACCTTCGTGTTCGAGCCGATCCGCTGGAACGCGCGCTTCGGCTGGCGGCCGCTCGGCGAGACGGAGAAGCTCGCGAGCTTCCACTTCTGGCGCGAGGTCGGCCGGCGGATGGCGATCCGTGACGTGCCGGAGAGCTACGAGGCGTTCGAGCGCTTCAACGTCGACTTCGAGCGTGAGCGCTTCGCCTTCTCGGAGGGCGGACGCCGCGTGGCCGACGCGACGCTGCGGATGTTCTCGCGCGGCATCCCCGGCGTGCGCCGCGCGATCTGCTCCGTGCTCGACGAGCCGCTGCTCGAGGCGCTCCGCCTGCCCAGCCCCGGCAGAGCGGAGCGCCGCGCGGCGGAGGGGACGCTGCGCGCGCGCTCAACGGTGGTCCGGAGGCTGCCGCCGCGCAGGCGGCCGAGGCTGCGGACGTCGCTCCGGAGGCGAAGCTACCCTTCGGGCTGGACGATCGAGGAGCTCGGCCCGGCCCCGTAGCTCAGCGGACAGAGCGGCAGCCTTCGAAGCTGCGTGCGGTGGTTCGACTCCACCCGGGGCCATTCGCGCCGTCGAGGTGACAACGTGTTGGGGTGTCTGCGCGGTCGGGCGACAGCACTCTCGCGCAAACAGCGTTTATGCTCCTAGAGTGGTAGACCGGCGTCGGTTGCTAGCCGTCGGCCTCTGGTTTGACCGTGACTGTGGCGGTCGCCTTGGCAGTGGTCACGACCGCAGTGCTGACCGTATGAGTTGAGGAACGAGGGCAGTTCCGCGCCCAACGTGAGCCACAGGCGCAACGACCGCGATCTCCATCCACGCCTCCGGAACCGACGTCACCTGCGTCGGATCGAGCGTCCGCCGCTAACGATTAGCCGCGCCCGTGTTGCGAAAGGAGCTGCACCATGACCAAGGTGGTCGCAATCATGTCGATGTCTCTCGACGGGTACGTCGCCGACGCGAACGACGGGGTCGCCGAGGTTTTCGACTGGTACTTCTCGGGCGACGTCGAGGTCCCCACAGCGATCACGACATCGGGCATGACGTTCCACGTCTCGGCGCCGAGCGCCGACCACCTGAGGGGCTTGACTGCTGAGGTCGGCGCCATGCTCACCGGTCGGCGCACGTTCGAGCGCGCCGACGGCTGGGGCGGCCAGCACCCGTGGGATGTGCGCTTTTGTCGCCACCCACCATGTGCCCGACGGCTGGCCACGGCCCGGCTCGACAGTCCAGTTCGTCACCGACGGCATCGAAAGCGCCGTTGCTCGAGCGAAATCGGCTGCCGGCCCGAAGTCCGTGGGAGTGCACGGCGCCCAAACGATCCAGCAGTGCCTGGACGCCGGGCTGCTCGACGAGATCCACATCGATCTGGCTGCCGTGTTGCTAGGCGCAGGAGTGCGGCTGTTCGACCACCTCGCGAACACACCGGCCGTCCTCGGGAATCCGACAGTCGTCACCGGTGTGGGTGTCACGCATCTGCGCTATCCCGTGCACACGTCGTAGACCAAGCGGGTGACCCGGTCGCCTGGCACGATCGTGGTCGGGTTCTCTAGCCGCAGCGGCTCGGCCAGGCCGCCGGTGGGGCGAAGAACGGGCGACCGGAGCCGAAGACCACCGGCCACACGCTCCGTGAGCCCCGGCCGCCGACATCAAGTTCATCGCGCTGCTCGGAACCACATGCGTCAGCTACTCAGCGAGCTTCGGCGGCTCAGCGGACACTCCTGAACGCTGGCCCAGGCGTCCGCTACGCAACCTTCCGTCGTCCGCGCACGGCTGTGCGCCAGCCCGGCTGCGCCGCCGCCCGCTGATCCCAGTCGGGATGATCGTCGCGACGCCGCGATGGAGGCGATCGTCGACGTCGCGTCCGGTCTCTGGATCTGGCGTCGTCAGGACGCTGCGAAGTTGACGTCCTTCGCTTCGACCGTGACGGCCGTCCGCCCCGGAGCCTCATGATTGCCCCAGTAGAGATTTGTGTGCGCGATGACGAGTTCCGGCGGCGGCGCGCCCCAGGGCGAGAGATCCTCGGTCGTGTGCGCATCGCTGACGAGCGTCGCGTCATAGCCGCGAACGAGTGCGCCGTGCAGCGTCGAGCGGACGCATTCGTCCGTCTGCGCGCCGACGACGACCAGGCGCCCGACCGCGAGGTCGGCGAGTACGGACTCGAGCGTCGTCTCCTCGAACGAGTCCGGATACCGCTTCTGGACGAGCGGCTCGCTCTCGTGCGGGCTCAACTCCGGGACGATCTTCCATTGCTCGCTTCCCTGCGCGAGGTTGTCACTCGAGTGCTGCACCCAGACGACCGGAACCTCCGCCGCGCGAGCTTTCTCGACGACGGTGCCGACATTCGCTACGACGGTGTCCCGCTCGTAGGCGCCTCCCACGACGCCGTTCTGCACGTCGATCACGAGAAGTGCAGTGTTCGGGCGGTTCTCGAGTGTCGTCATGGCCTCCCCCTGGTCGCGCAGCTTGGACAGCCGGACGTTAGCGGGTTGAATACGGGCGCGGCGCGGTGTTCGTGCGGATGTGGCCAACGCTTGCCTGCCAGGGGCCATTCCGGAACTCACTGTCAGGCTCTTGGTGTGGCGGTGTCCGATAGCTGTCGCAGACTCGGGCGGCGGCGGCTGACCCACATTCCGGATGTCGCCCGAGGGCTGACCGGCCAGCGTTGTGTTGCCGCCGCCGTCCGCGACCGTCGAGCGTGACCTGATAGGAGCGTGGCCTCTGGCCTCGAGTGAGGTCTGTCCGCTCGCCGGTCGCCCCCAACGGTTTGTGGAGGCGAGACGGATGATCGTGATCGGAGTGGACGTACACAAGCAATCGGTGACCGCTGTCGCCGTCGACGAGGCCGGCCGGATGCTGGCTGAGGTGACGGTCCGGGTCGGCAGCGACGAGCTCGTCGGCTGGGCCGCGGATCTGTCCGAGGAGCGACTGTGGGCGCTCGAGGATTGCCGGCGGCTGACGCGCTGGCTGGAGCGGCAATTGCTCGCGGCGGGTGAGGAGCTGGTACGGGTGCCGCCGAAGCTGATGGCGCCGGAGCGGCGCAGCGGTCGTGGGCGGGGGAAGTCCGACCCGATCGACGCGCTCGCAGTCGCCCGTGCTGCGCTGCGCGAGCCGGGGCTGGGACGCCCGCGCGCTGATCAGGAGCCGTTTCGGGAGTTGAAGCTGCTGGTCGATCATCGCGACGCGATCGTCGACGAGCGTCGCCGTGTGCATCAGCGGCTGCGTTGGCATCTGCATCAGCTCGATCCGACCTTCGAAGTGCCGCTGCGGATGCTCGCCCGCAGCTCGCATCTCGAACGGGTCAGCCGTTGGCTTGCCCGTCAGGACCAGGAGCTGCAGGTGCGGCTCGCGCGTGAGCTCGTCGCGCAGTGCCGGTCGCTCAACCGCACGATCGCTGCGCTCGACCAGGAGCTCGAACAGCGGACCGCTCGGCTCGCGCCGGCGCTGCTCGAGCTGCCCGGTTGCGGCGCGCTCACGGCCGCGAAGCTGCTGGCCGAGATCGGCCCGGTCGGACGCTTCCAAAGCGACGCTCAGCTCGCTCGTCACAGCGGCGTCGCACCGTTGGCAGCAAGCTCAGGCCGGATACAACGACACCGGCTCGACCGTGGCGGCAACCGTCAACTCAACGCCGCCCTGCACCGGATCGCGATCACCCAGGCGCGCTGCCACCCCGGCGCCCGCGCCTACCTCGACCGCAAGAAAGCAGAAGGCAAGAGCCGCCGCGAAGCACTCCGTTGCCTCAAACGACTGCTCGTCCGCGTCGTCTTCAACACGCTGAAAGCGAGTCCCGTCTTGACATAGGAGCAACACTCGCCCAGGCGTGCGTCCTGACTCACGGCGACCCACCTAGGATCACGAGCATGGTCGGAGATCGTGCGCTCGAAGTGATTTGCCGGAGTGCCCCCGGCGATCTTCGTGTCGGCGATGGTCTGGTCAGATTTCAGCTCCGATCGGGAGCGACGCTGGGCGCGGGTACGACCCATTCAGTACGCCGCCGCTCTGATCGTCCTCGCGTGCGTGATCTCGCTCGCCGTGCGAGGCGGCTGATCTCGCCAGGACTCGGGTGTCATTCCCGAAACGTGGCCCACGTCAGCGTGCTCGGCTAGTCCTCGCCCTCCCAGTAATCCGCAGCTGGTCGTCCCGGCTGTCCGAACACAACCGGCCCGTCCCCAAAGCTCGCTGCGAATACCTTGCCGCTATCCAGATACTCGACCACGTCCGGTTGGATCATCGACGACAGCATGAGAACACGGATCGGCGAGTCCGTACGGTTGATGATCTGATGCGCACCGTCCTTGCCGCGCGGAAAGCAGACAACGTCGCCGGCTTTCAGGACCTCCTCGCCTTCGAGCGTGCGTAGCGTCGGCTCGCCAGTCAATACGATCACCCACTCCTCGTTTGCGTGGTGGGTGTGGTACGGCCAGAGCTTGTTCCCAGGTTCTACCTCCGACATGCTCGCCCCGATCAGTGCGCCGCCAATTTGCTGACCAACAAACGCTTCTTTGATCCGCCAGCCGGCGCGATCCCGCGTCTCATTCCACGTATCGCCGTACAGGTTGAAGATCCTCATGTGCCGATCGTACGTGCTCTGGCGGGACGTCTCTAACGTACGATCCAGCAGGGCTGTCGGTCAGGGCGCATTCGTGAACAACTGGCCCAAACGACAGCGCTCACGCTGCAGCCCCCGCAGGTGCGGGGCTACCGTCGTGTTGTTTTGTGGTGCGAAGGAGGCAGCAGGGGCGTTCGCGGGATACTCCGCAACGATGCTCGACCTGGCGAGCCTCCACCGGGTTTCCGGCCGCACGACACGGGTGACAACACCGGGTCGACGGCGAGCCAGGATCGACAGCAGCGTGATGGCTCGGTGAACGGCGGTGCTTGAGGTTTGGCGAAACCTGCTTCCCCTGGTCTTGGCCAGCGCGGTCGTTCCCGCTCCGCTGGTCGTGATGATCCTGCTGATGCGCTCCTCGACCTGGGCCGCTGGAGCGTGGGTGGCGGGAATGACCGTCGTCCGGCTGGCTCAGGGTGCCGTGATTGCAACCGTGACTAGCGACCCAATACGCTAAGGCTCGATTTCGGCCCCGGCAAACGCAGAAGGAAGGCGCGCACAGTGGATCCGAACCGAAAGACTGCGCTGATCGCGGGAATCTTCTTCGCTTTCACTTTCATCTTCTCCATTCCCGCACTTTTCTTCTATGACCCTGTCTTGAACAACGTCGACTACATCGTCGGTGCCGGCGCCGACACGCGTGTGGCCTTTGGCGCGTTGTTCGAGGTCATCCTTGTCATCTCCAATGTCGCCACCGCCGTCGTCCTCTTTCCGATCCTCAAACGGCAAAACGAGTCCGTCGCCCTTGGTTACGTCGCCTCGCGGATCGTTGAATCGACCATCATCGCTGTCGGCATCATCAGCGTCCTTTCGGTTATCACCTTGCGCAAGGACCTCGCGTGAGCCGCAGGCACCGATTTCGGGTCACTCGTCATTGCGGGCAGGTCGCTCGTCGCGGTCCACGACTGGACGTTTCTCCTCGGGCCGGCCTTCTGCGCTGGCTTCGGAAACGGGCTGCTACTTGGCTCCCTGATGTACATGTCCGGACTCGTGCCACGGCGCATGGCCCTGTTGGGGGTCATCGGCGGCCCGCTGGCCGTCGCGACCGTGACCGCCGTGCTGTTCGGCGCCTACGACCAACAATCAGGGGTGAACCTCCTCTTCACCGTTCCCGAGATCCTCTGGGAGGCGTCGCTCACCATCTGGCTCGTCGTCAAGGGCTTCAAGCCCTCTCCGATCCTCTCGGGCAGCCGATCCGTTGTAACGGGCTAGATGTCCGTCATGCTCATTCCCGCACAATCGCGCAGGCGAGAGCGCTGAGAGTCGCCTGGGGTCGTGTACGCTCGCAAGGAGGTTCGGTGCAATCGCGACTCGGGCTCACGCGGCAGCAGATCCTGGCGTTCCGACGACGGGTCGGTGGGCTCGAGGAGCGAATGCCGGAGGGCTCGGAGTCGCTAAGGCGGGCGGCGTGGGCCGGCTTGCAGGACAGCATGCCGAGAGCCGCGCTGCTCTCGTTGCACGCGCGGGTCGACGGGGTTGAGTCGTCGACGTGGGAGGATCCCTCGCTCGCCCAGCTCTGGGGGCCTCGCTACCACACCTATGTGGTGCGCAGAGCGCGACTTCGCGCTGTTCTCGCTGGGGAGGCTTCCCGATAGCGCCAAGAGCCGCCTACGGGCCGAGCGCATGGCCGAGCGGTTGCACGCCCGTCTCGACGGCACGCGGATGACGGACCGCGAGGTCGGGCGCGCGCTCGGCGTTGGGAACGCGCTCAGGTACGCCGCGACGACGGGCACGGTCGCCATCCGCTGGGACGGAGCACGAGCGCCGATTGTCTGGACCGTCGTCGCTGCCGAGGTGCACCCGGCCGACGCGTGCCGCGAGCTCGCTCGCCGCTACCTCCACATCTTCGGGCCGACCACTGCTGACGGCTTCGCCCGCTGGGCAGGAATCTCGCGGCGCTCGGCGGCCGATGCATTCGCCTCGCTCGAAGGATCGCTTCTGCCGGTCCGATCGCCACTCGCCGACGAGTGGCTACTCGCGGACGATGAGGCGGCCATGCGCGCCGCGGAGACGGCCGCCGCGCCCGCGCGCCTGCTGCCGAGCGGCGATGCCTACTTCTTGCTCGACGGAGCAGAGCGGGAGCTTCTCGTCCCGCGGGCGGATCAGCGGCGGCGGCTCTGGACGTCCCGCGTGTGGCCGGGCGCGCTCCTGGTCGAAGGCGAGATCCGCGGAACCTGGAGACGGACGCAGCACACCGTGCGGATCGACGCCTGGGCACGCCTCTCGCGTGGGACGCGCGACGCGATCGAGGCCGAGGCGCGCGCCCTGCCCCTTCCAGGCGTCGACCGGGGCATCGAGGTGGTTTGGAACACATGACCCGCGCCTCCCCCGGGTCGCAACCAACCCTGACTGCATCGCGTGCCCGGGAACCCGCGGCGACGTGGACCCAGGCGACGGGATGGACGTCATCCGTCAGGAGAGCGCGCCCTCGAGCGCCGCACGGTCTGTCGGCGCTCCGTGCGCCGGGAGCAAGACCTCGACCGGCAGCGCGAGCAGCGGGCGCAAGCCCGCGGCGACCTGCTTGCGCATCACGGCCTCCCGAAGCCACTTGCGTGCGACGACACCTCCTGTGGCCACCGCTCGCCCGGCGTCCAGTACGGGTGCGGCGCCTGCCAGTGCCAAAGTTCAGCCTGTAGCTCGCGCACAGCGCGACGCTAACGCGCGACGACGATGCGCACGAAGGCCGCTCGTCGGATGACATTTCTTTGATTGAGAGCTCCGGCCAACGTCAGGTGTCACCGCTACGTGTGCGAATCGAGCGGCCACGGAAGGCGCACCGGCCGGTACTCACCAGGCCAATCGGCGTACGCCTCGTCCCCGTCGTGGGTCTCCTTCGTGACGGAGGCGCCGTACTTCGCCGCGACCTCGCTCACCGGGTAGTGCAGCGTCTCGACTTCGGGCCGCGCGCCGATCATGAGGACCACGCACGGCCCGTCGCCGCCGACGATGATGTGGCGGGTCTCGGAGGGGCAGTGGAAATAGTCCCACTGCCGCAGTGTCCGTTCCTCCTCCTCGACGACCAGCGTGCACTCGCCCGAGAGCACGAGAAACCCTTCTTGTCCGGTCTCCGCGTGGTAGAAGGCGTTCGGCTCGCCCGGCGACAAGACACGCACGTTGACGCCGAAGTCGCGGAACCTCGCCTCCTGCGGCTCAAGCGGATACAGGGCGCCGCCCTTCTCCTCGTTGCGCACCGCCAGTGCGTCCTCGAGGTTGAGAACGAACCAGCCGTCCGACGTCACGTAGCGGCCGTACGGGGTCTCTTCGGAGCTTGCTTCCTTCACCGGCATTCGTCCTCCTCGGTGTCACCACGACTTGCGGACAGGGTCGTTGAAGACGCAGTTCTCGCACATCCGGGTACACGCTGCCACGAGCCCGCCTGCATCCGGAGTCACGAGCACCACCTCGGAGCGAGGCTCCATCATCGACTTGAGTTTCCTCGCACCGGACGTCATGCTCTCAGCCCGGAGAGGAGGGCGATGGCGAGGACGCCTTTGGCACGCTGGGTTGGGCAGACGGTCCGCCGGTTGGATGCCGCCTCCCACCACGAGTTTTCGCTCGAGCACGCGTTGGAGCCACGCGCCGAGCGAGGTTCCACGCGGCAGGCGTTCCTCCGTGACGCGGGCGTGCTCGGCGTCGCCTTGGCAGGTGCAGGCACGCTCGGCCGTCTTGCCCCGTACGCCCGTGCCGTCGGTGGACCTCGGATCGTCGTGGTCGGGGCGGGCTTGGCCGGACTCACCTGCGCGTACCGGCTCCGACAGGCGGGCTACACGACCGAGCTGCACGAGGCGTCCAACCGAGTCGGCGGCCGTTGCTGGACGATCCGCGACGTCTTCGACGACGGCCAGATTGGCGAGCACGGCGGCGAGTTCATGGACACCGGCCATCGCGAGATCCGGCGCCTTGTGAAGGAGCTCGATCTGCGCCTGGACGACGTCAACGCTGCGGAGGCGCCGGGGACCGAGCTCACGTTCTACTTCGACGGCGAGCGTTACACGGAAGCGCAGGCGACCGCGGACATCCAGAAGCCCTCGCGGACGTGGCGCGACGACACGGACGCGGCCGGGTACCCGACGACGTACACGAGCTTCACCCCGCGTGGACGGGAGCTTGATCGTATGTCGGTCGCCGAGTACCTGGACGCCACGATCCAGGGCGGTCGCAGCTCGAAGCTCGGCCAGCTGCTCGACGTCGCGTACACCATCGAGTACGGAGCGGAGACGAGCGATCAGAGCGCGCTCAACTTCCTCTACCTCATTGGCTTCACGAAGCAGACGACGCTCGAGCTCTTCGGGGAGTCGGACGAGCGCTTCCACGTGCGAGGCGGGAACGACCAGATCGCGTCCCGGCTGGCCGAGCGGCTTGCAGGTCAGGTCACGCTCGGCTCGGAGCTCGTCGGCATCGAGCAGCGGGCGAACGGCACGTTCAGGCTCTCGTTCGACCAGGGCGCGAGCACCACGACGGTGGTTGCCGACAAGGTCGTGCTCGCGCTTCCCTTCTCGATCCTTCGCTCTTCGGTCGACTACACGAGAGCCGGCTTCAAGCCGCGCAAGATCACGGCGATCGAGGAGCTGGGGATGGGAACGAACTCCAAGCTCCACGTCCAGTTCGAGAACCGCCGCTGGCAGAACCTCGGCCTCACCGGCGAGACGTACTCCGATCGGGGATACCAGAGCACCTGGGAGGTGTCGCGCGCACAGGCCGGCCGCTCGGGAATCCTCGTCGACTACACGGGCGGGACGATCGGCGCGAGCTTCGGCACCGGCTCGCCCAGCCAGCGGGCGAAGCAGTTTCTGCGCCAGATCGAACCGGTGCTGCCGGGGATCTCGGAGCGCTGGAACGGCAAGGCGACCGTCGACTTCTGGCCGGGCTACCAGTGGACGAAAGGGTCGTACTCGTACTGGAAGGTCGGTCAGTACACGCGGTTCGCCGGCGTCGAGCAGGAGCCGGAGGGGAACTGCCACTTCGCGGGCGAGCACACCTCCATCGACGCACAGGGCTTCTTGAACGGCGCGGTGGCGACCGGCGAGCGGGCGGCGGACGAGGTGATCGCGGGCCTCAAATTCGCTCGGGCCGGCTGACGCCCCAGTGTCACTCGTCGAACCAGTGTCACTCGTCGAACCGGGGCTTACATCTCCTCGAGCAGGACGACGCTCCTCCTGCTCGTTGGGGTCGGTGCGGGCGATGACGGCGCGCACCGGCTGTCGGTCGGGTTGTACGGCTTGCCGTGGAAGCTCGCCCCGCCGCGGATGAGCCGGCACTCCGTCACGGTCCGATCATGGACCGCTCTCAGTACTCGTCGGATTGCGGCAGGTCGTCGGTGATCTCGAACCACTGCGCCTTCGAGCCGACGAAGATGTGCTCCGTCGGCCGGATGGTAGGAGCGTCCACCAACGATCCCATGGCGACGTGCACGAACGCACCCTCCCGCACCACGGAGAAGAGGAAGCATCCGCACGCGCCGCAGCGGGTGTCGTTCAGGTCGTCCTCCCCGAAGACGGCAACGTCGTCCAGCCCCTGCGTGATCGTGAGCTTCTCCCGCTCGATGCCGGCAAACGGCTTGAAGGCCGAGCCGGTCGCCGCTCGGCACTCCGAGCAGTGGCAGTTCGCTGCGTACAGAAATGCATCCGGAACCTCGTAGCGAACCGCCCCGCACCGGCACGACCCCGCGAGCACGCGGTTGCGCTCCTTGGTCTCGGATGACTTGCTCTCGGACGACGTCATCGCTTCCCTCCCTTTCTGTCTCGGCTCCGTCAGGCACCGCCACCTTGGGCGGCGATCTCCTTAGAGACCGGCGGCGTGCTCAGAACTCATCGCACCGCTCCGTGCTACGCGAGGCCCCGCGCCGTCCAGGCCCACGCCGTGAGCACGAACGGTGCCTCGGGGAGGGCCGAGCGACAGCGTTCGCGCAACTCCTCCCGGCGCTCCGGCTCGAGCCCGGCCACATACGCGCCCGCCGGGCCGACGCCGAAGGTGAACGGCTCCCACCACTCCTCGAAGCTCGGGTGCTCGACGCTCACAGCGAACGTCGTCTCATCGCACTCGCGCAACCCCGCAGACTCGAACAACCGCGCCAGGTCGCCCTCGCGCGAGCCGGCAAGCAGTGATTCGTCCTCGGCCTCCGGGTCGAGCTCACGCGCAGCCTCCCAGAGCGGGCTGAGCGGACCCTGGCCGCCGGCATGGTCCCAGACGCAGGCCGCGACGACACCGTCCCGCCGTGTCACACGCCTCATCTCCGCCACTCCCGAGGCCGGGTCCGACATGAAGTGGACCACGAGTTGCGCGAGGGCAGCGTCGAACGCCTCGTCCGGGAACGGCAGCTGCTCCGCGGACGCCTGCTGCACGTCGACCGCCGGATTGCGCGCACGAGCGGCCGCGACGAACGGCTCGGAGGGATCGACTGCAGACACGGACGCCGGCCCGAGCCGCGCGACCAGCTCGGCTGTGAGCGCGCCGGGGCCGCAGCCGACGTCGAGCACCCGCTGGCCGCCGGAGCATCCCGGCGAGGTCGGCGAGCTGCGGCGAGAGCAACACCGAGTACCTGCCCATGAAACGGTCGTACGCATCCGCAGGCACCGCGAAGCTCATCGGCGCAATCTACTCGCCGCAACGGCTCAGCCGGTGACCGAGAACCTCGAGTCGACGACAGTCGGTCCGAACCGGTTGGCGGCGCGTGGGCCGATGCCCGGTCGCACGACCCAGCGGTAGTTGCCCGGTGGGAACGTGACCGAAGGCGGCAGCGTCAGCTTCGCCCCCGTCGTCTGCGTGCGGTAGACGAGCTTGCCCTCGCGGAGGAACTGGATGTCGTAGTAGGCGGCAGACGGGGCCGGCGCCCACACCCAGTCGCGGGCCGGTTGGATCGTGGCCGGCACGCGGGACGGCGTCGTTCTCGGCGTCGTACCCGCCGCGGGCTGCGTTCGCGTGCCGGTGCCGGGCGGCTTGGCCGCCTTGCCGGTCGTTCGCGGCGTCGTCCCCGACGGGCTCGTGGAGGACTTCGCGGTCGTCGTGCTCGTTGTCGTCGCCCTCTGGGTCGTCTCCCGCTGGGTCGTCGCCTGCTGGGTTGTCGCCTGCTGGGTCGTCGCGCTTTTGGTCGTCGTCGCGCCGGTGGCCCCGGGGCCCGTGAGCGGCGGGGCGACCGCCGCTCCGGTCTGAGTGCCCGGAGCGGTCGTTGCTCCCGGCGGGTGCACGAGGGGGAGGTCGGCGGTGCTCGCGACGGCCGAGCTCGGGCTCTCGCGGTCCGGCAGGAGGTCCGAGAGGTCGGCGCGGGCGGGCAGGAAGCCGAGCAGGGCGAGCAGTCCGACGACGGCGGCCACGACGAGCGTGGCGACCGCCAGGTAGCCGGGCCAGCGCATCCGCGGCGCCGGGAACTCCTCCTCGTCGTACGCGTCGTGCTCCGGCTCCCTCTCCTCGGGCTCCGCGTACTCGGGCTCCGCGTACTCGGCCTCCGCACGCTCGGGCTCCGCGAGCCCCGGTTCCGCGCGCTCGGGCTCGGCCGCGACGGCGCCGAGCAGCACCGCCGGCTCAGGCCCGCCCTCCTGCGGAGGAGCTCCTTCCGGGCCTTCGCGCTGCTCGACCAGCTGCTCCAGGCGCGCGAGCCGCTGGTCGATTCCCTGCCAGCCCGTGGTGATCAGCTCAACGAGCACCGCCAGGTCGTCCACTCGCTCCTGCTGCTCCCTCTGGCTCGTGCTCTTCAGCTCCCGGACCGCGACGACGAGCTCCTCCAGGAGCAACACGAGGCGCAGCCCGAGCTCGTCCTGCTCGCGCCGGACACCCGCCTCGACGATCTCGGGCGTAGGGATCACGGCCGGAGCCGCCGCGTCCTCCACCGGTATGGCGTCGGCGCGCTCGGCCTCGGGCGGGAAGACGTCGTGGACCGCGGCCAGCGCGAACCGTTCGAGCGCGCGCGTCTCTGCGGGTCCGAGCTCGTCGAAGACGTCGAGAACGCGCCGCTTCACGTGCTCGTCGACGGGCTCGCGCGTCAGGACGCGGACGACGCCTTCGACGGGCACATCGGCCCGGGCCGCGATCTCAAACAGGATCGACACGCTCGGAGGATACGGATTGCGCCCGCTGGTACGCGAGACGCAGGCGGGCTAAACGACGGCTTCACCGCTGCGAACGCAGCCGGCTCAGAACTGCTCCCCGGCCTGATGTTGCTGCAAACAAGCCGGGAACAGATTTTTGCGTGGGCGTTAAGGAGCTCGTCGGGCGCGAACCTTCGCCGCGCGCGCCCGTCTGAACGAGCGATGGGCCCACGCCTCGGGATCGCGCTCGCAGCGCTCGTCGGCGGGCTCGCGCTCGGGAGCGCGGCGCTCGTCCACGCGCGCGGCCACGGCAACCCCGGGGCCGGCGTGACGGAGACGTCGTACGGGCGCGGCGCCGACCGCGTCTGGATCTTTCGCCCCTCGCACGGCCGGCCGAAGCACGTCGTTCTCTTCGTGCACGGCCTCGGCGACCAGCAGGAGACGACGCCCTTCCATCACCGGGCCTGGCTCGAGCACCTCGCCGCCGAGGGGAACGCCGTCCTCTATCCGCGCTTCGAGCTCTACCCCGCGGCGCCGCGCCCGCTCGACCACCTGATCAGAGGCGCCCGCCTCGGCTGGCAGCGCCTCGGCACGGAGGCGCCGGTGCTGGCGATCGGCTATTCGAGAGGTGGGCGCCTCGTGATGGACTACGCCGCGCTCGCACACGGGGTCGCGCCCGTGCCGAGGGCGATCCTCTCCGTCTTCCCCGCCGGCAGCATGGATCCGCTCCAGAACCTGGGGACGATCCGGAAGGGCACGAAGGTGTTCCTGCTCGCGGGCGACCGCGACGACGTCGTCGGCACCCACGGGGTCAACCAGCTCGTCACCCAGCTCGCCGCGAGCGGCTTCCCGTATGCAGACTTGAGCTACCAGGTCGTCCGCTCGCAGGGCGCGTTCGCCGCCACGCACCTCTCCGTACTCGACGACACCCCGGGCGCCCGCGCCGCCTACTGGGCGCGCGCCGACCGGCTACTCGCCGGGCTCGACTGATCTCGTCGGCCCGCTACTCGGGGCGGTTGGTGATGTGGAGGTAGATCCGGCCGTCCTTGCCGCACTCCTCGCGCAGTGCAACCTGGCCGGTGCGGCCGCTGCCCTTCCAGGAGACCTCGGAGTCGTGCTCCTCGATCTCGTCGAAGAGGACGTCGAACCCGTTCGCCGGGAGCTCCTTCATGTACTCGTCGTGTGCGTCCTGGAGCGAGCCATCGTAGTGGCCGTCGACGATCTGGGTCGGGCCTGTCGGCTCGGACGAGACGTACGTCGCCTGCTCCAGCTTCGGGAAGTTCGCCGGCAGCTTCGGGTCGCCAGACATCGCGGAGCCCTCGCAGGCCGCCTTCGCCTCGGGGCTCGCCGCCTCGGAGGCGGACTCCTTGTCGGAGCCGCACGCCGCGAGCGCGAGGATCACGAACGCGGCGAGGATGGCAAGAACGGGCAGGCACCTCACGAGGCCGGGATCCTACGCAGCCGTTACCGCGGCTGGTGCGCCGCGGCGGCCGATTCTTAGCGGATTCTTATCGGCCTCTCACGTTCCCTTCAGGCCTGGCGTGGAGACTGCCATTACTTCCCATGGACGTACGTCGGCGGCCGCGCTCCCCTGCGCGGCCGTCGTCTTTTCCGGCGAGACTAGGACGCGATGCGGGTGCTGGTCGCCGACGACGAGGCCGCCGTCCGGGACGCCCTCGGACGGGTGCTCGCGCACGAGGGCTACGAGGTCGAGTCGGCGGCGCGGGGAGACGAGGCGCTCGAGCGCGGCCTCGCCGGCGGCCAGGACGTGATCATCCTCGACGTCCTGATGCCGGAGCCGGATGGGCTCGAGGTCTGCCGGACGCTTCGCTCGCGCGGCGTCGAGACGCCGATCCTGATGCTGACCGCGCGCAGCGAGGTCTCCGACCGCGTCGCCGGGCTCGACGCGGGCGCAGACGACTACCTGACGAAGCCGTTCGAGCTGGACGAGCTGCTCGCGCGCATCCGCGCGCTCCTGCGCCGGTCCCGTCCCGGCGCGCGCCCGCTGCGCTTCGCCGACCTCTCGCTCGACCCGGAGACGCGGGAGGTGCGCCGCGGCGACCGCGAGCTGCAGCTGACGCGCACCGAGCACGCGCTGCTCGAGCTCTTCCTCGCCAACCCGCGCAAGGCGCTCTCCCGCTCGGAGATCTTCGAGGCCGTCTGGGGCTATGACTTCGGGTCGCTCTCTAACTCGCTCGAGGTCTACGTGGGCTACCTGCGGCGGAAGACCGAGGCGGGCGGCGAGCTCCGGCTGCTGCAGACCGTGCGCGGCTTCGGCTATGCGCTGCGCGAGGAGCCGTGAGCCTCGGACGGAGGGTCGTCCTCGTCGCGACGGTGGGCACGGCGGTCGTCAGCGTCCTGATCGCCGCGTCGGCGTACATGATCGTTCGGCGCGAGCTCTACGAGCGGGCGGACGACTCGCTCCGGGATCGGGCCGCGGTGCTGGCGCCGGTCGTCGCCGCCGGGTCGGGGCGCGAGACGCTACCGCTCGTGGCGGCGCCGGGCGAGTACGTGCAGTCGGTCGACCGGGGAGGGAGGACGCGGCGGCCGCCCTACCAGGCTGTCGTCCTGCCGGCGGGAGCGCACGCGCGCGCGGTCGCCGCGGGCACTCGAGGCGGCTTCGTCTCTGTCGCTTCGGCCTCGAGCCAGCATCTCCGCGTCTACACGAGCCCCGCCGCGCCGGGGCTCGCCGTCCAGGTGGCCCGGTCGGACGCGCCCGAGCGGGCGACCCTGCGGCGCGTGCGGCTGCTCTTCCTCGTGCTCGCGGCCTGCGGCGTCGGCCTCGCGCTCCTCGTCGCCTCCTGGGTTTCCGACACCGCGCTCGCTCCCGTGCGCCGGCTGAGCGAGGCGGCCGGGCGGATCGGGCGGACGCGCGACCTCGGCGTCAGGCTGGACGAGAGCGGCACGGACGAGGTCGCACGGCTCGGGGCGAGCTTCAACGAGATGCTCGCGGCGCTCGACCGCTCACTCGCGGCACAGCGGCGACTCGTAGCGGACGCGTCGCACGAGTTCCGCACGCCGCTCACCAGCCTGCGCGCCAACCTCGAGTTCGTGCTCCGCACGGACGGCATCCCGGCCGCGGAGCGCGAGGCGATCGCCCGCGACGTGCTCGGGCAGGTCGACGAGCTCCATGGCCTGGTCGAGGATCTGATCGAGCTCGCCCGCGACGGAGGGCCGCCCGCGGAGGTCGAGGACGTCCGCCTCGACGAGCTCGTCGCCGACGCGATCGAGCGGATGCGGCGGCGCGCGCCGGGAAGCGCCATCGAGGCGACACTCGAGCCGAGCGTCGTCCGCGGGACGCCCGAGCGGCTCGGCCGCGCCGTCCTCAACCTGCTCGACAACGCCGTCAAGTGGAGCCCGCCGGGCGAGCCGCTCGAGGTGCATGTGGCCGACGGCGTCGTCGAGGTGCGCGACCGCGGGCCGGGCATCGACGAGGCCGACCTGCCGCTCGTCTTCGAGCGCTTCTACCGGTCGCCCTCGGCGAGAGGGACACCCGGCTCGGGGCTCGGGCTGGCGATCGTCAGGCACGTCGCCGAGGCGCACGGCGGGACCGCCGAGGTGGAGACCGGACCGGGCGGCGGCGCGGTCTTCCGCCTCCGGCTGCCCGCCGAGCCGCCTGACGACGTCGGTTAGCGTCCGCGCGTGGACCTCGCCCTCCAGGTGCTCGTCACGGGGCTTGCGGCCGGGGGCGTGTACGGCCTCGTCGCGATCGGGTACTCGGTCGTCTACCGCCTGACGGGGGTCGTCCACTTCGCGCTCGGCGACCTGGTCGGCCTCGGCGTCTTCGTCACGCTCGCCGTTGTCGCCGGCACGGGGCCGGTGACGCAGACGAGTGTGGGCGGCGGCCGCTTCGCGCTCGGGCTCGCCGTCGGGCTCGTCGCCTGCGTCGGTGCGGGCGTCGTGACCTACCTGCTCGCCGTCCAGCCGTACCTCGCCCGCGGCTCCACCGTCGGCTGGGTGGCGACCACCGTCGCGGTCGCGTTCGCGCTGCGCAGCGGTCTGACGGCGTTCTTCGACCGCCCGGGATATGTCTTTCCGGATCCGATCCCGTTTCGCGAGGTGGCGCACGGGGGCTACATCCGGTTCGGCGGCGCCTCGATTCCCGTGCGTGCGTTCTTCGTGATCGCGGTCGCGCTCCTGCTCGCCTTTCTGGCGGAGCGTGCCCTCGAGCGGACGAAGCCCGGGCGCGCGCTGGCCGCGATCGTGGACGACCGCGAGGGAGCCCTGGTCGTCGGCATCCCCGTCGAGCGGCTCGTCGCGCTCGCGTTCGGCCTCGCCGGGGGGGTCGCGGCGGTGGCCGCCGTGATCGCGGCGCCGAGCGGGACGTTCTCCGTCGACACGGCGACGCTGCTCGGAGTCAAGGGCCTCGTCGCCGCGCTCGTCGCCGGCTTCGGCTCGCTGCGGCTCGCGTTCGCTGCGGGTCTCGCGCTGGGCGTGATCGAGGCGGCGATCGCGGGCCTGCCTCTCTTCGGCCACGAGCTGGGGCCGTCGTGGCGCGAGGTTCTTCCACTCGGTCTCGCGTTGATCTGGATCGCGACCAGGCGGCTGGGCGCGGCGGTGGAGGCGGTGGAATGACAGCCGCCGCGCTGCGGGCCGGAGTCGAGGACGCGCGCCGCGCGTGGCGGCCGGCCGCGACGGCCGGGGCGGCGGCGTTCCTGCTCCTGGCGCTGGCGCCGCTCGCCGGGCTTGACGCGGCTCCGGCCGCGGAGAAGGTCCAGCTGGCCCTCGCGGCGACGGCGCTCGGCTTCGTCGTCGGAATCGGCGGCATGCCGTCGCTCGGGCAGGGCGCCTTCATGGCGATCGGAGGCTTCGCGTCTGCGCTCCTGCGCGTGAGGACGGGCGTGCCCGGCGTCGTGGCGGTGCCGCTCGGCGTGGCGGCCGCAGCCCTCGCCGGCTTCGTCGTGGCGGCAGGCCTCGTGCGCCTGCGGCCCGTCTTCGTCGCGGTCAGCACCTGGGTGCTGACGTGGCTCGTGGCGATCGCGCTCGTCTCCTTCCCACGCGTCTCCGGCGGCTCGCAGGGGCTCGTGCTGGAGACCGGGCTGGGCGCCGTCTGGCACTACGAGCTCGCGCTCGCACTGCTCGCTCTCGCGGCGCTGGCCTTCGTGGCGCTGGCGCGGGCCCCGTTCGGGATCCGGCTCTTCGCGGCCGCCCAGCGCCCGGCCGCGGCTGCGGCGCTCGGTGCCCCGATCGGCCGGCTCCGGCTCGCGGCCTTCGTCGGGTCCGCCGCCGTCGGCGGTCTGGCCGGGGCGCTCGCGGTCGACCTCGCCGGCGTCGCCGATCCGAACGCCTTCGGGCCGTTCCTCTCGTTCGAGCTCCTCGCCGCCGTCCTCCTCGGCGGCGCGAGGACCGCACTCGGCCCGGCGGTCGGCCTCGCCGTCTATCTCCTGGTCGTCAAGACCGGTCATGTGCTCGGCGCCGCCGCCGGCGAGGGCGCGGACGCCGCGCGCTACGACCCGATGATCGCGGCCGTGCTGGTGCTCGTCGCGCTCGCCTTCGGCGGAGACGGCGTGCTGCCCGAGCTCAGTCGGCGGCTCTTCCCGCGGCCGCACGTCCGGACGCCGCAGACCGCCGCCGCGCCTGCCTCCGAGTCGGTGACGGAGTCGAGGCCGGCGCTGGAGGCCGCCGGCCTGGCCAAGCGCTTCGACGGCTTCACGGCCCTGGAGGACCTCTCGCTCGAGCTCCCGACTGGACGCGTCGTCGCCGTCGTCGGCCCGAACGGCTCCGGCAAGACGACGGCGCTGCGACTCCTCGCCGGCACCCTGCCTCCGGATGCGGGGCGCGTCGTCCTCGAGGGCGACGATGTGACGCCGCTCGGGACGGAGCGGCGCGCCCGGCGCGGGATCGTGCGCACCCTCCAGGCGACGGCGGTCTTCCCGGCCTCGACCGTGCTCGAGAACGCCTGTGTCGGCGCCGCGCTCGGCGAGCGAGACATCGAGCCTGTGCGCGCACTCTTCGCGACGCCCCGGGCCCGCGCGGCGGCGGAGCGCGTCCGGGCTCGCGCCAGGGAGGCGCTCGACCGGGTCGGCCTCGGCTGGGCGGCGGACGTCCCGGCCGGAGAGCTCCGCGCCGCCGACCAGCGGGCGCTGATGATCGCCTCGGCGCTCGCGGCGCGCCCTCGGGTCCTGCTCGTCGACGAGCCGTCGGCGGGGATCGGAGCCGGGGAGGTCGAGCGGCTGCTCGGACTCCTCGGCGGGCTGCGCGCAGACGGCCTCGCGGTCCTGCTCGTCGAGCACAACCTGCGCGTCGTCGCCGACGCGGACCACGTCGTCGTGCTCGCGGCCGGCCGGGTCGTTGCTGCGGGTCCTCCGGCCCAGGTCTCCGCCGACCCCGAGGTGCGGCGCGCCTACCTCGGCGGCGGCCGTCTCTAAGGTGTCGCCCGTGCGCCGAACGCTCCCAGTCCTCGCCGCCCTCGTGGCACTCGCCGGGTGCGGCAGCTCGGAGAAGCAGCACGGCGGCTCGCTGCTCGTGGTCGTCAACGCGCCCTTCTCGCGGACGCCGCAGCTGGGCGAGGAGATCGCCCGCGGCGCACAGCTCGCCGCCGAGGAGGCGAACCGCCAGGGGATCGTGGCCGGCGACAAGCGCTACACGATCAGGGTCGAGCGGATGGACAACGCCCTCTCGCCGGCCACCGCGGTGCGCAACGTCCGCAGCGCCGTGCAGAAGGGCGCGCTCGCGATCGTGGACGAAGGGACGGGCGTCGACGCCTCGTGGCGGACGGCGCGGGACGCGAACGTCCCGATCGGGATCGCCTATCAGGGCGGGATGGAGCTCGTCGACCCGGACCGCCGGCGAAACGTCTTCCGGATCGCGCCGACCGACCGCGGGATCGCGTTCCGCCTCGCCGAGTACACGATCCCGAAGGGGCTGAAGCTGGCGCTGCTCAGCGACGACTCGGGCTACGGCCAGGAGGGAAGCAAGGCACTGGCGAAGGCGTTCGCCTCCAATCCGGAGTCCGTCGCGGCGCGGATCACGCTCCCCTCGACGGCGCTCGACGTCGCGCCGCAGATCCTGCGGGCGAAGCGCGCCGGTGCGACGGGGCTGATCGTCTGGGCGCAGCCGGCGACGATCGCGGCGGCGCTGACGGCGGCGCGCAGCGCGGGCTGGAAGGTTCCCGTCTTCGCCCCGCCCTCCGGCGAGAGCCCGCTCATCCGGCAGCAGCTCGCCGACCATCCAGACTGGGTCGACGGGCTGACGGTCGCGACCGGCCGCATGACAGCCGAGCTCGGCCCCGGCTTCTTCTATGCGTTCCAGGACGCGTACGAGCGCACCTTCGGGGTCGACCGGGTCGGTGTCAGGACGCGCGCCGGGAGTGCAGTGGTCCAGCCGCCCGAGCTGGCGATGTACTCCTTCGACTTCATCCGCGTCCTCGCGGCGGCGATCAACCACGCCGGCTCGACCGACCGGAAGAAGGTGCTGGACGCGCTCGAGGAGGTCACGGTCCGCGGGGCGAACGGCGACGAGCGCGGCTTCAACCGGCGCAACCACGACGGCGTCGTCGACGACGACGTCTACTTCGCGCGCTTCCACGACATGACGTTCCGGCCGGTGCGCGACGACCCACTCAGCCGGACGCTGCCCGTTGTCCCTCAGGTTCGCTGAGCTCGCCGGCGCGGCGCTCTGCGCCGGCGCGGTCCTCCTCGCCGGGGCGGCGTCCGCCCGCGCAGTCGACCGCCCCGTGCTGCTGCCTTCGCCGGCGCGGGCACCAACGGCGATTCCTCCCCTCGGCTCGAGGGCGAACGTGAGCGAGGTGCGCTGGCCGGGGCGGATCAGCAGCGAGGAGCGGGTCGAGGCGGGACTCGACGCGGGCGGCCGTCCCATGTCGGTGACCGTCGTGCAGCGCCTGGTCGTGCGAGGGCTCGGCGACTACGTCCTCGCCGTTGCGGCTCCGGCGACGGGGGTGCGGCCCGCTCCAGGGTCCGACTCCGACCCCGGCCTGCGGGCCGGTGCCGTCCTGTGGCAGGGGTTCTCGCCCGGGCGCGAGGTGCTGGCCGCGCGGATCGAGCTCGCGGCGGAGCAGGCCGCCCCGTACCTCCCCCTGCGCGTGACCGTGACGAGGGCCGGCGGCGTCTCGCGGGTGCGGCTGACGAACGCGACCGGGACCATGGTGCAGGTGCCGGTCGGCGCCGGCCGCCCGCGCGAGCTGGCGGCGATCCTCGCCGCGGTCGGCCGTGGGGAACAGCACGACCCTTTCGCCCACATCGGCGCTCCGATCGGCTCTCGCACGATCCGCGTCGAGGCGCCGCTCCGCGTGGAGGGACAGCTGGTGTCGGGCGGCCGTCGCGTTCCCGTCGACGTCCTGCTCGGCGGCGGCCGGCCGCTCGCGGCGACCTTCGACGTCCCCGGGAGCGAGCCCCGCGTCCGGCTGGTCGCGACGCCTGTCGTCCCCTCGGCGCTACTGCGCCTGCCTCTGGGCGTGGACGGCCGCAGCGCGCTCGACCGGACCGTCGAGGCGCTGACCCGCTCCGCACGCGTGGTGCAGTACGGGAGGTTTCTCGCGAATCCCGACCGGGGCGGCCGCAGCGAGGCGGTCTACGCCTTTCGGACGACGTCGGCGCGTCCCGCCGCTTCGCCACGCGGCAGCGGGGACGGCGGCCTCGGTGCCCTCGACATCGCGCTGATCGTCGCCGGCGCCGCCGCGGCCCTCGCCGGCGGCGCGGTGCTCTGGGCTCGTTCCTAGAGGAGGCTCTCCGGCCGCCTGCTCCGCATTGAGAGCATCTTGAGGTCGGGCTCGGCGATCTTGACGCGCCTTTGAGGCCGCTCCTTCTACCGTGACCGTGTGAGGATTCCTTCGGATCTGCTGTCGCTCGGGCGCACGGACGGAGACGCCGGTCTCCCGCCGCGTCCGCTGACGGCCGCGCTGCCGCAGCTCTCCCTCGCGCTGCTCGTCCTCGCCGTCGGCCTCGCGGCCGCGATCGAGTGGCCGTGGGTCCTCGCCGTCGCGGGCTTCCTGATGCTCGTCGGAGCGCTGCAGGCCGCCAGGGCGGCGCTGGAGCTCGAGCGGCGGCGTCGGGCAGCGGACGAGTGGCTGCTCTGGGGCGCCGCTCCGCGTCCGTCGTCGGCGCTGCTCAGCTGGCGTGCGGGCGAGCTCACGTCGCCGCGGCTGCGGTCTTCGCTGGTGCAGAGCCTGCGGCGAATCGAGCGTGAGGTGCGCGGCGGCGCTCTCCCCGGCGCGGTGCCTCTGAACACGCGCGCGATTCGCCGTCACCCCGGGCTCCTCCGCACGTTGCGCGAGCGCCTCGAGGATCAGGAGCGCCCCGTCTCCGTCCGGGGGATGCTCCTCGTCGACCGGCTGCTCACCGAGCCAGGGAGCCCGCTCTTCTCGTCTGCACCGGAGGACGTGCTCGCAGAGGCGATCGGCGACGCACTGGCGGCGCTCGATCCTGCTCCCGCGGCGCTAGCCGCATGATTCCCTCGTCAAGGTTCCGGACGGCGGCTGGCGAGCCCGTGCCGATCTATCCTGAGCGGAGTCCGCGGGCGTGGCGGAACTGGCAGACGCGCCGGGTTTAGGTCCCGGTGGGGCGCGAGCCCCTTGGAGTCTCCGATCGAAGTCTCGCCTTCGGCTGCGACTTCGATCGGTTGGCGGTTACGAGTCAGTGGCACGCGGTCACGGGCGAAGCCCGCAACCGCGCGGACAGCTCTATCCTGAGTCGGGTCCGCGGGCGTGGCGGAACTGGCAGACGCGCCGGGTTTAGGTCCCGGTGGGGCGCGAGCCCCTTGGAGTCTCCGATCGAAGTCTCGCTTTCGGCTGCGACTTCGATCGGTTGGCGGTTACGAGTCAGTGGCACGCGGTCACGGGCGAAGCCCGCAACCGCGCGGACAGCTCTATCCTGAGTCGGGTCCGCGGGCGTGGCGGAACTGGCAGACGCGCCGGGTTTAGGTCCCGGTGGGGCGCGAGCCCCTTGGAGGTTCGATTCCTCTCGCCCGCACTCGGCGGACAGCGGAACCAAGCGGCCCCGATTGGCCGCTTCAGCCTCCACGTCGGTCCCTCGCGTACCCCGACCGGGCTCTCGCAGAAGATCCCGTAGTTCGTCCTTGCCGGCGCGGGCGCCGGTCCGACGATCGCGCTGAGCGCGTGGAGGATCGAGCCGCTCCCGCACCGGACGTTCCGGCAGACGTTCCCGAGCGCGGGCAGCAATTACCCGCAGGGCACCGTCTACCCTTCGATCATCGAGCCCCGAGCGTGGGCTGCGGGCGGCTGACCATGCGGACAGGCCGCGTCACGGCGACGTTCACCGCCCTAGTACGGGGTCGTCCACGCTGACGTCTTTCCTCTAGCGCCCCAGCCGCGTCCGGCGGCGGATGCCGAGCCGGGCCTGGGTCGCCTTGTCCTTCTCGCCGTCCTTGAACGCCGCCCAGACGAAGACGCCGATTACGAAAGCCGTCGTCACGAGCGACACGGCGACCACGACGATTCCGGCGGCGAGCTCCATGCAGCCATTGTTGCGAAAACCTGCCGCCACCCGGATCGTCCGACGGGAGGATGACGCGCACGGGCAGAGGCGCTACCCTCCGCGGACGATGAACGATCGTGAGCTTTCCTGGCTGTCGGCCAGCTCGAACAAGAACGGCTGATCCGCCGCTCTCGACCTCAGGCGTCCGAGAGAGCGGCGGGAAAGGGACGCGCTTCGCGGCCTCGACCGAGGCTGCCTTGAGCGCGCGCCTTCCCGCATGAACTGAACGAAGGGGAAGGTGATCGCGATGCCCATGCCGCATCGCACGCAGATGCAGGTGATCAAGCGCACGGCTCGTCGGCAAGGACGGCGGCGAGCGGATCAAGGAGCTCCGGGCGATCCTGACGGACCTGCCCGACTACAAGAACGGCCCCTACGCCGACATCCGCAAGTGGGTGAACGAGCAGATCGAGGAGTCGCGCGTGCGCAAGAAGGTCGTGCACCGCGACTCGCTCCAGGTGCGGCGCGAGGGCGTGGCGCAGATCGCGTTCGTCGGCCCGCCGAACGCGGGCAAGTCGTCATTGCTTCAGGCGCTCTCGTCGATCCAGATCAAGACGGGCGACTACGCGTTCACGACGCTCCGGCCGGTGCCGGCCCTGATGCGCCTGCGCGGCGTGCTCGTCCAGCTGGTGGAGATCCCCGGCCTGATCGAGGGCGCCCACGAGGACCGCGGCGGCGGCCGCGCGCTGCTCGGCGTGCTGCGCGGCGCGGACGCGATGGTGCTCTGCCAGGACGCCACGGCGCCGCTCGTCGGGCTGAAGACGGTCCGTGGCGAGCTCGAGGCTGCCGGCATCGCGCAGCGCGCGATCGTCGCGGTGACGAAGCTCGACGAGGCGGAACCGGCCGCAGTGGAGCGCATCGGCCGGGAGCTCGGCCTTCCCGCCGTCGGCGTCTCGGTCCTGGACGACGAGAGCCTCGACGCACTGCGCGCCGAGCTCTGGCGGCTGACCGGCCTCATCCGCGTCTTCCTCCGCCGGCCCGGCGAGACGGAAGCCGAGCCGACGGCGCTCGAGCCGGGAGCGACCGTGGTCGACGCCGCCCTCACGGTCCACCACGAGCTGGCTGCCGCCTGCACCGGCGGCCGCGTCTGGGGCGCGTCCGCGAAGTTCGACGGGCAGCGCGTCGGCGCGGCGCACGTGCTCGCCGACGACGACGTCGTGGAGATTCTCTAGCCGGCGGCGTGGCCTGCCACTTCCTCGCGGGAGGAGCGGAGGCCGGCTAGTCGAGCCAGACGACCGGCGTCGGCTCCCGCTCCTTCTCCGGCGGAACGCTCAGGCGCGGGCCGAGATGGATCAGCGCGACGACGTGCTCGTCCTCGGGCAGGGCGAGCACCGTCCGGCCCTGCGGCGTGCGCAGGACACCGGGGGTCCGCCAGTAGGACGCGAGCCCGCGCGCGTGCGCCGCAAGCAGGACCGCGTACACGGCGCAGCCGGTCGCCAGCAGGTCCTCCTCGTCCTGGAGGGGATCGCCGGCGAGCTTCGCCGTCGCGAGCACCAGCGTCGGGGCGCGCTCGAGCTTGGCCGCCTCCTTCTCGCCGCCCACCTCCTGGAGCCCCGCGAGCGACTCCGGCCCGAGCACGCGGAAGCGCCACGGCTGCGTCAGCTTGTGGTTCGGCGCGAAGCGCGCCACGTCGAGCAGCTCCGCCACGGTCGCCGCGTCGACCGGCTCTCTGCCGTACTGCTTGTGCGTGCGCCGGGTCCGGATCGCCTCCTCGAGCTCCATCGAGACTGACCGTAGCGAGTCGTAGCCAAGCCGGGCTTTGCTTGAATGGCCCAATGACCTCGCAGGGGACAGCACAGCTCGAGGAGCTGGGCGACAACAAGGTCCGCCTGACGGTCGACGTTCCGTCCCACGACGTGCACCACGCGGTGGAGCATGCGACAGACGATCTGGCCAAGAGCGTCAAGATCCCCGGCTTCCGGCAGGGCAAGGTGCCGAAGCAGGTGCTCCTCTCCCGGCTCGGCAAGGAGCGCGTCTACCAGGAGGCCGTCGACAGCCACATCGGCGGCTGGTTCTGGAACGCGGCCGCCGGCACCCGCCTGCGCCCGGTCGAGGTGCCGGAGTACGACTACGAGCTACCCACCTCCGACTCCGAGCCCTGGCGCTTCAGCGCCACCTTCGGGGTGCAGCCGAAGCCGACGCTGCCGGACTGGCGCTCGCTCGAGGTCCCGAAGGCCGACGCCGAGGTGCCGGCGGAGCTCGTCGACTCGGAGCTGGAGCTGCTGCAGACGATTGCCGCCGAGCTCGCTCCCGTCGAAGGGCGCCCTGCCCGCCCCGGCGATGTCGTCGTGATCGACCTCGTCGACGAGGAGGACCGCGGCCAGCGGTCGACCGTCGTCGACCTCGGGGGCGGCAGGCTGATCGAGGAGATCGAGCGCGAGCTCGTCGGCATGGACGCCGGGGAGACGAAGCCGATCTCCTACGAGCTGGCCGACGGCCAGACGCGCACGGTGACCGCGACGATGAACGAGATCAAGGAAAAGGTGCTGCCGCCGCTGGACGACGAGCTGGCGAAGTCCGTCTCCGAGTACGACACGCTCGCCGAGCTGCGCTCGAGCATCGAGTCGACTCTGAGGGAGCAGCTTCAGGACGAGATAGATGCGCGATTCCGCGCCGACGCCGCCGACACGCTCGTCGGCGCGACGGCGGTCAACGCGGCAGGGCCGCTCGTCGAGTCACGGACGCGCGAGCTGCTCCGCGGCCTGGCGGGGTCGCTCGAGTCCCGCGGCATCGACGCGGGCACGTACATGGCGGTCACCGGGTTGACCCCCGAGACGCTCGAGCAGCGCCTGCGCGCGGAGGCGACGCTTTCCGTCTCTCGCGAGCTCGTGCTCGAGGCGCTCGCCGACGAGCTCGGCATCCAGGTCTCCGACGACGACATCAAGGCGATCATCCGCGAGCAGGCCGAGGAAGCCGGCGAGGACCCGGAGCCCGTGATCCAGCAGGTCTTCGAGTCCGGCCGCGCCGAGCAGCTGCGCGAGGACCTCCGTCTCCGCGACGCGCTCGACCGCCTCGTCGCCGAGGTGAAGCCGATTCCGGTCGAGCTCGCCGAGGCGCGCGAGGCGATCTGGACGCCGGACAAGGACAAGGAAAGCCAGCCCACCGAACCGAAACTCTGGACCCCTGGTAGCTAAGGAGACTTCATGAGCCCGTTGATCCCGATGGTCGTCGAGCAGACCTCGCGTGGCGAGCGCGCCTTCGACATCTACTCCCGCCTGCTCGCCGAGCGGATCGTCTTCCTCGGCACGCCGGTGGACGATCAGATCGCGAACCTGATCATCGCCCAGCTCCTCCACCTCGAGTCGGAGGACCCCGACAAGGACGTCTATCTCTACATCAACTCGCCTGGCGGCTCCGTGTACGCCGGCCTTGCGATCTACGACACGATGCAGTTCATCAAGCCGGACGTGCAGACCATCTGCGTCGGCATCGCGATGAGCATGGGCTCGCTCCTTCTCTCGGGCGGCGCGAAAGGGAAGCGGATGGCGCTGCCGAATGCACGAATCCTGATCCACCAGGTTTCAGGGGGGTTCCAGGGTCAGGGGACGGACATCGAGATCCAGGCCCGCGAGGTGATCGGACTCAAGCGGCGTCTGGAGGAGATCTATGCGCATCACACGGGCCAGGAAATCGAAAAGATCTCCCGCGACATGGAGCGGGACTTCTTCATGAGCCCGCAAGAAGCGGTCGAGTACGGCATCATCGACACTGTCATCACACACCGCGATGCACCGCGTGAAGTTGTCGGGGCCCTAGCCGGACCGACGAATCCGGGGTAAAAGGAGACTGATGGCGCGCGCGAGCGACGGCAATGAGCAGCTTCTCTGCTCGTTCTGTGGAAAATCCCAGCGGCAGGTGAAGAAGCTGATCGCCGGTCCAGGGGTCTACATCTGCGACGAGTGCATCGATCTCTGCAACGAGATCATCGACGAGGAGCTGACGACTCCCAGCTCGCTCGACCTCGACAACCTTCCCCGCCCCAAGGACATCTACGGGGCGCTGAACGAGTACGTCGTCTCGCAGGAAGAGGCCAAGCGGACGCTGTCGGTGGCGGTCTACAACCACTACAAGCGCGTCCAGATGGGCACCGAGGACGGCGACGTCGAGTTGCAGAAGTCGAACATCCTGCTCCTCGGCCCCACCGGTTGCGGCAAGACGCATCTCGCTCAGACCCTCGCGCGGATCCTCAACGTCCCCTTCGCGATCGCGGACGCGACCGCGCTGACCGAGGCCGGCTACGTCGGCGAGGACGTCGAGAACATCCTCCTGAAGCTGATCCAGGCCGCGGACTTCGACATCAAGAAGGCGGAGACCGGGATCATCTACATCGACGAGGTCGACAAGATCGCGCGCAAGGCCGACAACCCGTCGATCACCCGCGACGTCTCGGGCGAGGGCGTTCAGCAGGCACTGCTGAAGATCCTCGAAGGGACGGTCGCGTCGGTGCCTCCGCAGGGCGGCCGCAAGCACCCGCACCAGGAGTTCCTCTCGATCGACACGACGAACATCCTCTTCATCTGCGGCGGCGCGTTCGCCGGCCTGGACAAGATCATCGCCAAGCGGATCGGCAAGAACGCGGTCGGCTTCTCGGCCGACGTGCGGTCCAAGCACGACGCCGAGTCGTCCGAGCTCCTCTCGGAGGTCATGCCCGAGGACCTGCTCTCGTTCGGGCTGATCCCGGAGTTCATCGGCCGGCTGCCCGTGGTGTCAGCCGTGCACCAGCTGAAGCGGAACGACCTCGTGCAGATCCTGACCGAGCCGAAGAACGCGCTCGTCAAGCAGTACAACCGGTTCTTCGCGTACGACTCGATCGAGCTCGTCTTCACCGACGATGCGCTCTGGTCGATCGCCGACAAGGCGCTGGAACGCGAGACCGGGGCCCGCGGGCTCCGGTCGATCATCGAGAACGCGCTCCTCGACGTGATGTTCGAGCTGCCGTCCCGGAAGGACGTCTCCAAGTGCGTGATCACGAAGGAGACGATCGAGAAGGGACTGAAGCCGACGCTCGTCACCTCCGGCGGCGGCGAGTTCGCCGAGCCGGACGAGCTGGCCGAAGAGTCTGCTTAATCTCTAGTCGAGCCGGTTCGGCTCGACCTAGTCGAGCTCGTGATCGCGCTCGCAGAACTCCGGGCAGGTGCACTCGCTCAGCTCGGCCGTCGTCAGCGTCTCGCGCCTGCTCTCGGGCCTGGGGATCGACTCGGTGCTGTTAGGAGCCTCGACCGGTGTCATCGTGCGTTCGTCCTTTCCGCGATTTCGGATCCGAAATATGCCACAGATGGCCGGTTTTGACAAGACCAGGCTTTCGCTGGATCCGAAAGAGTGACCGGAGCTCGACTCAGCTCGCCGGACCGGACGGCGCCCGCCTGCACGGAATCTGCACCGAATCCGGATGCGTCCTCGACGGTCCTGGCCTACGCTCCTCGCATGAGCGCTGGGCCCGCCCGACGTCGCATCGCCGTGATCGAGGACGAGCCGACGATTGCGGCGGCGGTCGCGGATCGGCTGCGGACGGAGGGCTTCGAGGTCGAGGTCTCGCACGACGGCCTCGCCGGCGTCGACCTCTGCCGAGCGTTCCGGCCGGACCTCGTCGTCCTCGACCTGATGCTGCCCGGCCTTGACGGGCTCGAGGTCTGCCGCCGCGTCCAGCGCGACCGCGCGGTCCCGGTCCTGATGCTGACGGCGCGCGACTCGGAGGCCGACCTCGAGGTCGGGCTCGCGGTGGGCGCGGACGACTACCTCACGAAGCCGTTCAGCCCGCGCGAGCTCGTGGCGCGCGTGCGGGCGCTGCTCCGCCGCGCCGACCGCGCGCCTGAGCAGGAGCCCGCGGTCCGGCTCGGCGGGCTCGAGATCGACCCGGCGACGCGGATCGTCCGCAGGGACGGCGACGTCGTGCATCTGACCCCGGTCGAGTTCGCGTTGCTCCTCCGGCTCGCCCGGACGCCGCACGTCGTGTTCGGACGCGCCCGGCTCCTGAACGAGGTGTGGGGCTACCGCAACGGGTCCGGCGGCGAGCGCACGGTGGACTCCCACATCCGGGCGCTGAGGCGAAAGCTCGGGCCGGACGTCATCCGCACGGTGCACGGCATCGGCTACGCCCTCAACACGAGCGACCTGTGAGACCGCTCGACTTCCTCGGGTCGATCAAGCTCAAGCTCGGCGCCCTGATCGTGGCCGCAGTCGCCGTCACGGTCGTGGTCGTGACGCTCGGCCAGCGGGCCGACCTCTCGCCGGCGGTGACCGGTCTGGCTGCCGCGGTGCTGGCGCTGGGGGTCGTGCAGGTGCTGGCGCACGGGATGACGTCCCCGTTGCGGGAGATGGTCGGCGCCGCCCGCGCCATGGCCCGGGGCGACTACGGCCGCCGCGTCACGGCCACCTCGCGCGACGAGGTGGGGGAGCTCGCCCGCGCCTTCAACACGATGGCCGCGGAGCTCGCCGAAGTCGACCGGATGCGGCGCGATCTCGTCGCCAACGTCTCGCACGAGCTGCGCACGCCGATCGGCGCGCTGCGCGCCGTGATCGAGAATCTCGTCGACGGCGTCGCGCGGCCCGACCCGGAGACGCTCGGCTCGATGCTGCTCCAGGTCGAGCGGCTCGGCACGCTCGTCGAGCAGCTGCTCGAGCTCTCGAAGCTCGAGTCGGGCGCCGCGCCGCTCGAGCGGGTGCCCGTGGACGCCCACACGCTGCTCGACCGCGCGGTCGGCGACTGGCGCGCCCGGGCCGGCGGCCGTGGCGTGCAGTTCGGCGTCAGCGTCGAGCCTCCCTCGCTTCGAGTCGACGGCGACCGCGAGCGCCTGCACCAGGTGCTGACGAACCTCGTCGGCAACGCGGTGCGCCACTCGCCGGACAGCGGCTGCGTCCGTCTGCTCGCCCGCCGCTCGAACGGCGTCGTCCGCATCGAGGTCGTCGACGAGGGCCCGGGGATCGAGCCGGGTGAGGCGGAGCGCGTCTTCGAGCGCTTCTACCGTGCCGACCACGCGCGCGCCGCGAGCGACGGCGGCGCAGGCCTCGGCCTGCCGATCGCGCGCTGGATCGTCGAGCTGCATGGTGGGCGGATCCATGCCGAGGCCGCCGACCCGAGCGGCTGCCGCATCGTCGTCGAGCTCCCGGCCTCGTCCTGACGGTCCCGTCGGGCCGGGCCGGCGGCCTTGACAAACCGCGGCGGTGCGTGGGATAAACCGATACCTGAATCGGGTCTCAGGTTTGTCTCGTCTCCCAGGAGGATGCGCAATGCGTCGCCGTTTCACCAAAGCGCTGCTGCTGACGCTGGGCGTCGCGCTGCTCGCCGGCACGGCCGGCAGCGTCGCGAGCTCGCGCCACGCACAGGCCGACTCGTACAAGGTCGGCATCGTCTACTCGCGCACGGGCCTGCTCGCGGCCTACGGCGCCGAGTACGTCCAGGGGCTGCGGCTCGGCCTCAGCTACGCCACGAAGGGCACGAACAAGGTCAACGGCAAGACGGTCGAGCTCTCGCTCGCCGACGACGCCGGCGATCCGGCCAAGGCCGTCTCCGCGGCGAAGGACTTCATCGGCCAGGGCTACAAGATCATCGGCGGCTCGACCTCGTCCGGCGTCGCCCTGCAGCTGGCGCCGCTCGCCGACCAGAACCACGTCCTCTTCATCTCGGGCCCGGCCGCGAGCGACGCGATCACCGCGGCCAACAAGTACACGTTCCGCTCGGGGCGCCAGACGCTGCAGGACATCGATGCGGCCGCCTCCTTCCTGCGCGGCCAGACAGGCAAGAAGGTCGTCGTCTTCGCCCAGGACTCCGTCTTCGGCCAGGGCAACTTCGCCGCAGTCAGCGCCATCATCGGCAGCAAGGGCCACACGGTGAGCAAGGTCCTCGTGCCTCTCTCCGCGACCGACTTCACGCCGTTTGCACAGCAGGTGAAGCAGGCCAACCCCGACCTCCTCTTCGTCGCCTGGGCCGGCACGACCGCGGGCGCGATGTGGAAGGCCCTCGACCAGCAGGGCGTCTTCGGCGTCTCGAACAAGATCACGACCGGGCTCCCCGAGAAGGCGACCTGGTCGGGCTTCGGCGACCCCGCCACCAAGATCCAGTTCTTCACGCACTACGTCTCCACGGCACCGAAGAACAAGGTGAACGACTGGCTCGTGAAGGAGATGCGGAAGAGGGGCCAGGCACCGGACCTCTTCACTCCGGACGGCTTCAACGCGGCGCTGATGATCGTGCAGGCGCTGAAGAAGGGCGGGGACGACGTCGACAAGATGATCACCGCACTCGAGGGCTACAGGTTCCTCGGCCCGAAGGGCCAGAACGCGATTCGCCCGCAGGACCACGCCCTGCTGCAGCCGATGTTCCAGGTGAAGCTGACGAAGTCGGGCACGCGGCTCGTCGCCAAGGTGCTCGACACGGCGACCCCGTACGAGACGGCTCCCCCGATCAAGGTGATCGCCCGCTAGCGACGGTTCTCGGGAGCTCCGGATCGTGAGCGCATCCTCGATCCTCGCCACCCGCGGCCTCGGGCTCGACATCGGCGGCGCCACCATCGTCGCCGATGTCTCGCTCGAGGTCCGCGAGGGCGAGTTCGTGGGAGTGATCGGGCCGAACGGGGCCGGGAAGACGACGCTCTTCAACCTGCTGTCGGGCCTCATGCGGCCGACCGCCGGCGCCGTCGCGCTCGACGGCCGCGACGTCACGGGCGAACCGCCCTACGAGCGGACGCGCAGCGGGCTGGGCCGAACCTTCCAGGTCTCCAACGTCTTCCCGCTCCTGACGGTGCTCGAGAACGTGCGGCTCACCGCCGAGGCCCACCTGGGCGGGACGTTGCGCCTCTGGCGCCGTGCCGCCGGCGTGCGGGAGGCGATGGAGCGGGCGCACTGGGCGCTCGACCGTGTCGGGCTCGCGCGGGCGCAGCTCCAGGCGGCCGGCTCGCTCTCGCACGGGGACAAGCGCAAGCTCGAGCTCGCCATGGTGCTCGCGGGCGACCCGCGAGTGATCCTCCTCGACGAGCCCATGGCGGGTGTCTCGGTCGAGAACATCCCCGAGCTCGTGGAGCTGATCGGCTCGGTGCACGAGCGGGAGGGCAAGACGGTGCTGATGGTCGAGCACCACATGGAGGTCGTGACCGGCCTCGCGCAGAAGGTGGCCGTCATGCACCACGGCCGGCTGCTCGACTTCGACACGGCCGACGCCGTGATGGCGAACGCCACCGTCCAGGAGGCCTACCTGGGGGAGCCGCTGTGACCGCGGTGCTCTCGCTCCGTGACGTGCACGTCCACCTCGGCGAGTCGCACGTCCTCCAGGGCGTCAGCTTCGACGTCCCCGCAGGCGGCGTGACGGCGCTGCTCGGCCGGAACGGCGTCGGCAAGACCACGACCCTCCGCGCCGTGATGGGGCTCAGCGACCGCCGCGGCCGGATCGAGCTCGCCGGCGAGGACGTGACGAAGCTGCCCACGCACCTCGTCGTCCGGCGCGGGCTCGGCTACGTGCCGGAGGACCGCGACGTCTTCGCGGGCCTGACCGTGGAGGAGAACCTCAGGCTCGCGGAGCGGAATGGATCCGCACATTACGACCTCGTCTACTCCCTCTTCCCTGAGCTGCGCGAGCGCAGCAGACAGGCGGCCGGCACGCTCTCCGGCGGTCAGCAGCAGATGGTCGCGATCGCCCGCGCGCTCCTGAACGACAACCGGCTGCTGCTGATCGACGAGCCGACGAAGGGTCTCGCGCCGCTGCTCGTGACCGAGGTCGCCGCCGCGCTCGAGGCCGCGCGAGAGCGGACGACGATCCTGCTCGTGGAGCAGAACCTCGGCGTCGTCCGGCGGCTCGCCGACTCGGTCGTCGTGCTCGACTCGGGTCGGGTCGTCCACACCGGCCCGGCGGCCGAGCTGCTCGAGGACCGCGCCAAGGTGCACCGCCTCCTCGGGGTCGGGTAGGGAGGCGGCGTGGACACGTTCGTCCTGCTGACGATCACCGGGCTCGGGCTCGGCGCCATGTACTTCCTGATCGCGTCCGGCCTCTCGCTCATCTACGGGCTGATGGGCGTCCTCAACTTCGCGCACGGCGCCTTCCTGACCGTGGGTGCATACGCCATGTGGTACACGGAGACGAAGCTGACGGGGATCGAAAACGTCGGCGTCCGCTTCGTGCTCGCGGCGCTCGTCGGGCTCCTCGTCGGGGCGGCCGTCGGCGCAGTGGTCGAGGTCGTCTTCATTCGCCCGCTCTACCGGCGACACATCGAACAGGTGCTCGTCACTGTCGGGCTCGCGCTCGTGATCACCGCGCTGGTGCAGTCGATCTGGGGCAACGACGCGCGCCAGGTGGCGCTGCCGGCGTGGTTCGGCGAGACGACGCAGGTGCTCGGCGCCTCGATCCCGAACGACCGCTGGATCGAGATCGTCGCCGCGGTGCTCGTGCTGGTCGGGCTCGAGGCGTTCCTTCGCCGTACGCGCTACGGGCTGATCATTCGCGCGGGTGTCGAGAACCGGGCGATGGTGAGTGCCCTGGGGATCGACGTTCGGAAGGCCTTCACGCTCGTGTTCGCGATCGGCGGCACCGCTGCCGCGCTCGCCGGCGTCCTCTCCGGCGTCTACTTCGGCACCGTCGATCCGTCGCGCGGCACGAACCTGCTGATCTTCGCGTTCATCGTCGTGGTCATCGGAGGGCTCGGCTCGATCCGCGGCTCGGCGCTCGCGGCGGTGATCGTCGGTCTCGTGCAGCAGTACGTGAACTACTACGGCTCGGTGCACCTCTCCGCGCTGGGCGGCCTGGGCGACCTCTCGGTCGTGCTGCTGCTGGGGATCGTGCTGCTCGCCCGGCCCGGCGGCCTCTCGGGGAGGCTCGCATGAGCCGGAGCCGGGTCCGGAACATCGCGATCCCGCTCGTGCTCTTCGTCGTGCTCGCGCTCGTGCCGCGCATCGCCATCGACATCCCGTACGTCTTCGGCGGTCCCACGAACACGCCCGGCACGCTGCAGCTGCTGGCGCTGATGCTCGTCTTCGCGGGCGTCGCGCTCACCTACGACCTCCTCTTCGGCTTCACGGGCCTCCTCTCGTTCGGCCACGCGCTCTACTTCGCCACCGGCGTCTACCTCACCGCGATCGCAATGACGAAGTGGCACTGGAGCTTCGGCGCGTCGCTGCTCCTGACCGCGGCGGTCGGCTTCGTGCTCCCGCTCGTGCTCGGCTCGGTCAGCCTCCGCGTCGGCGGGATCGCGTTCGCGATGGTGACGCTCGCGTTCGCGCAGGCGGGCTGGATCCTCGTCCTGCAGAACCCGCACGACCTGACCGGCGGCGAGGAGGGCCTGGGCGTCGACTACCACCAGCTGCCCGCCGGGCTCGTCGGCGTCTTCAACACCAAGCACCTCTACTGGATCGCGCTCTGCTACGCGGCCGCCGTCTTCCTGATCGCGCGCTGGGCGGTGGAGTCGTCGCCGGGGCGCGTCTGGCAGGCGATCCGCGAGAACGAGCTGCGCGTCGAGGTGATCGGCCTGCGGCCGTTCGGCTACAAGCTGACGGCGTTCGTCCTTGCGTCGTTCCTCGCCACGGCAGGCGGCGTGGTCTACCTCCTCCTGATCGGCGGCGCGACGCCGGAGGTGGCCTCGGCGAACTTCACGCTGACGCTGCTCGTGATGGTCGTGATCGGGGGCGCGGGCACGAAGTGGGGCGCGATGATCGGCGGCGCGCTCTACACGCTGCTCGACCACCGGCTCGGGGCGCTGGCCGGCTCGGAGACGATCGCGAAGCTGCCTGCGGTGCTGCAGAAGCCGCTCTCCGAGCCGCTCTTCGTGCTGGGCACGCTCTTCATCCTGCTCGTCTACTTCGTTCCGGGCGGGATCGCAGGCTTCCGAGGCGGCCGCAGGCCGCGGTCGATGGAGCGCCTCGAGGAAGCCGTCAAGCCGTCACCCGAGGTGGTGTCGTGAGGATCGCCTGGGAGGAGCGGGGCGAGGGCCATCCGCTGCTGCTCTCGATGGGCCTCGGCTACGCGCGCTGGGGCTGGGGGCCGATCGTCGCGCCCCTCGCCGAGCGGTACCGCGTGCTCGCCTACGACAACCGCGGCATCGGCGAGTCGGACAGGCCGCCGGGGCCGTACACCGCGAGGCTGATGGCCGACGACGCGCTGCAGGTCCTCGACGAGGCCGGCGTCGCGTCGGCGCACGTCTTCGGCGTCAGCCTCGGCGGCATGGTCGCCCAGGAGCTCGTGGCGGCCGCGCCCGAGCGCGTCGACCGTCTCGTGCTCGGCTGCACGCACCCGGGCTACGCCGACGGCTACCCGCTCCCCGAGCTGACCGCGAAGCTCTTCGAGGAGGCGCCGTCGCTGCCTCCCGAGGTCGCGCTCCGCCGCTTCGTCGAGAACTCCATGGTGGCGCGCGGCGAGGTGGCCGAGCAGGTGTACCAGGGACGGCTGGCCAACCCGCCCGACCCGGCCGGCTGGGCGGCGCAGGCAGCCGCCGGGACGACCTTCGCGGGGGTCGACCAGACGGCGATCGACAGGCCGACGCTCGTGATCACCGGAACCGACGACAACGTGGTCGACGCACGCAACTCCGACCTGCTCGCGGGACGGATCCCGGGCGCGCAGCTCGTGCGGATCGAGGGCACGGGCCACCTCTTCTTCTGGGAGAGGCCGGACGAAGTGGTCAAGATCGTGACGGAGTTCCTGGGATGACGCCGCAGCCGATCACCATCGACCGCATCCTGCGCGACCGCGCCCGCATCACGCCGGACCGCGTCGCCATCGACCACGACGGGCGCGAGCTCACGTACGCGGAGCTCGACGCGCGCTCCGACGAGCTCGCCGGCGGGCTCGCCCGCGGTGACCGCGTCGCCACGCTGACGGGGAACTCCCCCGAGCACGTGGTGACGTTCTTCGCGTGCGCGAAGGCCGGGGCGATGCTGCTCCCCATCTCGTGGCGCCTGTCCCCGCACGAGGTCGCCTACCAGCTCGACGACGCGGACGCGACGTTCTTCCTCGTCGAGGACGAGCAGGCCCGACTGGGCGAGCAGGCGCTCGAGCTCGCACGCGTGACACCCGCCCGCGCGATCGAAAGCAACAGACTGTTACAAGGAGGTCCCGAGGCGGACGATCCGCTTCTGCTCATCTACACGTCGGGCACGACCGGTAGGCCGAAGGGTGCGCTGCTCACGCACGCGAACTGCTTCTGGACGAACCTCTCGTTCGACCTCGCGACGGGCGTCTCGGGCCACGACGTCGTCCTCCAGTGCCTGCCGCAGTTCCACTGCGGCGGCTGGAACGTCCACCCGCTGCTCACGTGGTGGAAGGGCGCGCGCCTCGTGCTCGAGCGCGCGTTCGACGCCGACCGGGCGCTCGACCTGATCGAGCAGAAGCGGATCACGGCGATGATGGGCGTCCCGGCGCACTACCTCTTCATGTCGCAGTCGCCGCGCTTCGCCGGCGCCGACCTCTCCTCGCTGCGCTGCGTGGTCGTGGGCGGCGCACCGATGCCGGTCGCGCTGCTCGACGCCTGGGCCGAGCGGGGAGTCGAGATCGTCCAGGGCTACGGGCTCACCGAGGCGGCGCCCAACGTCCTCTGCCTGCCCCCGGAGGAGGCGCGCCGCAAGGCGGGCTGGGCCGGCAAGCCCTATCCGTACGTGGAATGCGCGCTCGGCGACGACTCCGAGCTCCTGGTGCGCGGCCCGAACGTCTTTCCCGGCTACTGGCGCAACCCCGGCGCGACCGCGGAGACGCTGCGCGACGGCTGGCTGCACACCGGCGACCTCGCCGAGCGCGACGACGAGGGCTTCTACCGCATCCTGGGCCGGATCAACGAGCTCGTCATCTCGGGCGGCGAGAACATCTACCCGGCCGAGATCGAGGACGTGCTCGACGCGCACCCCGCCGTCGTCGAGTCCGCGGTCGTGGGCGTGCCGGACGAGCGCTGGGGCGAGGTCTGCGCCGCCTTCGTCGTCCTCTCCCACGAGACCGCCGCGGACGAGCTCGCCGACTTCTGCCGCGAGCGCCTCGCGCGGTTCAAGGTGCCGAAGTCGTTCCATGTCGTCGAGACGCTGCCGCGGAACTCGATCGGCAAGATCCAGAAGTCCGAGCTCTCGGTCCCGGCCAAGGCGGCGCGGGCATGACCGACGTGGCGCGCACGACCGACGTGATCCCTACGAGCGTCGACGGGCGCCCGCTGACGCAGCGCGGTCTCGACACGCGGCGGAAGCTGCTGGACGCCGCGGAGCAGATCTTCGGCGAGGTGGGCTACCCGGACGCGTCGATCGTCAAGATCACGGAGGCGGCCGGCGTCGCGCAGGGCACGTTCTACCTCTACTTCGCCTCGAAGAAGGAGGTCTTCGACCAGCTCGTCGTCGACCTCAACCGGCGCGTTCGACACGCCATGAAGGAGGCCTCCGACCAGGGGCTGGACCGGCTCGAGGCCGAGCTGCTCGGCTTCGAGGCCTACTTCCGCTTCACCCGCGAGCACCCGACCCTCTACCGGATCATCCGCCAGGCGGAGTTCGTCTCGCCCGAGATGCTCCGCTACCACTACGACCGCCTCTCCGAAGGGTACGTGCGGGCGCTGCAGGAGGCCGTCGATCGCGGCGAGATCGGCGCGATCGACGCGGACGTGACTGCGTGGGCGCTGATGGGCATGGGCGAGCTGATAGGCCTGCGCTTCCTGCTCTGGGGCGACGCGATGCCCGACCAGGTGATGCACGAGCTCGCACGGATCATCCGCTGCGTGCTCGAGCCTCCGGCGAAGCAGGAGCCGCGTTGAGGCGGGTCGGCCTCGCCGGCATCGCCGCGTACCTGCCCGAGCGCTGGATGCCGGCCCGGGAGATCGCTGCGCGCTCGGGCATTCCGGAGCAGGTGATCGTCGAGAAGTTCGGGGTGCGGGGCAAGCACATCGCGGCTGCGGACGAGCACGTCTCGGATCTCTCGGTCAAGGCCGCGGAGCGGCTGTTCGAGGAGACGGGCACCGACCCGGCGGAGATCGACGTCGTCATGTACTACGGGTCGACCTGGAAGGACTTTGCGGTCTGGCAGGTCTCGCCGTGGATCGCGCACCGCCTCGGCTGCACGAACGCGTTTGCCGTCGAGTACGACAACGTCTCGCACGGGACGTCGATCGCGCTGCGAATCGGGCGCGACCTGATTCGCGCAGAGGACGAGATCCAGCGTGTCCTGATGGTCGCCGCTTGCCGCGAGTCGTACCTGCTCGACTACGCGAACGAGCGGGCGCGCTTCATGTTCAACTTCGGGGACGGCGCCGTCGCCGGCCTGCTGGTCGGCGAGCCGGCACGCAACGAGCTGCTCGGCTCGCACGCGATCACGGACGGCTCGTACGCCCTCCAGGTGAAGGTGCCCTCGGGTGGCTCGGTGTCCCCGAACGGCGGCTACCGCTTCCTCGACGTGGCGGACCCTGTCTCGATGAAGGGCGGGCTCGACGAGGTGTCGCTCCCGAACTTCGTCGCGGCGGCCAGGGGCGCCGTCGAACGCTCGGGCGCCACGCTGGCAGACGTCGCCTTCGTCTGCCCGCTGCACACCAAGCGTTCGATGTTCGAGGCGTTGCTGCGCGAGCTCGGCCTGCCGGTGGAGCGTGCGGAGTACCTCGAGGACACCGGCCACATGTCAGGCGTCGATCCGCTGCTCGGCCTCGACCGCGCGGCGCGGGAGGGGAGGATCGCGGACGGTGACCTCGTGCTCCTCCTCTCGGCCGGGACGGGGTACACGTGGGCGGCGTCGGTCGTTCGCTGGGGACCGGCCGTCTAGGCCCGGCGGTCGAGACAGGTTCGAGGGCGCGGGCGGCCACGACGATGGCGAGGACGACGAGAACAAGGGCGACGGGGAGGGGCGCGACGACCAGGACGGCTCTCGTCACCGGCGCAGCGGGCGGCATTGGCTCGGCGATCGTCGAGCGGCTGGAGGCGGACGGCTGGGCCGTGCACGGCGTCGACGTCGGCGACGCGGACCTGACCACGCGGGATGGAAACCGCGCCGTCGTCGACGCCGCGCTCGAGCGCTTCGGGCGGCTCGACGCGGTCGTCGCGAACGCGGGCTTTCAGCACGTGGCGCCGGTGGCGGAGTTCCCCGAGGAGCGGTGGGACGCCTTGCTCGCGCTGCTCCTGACGAGCCCGTTCCTGCTCGCCAAGTACGCGTGGGAGGCTCTCTCCGCGTCGCGCGACGGCCGCTTCCTGGTGGTCGCGTCGGTGCACTCGCTCCGGGCGTCGCCCTACAAGGCGGGGTACGTCTCCGCGAAGCACGGCGTGCTCGGCCTCGTCAAGACGCTCGCGCTCGAGGGGGCCGAGGTCGGCATCTCGGCCTCCGCGATCTGCCCGGCCTACGTTCGCACGCCGCTCGTCGAGGCGCAGATCGCCGACCAGGCCCGCTCCCACGGCCTGCCGGAGGACGAGGTGCTGCGCGAGGTGATCCTCGAGCGCCAGGCGGTGAAGCGGCTCCTCGAGCCGTCCGAGGTCGCGGACACGGCGGCGTTCCTGCTCGGCCCCGCCGGCCGCGCCTTCACCGGCACGCCGGTCGTGATCGACCTGGGCTGGACAGCTCATTAGGCTCGGCTTGCTGGGCTCGGCTCGCTGGGCTCGGCCCCCCTCGCCGGGGCCTTCGCTCCGCCGCCCTCGGGCGGCGGATTCTCCGGCACCGGGCGAAGCCCGGCGCCGGAGGCGCCAGCACGTGGCGGAAAGGTTCGTTCGCCCGGCAGCTCCACCTTGTCGCGAGCGCCGACCGGCTAGATGTCCTGCCTACGGACGTTGTGAACGCGGCTGATCGGGGCATGGCCTCCGAGTGAGCTGTGCGGCCGCGTGGTGTTGTAGTGGTGCAGCCAGTGTGGCAGGGCGGCGGCGCGGTCGTGATGGGAGCGGTAGACGAGTCCGTAAGCCCACTCGTGCGCCATCGTTTGGTGGAGGCGTTCGATCTTCCCGTTCGTGCGTGGCCGGTAGGGCTTCGTGGTCAGGTGCCGGATCTGGTGGCGGGCGAGCAGCTGCTGCACCGCGCGGCTCTTGACGTAGATCCACGCATTGTCGGTCATCAGCCGCCTCGCGGCGATGCCGTGGCTTCGGTAGAAGGCGAGCGTGCGTTCGAGGAAGCCGACGACGGTCGCGGCCCTCTGGTCGTCGTGGATCTCGGCGTAGGCGAGCCGGCTGTGGTCGTCGACGATTGCGTGCACGATGTCGATGCCGTGACGGCGCCGGCGGTCCTGGCTTCGACGGTCGCCGGTGACCCGGTGGCCCGGCCGCTGGAAGCGCACGTACTCGCTGGTGTCCATGTGCAGGAGGTCGCCAGGGCAGGGCCACTCGTAGCGGTTCGCCGGCTCCCGCAGCTGCCGCAGTGGGCGCGAGATCCCTGCTCGCTTCAACACCTTCCAGACGGTCGAGTGGCAGAAGCCTGTCGCGCCGGCAACCAGTCGCGGCCCCCAGCCGGTCGTGCGCCGACACGCACAGATCGCCTCCGCGAGCTCTGCTGGGAGCTGCCGCGGCGAGCGATGGGGCCGGCTGGAGCGATCGAACAGACACGACAGCGTCGCCCGCGCCTCCTCGCCGGCATCAAGCCAGCGGTGCCACCAGCGGTGCGCCGTCGCCGGCGAGACGCTGAAGCAGGCTGCAGCCTGCTTCAACGCCATCCCGCCCGCGATCGCCGAAACGAGCGCGTAGCGGCCAGCCAGTCCGAGCTTCGCGTTACGGTGAAACGACATCCGAGCCCTCCTTCGGGTCAGGTCTTTGGCGAGACCCACAGCCTCGAAGGAGGGCCGGATGGAACCCTCAGCCGTTCACAACCTGTGTAGGCACGTCAGCTAGAGGGCTCGCTCCTCGAAGCGGCGCGTGACGAGCTCACCGGCCCGGCGGACGTGCTCGACCATGCGGCGCCTTGCCGAGGCGGGGTCGTGCTGCTCGATCGCGCGGAGGATCCCCTCGTGCTGGGCGACGTTCTCGTCGAGCAGGCGCGCGTTCTCCTCGAGCGAGATCCAGGTCAGGTCCCGCGGAAAGCTGCGGTGCAGGTCCGCCAGCGTCGAGCGGAGGCGTGCGTTCCCGGACGCCTCCTGGATGGCGAGATGGAACAGGTCGTTGCCCTCGATCCACTCGTCGTGGGCGTCCGCAGGGGGCCGCTCGCCGGGTTGCCGGCTCCCGCGCCACTCGAGGAGCGTAGCCACCGAGTGGCGGAAGAGCGCCTGGGCGCGGCGCAGCCGCACGAGCTCCTCGTCGCGGATGCGCGTCGCAGCGAGCTCGGCCGCGAGCCCCTCGAGCTCCGCGCGGATCTCGTAGGCCTCGCGGATCTCACGCACCGTCGGCCCGCGGACGAGCGCGCCCCGGCGGGGCTGCAGCTCGACGAGCCCGCTGGCCTGCAGCTTGCGAAGCGCCTCGCGCACCGGCGTGCGCGAGACGCCGAACTCGGCGGCCAGCGACTCCTGGCGAAGGCGTGTTCCGGTCGGGATGTCGCCGCTGAGGACGCGCGCCTGGATCGAGGCGGCGAGCTCGTCCACGAGTGCCTGGGCATCTGCCGGTCACGCGCGCACACCATCACGCACCAGCCGGACGCCGATCAGCGCGAGGAAGACCGCGAAGACGACCCTCAGCGCCGCGCCCGGCAGCGTCAGCGCGAGCAGCGCGCCGATCGCGCCGCCCGCGGCGCCTACCACTCCGAACCTGAGTGCGGCGCCGAGGTCGCCGACCCCGCGGCGGCGCAGCACGATGCTCGCGACCACCGCCGTCGGCAGGACGACGACGAGCGAGGTCGCCTCGGCCGCGTGCTGCGACAGCCCGAGCGCCAGGGTCAGGAACGGGACGATCAGGATCCCGCCGCCGACGCCGAGGAGGCCCGCCGCGACTCCCGTGCAGAGGCCGAAGGCGGCGAGGCCCAGCAGCAGCGCCGTGGCGGTCAGCCCCGCACTCCCATGGTGACGGCGACCGCGAGCAGGAAGCAGCCGAAGATGACCTTCAGGATGCGCTCGTCGATCCGGGCCAGCATCCCCGCACCGACGAGCGCTCCGGCGACGGCCCCGGCGGCGAGGGCCGCCGCGTCGACCCAGTGCACGCGGCCTGCGAGCCCGTAGGTGAGGATCCCCGCGATGCTGATCGGGATGATCGCCCCGAGCGACGCCGCGTGCGCGTCGCGCTGCGCGTATCCCGCCCAGAGGACGAGCAGCGGCACCATCACGACGCCGCCGCCGACGCCGAGCAGGCCGGAGAGCACGCCGCCCACGATCCCGATGGCCGCCAGCTGCGGATCGACGAACCGCGGCGCCGACTCGGCCTGCACAACGCGCCCGGACATCGCCGCGACCATAGCACCGATTGGATCCATTTGACGATTTACTGGATCCAATCTATGGTCCTCGCCTCCCTCGTAACCGAGGGAGGAACGCCTGGATCCCGCAACCCAGGGGGCAAGGAATGAGAAGCAGTCGTGCAGTCCGCGCGCTCGCGCCGGCAGTCGCCGCCGCGGCGCTCGGGCTCGTCGTGGCCGCCTCCGCCGGCGCCGGCGCGAAGGCCGACCCGCAGGTGAAGAACGGCGGCACGCTCGTGGTCGGCCTGGCGGAGGACCCCGACGCGCTCGACCCGACGCTCGCCCGTACCTTCGTCGGGCGCATCGTCTTCCTGCACATGTGCGAGAAGCTCTACGACCTCGACTCGAAGCTCGCAGATCGTGCCGCAGCTCGCAGCCGCGCTGCCGCAGGTCTCCAAGGACAAGCTCACCTACACGATCAAGATCCGGACGCGGGATCAAGTTCAACGACGGCACGCCGTTCAACGCGGCGGCGGTCAAGACCTCGCTCGATCGCCACCTGACCCTGAAGGGGTCCGTCCGCGCGAGCGAGATCTCGCCGATCCAGTCGATCGACGTCCAGGGCAACTCACGGTCGTCCTGCACCTGAAGCAGCCGTTCTCGCCGCTCACGGCGCAGCTCGCGGACCGCGCCGGGATGATCATGTCGCCGAAGCAGCTCGACGCGCTGGGCGACAAGTTCGCCACCAACCCGGTCTGCGTCGGGCCCGTTCCAGTTCAAGGACCGCACGGCGGGCGACCACATCACGCTCGTCAAGTCGAACGACTACTACGGCGAAGGCGAAGGTCCACCTGGCCGGGATCACGTTCCGGATCCTCACCGACCCGAACGCGCGCACGCAGAACCTCCGCTCGGGCGACATCCAGGTGCTCGACCGCGCGCAGTCGACCGACGTGCCGACGCTCCAGAAGGACAAGTCCCTGACGGTGATCAAGACGCCGACGATCGGCTACCAGGGCCTGACGCTGAACATCGGGAACAAGAACGGGCTCCTGAAGCCGTACTCGAACGTCGGCACCCCGATCGCGAAGTCGCAGTTCGTGCGCACCGCGTTCGACCTCGCGCTCGACCGGACGACGATCAACAAGGTCGTCTTCAACGGGCTGAACCTGCCAGACTGCTATCCCGATCTCGCCCGTGAGCCCCTGGTACGTCACCACCAAGGGTCTTGCCTGCAACCTGAAGGCCAACCTCGCCACGGCGAAGAAGCTGATCACGGCATCCGGCCTCGCGACGCCGATCAAGGTGCAGATCACGATCGGCACCGATCCGGTCGCCGCGCGCCTCGGCCAGGTGATCCAGTCGATGGAGAAGCAGATCGGCATCGACGTCGAGCTGAAGCCGACCGAGTTCGTCGCCTCGCTGAGCGCGGCCGACGCCGGCAAGTTCGACTGCTTCGCGATCGGCTGGTCGGGCCGCGTCGACCCGGACGGCAACATCTACGGGTTCGTCTCGACCCCGGGGCACGCTGAACGACTCCGGCTACTCGAACCCGAAGCTGGACTACATCCTCAACGGCGCGCGCAAGTCCGTGTCCGAGAAGTCGCGGATCGACGCTCTACTCGGCGGCGATGAAGATCATCCACCGGGATCGGCCGCTGATCTACCTCTACCACCCGGTCAACTACTACGGCGTCACGAAGAAGGTCGACCGGCGTCCAGGTGTTCGGCGACGGGCTGATCCGCGCCTACAACGCCGGGTACGTGAAGTAGGAGCCCGCGAGGCGAGCGACGGTCATGGGCGGCTTCCTCCTGCGTAAGGTCGGAGCCGCCCTGATCGTCCTCTTGCTGGCGAGCATGCTCGTCTTCCTCGGCGTGCGCGCGATTCCCGGGCGACCCCGCGCTCGCGCTCGGCGGCGAGGAGCGCGATCCCGCGGTGCTGGCGCAGATCCGTCACGACTACGGGCTCGACGAGCCCGCTGCCCGTCCAGTACGCGCGCTGGCTCGGTCACGTGGTCCGGGGCGATCTCGGCACCGATCAGCGGAAGCTCTCGGTCGCGCACACGATCGTGACGCGGCTGCCGATCACGCTCGAGCTCGCCGGCCTCGCGATCGTCTGTCGGCTCCGTGCTCGGGATCGTCGCCGGCGTGATCGCCGCCGTCCGCCGCGGCAGGACGCGAGGACTACGCCGCGACCACGGTCGCCCTCGTCGGGCTCTCGGTGCCGCACTTCTGGCTCGGGCTGCTGATGATCATCCTCTTCGCCGTCAACCTGCAGCTGGCTCCCGGCCGGCGGCTACGTCCCGTTCTCGCGAGGATCCGGTCGAGAACCTCCGAGCACATGCTGATGCCGGCGATCGTGCTCGGCACCGGGCTCTCCGCCGTCGCTGATGCGGCAGATGCGCTCGTCGATGCTCGACTCGCTCGGCGCCGACTACGTGCGGACGGCGCGGGCGAAGGGCCTGTCGCGAGTTCGTCGGTCGTCGGCGTGCACGCGCTGCGCAACAGCCTGATCACCGTGACGACGATCATCGGCCTCCAGCTCGGCGTGCTGATCTCGGGCGCGGTGATCACCGAGCAGATCTTCGGCATCGCCGGCTTCGGCCGGCTGACGATCGACGCGGTCAACCAGCGCGACTACGCGCTGATCCAGGGGGTCGTGCTGGTCGCCGCCGTCGGGTACGTGATCGTCAACCTGCTCGTCGACGTCGTCTACTCGCTGCTCAACCCGCGGATCCGGATCGTGGCGGCGCCGGCATGACGCTACGTCGACACGGCGGCGGCGGACGTCCTCTCGCCGCGGGCGCGGCGGCGGCGCCTGCTCCGGCGCCGGCTCGCCGCGGCGGCCGTTCGCGCTGCTCGGCTTCGCGATCGTCGTCGGCGTTCGTCGCTGGTCGCGATCTTCGCGCCCTGGGTCGCGCCGTACTCGCCGTCCGAGCACCGACTTCACGCGCTCCTCGCGCACCCGTCCTCGCGAGCACCTGCTCGGCACCGACGAGCTCGGCCGGGACATCCTCTCGCGGATCATCTGGGGCGCGCGCGCCTCGATCCAGGTCGGCGTCCTCGCGACGATCCTCGCGATGGCGATCGCGCGTGCCGATCGGCCTCGTCGCCGGCTACTACCGCGGCTGGATCGACCCGGTCGATCGCGCGGCTCACGGACGTCGCTGCTCGCCTTCCCGTTCCTGATCCTCGCGGTCGGCCTGGCGGCGATCCTCGGGCCGTCGCTCCTGAACGCGACGATCGCGCTCGGCGATCGGCGCCGCGCCCGGCTTCATCCGGATCGCGCGCGGCGAGACGCTCGCGCTCCGCGAGGAGGACTTCGTGCGCGCCGCGGTCGCGAACGGCGCCAGCGACGTGACGATCATCTTCCGCCACATCCTCCCGAACATGACGAGCACGCTGCTCGTCCAGGCGACCGTGACGATCCCGGCGGCGATCATCGGCGAGGCGGTGCTGTCGTTCCTCGGCCTCGGCGTCCAGCCGCCGACGCCGTCGTGGGGCGTGATGCTCGCACGACGCGCAGAGCTACCTCTCGCAGGCGCCGCGGCTGGCCGTCTACCCCGGGCTCGCGATCGTGCTCGTGCGCGCTCGCGTTCAACCTGCTCGGCGACGGCCTGCGCGACGTCCTCGACCCGCGGACGACGCGGTGACCGCAGCCGCTGCTCGAGGTCCGGGACCTCTCGGTCCGCTTCGACACCGACGACGGCACCGTCCACGCCGTCGACCGGCTGCTCGTTCACGCTCGCGCCGCGGCGAGGTGCTCGGCATCGTCGGCGAGTCGGGCTGCGGCAAGAGCGTGACCTGCATGTCGCTCCTGCGGCTGCTGCCCGACGACCGCGGTGATCGGCGGAGCGTGCTGCTTCGACGGGCGACGACCTGCTCGCGCGTCGCCGGCGCGGCTGCGGCAGATCCGCGGCCGCGAGATCTCGTTCGTCTTCCAGGAGCCGATGACGTCGCTCAACCCCGTCTTCACCGTCGGCCGCCAGATCGGCGAGGTGCTGCGCCGAGCACCTCGACCTCTCGCGCGCGCGACGCGAAGGCGCGGGCGGTCGAGCTGCTCGACCTCGTGCAGCATCCCCGCGCCCGAGCGGCGCGCTCGACGAGTACCCGCACCAGCTCTCCGGCGGGATGCGCCAGCGCGTGATGATCGCGATGGCGCTCGCCTGCGACCCGAAGCTCCTGATCGCCGACGAGCCGACGACCGCGCTCGACGTGACGATCCAGGCGGGGATCCTCGACCTGATGCGCGACATCCGCGACCGGCTCGGGACGGCGATCGTCCTGATCACCCACAACCTCGGCGTCGTCGCCGACATCGCCGACCGCGTCGTCGTCATGTACGCCGGCCGGAAGGCGGAGGAGGCGCCGGTGCACGAGCTCTTCGCCCACCCGCAGCACCCGTACACGATCGGCCTGCTCGGCGCGATCCCGCGGCGCGGGCGCGCGCGCCGGCTGCAGGAGATCCCCGGGCCGCGTGCCGTCGCTCGCGCGAGCTCGCCGCCGGACTGCGCGTTCGCGCCGCGCTGCCCGCGCGCGGACGAGACGTCGCGCAGCGTCCGTGCCCGAGCTGCGCGAGGTTCGACCCGCGCACCTCGTCGCCTGCTTCCATCCAGGGAGCGAATGAGGCGACGGCGCAACCGGTCCTCGAGGTCGAGGACCTCGTCAAGCACTTCCACGTCGGCGCGCAGCTCCTGGGCGGCGGCGGCACCGTGCACGCGGTCGACGGCGTCTCGTTCGACGATCGGGCCCGGCGAGATGCTCGGCCTCGTCGGCGAGTCGGGCTCGCGGCAAGTCGACGGTCGGCAACTGCATCGCCGCGGCTCGTCGAGCCGACCGCGGGCACGATCCGGCTCCGCGGCGCCGACATCACCCACCTCTCGCGGCGCGAGATGCGGCCGCTCGCGGCGCGAGCTGCACATCGTGTTCCAGGATCCGTACTCGTCGCTCAACCCGCGGATGACGTGCGGCCAGATCGTCGGCGAGCCGCTCCGCCTGCACCGGATCGCGTCGGGCCGCGAGCTCGACACGCGCGTCGTCGCGCTCTTCGACCCGGTCGGGCTGCGCGCCGGAGCTGCGGCACCGCTACCCGCACGAGCTCTCCGGCGGCCAGCGCCAGCGCGTCGGGCCTCGCGCGGGCGCTCTCCGTCTCGCCGTCGCTCCTGATCGCCGACGAGCCGGTCTCGGCGCTCGACGTCTCGGTGCAGGCGTCGATCCTGAACCTGCTGCGCGACCTGCAGCGCGACCTCGGCTTCTCGTGCCTCTTCATCACCCACGACCTGGCGACGGTCGAGTTCCTCTGCGACCGCGTCGCGGTGATGTACCTCGGCAAGATCGTCGAGGAGGCCCCGACGCGAGGAGCTCTTCGCAGCGCCGCAGCACCCCTACACGCAGGCGCTCCTCTCGGCGGCGGTCGTGCCCGATCCCGAGGCGCAGCGGGCGCGGACCCGCGTCGTGCTCGAGGGCGACGTGCCGAGCCCGCTCGCGCCGCCGTCGGGCTGCCGCTTCCGCACGCGCTGCCCGCTCGCCGCGCAGTCGGCGCCGCGCTCCGACGGAGGAGGAGCCGGCGCTCGCGGACCGTTGCTCGCCGGCCACCGCGTCGCGTGCCATCTCGTCGACCGGGCCGGCCGACTCGCCTGAGCTGATCGACCTGGCGGCGGAGCACGCGTGACGCTTCACGACCCGTCCCGAGCTGCGCGGCACGTTCGGCATGGTCGCCTCGACGCACTGGCTCGCGACCGCGGCCGGGATGTCGGTGCTCGAGCGCGGCGGCAACGCCTTCGACGCTGCGGTCGCGGCCGGCTTCACGCTGCAGGTCGTCGAGCCGCACCTGAACGGGCCCGGCGGCGACCTGCCGGCCGTCTTCTGGGCGGCCGAGCGCGGCGAGCCGCTCGTGCTCTGCGCGCAGGGCGTGGCGCCGGCCGCCGCGACGATCGAGCGCTACCGCGAGCTCGGCCACGAGCTCGTGCCCGGCACGGGCCTCCTCGCGGCGTGCGTCCCGGGCGCCTTCGACGGCTGGCTGACGCCTGCTCGAGCGAGTTCGGCACGCTGGCGGCTCGGCGACGTGCTCGAGCTCGCGATCGGCTACGCGGAGCACGGGTACCCGGTCGTCCCCGGGATCACGCTCACGATCGAGCGCGTCGAAGGCCTGCTGCGCGAGTGGCCGGCGTCGGCCGCGCTCTACCTGCCGGCGCCCCGCCCGGGCGAGCTCTTCCGCAACCCGGCGCTGGCGGCGACGTACCGGCGGCTCGTCGAGGAGTCGCGCGGCGGCTCGCGCGAGCAGGAGATCGAGCGCGCGCAGGAGGCTCTTCTACGAGGGCTTCGTCGCCGAGGCGATCGACCGCTTCTCGGCGCGCGCACGGCGGCCTGCTCACCGGCGACGACCTCGCCGACGTGGCGGGCGACGCTCGAGCCGCCGGCGACCTACGACTTCCGCGGGCTCACGGTGCTGCAAGACGCAGGCCTGGGGCCAGGGCCCGGTGTTCCTCCAGCAGCTCGCGCTGCTCGACGGCTTCGACCTCGACGAGCTCTCGGAGCGCGGAGTACGTCCACACCGTGGTCGAGTGCGCGAAGCTCGCCTTCGCCGACCGCGAGGCGTTCTACGGCGACGTCGACGTCCCGCTCGAGCGGCTGCTCTCGCGCGACTACAACGACGAGCGCCGGCTGCTCGTCGGCGACGAGGCGTCGGCGGAGCTCCGGCCGGGCGGCGGCCGCCTTCCGCGCCTCGTCCGGGCCGAGCCGACGGTCGGGCGCCGGCGAGCCGACGCGGGGCGACACCGTCCACCTCGACGTCGCCGACCGCTTCGGGAACCTCGTCTCGGCGACGCCGAGCGGCGGCTGGCTGCAGAGCTCGCCGGTGATCCCGGAGCTCGGCTGGCCGCTGGGATCGCGCGCGCAGATGTTCTGGCTGGAGGAAGGCCTGCCGTCCTCGCTCGCGCCGCGGAAGCGCCCGCGAACGACGCTCTCGCCCTCGCTCGCGCTGCGCGACGGCGAGCCGTACCTCGCCTTCGGCACGCCGGGCGGCGACCAGCAGGACCAGTGGACGCTGCACGTCTTCCTGCGCCACGTCAGTCTTCGGCGACGACCTGCAGGCGGCGATCGACGCGCCGAGCTTCCACACCGACCACTTCCCGTCGTCGTTCTATCCCGCGCCAGGCCCGGCCGCGGTCGCTCTCGCTCGAGAGCCGCTGGGGCGGCGAGGTCGCGGCCGACCTCCGGCGCCGCGGCCACGACGTCGAGGTCACCGACGCCTGGTCGCTCGGCCGCGTGAGCGCCGTCGCCCGCGGGCGGGACGGCGTGCTCCAGGCCGGCGCGAACCCGCGCGGCATGCAGGGCTACGCAGCGGGACGCTAGAAGGCTTGGATCCCAAAAACTGCACATTGGGCCATTGACCCGGCCGCTTCGGGCATCTAGGATCCGAAAACACCCACTTTCGCCAAGGAGCGGCTATGAACCCCACACTTCGGATCCAGAATGAGGCTGCGGCGCTCGAAGCGCGCTGGCAGTCCGAAGACCGATGGCAGGGCATCGAGCGCCCGTACACATCCGGGGACGTCGTGCGGCTGCGCGGCTCGGTCGTCCCGGAGTGCACCCTGGCCCGGCTCGGTGCCGAGCGGCTCTGGGGCCTCCTCCGGGACGAGCACCACGTCGCTGCGCTCGGCGCCCTGACCGGCGGTCAAGCGGTGCAGATGGTCAAGGCCGGGCTCCAGGCGATCTACCTGTCCGGCTGGCAGGTCGCTGCGGACGCGAACCTCGCCGGCGCGACGTACCCCGACCAGAGCCTCTACCCGGCGAACTCCGTGCCGCAGGTCGTCCGTCGCCTGAACAACGCGCTCCTGCGCGCCGACCAGATCGACTGGTCGGAGGGTCGGAACGGCACGCACTGGCTCGCTCCGATCGTGGCCGACGCCGAAGCCGGCTTCGGCGGCGCGCTCAACGCCTTCGAGCTGATGAAGGGGATGATCGAGGCCGGTGCAGCCGGCGTGCACTACGAGGACCAGCTCGCGGCCGAGAAGAAGTGCGGCCACCTCGGCGGCAAGGTGCTCGTCCCGACGGGCCAGTTCGTCCGGACGCTGACGGCGGCACGGCTCGCCTCGGACGTGCTCGACGTGCCGACGGTGCTCGTCGCCCGGACGGATGCGCTCTCCGCCACGCTGCTCACGAGCGACGTCGACGAGAACGACCGCGGCTTCTGCACCGGCGAGCGCACGGCCGAGGGCTTCTTCCGCGTCACGGACGGGCTCGAGGCGGCGATCGCCCGCGCGCTGGCCTACGCGCCGTACGCCGACGTGATCTGGTTCGAGACCTCGACGCCGGACCTCGGCGAGGCGCGGGAGTTCGCGCAGCGGCTCCACGAGCGGTTCCCGGGCAAGCTGCTCGCGTACAACTGCTCGCCCTCGTTCAACTGGCGCAAGCACCTGGACGACGCGCAGATCGGGCGCTTCCAGGAGGAGCTCGGCGACCTGGGGTACCGCTTCCAGTTCATCACCCTGGCGGGCTTCCACTCGCTGAACGCCGCGATGTTCGAGCTCGCATCGGGGTACCGTGAGCACGGCATGACGTCGTACGTCGAGCTGCAGGAGCGCGAGTTCGCGCTCGAGGCCGATGGCTACACGGCAACCCGCCACCAGCGGGAGGTCGGCGCGGGCTACTTCGACCAGGTGCTGCAGGCGGTCTCCGGCGGCGAGGCGTCGACACTGGCGCTGAAGGGCTCGACCGAGGAAGAGCAGTTCGAAGAGGCGGTTGCTTGACGGCGGCAGGCGTCTCGACGGCCGATGTCCTCACGCGCGACGTCCTCACTGGAGGGGCGGTCGCGTTCGTCGAGAGGCTTCACCGCGAGCTGAACCCGGAGCGCGAGCGGCTGCTCGCGCTCCGGCACGAGCGGATCGGACAGCGGCCTCGCTTCCTGGACGAGACCCGGGAGATCCGCGAGTCCGACTGGACCGTCGCGCCCCCGCCAGCCGACCTGCAGGACCGCCGCGTCGAGATCACCGGCCCGGTCGACCGCAAGATGATGATCAACGCCCTCAACTCGGGCGCGCGGGTCTTCATGGCCGACTTCGAGGACGCGAACTCGCCGACCTGGGACAACGTGATCGAGGGCCAGCGCAACGTCCGCGACGCGGTGCGCCGCACGATCGAGCTCGACACCGGCGAGAAGCGATACCGCCTGAACGACGAGATCGCGACCCTGCTGGTCCGGCCGCGCGGCTGGCACCTCGTCGAGCGCCACTTCACCGTCGACGGCGAGCCCGTCAGCGCCAGCCTGTTCGACTTCGGACTGACGGTCTTCCACAACGCGCGCGAGCAGCTCGACCGCGGCACCGGCCCGTACTTCTACTGGCCGAAGCTCGAGAGCCACCTCGAGGCACGGCTCTGGAATCGCGCGAGTGAGCTCGCCGAGGAGGAGCTCGGCCTGCCGGCACGGCTCGATCCGCGGCACGGTCCTGATCGAGACGATCCTCGCCGCCTTCGAGATGGACGAGATCCTCTACGAGCTGCGCGAGCGCTCGATCGGTCTCAACGCCGGCCGCTGGGACTACATCTTCAGCTGCATCAAGAAGCTCGGCGCCGTGCTGCCCGACCGGGGCCAGGTGACGATGACCGTGCCCTTCATGCGCGCCTACACCGAGCTCCTCGTGAAGACCTGCCACCGGCGCGGCGCGCACGCGATGGGCGGCATGGCCGCGTTCATCCCGTCACGCCGCGACCCCGAGGTGAACGAGGTCGCGATGACGAAGGTGCGCGAGGACAAGGAGCGCGAGTCGCGCGACGGCTTCGACGGGACCTGGGTCGCGCATCCGGATCTCGTCCCGCTCGCGACCGAGGTGTTCGACGCGGTGCTCGACGGGCGCCCGAACCAGGTCGAGCGGCAGCGTCCGGAGGTCTCCGTGTCGGCAGAGCAGCTGGTCGACTTCGAGATCCCGGGCGGTGCCATCACCGACGCCGGCCTGCGCCAGAACGTCAGCGTCGGCGTGCGCTACGTCGACGCGTGGCTGCAGGGTGTCGGCGCCGCCGCGATCGACAACCTGATGGAGGACGCGGCGACTGCGGAGATCTCGCGGGCCCAGGTGTGGTCGTGGGTCAGGGACGGCCGCTTCGAGCCGGAGCGGGTACGTGAGGAGATTGCAGCGGTGGACGCGCGTGGTGAGGCCAAGAACCTCTTCGAGGAGCTGGCGCTGGCCGACTCGTTCGTGGAGTTCCTGACGCTGCCCGCGTACGATCTGCTTCCGTGACGCTCGAGAGCACGAAGGCAGACGACATCGCGCTCGCCATCGAGGAGGCGATCGTCTCCGGCGAGCTGGCGCCCGGAGACGGTGCTCCGGCAGGAGCACCTCTCCGAGCAGTTCAACGTCTCGCGGACGCCGATCCGCGAAGCGCTGCGCCGGCTGGCGGCGCTCGGGCTCGTGTCCTTCGTGCCCAACCGCGGCGTCCGCGTGCGAACCCTCTCGCGCGAGGATCTCTACGAGGCGTTCCTCGTCCGCGCGGAGCTCGAGAGCCTGGCCACCGAGCTGGCCGCCTCGAAGATCACCGACGGCCAGCTGGCCGAGCTCGAGGAGGCGGAGAACCGGTTCGCCGGCCTCGCCCAGGAGATGCGCAGCCGCGACCCGGGCGGGCACCGCCGCGAGGTGAGCTCGCAGTGGATGCGGGCCAACCACGCGTTCCACGACGTGATCTACCGCGCTGCCGACGCGCCGCTCGTCGAGCAGATGGCGAAGTCTGCGCGGCGCACCTTCTCCGGCCCTGCGGTGTGGGCGCCGACGGACGAGACGCTCGACGGGCTCTACGAGCGGAACGTGCAGGAGCACCGCGCGATCCGGCAGGCGCTCGCAGGCACGGAGCGCCGAGGGCGCGAAGGCCATGGCGCACGAGCACGTGATGCACTCGTTCGAGCTGCTCGACAGCATCCTCCAGCACGTGGGACAAGCGCCACGCGACTGGCACGCCGTGCGCTCGAGCCGCTAGAGCGACGAAGGGGCGCCGATGCGGATCCGCTCGACGGCCTGCGACCGGACTCGCCCGAGCCCGTGACGTCTGGCAAGATGGGGGCATAGTCGCTGACTAGCCCCCACTGGCCATTCGATTCCCGCCGCGAGGCGGAGGCTAGGATCGCGCCCTGATGTTGGAGTCCCGTTACAGCCCACAGGGCGTCGAGGAGCGCTGGCAGCAGACATGGGAGTCGGAGGGGCTCTACAACGCCGACCCGGACCCGGCGCGCGAGCCGTACGCCGACGCGCACCCGCCCCCCAATGTGACGGGCGAGCTGCACATGGGCCACGCCCTCCAGCTCGCCATGGGCGACCTGATCATCCGGATGAAGCGGATGCAGGGCTTCAACACGCTCTTCCAGCCCGGCTACGACCATGCAGGCATCTCGACGCAGAACGCGGTCGAGAAGGCGCTCCTCGCCGAGGGGACCTCACGGCAGGAGCTCGGCCGTGAGGCCTTCGAAGAGCGCGTGTGGGCCTGGTTGCGGGAGTACGGCGGCAAGATCATGTTCCAGTTCCGCCGCATGGGTGCCTCACTCGATTACCGGCGGGAGCGCTTCACCATGGACCCGGGGTACGTGCGCGCGGTGATGACGTGCTTCGTCCACCTCTACGAGAAGGGGTGGATCTACCGCGCGAACCGCATCATCAACTGGTGCCCCTACCACGAGACGTCGCTCTCTGACCTCGAGCTGATCCACGAGGACGTGGACGACACGCTCTCGACGATCCGGTATCCACTGGCCGACGGAAACGGGTACATCGCAATCGCGACGGTGCGGCCGGCGACGATCCCGGCCGACGTTGCGGTCGCCGTCCATCCGGACGACGAGCGCTACAAGCATCTGATCGGACGCGAGGTGATCGTGCCCTGGACCGAGAACCGCGTGCCGGTGATCGCCGACGAGCGTGTCGAGCGTGAGTTCGGTACGGGCGCACTGAAAATCACGCCTGCCCACGACCCGGCCGACTTCGAGATCGGCCGCGACCACGGGCTGCCGGAGCCCTCGTGCATCGGCCCCGACGGGCTCGTGACCGCCGAGGGGCTGGAGGGTCTGACGCAGAAGGAGGCAGGACAGAAGATCCTCGACTGGGCAAAGGCGCGGGGGTTGCTCGAGAAGCGCGAGCACTACCGTCACTCGGTGGCGCTCTGCGAGCGTTGCGAGACGCGCATCGAGCCGCGGATCTCGCTCCAGTGGTGGTGCAGGATGGACGAGCTGAAGCGGCCGGCGGTCGACGCGCTGCGCCGACGCGAGGTCGTCTATCACCCGGAGTCGCAGCACCGCTTCGCGATCGACTCGCTCGAGCAGGCGCCCGACTGGTGCATCTCGCGTCAGCTCTGGTGGGGTCATCAGATCCCGATCTGGTACTGCCCCGACGGGCACGTGACCTGCGCGCTCGACGAGCCGGAGGCGTGCGGCGAGTGCGGCAAGACAGAGCTGACGCGCGAGACCGACGTGCTCGATACCTGGTTCTCGTCGGCGCTCTGGCCGTTCGCGACGCTCGGCTGGCCGCAGGAGACGGAGGACCTGAAGTACTTCTATCCGGGCGACCTGCAGACGACCGCCCGCGAGATCATCCGCCTCTGGGAGAACCGGATGATCTTCTCGGGGCTGGAGCAGCTAGGCGAGGTCCCTTTCACAGACGTGGTCATCCATTCGACGGTGCTCGCGACCGACGGGCGGCGGATGTCGAAGTCGCTCGGCACCGGAATCGACCCGCTGGACGTGATCGCCCGGTACGGCGCGGACGCGACGCGCTACGGGCTGCTGAAAATCTCCTCGACACAGGACGTGCGCTTCTCGTACGGCGCCATCGAGGAGGGCGCGAAGCTGGCGAACAAGCTCTGGAACGCGGCGCGTCTCATCCTGCTGGCCGAGCCGTCGGAGTCGGCGGAGTGGCCGACCTCGCTCGAGGAGCGGTGGATCCTCGCGCGCATCTCGCAGGCGCAGCGTGCGATCGAGGCGAACCTCGGAGAGTTCGACTTCGCGCACACCGTGCAAGAGCTCTATCGGCTCACGTTCGACGACTTCTGCGACTGGTACCTCGAGGCGATCAAGCCGCGCCTCGGAGAGTCGGACGCGCAGGCGACCGCGCTGGCTGCGCTCGACCGGTTGCTCAAGCTCCTCCATCCGGTGATGCCACACGTGACCGAGGAGATCTGGTCGAACCTGCCGGCGCGCGAGACCCGGCTGATCGCGGCGGCGTGGCCCGCCCCGGGTGACGAGTCCGACGCGGGCGCGCTCGACGCCGTCCAGTCGGCGGCGACGACGTTCCGCCGCTCGGGTGTGCTCCCGGCGAAGCTCGAAGGCGACGAGGCTCGGATCTTCGACGCAGTCGTCAAGCCCGAGCGCCAGAAGGCGAACGGCAACGCCGAGGCCGAGCGCGAGCGGCTGCGGCGGGAGATCGCCCGCGCCGAGGGCATGCTTGCGAACGAGCGATTCACCGCCAATGCGCCGGCCGAGGTGGTGGAGGCGGAGCGGGCGAAGCTCGCGCGCTACCGTCGCGAGCTCGATGCCATCTCGGACTGATCCGGCGGCTTTCGTTCGCATTGCGCGCCGGAGTTGGTACGGAGGACGTGTCCTTTCGCCGGGTGATGGAGGTGCACACCGCCATCGGTGCTGGGGTACACCAGCACCATCATGGGGCCGGCATGGCTGATTCGGCCACCCTGTGGATCGCGGGCCTGAGCCCCTGGCCCGAGGACGGCTTCGGCCTCGAGCGGATGCGGGCCTTGCTCGCGGCGATCGGCGATCCGCAGCTCGCGTATCCGTCCGTCCACGTCGTCGGCACGAACGGGAAGACCTCGACGACGCTCATGACCGCTGCGCTTCTCCACGCCGAAGGGCTGAAGGTCGGGGCCACGATCTCCCCGCACGTGACCGGCTGGAGCGAGCGGATCCAGGTCGACGGCAAGCACGCGGACTTCGAACGGGCTGCGGCCAGGATCCGTCCGGAAGCGGAGCGCCTCGATGCGACGCAGTTCGAGTCTCTCACCGCGGCAGCGCTGGCCGAGTTCGCCGCCCAGGGCGTGGACGCTGCTGTCGTCGAGGCCGGCCTCGGCGGGCGTCTCGACGCTACGAACGTTCTCCGCTCGCCGGTGCAGGTGCTGACGAACGTCGCCCGGGACCACACCGAGGTGCTCGGCGAGACGCGCGAGGAGATCGCCCGAGAGAAGCTGGCGGTGATCCAGCCGGGCTCGTCGGTGGTGCTCGGCGAGCCGGAATGGCAGGAGCTCGCCCGCGAGCTCGGCGCCGGCAAGGTGATCCTCGGCTCGCAGTCCAACCTCGGGCTCGCCGTGCACGCGGCGGCCGAGCTCCTGGGCCGGCCGGTCGACTCGCGTGCCGCGGAGGAGCTCCAGGTGCCGGGCCGGCTCGAGCGACGCGGAGACCACCCGCTGGAGCTCTGGGACGGTGCCCACAACATCGCCGGAGTCGGCTATCTGCTCGGCCGCCTGCCGACGCGGAGCGACTACGTGATCGTGGCGTCCATTCTCGCCGACAAGAATGTCGACGCGATGCTGCGCGCGCTGACCGCGGTGGGCACGACGCTCATCGCGACGTCCTCGACGAATTCGCGTGCCCTGCCGGAAATGGAACTGGCCTCGCGTGCCGAACCGTACTTCCACCATGTCGAGCACGACGCCGATCCTCGGATGGCTCTTGACCGCGCCCGCCGGCTCGCCGGACCCGACGGAGCCGTTCTCGTCACCGGCAGCCTCTACCTCCTTGCCGATCTCGCCCGCGATGAGTAGACCACGGAGCAGGTCTCGAGTCCGCGAACGGATCTCGGTCTTCGCGTTCGCGATCTTCCTCCTGGCAGCCTTCGTCCTGCTCGCGTTCGCGGCGGGGTACATCTTGGGCAAGATTCTGCTGTGACGATCGCAACGGTCCCTCTGGCGGCCACTGGCAGCGGCCTCTCCGAGTTCTTCGACTCCGGGACGTGGCTCGTGATCCGGAACCTGACGATCTTCTTCGTGGTCGTCTTCTGGCTGGCGATCGCCTTCTGGGTCTACAAGGACGCGAAGCGGCGGATCGAGGACCCCTGGCTCGTCTACATGAGCACCGTGCTGGGCCTCGTGCCGCCGTTCGTCGGCGCGTTCATCTACATGCTCTTCCGGCCGCCGGAGTACCTGGAGGACGTCCGCGAGCGCGAGCTGGAGATCAAGGCGATCGAGAAGCGCCTCGGCGGCCGCGACCTCCACTGTCCCGTCTGCCGCGCCGAGGTCGACTCGTCGTTCCTCGTCTGTCCGGTCTGCACGACGAAACTCCGCCAGGCCTGCGTCAACTGCAAGCAGCCACTCGAGGCGCTCTGGCAGGTGTGCCCCTACTGCGAGACGCCGATCGAGAATCCGGAGCCGGTCGAGCTGCCGACGCGGCGCACGCGGCGACGAACCGCCGAGTCGTAAGCAACCGGTTCCGCTAGTCTCGCGGCCGGACATGTCCGTCGAGCGGACCCTGATCCTCGCCAAGCCCGACGCGGTCGAGCGCGGGCTCTCGGGCGAGATCCTCGCGCGCTTCGAGCGCCGCGGGTTCACGCTCCTCGCGGCGCATCTCGTCACGGCCTCGCGGGCGCTCGGCGAGGAGCACTACGCCGAGCACGCGGAGAAGCCGTTCTTCGGCGAGCTCGTCGAGTTCATCACCTCGGGCCCGACGCTCGCGTTCGTGGTCGAGGGCGAGGGCGCGATCGCGACCGCACGAAGGACGATCGGCGCGACGAACCCGGCCGACGCCGATCCCGGCTCGCTCCGCGGCTCGTTCGCGCTCGCGATGCCGAACAACCTCGTGCACGGCTCCGACTCGCCCGAGTCGGCCGAGCGCGAGATCGGTCTCTGGTTTCCCGACGGTGTCTAGCGACACCGAGCGGAACCGCGCCTTCTGGAACAGCTACTCGGCCGAGTACCAGGAGTCCCACCGGGGCCACATCGACCGCGGCGAGACGCGCTGGGGTGTCTGGCAGATCCCGGATGCGCAGCTCGGCGTCCTCGGCGCCGTGGACGGCAAGGACGTGCTCGAGCTCGGCTGCGGCGCAGGTCAGTTCGGGCAGACGCTCGCCGACCGCGGCGCACGGATGATCGGCGTCGACATCGCCGCGGAGCAGCTGGCCCGCGCACAGGTGAGCTTCCCGACGATCGAGGCAAGCGCCGAGGAGCTGCCGTTCGAGGACGAGCGCTTCGACCTCGTCGTCTGCGACTGGGGCGCGACGACCTTCGCCGATCCCCACGCTGTGATCCCGGAGGCAGCTCGCGTCCTCCGCCCCGGCGGCGAGCTCGTCTTCAGCGGCGGCACCGCGATCGAGTGGTGCGCCTACTCCGACGAGGCGCAGCGGCCGGAGCGCGAGCTGCTGACGCCCTACTTCGGCATGCATCGCCACGAGGACGCCGAGAACGTGACGTTCATGCTCGGCTACGGCGACTGGATCCGGCTGTTCCGCGCGAACGGCCTGCAGATCGTGGACCTCGTCGAGATCCGCCCAGCCGCGGACGCGACGTCCACGTACCGCGACGACTACGACCGCGAGTGGGCCCGCGACTATCCGATGGAGCAGATCTGGAAGGTGCGCAAGCGTTGAGCGGGCACGTCGACGCGAACCGCCGATACTGGACGTCGCTCGCGCCGCAGTATGCGACCTCGGCCGAGCGCAACTGGGCGGAGGAGGAGATCACCTGGGGGGTCTACGGCGTGCCCGAGGCGGAGCTCCATGCGCTCCCGGACGTCGACGGCAAGGACGTGATCGAGCTCGGCTGCGGCACGGCCTACTTCTCCGCCTGGCTCGCCCGCCGCGGCGCGCGCCCCGTCGGCGTCGACGTCACGCCCGCACAGCTGGACACGGCGCGTGCGATGCAGGCGAAGCACGGGCTCGAGTTCCCGCTGCTCCTCGAGAGCGCGGAGTCGGTGCCGCTGCCGGACGAGTCTTTCGACCTGGCGCTCTCCGAGTACGGCGCCTCGATCTGGGCCGACCCCTACAGGTGGGTCCCGGAGGCCGGGCGGCTGCTGCGCCCCGGCGGCGAGCTCGTGTTCCTCGTCAACGGCCGCATCCAGGTGCTGTGCTTCCCGGACGACGACGACGCGCCGGTGACGACGCGGTTCGAGCGGACGTACTTCTCCGAGCCCCGCCACGACTGGCCGAACGGCTCGGTCAACTTCTACCTCGGCTACGGCGCGTGGATCCGCCTGCTGCGCGCGAACGGCCTCGACGTCGTCGACCTGATCGAGGTGCGTGCGCCGGAAGGCGCGACGCGCAACGTGCACGGCCTTGCCGATCCCGAGTGGTCGCGCAAGTGGCCGGTCGAGGAGATCTGGCGCGCGCGCAAGCTGGCATGAAGGGGCGCGCGTGAGCGTTCCTCCTACGCCGCCGCTCGTGCTCGCCTCCACGTCCCCGCAGCGGAGCGCGATCCTCCACCAGCTCGGGATCCCGTTCGACCTCGTCGCCCCGGACTACGAGGAGGCCGGCGACGACCCTGTCGAGCACGCGGTCGGCAAGGCGCGCTCCGTGGACACGGGCGACGAGCGTCCCGTGATCGGTGTCGACACGATCGTGCGCTGCGACGGCGCTGTGCTCGGGAAGCCGTGCGATTACGCGGACGCGGAGCGGATGCTGGAGACCCTCTCGGGAAGGACGCACGAGGTGATCTCCGGCATCTGCCTGCGCACCTTCGCCTGGGAGGAGGTGCATTCGGAGACGACTCTCGTCACCTTTCGCGCGCTCACGCCGCGCGACCTCGCGTGGTACCTGGCCACCGATGAGTGGCAGGGGCGGGCCGGCGCCTACGCGATCCAGGGTCGCGGCGCGTCGCTCGTCGAGCGGATCGAGGGCGACTACCTGAACGTGGTCGGCCTCCCGGCCGCGCTACTCGTGCGCCTGCTCGCCACACGGTTTGCGGGCGCGTACGGGTTCGGGTAGGCGCTCGACGCGGGACCTCCCGGTCCCCCCGCGCCCCTCCACCGTTCCGCTTCGCGGAAGGACGCCTTCGGCGCCGGCTAGCTAGAGTCCCTCGCGTCAGCGATGGGCATCTTCAGCTACCTCACCGGCTTCGGCGGGCGCGACATGGCGGTCGACCTCGGCACCGCGAACACGCTCGTCTACGTGCGCGGGCGCGGAATCGTGCTCTCGGAGCCGTCGGTCGTCGCGATCGACTCGCGCACGAACGAGGTGCATGCGGTCGGGCTGGAGGCGAAGCGCATGCTCGGCCGGACGCCGGGGACGATCCAGGCTATTCGTCCGTTGAAGGACGGTGTGATTGCCGACTTCGACGTCACCGAGCAGATGCTCCGGCACTTCATCCAGAAAGTGCACCAGCATCGCTTCGCGCATCCGCGCGTGGTCGTCTGCGTGCCCTCCGGGGTGACGGGGGTGGAGAAGCGCGCGGTCGAGGAGGCGACGCTCTCCGCCGGCGCGCGGCAGGCGTACCTGATCGAGGAGCCGATGGCCGCCGCGATCGGCGCCGGGCTCCCGGTCGCCGAGCCGACGGGGAACATGATCGTCGACATCGGCGGCGGCACGACCGAGGTCGCCGTCATCTCTCTCGGCGGGATCGTCGTCTCGCAGTCGCTGCGCGTGGGCGGCGACGAGATGGACGAGGCGATCATCAACCACATCAAACGGGACTACAAGCTGCTGATCGGGAACCAGACCGCCGAGGAGATCAAGCTCGAGGTCGGCTCCGCCTTCGCCATGAAGGAGGAGGTGCAGGCCGAGGTGCGTGGGCGCGACATGCTCAGCGGCCTGCCGAAGACGATCATCCTCTCGAGCGAGGAGGTGCGGCACGCGCTCGAGGAGCCGGTCAGCCAGATCATCGACGCGATCAAGTCGACGCTCGACAAGACGCCGCCGGAGCTTGCCGCGGACATCATGGACCGCGGCATCGTGCTGGCCGGCGGCGGCGCGCTGCTGCAGCATCTCGACGAGCGCCTGCGCGACGAGACGCATATGCCTGTGCACCTCGCCGAGTCGCCGCTGACGTGCGTCGCCGTCGGCTCGGGCCGCAGCCTCGAGGAGTTCGAGGCCATCCACCGCTCGGCGCGCGCTCGCTCGCGCAACGGCCGCCGCTGATCCTCGAGACGGATCGCCTCGTGCTCCGGCGCTTCCGCTCGGAGGACGCGGCGGCGCTCGACCGCTGGAGCGCCGATCCGGACTTCCAGCGCTATCTCGGCGAGCCGCGGCCGGCCAGCGAGAACATCGAGCGCTACGAGTCGCACTGGCGGCGGCACGGCTTCGGGATCCTCGCGCTGGAGGACCGGGGAACCGGTTCGCTCGTCGGGCGCAGCGGCGTCGCGTTCCACCGCATCTGGGCCGACGATCCGGAGGTCGGCTGGGCGATCGACCCGGCCTGGTGGGGGCGCGGCCTGGCGACCGAGGCCGGCGCCGCCTGCGTCGCGTGGGCGTTCGGACCGCTTGCCTACCGGCGCCTGGTCTCGATCAGCCTGCCCGCGAACGTCGCGTCGCGCCGCGTCATGCAGAAGCTCGGCTTCCGCGTGCTCGAGGTGCTGCCGAGCTCGCCCTGGGGCGAGCTCTGGATTCACGCCCTCGACGCGATGTCCGCGGAGAGCCGGACGTCAAGCCTTGACACGTGTGTAACGTAAGTTCACACTTACGTAAGTCATGGCTTACGCAACTGCCATGGATGCGCTGGGCGATCCGACGCGGCGGGCGATCTTCGAGCGCCTGCGCCGTGGGCCCCGGTCCGTCGGCGAGCTCGCCGAGGGGCTGCCCGTCTCACGGCCTGCCGTGTCACAGCACCTGCGCGTGTTGAAGGAGGCGAGCCTCGTGACGGAACGCCGCGAGGGAACGCGGCGGATCTACAGCCTGAACCCGGGCGGGCTGCTCGAGCTGCGCACCTACTTCGACCAGTTCTGGGATCAGATGCTCGCCGACTTCAAGGCGGCGGCGGAAAGAGAGGCATGATGGTGATGCAATCGGATCTGACGATCCGCAAGACGCTGCACGTCGACGCGCCGGTGGAGCGCGCGTTCGAGGTCTTTACGGACCGCGTGGCCGACTGGTGGCCATTCGACACACACTCGATCGAGGGCAAGGCGAAGCCCGAGCTGCAGCTCGAGTGGCGCGAGGGCGGCGTCAACGGCGAGCTCGTCGACGGCGAGCTGCAAGCGTGGTACGACGTCCTGGCCTACGAGCCCCCGTCGAGGCTGCTTCTGCGCTGGCGCGTCAACCCGGAAAAGCCGACCACCGAGGTCGAGGTCGTCTTCACGGCGGACGGCTCCGGGACCCGCGTCGAGCTGACCCACAGCGGCTGGGAGGCCTACGGCGAGGAGGAGGGCGGCGGCTACGACGGCTACAACAAGGGCTGGGACGCGGTCCTCGGTCACTACGTCGACTTCTTCTCGAAGAGCTGACGCGGGGCCTCTGGGGGAACCTCCCGGTTCCCCCAGACCCCCTCCAACCGGTTCGCGTGCGCGAACAGGCCGCTGCGCGGCCGGGAGGTTCTCCTCTGCCGCCGCTACACTCCGGTAGCTCGTGCCTCGTAACCGGACTGTCCGCCTTGCGGTCCTGGGCTCGTCCGTCCAGCGTTCCGCTCCCTCCGGATACCCCTCGAATCGCTCCAGCGCCGTCAAGCGCCGGATTGTCGTGGGCGTCCTCGTCGTGCTCGCGCTCGGGCTGATCACCGTCTCCTTCCGCGGCTCGGCGCACGGCGTCCAGGGGTTCGGTGCGGCGGTCCTGCGTCCGTTCGAGGTCGGCGCCGAGCGCATCTCGCGGCCGTTCCGCGACGCGGCGGGGTGGACGGGCGACGTGCTCGGGGCGAAATCGGAGAACCAAAAGCTGAAGCGGCAGGTCTCCGACCTCGAGCGTCAGGTGATCGCGAACGAGTCCGCGCTCCAGGAGAACGCGGACCTGAAGCGGCAGCTCGGCTACGTCGACTCGCCGTCCTACCAGAAGCTCTCACGGGACTTCGACGTCGTCGCGGCCCGCGTGCTCGCACAGCCGCCGAGCCGCTTCGAGCAGCAGATCGTGATCGCGGCCGGAGCCGACCACGGCATCGAGCTGCGCGACCCGGTCGTGACCGCCGACGGCCTGGTGGGCCAGGTGACTCGGGTCTTCGGCGGCGTCGCGCGCGTCACTCTGCTCACCGACCCGAACAGCGCCGCCGCGGCGTCGGTGCTGACCGACCCCAGCACGTCCGGGATCGTCCAGCACGGCCAGGGCGGAGCGGACGCGCTGATCCTCGACCGCGTGCCGAAGTCGAAGTTCGTCAGCCGCGGCGACGTGATCGTCACCTCCGGCTCTCCCGGGCGGGGCAAGCTGCCCTCGCTCTACCCGCGCGGGATCCAGATCGGCGTCGTCTCGAGCGTCGGCGACAGCGACACGCAGCCGTTCAAGCAGATCCAGATCGAGCCGTCGGTCGATTACACCGCGCTGCAGTCCGTGCTCGTCCTCGTCCCGAAGAAGCCGCTCCCCAAGCTGCCGTGACCGACGCGCTCAAGGCCGGGGTGCTCCTGTTCGTCGCCGTGCTGGCGCAGACCGGCATCTTCTCGGCGCTGACGGTGCTCGGCGGCTCCGTCGACCTGCCGCTCGTCGTGCTGCTCTGCATCGCGCTCCTGCGCGGCTCCGTCTTCGGCGCCGTCGCGGGCTTCTGGGCCGGGCTCGTCTACGACACGGCCACGCTCGGGACGCTCGGCTTCACGTCGCTGCTGCTCACCGCCGCGGGCTTCTGGATCGGGCGCTACGGCGAGACGACCGCGCGCGACCGGGCGCACGCGCCCTTCCTCTCCGTCGGGGTCGTGACGATCCTCTACGCAATCGGCAGCCTGGCGCTTCACTTCTTCCTCGGTGAGCCCGCGCCGGCCCGGATCGCGCTCGTCGACTCGCTGCCGGCCGAGCTGATCCTGAACCTCGTGCTGACGGTGCCCGTCTACGCGCTCTGCCGCAGGCTCTTCCCGCCTCCGGAGCTCTCCGACCGGGTGCGGGAGGTGCGGCTCCTTGGCTAGCACGTCGTCCCGCCGGTTCCTGCCGCCCGACCCACGGACATCCGAGCCGTACCGGCTGACGCCACAGCTCGCGCTGCGCATCGCGATCCTCGGCGCGCTCGCGCTCGCCGTCTTCGCGATCCTCTTTCTCCGCCTCTGGGCGCTGCAGGTGCTCGCCGGCTCGTCCTACTTGAAGGAGGCCCAGAACAACCAGCTGCGCCTGCTCCGGGTCGAGGCGCCGCGCGGGGCGATCCTCGACCGGCGCGGACGCGTGCTCGTCGGCAACGTGGCCGGCACGGCCGTCCAGCTCTGGCCGTCCGACCTGCCGAAGACGTGGCCCGCGCAGCGGGCCGAGCTGCGCCGGCTGGCCAGGGTGCTCGACGTGCGCGTCCCCGACATGCTGAAGGACATCGAGGAGCGGAAGGGCGATCCGTTGACCCCGATCACGCTCAAGCGCGGCGTCCACCACGACCAGGTGACGTACCTGAGCGAGCGCCAGGACGAGTTCCCGGGCGTGACGATCGTCGACAACTACCTCCGGCACTACCGCTACCAGTCGCTCGCGGCGCAGGTCCTCGGCTACGTCGGCGAGATCTCCGAGGAGCAGCTCAAGCAGCTGAAGCACGACGGCTACGCGCTCGGCGACACGATCGGCCAGGCCGGCGTGGAGTCGACGTACGACCAGTACCTGCGCGGGCGCGACGGCCTCTCCCAGCTGCGTGTCGACTCGCTGGGGCGTCCGCAGAGCGAGCTGGAGCCCAGGCAGCTGCCGCGCCCGGGCACGGCGATCCGGCTGACGCTCGACATCGAGCTCCAGCGCGCGGCCGAGCGGGCGCTCCTGGAGGGGATCCGGCTCGCGCACGCCGACGGCAAGTGGGCCGCGAACGGCGGCGCGATCGTCGCGCTCGACCCGCGCGACGGGGCCGTGCTCGCCATGGCGTCGAACCCGACCTACCAGCCCAGCGTCTACGTCTCGCGGGACCGCTCGAAGCTGAAGACGCTGCTCGACCCCGCGGCGGCGAAGGCGGCGAACTACCCGACGCTGAACCGCGTCCTGCAGGGGATCTATCCGCCCGGCTCGACGTTCAAGCCGGTGACGGCGATCGCGGCGATGCAGGAGAACCTGCTCAACCCGTACGACACGCTGCTCTGCTCGCCGACCTACACGTCGCCGGACGACAAGGGCGGCCAGGTGTTCAAGAACTGGAACCCCTACTTGAGCCAGGGGATGGACCTGCGCACCGCGTTGGCCGCGTCGTGCGACACCTACTTCTACCAGGTGGGAAACCGCTTCTACTCGCTGCCGTCCGACCGCGGGCACCCGTTCCAGGCTTGGGCGAGCCGCTTCGGCTTCGGGGAGCCGAGCGGCGTCGACGTAGGCCCGGAGACGTCGGGCCTCCTGCCGACGCCCGAGTGGCGGCAGGAAAGGTTCACGAAGAAGACCGATCCCTGCTGCTGGGAGATCGACCGGCTCTGGAAGCCGGGCGACTCGATCCAGCTCGCCATCGGCCAGAAGGACGTCGCCGTCACGCCCATGCAGATGGCGCGCTTCTACGCGCTCGTCGCGAACGGCGGCAAGCTCGTGACGCCGCACGTCGTAGAGGACGTCGAGCAGCAGGGCATGGGCGGCCGGCCGAGCCGCGTGCTCCGCCGCTTCGGCGCCGCGCCGCCACGGCCCGTGGGCGTCGACGCGGGGGCGCTGCAGGCGGTCAAGGACGGTCTCTACGAGGCGACCCACGCGTCGATCGGGACCTCGTCCGGCGTCTTCGCGAACTTTCCAGTCCCGATCTCCGGCAAGACGGGCACCGCGGAGAAGGTCGTGCCGCTGCCGGGCTATCCCGCCGGCCACCAGGAGGACCAGGCGTGGTGGTGCGGGTACGGGCCCTCGGGCGCCGGCGACACGCCGTCGATCGTCGTCTGCGCCGTGATCGAGAACGGCGGCCACGGCGGCGTCGCCGCAGCCCCGGCGGCGCTGAGCGTCTTCGAGGAGTACTTCGGCAAGCAGAACAACCGGATCACGAGCCACTTGAGCGACTAGGCCATGGCACTCGAAGCTGTAGACACTCGTGCGAGGGGGCTCCGGCCGCGCGCCGCCGCGGACGCCGCCGGTGTGGCGTCGTTCCTGCGCCGCCTCGACTGGCTGCTGATCGGCGCTGCGGTCGCGCTCGTGGGGTACGGGCTCTGGGCGCTGCACGGCGTCACGCTCAACCAGGAGGCCGGCAGCGCCGTCAGCCGCCAGGCTGCCAATGCGATCGCAGGAGCGCTGCTCGCCCTGGCCGCGATCGCGATCGACCCGGACCGGCTCCGGCGGGCGAAGCGCCTGCTCTACGGCGGCACGATCGTGGTCATGCTGCTCGTCCTGCTCCAGGGCGCCGCGACGCGCGGCTCGAAGCGGTGGATCGACATCGGGCCTTTCCTCTTTCAGCCGTCCGAGTTCGGCAAGGTCTTCCTCGCGCTGGCGCTGGCCGCGTTCCTGGCCGACCGCGGCAAGCGCATCGGCGAGCTCCGGACCGTCGCCGGCGCGGTGGGCCTCGCCGCTCTGCCGCTCTTCCTGGTCTTCGTGCAGCCGGACATCGGCACCGCGCTCGTCTACGCCGCTGTCACCGCCGCCGCGCTCTTCATCGCGGGGGTCCGGTGGTCGCACCTCGCGCTCCTGGCGGGGCTGGCGCTGACGCTCTCGCTGCTCGTCCTCTGGGCGCTTCCGGCCGTGGGCACGCCGGTGCTGAAGCCGTACCAGAAGGATCGCCTGACGGGCTTCCTGCACCCGGACTCCGATCCGCGCGGGTCGACGTACAACATCTCGCAGTCGATCACGACCCTCGGCGCCGGCGAGCTGCGCGGCCGCGGCGTCTCCGGTGCGACGCAGACGAGCCTCAACTACCTGCCCGAGGCGCGCACGGACTTCGTCTTCGCCTCCTTCGGCGAGCAGCGCGGCTTTGTCGGCCTCTCGATCCTCCTGCTCCTCTACCTGCTCGTGATCTGGCGCGGACTGAAGGTGATCGCAGCCTCGCGCGACCTCTTCGGTGCGATCCTCGCCGGCGCGATCGTCTGCATGTTCCTCTTCCAGATCTTCGTCAACGCCGGCATGACCATGGGGATCGCGCCGATCACCGGCATCCCGCTGCCGTTCGTGTCGTACGGTGGGTCGGCCATGGTCACGAACCTGCTCGCGATCGGCTTGCTGCTCTCCGTCCACGCGCGCCGGCGCGCAGTCCCGCGGGCGGCGAGGCGCTGATGGCGACCAAGAGGCTGCCCATCAGGCCGGGAATGGTGATCTCGCTCGTCCGCGAGCTCCGTGCCACGGCGGAGGACGACAAGCCGCTGCTCGTGGCCGGCGCGTCCTCGCTCGTGCCGCTCCTCGCGAAGGAGCTCCGAGCGGGCGGCGAGCCGGGCGCCGTGCGGGAGAACGAGCCGCTCGAGGGCTCGCTCGCCCTGGTGTACGTCCTCCCCGGCGAGCCGACGAAGGACGACGTGAAGGCGCTCCGCGCCGCCGACCGCGCCCGCGTCCCGATCGTCTGCGTGACGCGTCCGGGCGTCGAGCACGTCCCCTACGTGCTGGAGACGGACATCGTCTACGTCGGGGCGGGGTCGACCTTTCCCGTCCAGGAGATCGCGGCCGCTGTGACGCACCGCGTGGGCGAGGCCGGGACGGGGCTCGCGCGGCGCCTGCCGGTCTTCCGGCCCGCCGTTCACGAGCATCTGATCCGGACTTTCGCGCGGCGGGCGGGGTGGATCGGCGCGGTCACCATCGTCCCCAGCGTCGACCTGCCGGTGCTGACCGTGCTGCAGGCGCGGCTCGTCCTGCGGCTCGCTCACGCCCAGGGGCTCGAGATGGACCGCGAGCGCGCGATCGAGCTGCTGGGCGTCGTCGGCGCGGGACTCGGCTTCCGCGCAATCGCGCGCCAGCTGCTCGACGTCGTCCCCGTGGCGGGCTGGGCCCTCAAGGGGGCGGTGGCGTACACGGGCACCCGTGCCATCGGCGAGGCTGCGGTGCGGTACTTCGAGGCTCGGCAGGAGCACTCCGTCCGGTCCAGGACCTAGGCTCTCGCCATCCGACTGGAGGTGAGTGGCCGTGCTGAACCACGAAGCCGAAGAGCTCCTGATGATCGAAGAAGCGGATGCCTGGTTCGAGTACCTCGAGTCGACGCGCGGCCAGTCGGCCGCGCGGTACGTCGAGGTCGAGCCGTGGGCGTGGGCCCGGCTGAACCAGCGCCTGCGCGCGATCCGCGCCCGCCGCGCGAGGCTCCGCCCCGCCGCCGCCTGACGCACCTCGTAGGGCCCGTGGACGACCCCGTCCGCCGGGGTCACGGCGATTCAGGCCGACTTCTCCGGGAGCCCTGCTACGCTGCGTACAGATGTTCCATCCTGAAAACACGCTGCGCGCTGCCTCGCGCCGGGCCCCCGGGCTGCGTCCGCGCGCGCATCACGACGCTAGGAGTTCCGTTTGCCACTCCCTTGGTTCCGACGCAAGAAGGGCGGAGAGCAGGCGCCTGAGCAGGCCGCCGCTCCCGCCGTCATCGAAGAGCAGTCCCAGCCTGTAATCCACACGCCGCCGGCCGTCGAGGCCGGCGACGACGAGACCCAGAAGAAGCCCCGCCGCCGAGGATCACGCGGAGGACGCGGCCGCAAGAAGCCTGCCGGGTCGAACGGCGCTCGCGGCACGGGCGCCGAGGCGGCCCCCGACCGCGCCGCGACCGCCGTCCTCGAGCAGCCGGCCGGGCCTGCCCGGCCGTCCGCGAAGAAGCAGCCTGCGGAGAAGTCCCAGCGGGCCGAGAAGCGGGAGACGGCGAGGAAGGACGCGAAGCGGCGCGAGCGGCCGCAGCAGCGCCGCCGCACCCCTCAGAAGCGCGCGCCGCTGCCTCAGGCCAAGCGCGAGCTGCTGGTCTCGATCGACGCGGGCGAGCGCCGGGTCGCGGTCCTCGAGGACGACCGCGTCGCCGAGGTCTACCTCGAACGGCCCGAGAAGCGCTCGATCGCCGGCAACATCTACAAGGGCGTCGTCGACAACGTGCTGCCCGGCATGGAGGCCGCGTTCGTCGAGATCGGCCTCGAGAAGAACGGCTTCCTCTACGTGGACGAGATCGTCGGCCCGGAGCTCGAGGGCCGCAGAGGCGCGCGCAAGATCCAGGATCTGATCTCGCGCGGCCAGGACGTCCTCGTCCAGGCGGTCAAGGACCCGATGAAGACGAAGGGCGCGCGGCTGACGACCGAGATCTCGCTCCCGGGGCGTTTCGTCGTCTACCAGCCGCACGGCGACGGGCTCGGCGTCTCGCGCCGGCTCGAGGACGACGAACGGGTCCGCCTGAAGGAGATCGTCAAGGCGATCAAGCCGCAGCCGAAGGGCGGAATCATCGTCCGGACCGCAGCCGAGGGCGCCTCTGCCGAGGACGTGGAGCGCGATCTCGTCTTCCTGCAGCGGCTCTGGAAGTCGATCGAGGCGCGGGCCAAGGCCACGAAGGCGCCGACGCTCGTCTACCAGGAGGCCGAGCTGCCGCTTCGCGTCACGCGCGACCTCTTCACCGGCGACTTCGTGCGGGCGCTCGTCGACAACGACCGCGCGTTCAAGCGGATCGTCGGCTACCTGAAGAAGACCTCGCCGCACATGGTCGAGCGGGTCGTCCGCTACAAGGAGCGCGAGCCGCTCTTCGACGCGTTCGGCGTCCAGGCCGAGATCGAGTCGACGCTCTCCCGCCGGGTCGACCTACCGTCGGGCGGGTACCTCGTCTTCGACTACGCCGAGGCGTTTACGGTCATCGACGTCAACACGGGGCGCTTCGTGGGCTCGCGCTCGAAGAGCTCGAGTGGCCGGCTCGAGGACACCATCACGAAGAACAATCTCGAGGCGGTCAAGGAGGTCGTCCGCCAGCTGCGCCTGCGCGACGTGGGCGGGATCATCGTCATCGACTTCATCGACATGGCGAACCCGAAGAACCGCGCCTCCGTCGAGGAGGCGCTCCGTACCGAGCTGGAGCGCGACCGGACGAAGACGTACGTCGTCGAGATCTCGCCGCTCGGCCTCGTCGAGATGACGAGACAGAACGTCACGGACGGACCGCGTGAGGTGATGACGCGGAAGTGCCCGACCTGCGGCGGAGACGGGATCGTCCGCTCCGAGCGCACGACGGCGATCGAGATCGAGCGGAAGCTGCGCGCGCTGGCGGCCCCCGGCTCGCGCGCCAAGGCGTTCCGGGCCGAGCTGAACGCCCGGATCGCGGCGCTGCTCGTCGGCCCCGGCGCATCGCGCCTGGTCGAGATCGAGGAGCTGACGAAGAAGCGGTTCTTCGTCGTCGGGAAGGAGGACGTCCATCTCGACCACTTCCTGGTGCTCGAGCAGGGAACCCTCGCGAAGCTGCAGCCGCAGGCGCCGGTTGCGGAGGGCGCCGAGCTGGAGTTGAAGCTCGTCGAGGTCGGCCTCCACGACCCCGAGGCGGGCGTCGCGAAGATCGACGACCTCGACGTCAACGTCGGCGGCGCGGCGAAGCTCGTCGGGAAGAAGATGAAGGTGCGGATCGTGCGCGTCCTCGACGGCCAGGCGTACGGGGAGCTCGTGCAGCCGATCGCGAAGGACGACGAGCCGATCACGGCCGAGGCCGAGGCGGAGAAGCCGACGCGCGCTCCGCGGAAGAAGGCCGACAGTAAGGCCGACAGTGGAGCTGCGCCGAAGGCAGAGGTGGAGGTGGAGGCCGAGGAGCTCCAGCTGGAGGAGGAGGAGCTGGAGGACGAGCCAGAGCTCGAGGACGACGAGCCCGAGGACGAAGAACCCGAGGACGATGACGACCTCGAGGCAGTCGCCGAGGAGGGCGAGGCCGCCGAAGGCACAGCGCCGAAGAAGCGGACGCGGCGCGGCTCGCGCGGCGGCCGGCGGCGGAAGAAGAAGCCGGCCGATGACGCCGCGGTCGAGGCCGGTGAGGAGGCCGTCGCGACCGTGGACGAGGCGCCCGCAAAGGAGACGCGCGAGGCCGCGGCACCGCGCATCCACCTGCCCGACGACGCGCTCGGTCGTGAGGACGCGCCCGTGGCCGGCGAGGAGCCGCCGGCCGAGGCGGCGCCTGCGGTTGAGCTGGTCGAGGGAGAGTCCTCAGAGAACGGGACCGAGCCGAAGCCGCGCAAGAAGACGCGTCGCGGCTCCCGCGGCGGCCGGAACCGCAAGAAGAAGCCGGCCTCCGTGTCCGAGAACGGCGAGGAGCTGGGCGACGGAGCGCCCGTGAGCCCCCAATCGGGAGAGCTCGAGTCGGCACAGATCGAGCCGCTCGACATCGAGTCGGCAGACGTCGAGCCGGCAGAGGTCGAGCCGGCGGAGGCGGAGCCGGCGGCCGAGTCGGAGCCCCAGGCCACCCCAGAGGCGGAAGCGGAGCCCGATGAGAGCGACGATCCGGGCGAGGCTGCGGACGACGTTCCTGGATACGTGCCGATGTCGCAGTGGATCGACGATTTCGAGCGGGCGGAACGCAGCAGGAATCGCTAGACTGCGCCGGTCGCGGGCATGCGCCCGCGTTTTGCACGTCTAAATCACGCTTCTCGAACTCAGGCTCATGAGCTACGCGATCATCACACTCGGCGGCAAGCAGTACGTGGTCAAGGAGGGCCAGACCTTGACGGTCGACCGCCTTGCGACGGAGCCCGGGCAGACGTTCTCGCCGGAGATCCTCTTCATGGGCGGCGACGGGGCGGCCGAGCTGCAGCCGTCCGGCGTCACGGTGACGGCGCGCGTGCTCGAGAACCTCAAGGGCGAGAAGGTGCGCATCGGCAAGTACCGCCGCCGCACGGGCTACAAGCGCCACAACGGCTTCCGCGCCTCCCTGTCGACGATCCAGATCGAGTCGATCGGCAAGGGCGCGGCGAAGAAGTCCGCGGCCAAGGCCGAGAAGCAGCCGGCTGTCGAGAAGGCAACCGAGCAGACCGCTGCCAAGCCCGACGAAGCCCCGAAGGGCATGCCGTCCGGCTACGCCGACATGACCGTCGCCGAGATCCACGAGGGCGCCAAGAGCTGGAACCGCCCGATGCTCGAGGCGGCGCTGGAGTACGAGCAGGGGCACGCGAAGCGCAAGGGCGCGATCTCCGCGCTCGAGTCCGCGCTCGCGGCGAAGGAGGATCACTAGATGGCACACAAGAAGGGCCTCGGCTCCTCGAAGAACGGCCGCGACTCGAACCCGCAGTTCCTCGGGGTGAAGATGTTCGCGGGCCAGAGCGTCAGGGCCGGCAACATCATCGTCCGCCAGCGCGGGACGCGGTTCCGCCCCGGCCCCGGAGCCGGGATCGGCAGGGACGACACCATCTTCGCGCTGCGCGACGGCGTGCTCTCGTTCCGCACCAGCGGCGACCGCCGCTTCGTCGAGATCGTCGACGCCTAGGCAACACGGTGTTCCACGACCGGGCCCGGCTGCACGTCCAGGCCGGGCGGGGCGGCGACGGCGGGCTGAGCTTTCGCCGCGAGAAGTTCGTCCCCAGGGGCGGTCCGGACGGCGGCGACGGCGGTCGCGGCGGCGACGTCGTGCTCGTCGCGGATCCCGACCTCCGGGATCTCTCGCGCTACAGGGCGCCCCGCACCTACAAGGCGGAGCGGGGCGGCCCGGGGCGCGGCTCGCGCAAGCACGGAGCCGACGGCGGCGACGTCGAGCTGCGCGTCCCTGTCGGCACCGAGGTGCTCGGCGAGGACGGACGGCAGATCGCGGACCTGGCGCGGCCGGGAGTGCGCGTCGTCATCGCGCGCGGCGGCGCGGGCGGCAAGGGCAACGCGCGCTTTGCGACGCCGACACGCCAGGCGCCGCGCTTCGCCGAGGTCGGCGACCCGGGCGAGGAGGCGGAGCTCGAGCTGCACCTGAAGCTGCTCGCGGACGCGGCGCTCGTCGGGCTGCCGAACGCCGGGAAGTCGTCGCTGCTGACCCGGATCTCGAACGCGCGGCCGAAGGTCGCGAGCTATCCGTTCACCACCCTCCAGCCGATCCTCGGCACCGTCGACGCACCGGACGGGCGGCAGCTCGTCGTCGCGGACGTGCCGGGCCTGATCGAGGGCGCGAGCCAGGGCGTCGGCCTTGGCCACGAGTTCCTCGCCCACCTCGAGCGCGCCCGTCTGCTCGTGCACGTGATCGACGCGGCCGTCGCCGACCCGGAGGAGCAGTTCGAGACGATCGACCAGGAGCTGCACCTGTACGGAGCCGGGCTCGACGAGCTCCCCCAGGTGGTCGTGCTGAACAAGCTCGACCTGCTGCCGGAGCCCCAGCGATTCGAGCTCGACGACCCGCGCATCGTCCGCGTCTTCCAGCTGTCGGCGGCGACGGGGGAGGGCGTCGACGACTTCAGGCGGGCGCTCTTCTCGATCTGCCCGGAGCCCGGCGAGCAGCCGGTCGGGGACGACGACGGGCTGGCGGACTTCCTCGTCTACCGGCCGCAGCCGGCGCGGCGGCGGTTCCGGATCTATCGCACCGACCGCGGCTTCCGGATCACGGGCAGCGCGTCGGAGGAGGAGCTCGAGGCGGCGCTGCGGGCGATCGGGATCAAGAGGGGCACGGAGGTCGAGGTCGAGGGCGAGACGCTCGAGTGGGAGTGACTCCGTGGGAGTAGTCGGGCTCTTCGGCTCCTCGTTCGACCCGCCGCACAACGGTCACGTCGCGCTCGTTGAGGCGGCCCGGGACGCGCTGGGCCTGGATCGAGTCGTCATCCTCGTCGCCGCGAGTCCGCGCCACAAGGCGGTGCTCACGCCCCTCCAGGACCGGCTCGCCCTCGCCCGCGCCGCCTTCCCCGGGAACGAGATCGAGGTTGAGGATTCGACGACCGACGTGACGGTGCGCGAGGCAGAGCGGCGCGACGGCGCGGTGATCTTCCTGATGGGCGCCGATCAGTTTCGCGACTTTCCGGGCTGGCACGACCCCGGGGCCGTGCTCGAGCACGCGCGGCTCGGCGTCGCGACGCGCCCCGGCGTCCCGCCGGACGCGCTCCATTCGGTGCTGGAGCAGGTCTCGCAGCCCGAGCGCGTCCTCTTCTTCGAGATCCCCGAGCTGCCGATCTCCTCCCGCGCCCTACGGGCACGCGTGGCGGCGGGCGGCTCGATCGAGGGACTCGTCCCGGACGCCGTCGCGCGAGAAATCGAGGCGCGACGCCTCTATCGCCTGTGCGGGCGGGTAAAGTGAGGAGTGGTTGGAAACGATTGATCAGGCCAAGCGAATCGCGGCCCTCGCCCAGGAGAAGCTCGCGAGCGACGTCGTCATCCTCGACATGCGGCCGGTGTGCTCCTACACCGACTTCTTCGTCGTCGCCACGGGCCGCAACTCGCGCCAGACCAAGGCGATCTGGGACGAGGTCCGCGAGACGCTGAAGCGCGAGGGGCGCCTGGTCCCGCGTTCCGTCGACGGCGAGCGCGAGGCGTCCTGGATCATCGCCGACTACCTCGACGTCGTCCTGCACGTCTTCACGCCGGAGCAGCGCGCGTTCTACCGCCTCGACGAGCTGTGGGGCGACGTGCCCTCGGTCGCTGTCGAAGCGGCCGCGGGCTAGCATCCCCTCGGCGTCGGCGCGGCATCGCGCCGCGTCGCGGGCGAAAATCCGACCCGCTACAATCCAGGCACCCCAGGGGCCATAGCTCAGCTGGGAGAGCGTCGCGCTGGCAGCGCGAAGGTCGCCGGTTCGAGCCCGGCTGGCTCCATGAAAAACGCCCGCTCAGGCGGGCGTTTTCGTTCGGTTGGGGCGAAGGCTCTAGGCCTCGGCCGTCCGCCGGCGGAGGCGCGGCACCCGGCGCCGCTCGGCGCGACGAAGCTGCGCGGCGCGCAGAGCCAGCAGCGAGACGAGCTGCTCCGTATGGAGGAAGGGGTCGGCGAGCGCGGGCGCGTCCTCGTCCAGCGGCCAGGCGGCCGAGACAACACCGTCGATCTCGCCGATCACGAACGAGCCGCCGGGGAGCTGGCGGCTCTCCAGTTCCGCGAGGCGCTTGAGAGCCGGATGGTCGTCGACGCGGCAGAGCCGGATCGAGATCGACCGCCCGTCCCGCTGCCGATCCGTCCCCGCTAGCGCCTGCGCGACGAGCGCGGCGCGCTCCGACGCTTTGGCGAACTCCTTCGCCCGCTCCCTGGCGACGAACTCGATGAACTCAGGATGCATCTCGACCTCCAGGCCTCGTTTCCTGGTCTCTTTCCTGGTCTCGCTTCGTAACCACTCTCAGTATATTGACGGTTACGTAACCGGTCAAGGAGAATCGGCGGTGACATGAGCGACGATCTGGCGCTGATCAGGGACTTCGTCAACACGTGGGCCTACGACGACGGCGAGGCGCTCGAGACGCCCGCTGCCGTGCGGGACTGGCTGAGGGGGAAGGGGCTCCTCCCCGGGAGCGCCCGGGTCTCGTCGGACGACCGGGCGCGGACCGTCGCGCTCCGCGAGGCGATCCGCGCGCAGCTGCTGCGCAACAACGCCGTCGACGTCGAGGCGCGTCCGGGTGTCCTCGTGGAGGCCGCGCGGAGGGCGCGCCTCGAGCTCACCTTCCGGGTCGACGGCACGCCCGCGCTCGAGCCGCGCTCGGGCGGCGTGGACGGCGCCCTAGGGCGGCTCGTCGCCGCGGTCGCCGCGGCGCACGGGGACGACAGCTGGGGCCGGTTGAAGGCGTGTCGCGCGGACGACTGCCGCTGGGCCTTCGTCGACCACGCGCGGAACCGCTCGCGGGCCTGGTGCTCGATGCGCGCGTGCGGCAATCGCGCGAAGGTCCGTTCCTATCGCACGCGGCACGCGCCACAGTAGGCTCCCCGCGTGGACGCCGTCCACGGAACGTTCTCGATCGTCGCCACGGACGCGGAGGCCGGCGAGGTCGGCGTCGCCGTGCAGTCACGGTACTTCTCCGTCGGGTCGGTCGTGCCGTGGGCGAAGGCCGGCGTCGGAGCCGTCGCCACTCAGGCCGCAGGCGTCGCGGGCTACGGCCCCGTGATCCTCGCGCTGCTCCAGCAGGGCCGCGATCCGAAGGAGGCGATCGCCGAGGCGCTCGCGAACGATTCCGGCCGCGAGACGCGGCAGATCGGCGTCGTCGCGGCGGACGGGCGCGCCGCGGCGTGGACCGGCGCGGAATGCATGCAGTGGGCCGGCCACCTCGTCGGGAACGGCTACTCGGTCCAGGGGAACATCCTCGCCGGCGAGGACGTCGTCCGGGAGATGGCCCGCGCCTTCGAGGAGACGAGCGGCCCGCTCCTGGAGCGGATGCTGGCCTCGCTCGAGGCGGGACAGGCCGCAGGAGGCGACAGGCGCGGTCAGCAGTCCGCCGCGATCGTCGTCGAGCGCGTCGGCGGCGCCGAGCGGCGCGAGCGCATCGACCGAATCGCCGACCTCCGCGTGGAAGACCACGTGCAGCCGATCGAGGAGCTCCGCCGGCTGGTGGAGATGTGGCGGCGCTACCACCAGATGTTCGCCTCCTACGAGCTCTACGAGGCGAAGGACTACGAGAGGGCGATCGAGCTGATGACGGAGGTCGCCGAGGCGTGGCCGGACGACCCGATGGTGCTCTACAACCTCGCCTGCTACGAGAGCCTCGCCGGCCGGCGGGAAGAGGCGGTCGCCCATGTGGGACGGGCGCTGGAGCTCGACCCGTCGCTCGAGGCGATGGTGGAGGCCGATACGGACTTCGATCCGATCCGGGACGAGCTGGCAGCTCTCTGACGATGGGGGCGCTCGGCGTCGACGTCGGCGGCACGTTCACCGACGCGGTCTATCTCGAAGAGGGGTCGATCCGCACGGCGAAGGTGCCGACCTCCGGCCGCCAGGAGGAGTCAGTGCTGGCCGTCGCGGCCGAGCTTGAAGGAGACGTGGAGCGCTTCGCGCACGGGACGACGATCGCCACCAATGCGCTCCTCGAGCGCCGTGGGGCGCGGACCGCATTCGTCGCCAACGACGGCTTCGAGCATCTCCTCCACCTCGGCCGGCAGACGCGCGCGCACCTGTACCGGCCGTGCGAGCCGAATCCGGAGCCGCTCGTGCCGCTCGAACGCTGCGTGGGCGTCCGCGGGCGGATCGGCCCCGCGGGCCAGCTCGAGCCGCTCGACCTCTCGACGCTGCCCGAGTTCGACGCGGAGTCGGCCGCGGTCTGCCTACTCTTCTCGTTCCGGGATCCGTCGCACGAGCGCGCGGTCGCGGCCGAGCTCCGCCGCCGTGGACATCACACGGTCGCCTCGCACGAGGTGGCGCCCGAGTTCCGCGAGTACGAGCGTGCTTCGACGACCGTGGCCGACGCCTACCTCGGGCCGGTCGCCGGACGCTACCTTCGCGCCCTCTCGGGCCGCTGCCGCGACGCCGGGCTTCCCGAGCCGCTCGTCATGCGCTCCTCCGGCGGGGTGGCGACGCTGCAGGAGGCCGCCGAGCATCCGGTCGCCGCCGTGCTCTCCGGGCCGGCCGCAGGCGTCGCGGGTGCTGCCGCCGTCGCGCGGCTCGCGGGCTTTCGCGAGGCGCTCGCCTTCGACATGGGAGGGACCTCGACCGACGTCTGCCTGATCCGGGACGGACGGGTCGAGCGGACGACCGAGCGCGCGGTGGGCGGCCTGCCGCTGCGTCTGCCGAGCGTCGACGTGCACACCGTGGGCGCCGGCGGCGGATCGATCGTCCGGCGGGACGCGGGCGGCGCGATCCGGGTCGGGCCGGAGAGCGCAGGCGCGGAGCCCGGGCCGGCCTGCTACGGGCGCGGCGGCTCGTTGCCGACGGTCACCGACGCGAATCTGCTCCTCGGGCGGCTTCCGGCGGAGCTGCCGGGCGGGATCCGCCTCGACCGCGGCGCTGCGGCGCGCGCCTGCGTCGGCATCGAGCCGGAGGACGCGCTGGCCGTGGTGAACGCGGAGATGGTGCGCGCCCTGCGGGTCGTCTCGGTCGACCGGGGCGTCGATCCGCGCGGACTGGCGCTCGTCGCCTTCGGCGGCGCCGGGCCCTTGCACGCGTGTGCGCTCGCCGAGGAGCTCGACCTGCGGATCGTCCTCGTCCCGGAGGCCGCCGGAGTGCTCTCCGCGCTCGGCCTCGTCGCCGCGGACGAGCGGCGCGATACGGTCCGCTCCGTCGTCCGGCCGCTCGGGGAGGTCGGGCGTCTGCCTGACGATGGCGAGGCGGACCTCCGCTACCGCGGCCAGTCGCACGAGCTGACGGTCTCGCTCGACCGCGACCCCGCCGAGGCGTTCCACGACGAGCACGAGCGGCGCTACGGCTACGCGGACCGCGGCAGGGAGATCGAGCTCGTCGCCGTGCGGACCGCGGAGGTGCGGCCGGGACCCGAGATCCGGCTCGTGTCGGCCGAGCGGCGCCGGGTCCGCGGGCCCGCCGTCGTGGAGCTCCCTGGAGCGACGTGCTGGGTGCCGGCGGGCTGGGGCGGCGAGACCGACGCCCACGGGACGCTCATCCTGGAGCGCGTGTGAACGTGGAGCTGCAGGTGATCGGCAGCGCGCTGCGCTCGATCGCCGAGGAGATGGGCGCCGTGCTGGTGCGGGCGGCGTTCTCGGCCAACATCAAGGAGCGCCGCGACTGCTCCGCCGCGCTCTTCGCCGCGGACGGGCGGATGGTCGCGCAGGCTGCGCACATCCCGGTCCATCTCGGAGCGATGCCGGAGGCGGTCGCCGCGGTCGCGGCGCACGATCCCGGGCCCGACGAGACGTGGGCGCTGAACGATCCGTACACGGGCGGAACTCACCTGCCCGACGTCACGCTCGTCTCGCGGACCGCGCTCGGCTGGGCGGTGACGCGCGCGCACCACGCCGACGTCGGCGGCAGCGAGCCGGGCAGCCTGCCGGCCGAGTCGCGGACGCTCGCCGAGGAGGGCGTCGTGATCCCGCCGACGCGGCTCGACGGCGAGACCCTCCGCGCCCTGACGGCGCGGATGCGGAATCAGGAGGAACGGCTAGGAGACTTCCGGGCGCAGCTTGCGGCTCACCGCCTCGCCTCGGAGCGGATCGACGAGCTGTGCGCGAGACGGGGACGCCAGGTCGTCACCGCGGCCATGAACGAGCTGTACGCCTACTCGGAGCGACTCGTGCGCGCGGCGATCGCCAGGCTTCCCGACGGAAGCTGGCAGGCGGCGGACAGCCTCGACGAAGGGCTCGAGCTCCGCGTCCGGCTAACCGTCTCGGGCGACGAGCTGGAGCTCGACTTCGCCGGGACGGCGCCCCAGGACGCCGGCAATCTCAACTGCCCCCTCGCCGTGACGCGGTCGGCCTGCTACTTCGTCGTCCGCTGCGTGACGGCCCCCGACGTCCCGGCGTCCGGTGGGGCCTTCGCGCCGGTGACCGTGCGCGCTCCGGCCGGCTGCCTGGTCAACGCCCTTCCACCGGCCGCAGTCGTGGCCGGGAACACGGAGACGTCTAGCAGGATCGCCGACGTCGTCTTCGCCGCCTTCGCGGGAGCGGTGGAGGTGCCCGCACAGGGGCAGGGGACGATGAACAACGTTGTGCTGGGGAACGAGCGCTTCACCTACTACGAGACGATCGGCGGCGGGCAGGGTGCCTGCCCGGACGCGGCGGGGCCGTCCGGCGTCCACGTCGCCATGTCGAACACGCTGAACACGCCGGTCGAGGCGCTGGAGCTCGCCTATCCGCTCCGCGTCGAGCGATACGCGCTCCGGCTCGGCTCGGGCGGCGCCGGACGCCGGCGCGGCGGGGACGGCGTCGTCCGGGAGCTGCGCGCGCTCGAGGCGTGCCGCCTCTCGGTGCTCTCGCAGCGGCGGCTGCTCGCCCCGCGCGGAGCCGCGGGCGGAGGCGACGGCGCGCCCGGGTTGAACCTGCTCAACGGCGCGTCCCTCCCGCCGCGGGCGACCCGGTCCCTCGACGCGGGGGATCTGCTCAGGATCGAGACTCCGGGTGGGGGCGGATACGGAGCGCCATGAAGCTCGTCCCCGGCACCGGGTTGTAGCGGTACGGCTCGATCTCCTCGAAGCCCAATGAGCGGTAGAGCGCGCGGGCGGCGGTCATGGAGGGGAGCGTGTCCAGGAGCATGCGGTCGTAGCCCAGCCCGCGGGCGGCGTCGATCGCGGCCACGGTGAGCCGTCGTCCGACGCCGGCGCCGCGGCCGGGCGGGCGCACGTAGAGGCGCTTCAGCTCGCAGTCGCGCTCTGCGAACGGGCGCAGGCCGACGCAGGCCACCGCCTCGCCGTCCAGCACGCCGAGCAGGAGCCGGCCGAGCGGCGGCCCGTATTCGCCGGGGAGGGCGGCCAGCTCCTCTTCGAAGCCCTGGAAGGACAGGTCGACCCCCAGCGAGTCGGCGTACTCGCGGAAGAGGCTCTCCGCATCCGCCAGGCGCGCGGTCCCGTCCTCGATCGCGAACCTGGCCGAAAAGGACACGACGGAAAGAAACACTAGGCGCGGCCGGGAGAGGACGCTATGACGCAGTTGTGACGCTTTTGATCCAGAGACGTGCGGTGCGCCCGGCTAGCGTGGACGGCAGTCGAAAGGAGGTGCGTCATGCACGGATCTCTGGAGACCGGCTCGCCCGTCCGGGCGAGATCCGGCCGGCTTCGCGCCGGCCTGCTGTTGGCCCGCTTCTCGCTCGTCTCGCTCGTCTCGTTCGTCTCGCTGGCGGCCGTCGCGACCGCGGCCCCGTCCGCCGGCGCTCCCGGAACGCTCGCGCAGCCCAGCGTGGTCGGGGATGACGGCGGTGGCGGCGGCTCGTCCTCCCGGTGCGTGTCGAGATGGATCGACTGGCACGACGACACCGTCACCGGGACGGTCGGCATCCACGGTCCGACGACGTGGTGCTGGGCGAACGAGCGTGTGACGTATGTGTCGTGGAATCAGTCTCCCTTCACCACCGGCTTCTGGAATGCGACCTACTTCGGGGGCCCTTGGGGCGTCTCCCCGTGGTGCGCGGGCGGCGCGGCGGCCGAGTTCCAGGCCAACTACACGATGACCTATCCGGCGGTCGGGGGGTCGAGCAACGGCTACATGAGGATCCGGATCGTCGTCTGCGCGGACGGTTACGGGTCGGTCGATAGGTTGTAGCGATCAAGGTCTACTGGAGCATCGTGTTGGCCTTGCTCACGGTCTTCGCCATCGGGGTGCTGATCGCGATCCTGATGACGATCTTCAGCCCGGTGTAGCCCGCGGACGGTTCGCTCAGCGGCGATCTGCGTATCCTCGGCGGCCGTGGACCTCCGACCCACGGCCGCCGAGGACCTGCCCGCGTTGTACGGGGTGTTCGGTGCCGCCATCGGCGAGCTCTACCGCCGACACGAGCTCGAGCCGCCGGCGCCGCCGCTCGAGATCTTCGTCGCCCAGCAGGAGCACGTCCTCCGCCACGATGCGGAGCGCTGCTGGCTCGCCGAGGAGCGCGGCGAGGCGGGCTGCACGGCCGTCGGGTTCGTCGCCGCAATCGCGCGAGGAGACGACTGGTTCCTCTCGTCCCTCTTCGTCGCACCGGGCGCGCAGGCGGGCGGGGTCGGTCGGGCGCTGCTCGAGCGTGCGTGGGGAGCGTTCCCGCGCCGGCGGACCCTGACCGATGCGATCCAGCCGGTCTCGAACGGGCTCTACGCACGACGGGGCCTCCTCCCGGTCACGCCGGCGCTCCACCTCGGCGGAATGCCGTCAATCGCTGCTCCTGACCGGCTCGAGCCTGGTCCGGCGGATCCCGACGCGCTCCGGGCGCTCGACCTGGCCGCGTACGGCTTTGACCGCGCCGTCGACCACGCCCACTGGGGCCGCATGGCGCGCTGCACGGTCTGGTTGCGCGCCAGGGAGCCGGTGGCCTACGCGTACGTCTTTCCCGGCGACCGGCTCGGCCCGGTGGCGGGCCGAACCGGCAAAGACGCGGCCGATGCCGTGCGGGCGGAGCTCGCGCGCAGCTCCGGGCAGGCGAGCCTGGTGGTGCCCGGCTCGGCACGCGAGATCGTCGCTGCGGCATTGGAGGCCGGCCTGCGCTTCGTCCGCGTGCCCGGTCTGCTCCTGCTCTCGCCCGGCGTCGACGCGCCGACGAGTGCTCGTCATCTCGGGGTACACGCTCCTCTAGCGCGGCGATACGATCCCTGGGTGATCTGGGAGATCGTCTTCATGCTGGTGATCCTCAAGCTCCCGATCGTCTACCTCTGCGTCGTCGTCTGGTGGGCGATCCGCGCCACGCCGGAGCCCCTGGAAGGCGCCGCGCTGCCGGCCGAGATCGAGCCGCGCCCGCCGCTCGCGTGGTGGAGGCGCCGGACCGCCCGGGGACCGCGCCGCGGTGGGCCGCACGGCTCGCCCACGCGCGCCGCCGAGCGTGCGAAGATGCCGACGTGACGACGGGCTCGGTCGACGATCGACAGACGGCCGGCGACGTCGTGGCCGGCTTGCTGGCCGCGGCGGCGCTCTTCTTCAGCCTCGTCGCCCTCGCCTACCGGCCCATGCGGCTGATCCCGGCCGCCGTCGTGCTCGCCCTCGTCGCCGCCGCGATGAGCGAACGGCACCAGCGCCTGTCGGCGTTCGCGGCGGGCTCGGCTGCGGTCTGCTTCGTGGTCGGGGTGACGATCGCCGTCGTCACGAACCACCCGCTCTTCTAGCGGCATACCCGCAGGAACTCCGGCGCTGGTACAAAAGAGACATGAGCGTGCACGACGTCGACGGCCTCAACGCGGGCTTCGCCCGCCTGCTTCTGGACGACTACCTCGAGGACCCCGAGAGCGTCCCCCCGAATGGCGCGCTCTCTTCGAGAGCGGCGACAGCGACCTGGTCGCGACTCATCCGGGCCTGGCGCGGCTCCTGGAGGCGCTGGAGCGAGACGGGAACGGCCACCACGCAGTCGTCGAGCCGCCTGCCGCACCCACCGCGCCGGCCTCGGCGCCCCCTGCGCCTGCCCCGGCCGCTCCCGCGCCGGCCGAGCCGGACCAGGAGCTGCTCGGAGGCGTCGCCGCGGCGGTGTCCCTCGTCAAGGCGCACCGCACCCACGGCCACCTCGCCGCACACCTCGACCCGCTGGGCTCGCTGCCGATCGGCGACCCCTCCCTCGAGCCCGAGCGCCTGCAGCCGCCGCTGACGCCCGAGCTGCAGGAGCGGATCCCGGGCCGCCTGCTGCGCGTCGCCGTCCCAGGGGAGACGCTCGCAGAGGTGCTGCCCCAGCTCCGCGAGACCTACTGCGGCACCATGGCCTACGAGATCGAGCACATCTCCGACCACGAGGAGCGCGTCTGGCTCCGGCAAGCGATCGAGTCGGGCCGCTACCGCCGCCCGCTCACCCCCGAGGAGAAGAAGCGGCTGCTGGCGCGCCTCTCCGAGGTGGAGGGCTTCGAGCGCTATCTGCGGCGCGCGTTCCTGGGCCAGAAGCAGTTCTCGGTCGAGGGCCTCGACGTGATGATCCCGATGCTCGACGAGACGGTCGAGCTCGGCGCCGAGAGCGGCGCGCACGACGTGGTCCTCGGCATGGCCCACCGCGGGCGGCTCAACGTCCTCACGCACGTCGTCGGGCGCCCGTACGAGGTGATCCTGCGCGAGTTCGAAGGCGAGCGCACCATCGACGCCGTCGTCTCCGATCCCGAGGGCGGCACAGGCGACGTGAAGTACCACCACGGGGCCAGTGGGATGCGGAACACCGGCAACGGACAGGTCCACGTCACGCTCTGCGCCAACCCGAGCCATCTCGAGGCAGTCGACCCGGTTGTCGAGGGACAGGCCCGGGCCGAGCAGACGGATCGCTCGTCGGGCGCCGGCATCCACGACAGTTCGGTTGCCCTGCCCGTGCTGATCCACGGCGACGCGGCGTTCGCGGGCCAGGGCGTCGTCCCGGAGACGCTGAACCTGAACCAGCTCGCCGGCTACTCCACCGGCGGCACGTTCCATCTGATCTCCAACAACCAGGTCGGCTTCACCACCGATCCGACGCAGGGGCGCTCGACCCGCTACTCGTCCGACCTCGCGAAGGGATTCGACCTGCCCATCATCCACGTGAACGCCGACGACCCGGAGGCCGCGATCGCGGCGACGCGGCTGGCGATGGCCTACCGCCTCCGCTTCGGCAGGGACGTGGTCGTCGACCTGGTCGGCTACCGGCGCTTCGGGCACAACGAGCAGGACGAAGCCGCGTACACGCAGCCGCTGATGGTCCAGCAGATCGCGGAGCACCCCACCGTGCGCGAGCTCTATGCGCAGCAGCTGATCGAGGAGGGCGTGATCACACAGCACGAGGCCGACGACCTCTCCGGCCGCGCGGAGGGGGCGATGCGCGCGGCCCACGAGGCGCTCAAGGAGAGCCTCGGGCAGTCTCCGCCACAGGACAAGCGCGACCAGCGCCTGCCTGCGACCGGCGACGGCAATGTCGAGACCGCGGTCGGCGAACGGCGTCTGCGGGAGCTGAACGAGGAGCTTCTGCGCGTGCCCGACGCCTTCACCGTGCACCCCAAGCTGGCGAAGCAGCTGGAGCGGCGCATCGCCGCGCTCGACGCCGTCGCGATCGACTGGGGCCACGCGGAGGCGCTCGCGTTCGGGAGCCTCGTCACCGAGTCGATCCCGATCCGGCTGACCGGCCAGGACTCCGAGCGCGGCACGTTCTCACACCGGCACCTCGTGCTCCACGACGCGCACACGGGGGAGACCTACGCACCGATCCAGTACCTCGACGACGCCGGCGCCTCGTTCGAGGTCCACAACTCGCCGCTCTCCGAGTACGCCGCGCTCGGCTTCGAGTACGGCTACTCGGTCGCCGCGCCCGAGGCGCTCGTCCTCTGGGAGGCCCAGTTCGGCGACTTCGTCAACGGCGCGCAGATCATCCTCGACCAGTTCGTCTCGTCCGGTCTCTCGAAATGGGGGCAGACGTCGCGGCTGACGCTGCTGCTGCCCCACGGCTACGAGGGAAACGGCCCCGAGCACTCCAGTGCGCGGCTCGAGCGGTTCCTCCAGCTGGCTGCGCAGGAGAACCTGCGGATCGCGAACCTGACGACGGCCGCCCAGTACTTCCACCTCCTCCGCCGCCAGGCGCTGGACGCGAGCGCGCGCCCGCTCGTGCTGATGACCCCGAAGGGCCTGCTGCGGCTCAAGGAGGCGATGTCCTCGCTGCCCGAGCTGACCGAGGGCTCGTTCCAGCCCGTGATCGACGATCCGCAGGCGGACCACGGCACCGTCGAGCGGCTGGTTCTCTGCACGGGAAAGGTCTACTACGACATCGTCGGGCACGAGGCGCGGCCTGCGGCGGCGAGGACCGCCGTCGCGCGGGTCGAGCAGCTGTACCCGTTCCCGGTCGAGGCGGCCGCGCAGCTCACCTCGGGCTACCCGAACCTCCGCGAGGTGCTTTGGGTTCAGGAGGAACCACAGAACATGGGCGCGTGGCGGACGATCCGGCACCGGCTCGAAGAGGCCCTCCCGCCTGGTGCGACGCTGCGCTACGTCGGCCGGCCGTGGCGGGCGAGCCCGAGTGAGGGATACCCGACGGCGCACCTGCACGAGCAGGACCGCATCGTCCGCGCCGCGCTGGCAACTTCTTAGCCGCGGGTCACTTGCGGCCGGTGCGCCGCCGGCGCGCGTCGGCGCCGGCCTTCATCGCCTTCTGCGCCAGCCGCGGGCCGTGCTTTCGCGTCAGGTCGACGAGCTGGCGCCGCTGCTCGGGCGGCAGGCGCCGGTAGACGTCGTAGGCGGCGAGCGCGAGCCCCAGCGCCCCGCCGCGGGCTTTCAGTGGAACCTTCGCCACGGCGACATCATGCCCGTTACGACCAGGGGTCGCGCGCTTAGAAGCTCTAAGAGCCGCCGTGACCGCCGTCGTCGCGGTCGCCCCAGTCCGAGGGTCCGTGGTCGCCTCCGTGGTCCTGATCGCCTGGCCAGGAGTGCTGGCCGCCGTCGCCACCGTCGCCGCAGTTGCCGTCGTTCTGGTCGTCGTTTCCGGGCTGGCCGCTGCCCATGCTTGCGAGCGTGTCGTACACGAACGCGAGGATGCGATCCCGCTTGGGATTCGACGTGTAAGGCGGGACGGGCAGGGGAGCCGGGGTCGTCTGCGGCGGGGAAGGAGCGGGCTGCGTGGGCGTCGGCTGCATCGGCGGCTGGGCTGTCGGCTGCTGCGTCGGTGTGGTCGGCTGGCCAGTCGGCTCCGGAGTCGGCTGAGGCGTCGGCTGGGGAGTCGGCTGTGGCGTGGGCTGCGGGGTCGGCTGCGGGGTCGGCTGCGGAGTCGGCTGGGGGGTGGGAGTCGGCGTGGGCTGGGTCGTCGGCCTGGGAGCCGGCTCCTCCGTCGGCACGGTGCGGCGGCGGGTCTGCGTGACCGGCTGGGCGGCAGGGACCGGGGCCGGAGCGGGCTCGACCCGGGCGGAGATCAGCTGCGCCTGGGGCGCCGACGGCGCGCTGACGGGCGCTGCGTTAGGCTTGTTCGCCGGCTGGACGTGCGTCGAGGGTGCCGGCGCGGCGTTCACGACGCCGAGCGAAGGAGCGACCGGATGCGGCAGTTTCGGGGTCGTTTCTGGCGGCGAGCCCAGACGAGCAGGCACGATTGCGAGGCCGAAGAGACCAGCCAGCAGAACCGCCCCCGTTGCGAGCATGCCGATCGTTCCCCTCATGCAACCCCCTTCTCCGTCCGACAACTGCTCTAAGGACATCGGCAACCGGTGCCGTCTCCTTGAATCGAGCCGCTGATGGGTAGCTTCAAGTTTAAGCTCGTCATCTATTTCGTGCTTCTCGCGCTCTTGCCTCTGGCGGCCGCGTTCTGGGGCTTCGACTCGCTGGCGCGGCGCAGCGAGACGAGCCGTGTGGATGCGCGGTTGGAGGCGGGGATGCGCGCGGCGCTGAACGCATACGGCGACCGGCTCACGGAGGCGTCGCACCGTGCCGACCGCATCGCCGCCGAGCCGGCCGTGCAGCGCGGGCTCCGGTCGGGAAGCAGAGTGGTGCTCCAGCGGGCTCTCGGCGGCGACCCGAACGTGATCGTCCGCACGAACAGGGGTGTCACGGTCGGCTCGGTGAGCGGGCCGGCGGCGCTCCAGACGGTGAACGTCCTCGATCGTGGCCGGCCGCTCGGCCGCGTCTCCGTCGCAGTGCCGCTCGACAGCGCGCTGCTCGGGCACCTCCGCGACCGCACGGGGCTCGACGAGCAGGACGACCTCGTCTTCCTCCAGCAGGGCCGGATCGTCCGCGGCCCCGAGCGGCTGCGCGGCCTGACCGCGACGGCGCCCCCGGGGCGGGCCAGCACGACCGAGATCGCGGGCAAGCGGTTCCGCGTGCTGGGCGCCAACGACCTGCGAGAGCCGCGGGGTGCCTCGTTCGCGGTCCTCACGCCGCAGTCGCGGATCGACGCGTCGGTCGCCCGGATCGAGCGCGGCCTCGGCGCGGCGCTCATCGGCCTGCTCATCCTGATCGGCCTCGCCGCCTACGGGCTCAGCCGCTCGGTCGTCGGAACGCTCACCCGCCTCTCCGAGGCGGCGCGCAAGATCGCGCGCGGCGAGCTGACCGAGCGCGTCCCCGTCCACGGCCGCGACGAGTTCGCCCAGCTCGGCCAGGCGTTCAACGAGATGGCGCAGCAGCTCGAGCTGCGTCTGGCGGAGCTCGAGGCCGAGCGCGTCCGGCTGCGCGACTCGAACGCACGCATCGGGCAGGCGCTCGCCTTCACGCACGACAGCGACCGGCTGCTGGTCGTCCTGATCGAGACGGCCGTCGAGGCGACCGGGGCCACGGGCGGCGTGGTGCTCGGGCCGGGGGGCGAAATCGCGCGTGCGGGCGTGGAGGACGGCGGCCCGGGCCGGATCGAGCTGCCGCTGACGGCGGGCCGGCAGAGCTTCGGCCGGCTGATCCTCTACGGCCCGAAGTTCAGCCTCGACGCCCACGAGGACGCCGTCTCGCTCGTCAGCCAGGCCGTGATCGCGCTCGAGAATGCCCGCCTGCACCGCATGGTCGAGAAGCAGGCGTCGATCGACGGGCTGACCGGAGTGGCCAACCGCCGCGCCGGCCAGCAGGCGCTCCACGGCGAGCTCGCCCGGCTCGAGCGCTTCGCCGGCGACGTCGCGGTCGTCCTCGCAGATCTCGACGACTTCAAGCGAGTCAACGACCGCTACGGCCACCCGACGGGCGACGTCGTCCTGCGCGAGTTCGCGGAGACGCTGGAGGAGACCGTGCGCGACATCGACGTGGTCGGGCGCTGGGGCGGCGAGGAGTTCGTGATCGTCCTCCCCGGAACCGACCTCACGGGCGGCGCGCGGGTCGCAGAGCGCGCCCGCGCCGCGTTCGCCGACCGGCTCATCCTCGCCGCCGACGGCACCCGGATCGGCGTCACCGCGAGCTTCGGCGTCGCCTCGTTCCCGGAGCACTCGAGCGAGGCGGCCCTGATCGCCGCGGCGGACTCGGCGCTCTACGAGGCCAAGCGCGCGGGGAAGAATCGGGTCGTGACGGCCGCCGACCCGGTTTCGCCTGCACGGTAACTCCTGCAAGGCGGTAAAATTGCCCGGCTGTATCACGAGGAGAGGTACGACACATGCCGGTTGAGACGTCTTCGCTTTTCGCGCAGGTCATCCAGGATCATCTCGAGCTGAAGCGGAAGAACTCCGAGCTCGAGGGCAAGATGCCCATCTCGGGCTACATGGCGGAGGATCCGTTCGAGAACCACCCGCTCTTCAAGACGGAGGAGCAGGCCCGGGTGGAGGACACCATGAGCGGCCAGGAGTCGATCCTCCAGGAGTCGACGTCGCTCGACTGGCCCGCGGCGGAGGACACGTTCATCGCCGCGCCGGAGCCGGTCCCGGCAGACACCGCTGCGGAGCCCTCGCTGGAGTCGCCTCCGGAGCCAAGCTCCGAGCCGTTCGACGGTGAGGCGCTCGACGCCGGCATTCTCGACGGTTTGCCCGTCGAGGGAGCGTCGCTCAACGGAGCGCCGGCCGATGCGGCTACCGACGATGCAGCGCCGTCAGACGTGGACGTCGAGCCTTCCGTCGATTCCGAGGCTCCCCCCGACCAGCCGCTGCCCGAGCCGGATGCCGAGTCCGAAGAAGGGCTCTGGACGCGCAGCCGGGACTTCGACTGGGGCGACTAGCGACGCTCGGGGCGCGGCCGGCTGCGCACGCCGGGGTTCAGGCGCCGGGGCTCAGGGCGGGGAGAGGTGCGCCCAGATGTTCTCGAGCATCCGCCTGACGGGCCAGAAGGTGGCCGACCCGCCGAAGTCGAGCGTGCCCGCGGCGAACACCTTCGCTCCCGCGGCCGTCTCGTAGTAGGTCATCTGGGCCGTCAGGCCCGGGCCGAAGAGGTCGGGTATCTCCGCCAGCACGAGCGTCCCGGGCGGCGACTCGGCGGTCGTCGAGTCGATCTCGATCCCGTAGCCGCCCACGTAGGCGCCGAACGTCGAGCCCTCGCCGAGGTCCGTGCCCGCCCACAGCCACGGCGCTGCGGCTGCGCCGCGGACGACGAAGAGCCCCTGCTTCGTTCCGTCGTCGTTGGCGCGGTACTGGACGCCCAGCAGCCGAGCCTCGGGCTTGCCGATCTGGCGGAACTGGGCCGTCTTGCGGATCCTCTGACCAACCTTCTGCACCCGCCAGAAGAAGTTGTTCGCGGAGAGGAACACCAGGTTCCCACCCAGGTCGCGGTAGCGCGTGACGATGTCGTACATCCGCTCCGTCACGTACTCCTCGTGACCCTCGAAGACGACGAGGTCGTACGCCTTGGCGAGGTCGTCTCCGCTCGCGATGTTCTGGAAGTCCGAGTCGGAGAAGAAGTCGACGTTCTTGCCGCTCCAGAACAGCCAGTGCAGGAAGGGGAGGTCGTAGCGGTAGAAGCGCGGCGGCACGCCCCGGTTGTTGTACGGGCGGCGGAGGTCGACCCAGCGGTTCGGCCCGCCGGCGTACCAGGTGTCGCCGTAGCCGTTCCCGTCGACGTCCTGGAAGTTGTACGCCTGCCAGCTGTTCGTCGGCAGGACGACGGCCACGCGGCTCACGGCCCCGAACTGCGCCGGCCGGACGACGAAGGGCGCGTAGCCGACCCGGTTGTCCGGTCCGCCCAGCTGCACGTAGTAGAGGCCGCTCGGCCACGCGCCGACGCGGACGACGAGGTCGTGGGTCGCGTTCCGGTTCGCGGACCAGTCGAGGGTCTGCTGGGTGTCCGGGACCTCGACCCCGGCGAGCTGGTCGTCGGCGTACGTGATCACCTGATCCGGCCCGACGCGGAAGATTTTCAACGTGAGGCTGGGCTCGTCGGTCGAGATCTTCAGCAGGCCCGCCTGGCCGGGGGCGTAGCTCGGGCGCGTGAAGCCGGCGTCGATCCCCTGCAGGCGAACCACGGGGGCGCGCGTGTAGCGGCCCACGAACGCCGTGTCGGCGCCGTAGAGGCGGCGGTTGCCGGCCGCGTCCCACGTGCTCAGCCTCAGGAGATAGGTCCGCGGCCTGAGCTTCGGATTGGGCGTCCAGGTGAAGGAGTGCACGCCCGGGCCGAACCGCTTCCAGTTGTGCCAGACGACGATCGGCTTCGTGGTCGTTCGCGTCGCCTCGAGCAAGACGCGCGCGGGCTCGCGGAGGCGGAAGCGGACGACGGCGCTGTCCCGGAAGCCGTCGCCGTTCGGGCTGATGGTGGTGAGGTACCGCCCGTCGCCGGTGAAGGGCGTGCTCCCGTTCCCGACCTGAAGACCGCGCAGGTCGGGCGCGTGCGAATCGATCCGGAGCGGCGTCTCCGCGACGGCGGTGGAGCCGAAGACGAGTCGGACGACGTAGCGCCCGTCCGTGACTCGGTGCCCGTTCAGGCGGCCGTTCCAGTCGAGGTCGACCTCCTGCCGCTGCGCCGGCGCCGAGATCCAGCCGACCGGCTCGCCGCTCGGCTTCGCCAGCTGGACCCCCACCTGCCGGGGCAGGCTGAGCGACCCGGCGATCGCCAGCCGCCCGAGGTCGGGGGAGAACTGCTGCGGGCTCACGTCCAGGGTGGCCGCATGCGCCGCCGGCGAGAACGCGAGCGCCAGGAGAACCGGGACGGTGCGGCGCACGGGCGAAAGGGTAGCGGGAGCGCCAGTCGGCCTCGCTGCCGCTCACGGCAGCGAACGGCACACCGAACCGGGTGGCACCCGTCCGTCGGGGCCGAAGACGATGCGTCTCCCGGGCAGCTGCCCTCGGAGGATCTCGAGGCCGTGGTCCCAGAGATCGTGCCCGTGCCGGCTCCGGGTCACCCAGGCGCCCAGCGGCCGCCCGAGGATCTGCGCGGCCAGCGCGAGCGACTCCGCGTTCGCCTGCCGGTTGCAGGTGGCTCCGAGGAACTCGCGCCGCTCGTCCTCGGAGACGCTCCAGAGGACGACGAGCCGCGTGCCGTTCCGGATGAGCCGCGCCAGGCCGGCCGGGGACGCGCTCCGGCTGTGAAGGTCCGCCGGGTCGGCGGTCTCGCTGTCGATCTCGCGGGCAGTCAGGTGGCCGTCGGGCAGCCGCTCCCGACGCGCGGCGAGGTCGAGGTACGAGTCGATCACGATCAGCCGGTCGGGCCGGAGCTCGGGGTGGTGCGTCGCCAGCGTCGCGACGCCGAACCCGGAGTACGAGACCCCAAGGAGCACGAGCGGGCCGGGGACGCGGCGGTGCACCTCGGCGATCCGACGCGCGAAGGCCGCGAGGTACGCCGAATTCCCCCAGTCGAGGTGGCGCTGCGCGCGCCGGCCCGGGCCGAGGTACCCGTCCTGCTCGTACCTGCCGCAGAGGAGCGTGTGTCGCGTGCGCCGTGCGAGGCCGCGGAGCTGCTCGCAGTACGCCCAGCCCCCGCTCGTCACCATCAGCCCGACCGGATGCGGAACGGGGTAGAGCGTGGTGATCGCCTGCGGTGCGCCGGCCGCCCCCGGGCTCGCCTGCCCCGGGGCCGCAGCCGCCGCCAGCATGGCCGCGAGCATGACAAGCGCGCGTCTCACGTCGTGCCGCCGTTCCGGATGATGAAGACCTTCCCCTGCGAGGTGCTGTTGCCGCGGACGTCCGAGGCCGTGACGACCAGCCGGTAGATGCCGTTGCGGATCGTGCGGGTGTCCAGCGGCCCGCGGGTCAGCCGGTACAGGTAGGTCCCGCCGGTCCGCCACGCGCGCTGCCCGTGGAAGGAGCACATGTTCTGCCGCGAGCCGCGCGCGTAGTAGCGCCAGAAGTCGCCGTTCGGCGGGATCGTCTCCCGTACGTCGAAGGCGCTCGTCTCCGGGGAGACGACGCGGCCGTCTGCGGCCCGCTCGATGCGCCACGTGATGCGCGCGGGAGCGACGGGCAGGCCGGCCCAGCGGCCCGCGACCCGCAGCGACGGCATGTCGTAGACGTTCGCCGTGGGGACGATCCGCCCGGAGACCGCCTCGGGCAGGAGCTCGAGCGGCGTCTCGCCGGCGCGGAAGGAGATCGCAGCGATCGTCGGCGCGTCGCCGTCCGTGTACGGCCCGAGGTGTCCCGCGGCGAGCGGGTTGACGGCGTGACCGTGATCGAGCTCCGTGAAGTGCACGTGCTCATAGCCCTTCTGGACGTGGCCGAGGACGGTCACGTTCGCGACCACCTCCTGTCCCGGGTGAACGGCCGGGACGATATGCCAGTACTGGGCTGCGAAGCCGTTCGCGGACGTGACCTGGACGTTCCGCGCGCCCAGCGGCGTCACGGTGCCGGAGCGGACCGCGTAGACGGCCGTCCCGTCGGGGACGGCGATGTCGATTCCGAAGTGGAACGAAAAGGAGCCGGAGCCGGTCAGGACGGTCGCCTGCGTGGGCGGCCCGGCGAAGGAGATCCGGGGGTCGCCGAAGTTGGCGCGGACGGGGTGCTGGCGGTCGAACGGCTCGACCGGCCAGCCGTACGCGGGAGCTGCGGTGGCGGTTGCGGTGGACGCGCCGGAGGCGGCAGGAGCCTCGGCGTGGGCGCCGGCGAGCGCGGCGGCGACGAGCGCTGCAGCGACGGCCGGGCGGACGCGGCGAGCGAGGCCGCGTGCGTTGAGATGTGCTGTGGCGGTGGACATGCCGCCACCGTCGAAGTGGTCTCAAACGGGCCGATCACGCGCCGCAAACGGGCCGCTAACGGCCCGTCCGGCGGCACCGGAGAACGAGCGGGGCCGCCTCGCGGCGGCCCCTGCTCTCCCCCTCCCCCACCTGTCGTCGTCACTCGCGGCCCCTCAGCCGAGGCAGACGACATTCAGCGTCCCGGCTGCTCCCTCCGTGTCGCTGATGTTGATCAGCGACAGCTGCCAGCCGGAGCCGTCCCCCGTCGGCGTGCTGTCCTGCGGGATCAGGGAGCCTGTGGTGTAGGTGAACCCGCCGCTGACGGCCTTCTGGCCCGCCCCGCAGGCGGTCGTGAACTGATGGAACGTGTTGACCGCGAGCGTGAAGGGCTGCGTATGGACCGACACCGCCACCGCCGCAGCACCGGCGGCGCCGGGCGGCCCCGGAGGCCCTGCCGCTCCCGCGGCGCCCGTGTCGCCCTTGTCGCCCTTCGGGCCCTTCACCGGGCCGGCGTTCGTCCAGGCGGAGCCCGTCCAGACGTGGAGATCGCCTGCGACGAGGTAGGCGTCGCCGGTCGTGCCGGTCGCGGGCAGGTCGCCCACGGTCGCAACTGTGCCGACGATCTTGAGCCCGGCGCCGACGTCGCCCTTCGGTCCGGCCTGACCGGCCGGCCCCTGCGAGCCGGTTGCGCCGCGGTCGCCCTTCGACCCCTGCGGGCCGGCCGGCCCCTGCGACCCCGCCGGGCCGCGCGAGCCGGTCGCCGCCGCGGCGAGCTGGGCCGGGGTCTTGCCGCCGAGCTTCTTCGCGTTCAGCGCCACCTTGGCCGTGTCCGCCGAGTAGGCGCGCTGGGCCAGCGGGACGATGCCGGCGGCGACGGCGCCGCCCGTCAGCGCAACGAAGAGCGCGAGGCCGGCGACGATCAGCGCTGGGCTGGGCAGATGTCTCTTCACAACGAGCCTCCTTAGTCGAGTGGAGGCGAGGAGACTGCGCCACGGTCCTAACCGTTCGCTAATCGCGGTCCGGCGTCCTCCACGTGCACCACCTGCGTGACCCGGCCGACCCGCCCGTCGAAGGTCGCGAGGGTCAGGGTGACGCTGTAGTCCCCCGCACGCCTGAAGCGGTGCACGGGGCCGGGGCCGACCCCGGTCGCACCGTCCCCGAAATCCCAGACTCGCCAGGCGATCCCCTCGCCGCCGGGGTCGTGCGACCGGTCGGAGAGCTGGACGGCTTCGGCCGTCGACGGAAGGCCCGGCTGGAGCTCGAAGTCGGCCACGGGCGGGTCGACGTCGGCAGCGTGTGGCATCACGGGATACCTCCTTGGATCTGGGACAGTCCCGAGAGCGTCGACCGGCGCGCCAACAGCCCGCTAACAGCGCTCTTCTCGCCGGCTGGGCCGGGTGGTACGTTCGCCCCGGAGACAATGGAGTTCAGGATCCTGGGCCCGCTGGAGGTGCGGCTGCGCGGCCGGCCGGTGCCCCTCGGCGGCCCCAAGCAGCGCGCCGTGCTCGGCATGCTCCTCCTGCACGCGAACGAGGTCGTCCCGACCGAGCGCCTGATCGACGAGCTCTGGGGCGAGCGCCCGCCGAGGACGGTCGACGCCTACGTCCAGAACTGCGTCTCCCGGCTGCGGAAGACGCTCGGCCGGGAGCGGGTCGAGACGCACTCGCCCGGCTACCTGCTGCGCGTCGGCGCGGACGAGCTCGACGCCGTCCGCTTTGAGCGGGCTCTCGAGGCGGCGCAGGGGCTCGAGCCGGCCGAGCGCGCGTCGGCGCTGCGGGAGGCGCTCGCGCTCTGGCGGGGCCCGCCGCTCGCAGACCTCGCCTTCGAGAGCTTCGCGCAGGGCGAGATCGCACGGCTCGACGAGCTCCGGCTGACCGCGCACGAGGATCGGCTCGCCGCGGAGCTCGAGCTGGGCTGGCACGTGAAGGTGCTTCCCGAGATCGAGGCGCTGGTGAGCAGGCAGCCCACCCGGGAGCGGCTGCGCGGCCTCCAGATGCTCGCGCTGCACCGATCACAGCGGACGTTGGACGCCTTGCAGGCCTACCAGGAGATCCGGCTCCTGCTCGTCGAGGAGTACGGGATCGAGCCGGGCGAGGAGCTCCACAAGATCTACCGGTCGATCATCGAGGGGAGCGAGGCGCCGGCGGCCTCGGAGCCGACGGCGGCGCCCCATCCGACCCGCCGGACCATCGCCGTCCTCGTCGCGGAGCTGCTCGGGCCCGTCTCCGACGATCCCGAGCTGGAGCGCAGCCGCACGGCCGCCTGGCTGGCCGAGGCGACGGTGGCGGTGGAGCGGCACGGCGGCGAGCTCCGACAGCTGCTCGGCGAGGAGGTCGTTGCGGTGTTCGGGCTGCCCGCGGCACACGAGGACGACGTCCTGAGGGCGCTCCGCGCGGCGGCCGACCTTCGCGCGGCGACCCCGGAGGTCCAGCAGCGGCTGGCCGTCGAGTCGAGCGAGCTGATCGTGGGCGAGGACGCGGAGGAGCTCGCGAACGCCGTGACCGTCCCGCGCGCGCTGAAGGAGGACGGCGCGCCGGGCGACACCCTGCTCGGGCCGGCCGCGCTGCGCGTCGTCTCTGCCGCGGTCGACGTCGTCCCGCACGAGAGCGGCCGCGGCTTCCGCGTCCTGCGCTTCGACCCGGCCGCGGCGCCGTTCACGCGTCGCTTCGATGCGCCGCTCATCGGCCGGGACGAGGAGCTCCGCGGCCTCCTGGCGGCGCTCGACGAGGTCGCCGGGTCGGGCCACCCGCGCCTCGTGCTCGTCACCGGCGACCCGGGGATCGGCAAGACGCGCCTCGCCTCCGAGCTCGTCACGCGCGTGCGCAGGCGGGCGCGCGTGCTGACGGGGACGTGCGTCGCCTACGGCGAGGGGGCGACCTTCCTGCCGCTCACGGAGGTCCTCGAGCAGGTCGGGTCGCTGGAACGGGCGCTGGCCGCCGAGCCGGACGGGGATCGGGTCACCGCCAGGCTGCGCGACCGGGCGCTGGCCGAGCAGAGCGAGGCCTTCTGGGCCGTGCGGCGGCTCCTCGAGGCGCTCGCGCGGGAGCGGCCGGTCGTCCTGCTGCTCGAGGACGTCCACTGGGCGGAGCCGACCTTCCTCGACCTCGTCGAGTACGTCGCGGGCTGGTCGCAGGCGCCGCTGCTGCTCCTCTGCCTGGCGCGACCGGAGCTGCTCGACGCGAGGCCGGACTGGCGGGAGGGCGCGATCGCGCTGGCGCCGCTCTCCTCGTCGGAGACGCGGGAGCTCGCGACGGCGCTGCCCGACGCGGCGCGGCTCGAGGAGGCCGGTGTCGAGGCCGCGGTCGACGCAGCCGAGGGAAACCCGCTCTTCCTCGAGCAGCTGCTCGCCTTCGGCGCCGAGGGAGAGGCCGGCGCGGTGCCCCCGACGGTGGAGGCGCTGATCGCGAGCCGCCTCGACCGGTTGCCCCCGGGCGAGCGAACGGTGCTCGACCGTGCCGCCGTCGCCGGCCGCGAGTTCTGGCGCTCCGCCGTCGACGCGCTCACGCCCTCTGAGGAGCGCGAGGAGGCGGGCCGGGATCTGATGGCGCTCGTGCGGCGCCGGCTCGTCCGCGCCGAGCAGGCCGCGCTGCCGGAGGAGGACGGCTTCCGGTTCCACCACGTCCTGATCCGCGACGTCGCCTACGGCTCCATCCCGGGGGCCGAGCGCGTCGGGCTGCACGAGCGGCTCGCGCGCTGGCTGGACGCCCGTGGCCCGGACCAGGACGAGCTCGTCGGCTACCACCTCGAGCAGGCGGCGCTCCTGCGGGCGGCGGGCGGCGACGAGAGCCCGGCGCTCGCGGACGAGGCCGGCCGCCGCCTCGGCGAGGCGGGGATGCGGGCGCTGAAGCGCGTCGACGGGCGGGCCGCCGTCAACCTCCTGACGCGCGCGACGGCGCTCCTGCCGGACGACGGGGCGCGGCTCGAGCTCGAGTGGGCGCTCGGCACGGCCGTCAAGTTCACGGGCGATGCAATTCGTGCCGACGCGCTCCTCGACGAGGTCGCGGAGCGGGCGCGGGAGCGCGGCGACCGCGGGGTCGAGCTGAAGGCGCGCCTCGAGCAGGCGTGGCCGCGCCTCGCGCGCGGAGCGGTCTCCGTCGACGCGACGCTCGCGCTCGCCCGGGAGGCCTACGCGCTCTTCGGCTCGACGGGGGACGACCGCGGCGCGGGACGTGCGTCGCACCTCGAGGCCAATGTGAACGCCACCTACCTGCTGAAGTTCGCGAACGGCGAGGCGGCAACGCGGCGGACTGTCGAGCACTACCGGAGGAGCGGCTTCGCGATCGACGTCGGGTACGCAGCGCTCGCCGTGTGTGCATGCCGGGGTCCGACTCCGGTCCGCGAGGCGATCCGGCAGTCCGAGGAGCTTCTGGCGGCGGCCGAGACTCCCCTCTGGCAGAGCTTCGTCCTGCCCTCGCTCGCCCTGCTGGAGGCGATGGCGGGCCAGTTCGAGCGGGCGCGAACCTACCTCGAGGAGGCACGGGAAGGACGGCGGGAGTACGCAGACACCTCGTCGCTCCAGACGAGCTGGTCCGAGGTGTCGGCCGAGGTCGAGCTCCTGGCGGGCGATCCGGGCCGGGCCGAGTCGATCCTGATCCCGTCGTGCGAGGCGCTCCGCGCCGCCGGCGACCCCGAATGGCTCGCGACGAACGCGGCGCTGCTCGCGGAGGCCCTCTACCAGCAGGACCGCGCAGCCGAGGCGCTGGCGCTCGTGCAGGAGGCTCTGGCCGTCGCGCCGCCGCACCACCTGGTCTCCCGGGCGATCGGAGATCGCGTGCTCGCAAAGGCACTTGCGCGCCTGGGTCGCGTCGAGGAGGCGGAGACAGTCGCGCTCGAGCTCGTACAGGTCCTCGAGGCAACCGACGCACTCGACGAACGGGCGGCCGCCCAGGCCGCTCTGGGCGAGGTGCTCACGGCGAAGGGCGTCGCGAGGCAGGCGGACCAGGCCTTCCAGCGGGCGCTGAGTCTGCTTGCCGAGAAAGGGAACGTGGCCGGCGCCGCGCGGCTCCGCGCGCGGATCCCGGCTCTGACGTAGATCGTGGGGGAGCCCGTTGCCGGGCTCCCCCACAACACCGCTCAGCAGGCCGGTGGGCACACGTGAGCCGGCTTCGGCTGAGCCGCCGCCGACCCGCCGGCCGAGACGAGCGGCGTCGCCGCGATCGCCACGACCAGTGCTGCCAGGAGCGCCGTCACGGCGCGCCGGCAAGGGATCGCCCGCTGCATCTGAGTCACCTCCTCTCGCATCGCTGCGAGCGAGGGTCGGTCCGGCCTCAAACGGGCCGATCACGGCGGAGCAACGGATTACTAACGGCGCTGCGAAGGCCTCAGTTGGTCCGCGGTTAGCGCCGGCGGCGAGGCTCTTGCCACTCCGGACGTAACAGGTGTTACATAAGTGCTGTGACCGACTTCCGCATCCTCGGCCCCCTCGAAGTCGTCGACGACGACGGCCGCCCGGTGGACCTGGGCGGGCCGCGGCAGCGGGCGCTCCTGGCGGCGCTGCTCGTCCGCGCGAACACGCTCGTCTCGACCGAGCGACTCGTCGACGAGCTGTGGGGCGAGAGCGCGCCGAAGACGGCGACGACGTCGCTGCACAATGCCGTCTCCCAGCTCCGGCGGCTGCTCGGCGCGGAGACGCTCGTCACGCGCGCGCCGGGTTACGTCCTCCGAGTCGAGGAGGGGCAGCTCGACGCCGCGCGGTTCGAGCAGCTGCTGCGCGAGGCGCGCGGCGCTCCGGCCCAGGAGCGCGAACGCCGCCTGCGCGAGGCGCTCGCGCTCTGGCGCGGCGAGCCGCTCGAAGGGCTGGCGTTCGAGGGCGCGGCCGCGGGCGAGGCCCGCCGCCTCGAGGAGCTGCGAGTCGGCGCCCTCGAGGAGCGGATCGGCGCCGAGCTCGAGCTGGGCGGGCACGACGTCGTGATTGCAGAGCTCGAGGGGCTCGTCGCCACGCATCCCCTGCGCGAGCGGCTCCGGGAGCTGCTGATGGTCGCGTTCTACCGCTCGGGCCGGCAGGCCGAGGCGATCGCGCTCTACCACGACACGCGGAAGGCCCTCGGCGAGGGGCTGGGGCTCGAGCCCGGCCGGACGCTCCAGCAGCTCTACCTGGCGATCCTGCGCCAGGAGCCCTGGCCGGCCGCCGCGGCGGCGCCCGCGACGGCCGGCGACCACTTCACCGACGTCCTGCGCGCCCTGCTGGCCGGACGGCTCGTCCTCGTCCTCGGGCCGGCGTCGCAGGCGCGCGCTGACGCGAACGGCGAGGCCGTCATGCCGCCCGCGCTCGCCGCCGCGGCGGAGCACCTCGCCCTGGCGTTCGACTATCCGGCGGACCGCCTCCAGGCGCTGACGCGCGTCTCGCAGTACGTCAGCGTCATCCGCGGAGTCGGCCCGCTCTACGACGAGCTGCATGCGCTCTTCGGGCGGCCCTATCCGGCCGGCCCGGTCCACCGGTCGCTAGCGGCCCTCCCGCCGCTGCTGCGCGATCGCGGCCTCCCGCATCAGCTGCTCGTCACGACGGCGTTCGACCAGACCGTCGAGCGCGCGTTCGCGGACGCGGACGAGGCGCTCGACGTCGTCTCGTACATCGCTCTCGGCCGCGACCGCGGCAAGTTCGTGCACGCGGCCGCGGACGGGTCGGCGCGGGTGATCCACGAGCCGAACGTCGAGATTGGGTTGACGACGGAGCGGACCGTCCTGCTGAAGATCCACGGCGGCGCCGACGAGTCCGACGTGCGCGACCGCGAGAGCTTCGTCGTCAGCGAGGACGACTACATCGACTACCTCGCCCAGGCGCCGCTCTCGACGGTGCTGCCCGTCGGCCTGGCGGCCCGTCTCCGCCGGAGCCACTTCCTCTTCCTCGGCTACGACCTCGACGACTGGAGCCTGCGGGTGTTCCTGCGCCGGCTCTGGGGCGACGAGCGCGTCTCGTATCCCTCGTGGGCGGTCGGCTCGCAGCTCGACCCGGTCTCGAGCGAGTACTGGCGGCAGCGGGGCGTCGACGCGTTCGACCTGCCGCTGGAGGAGTACGTCGCGGAGCTGACGGCGCGGGTCGCGGCCGCGCCGGCGGGAGAGGCAGTCGCGTGATCGGGGTGGGGGCGTACCTCCGGGCCCGCCCCGCCAGCCCCTACAAGGGCCTCGCGCCCTTCGAGGACTCGGAGCTCGACGCGCTCCTCTTCTTCGGCCGGGAGCAGGAGACGGAAATCGTGACGGCCAACCTCGTCGCCGCACGGCTGACCGTGCTCTACGGGCCCAGTGGCGTCGGCAAGAGCTCGCTCCTGTGCGCCGCCGTCGCGCGCGAGCTGCGCTCGCTGCCCGAGCGGCCGGTGGTCGTCGTCTTCGACGGATGGAGCGACAGCCCGGCCGAGGCGCTCTCCGCCGCGGTCGCCGAGGAGGCGGGGATCGAGCGGAGCGCCACGCTGCTTGAGACGGTGGAACGGGCGCTCGCCGCCCGCACGGAGCTCTATCTCGCGCTCGACCAGTTCGATGAGTACTTCCTCTACCACGGACGCGGGCGGCCGAGCGAGGCGTTCGCCGAGGACTTCCCGGAGCTGGCGAACGGCGGTGAGCTCCGCATCCACATCGTCGTCGGGATCCGCGAGGACGCGCTGGCGCAGCTGGACTTCTTCAAGTCCCGGATCCCGACGCTCTTCGGCAACTACCTGCGGCTCGACCACCTCGATCGGGAGAAGGCGCGCTCCGCGCTGGTCGGCCCTCTCCGTCGCTGGGAGCAGCTCGGTGGGGAGCCGGTGACGATCGAGCCCGAGCTCGTCGAGGCCGTGCTCGACGAGGTGACGGCCGGGCGTGTCGCGCTGGGCGGAGGCGGGCGGGGGACGACCGGCAACGGCACGGCGCCGAGGATCGAGACGCCGTATCTCCAGCTTGTGATGCAGCGGCTCTGGGATGAGGACCCGACGGCGCTCCGTCTCGAGACGCTAGAGCGCCTCGGTGGTGCGGCGCGTATCGTCGGCGACCATCTCGACGATGCGCTCGGGGTCCTCTCCGAGTCGCAGAAGGCGTCTGCGGCGCTGATGTTCGACCACCTCGTGACGCCGTCCGGGACGAAGATCGCGCACGGGGTCGGCGATCTCTCGGAGTTCGCTCACGCACCGCCGGCCGAGGTCTCGCCGATCCTGCGCGTCCTCGCCGAGCAGCGGATCCTGCGCCCAGTCGCCGACGGCGGTGACGACGGATACGAGATCTACCACGACGTGCTCGCCGCCGCGGTCCTCGACTGGCGCAGACGGTTCGACGCGCGGAAGGAGCTCGAGCTGGCCCGTGCAGAATCGGAACGTCGCCGGCGCCAGGCCCTGCGGATTGCCGCGCTGTCGCTCGCCGCGCTTTTGATCGTCGTCGCCGTGGCGATCTTCGCGCTGACCCAGCGGCAGGACGCGCGCACTCAGGCCCGCAGTGCCCGCGCGCGTGCGCTCGCTGCCACCGCGCTCACGCAGCTGCCGATCGATCCCGAGCGCGCGCTCGTCCTCGCCCGCGACGCCGGTCGCCTCACGGACAGCCGCCAGGTCGAGGACGTCCTCCGGCAGGCCCTGATCGCCTCACGCGTCCGCGCGATCGCAGACCTGCATCATCCCGTCTCGACCGTCACGTTCGGCAACCGGCTTCGCAGCGCCGTCGCCGTGACCGACACGGGACGCGTCGCCACGATCGACGCCACGACGGGGCAGGTCGTCCGCTCGTTCGACACGGGCGCGCAGCACGTCGCCCTCGACCCGCAGGCACGGTACGCGCTGGCGTACGGCCCCCGAAACGCGCGCTGGCACCGCGTTGCCGACGGAGCTTCGAGGAGCGTGCTCGCGGGGCCGCGGATCACTGACGTCGTCTACTCGCCGGACGGTGACGAGCTCGTCACGCTGCACAAGGACCGGAGGCTCCGGCTCTGGCAGCCTGGGGCTGCGACCCCGACGCGCACGATCCTGCTGCCCGGCGTTCCGGTCAGCGCGGCTGTGTCACGGAACGGCGCTCTCGTTGCGGCTGCCGTGGGCGGCAAGGAGACGCTCGTGTTCGACGGGGAGACGGGGAGGCTGGTCCGGCGCCTGCCTCAGCCGAGTGTCGTCACCGGCCTCGAATTCGGCCCAAGCGCGAAACTCCTCGCGGTGGTCGGTGCGGACAACGTCGTACGCGTCTTCCACCCTCGCCGCGGCTCCGCGATCAGTGCATATGAGGGGCACCTCGGGCCGATCGTCGACACCGAGTTCAGCCCGCACGCGAGCAAGCTCGCCACGGCGAGCACGGACGGGACGGCACGGGTCTGGAAGGTCGGCTCACGCGGAGGCCTCCTGCTCCTCCTGAGCGGCCACCACAACAAGGTCACGTCGGTCTCGTTCAGCCGCAACGCGTCGTTCCTCATCACGGGGAGCACGGACCGTACGGCCCGGGTTTGGTCGGCCACGGGTGGCGACAGTCTCGCGTTGCTGGCCGGGCACCGGGATTCGGTGACGAGCGCGCGCTTCAGCCGGGACGACCGCCTGGTCGTCACCGGGAGCAAGGACGGGACCGTTCGCTTCTGGGATCCTCGGGTGCAGCCGTTGCTGGTCCCGATCCAGCGCTTCAGGCGCCCCGTGCCCGCCGCGCGGTACCTGGGTGACCGGATCGTGGTCGCTCCTCCAGGGGCCTTGGACGTTGCCGTCTCGGCGGACGGGACGGCGTGGGCAACCGTTCGCGGCCGAACCGTCGTCGTGCATCGAGGCTCGTCGACCCGACGCTTCTCGGTGCCGCAGGCGGCTGGCGGCATCGCGCTCTCCCCCGACGGCGAGACGGTGGCGGTGATGTTCCGGCGAGGCATCGCCCGGCTCTACTCGGCCGACGGACGGCCTGTCCGCACCTTGCACGGAGGACGTGGTGCGCTGCTCCGAACCGACTTCAGCCCTGACGGCAGGCTGCTTGCGGCCGGCTCGACGGACAAGACGGCCAAGCTCTGGGACGTCCGCAGCGGTCGCCTGTTGCGGGAGTTCAAGCACCACACGGACGACGTGATGTCGGCGCGCTTCAGCAGAGACGGCCTCCTGCTCGTGACCGCGAGCCGTGACCATGACGCGATCATCTGGGACGTCCGCAGCGGGCACCTGCTCAACGTTCTGCGCGTGCATTTCGGCAACGTCTCCGACGCCGCGTTCAGCCCTAGCGGCCGCTGGGTCGTCACCGCCGGGCCTGGAAAGGCCGGCCTCTTCGACGCCTCGACCGGCGTCTTGGAGTTCCTCCTGCAGGGCCACGAGCGTCCGGGCCTGACGAGCGCGTCGTTCAGCCCGGACGGCCGACGAATCCTCACCTCGGGCTGGGACGGCACGGTGCGCTCGTGGAAGTGCGAGATCTGCGGCCGGGTGCCTTCACTGGAGCCTCTGGCCGACCGCCGGCTCGCGCGGACCCATCGCCGGCTGACGAAGGAGGAGCGGGCCGTCTACGTCCCGTGATCGCCGCTTAGGCGCCGCAAGGAGCAGAGGGGTCGGTTGCCGCGGTGGTTACCCTGTCCGGAGATGCGCGAGCTCAAGACATCGACCGACTACCGCCCCACCGGCGACCAGCCGGAGGCGATCCGCCAACTGTCGAAGAGCATCAAGGCGGGCAACGAGTTCCAGACGCTGCTCGGCGCGACCGGCACGGGCAAGACCGCCACGATGGCCTGGATCATCGAGGAGGTCCAGAAGCCGACGCTCGTGATCGCTCACAACAAGACGCTGGCCGCGCAGCTCTGCAACGAGTTCCGCGAGTTCTTCCCGGACAACGCCGTCGAGTACTTCGTCTCGTACTACGACTACTACCAGCCCGAGGCGTACGTCCCGCAGGCCGACCTCTACATCGAGAAGGACTCCTCGCGGAACGACGACATCGACCGGCTCCGGCATTCCGCGACGTCCAACCTGCTGACGCGGCGTGACACGATCATCGTTGCGTCCGTCTCCTGTATCTACGGCCTCGGCTCGCCCGAGGAGTACAAGGAGAGGGTCGTCATGCTCACCGTGGGCGAGTCGCACGACCGCGACCTGATGCTGCGCAAGCTGATCGACATCCAGTACGCGCGCAACGACACGGTGCTCGGGCGCGGGCGCTTCCGCGTCAAGGGCGACGTGGTCGAGGTGCAGCCGGCCTACTCGGAGACCGCGTATCGCATCTCGTTCTTCGGCGACGAGGTGGAGCAGATCACGCACTTCGACCCGATCTCGGGCGAGGTCTACGCGCGGCTCGACAACATCACGATCTTCCCGGCGACGCAGTACGTGACGTCGAAGCCGACGATCGAGCGCGCTGCCGACGAGATCAAGCACGAGCTCGAGGAGCAGGTCAAGCAGTTCGAGGCGGAGAGCAAGCTGCTCGAGGCGCACCGGATCCGGCAGCGGACCGAGTACGACCTCGAGATGATGCAGGAGCTCGGCTTCTGCAACGGGATCGAGAACTACTCGCGGATCCTCGACGGCCGGCCGCCGGGCTCGGCGCCGCACACGCTGCTCGATTACTTCCCGGCCAACGAGTTCCTCGTCTTCGTGGACGAGTCGCACCAGACGATCCCGCAGGTCGGAGGCATGTACGAGGGCGACCGCTCGCGCAAGCAGACGCTGGTCGACTTCGGGTTCCGCCTGCCGTCGGCGCTCGACAACCGGCCGCTGCGCTTCGACGAGTTCCTCTCCAAGGTGCCGCAGCTCGTCTTCGTCTCGGCGACGCCGGGGCCCTTCGAGCTGCGTCACTCGAAGGACGTCGCCGAGCAGCTGATCCGGCCGACCTTCATCGTCGATCCCGAGACGGAGCTGCGTCCGACGCGAAACCAGATCGACGACCTGCTGAACGAGATCAGGCACCGCGAGGAGGCCGGCGAGCGGGTGCTCGTGACGACGCTGACGAAGAAGATGGCCGAGGACCTGACCGACTATCTGCTCGAGTCCGGCGTGAAGGCGCGCTACCTCCACTCGGAGATCGACACGCTGGAGCGGATCCAGATCATCCGCGAGCTGCGCCTGGGCGAGTTCGACGTGCTGGTCGGGATCAACCTGCTGCGCGAGGGCCTCGACCTGCCTGAGGTCTCGCTCGTCGCCATCCTCGACGCCGACAAGGAGGGCTTCCTCCGCGGTCGCACGTCGCTGATCCAGACGATCGGCCGCGCCGCGCGCAACGTGAACGGCAAGGTGATCCTCTACGCCGACAAGCTGACCGAGGCGATCAAGGAGGCGCTCGACGAGACGGAGCGCCGGCGGGCGAAGCAGGTCGCATACAACGAGGAGCACGGGATCACGCCGGAGAACATCTCGAAGGGCGTGTCGGACATCGCCGAGTTCCTGTCGCTCGAGGCGCCGCACGTCCCGAAGCGGACGCGGCGCGGCAAGGACGTCGAGGGGATGGACGCAGGCGAGCTCGAGAGGCTGATCGTGACGCTCGAGGAGGAGATGTTCGCCGCGGCCGAGGAGCTCCGCTTCGAGTATGCGGCGAAGCTCCGCGACGAGATCAAGGATCTCCGCCGCGAGCTGAACGCCGTCACCGCTTCCGCATGAGCGCCTCGCTCGTGATCGCGATCCTCTTCTCCGGGCTCGTCACCGGCGGACTCGCGCGGCTGGCGGTGCCGGGGCCGGACCCGATGCCGCTCTGGCTGACGATCTCGATCGGGCTCTCCGGCTCGATCGTGGGCGCGGTGCTCGCCCGGTCGCTCTTCCACGGCAGCCCCTTCGTCGTCTCGCTCGCCTCGATCGCCTTCGCGATCGGGCTCGTGCTCGGCTACCGCCGGTTCGTCCAGCACCGGCCGCTCTGGGGTGCCGGCGCGCTTCGCTTCCCGGAGCGCGGGGTCGGCGTCGATCGCTACCGCGAGCGGCTGCAGATGCTCGGGATCGACCCCGACGCGCGGCTGCCGGGCCCCGGGCCGCGTCCGGCTGACTCGCGCAAGGCCCGGCTGCTGGCGATGGTCGAAGAGCTCCACCGGGCCGGCGTCCTGGACGACGAAGAGGTCGCCGCGAAGCGCGCGGCGATCGAGCGCGACTTCTAGCTAGAGGAGGAATCATGTGCCGCAACATCCGACCGCTCTTCAACTACGATCCGCCCGCGACCGCCGAGGACGCGCGTGACGCGGCGCTGCAGTACGTGCGCAAGATCAGCGGCTACTCGAAGCCCTCGCAGGCGAACGAGGAGGCGTTCCAGCGAGCCGTCGACGCAGTCAGCGATGCGTCCGTACGTCTGCTCGACGAGCTCGTCACCTCGGCGCCGCCCCGAAACCGCGAACGCGAGATCGAGCGGATCCGCCTCCGCGTCGCCGCGCGCGGCTAGCACCTAGCGGCGGCCGAAGAACCGGCGGCGCCTGGGCTGGCGGTCAGGCTCGGGCTCGGGCCGGGTCTCGGACTCGGGCTCGGCGGCGAGGAGGACGTGCTCCTGCGAGGCCTCGCGCCGTTCCTCGGCGCGCTCGCGGGCGTCCTTCATCGCCTCCCGCATCTCCTCGATGAGGCTCTGCTCCTTCACGGCAGGTCCCCTTCGCCTTCGAGCGGCCGCCTCCTCCGCTTGTTTCGGGGCCTTCGGTGGTGGAGACTTTCGGACCATGCACTGGGTATGGCTCATCATCGTAGGCGCGCTCGTCGGTGCTCTCGGACGGTTCTTCCACCCCGGCCCTGACGCCATGGGATGGATCGTCACGATCCTCATCGGCATCGCGTCCCTGCTCATCGCCGGTCTGATCTTCAACGGCTTCTGGGCGTTCGTGCTCGGGGTGATCGTCGCGATCGCGCTCTGTGCGCTCTGGGGCCGGATGGCCGGGGGCCGCGGAACCGCTCGGGCGGTCTAGCTCGTCTCTTCGACCTCCAGGGGCTCACGGCCGCGCGGAAACCGCCGCACGGCCGTGAGCCCCCAGTCGTCGTCCCGCCAGATGAACGTTTCGACGCGGATCGAGTGCTCGCTCGCCGTATAGACCTGAACGCCGCGGGCCTCGCCACGACGGTTCGGGCGCGGCTGGCCGAGGCCGGGGGCGATCGACACGACGACCCCGCGGACGTCGGCGGTGATCACCTCGAACTCGTGCCGTTCCGAGACGGCGCCTTGGTGGATGTGGCCGCCGAGAATCAGCTCCGCGCCGCCGTCGACGAGGCGTGAGAGAACGTGCGTGCGCCGCGCGACGGGCTTCTTCCGAGTGCGCCAAGGTGCCCCGACCAACTGGTGGTGGAGCGCGACGATGCGCAGCGCCCCCTCGGGTGCGTCGCTCAGCCGGTCGAGTGCGCGCTCGAGCTGGGCGTCGCTGATTCCGCCGGACTGATGGCGCCACGGCCGCACGGAGTTGAGCCCCACGACGTGGAGGTGGGCGGTCGTATGGATCGGCTCCCGGGTCTCCCACTGGCGCTCGAACTCCGCCCACGGCGAAGTGAACCTCGCCGGAAAGGAGTACGGAATGTCGTGGTTGCCGGGGACCGCCACGACCGGCACACCCAGACTGCGGAGAAAGGTAGCGGCGAGCTCGTGCTGGTCGCGGCGGCCGCGGTGGGTGAGATCGCCGGTCGCGATCACGAGCTCGGGGGCAACGCGCTCGACGAGTGTGCCGATCGCGCGGTCCACCGTGGCGTCGTTGTGCTTGCCGAAATGCAGGTCCGAGAGGTGGAGCACGCGTGTGGGCACGGCCGGGGCAGGCTATACACTCGTTTCGATGTCCGAAGAATCCGCCGAGATCTTCGACGACCTCTATCTCGGGCTCCGAGCCGGCGGCGCGTTGCGAAAGCAGCGGCGCGGCGAACCGCTGACGGAGGAGGAGCGGGAGGCGATCGGCCGCTGGCAGCGGCTCTCTGCGTGGCGCAAGGGGATCGCGATCGGCGCCTTCTCGTTCGGCACGTTCGGGCTGGGGTTCACACTCGGCGGCCTCGTGTTCGGCCGCTGGCGCAAGGCGTAGCTCAGAAGCGAACGCCCGCCCGGCGCCCGGCGTCGCGGTGCCGCGCCAGTCGAACGGTCAACGGCAGTAGAGGCTGCTTGCCGATCGGGTACTTGTCGTCGACCGCTCTGCGCACGTATTCCGCGATCGAGACGCTCGACTGGCGGGATTCCTCGGTCAGCCAGTCGTACTGCTCGTCCGTGAAGGTGATTTGGATCCGGCGGCTCATGGGTACAGGTGGGCTTCCACATGGATACCTATGGGTCACCAACGCGTTTGCACCAGAAGTGCAACGAATCAGACGGATGCCGCTACGCATTTGCCCCGACGAGGCCGCGAAGCTCCGCGAGCAGCGCCTGCGAAACTGACGGTCGAAGCGACCACCGGAGCGGCCGCGAAACGACCACCAAAACGACCGCAGAGAGCGGAAAAGGACCGCCTTCCGAACACTTGTTCGCGTGGCGGGACCTGGGTACACTTGACAGGTTATGGGGCAGGAAGAGCTGGTCGTTCACGGCGCCCGCGAGCACAACCTCAAGGACATCACCGTCCGGCTGCCGCGGAATGCGCTGATCTGCATCACGGGCCTTTCCGGCTCCGGCAAGTCGTCCCTCGCCTTCGACACGATCTACGCCGAGGGCCAGCGCCGCTACGTGGAGTCGCTCTCTGCGTACGCCCGCCAGTTCCTCCAGATGATGGAGAAGCCCGACGTCGACTCGATCGACGGCCTCTCGCCGGCGATCTCGATCGACCAGAAGACGACGTCGCGGAACCCGCGGTCGACGGTCGGCACGGTGACCGAGATCTACGACTATCTGCGCCTGCTCTATGCGCGGGTCGGCCGCCCGCACTGTCCGGTCTGCGGCCGGCCGATCGCGGGCCAGTCGATCGAGTCGATCGTCGACCAGATTCTGCAGCTGGCCGAGGGGACGAGGTTCACCGTCAACGCGCCGGTGGTGCGCGACCGCAAGGGCGAATACAAGGACCTCTTCGAGGAGCTCCGCAACGAGGGCTTCTCGCGCGTGAAGGTCGACGGCGAGCAGAAGCTGCTCGAGGAGCCGATCGAGCTCGACAAGAAGTTCAAGCACACGATCCAAGTGGTGGTCGACCGGCTCGTGATGAAGGAGGATCTGCGCACGCGGCTCTGGCAGTCCGTCGAGACGGCGGCGCAACTCGCCGAGGGGCTCGTGACGATCGACCTGATCGACGAGGACAGGGAGGTCACCTACTCCGAGCGGTTCGCGTGCCCCGACCACGGCGTCTCGCTACCCGAGCTTCAGCCGCGGATCTTCTCGTTCAACTCGCCGCACGGCGCCTGCCCGCGGTGCACCGGGCTCGGCGCCCAGCAGGAGATCGACCCCGACCTGCTCGTCCCCGACCCGGAGCTTTCGATCGGCGACGGGGCGCTCGTCCCGTGGTCGCTCGGGCAGTCCAGCTTCTACGAGTCGGTCATCCAGGCGATCGCCGAGCGCTACGAGATCGACCTCGACAAGCCCTGGCAGGATCTCAGCGAGGAACAGCAGAACCGCTTCCTCTACGGCACGGACGGCGAGCGGATCTACATCACGTACCGCAACCGCATGGGCCGGCGGCGCGCGTACACGATGGCCTTCGAGGGGATCGTGCCGAGCCTGGAGCGCCGCTACCGCGAGACCGACTCGCAGAGCCAGCGCGAGCGGATCGAGGAGTACATGTCGTTCCGGCCCTGCCCGGTCTGCAAGGGCGCACGCCTGAAGCCCGAGGTGCTGGCGGTCACGGTCGGCGACAAGAACATCCACCAGTTCACCCAGCAGTCGATCACGCGCTCGCTCGAGTTTCTCGACTCGCTCGACCTGACCGAAACGGAGCAGCTGATCGGCCACCGGATCGTGAAGGAGATCCGCGAGCGGCTCACCTTCCTCGACGATGTGGGCGTCGGGTACCTCAACCTCGACCGCGCGTCCGCGACGCTCTCGGGGGGCGAGGCGCAGCGCCTGCGACTTGCGACGCAGATCGGCTCACAGCTCGTCGGTGTGCTCTACATCCTCGACGAGCCGTCGATCGGCCTACACCAGCGTGACAACGACAGGCTGATCGCGACCCTCAACCGGCTGAAGGCGCTCGGCAACACGGTCGTCGTCGTCGAGCACGACGAGCAGATGATGCGCACGGCCGACTGGCTCGTCGACATGGGCCCGGGCGCCGGCGAGCATGGCGGCCACGTCGTGGCGGAAGGGCCGGCGAGCAAGGTGGAGCGGAACAAGAAGTCGATCACAGGGCAGTTCCTCTCCGGCGCGCGCGAGATCGCCGTGCCCGAGCGGAGGACGGAGGAAAACGGCTCCTTCCAGGTGCGCGGCGCGTCCCAGCACAACCTGAAGTCGATCGACGTCGAGTTTCCGGTCGGGAAGTTCGTCGCGGTCACCGGCGTCTCCGGGTCCGGCAAGTCGACGCTCGTGAACGAGATCGTCTACAAGGCCCTGGCCAACAAGCTGCACCGGTTCCGCGTCAAGCCTGGCGAGCACGACTCGGTCGAGGGGATCGAGGTCTTCGACAAGGTGATCGACATCGACCAGTCGCCGATCGGCCGGACGCCGCGCTCGAATCCGGCGACCTACACGAAGCTCTTCGACCACATCCGCGAGCTCTACTCGCTCACGCCCGAGGCGAAGGTGCGCGGGTACAAGCAGGGCCGCTTCAGCTTCAACGTCAAGGGCGGCCGCTGCGAGACGTGCAAGGGCGACGGCCAGATCAAGATCGAGATGCACTTCCTGCCCGACGTCTACGTCCCGTGCGAGACGTGCAAGGGGAAGCGCTACAACCGCGAGACGCTCGAGGTTCGGTTCAAGGGCAAGTCGATCGCCGACGTGCTCGACATGTCGGTCGAGGAGGCGCTGAAGTTCTTCGCCAAGATCCCGAAGATCCGCCGGCGCCTCCAGACATTGCACGACGTCGGGCTCGACTACATCAAGCTCGGCCAGCCGGCGACGACGCTCTCGGGCGGCGAGGCGCAGCGCGTCAAGCTCGCCTCCGAGCTGTCGAAGATCGCGACGGGGAGGACCCTGTACATCCTCGACGAGCCGACCACGGGTCTGCATTTCGCCGACATCGAGAAGCTGCTCGAGGTGCTCCAACGACTCGTCGACGCGGGGAACACCGTGCTCGTGATCGAGCACAACCTCGACGTGATCAAGCAGGCCGACTGGATCGTCGACCTCGGCCCGGAGGGCGGCGAGGCGGGCGGGGAGATCGTGGCGACCGGCACACCGGAAGACGTGGCGGCGGTCGAGCGTTCTTATACGGGGAAGTTCCTGCAGCATGTGCTTCCGGCTGCGGTCACAGCTGCGGCCTGACCTTTACGAAATCCGAACCAAACCGCGGTCCCCGGACCGCGTCTGAACCTACCTACAAGGAGTTGCAATTTGCCCATCACGGAACCGAAGAAGCGCGAGCTCGACCGTCGCCGCGACGGCGGCATCGAGGTGGCGCTCCTGTGGCACGAGGAGGACGACCTGGTCACCGTCGCCGTCGAAGACGAGCAGACGGGCGATTCGTTCGAGGTCGAGGTGCCCCGCGAGCAGGCGCTGGAGGCCTTCCGGCACCCGTACGTCTTCCGACGCGCCGCCTAGCTGGCGTCCGGCGAGTCCGGGGGTGGTGCGAGTGCCGCCCCCGGACCATCTAGACTCGGCCCTGGCGTACGGCCACCCCCAACCCTGGAGGTCGATGTGGCACGCCCGAGGCAGACGACCAAGCGCCGGCCGGCGAAGAAGCAGCCGAAGCGCATCCTCAACTGCAAGCCTTCGCCGAAGACGGAGGAGGACTGGACGTTCGAGCACGCCGAGGCGGCGGACGTCGTGGCCGCGGCGCCTCAGGTGCCTTCGTCCAAGGACCTGCGCGCGGCCTGGTGGAAGGTCAACGACCAGGGCGCGACGGGCTCGTGCGTCGGGTGGGCGTCGGCCGACGGCGTCCTGCGCTGGCACTTCGTCAAGCAGGGACGGGTCGCCAACAACGAGCTGCTCGCGCCGCGCTTCATCTGGATGGCCTCGAAGGAGACTGACCAGTTCATCACGAGGCCGACGACGTTCATCGAGAGCGAAGGGACGAGCCTCAAGTCGGCGCTCGACATCGCGCGGAAGTTCGGCTCGGTCCGCAACACCGTGCTGCCCTTCGCGTCGGGGGCTCTCTACCCGGGAGACACGCAGACCTTCTACGCCATCGCCGCGCAGCTCAAGATCTCCTCGTACTTCAACCTCGGGCTCAACCTGACGAACTGGCGCTCCTGGCTCGCGACCAAGGGGCCGATCCTGACCCGGCTCGACGTCGACCGGACCTGGGACCAGGCGACCGCCACCAAGGGGAACCTCGACGAGTACAAGCCGAACACGAAGCGAGGCGGCCACGCCGTGGCCGTGGTCGGGTACGTCCCCGGCCGGTTCATCGTCCGGAACAGCTGGGGCACCGGCTGGGGCGACAAGGGGTTCGGCTATGCGTCGCTCGCGTACGCGCAGGAGGCGTTCACCGAGGCGTACGGCGTCGAGCCGTAGCGCCCGAGCTCCGGCAGCTCAGTCGAGGTACCAGTTCAGGTCGAGCTTGACCTGGTCGAAGACGAGCTTCCGGCTGCCGGCGTTTCGCATGTAGACCTTCCAGGTGAGGTCGTTCGCGTGCGCCGCCGTGGTGATCTCCGGGAACGACGCGGTGGTCGAGGTCGGGGTCGTGTTCGGCGCGCAGTTCGGCGAGCCGGAGGTCGGATGGGTGCCGAGCAGGGTCGCGCCGCCGTTCGTGTACGCCTCGGTGTAGTAACAGCTCTGGACGCCCGTCGAGGAGTGGAACACGATCGTCAGCGTCGCCGCCGTCACGACGGCGCCGGAAGGCAGGTCTCCGTTCGACTTGAACTTGATGTACCGCGAGGCGCCGAAGGCCGTCGTGACGTTGTTGGCGATCTGGTACGAGGTCGCGTCGGCGCCGTCGAAGAGGGACCAGACCGTCGTGACGCCTGCGCCCGAGTTGTCGCGGAACGTCGTCTCGTACTGCGTGGCCGCGGTCGAGAGGTAGGTCGAGCTGACCGTGGCGAGGTCGATCGTGGTCCTGCGCGCAGCGGTCGCGTCGCGCACGTAGATGCGAACCGTCAGGTCGTCCAGGCTGTCGGTCGACGTCAGCTCCGGGAGGGCCACCGTCTGGTTCGCGTAGGAGCCGCTGACGCACTGCGCCGAGCCCGAGCCGTGGTCGGTGATCAGCGTGTTCGTCGAGTTGACGTACGTTGCGGCGTACCAGCAGATGTTGTCGCCCGTCGTGACGCCGAGGATGCGGAAGTTGAAGTTGACGCCGCTGACCGCGATCCCGGCCGGCAGGTGCGAGTCGAGATCGAACTCCAGGTACTTCGCGGCGCTGAAGGTGGTCGCCCAGTTCGTGCCGTTCGTCCGCGTCAGGCCGTCGCCGCCGAACGAGAGCGGATCGTCGGCATTCGTCTCGGCGCCTCCGCCCGACGCGTCGCGGATCGTCCACGAGTACGTCGTCCGCTGCGCGGGAAAGACGCGCTTCGCGGAGAACGAGCTCGACGGGTTGGAGGTGGTGCCGCTGAAGGCCGACCAGGTGACCGCGACCGCCCCGGCGGCGATCGCGAGCAGCGCGACGCCGATCAGGATGCGGACACGCCTGCTCACGCGCCCGGCTTCGTCCAGATCCGCCACAGCTGAGTAATCCCCAGCAGACAGGCGGGGAGCACGATCAGGAGCATCCGGCCCACCGGGGTGCGTGTCCAGACGAGCAGGTAGCCGAGCTTCGGGACTCGCGTCACCACTCGTCCGACGGTCCCGTCGGCCGGGATCGACCACCGCTCGACGGTCAGGTTCGCGTCGCCCTTCGTCGTCACCCGCACCGTGCCGGGCGCGAGCGAGACGCGCCGCACGCGGTGCGTGATCAGCTTGCCCGCGTCGTCCGGCGAGCGGAACGTGACGACGTCGCCCACCTGGATCCGGGTCGCCGGGATCGTCCGGTCGACGACGAGGTCGCCGACGTGGAGCGTCGGTTCCATCGAGCCGGTGAGGACGGAGAGCGTCCGGCCTCCGGCGACGAGCGGCCCGAGCATGGCGAGCACGAGCCCGGCTGCCAGGCCGAGCAGGAGGCCGACGCCGAGCCGGCGCAGGCCGAGGAGGCGGGGGCGCGCGGACTGCTCCAGGTCCCCGCCGCCGTCCGGCCGGCGTCGCCGAAGCGCCGCGCGGAGCCGGAGCGACATGGCCGGAACTGTCACAGGTTCTGCGCCTCCCAGGTGAACGAGGCCGAGCCGGAGAGCCCCTGGGCCGCGTTCGCGCCCTGCAGCGTGACGACGAACTTGTAGACGTGGGCCTCGTTCGTCGTCCAGGTCTCGGTGCCGCCGCCGTTGGCCGGGTCGACGATCCCCGTCGCCCAGTCGGTGGCGGTGAAGGTGGAGAGGCTGCCGTTGAAGATCACGCCGGCGCCCTGGCCGATGTAGTTGTTGGTGTCGGCGACGAAGTTCGTGCACGCGCTCCCGAAGGCCGCCGGCGACTGCGTGCCGCGGGTGACCGTCAGCGTCAGGTACTGCGCCAGCGAGCCGGAGACGGAGCCGTAGAGGTGGACGGCCGAGTCGAGCGTGCCCGTGTAGGTGATCTGGATGCAGCTCTGGCTCGAGTCGGTCGGCTTCGCGTTCGTCAGCGCGAGCATCGCCGCGCCCGCGTCGTTGTCCGAGATCGCGACGGTGCCGGCGGCGAACGAGTTGCCCGGGCTCGCCGTCTGCGACGAGAACGCCGAGAACGTGCCCAGCCCGGCGACCAGGCCGACGGCGCCGACGACGAGCACCGTGAGGATGAGCTTGCGGGCCAGCGACATCAGCCCGTCCTCGTCGACCGCAGCTCGAGCGGAATCGCCACGATCCGCGCGCGGTACCCGGAGTCGACGCTTGCAGGGACGGCGACGCGGAGCCGAAGGGGCGCGCGCTCGCCGGAGCGAAGCCGCAGGGGCCTCGTCCAGCCGCGCAGCCCGCTCAGCGTGCCGCGAAAGAACGTGGTCGGCCCGTTCGTCAGCTCGACCGAGAGAAGCTCGTCGAGGTCGCGCGCCGCGGGCAATGCGCGCAGGCTGACGAGGAGGGTCTTGCCGGTCTGGTTCCGGATCGCGAGCGACCCGGTCGAGAGGGCGCCGCCGGGGACGAGGTCCTTCGCGTCGAGGAAGACGCCGGCCGGGCGGACCTCGAGCTCACCCGTGGGCGTCGCGGAGAACGCCGCCTCGGCGCCGAGGTCGGGGCGGACGGTCGGGAGCCGCCAGGCGACGAGTGCCAGCGCGACGACGACGAGACCGAGGGCGAAGCCCACGCCGCGCATCATCCGTTCGTATCCAAGGGTCATCTGCATGTGCGCTCCTTCCCTCGAAAGCAGTAGGGGGGCCGATTCCTCGGCCCCCCTTGCACTCTCAGGTGGAAGAGAAGCCTCCGCTTACTGGTCCTGGGCCTCGAAGGTCCAGTCGTGCGAGCCGGTCGAGAGCGGGCTGGCACCGCCGTTCGCCGAGTTGTTGTTGGCGAGCGTCAGCGTGAAGCGGTAGACGAGCGCGTCGCTCGTGACCCACTTCGTCGCGCTGCCCGGGTAGGCCGCGACCCCGTTCGAGTAGGCGTTGTGCGCCGTCGCGAAGGCCGAGAGCGTGCCCGAGTAGATGGTCGCCTGCGAGGTGAAGGTGCCGCAGCCGGGGAACGTCGCGCCGGTCGCGGTGCCCTTGTCGACCGTCAGGTTGACGTAGGGGCCGAGGGCGCCGATCGTCGAGGCCGTGTAGAGCTTGACGTCGGCATCGAGTGAGCCGCTGTAGGTGACGGTGATGCACTGCGTGACGGTGTCGCCGGGCTTCTTGTTGGAGACGTTGTACATGGCCGCGCCGGCGTCGTTGTCGGAGAGGTTGACCGTGCCGGCGGCGAACGTGTTGCCGGTGTTCGTGGTCTGGCTCGAGAACGCCGAGAAGGCGCCGAGCCCGGCGACGGCGCCGACGGCGCCGACGACGAGAAGCGTGAGGAGAAGCTTCGCCTTGAGAGTGTTCACTGCTGTCCTTTCATCTGCCGCTGACGACGTGACCTGTACGAGGGAGGAGCTGGGCTACGTCGCTTCGGGGATCTGAGTCGGCTGTTCGTCTCTTCCTGTTGACCCCCCCTTGGGGGGACGCTTCGAATCAAAGAGCGGTCGGGTGGGAGCCCCGTAGGCCGGAGGTAGGCTCCGGGTATGAATGAAAAAGCCCTGCCGAGGCCCATTTCGGCCGAGCGGGCCTGGTGGCTTCGCGCCGCGCTCGTGCTGTGGGCTCCGGTTCAGGTGTTCGCCGCCCTGCGCGACCAGACACCGGAGGACGAGGACGCGAGGGCGGAGCCGCTCGTGCTGATCGTGTTCCTCGCCGGGATCGGCGCCGTGCTCGGGACGCACGTCGCCGGGCAGCTGCTCGACGACCCCGGAGGGGGGCCGGTGGTCGTGGCCGCCTGGGCGATCTTCGCCGGGGGGATCTACGGCTGGGTCACCGTGCTCGTCGGCGGCTCGCTCCTGCAGTGGGCGGTGCGGCTCCTCGGCGGAGAGAGCACCTGGCGGCGGGGCCGGCACCTGTTCGGCTTTGCCCTGGCGCCGCTCGCTCTCGGGCTGGTCGTCCTCTGGCCGCTCCGGATCGCGCTCTACGGCAACGACGTCTTCCGCTCCGGCGGCGCCGACTCGGGCGCGCGGGGCGCACAGCTCCTGGACGCCCTCTGGCTCGGCTGCGGGCTCTGGTTCGCGGCGCTGCTGGTCGTGGGCCTGCACACCATCCAGCGATGGTCGTGGCCGCGGTCCCTGGCCGCGTTCGCGCTCGCGGGCGCGCTGCCGCTGCTGGTCGTCGCCACCCAGGCCGGCTAGATCATCTAGGGCCCCGCCGCCGAGGAGACGTATGCGGCGAGCTCGTCGGCCTGCTCCGGCGTCAGGCGGCCCGCGAAGGAGGGCATCGCTCCCTTGCCGTGCAGCACCCGGTCGAGCACGAGCTGACGGGAGGGCTTCGCCTCGTCGAGGTTCGGCCCGACCGAGCCGGACGCATTCGCGTCGGCCAGCGTGTGGCAGGAGCCGCAGCCCGAGCTCGCGAACAACTTCTTCCCGGCCGCCGCGCGGTTCACGACAGCGGTGGTCGTTCCGCCCTCCGTCGAGCTCGGCCACGCGAGCCAGAGGCCGGCCGTGCAGACGGCGAGGAGCGCAACGACGCCGCCGAGCATCAAGAGCCCCTCGTACGCGGCGTCGGACATGCGGCTCTGCGCCTGCGAGGCGCCGCGCAGCGTCTGGACGATGTTGACGACGAAGAGCACCTGCGCGGCGGCGATCCCGAATGCGAACACCGCGCCGACGTGGGTCAGCGTGACGTACGTGTCCGGGAGCACGGCGAACCGGCGCGGCGCTCCCTCGAGCCCCTGCACCATCCAGAGCGCCGAGTTCGCCGTCCCGAAGAGGAACGTCAGCCAGACGTGCCACTTCGCGAGCGCGTCGCTCCAGATCGGCTTCCCCGTCAGGTCGGGCAGGAAGGCGTAGACCGCACCGAAGATCAGCAGTCCGATGTTCAGCAGCGCCATGTGATGGAAATGGCCGACGATCCAGAGCGTGTTGTGCACCGCGACGTCGAACGCGATCGTCGCGTTGACGACGCCCGAGAGCCCCGCGAGGAGCCACGACACGAGGCCGAGGAAGAGCGCCGTCGTGGCGCCGGTCCAGCGCCAGGCAGGAGCGCGGTAGATCGTGAACGCGAGGCTGTAGAGCGAGAGCGCCGAGGGGATCGTCAGCGAGAACGTGATCGGCTGCATGAGCGTGTTGATCCCGGCCTGATGCGTCCCGCTGGGATAGTCGAGGTAGATGTGGTGCGCCCAGACGACGACGTTTGCGACGACCGCGATCATCCACGCGACGGCGATCACGTTGCCGGCCACGAGCTCCCTGCCTGCGAGGCGCGGGATCAACAGGTAGTAGACGGCGACGGCCGGGAAGAGGAGCAGGTAGACGACCGGGTGCCCGAACCACCAGAGGACGTTCTTCGCCAGGAGGGGGTCGACGGAGACGTTCGCGAACGACTGCACGATCATCTCGATCAGGAGCGCCGCGAGCGGGAGCGTCGCGATCACCATGTCGATGGCGATCACCGTCAGGGGAATCACCGGGTAGGGCACCGAGCGCGGGTTGGTCGCGAATCGCCGCGGCCAGACGTAGCCGAAGCCCAGCGCGATGCCCACGCGGTTCCAGAGGCTCGCCCCGGCGACGGCGTGGAGAGAGGGCGAGACGATCGTGTGCAGGATCCCGGCACACCAGGTCACGATCGAGAGCCCCGCCAGGAGCACCGAGCCGGCGAAGAGCGCCGTCGCCCAGTCGCCCCACTCGCCGGCGCTGTGGAACGGGAGCGGGTAGAGGAAGACCCAGGAGCCGGCGAAGTGCATCCCGAGGGTCGTCACGAGCACGCCCGTCACGCCGAGCACCATCAGCCACCAGGCGAGCGAGGCCATCGCGCGCCCGAAGCGCCGGAGCGGGAAGCCCACCTCGGCGAGCACCCACCAGGAGAGGCCCATGACGGCGAAGCCGGCCCAGCCCACGAACGCGCCGAGCCCGTGCGCCGTCATCAGGGCGTACCACTCGTTGTCGCCGACGCGTCCCCAGCCTGCCTGGCTCGAGCGGAGCACCTCGCCGAGGAGCCCGGAGGCGAGCAGGATCACCGTGGAGGCGGCCAGGTAACGGAGCGTCAGCTGGCGGGCGGCATCGCGGGGGTCGGTCAAGGCACGACCTCGAACGCGGTCTCCATCACGTGATGGCCCACGCCGCAGAACTCCAGGCAGAGGACGCGGTAGGTGCCCGGCCGCGTGAAGGTGTGGACGAGCGTCTGCGTCTTGCCCGGCACGACCTGCACCTGGGCCACGAGCCGCTCCCGGTGGTCGTAGACGCCGAAGCCGTGGTTGACGTCCTGCGAGGTGAGCCTGAACTCGACCGGTACGCCGGCGTGTACCTTCGCGGGGCTGATCGTCCAGGCGAACTGCTGCGCGTGGACGTTCACGACCTGGCCGCTCGCGCCGGCGTCCGTCTGGCGGTACGGCGTGAACCAGATCGTGGCGGCGAGCAGCCCGGTCAGGAGCAGGACGACGATCACGAGCCACGTGCGCTCGCGATGCGCGAGCCGATCCGGGTCCACCCCGCCGCGGAGCCGCGTCGACCGCCAGACTACGACCGCGGCCGCGATTCCGAGCACCACCACGACGGAGTAGGAGACGGCGATCACGAGCGTCGTGGTGGTCACGCCGCAGGACGCTACGAGCACGAAAAGTCGGCCGGAACCGTAGAAACTACGGGTCCGGGCCGGGTCTCACCGCAGACCCGGGCCTCCCGCGTCTCCGCGCCGGATGCCCGCGAACGAGAGTCGCGCTACGAGCCCGCGAGCTCGGCGACCTCCGCCTCGAACTCGGCGAGCTCCTCGTCCGGCATCGCGTACGTGTGCTGCTCGGAGGGGAAGGCGCCGGACCGCACCTCCGCGACATAGCTCTCGAGCGCCGCGTGGATCGCGCCTGCGAGGTCGGCGTACTGCTTGACGAAGCGGGGCGCGTGGCCGTCGTAGAGGCCGAGCAGGTCGTGCCAGACGAGCACCTGCCCGTCTGTGCGAGCCCCGGCGCCGATGCCGATCGTGGGGATTCGAAGCGCGTCGGTGATCCGCTCCGCGACCGGCTCGGGCACTGCCTCGAGCACGAGCGCGAAGCACCCGGCCTGCTCGAGCGCGAGCGCGTCGTCCAGGAGGCGCCGCGCCTTTTCGGCCGTCCGGCCCTGCGCCTTGAACCCGCCGAGCATGGTCGCCGACTGCGGCGTCAGGCCGATGTGCCCCATCACGGGGACGCCCGCCTCGACGATCGCCAGCGCGCGCGAGAGCATCCGGCCCGCTCCCTCGAGCTTGACCGCGTCGGCCGCCGCCTCCTTGACGAAGCGCACCGCGTTCTGGACGGCCGCCTCGTCCGAGACCTGGAACGACCCGAACGGCATGTCGGCGATCACGAGCGGCCGCCGTGCGCCGCGCGTCGTCGCCCGCGTCAGCACGAGCATCTCCTCCATCGTCGCCGGCACCGTCGAGTCGTGCCCGAGCACGGTCATCGCGGCCGAGTCGCCGACGAGGATCAGCTCGACCCCCGCCGCGTCGGCCAGCCGGCCGGACGGGGCGTCGTACGCCGTCACCATGGTGATCCGGTCGCCGCGCCGCTTCATCTCGAGGAGCTCGGGGAGCGACAGCTTGCCGGGCGCCGGGGTACCCGGTGCGGGCGTGCGGGGGCGGGTGGTCATGCGGGCTCTCCTTCCAGGAGGACGTTGTCGATCAGGCGCACGCGGCCGAGACGGGCCGCGATTGCAAGGGTGAGGCCGTCGAGGTCCGCGACCTCGACGTAGTCGGGCTCGACGCGCGCCTCGGCGAGGACGGCGCGGGCGCGCGCGGGATCGCGGGTCGCGAGCGCACGGGGGAGCGCAAGCGCGCGCCGCCGCTCCTCGGGCGAGAGGAGCGCGTTCCGCGACGAGAGGGCGAGCCCGTCGGGCTCCCGTACGGTCTCGACGACGCGCAGCTCGAGCTCGAGGCCGAGGTCGCGGATCAGCTGCTTGAGGACGGCCACCTGCTGCGCGTCCTTGCGGCCGAAGTACGCCCGGTCGGGGCGGACGACGTTGAACAGCTTCAGGCAGACCGTGGCGACGCCGCGGAAGTGCCCTGGGCGGAAGTCGCCCTCCAGGCCCTCCGCCGCGCCTCCCGGCTCGACCCATGTTGCGAAGCCCGGCGGGTACATCTCCCCGGCAGTCGGCGCGAAGAGGATGTCGACGCCGTGCTCCTCGGCGAAGCGTGCGTCGGACTCCTCGTCGCGCGGGTACGCGGCGAGGTCGGCTTCCTCGGTGAACTGCGCCGGGTTGACGAACAGGGAGGCGACGACCCGGTCGTTCTCGGCGCGCGCGGCGGCGAAGAGCGCCGCGTGCCCCTCGTGGAGGGCGCCCATGGTGGGGACGAGGCCGACGGAGGACCGCTCCCGGAGGGCATCGCGGACCTCGGCGATCGTGCGCGCGACCCTCATGCTCGCGTGACCTCCGCGAGCGCCTCGTACATCTCCACGAGCTCCGGCCGGCTCTCGGAGAGGGCGTCGAGGTGGCCGCGGACCGTCTCCAGGTCGCCGCGCTCCAGGGGGCCGGTCAGCTCGAAGCCGTTCTCGATCGTGCGAGTCATCAGCGGCACGAGCGCCTCGGGCGGGGCACCCGCGTCCTCGAGGAGCGTCGCCGCTGCACGGTAGAGCGTGACGAGGTAGTTGGACGCGATGGCCGCGCCCGCGTGGTAGAGGCGGCGGCTCTCGTCGGCCAGCGCGAACGCGTGCAGGCCGAGCGTCTCTGCCAGCGCGAGACCTGCCCGGCGCGCCTCCTCCGTCTCGCCCGTGACCGCGCCCCAGGCGCCGTCCAGCTGCTCCGGGCCGCGCGCGAGCGTGAACGTCTGCAGCGGGTGGACCGAGAAGCGGCGCACATGGGGGTCGAGAGCCGCCAACGGCGTTGCGCCGGAGACGTGCGCGAGCCAGGGGCCGGGCTCGATCGCCGCGGCGAGCCCGGCGATCGCCGAGTCCGGCACGCAGAGGAGCTGCAGCTCCGCGTCCTCGCACAGCTCCACACCCCGCTCCGCGAGGCGAGCTGCTACGGCCGAGCCTACGCGGCCGCTGCCGACGACGTTGACGCTCTCGAACATGTCAATGGCTCCAGTTCCGATTCCGGATACCGGGCAGGGTTACTCTAGCTTGATGCGGATCGCCGTGGGCGACGCCAGGCTGTTCTTCGACGTGGACGGCGCGAAGCACGTCCCCGACGGCGCCTCTATGCGCGAGCGGCCGACGGTGCTCGTCCTGCACACGGGGCCTGGAGCCGACCACACCCCGTACCGCGAACACGTCGGCCCGACGCTGCGCACCGTGGCGCAGGTGCTCTACGTCGACCTTCGCGGCCACGGCCGCAGCGACCGCTCGTATCCGGGCCAGTGGAATCTCGCCACGTGGACCTCCGACCTCGCCGGGCTCCTCGACGCGCTCGAGCTGGACAGCGTCGTCGTGCTCGGGGCCGGCTGGGGGTGCTATCCGGGCGTACTGCTTGCCGCGCGCCATCCCGAGCGTGTCTCGAAGCTCGTGCTCGTGAACCCGGTGGCGCGTCTCGTTCCCGCGCGGATCGTCGCCCAGTACGACATCCTCGGCGGCGGCCGGGCAGGCGAGGTCGCGCATGCGTTCTTCGGAGACCCGAACGAGAAGACGATGGCCGAGTATCTGCGCGTCTGCTTCACCTATCTGATCCCCGGGCTCGCGGGGACGGACATCCTGCTCTCGATGCGCTGGAACCTCGAGCTCGCGGGCGACTGGTATGCCGGCGAGGGCCGGTCGGTCGACCTGCGCAACGACCTGGCCGCGGTCCAGGCGCCGACGCTCGTGCTGGTCGGCGAGCGCGACCCGCAGCACCCGCTCGCGTCGGTGCTCGAGGCCGTGGAGGCGCTGCCGCCCGGGCTGACCGAGGTCCGCCGCTATCCCGAGGCTCACCACTCGCCGATGCGCGACGCCCCGGAGTCCCTCGCTGCGATCGCGGAGTTCGTGGTCCGGTGAGGGTCCAGGTCGGCGACGTGCGGCTCTACTTCGACGTGGACGGCCCGAAGTTCGAGCCGCGCCACGCCGGCGGGGGCGAGCGGCCCACGATCGTGCTCCTGCACCCCGGGCCTGGCCCGGATCACTCGCTCTTCAAGGACGCGCTCGGCCCGGAGCTCGCCGGCTACGCGCAGGTCGTCTACCTCGACCTGCGCGGCCACGGCCGCAGCGACCGTTCCGTCCCGGCCCTCTGGAACACGGACGTGTGGACGGAGGACGTGCACGGCTTCCTCCGCGCGCTCGAGATCGAGCGCCCCGTTCTCTTCGGCACGTCGCTGGGCGCGATGATCGCGCTCCGCCTCGCCGCCCGGCACCCGGAGTCCGTCGGCCGGGTCGTGGCCGCGAGCGCGGGAGCCCTCTACGTGCCTGCACGTGCCGTTGCGATCTTCGACCGGCTCAGCCCGGGAGCCGGCCTGGCGGCGGCGGCCTACTTCGCCGACCCGAACGACGAGACCTTCGTCGAGTACCTGCGCGTCTGCGTCCCGCTCTTCACGAGGACGCCGCTGCCGGCGGAGCTGCTGGCCCGGATGGAGTTCAACATGGAGGCCGCCCCGCTGTGGGAGCGCGGGGAGTCGCGGCAGATCGACCTGCGCGAGGAGGTCGGCCGGATCCGGTGCCCGGTGCTCGTCCTGAACGGCGAGGACGACCCGTCGTTCGCGGTCACCGGGGAGCAGGAGCTGGTCGAGTCGCTGCCGAGGGGGCTCGTCCGGCTCCACCGGTTCCCGAATGCGGGCCACGGCGTCTTCCGCGACGCGCCCGTCGCGCTCCCCATCGTCAGGGAGTTCGTGCTTGCCGGCGATCGAGCGCACTGAGCCCGGGCGCGTCCGTGTCACCTTCGAGCACGAGGACGGTGCGGCGAGCTCACTCCGCGTCGCGGGCGAGCTCGAGGCGCTCGGCGACACGACGATGCGGCGCGAGAACGGCGTCTGGCGCATGAGCCTCGACGCGCCGTCGAACCTGCGCGCCGTCTACTGGTTCGCGCGCGACGGTGACGAGGACTGGACGAGCTGGGTCGCCGACCCGTCCGCGCCGCGGTACGTGTACCCGGCCGGCCTGGAGTTCACGGAGGAGAACGAGATCGTCGCGTCCATGCTCGAGCTGCCCGATGCGCCGGCCGACGAGTGGAGCGTCGAGCGGGACGTGCCCCGCGGGCGGGTGCGCGCCGAGGAGCTGGACGGACGTCGCGTCTGGCTCTACGAGCCGCCGGCCGACGCCGAGGCGCTGATGCTCCTCTTCGACGGCCACGCCTACACGACGCTCGCGCCTGCGCCGGTCGTGCTCGACAACCTGATCGCGGCGGGGCGGATCCCGCCGCTCGCGGCCGTGCTGCCCGACTCGCTCGACACGGAACGCCGCTGGCGGGACCTTGGCGGCGGCCGGGAGTTCCTCGTCTGGGCCTGCGACGCGCTTCTTCCATGGTCGGGCTTCGAGGCGCCGCGGGAGCGCACGATCGTCGCGGGCTCGAGCATGGGCGGCCTGGCGGCCTCCTTCTTCGGCCTCGAGCGGCCCGACCTGTTCGGGAGCGTGCTCGCACAGTCGCCCGCGATCCCCCTCGGCTCGCTCGAGATCCGCACGGGCCTGCCGCTTCGCTGGTACCTCGACGTCGGCGTGCTCGAGCACCGCCTTCTCCAGCCGGTGCACGCTTTCCGGGACGAGCTGTGCGCGAAGGGCTACGACGTCACGTATCGCGACTTTCCGGGCGGGCACGACTTCCTCTGGTGGAAGGAGACGCTGGCGTGGGGGCTCGAGGCTCTGCTCGGGCGAGAATCGAGCGGCCGCTCGCGGTAGAGTGGGGCCCGTGCCGATCTACGAGTACGTCTGCATGGGCTGCGAAGAGCACTTCGAGGAGCTCGTCCGGATCGACGACGCCGCGCCGCCGTGCCCGAGCTGCGGGCAGCTGAAGGCCGAGCGCCAGTTTTCCGTCTTCGCCACGCAGGGCGCCTCGTCGCAGCCGAGCTACGGCGGTGGCGGGGGCGGTGGCGGCGGATGCTGCGGCGGCGCCTGCGGCAGCTGCGGCTAGCGGCCGCGGAGCCCATCCGCGTCGCGCCGCCCATCCGGGCCGCGGCGTACACTCGGTGCCCATGAGCTCCGAGCTCGCCGTGCTCCAGGAGGCCGTGTCGGGGTGCACGAAGTGCGCACTGGCGCAAGGCCGCACGCAGGTGGTCTTCGGCTCGGGCAGCGCGACCGCCGACCTGATGTTCGTCGGCGAGGCCCCGGGGTTCCACGAGGACAAGCAGGGCGTGCCGTTCGTGGGCGCCGCCGGCAAGCTCCTGGACACGCTGCTCGGCGGGATCGGGCTCACCCGCGCCGACGTCTTCGTCGCCAACGTGCTCAAGTGCCGCCCGCCGGGCAACCGGGACCCGCAGCCCGAGGAGATCGAAGCCTGCGAGAGGCACCTCTTCAAGCAGATCGAGCTGATCCAGCCCAGGCTCGTCTGCACGCTCGGCAACTTCGCCACCAAGCTCCTCTCGGGCAAGCCAGCGGGGATCACACGCGTCCACGGCCAGGAGCAGGACGTCGTCCTCGGCGGCCGGCCCGTGACGCTCTACCCGATCTACCATCCGGCCGCGGCGCTCTACACGCGGTCGATGCTCGCCGTGCTCGAGCAGGATTTCGCCCGGATCCCCTCGATCCTCGCCCGCATGAACGCAGCGGAGATCCGCCCCCCGGCACCTCTCGACCAGCCCGCGGCCATCGCCGAGCTCGAGAACCCGGTCCAGCTCGGCCTCTTCTGACCACGAGGGCCCGGAAGCCGCTTCCGCCTCGTCGCGAAGCAGCTCCCGCCTCGAAGACCAAGTAACAGTCTGTTACGAAGTCCGGTCAGGCGCCCAGAGGACGAGCGCCGCCGGGACTCGAATCCCGCTCCGGGCCACCGCCGCCTGAAGGCTCTGCGGCCCGCGCGGTGAAGTTGAACCACTGCGGTACGATTGTCTCTCCAGAGCCCGGGAAAGGAGAGTCCCACTCTTGTTCGAGCGTTTCACAGAACGAGCACGTCAAGTCGTCGTCCTGGCCCAGGACGAAGCGCGCGCCCTGAAGCACAACTACATCGGTACCGAGCACATCCTGCTCGGGCTGCTCCGCGAGGAGGAGGGTCTCGCCGCGCGCGTGCTCGAGTCGCTCGACATCACCGTGGAAGAGGTGCGCGCGCAGGTCGCCCGCATCGTCGGCCAGGGTGACGAGGTCACCACCGGTCAGATCCCGTTCACGCCCCGCGCCAAGAAGGTGCTGGAGCTCGCCCTCCGCGAGGCGCTCTCGCTCGGCCACAACTACATCGGCACCGAGCACATCCTGCTCGGGCTCGTGCGCGAGAACGAGGGCGTCGCGGCGCGGATCCTGCTCGACTTCGACGCCGACGCGGAGAAGATCCGCAACGAGATCATCCGCATGCTCTCCGGCCCCGGCCGGCGGCAGCAGGGCGGCGGCGGAGGCGGCGAGAAGTCGAAGAGCTCGAAGCTGCTCGACCAGTTCGGCCGGAACCTGACGAAGCAGGCCGCCGAGGGCAAGCTCGACCCGGTCGTGGGCCGCCAGACGGAGATCGAGCGCGTGATGCAGATCCTGTCGCGCCGCACGAAGAACAATCCCGTCCTGATCGGCGAGCCCGGCGTCGGCAAGACCGCCGTCGTGGAGGGCCTGGCGCAGCGGATCTCGAACGGACAGGTGCCTGAGCTCCTGAAGGGGAAGCAGATCTACACGCTCGACCTCGCGGCGCTGGTCGCCGGCTCGAAGTACCGCGGCGAGTTCGAGGAGCGCCTGAAGAAGGTGATGAAGGAGATCACCCAGCGCGGCGACATCATCCTGTTCATCGACGAGCTCCACAACCTCGTCGGCGCGGGCGCAGCCGAGGGCGCGATCGACGCCGCCTCGATCCTGAAGCCCGCGCTCGCCCGCGGCGAGCTGCAGACGATCGGCGCGACGACGCTCGACGAGTACCGCAAGTACCTCGAGCGCGACGCCGCCCTGGAGCGCCGCTTCCAGCAGATCCGCGTCGAGGAGCCGTCGATCGACGACACCGTGCAGATCCTGCGCGGGCTCCGCGACCGGTACGAGGCGCACCACCGCTGCAAGATCTCCGACGAGGCCCTGGAGGCGTCGGCGACGCTCGCCGACCGGTACATCCAGGACCGCCATCTCCCGGACAAGGCGATCGACCTGATCGACGAGGCGGCGTCGCGGATGCGGATCAAGACGATGACCGCCCCGCCGCGCTACCGGGAGCTGGAGGAGGAGATCGAGAAGGTCCGCAAGGACAAGGAGGCCTCGATCGAAGCTCAGGAGTTCGAGAAGGCCGCCTCGCTGCGCGACAAGGAGCGCAAGCTGACGCAGAAGAAGCGCGAGCTGGAGGAGAACTGGCGCGAGAACGAGAACGGCGAGCAGCCGGAGATCGGCGAGGAGGAGATCGCGGACATCGTCTCGATGTGGACGGGAATCCCGGTCTTCAAGCTCACGGAGGCCGAGTCGGCGCGGCTCGTGCGCATGGAGGAGGAGCTCCACAAGCGCGTGATCGGCCAGCACCAGGCCATCGTCGCCGTCTCGAAGTCGATCCGCCGCGCGCGGGCCGGGATCAAGGATCCCAAGCGCCCGACCGGCTCGTTCATCTTCCTCGGCCCCTCGGGCGTCGGCAAGACCGAGCTGGCGCGCACGCTCGCCGAGTTCCTGTTCGGCGACGAGGACGCGATGATCCAGATCGACATGTCGGAGTACATGGAGAAGCACGCCGTGTCCCGGCTCGTCGGCTCCCCGCCGGGCTACATCGGCTACGACGAGGGCGGCCAGCTGACGGAGGCGGTCCGGCGCCGGCCCTACTCGGTCGTGCTCTTCGACGAGATCGAGAAGGCCCACCCCGACGTCTTCAACATCCTGCTCCAGATCCTGGAGGAGGGGAAGCTGACGGACTCCCAGGGGCGCAAGGTCGACTTCCGGAACGTGATCGTGATCATGACGTCGAACATCGGCTCGACCTCGATCTCGAAGAACGTGTCGCTGGGCTTCAACATCGGTGACGAGGCCGGCCTCTCCTACGAGGACATGAAGAGCCGCGTGATGGGCGACCTGAAGAAGGTCTTCCGCCCCGAGCTGCTGAACCGGATCGACGAGATCATCGTCTTCCCGAAGCTGGCGAAGGAGGAGATCCTCGAGATCGTCGACCTGATGCTCAACCGGCTGCGCCAGCAGATGGCCGAGCACGAGGTGACGATCGAGCTGACTCCCGAGGCCAAGGACCTGCTCGTCGAGAAGGGCTACGACCCGGCGATGGGCGCCCGGCCGCTCCGCCGCGCCATCCAGCGCTTCATCGAGGACCCGCTGGCGGACTTCGTGCTCGGGAGGGCGCTCGAGCCGGGCTCGCGGATCCTCGTCGGGCACAAGGCGTCCGACGGCGAGGGCGACACGACGGAGGGCGAGTCCGAGGTGGACATCGTCGTCCTCCCGCCCGACATCGATGCCTCGGCGGTCACCGTCCCGCCGGAGGAACCGCAGCTCCCTGCGGCGGACGAAGAGCCGCCTGCCGAGAGCGAGCAGAGCTAGTTCGAGTGAGGGCGCCGTGAGGCGCCCTCACTTTGCAGCCCGGGTAGCGTCTGCTTCGTGAGGACGACGCTTGCGATCGCCGCCGCCGCGGCTCTCGCCGCCGCCACGGGCGCCGCCGCGCAGGCTGCGACCATCCGGCTCGGCGTCGGCACCGAGCGGTGGAAGCTCGCCGCCGCCGGCTACGAGCGGGGGTCTGGCCTCGTCCGTTCGCAGCGGTTCACGATCAACAAGCACCAGGGCTGCCCGCAGGGGCCGGGCACGGCGTCGATCGTCGACACCTATCGCAACGGACAGCGCGTGGCGTGGCGGGCCGTCGGCGCCGACAAGCGGCTGCAGATCATCGACGTGGCGACGACTCGCAAGGGCGACCGCACGGGGGAGGGCTTCACCATCGGCAGGAGCACGATCGTCGACGTACGCCGGCGCCACGCGACGGCCGCCGTGCTCCACCCGAAAGGCGTCCTCATCCTCGGCAGGACACTCGTCTCGATCACGCGGATCACCGGTTACGAGAGCTGGGTCGACCTCGGGCTGTGGTTCGACGGCCGCGGCCGCCTGGTCGCGCTCGAGGTCGACGCGGGCGGGTGCCCGCTCATCCTCGGCAAGGGCGCCTGAGGGAGCCTAGTCCTCCAGCACCCAGACGTCGTCGCGGATGATGGGCACCTCGCCGCCGTCTTTGCTCACGCCGTCGACGTCCACCGCCGGTCCGCCGATCATGAAGTCCACGTGGACGCTCGCGACGTTGATGCCCGCGGAGCGGCGCCCGTCCTCGTCGAGGCCCTCGGCAGCCTCCACGCAGAAGTCGATGCCGTTGCCGTAGGCGATATGACACGTGGCGTTCTCGTCGAAGAGCGTGTCGAAGAAGGTGATTCCCGTCTCGCCGACGCGCGACGTGCCGTCGACGAGGGCGACCTCGCCGAGAAACGGCGCTCCCTCGTCGGACTCGAGCTGCGCGCGTACGACCTCCTCGCCGGTCGATGCCTTGACGTCGACGACGCGTCCGCCCGCGAACCGCAGCTCGAGGTCTCGGACGACGACGCCCTGGTTCGGGAGCGCGAGCGGCCGCGTCGAGCGGACGGTTCCCTCCGTCCGGCGGAAGTCCGGCGTCGTGAACACCTCCTCCGTGGGGACGTTTGGCACGTGGCGGCGGCCCCACGCGGTCTCAAAGAGCGCCGTCATCCAGATCGAGCCCGGCAGCAGCCCGACGCGTGAGATCCGTGCCCGGCCCGCGGAACCGCAACGGCGTCGAAGCGGTGGCCGTTCAGCTGCCGGGCGCGGGCGTCGAGCCGCGCTGTGTGGTCGTTCCACGCCGCGACGGGGTCGGGCTCGTCGAGCCTGACCGCGTGGGCGACCGCCTTCCAGAGCCGCTCGACGTCGGGCTCGCCGAACACCGTTCGCGCCCAGCCCTCGTTCGGGTATGCGACGAGCGTCCAGTTGATCAGCCGCTCGTTGGTGATCCGCAGCGTCTCCTGCGCGATCTCGACCGGCGTCGCCTTGCCGAGCCGCGCCGGATCGACTTCGTCCATCACCTCGGGCTCCGGGTCCCCGAGGATGCCGATCGAGGCGCCCTGCTCGTCCGCGAGCTCCTTCAACCGGGTCACGAGCCAGGGAGGCGACCAGCGCAGCGTCTCCTCCGGCGCCAGCTCGACCATCGAGCGGCGCACGTGCTGGTCGATGTAGCGCACGTCGACGTAGCGTGCGCCCGCGCGGTACGCGGCTCGCGCGACCGCCCGGACGAGCGGGGCGTGAGCGAGGTAGGCGTTGACGTCGACCAGCTGGCCGGGCGCCACGTTCGCTCCCACACGAACCGTCAGATCGGCATATCTGTCGAGCCGGTCGCTCACGGGCGCCAACCATATCTGTAAGCATTCTGTTTGGACTAACTAAACGCTCGTATCCCCGTCACATACACCGGATGCGTTTAGTCCCGTCGCCGGCGGCGGAGGATTTCGCCGGCATTCCAGTTGATGAAAGTATGAAAGGAGACGATTTCGTGTCGAGAAAGCTGTGGCTTTCGTTCGTCACGGTCGTGATTGGCGCTTCGCTCGCCGTGACCGCCGGCTTTGCCGGCACGGCGAAGAGCGCGACCGGAAGTGTCGCCAAGACGGGCGGCACGATGAACGTCGATCTCTTCACGGATGTCGACTACACGGACCCCGCCCTCGACTATCTGTCGACCGGCTGGGAGATCGAGTACTCGACCTGCCTGAAGCTCATGAACTACCCGGATGCCAACGGTCCCCGCGGCTCGCAGCTCGTTCCGGAGGCCGCAGGCGGCTTCCCGCGCGTCTCGAACAGCGGCAAGACCTACGACTTCAACGTGCGGGCCGGATTCACGAAGTTCTCGAACGGCCAGAAGGTGACTGCAGGGACGTTCAAGTACGCGATCGAGCGGCTTGCGAACCCGAAGATGCAGTCGCCGGCTGCCCCGTTCATCGCGGACATCGCCGGTGCGCAGGCCAAGCTCGACGGCAAGGCCCAGAGCGTGTCCGGCGTCCGCGTCAAGGGCTCGCACCTGCTCGTCACCCTGACGAAGCCTGCCCCCGACTTCCTCGCGCGTGTTGCGATGCCGTTCTTCTGCGCCGTGCCGACCAACCTGCCGATCGACCCGAACGGGGTCGAGACGCCGGCGGCGGCGGGCCCGTACTACATCGCGTCCCGCACGGCGAACAAGTCGATCGTCATCAAGCGCAACCCGTACTACAAGGGCCATCGCCCGCACAACGTGAACCAGATCGTCTACACGGTCGGGAACTCGCTCGAGGCCACTCGGCTTCGCGTCGAGTCGGGCGCGTCGGACTACGCTGCGGGCGGCATCCCCTCCGCGTCGTACGCCGAGGTCGCCCAGAAGTTCGGGATGAACAAGGGCCAGTTCTGGGTCAAGCCGCAGCTCGGCGTGTCCTACCTGGCGTTCAACCACGATCGCGCGATCTTCAAGAACAACGTTCGGCTCAAGCGCGCGATCAACTTCGCCATCGACCGGAAGGCGATGCTGAACCAGGGCGGCTACCTCGCCGGCAAGCGGACCGACCAGATCCTGCCTCCGGGCATGGCCGGCTTCCGTGACGCCGACCTCTACCCGCTCAAGGCTCCGAACTTCAGCTTCGCGAAGAAGCTGGCCACGGGCCACACGCGTGACGGCAAGATCGTCTACTACACGTCCAACACGGCTACCTCGTCGGCCGTCGCCCAGATCCTGCAGTTCGACCTGAAGCAGATCGGCCTCGACGTCGAGATCAAGCAGTTCGCACGCGCGGTGCAGATCCAGAAGGAAGGCACCCGCGGCGAGCCGTTCGACATCACGTCGGAGGGCTGGATCGCCGACTATGCCGATCCGTTCGACTTCATCGACGTGCTGCTCAACGGCAACAACCTGCACGAGTCGAACAACAACAACGTCGCCTACTTCAACTCGCCGAAGTTCAACGCGAAGATGAATGCGGCGTCCCGGCTGTCGGGTTCCGCGCGCTACACGGCGTACGGCGACCTCGACGTCAACATGATGAAGAACGCGGCTCCCTGGGCTCCCCGGAGCAACTTCAACAACCGCATCTTCCTCTCGAAGAAGGTCGGGTGCTTCACGTACAACTCGATCTATGGCACCGACCTGGCGGCCGCCTGCCTCAAGTAGGCGGATCCGCGCTACGCATCCCTCAGCGGACGGGGCGCCTTCGGGCGCCCCGTCCCGTCTCGCGCCGGGGCCGCTTCTGCCTCCTGCTCGAGACTCTATGATGCGAGCCGCCGATGGCTGCGACCCAGATTCCGATGCTGCCCCGGAGCGGTGACGTGAAGGTCGGTTCCGAGCTCCGGCGAGCCAGGCAGGAGCGCGGGCTGACGCTGACGCACGTAGCCGCGGCGAGCGGTTTGACCAAGGGGTACGTCAGCCAGCTCGAGCGCGACCGGGTCGCACCGTCGCTCGGGTCGTTGGCCCGCATCTGCGACGTGCTCGGGATCCGCATCGGCGACGTGATCGAGGCGTCCGTGCACGGGCCGGTGCACCGCGGCGAGAGGCAGCAGCTCGGGTCGGTCGACTCGTCTTCGCACTTCCTCCTCAGCCCGCGCGGCGAACGCCGCTTCCAGGCGATCGAGTCACAGATCCCGCCCGGCGGGGAGGCCGACGCGGCGCCCGCCGAGGTCGGCGGCTCGCTCGACTTCGTCTACGTCGTCAGCGGCGCCCTGGAGCTAGACGTCGACGGGGAGCTGCACCTCCTGCGGGCCGGCGAGTCGCTCACCTTTCCGCCCAGCCGGGCACGCACGTGGCGGAACCCCTCCAGGCGCACCTTCGCGAAGGTGCTCTGGATGGCCGTCGGCTCCTAGCCCTTCGAGGCCCGATCAGGTGTCGGTGGGCGTCGCGTCCCACTCGTCCGAGAGCCCGTTCAGCCAGGCGAGGGCGAAGTGGCGCTCCGACGCGATCGAGAGCGCGACGGCGTGCTGGTCCTCGTCCAGAAGCCGGTACGACTTGCCGAAGGCAGGAAAATCGCCCCGCCGCGGCTGCGGCAGCAGGCCGTCCTCGAAGCCCTTCATAGCGGTGGCGGCGATCAACTGGTCGAACGAGGTCCAGCGCTCGGGAAGCTCGACGTCCGGGTCGTCCTCGAGCAGCGTCGTCCGCGCGCGCCAGTGCCAGAGCCGAGCCGTCTCGAGCGCCGCCTCGAGCTCCTCGTCCTCCCGCAGCTCCGCCTGCCTGAGGTCGACCTCGCGCGCGAGCTCGACGTGGTCGGCGGGCTCGTCCCAGGGAGGCAGCTCCTCGAGCTCGCCCAGCGCCCAGAGCAGCATCGCGAGCGCCTCGGCGCGCCAGGTGGCGTTGAGAACATCCTGCTCGTCTCGGCGGGCGAGCATCAGCCGCTCCTCGGGCGACCACTCCTCGTCGGGCGCAGGCTCGCTGTTCACGCGCAGGACGAGCGCCGCAAGCGCGCGTGCGCGGGCCGCGACCTCGACCGCGGAACGGCTGCGACGACCTCGTTTCACTTCGGGCTCAGACTAGTCGCAATGCCCGCCGGGCCCGCCCGTAAGCTGGTCGAGTGGCGAAGGCTGCTGTCGTCTTTGCGTGTTCCGAATGCGGCTCCTCGACCGGGCGCTGGTTCGGCCGTTGCCCCGGCTGCGGCGCCTACAACACGCTCGTCGAGGAACGGATCACGGCGCCTGCGGGAAAGGGCGGCTCCCCCGCGCAGGCGAGGCCGCTCCTACGCCTCGTCGAGGTCGAGGCGGACGAGGCCGAGCGGATCTCGACAGGCGTCCCCGAGCTCGACCGCGTCCTCGGCGGAGGGCTCGTGCCCGCCTCGCTCGTGCTCGTCGGCGGCGAGCCGGGGGTCGGCAAGTCGACGCTGCTGCTGACGGTGCTCGCGGCGATGTCGAAGGAACGACGAGCCCTGCTCGTCACCGGCGAGGAATCGGTGGCGCAGGTGAAGCTGCGCGCTGCGCGGCTCGGCGGGGCGGAGAGGATCGAGATCCTCGCGGAGACCGAGCTCGAGACCGTCTGCGCGACGCTCGAGCAGGAGCGGCCGGCGGTCTGCGTGATCGACTCGGTGCAGACGCTCTACTCGTCCGAGATCGGCTCCGCACCCGGCTCGGTCGCCCAGGTGCGCGAGGCGGCGGCGCGCCTGCTCCGCGTGGCCAAGGAGACGGGCGTCGCCACGTTCCTCGTCGGCCACGTGACCAAGGACGGCACCGTTGCGGGGCCGCGCGTCCTCGAGCATCTCGTCGACTGTGTGCTCCAGTTCGAGGGCGACCGCTACCGCGAGCACCGCGTGCTGCGGGCGGTGAAGAACCGCTTCGGCTCCACGAACGAGCTCGGCGTGTTCGAGATGACCGGCACAGGGCTCGTCGGCGTTCCCGATCCGTCCCGGCTTTTCGGCCGCACCGAGCCGGGCGAGGTGGGAGCGGCCGTCGCCTGCGCGCTCGAGGGCACGCGACCGATCCTGCTCGAGATTCAGGCGCTCGTCGCGCCGACCGATCTGGCGATGCCGAGGCGCGTGGCGACGGGTGTCGATCCCAAGCGGCTGGCGATGATCGTGGCAGTGCTCTCGCGCCATGCAGGCCTGGCGCTCGGCCAGGCGGACGTCTTCGTCAACGTCGCCGGCGGCGTGCGGATCGACGAGCCCGGCGCAGATCTCGCCGTTGCGCTGGCGATCGCCTCGGCAGCCCGCGCGGTGCCGGTGCGGGACGGCCTGGCCGCCTTCGGGGAGATCGGCTTGACCGGTCGGCTGCGCCCGGCGACGCAGGCCGACCGGCGGCTGCAGGAATGCAGGAAGCTCGGGCTCGCGACGGTGCTCGCCCCCGGGGGGACAAAAGGCAACGTCCTTGCGGCCGACACGCTGCGCCAGGCGGTCACCGCTGCGCTGCTTCTGGCCGAATAGCAGGGCTTTTGGAAAAAACCCCTGCAAAACCTGGCGAATTGGTGACGTATTTGTTAACCTATCGGGGCTGCCGGCGGGAGCTTCTGCACCGCCGGCGTCTTGACGAGAGAACCTTCGACCAGGGGAGTTCGAGCTTGTACAAGGTCGGCGACAAGGTGGTGTACCCACACCACGGAGCAGGCACCGTCGTGAAGAGGGAGAAGCGCGAGGTCTTGGGACAGACGCGCGAGTACCTCACGATCAAGATCCTGCACAACGACATGACGGTGAACGTGCCTGCGGAGAACGCAGAGCGCGTGGGCCTGCGGAAGGTGATCGACGAGGAAGCGGTCGCCAAGGTCGTGAAGTATCTGACGTCCGGAGGGACGCAGATGCCCAAGAACTGGAACCGGCGCTTCAAGCACAACCGGGACAAGATGAAGACCGGAGACATCTACGAGCTCGCCGAGGTCGTACGAAACCTCGCGTTGCGCGACGGTGAGAAGGGTCTGTCCACCGGTGAGAAGCAGATGTACGTGAAGGCGAAGAAGATCCTCGCCTCGGAGTTGATGTACGCGAAGAACATGGACGAGGAGCAGGCTGCCGAATGGCTGGACGGGGTCCTCGCCGGCGGCAACGGCGCCAAGAAGAAGGCCTCGCCCTCGAAGAAGGCCGTCGCGACCGCCTAGCGGGCGTGGGCCTCGTGTGAGCGTCTGGGCGCTCCTCGTCGCCGCGGGCAGCGGGGACCGCCTCGGCGCAGACAGGCCGAAGGCATTCGTACGGCTCGGCGAGCGGGTGCTGCTCGCCGAGCCGCTCGAGCGGCTGGAGAGCTCCGAGTGGGTCGAGGCGATCGTCGTCGCGGCTCCGCCCGACTGGGAGGAGCCGACGATCCTGCTCGCCGAGGAGCTCGGTGCCGGCAAGGTGAGCGCCGTCGTGACGGGCGGCGCGACCCGAGCCGAGTCGGTCCGGATCGCACTGGCGGAGGTACCCGATGAAGCGGCGGTCGTCCTCGTTCACGATGCTGCGCGTCCCGTCCTCCCGGAGGACGTGATCGAGCGAGTGCTGGGGAAGCTCAACGAGGGGTTCGACGGCGCGGTGCCCGGGTTGCCGATCGCCGACACGGTCAAGCGGGTCGAGCGGGGCGTCGTCCGCGAGACGGTCGCGCGCGAGGGCCTCTACACGGTGCAGACCCCCCAGGCGTTCGTGGCGCCGGTGCTGAGGTCGGCCGCGGCGGGGGAGGGCACGGACTGCGCGTCCCTCGTCGAGGCGCAGGGCGGCCGTGTGGCGGTCGTGGAGGGCGACCCGCGGCTGCTGAAGGTGACGACGGAGGATGATCTGGAGCTGGTGGCCTCGTGGCTTTGAGAGCTCGTCCCGCCATGAGCCTTGTGCCGCCGTGCCGCGCTGCACGCCCCGAGGCGGCGTCCTCAGTCGCGGCGATATGCACGCATGTCGCCGCTCCCTGCGTCCTTGTCTCGTGTCGCGCATCGCACCCCGACAGCGAAGGATCATGACGGAACGAACTCTGAAGGCGGTGGTCTTCGACGTCGGCGAGACGCTGATCGACGAGACGGGCATGTGGGAGCGCGCCGCGGACGCGGTTGGGGTTGCGCGCTTCACGCTCATGGGCGTGCTCGGCGGGCTGGCCGCCCGGGGCGAGCACCACAGCCGTGCCTGGGAGATCCTCGGCGTCGAGCAGCCGTCGTCGACCTGGGGGCCGGACGACTTCTATCCGGACGCGCTGCCGTGCCTCGAGTGCCTGCGCTCCCGGGGCGTGCGCGTGGCCGCGGTCGGGAACACCCCGGTCGAGACGGAGGACCTGCTCCGCGAGCACGTCGAGGTGCTCGGCTCGTCAGAGCGCTGGGGGGTCGCCAAGCCGGAGCGCGAGTTCTTCGAGCGGATCATGGCCGGGACGTCGCTCGCTCCGGATCAGATCGCGTACGTCGGGGACCGCGTGGACAACGACGTCGAGCCTGCGCTCGCCGCCGGGATGGTCGCCGTGCACATCCGCCGCGGGCCCTGGGGGCACCTGCACGAGCCGCCGCCGGACGCGCTGCGCATCCGCTCGCTCGAGGAGCTGCCGGAGGCGCTCGATGTCTGAGCTGCGCGTCGGCATCGGCGTCGACGCCCACGCCCTGGAAAAAGGCGTCCCGCTCATCCTGGCCGGGGTCCGGCTCGACCACCCGCGCGGGCTCGCCGGCCATTCCGACGGCGACGTGATCGCGCACGCGCTCATCGACGCACTCCTCGGTGCGGCAGGGCTCGGCGACATCGGCTCGCTCTTCCCGTCGGGCGACGAGCGTTTTCGCGGTGCCTCTTCGCTTGCGCTGCTCGGCCAGGCCTACGCGCAGGTGAGCGAGGCCGGCTGGCGGCTCGTCAACGCCGACTGCGTGCTCGTGGGCGAGGAGCCGAGGATCGCGGAGCATCGCGACGAGATGCGCCGCAAGCTCGAGGACGCGCTCGGCGAGGGCGAGGTCAACGTGCGCGCCACGACCACGGACGGGCTCGGCTTCACGGGGCGAGGCGAGGGCCTCGCAGCCCACGCCGTCGCGCTGCTCGCACGCCGCTGATGGAGCTCGTTCGCTACGCCGATCGGCCCGACCTCCTTGCTGTCCGCTTTGACACCCTCTCGGCGCGGACCTTCCCGGAGTTCATGCACCACAACCAGTCGGGCACCCGCTTCTGGCGGCGGCTCTACGCCGAGCATCCGGACTTCCAGCTCGCGCTCGTCGACGGCGGTGAGCTCGTGGCGGAGCTGCACTCGGTGCCGACGCCCTGGGACGGGAGCGACGACGATTTCCCTTCGGGGTGGGACGAGGCGTTCGTACGGGCCTTCGAGAGCGATCGCCGTCCGGATGTCCTGTGCGCGCTCGCGATCTCGGTGCTGCCCGAGCGTCAGGGCTCGCAGCTGTCGGGCGTGATGCTGAACGCCATGCGCGACGCCGCGGCCTCGGCCCGGCTGCGCGAGCTGATCGCGCCCGTGCGGCCGACGCAGAAGTCGAGCTACCCGCTGACCCCGATCGAGCGCTACGCCGAGTGGCGTCGCGGAGACGGGAGCCACTTCGACCCGTGGATCCGCATCCACGAGCGTCTCGGCGGCCGCATCGTCCGGCCCGCGCCGCGGTCGATGGTGATCGAGGCGCCCGCCTCGGACTGGGAGGCATGGACCGGGATGCCGTTCCCCGACGATGGCACCTACGTCTTTCCCGGCGCGCTCGCCCCGCTCGACGTGCGCGACGGGATGGGGATCCACGTCGAGCCGAACGTCTGGCTGGCGCACTCCGTCTCGTGAGAGCCCGCCAGAGGCTTGATGTGAAACTCCGGCACGCACGGCTGGTGTGCCAGACACGGCGCGGTTTCAGCCGGCTCGGGCTTGCCCGTAGCACCACTACGCGCTGCGCCCGATCCGGCTGAACCGCTTGATCTGGCCCATCCCCGCACGCACCCCAGTTTCACATCAAGCCTCTAGCGAGGAAGCCGTGCGAGGCCGTCCTCGACCTCGACGAGCCCGTCCCGCGCGAGCGCGATGACAGCCTCGTCGTCGCCGGCCGGCTCGCCGGCCAGCAGCGCCTTGAGGACGGCCGCGCGCCGCTGGCGGAACGACCCCTCGAAGGGAGATTGCCTCCGCAGCGGCTCGAACCGGCGGCCGCGGGACGGACACGCCTCGGCAAGCGGGCAGTCGCCGCAGCGAGGGATGCGCGCGAGGCAGACCGTCGCGCCGAGATCCATCAGCGCTTGCCCGCACTCGTGGTCGAACGCGAAGCCGCTGCGCTCCTGAACGCGGCGGACGTTCGTGTCGACCGGCAGGATCGGGCGGCCGAGCGCGAAGCTCGCGACCGCGTCCGCCGTGTAGCGGCCGACGCCGGGGAGCTCCGTCAGGTCGTCGGGCCAGCCCCGTTCCGCGATCGCGCGGGCCGCTCGGTGCAGGTTGAGCGCCCGCCGGTTGTAGCCGAGCCCTTGCCACTCCCGGAGCACGTCCTCGACCGGCGCAGCGGCGAGCGCCTCGACCGTCGGCCAGCGCTCGAGCCAGGCGAGCCAGCGCGGGAGCACGCGCTCCACCTGCGTCTGCTGCAGCATGACTTCGGATACGAGGATTGCGTACGGGTCGCGCGTCTTCCGCCACGGCAGGTCGCGTCCGGTTGAGGCGTACCAGTGGAGGAGCAGCTCCTTCATGCGGCGAGCGTATCGGCGGCGGCGGCTACCTCACGTGCCCCTTGAACTCGGCTCCGAGCGGCTGTGCGGGCTCGCCGCGGGCGAATGCCCCGGCGATCTGGTCCACGACGCGGTCGCGATGGTCGCGCGCGGCAGTCCAGACCCACCGCTCGTTGCGCGGCCCGAAGCAGATCGCCTCGATCGTCACCGTCTGCGAGCGGCGCCCGCGGAGCGCCGTCGACGGCAGGTCGACGAGAAAGCGGACCAGCGGGAGGAGCAGCTGGTTGAAGAAGAAGAGCGGGATCTCGAGCAGGAAGACCACGACGTCGAACGGCGTCCCGGCTTCCCCGAACGCGCTCCCCTGGTACGCGGAGGGCCGCCACGGCGGCAGAGGCGCTTGCGAGACGTAGATCTCCCATTCGCGCCCGTCCGGGGCGGTCACCTTGCGCGCCGGGCTGAACCACCCCACAAGCTCATGTTCGCATCCGATCGCCTCGAGCATCCGATCGCGTGGGGCGAACCGCAAAGCAGGATCCTTCATAGCTCGGGACACGTCGTCGCGGCTACGGTGGATCAAGACGGGCGCACCTGAGTTACTCCTTTCCCGGCGTGCCCGCATCCTCGCTCGAGGGTCCGCCGCAAGGGTTGGCCTTCGAGCGCCGACCCTCGCGGGACCTGGACGCCCGCGACGCTAGCATCGTGGGATGAAGAGCGTCCGCTTCGCGCCGAGCCCGACCGGGTCGCTCCACGTGGGCAACGCTCTCAGCGCAGTCGCCAACCGGCGGCTGGGCGACCGGCTGCTCCTCCGGATCGACGACACCGACGCAACGCGAAACGTCGAGGGCGGCGAGGAGTCGATCCTGCGTGATCTCGACTGGCTCGGCGTACGCTGGGACGAAGGCCCCGTGCGGCAGAGCGAGCGGCAGGACGCATATCGCGCCGCAGCGGAGCGCCTGGGCACCGACCGCTTCGAAGGCGTCACGCTCCTTCGCGACGACGGGAGCGCGACGTACCAGCTTGCGAGCGTCGTCGACGACATCGACTTCGGCATCACCCATGTCGTGCGCGGCAACGACCACCGGCCGAACGAGGCGCTGCACGCGCGGCTGCACCGGGCGCTCGGAACCGAGCCGCCGGAGTACGTCCATCACGGGCTTCTGCTCGGCGAGGACGGCAAGAAGCTCTCCAAGCGAGCGGAGGGAGCCACCGTCGCGGCGCTCCGGGAGGAAGGGATCCCGCCGCAGGCGCTTCGCGCGTATCTCGACGAGCTCGGCCTGCCGAAGCACGACGTGCGCTACGACCTCGGCCGGGTGCGGCGCCTCGCCATCGACGCGATTGCCGCGATGCCGGACGAGGAGCTGGCCGAAGCTGCGGACGCGCCGCTCTCCGCCGTTCCCGCGTTGCGCGGCGCACGGACGCTCGTCGAGGCGAGGGAGATCGCGGCCCAGCTCGACGCACCTGGGCACGTCGAGCTCCCCGCCGACGCGCGCCCGACGCTCGAGCGCTTCCGCGAGCTGCGCGAGCGCGCGAACGGCGCCCTCGACGTGTCCGCCGCCAGGGAGCTGTTACGCGAGCTGAAGGCCGTCGGCGGCGACCTGAAGGCGCTGAGGCTCGCGCTCACCGGCGCCGAGCGCGGCCCCGAGCTCGCCGCGGTGGTCGCCGCTCTCGACCGGGACGAGACGCTCCGAAGGACCGATGCGGCTCTCTGACACCTACACACGCGGGAAGCTCGAGCTTCCGAAGCCGCCGGGGCCGATCCGGATGTACATCTGCGGCCCGACGGTGTACGCGCGCGCACACGTGGGAAACGCCGTGCCGTTCGTGCTCGGCATGTGGCTCCGTCGTTGGCTCCCGGAGCTCGGCTACGAGGCGTCGCTCGTCCACAACATCACGGACATCAACGACAAGATCTACGAGGCCGCACCCGGCGCGAGCGCCGAGCTCGCCGCGCGGGCGACCGAGTGGTACCTGGAGGACACCGGCGACCTCGGCCTCGGCATGCCGGACCACCTCCCGAAGGCGACCGAGCACGTGCCGCACATCGTCAACGCCATCGAGGAGCTGATCGCCGGCGGTCACGCCTACGCCGTCGAGGGGGACGTCTACTACCGGGTCTCGAGCTTCCCCGAGTACGGCCGGCTCTCGGGCCAGCGCCCCGACCAGGTCGAGGAGCAGGAGCCGAACCCGCTCAAGGAGGATCCGCGCGACTTCGCGCTCTGGAAGGCGAACAAGCCGGGCGAGGACACCTGGTGGGATTCGCCGTGGGGACGGGGACGGCCGGGGTGGCACATCGAGTGCTCGGTGATGGCCGAGGAGCTGCTCGGCCCGGTGTTCGAGATCCACGGCGGCGGGCTCGACCTGGTCTTCCCGCATCACGAGAACGAGATCGCGCAGTCGCGGGCCCTCGGGCACCCGTTCGCGCAGCTGTGGATGCACAACGGGCTGCTGCAGTTCACGAGCGAGAAGATGTCCAAGTCGGCCGGAAACGTCGTCACGATCCGCGAAGCGCTCGACACGTGGGGCCGTGAGACGCTCCTCCTCTTCTTCATGACCGGACACTGGCGAAAGCCGCTCGACTTCTCCGAGACGACGATGGCCCAGGCTGCGGCCCAGGTGCAGACGTTCCGCGACGGCTTCGCCGAGGAGGCGCAAGGACGCTCCTGCAGGCGAATGGGAGCGCCTCGTGGCGGTGCTCGACGACGACTTCAACACGCCGGACGCGCTCAGCCTGTTCCACGAGTGGCGCCGCAACGGGTACCACGAGCTCCTGCGCCGCGGGCTCGAGGTCTTCGGCCTCGGCTCGCTCGCCGAGCAGGAGGCGGCGCCCGACGAAGTCGTCGAGCTCGCGGAGCAGCGTCGCGAGGCGCGCTCCGCCAAGGAGTGGGCCGCTTCGGATGAGCTTCGGGACCGGATCGCCGCGCTCGGCTGGGACGTGCGAGACGAGGGCGTCGGCTACCGGCTCGTCCGCCGCGGGTGAGCCGCGATCTGATCTACGGGCGGAATCCCGTCCGCGAGGCGCTGCGTGCCGGTCGCCGGCAGGTGCTGGAGATCTGGGCGACCGAGCGGGCGCTCGCTTCCGAGCCGTGGCTCCGCGAGCAGCGGGTCAAGACGAAGCTGGAGCGCGAGCTGACGGAGGCGGCCGGCACGCGGGATCACCAGGGCGTCGTCGCGTGGTCCGAGCCGTACCGCTACGCAGAGGCCGATTCGCTCGTTGCCGGGGTCGCGCCGCTCGTCGTCGCCCTCGATCAGGTGTCCGACCCGCACAACCTGGGAGCCGTGATCCGGAGCGCCGAAGGCGCGGGGGCGAGCGGCGTGGTCTTGCCCGCCCACGGTTCCGCGACGGTCACCGCGGCGGTGTGCAAGGCATCGGCGGGAGCCGTGGAGCACCTGCCGGTCGCCGTGGTGACGAACCTGGCGCGCTACCTGAACGAGGTCAAGGGGCCGGATCTCTGGGTCTGGGGCGCTGCCGGGGAAGGCGAGCAGACCCTGTGGGAGGCCGATCTCCGCTCCGGCGCTGCGGTTGTCTTCGGCGCCGAAGGCCGTGGGCTGCGCCCGCTCGTGCGCCGCGCCTGCGACGGAATCGTCTCGATTCCGCTCTCCGGCCGCGTCGACTCGCTGAACGTGTCGGTCGCGGCCGGGGTCTTCCTCTTCGAGGCGAGACGGCAACGCGGCGCTTCGTGAGAGAGTGATGGAGGTGTACACCTCCATCAGATGGCCGACCCGACGCTCTACCTCTTCGACGGCTACAACCTCCTGCACGCCGGCGGGTTCGAGGACACGCGGGAGCTCGTCGACTCGCTCGCAAGCTTCGTCGCGCTGAAGGGAGCGCGCGGTGTCGTGGTGTTCGACGGCGCGGGGACGGACGCCGAGCGGGGGCCGCTCTCGGTTCGCTACCACCCACACGCGGACACGCTGCTCGAACGGCTCGCGGCCGAGAACCGCGGCCGCGAGCGCGTCTGCGTCGTCTCGTCCGACACCGCCGTCAGGGGTACCGCGGGACGCCAGGTGCAGACGCTCCGCTCGCAGACCTTCCTCGGGGACATGCAGGTCGGAGGGAGCCGCAAGGAGCGCCGCAGCGAGCTCGGCGACCGGCTGGACGAGGAGACGCGCGCCAGGCTGGAACGGCTTCGCCGCGGGGAGAATGCATAAAACCCCTTAGGGACCGGGACCTTTGCAAGGTTCTTGTAAATCTACGCGTTCCGTGCTAATTTCACCTCAACTTCAGGGTGAGAGTTTACCCTGCCAACGTCCGCAAATACCGGGAGAACACCCTTGGCAGCCAGACCGGCAACCGCGCTGAAGACCGCGCAAAAGGCTCAACGGGAGCTTGAGGATCTGCAACTCGTCCTGAAGGCGCGCAACGGTGACGGCACTGCCCTCGACGCGCTGATCAAGCGTTACACGGGCTTTGTTCGGCTCAAGGCCAGCTCCTACTTCCTGGCCGGCGGCGATTCCGAGGATCTGGTCCAGGAGGGCCTGATCGGTCTCTACAAGGCCGTGCGGGACTTCCGCCCCGACAAGGAGACGTCGTTCCGCAGCTTCGCCGAGCTCTGCGTGACGCGGCAGATCATCACGGCGATCAAGACGGCGACCCGCTTCAAGCACGCACCCCTGAACACCTACGTCTCGTTCAGCCACACGCCGGCCGGTCAGGACGTGGACGGCGAATGCACACTCGGCGAGGCGCTGCCAGGCCCGCATACCCAGGAGCCCTCCGTCTGCGTGATCTCCACCGAGGAGCTCCAGAGCCTCGTCTTCGCGCTCGGCACCGGCCTCTCGACGCTCGAGGCCGAGGCGCTGCGCCTCTACCTCGAGGGCGAGTCGTACGAGTCGATGGCGGAGATCCTCGGCTGCGACACGAAGACGATCGACAACGCACTGCAGCGGGTGAAGCGCAAGATCCTGACGCACCAGAAGTCGCGCCAGGTCCTGCTCTAGCCCTCGGGGCGCGAGCGTTGGCCGGCGCCTCGCACGCCCTGGGGACCATCCGGCGAGTCGTCCGCGCTGCGATCGGCGGCTACGCCTCTCATCGCGCGACGCAGAACGCGGCGGCGATCGCGTTCCGCGTGCTCTTCTCGCTCGTCCCGCTCGTGGCGTTCCTCGTCGCGCTGATCGACCTGCTCATCCCGGCCGAGTGGCGTGCCGCCGTCACCGACTGGGTCGTCGAGTCGCTCTCGGGTTCGAGCGGCCTGGAGGAGAGCGTGCGGCGGTCGCTCGAGGGGCGGGGCGCGACGGCGTCCGTTGCCGGAGCGGTCGCCCTCGCCGGCCTGCTCTGGACGGCGAGCGCCATGATCGGCTCGATTCGCCTCGCCTTCGCGGAGATCTGGGAGCAACATGTGCGCCGGGCCTACATCAGGGGGAAGGTGCTCGACGTCGCGCTCGTGTTCGCAGCCGGTCTCTTTGCGCTGGGGAGCTTCGCGGTGGCCGTCCTGGCACAGGGAGTCGGCGAGCTCGCTCCGGGCAGCGACGCGCCGGCCGCAAGCTGGGCGCTGCGGGCCCTCGGCCAGCTGATCGGAATCGGTGGCACGCTCGCGCTCACGGCCTGCGCCCTGCTCGGGATCTACCGGATCCTGCCGCCGGTCAGGCCGGACTGGCGGGCGCTCTGGCCCGGTGCCCTCGTCGGGGCAACCGGCTATCAGCTCGCGACGGTCGCATACGGCGCCTACCTCGCACGCTTCGACAGGCTGAGCATCGTCTACGGCTCGCTCGGCGCACTGCTCGGCTTTCTGCTCGTCGTCTACGCCGGCGCCGCGGCGATGCTCTTCGGTGCGGAGATTGTCGTCGCCCTCGGGCGCGACGCAGAGCGCGATACCGAGCGAAACAAAGAGGAGCGCGGCGGCGGCGCCGCGACGTAGCGCGAGGCCCGCCGGACTGCTGCCTCGCCGCCGCGAGGCGGAGAGCCGGAGGAGGGACTCGAACCCACGACCTACCGCTTACAAGGCGGTTGCTCTACCAGCTGAGCTACTCCGGCGCGCCGCACATCGTACGCGGAGGCCGCTCGGGCTCGGGAAAGCCGGCGGCTCGGCTGAAACACGCGCGGCTATGCGCGGTGGATCACGACCGGGCAGGCCGCGTGCAGCGCGCACTGCATGCTCACCGAGCCGAGCAGCAGCGCCCCGAAACCACCGTGGCCGCGTGAGCCGACCACCAGCAGCTCGGCGTCCTTGACGGCGTCGATCAGCGCCTGTGCGGGGGCGCCTTCGACCACGACGGGGCGGATCTCGACGCCCGAGACCTCCCCGACGACCTCCTCCACGGTTCTCTCCAGGATTCGCGTCGCGCCCTGCTCCGCTTCAGCGACGACCGCCGGCAGGTCGACGGTCGGCGCGGGCGACAAGTCGGGAACGATGATGGGCGGCTCCCACGCGTGCAGCGCGACCAGTGGAGCCCTCCGTAGCCGGGCCTCCTCGACCGCCCAGCGCAGCGCGTTCTTTGAGGCGTCCGAGCCGTCCACACCGACGACGAGCGTCATCTCCGGGGATCGTAGGCGATGGGCTTCCGCTCCCGCGCCGGCGGTGCGGGCTACGCGAGCGCGAGTGCAGCGGCGAGGTCGTCCCAGACGTCGTCCGCGGGCTCTAGCCCGACGGAGAGCCGCAGCAACCCCGGCGGGACGCGGTCGCCTTCCCAACGGTGGCGGGTCTCCATCGAGGAGTCGACGCCGCCGAGGCTCGTGGCGTTGCGGATCAGCGTCGTCGCGGTCTCGACACGGCGCGCGGCCTCGCCGCCGGCGACGTCGAAGGAGAGCAGCCCACCGAAGCCCGGATAGCGGACGACCTCCACCGCAGGGTGTTGGCCGAGGCGCTCGGCGATCACTGTCGCGCTGGCCGTGTGCCGCTCCATCCGGATCGTGAGCGTCTTCAGGCCACGCAGCAGGAGCCACGCAGGGTCCGGCGCCGCGACGATGCCGAGCGTCTTGCGCGACGTCCAGAGGCGTTGCATCGCGTCTGTGTCGCGGGAGGCGACCACTCCGAGCAGCGCGTCGTGGTGGCCGGCGAGGAACTTGGTCGCGCTGTGGAGGACGAAGTCGGCGCCGCGATCGAGCGCGCGCAGGTAGACCGGCGTCGAGGCGGTCGCGTCGACGACCACCGGTGCCGGATGCGCGGCCGCCGCGTCGAAGTCGGGCATCGTCAACAGGGGATTGGACGGCGCCTCGAGCCAGACGAGCTGCACGTCGTCCGGCGGCGGGCCGGTCTGGTCGAACTCGACGTGCGAGATGCCCCAGCGTTCGAGCGTCTGCAGCAGAACGCCGGTCCCGTAGTAGGCGCCGGCCGCGAGCGCGATCGTTTCGCCCGGCGAGCAGACCGTCAGGATGAGCGCGGTTGCGGCGCCCGTGCCGGAGGGGAAGAGAAGCGCTTCCCCGCCCTCGAGCTCCCCGAGGGCACGTTCGGCCTCGACGCCGGTCGGGTGGGCATCCCGCTGATAGACGAACGCACCCGGCTCGCCTGCCTCGTCGTAGGGCCAGACGGTGGAGCGATCGAGCGCGTCCATACGGCGAGCCTACCTCTGGGGACAGTCCCCCGACCTGTCTGTTCGGGACAGACGGGCATGCGGTCTCACATGGCTCTTTCGGGCATGTCGGGGGACTGTCCCCGGTTGGGGCGCGGTAGGCTCCGCGCGATGGCCAGGGCGCCGGACAAGGGGCAGGACGAGCGGGTCCACGAGACGACGCGGGAGAAGCTCGACTGGCTGCGAGAGCTTCGCGACGAGGCGCGCCATGCCGGCTCGGCGAAGTCCGTCGCGAAGCAGCGCGAGGCCGGCAAGCTGCTCGCGCGCGAGCGCGCGGAGCGCCTCCTCGACCCCGGCTCCTTCGTCGAGCTCGACCGCTACGTCCGCCACCGCGAGCCCAACTTCGGCATGCTCGAGCGCAGGCCGTACGGCGACGCCGTCGTCACCGGGCACGGGACGATCTTCGGGCGCAAGGTCTTCGTGTTCTCGCAGGACTTCACCGTCTTCGGCGGCTCGCTCTCAGAGGTCTTCGCGGAGAAGATCTGCAAGGTGATGGACATGGCCGTCAAGTACGGCTGCCCACTCGTCGGGATCAACGACTCGGGCGGGGCGCGCATCCAGGAAGGGGTCGTCTCGCTCGCGGGCTACGCCGAGATCTTCTGGCGCAACGTGCAGGCGTCGGGCGTGATCCCGCAGATCAGCCTGATCATGGGGCCTTGCGCCGGCGGCGCGGTGTACTCGCCGGCGATGACGGACTTCATCCTCATGGTCGAGGGGACGTCGTACATGTTCATCACCGGCCCCGACGTGGTGAAGACGGTCACCGGCGAGGAGGTGGACTTCGAGGAGCTCGGCGGCGCCTTGACGCACGCCTCGAAGTCCGGTGTCGCGCACCTGACGGCCCCGGACGAGGAGTCCGCGCTGGACGACGCCCGCTACCTGCTCTCGTTCCTGCCTCAGAACAACGTCGAGCCGCCGCCTTACGCCGAGCCGTCGGACCCGGTCGACCGCGAGGCGCCCGAGCTGGACGAGATCGTCCCCGACGAGGCGACGAAGCCGTACGACATCAAGCAGGTGATCGGCCACATCGTCGACGACGGCGACTTTCTCGAGATCCAGCCGCTCTTCGCAGAGAACATCGTCTGCGGCTTCGCCCGACTCGGCGGCTGGCCCGTGGGGATCGTCGGCAACCAGCCGAAGGCGCTCGCCGGTGTGCTCGACATCGACTCGTCCGTCAAGGCAGCGCGCTTCGTGCGCACGTGCGACGCCTTCAACATCCCACTCGTGACGTTCGTCGACGTGCCGGGCTTCCTCCCGGGGACGGCGCAGGAGTGGGGCGGGATCATCCGCCACGGGGCGAAGCTCCTCTACGCGTACGCGGAGGCGACCGTCCCGAAGCTCGCGGTGATCACGCGCAAGGCCTACGGCGGCGCCTACGACGTCATGAGCTCGAAGCACATCCGCGCAGACTTCAACTTCGCCTGGCCGACCGCCGAGGTGGCGGTCATGGGGCCGGAGGGAGCCGTCAACATCGTCTTCCGCGGCGAGCTCGCCGAGTCAGACGACCCCGAGGCGAAGCGCGCCGAGCTGATCGCCGACTACAAGGAGCGCTTCGCCAACCCGTACGCCGCGGCCGAGCGGGGCTACATCGACGAGGTGATCGAGCCGCGGCGGTCGCGGCCCGTCTTGATCGACGCGCTGAAGACATCGATCACGAAGAGAGAGCGGCGTCCACCGCGCAAGCACGGCAACGTGCCGCTGTAGTCCCTGGGCTCTGCGTCCGGGCCGGACGCCCGCCGCGCAGGCCTGGGCCGGCGCACTCCGCCCGACCGGGCGAGGCCCGGCACGAGCGTCAGTTCGGGGTCGTGGAAGATTCCCACGGCGAGCTCACGGGCGATGGATCGCGGTCAGGACGCCGCCCTCGCAGGCGACCTTGACGCTGTCGCCGAGGTGGTACTCGGCGAGGCTCGGCGACCGGTCGGTGGTCCTGCAGGAGAGGTCGCCCGCATCGGCGTGAACCGTCACACCGTCGCCGCGGATGCTCGTCAGGACGCCGAACGCCGCGGTCGGCTGCGTGGACGGCGCGGGCGCCGGCGGCTTCGACTCCTCGAGGCGGCCCAGCCCGGTGAGGACGCCGCCGCTGCAGGCCAGCTTGACCTTGTCGCCCACCTTGAACGACGTGCCCAGTCTGTCGGCGTACAGCGCGGGGATCGCGCAGGTCAGGTCGCGCTCCCCGTGCACCGTGATCGAGCCGGCCGAGTGGGCGCTGATCGCGCCCGTCAGCGTCACGACGGCATCCGGCTTCGGGCTCGGCTCTCCAGTGCGGCCGAGTCCGACGAGGACTCCGCGCGCGCAGGCGATCTTCACCCTGTCGCCGACCTTGACCGTGCCCAACTTCTCTGCAAGGCCCTCCGGCACGGAGCACGTCAGGTCGCGGTCGCCGTGCACCGAGATCGAGCGCGGCGAAAGGGCGGTGACGGCGCCGGCAAGCGTGACCGGCTCAGGCTTCGCGCTCTCGTCCTGCCTGCGCTCGACGCCCACGAGGACGCCGCGCACGCAGGCGATCAGCACCTGGTCGCCGACGCGGAGCCCGCCTGCCTTCTCCGCAAGCCGGTCCGGGATCGCGCAAGTGAGCTTCTCGACTGTGATCGAGGAGTCGGTGAGCGCCGAGACGGCCCCGGCAGCTTTCACCGGCTCCGGCTTGAGCTCCTTGATCCGGAGCAGCTTCCATCCGTCGGCGCGCCGACCGCACAGCATGTGGACGCGGTCGCCCACCGCGATCCCGCGGAGCGACGGCGCGCGCTCGCCGAGCGCGCAGGTCGCAGTGCGCTTCCCGTGCCTGACGCTGATTGCCGAGTCCGAGAGCGCCGAGACGACGCCGCCTGCCTCGCGGACTGCACCGGCGCGCGGGCCGCCGTCGGCCCAGGCAGGTGCCGCGAGGCAGAGCGAGACGACGAAGAGCATGGCCGCATGCCGCATGTGCCCACCGTGGTCTCTGGCGCGTCCGGTCGCGTCCCCCGTCGTGGGGTATCGAACGAGGGATCCTGCCGTTGGCTAGGCGAGCTCGCCGTACAGCCGTGCTGCGGTGTGCGCGATCGTCTCGCTCGCACGGGCGGCGTCGTCCTCGGCGAAGGTCGCAGGCTCGTCGCGGTACACCTCGACGAGACCCCACGGCTCGCCGCCGACGCGCAGTGCGAGCATCAGGACCGCGCCGACGCCCAGCTCGCGGAGCACGGCGACCTCGGCCGGGTCAGGGGCCTCGTCCGCGGTCGAGACGAAGAACGGGTCGCCGGTCCGCAGCACCTTCTGCGTCTCCGGGAACTCCGAGACGAGGTAGCCGCGGCCCTGCTCGTAGGAGCGCCCGTCGGGAGCGGCCTCCGCGATCTGGACGAGCACGTCGCCGATCACGCGCGAGATGATGCAGCCCACGCCTTCGAGCTCGCGCACGAGCTCCTCGCAGAGCTCTGTGAGCACTTCGATCAGATCGGGGCGTCCGGCGGCCAGAACGCTCAGTATCGGCGCCCGACCGATCTGGCGCGAGTCGGAGCCGTCCGGTCGCTGCGCTCTCCACGGAGGTCGCCTCGGCCCGGGACATTGCACGTGTACCTGGTCGTGTACCAGGTACGCAGATATGGCGCCAAAAGATGAAATTCCTGCAAAAACCCCTATTCCCCGCGATGGTCTGTGTTTTCGTACCTGGTCGGCGACCAGGTACGAACGGTCGGCCGGCACGCCGGAGGGCCGGGCGTCAGAGGCCGGGCGTCAGGAGGCCACGGCGGTGAGCCCGAGCTCGTGCGCGAACGCATCCACGACGTCGGGGTCGAACTGGGAGCCCGCGCAGCGCTCGAGCTCCAGAAGAGCCTCCTCATCCGAGAGCCGGCTGCGGTACACCCGGTCGGAGGTCATCGCGTCGTAGGCGTCGGCGACGAAGATGATCCGCGCGCCGAGCGGGATGTCGCCGCCGGGCAGGCCGTCCGGATAGCCGGACCCGTCCCAGCGTTCGTGGTGGTGGAGCACCCAGTCGGCGACGGGGTCGACGCCGAGGCTCTCCAGCATGCGGTACCCGATCTGCGGGTGGCGCTCGAGCACGAGGCGCTCCGCGTCGGTGAGCGGGCCCGGCTTGCGGAGGATCTCCTCCGGGATCGCCAGCTTGCCCAGGTCGTGCAGCGAGCCTGCGAGACGCGTCAGCTCGATCTCCTCGCCGGGGAGTCCCATCCGCTGTGCGATCTTGGCCGCCAGCTCCGCGACGCGAGACGAGTGGCTGCCGGTGTAGACGTCGCGCGCGTCGACGGCGCGGGCGAGGCTCGAGGCGGCGCGGAAGCGCGCGGCGCGGTCAGAGCCGCCGGCGAGCCGCTTCAGCTCGGCCAGCTCGATCACGTCGGCGCGCGAGACGTGAACACGGTTCCTGCCGTGCTCCTTCGCCCAGTAGAGGGCGCTGTCGGTGAGCCGGATCAGCTCGTCGAGCTCGGCGGCGTGATAGGGGAAGGTGGCGATCCCCGCGCTGATCGTGATCGAGCCGATGTTCTCGATCTCCATCGCGGCCATCCGCGAGACGATTGCGCCGGCCGCCTCGACGGCCTCGCGCTCCTCACGGCCCGCGAAGATGATCGCGAACTCGTCGCCGCCGAGGCGGAACGCCTCGCCGTCCTGGCGCAGCCGCGTCGCGACCTGCGAGAGGACGCGGTCGCCGGCGGGATGGCCGTGGCCGTCGTTGATCCGCTTGAAGTCGTCGATGTCGACGAAGCAGAGCGTCAGCGGCTCGTCGTCGTCCACCGCATCCTGCAGCGCGCAGGCCAGCCGGTCGTGGAAGTGCCGGTGGTTGCCGAGCCCGGTCAGCGGGTCGGTGAGCGCGAGGCGCATGGCTCGCAGCACCTTGTGGGTCGAGCGCTGATAGAGCGCGATCGCGATCAGAGGCCCGATCAGCGCCGCCGAGAGGAAGGGCGTCCGCTGCCAGAGCACGACCAGGATGAGCGACGCCGACGCCATCAGCGTGAACGGCGTGATCGTCCAGCCGACGTTTGACCGCACCAGCGGGAGGTACGGCCGTCCCGAGTTCGCGGCGATCACGCCCGAGACCAGCACCATGTTCACCCAGTACTGGACGAACGCCGCCACGAGCACCCGCGCGAGAATGCCGCCGGCGCTGTCGATCGGGATGGGCGCCACGAGCGCGCCGCCCACCGCGGCGGCGATGGCGAAGACGCTGGCATTGAAGGCGATGCGGATCCCGGGCCGATGCTCCCACAGCTGCATGACCGCCTGGGGCGTCGCGAAGACGATGACGCCCACGTCCCAGCCGAAGAGGGCGATCGCGGCGACGCCGAAGACGAACCCGAGCGAGACGCCGCTCGCGTCGACGCCCTCGACCGGGACGGGGTACCGCTCGGCGAGGGTCGTGGCGGCGAGCAACAGCCCCATGCCGACGACCGCCTCGACCGAAGGGCCGGAGGTGACGAATGAGATGACCGCTGCGACGTAGACCGCGGCCCCGACAAGAAACGCCGGGACGACGACTGCGAGCATTCGCGGCGGAAGACCTACCCCTCGCGTCAAGGGCCGCCTGCTTCCGGTTGTGCGTCTACCAGTTGAAGTTGGCGAGCTCGTTCCAGCTCACACCGCCGAGGACTGCCGCGACGACGAGGGCAAGAAGAGCAAGAACCGCAACGAACTTGGGATGCCACTGCAACATCCGGTCCTCCAGACCGCAGACCACCTTGTCATGCGGAATTCTGCACGAGTGGCTCGGCAGCCGAAATCACCCGAAGGAGGGATCGTGCCCGCAGAGGCAGGGGTACCCCGTTTCAGCCCAGATTCGCCTCCGCGAGCGGCCTGCGGGCCCAGGCGAAAGCGTTCCGGTACCAGCCGTCGAGCGGCGCGAGCGCGACCCCGAAGGCGGACGAGTGGATCATCCAGCCGTTGCCGAGGTAGACGCCCATGTGGTCGACCTGCCTGGGCTTCGCGCGGGGGCCTTTCGCGCCGAAGAAGAGCACGTCTCCCGGTTGGAGGTCGTCGAAGCCGATCCGCTGCGCCGGCTTGACCTCGGCGCTCATCTGATAGGTCGTCCGTCCCTTCAGGGTCGCGGCGAGCCTGCCGCCGCCGGGGTAGCGCTGGAGCTTGTAGACGCGCCAGACGAAGCCGGAGCAGTCGAAGCCACGGTCGTGCTTCTCGTCGGTACCGGCCCAGATGTACGGGTAGCCGATCAGGCGCACGGCGCTGGTGAGGACACGACGCTGCCATGGCGTCGCCGCGCCGAGGTCGAATGCGGCGGCCTCGTCCCGCACGAACCGGCGGGTGCCGTCGTCCAGCTCGAGGGCGTGGACGGCGGAGAAGGCCGCTTCGGCGCGCGTCGCCGGCTGGGCCGGCTGAAGCTCCAGCGCGTCCTGGGCGGCAGGATGGTTGAGGCGCAGCCCGATCAGGCGGGCGACGGTCTCGGTGCCGAAGCGGGGCGGCGGCGAGAGCCCTGCCCGCCGGGCGCCTAGGTAGAAGCGGTAGGCGGCGTCGCCGAGGCCGACGGCGCGCACCAGCGAGGTGTCGAGGGCGGCGAGCGAGACAGCGCCTGCGCCGGCGGCCCCTGCCCCGGTGAGACTCGGGCCGGTCGCCGTCGGCCCAGCCCCGCCAGGATCAGCGCCGACAGGATCGGTGCTGCCAGGATCCGTGCCGCTGGGCTCCTCGCCCGCAGGATCCGTGCCGCTGGGTGCGAGTCCGGCGACGATCTGCGCGAGGGCAGCCTGGGTGAGCGGGTCGTTCGGCCGGAAGCCGCCGGGGGTGCCGCTCATCAGGCCCGCGCCCAGGGCGGCCTCGATCTGGGGCTGCGCCCACGACCCGTTGCCCGCGGCCGCCGCGAGCGGGAGGGCGAGGACCAGCGTCACGAGAGCGGCGAGGCGGCGCATGCGGGAGCCATCGGTCGGCTTCCGTGCGCGCTTTAGGCTTCCTGCCGTGGAGATCGAGCTGACGCCTGAGCTGCCGGACGAGATCGAGGAGGCGGTCGCCGAGGCGGTGGAGCGGGCGCTTCAGGACGGCGCCGACCCGGGCCCGTGGTGGCGGGCCGGCGTTCACGAGAACGTGGAGCCGGATCTCCCCGGCCCGTGACCGCGGCGGTCCCCGCCTACGAGGGCTTGGCGACGGCCCTGCCGCGCAACAGCCGCGGCGCGACGCGCGCGTAGTCGAGTCCCGAGACCCACGTCAGCACGAGCGCCACGAGCAGAGCCCACCATGCGACCGCGTCGTCGAAGGCGCCTGCCGCGGCGAGCCCGCCGAGCGCCACGGCCACTGCCTGCGACCACGTCTTCCACTTGCCGAGGTCGCGCGCCGAGATGACGACGCCGCGCTCGATCGCGGCGAGGCGCAGGCCGGAGATCAGGAGCTCCCGAGCCACGATCGCCGCGACCATCCACCCCGGGAAGACGCCCTCGTCGATCAGGACGATCATCGCCGAGAGCACGAGCAGCTTGTCCGCGATCGGATCGAGGAGCGAGCCGAGCGCCGAGGTGCGGCCCTGGCGGCGCGCGAGCCGCCCGTCGAAGAAGTCGGTCGCCATCGCGACACAGAAGACGCCGGTCGCCCAGTAGTTGTGCCCGTCGAAGTCGAGCGCGAAGAGCAGGACGACGATCGGCACGGAGGCGGCACGGGCGACGGTGAGCTGATCGGCAGGTGTCACGGACCGTGAGAATACGCGGCTGTGTCTGCGAACAGGACGAGGTTCGAGAAGGTGCTCGTGGCGAACCGCGGCGAGATCGCGATCCGGATCTTCCGGACGCTGCGCGAGCTCGGGCTCGGCGCGGTTGCGGTCTACTCCGACGCCGACCGCGCCTCGCGGCACGTCCGCGAGGCCGACGAGGCCTTCGCGCTCGGCGGCGAGACGGCGGCGGAGAGCTACCTCGTGATCGAGAAGCTGCTCGCCGCGGCCGATCGCTCGGGGGCGGGCGCCGTCCACCCGGGGTACGGGTTCCTGGCGGAGAATGCGGGCTTCGCGCGCGCCGTCGAGGATGCGGGGCTCGTCTGGATCGGTCCGCCGCCGGCCGCGATCGAGCTGATGGGCTCGAAGACGGCGGCCCGGTCGCGCATGCGGGAGGCCGGCGTCCCCATCATCCCCGGCACCACCGACCCCGTCGGGTCGGCGGTCGAGGTCGTCCGTCTCGGCGAGGAGATCGGCTACCCGCTGATCGTCAAGGCCGCCGCGGGCGGCGGCGGCAAGGGCATGAAGATCGTCACGTCGCCGGACGAGGCCGAGCGCGCGTTCGCGGGGGCGAGCCGAGAGGGGCAGTCGTACTTCGCCAACCCGTCCGTGTACGTGGAGCTCTACCTCGAGGACCCGCGCCATGTCGAGGTGCAGGTGCTCGCCGATGCGCACGGCAACGTGATCCACCTCGGCGAGCGCGACTGCACGATCCAACGGCGCCACCAGAAGCTCGTCGAGGAGACACCCTCTCCCGCGGTGGACGACGAGCTGCGGGCGCGGATCGGCCAGATCGCAGTCGACGCGGCGCGCGCGGCCGGGTACCGGAGTGCAGGGACGATCGAAGGGTTGCTGGCGCCCGACGGCTCGTACTACTTCATGGAGATGAACACCCGCATCCAGGTCGAGCACACCGTCACCGAGGAGGTGACCGGGATCGATCTCGTGCGCGAGCAGGTTCGGGTCGCGCTCGGTGAGCCGCTTTCGATCGCGCAGTCGGACGTCGAGCTGCGCGGGCTGGTCGATCGAATGCCGCATCAACGCCGAGGACCCGGCGAACGGCTTCCTGCCCGCTCCCGGGCCGATCGTGCGCTATCGCGAGCCGGGCGGGCCCGGGGTGCGCGTCGACTCGGGGGTCGAGGAGGGCTCGGAGATCTCGCCGCTCTACGACCCGATGATCGCGAAGCTGATCGTGCGGGGGGTCGACCGCGAGCACGCGCGGCGCAGGATGCTGCGGGCGCTGGACGAGTTCGTGATCGAGGGGACGACGACGCTGCTCGGGTTCCACCGGGCCCTGCTTCGCCAACCCTGCTTCGTCGAGGGCGCCACCTGCCGCGGGATCGTCGACTCGGAGCTCCTGGCCGAGCAGTCCGCCGAGTTGTCGCGTCCCTCGAGCAGAAAGCAACAGTCTGTTACAAGGGCGCGCGAGGAGGTGCTGGCGGTGGAGGTCGACGGCCGCCGCCACGACGTGACGCTCTTGCGGCCCGAGGCGCCGTGGGCCGGGCTCGCCCGGCGCCGCCGGGAGCGCGCGGTGGCGGGAGGGGCGGGCGCCGGCAGCGAGGCGGTGGTCAGCCCCATGCAGGGCACTGTCCTCTCGGTGGCCGTCGCGGACGGCGACGAGGTGGAGGTCGGCCAGGTGCTCTGCATCGTCGAGGCCATGAAGATGGAGAACGAGGTGCATTCGCACCGCGCCGGCGTCGTCTCGGAGCTCTCGGTGGCGGCGGGCCAGCCGGTCAAGACCGGCCAGGTGATCTGCGTCGTCGCCCCGGGCTGACCGGGACCGCCGCCGCTGAGCCACCCCTGGCTACGCGACGGGGCCGTGCGGCTTCGGCATCCGGTACGCGTGATCCGTGATCCAGACGAAGCCGTCGGGGTAGCCCTTGATGGCGAGCCCTGAGAAGTGCCCGAAGACGACCCGAACGTACATGCCGACCGGCGGCTTGCCAGGCCCGCCGATCGCGCCAGTCCAGCGCTTGCCCGGGGCGAGCCGCGCCGGCATGGTGGGCTTCGACGATGCGGCCGGGAGATACCGTCTCGGGTGGTTGGCGATCGTGTTCGTCGTGTAGAGCGCGAGCCCGAAGTCCGGCGTGATCCGAACGGTGCGCTTGCCGACGTTGCGGAAGGTGATCGCGGCCGCCCAGCCGCTCTTGTCGACCACGAGGCCGTGGACGCGGAACGTCATCACCACCCGGCCGCGCGAGTCCTTGATCTGCTCGCGCCAGTCGAGCTTCACGTCGGCGGCCGCGGCGTTCGCGGCCGGCGCGAGCAGCACCAGCGCCAGCACGGGCAGGAGCGCGAGCCGGCGCATCAGAGCGACCTCTGGTAGGCCTTGAACGTCCACGTTGCGAACGACGACGTGACCGCGGTCGCGCCGAGCAGGAGTGCGAGGTCTGCGCCGATGGTTCCCCAGTGCCCTCCGGAGACGATCGCGAACCGCGCCGCGTCGGACGCCCAGTTGACCGGGTTGAACTTCGACAGGAAATCCATCCAGTCCGGCATCTGCTGGTTGCTGATGAGGATCGACGAGAGGAACACGAGCGGGAGGCCGATGAAGTTGGCCAGACCGATCATGGTCGCTTCGCGCCGGACCAGCAACGCGATTCCCTGCGAGATGCCGGCGAAGACGGTCGCGACCAGCGCGGCGACCAGCAGGACGACGAGCCAGCCGAGCGCGCCGCCGTGGACGCGCACGCCCAGCGCGAGCCCGACGATCAGGATCACGAGCGCCTGCACGATTGCCGTCAGGCCGGCGCGGACGACCTGCGAGAGCACGATCGCCAGCCGGCTCGCCGGAGTGGCGAGGAAGCGCTCGACCCACTTCTTGTCGAGGTCGTCGATCATCGCCATGCCGCTCCACGTCGCGCCGAAGAACGCGTTCATGACGACGACGCCGGGAGCCAGGAACTCGACGTACGAGCCCGCGCCCGCGCGCAGGGACGGCACGCGCGAGAAGAGCTGCCCGTAGAGGATCAGCCAGATCATCGGCTGCACGAGCGTGATCGCCACCCAGATCGGCTCGCGGATCAGATTCCGGACCTGGCGCCCGACGAAGAACCACGTATGCCGCGCCGTCGTCACGCCGTCCCGACCCCTTGCGCCCGGTCCTCCTCCGTGAAGTCGCGGCCGGTGTAGTGCAGGTAGACGTCGTCGAGCGAAGGCCGGCTGACCGAGACGGTGGCGACGACGATCCCCGCCTGGTCGAGCGCGGCGAGCACCCGCGGCAGGGCGCGACCGCCGTCCTCGGCGCGGGCGACGACGATCTTCCCGTCGAGCACGGTCTCCGGCGTCGCGCCCGCCGCGTCGATCACCGTCTTCGCCTCCTCGACGCGTCCGTCGGCGAGCTCGACGTGTACGGCGTCGCCGTGGAGGGCGCGCTTCAGCTCCTCGGGGCGCCCCTCGACGACCACCTGGCCCCGCGAGACGATCGCGACCCGCTGGGCGAGCTCGTCGGCCTCTTCCAGGTAGTGCGTCGTCAGGAGGATCGTCAGGCGCTCCTGCCCCGCGAGCCGGCGCACCTCCTCCCACAGCATGACGCGCGCCTCGGGATCGAGCCCCGTGGTCGGCTCGTCGAGGAAGAGGACGCTCGGCCGGTGGACGAGCCCGAGCGCGATGTCGAGCCGCCGCCGCATACCGCCGGAGTAGCCGCTGACGATGCGGTCGGCGGCGTCGGCGATCCCGACGAGGCGCGAGCAGCTCGTCGACGCGGGCGCGCAGCGCGTGGCCGCCCATCCCCTGGATCCGCCCCTGGAGCATCAGGTTCTCCCGTCCCGTCGCGTACGTGTCGGCTCCTGAGTCCTGGGGGACGTAGCCGATCGACCGCCGCACTGCGTCCGGCTCGCGCCGGACGTCTCGGCCGACGACGAGCGCCCGGCCCTCGTCCGGGCACCGTGAGCGTCGCGAGCGTGCGAATGGTCGTCGACTTGCCGGCTCCGTTGGGGCCGAGCAGGCCGAAGACCTCTCCTTCGCGCACGGAGAACGAGACGCCGTCGAGCGCCTGCACATCGCCGTACCGCTTGCGCAGTCCCTCGACCACGATTGCGTCCACGGCGCAACGGTACCTGGAGCCCCGGGCCGCCCTGCGGGCTAGACTCGCCCGCCGTGGACCTCTACGAGTACCAGGGCAAGGAGCTCTTCCGCCGCTACGGGATCCCCGTCTCGGAAGGTCGGATCGCGACCACGCCCGAGGAGGCGCGCGTCGCGGCCGAGGAGCTCGGCGGCCCCGTCGTCGTCAAGGCGCAGGTGCTGACGGGCGGCCGCGGCAAGGCCGGCGGCGTCAAGCTCGCGGAGAATCCGAAGGACGCCGAGCAGAAGGCGCGCGAGATCCTCGGACTCGACATCCGCGGCCACGTCGTCCACAAGGTCTGGATCGAGCAGGCCTCCGAGATCGAGAAGGAGTACTACCTCTCGGTCACGTTCGACCGGGGGGCGAAGCGGCCGCTCTTCATGCTCACGAGCGAGGGCGGCGTCGAGATCGAGCAGGTCGCCGAGGAGAGCGCCGATGCGCTCGCACGCCTGCACATCGACCCGCTCGAGGGCTTCCAGCCCTACCAGGGCAGGCGCCTGATCTACAGCTCCGGGATCGACGACCCGTCCGAGCAGAAGCAGGTGCTGGACATCATCGGCAAGCTCTACCGCTGCTTCGTCGAGCAGGACGCCATGCTCTGCGAGATCAACCCGCTGATCGTCACGCCGGACGGCACGGTGAAGGCGCTCGACTCGAAGTTCACGGTCGACGACTCGGGGCTCTTCCGGCACCCGGACGTCGCCGCGATGCGCGACACGGCCGCGGCCGATCCGCTCGAGGCGTTCGCCCGCGAGAAGGGCGTCACCTACGTGAAGCTCGACGGCGAGGTCGGGATCCTCGGCAACGGCGCCGGCCTCTCGATGTCGACGGTCGACGTCGTCGTCGTCGCCGGCGGCCGCCCGGCGAACTTCTGCGACCTCGGCGGCGGCGGGTCGGCCGAGGGCGTCGTCGATGCGCTCGAGGTGATCACCCGCGACCCGCAGGTGAAGTCGATCTTCTTCAACATCTTCGGCGGGATCACGCGCTGCGACGAGGTCGCGCGGGGGATCCTCGAGGCGCTCCAGCGGATGGAGATCTCCGTTCCGATCGTCGTCCGGCTGGACGGGACGAACGCGACGGAGGGGCGGCAGATCCTGGAGGAGGCGGCGCCGCCGAACCTCCACGTCGCGCCGACGATGCTCGAGGCGGCCCGGAAGGCCGTGGAGCTGGCCGCATGAGCGTCCAACGGAGTTGGCGATGAGCGTCCACCGAGGTCCGATGAGCGACGTCTGGTCCGAGCGCGCCGACAGCTACCGCACCTCCGTCTCGCATGCCACCGGGGACGACCTCGACACGCTGGTCGCGTGGGCCGAGGGCGAGACCGCGCTCGACGTCGCGACCGGCGGCGGCCACGTCGCCCGGCGCCTGCGCGAGCGCGGCTTCAGGGTCGTGACGGCCGATCCGGCGCCGGGGATGGGAGCCGACACCACCGCGCCGGCCGAGGAGCTTCCGTTCGCCGACGCGTCGTTCGACACCGTCGCCACCCGGATCGCGCCGCACCACTTCGACGACGTCGAGCGGGCGATGCGCGAGATGTCGCGCGTCGCGCGGCAGGTCGTTCTCGTCGAGGACACGCTCTACACCGACCAGCGGGTCGAGGCCGCCGAGAAGCTCCGCGACCCGACTCACCACCGCAACTACACCGAATCGGAGTGGCGCGGTTTCTTCGAGCGCGCCGACCTCGAGGTCGAGGAGGCGGCGTTCTTCCGGAAGGAGCACGAGCTCGAGCCCTGGCTCGCGCGGACCGGCTGCGTGGGCGAGGAGGCCGCGCGCGTGCGCGAGCTGCTCGCGCACGTGACGGAGGGCGGCTCGTGGTTCGACACCAAGATCCTGCTCCGAGGACGCCCGTAAGGGTCGGCCCACCCGGCCGCATCCGCGCCGGCCCGCAGGCAATGCGACCGGGAGCGCCACTGATGGCCATCATCGTCGACCGGGAGACGAAGCTCGTCGTCCAGGGGCTGACCGGCTCCGAGGGGCGCTTCCACGGCCTGCGCAACCGGGCGTACGGCACGAACGTCGTCGCCGGCGTCACGCCGGGCAAGGGCGGCCAGGACGTGGAAGGGATTCCCGTCCTCAACACGGTCGCCGAGGCGGTCGAGCAGGCGGGCGCGAACACGTCGCTGATCTTCGTGCCGGCGCGGTTCGCGGCGGACGCGATCTACGAGGCGGTCGACGCCGGCATCGGCACCGTGATCACCATCACCGAGCACGTGCCCGCGCACGAGCTGCTCCGCGTCTACAACTACATCCGCCCGAAGGGCGTGACGCTGATCGGGCCGAACTGCCCGGGCGTCCTCTCGCCCGGGAAGGCGAACGTCGGGATCATCCCCGCCGAGGTGTTCAGCGAGGGCAGGATCGGCCTCGTCTCTCGCTCCGGGACGCTGACGTACCAGATCGGCTACGAGCTCGCCCAGGCCGGGCTCGGCAACTCGACGATCGTCGGCATCGGCGGCGATCCCGTCGTCGGCTCCTCGTTCATCGACGTGCTCGAGCGCTTCGAGGCCGACCCGGAGACCGAGACGGTCGTCCTCGTGGGCGAGATCGGCGGCGACGAGGAGGAGAAGGCGGCCCGCTTCATCCAGGAACGGATGTCGAAGCCGGTCTTCGCGTACATCGCCGGCTTCTCCGCCCCGCCCGGCAAGACGATGGGCCACGCGGGCGCGATCATCTCCGGCTCGTCGGGCACCGCCGAGGCGAAGAAGGCGGCGCTCGAGGCTGTCGGCGTGCGCGTCGGCACGACGCCGACCGAGGTCGCCGGCCTCGTCGCAGAGCACGCGCGCGGCTAGGGAACTCTTAAGAACTTCTTGGTCTGGCCCGCCATGCTCTGATCAGACCAGTGCGCTCGTGAGCATCGGGCCCACCACAAAGGAGTCAGATGACGGACAGGACGAAAGTGATGATCGCCATCGCCGGCACCGCACTCGTCGTCGGCGGCGCGACCGCCGTCGCCTCGGGCGGCAAGGGCTCCATCACCGGCTCATCGGCGTCCGGCTCGGCGGCGGGCACGGCGTCGGGGACAGCGCCCGGCACCGCGCCGTCGTTCGCGTTCGGCCGCGGCCTGCGCGGAAGCGGGCCGGGCCCCGGCTTCCGGGCAGGTCCGCGAGACGGCCTCCACGGCGACGGCTTCGGCGCCGCAGCCGGCTATCTCGGGCTCACGAAGCAGCAGCTCGCGGAGCAGCTCGCGGCCGGCAAGACGCTCGCCCAGATCGCCGCGGCGCAGAGCGGCAAGTCGGTCGACGGGCTGAAAGCGGCGATCAAGGCCGAGGCGAAGAGCGACGTCGACGCAGACGTCGCCGCGGGCCGGGTCACCCCGGCCGAGCGTGACGCGTTCCTCGCCGACCTCGACGCACGGGTGACGGCGTTCGTCGATCGCGCCGGCTTTCCCGCCGGTCACGGCCCAGGCGGCCGCTGGCACCACGGCGGCCCGCTGGCGTCGACCGCCGTCGCGAAGTACCTCGGACTGACGCCGATCCAGATCGCGGAGCAGCTCCGCGCCGGCAAGTCGCTGGCCGGGATCGCGGCCGCGCAGAAGAAGACGGTTGCGGGCCTCGAGGCCGCGATGCTCGCCGACGCGAAGACGCATCTCGACCGGGAAGTCGCGGCGGGTCATGCGACCCCGGCCCAGGCCGCGAAGGAGCTCGACGCGCTCAAGTCGAAGCTCGACGCAATCGTGCAGAACAAGGGCTTCCCTCACCCGGAGGGCAGGTTCGCGCACCCCGAGGGCAAGACCGCAGCGTTCCGGGGCATCCGCGCCTGACCAGGCGAGCGAGGGCGGACGGCTGCGACCCGCGGCCGTCCGCCTCGCTACGCTGGCCTCGTGGCTCCGATCTCATTCGCCCGCGGGATCCCCGCGCCCGAGTGCCTTCCCGTCGACGAGCTGGCCGACTGCGCGAAGGCCGCGCTCCAGCGCGACGGGCGGACGATCCTCTCCTACGGCTCGACGCTCGGCTACGAGCCGCTGCGTGAGTGGATCGGCGAGCGGCACGGCGTCGGCGCCGAGCGCGTGGTCGTCACGAACGGCTCGCTGCAGGGCTTCCACTTCCTGCTCGACCACTTCGCGGGCCGGGGATCCGTGATCGTCGAGCGCCCCACGTACGACCGCCCCCGGAAGATCCTGGCCTCCCCGGCCGAGGTGCCGATCGACGGGGACGGCCTCGACGTCGACGCGCTCGAGCAGCTGCTCGACGAGGGGGCAGAGCACGCGTTCCTGTACACCATCCCGACCTTTCAGAACCCGGCCGGCGTCACGCTCTCGCTCGAGCGGCGCGGGCGCCTGGCGTCGCTCCTCGGCCGGCGGGCGCTGCCCACCCTCGAGGACGACCCGTACGGACTCGTGCGCTACGACGGCGAGACGCTTCCGACGCTCTTCGAGCTCGAAGGCGGCTCGTTCGTGATGTACGGCTCCTCGTTCTCGAAGACGGTCGCACCCGGGGTCCGCGTCGGCTACCTGATCGTCTCTCCCGAGCTTGCGCGGTCGTTGGTCGAGGAGGTTGCGTCGACGTACATCACGCCCGCGCTGCTCTCGCAGGCGACCGTCCACGAGTTCCTCCGCCGCGGGCTCTTCGAGCCGAACCTCGAGCGCGTACGCGGGCTGCTCAGGACACGCCGCGACGCCATGCTCGAGGCGCTCGAGGAGCATCTGGGCGGCGTCGCCGTGTGGAGCAGGCCCGCGGGCGGCTACTTCCTCTGGCTCGAGCTGCCCGAGGGCGTCGACGCGGGCGAGCTGCTCGGCCGCGCGGAGGAAGCCGGCGTCACGTTCGTCAAGGGCGCCGACTTCGGCGGCGAGCCGAACACCGCCCGGCTCGCGTTCAGCTACGTCTCGCCGGACGAGATCCGCACGGGCGTCGAGCGCCTCTCGGCGCAGCTGCCCGCACGCGCGGCCGCTCGTTAGCGGCGAGAGCAGGACGCCGCCGACGCGAGCCCGAGCCGGGGACTCCCTGCTACGCCGCGGCCGTGGTCGCCGGGAGGCCTGCGAGCGGCCGCGGAACGAGGCGGGGCTGTCGCGGCGGGACGAGCGACCCCTTGCTGTGGAGGCGGAAGGTCGGGCACGGAACCTCCACCTCGAGAGCGCAGAGACCGGCCCGGCGGAAATAGCAGTCGTCGCACGTCAATACAGGCCGCTTGCTCACCATACCCCTTCGCTCAGCTTGTTTCGCCCTCGCCCGCGCAGGGGGAGTCTAGGGATGGAGAACACCGATTCAAGCCTGGAGGACCATGAAAAGACTGCACTTTCCGGACCTTTTCTTCCGCCACAAAGCTGCCCGAACCTACCGGTGTCTTGCCTGGGTTGCCAGCGCCCGCAACGCCTGTGGAAAGCTGCTCACAGGGACGATCGGCAGCCCGCGGGCATACCGCTTCGCGTCGCGGAAGTTATCCCCAGCCGGCACGAGGAAAACGTCCACACCAGCCTTGCGCGCACCTGCTGTTTTCTGCTGCACGCCGCCGATCGAGTCCACGCACCCGTCCGGCTCCATCGTCCCGGTGGCGGCGACCCTGAGCCCGTGGTCGGCGTCGCGGCCGAGCTTCTCGGCGACCTCGAGCGTGAACGCGAGCCCTGCCGACGGACCGCCGATCGTCCCAGCGTCGATCTTTACGGGCACCGGCAGCTTGTCGATCCGGACGATCGGCCGGGCGCCGATCCCGATGAAGCGCCTGCCTGTGTCGGGGTCGGTCAACGGCTTCAGGCGGACCTGCAGGAGCCGGCCACCCCGCCGCACCTGGAGCGTGGAGAACGCGCTCGGCGGGCGCTGCGCCAGGATCCGCTGCAGGGTGCAGGCAGTTGACGCGGGCCGCCCGTTCGCGCCCACGATCACGTCGCCCGGGCGAAGCCTCCCGGCCGCCGGGGTCCCGCCGACGACCTGGCGCACTCGAATGCCGCCGAGGTGGATCAGCTTCCCGTAGCCGAGCGCCTGCAACGCGACGGCCGCCGCGACCGACTGCGACTGTCTCATGGCCTGCAGGTCCTGCTGGCGACGCTCCTTGTCGCTCTCGCCGCCGGGGTTGACGGCGTTCGCCGGCACGAGCGAGGCGTCGTCGTGGATCCAGGGGAAGAGCCGCTCGAGCCAGCTCGCCTTGCGCACGATGATGTCGACGAAGTAGATCCGGCCGCCGTTCCGGTCGGGCTTGGCGTCGGGGACCTTCACGAGCGGCGCCGCGGGATGAGCCGGATCGGGAAGGAAGATGTACTCGTCCGAGGGCAGGACCCAGAGGGCGGACACGATCAGCAGCAGCACCAGCCCGACGCCGAGCAGCCGGCCCGGCTTGAAACGGCTCACAGAATGCTGCGGCCGAGGCCGCCGTCGACGGGGATCGTGATCCCCGTCAGGTACGACGCGCGGGCGGAGGCCACGAAGCAGACCACGTCGCCGAACTCGCGCGGCTCCCCCCAGCGGCCGAGCGGCAGCTCGGCGAGCTGCTCGGGCGTCGGTACGCCCGAACCATAGAGCTCGGTCAGGCGGGGCGTCGCGATCCGGCCCGGCGCGACGCAATTGACGGTGACGCCCTTGGGGCCGAGCTCGCCGGCGAGCGTCTTCGCGTAGCCGACGATCCCCGGCCGGATCACGTTCGAGAGGGCGAGATGCGGCACGGGCTCCTTCACGGCGCTGGAGGTGACGAACACGATTCGGCCCTGATCGCTCTGCTCGATGTGCGGCAGCGAGAGCCGTACGAGGCGGACGGCTGCGAGCAGGAGCGTCTCGAAGGCGGCCTCCAACGTCTCGTCCTCGATTGCGGTCGCCGGGCCGGGAGGCGGGCCGCCGCTGTTCCAGACGAGGATGTCCAGCCCGCCGAACGCCTCGAGCGTCGTCTCGACGAGCCTCTGGAGGTCGCCGGGCACGGAGACGTCCCCGCGGACGGCGAGCGCCCCGATCCGGTCCGCCTCTCGCTGCACCTGATCGCGGCGGCGGGCGAACATCGCCACGTTGGCGCCCTCTGCGGCGAGCGCCTCTGCGCTCGCGAGCCCGAGCCCCGAGGAGGCGCCGCAGACGATCGCGGTCCGCCCTTTCAGGCCGAGGTCCACCTACATCCCTCTCCGGTGATGTAGGTGTACACCTCCATCACCTACGTCGTCAGCACCGAGACGACGTCGCGGACCGCGTCGGCCGATGTGCGCAGTGCCGCCTGCTCGGCCTCGTCGAGGTCGAGCTCGTAGATCTCCTCGATGCCCGTGGAGCCGAGCCTGACCGGGACGCCCATGTAGAGACCGTCGATGCCGTACTCCCCCTCGAGGTACGCGGTCACGGGGAGAACGCGCTTCTCGTCGAGGACGATCGAGCCGACCATCTGCGCCGCGGCAGCACCGGGCGCGTACCAGGCGGACGTGCCGAGCAGGTTCACGAGCTCGCCGCCGCCCTTCGCCGTCCGCTCGACCATCGACCGGATCTGTTCATCGGGGACGAGCTTTCGCAGCGGCACGCCGCCGACCGACGTCGCCGAGACGACGGGCACCATCTGGTCGCCGTGGCCGCCGAGCACTATGGCCGTCACGTCCTTCACGGACGCCCCGGTCTCCCAGGCGATGAAGGTCGAGAAGCGTGCCGTGTCGAGGATGCCCGCCATCCCGAAGACCCGGTTCTTGGGCCAGCCCGAGACGCTCTTGGCGACGTGGCACATGGCGTCCAGGGGATTCGAGACGACGATCAGGATCGCGTCGGAGCTCTGCGCGACGACCTTCTCCGTCACGTCCTTGACGATCTTCTCGTTCGTCTGCACGAGGTCGTCGCGGCTCATCCCGGGCGAGCGCGGCAGACCCGCCGTGATCACGACCACGTCCGAGCACGCGGTCTCCTCGTAGCCGTTCGAGCCGGTGACGCGCGGCTCGTACCCGAGCACGGCGCCCATCTGGTCGATGTCGAGCGCCTTGCCCTGAGGCAGGCCTTCCTTGATGTCGACCAGGACGACGTCGGCGTAGTCGCGCAATGCCAGCACCTGGGCGCACGTGGCGCCCACGTTGCCGGCTCCGACGACCGTCACCTTCCGGCGGCCCTTGTCCGCCTTGAAGTCGTGGTACCCGATCTGCAGGGCGTCGCTCACGCGACCACCCCGGAGCCGAGCTTCTCGATGATCGCGTCGGCGACCTCGCTCGTCCCGACGGCGGTCGGGTCGTCGCGGTTCGGCTTCATGTCGTAGGTGACGCTCTTCCCTTCCCGGATCACGTCGGCGATCGCGGCCTCGAGCCGGTCGGCGGCGGGGCCTTCGCCGAGGTGGCGGAGCATCAGCATCCCCGACAGGAGCTCCGCCATCGGGTTGACCTTGTTCTGGCCGGCGTACTTGGGCGCCGAGCCGTGCGTGGGCTCGAACACGGCGACGCTCTCGCCGTAGTTCGCGCCCGGCGCCAGGCCGAGGCCGCCGATCATGCCCGCGCAGAGATCGGAGAGCACGTCGCCGTAAAGGTTCGGCAGCACGAGCATGTCGTACTCCTCGGGCCGCTGGACGAGCTGCATGCACATGTTGTCGACGATCCGGTCGTCGAACTCGATGTCGGTGTTCTCCGCCGCGACCTCGCGGGCCGTGTGCAGCCAGAGACCGTCCGAGAACTTCATGATGTTCGCCTTGTGGACGGCCGTGATCTTGCGGCGGCCGTTCCTGCGGGCGTAGTCGAACGCGAACTCGAAGATCCGGCGCGTGCCCGTGATGCTGATCGGCTTGATCGAGATGCCGGCGTCGCGGTGGCGCAGCGTGCCGCCCTTCGACTCGATCCACGTGATCAGCTCCTCGACGTCGGGCGTGCCCTCCTCGTACTCGATGCCGGCGTAGAGATCCTCGGTGTTCTCGCGGACGATGATCAGGTCGACGTCGTCGAATCGGGTCCGCACGCCCTCGTAGCTCTTGCAGGGGCGCACCTGCGCGTACATATCCAGCTCCTTGCGGAGGCCGACGTTGACGGAGCGGAAGCCGCCGCCGACCGGGGTCGTGATCGGCCCCTTGAGCGCGACGCCCGCCTCGCGAATTGCGGCCAGCGTCTCCTCCGGCAGCGGATTGCCGCCGTACCGGCTCATCACCTCCTCGCCGGCGTGGCGCACGTCCCAGTCGAACTCGACGCCGGTCGCCTCGAGGACGCGGCGGGTCGCCTCCGTCAACTCGGGGCCGGTGCCGTCTCCGGGGATCAACACGACGCGATGGGCCATCGGCGGCGACTCTACCGACGGCGCGGGGGTGGCGGCCCGGGGACCCGGATCGCGAAGGGGCCGGAGAGGCGGCCACGACGGCTTGGGGCGAGGCGCATGCAGAAGCCACGGCTCGCGCAGGGCGCTCCCGGCCGCTGCGGAGATCACCCGAGCGCGACCTCGTCAAGCAGGAGCGGCGCCGCCGTTGCTAGATTCGCAGGCCATGAGCACAACTGACTTCAAGCCCGGCCTCGAAGGCGTCGTCGCGTTCGAGACGGAGATCGCCGAGCCGGACAAGGAAGGTGGTGCGCTCAGGTACCGCGGCGTCGACATCGAGGAGATCGTCGGCCGGTATCCGTTCGAGAAGGTCTGGGGGCTGCTCGTGGACGAATCGTTCGAGCCGGGCATGCCGCCTCCGGAGCCGATCGACCTCCTCGATCCGAGCGGCAACGTGACCGCCGACCTCCAGGCTGGCCTTGCGACCCTCGGGCCGAAGTGGGGGATGAAGCAGCTGGTCGACATCGATCACCGTCAGGCGCGCGACGACCTCGCGCGGCTGTCAGCGGCCACGCTCTCGATCGTCGCGCAGGCCGCGCGGGGGAACCAGCCGCCCGTCCCCGAGGCGGAGGTCGAGCAGGGCGAGAACGCCGCGGCCCAGTTCCTGATCCGCTGGCGCGGCGAGGCGGATCCCGCCTCCATCAGGGCCCTCGACACGTACTGGGTCTCCGCCGCTGAGCACGGGCTGAACGCGTCGACCTTCACGGCGCGCATCGCCGCCTCGACCGGCGCCGACGCGGCGGCGTCCATGTCGGCCGCCGTCGGGACGCTCTCGGGCCGGCTGCACGGCGGCGCTCCTGCACACGTGCTGCCCATGCTCGACGAGGTCGAGGCGATGGGCGACGCCGACCGGTACGTCGAGGAGCTGCTCGCGCGGGGCGAGCGGATCATGGGCTTCGGCCACCGCGTCTACCGCGCCGAGGATCCGCGCGCACGTGTGCTGCGCCGCACGGCGCAGGAGTTGAAGTCGCCTCGCGTCGAGGTTGCGCTGGCGCTGGAGAAGGCCGCTCTGGAGGCGCTCGCCAAGCTGAAGCCCGACCGGCCGCTGCCCGTGAACGTCGAGTACTGGGCCGCCGTCGTGCTCGAGATCGCCGACATTCCGCCGTCGCTCGCTCCGGCGATGTTCGCCTCCGCCCGCGTTGCGGGCTGGTCGGCGCACATCCTCGAGCAGAGGGAGACCGGGCGCCTGATCCGGCCCTCCGCGCGCTACGTCGGCCCGGGCGCCCGCTCAGTCGAAGACCTTTGACCCTCGAGGAGGCGGCAGAGCGGGCCGAGGCCCTTGCCGCCGCCGGTGACGAGACCGCGCTCGCGCGCCATCGCGCCGAGTGGGACGAGGAAATCGAGTTCGCGGCGCGCAACCCCGACTTCCGCGCCCGCGCGCAGGCCTACCGCGCCGTCGGGGCCTTCCGGTTCAAGCAGAAGCTCAACCTTCTGAGCCGGGGCCTGCAGGACGAGAGCCCCGCGTGCCGCGGCTCCGCGCTCGTCTCGCTCGAGCGCCTGTCGCGCGACAACCACCCGGCGCCGGTCAACGCCTCGCGCGCCGCGCTGCACGAGCTGGCGGTCAACGACCCGAACCAGGCCGTCCGGCGGCTGGCCGTCCTCTGCCTCAAGAACGGCTCTCCGCAGCCGGACACGATCCGGCTCCTCCGCTCGCTCGGCGAGGACGAGGAGCAGGAGCGCGAGCTGAGGACGGCGGCCGCGAGGGTCGCCGAGCTCTTGCGCAAGCGCGCGGGCGCGGCCAGGTAGCTCGAGGCGGAGCTCAGGCGCAGCGGCAGGACTTGTGGTGCCTGCCGCAGGACGGGCACACGCGGGGTTGCCGCTTCCATTCGAGCGCGTTCTTCGAGACGCCGGCGAGCATCATCGCGTAGCCGACGCCGAGGCAGAGCACCATCAGGATCGCGGCGTGGGGTTCAAGAGTCGTCATCACCTGTGGTAGTCGACCGTTCTCCAGAATCGAAACGGCGCCGCCTCGCGTGCGGGTGCGCCTGGAAGTACAACTCGCGGCGCCGCCGATCGGAGACGTGGGTGTAGAGCTCGGTCGTCGACAGGTCTGCGTGGCCCAGCATCTCCTGGACGCTGCGCAAGTCGGCGCCTCCCTCGAGGAGGTGCGTGGCGAACGAGTGGCGCAGGAGATGCGGGTGGACGCGCTCGGGCTCCAGGCCCGCCTTCTCGGCGAGCCCGCGCAGGATCAGGAAGGCGCCGGCTCGCGTAAGGGCACCGCCGCGTGCGTTCAGGAAGAGCTCGGGCCGGTGGCGCGTGTCGAGGAACGGGCGGCCGCGGCTCAGGTAGCGGCGCAGTGCGTCGACGGCGGCCCTTCCGACGGGGACGATCCGCTCCTTGCCGCCCTTGCCGATCGTCCGGACGAGGCGGCCGTCGAGGTCGACCCCCGTGCGGTCCAGGCCGACGGCCTCGGAGACGCGCAGGCCGGCGCCGTAGAGGAGCTCGACGAGCGCCTTGTCGCGCAGGTCGCGCGGGCGGGTGCCGTTGGCCGCCTCGATCAGGCGCTCGGCCTCGCCCGGGCTGAGCGTGCGCGGCAGCTTGCGGGTGCGTCGCGGCAGGTCGAGCGCGGCCGCAGGGTTGTCGTCCCGCACGCCGAGCAGGAGCTGGTGGCGGTAGAAGGAGCGAACCGCGGCGGTGCGCCTTGCGATGGTCGAGGCGGACAGGCCGTCGGCGCGCTGCGCGGCGAGCCACCCCTGGAGCTCGTCCTGCGTCGCCGAGTCGGGCGAGCGTCCGAGGTGCGCCGTGAGTGCGCCGAGGTCGCGGCGATAGGCGTCGACCGTGCGCTCGGCCCGTTGCATGGCGAGCAGCGCGAGGAAGCCCTCGACGGCGGGATCGCGGGTCTGCTCGGGCGTTGCCACGGCCCAGGGAGAGTTCGGCGCCGGGCCGGTGACGCCTGCCGGCTCTGCCGGCTGAGCGAATGGGCCGGCTCAGGGATGGAGCTTCTCGCCGGCGGCGAGCATCGCCACGAACTTCTCGATCCGTCGCGCCCGCGTCCCCGGTTGCTTGGCGTCGGCGATCCGGTGCAGGACGGCGTAGCGGTTGCGGCTGTCGAGCGTGTCGAAGAACCTCCGCGCGGCGGGGCTCTGCGCGAAGGCGCGCTCGAGGTCCTCGGGGACGGTCGCGGCGCTCTGCGGCTCGTACGCGGCCTCCCACCGCCCGTCCGCCCGCGCGCGTTCCACCTCCGCGAGCCCGGCCGGCTCCATGCGCCCGGAGGCGATCAGCTCGAGCGCCTTCTCGCGGTTGATCCGCGACCACTTGCTCCTGGCCGCTCGAGGAGTGAAGCGCTGGACGTACCAGCTCTCGTCCAGGCTGCGCACCTGGCCGTCGATCCAGCCGAAGCGCAGCGCCGCCTCGAGCGCCTCGGCGTGCGTCACGCTCCTCCTGCCCGAGCCCTTCCTCGCGAACTTGATCCAGAGGCCGGGCGAGCGCGCGTGCTCCTTCTCGAGCCAGGTCACCCACGAGCTGCCGGACGCGAACCCCTTCACGGGCAACTCGTCCTTCGCCATCGCGCTAGCTGCGCGGATGCGCCCGGTCGTAGACGCGGCGGAGGCGCTTGCCGTCGACGTGGCTGTAGACCTGCGTCGTCGAGAGCGACGCGTGGCCGAGCAGCTCCTGGATCACGCGCAGGTCGGCGCCGCCCTCCATTAGGTGCGTCGCGAACGCATGCCGGAGACGGTGCGGATGGGGGAGCAGCCGGCGCAGCGTCGACGTGTCGAGCCGCCGGCCCCGCACCGACAGAAAGAACGCGTCGTTCGCGTCGCGGGCGAGCCCCGGGCGCGCCTCGTGGACGTACCGCGCCAGCCAGTAGACGGCCTCCTCGCCGATCGGGACGACGCGCTCCTTCGAGCCCTTGCCAAGCACCCGTACCGCCGCCCCGTCCCAGTCGACGTCGCCGAGGTCGAGCCCGACCGCCTCGGCCGAGCGCAGGCCCGCCGAGTAGACCAGCTCGACGAGCGCGCGGTTGCGGAGCTCCAGCTCGGCGCTGCCGCCGACGCCGTCGATCAGCCGGTCGACCTCGTTCTGCTTCGGGGCGTCCGGAAGCCGCCGCGGCCGCCGTGGCGCGATGCGCGCGTCCGGCACCCGCGAGGCGCCAAGCGCGAAGCGCAGCAGCGCGCGGACGGCCGCCAGCTTGCGGGCGATGGTCGCGGGCGCGAGCTTGCCGCCCGGGCGCGGGCGGCCGAGCACCGTGGCGTAGTCGACCAGCAGGCGCGCATCGACGTCGTCCAGCCGGCGGCCGTCGAGCCAGCGCGAGAACTCGCGAAGATCCGACCGGTAGGCCCGCCGGGTGTGATCCGAGAGCGAAGGGCCGGCGAGGAAGCGGTCGATCGTCGTCGCAGTGTCCACCTCGGGGAGTTCGCGTCGCAGCTAGGATCGCCTCCCGTGGACCGGGTGCAGCGCCTCGCAGAGCTCGCGGTCGACTTCGGCGCGAACGTGCAGCCGGGGCAGATCGTCGCGATCGCGGCGAACGTGGGCGGCCACGAGGAGCTGACCCGGGCGACCGCCGCCGCGGCGTACCGGCGCGGCGCGAAGTTCGTCGACGTCTCCTGGTTCGACCCGTACGTCAAGCGGGCCCGGATCGAGCACGCCGACGAGGAGACGCTGACCTTCGTCCCGGACTGGTACGGCCATCGCGTCGACCAGCTCGGCGAGCAGCGCGCGGCGCGGATCTCCTGGAGCGGCCCGACCTCTCCCGGCTCCCTCGAAGGGCTCGACCTCACCCGCGCGGGCAAGGACCAGCTCCCGTACCTGAAGGAGATCCCGCGCATCGTCGGCGAGCGGACCACGAACTGGAGCGGGCTGCCCGCACCCAACCCGCAGTGGGCGCAGCTGGTCTTCCCGGACCTGCCTGCGGACGAGGCCTACGAGCGGCTCTGGCAGCAGCTGGAGCACGTTCTGCGACTGGACGAGGATGATCCGGTCGCCGCGTGGGAGGAGAGGATCGCGACGCTGAACGCGAACGCCGAGCAGCTCTCCGGGCGCCGGTTCGACTCGCTGCATCTCGAGGGACCGGGCACCGACCTGACGATCGGCCTGCTGCCCAACTCGCGCTGGTGGGCGGCCGACTTCGAGACCATCGACGGCATCCGCCACCTGCCGAACCTCCCCACCGAGGAGGTGTTCACCTCGCCCGACCCGGAGCGGACGGAGGGACACGTGACCGCGACGAAGCCGCTTGTGCTCCGCGACGGGACGATCATCCGCGGCCTGCGGGTCCGGTTCGAGGGCGGCCGCGCCGTGGAGATCGAGGCCGACGAGGGCGCTGACGCGCTGCGCGGGATCGCGGCGCTGGACGACGGCGCGGCCAGGCTGGGGGAGGTGGCGCTCGTCGACCGGGAGGGGCGGATCGGGCCGCTCGGGACCGTCTTCTACGACACGCTGCTCGACGAGAACGCGGCGACGCACATCGCACTCGGCAACGGCTTCCCGTTCGTCCTCGCCGACGAGGACCTGCCCAGGCTGAACCGCAGCGGCACGCACGTCGACTTCATGATCGGCTCGGACGAGCTCCGGATCACCGGTGTCACCCTGGGCGGTGAGCGGGTCCCGGCGATCCGCGACGGACGCTGGCAGATCTGAGAGTCACGAACCCGCTCGGCGGCCCCGCGGTCGTCCTCGTCAACGGCGGCCGCCAGGAGGAGCTGCCGGGTACCTGGAGCGCGACGATCGAGTACCTCGTCCGCCGGGCGGCGCCGCAGCTGCCGACTCTCACGTTCGTCGAGGTCAAGTACCGCATCCGCTCCTGGCGCAGGTTCGACGACTGCGTCGACGACGCCCGCGCGGCGCTCGAGCGTCTGGGGGACGTGCCCGTGGCGCTCGTCGGCTTCTCGATGGGCGGGGCGGTCGGGATCCGGGCCGCGGAGGATGCCAGGGTCAGGACGGTGATCGGCGTCAATCCGTGGCTGCCGGACGCGCTCGACATGTCGCCGCTCGCGGGCAAGGAGCTTCGAGTCGTGCACGGGTCGCTCGACCGCCCGTTCCCCGGTGTCCCGGGCGTCTCCCCCGAGCTGTCGCTCCGCGGCTACGGCCGCGCCCGGGCCGCGGGCGCGGCCGGCGAGTACGTCACCCTCCGCGGCGGCCTGCACGCCGTCGCGCTGCGCAGCTCCTTCGGTCTCCTGCCGCTTCCACGTGCGCCGAGCTACGCCGCGCACGTCGTCCGCTCGCTGCGGCGCTTTGCCGGCTCGACTGCCGGCCCGACTGCCGGCTCGACTGCCGGTTCGACTGGCGGTTCTCCCGCAGCAGGTTGAGGTGGAATCCGTAGGATGCGCCATCGGGGTGCACGATTTGTCCTGCAGAGACGTGGAGAATCTCCGATGACAGCGACGCCCGTGAGGGGCCGCGTCGGCCTCGAGGAGCACGGCATCAAGCCCGGCCGGGCCGTCCACTGGACCGCGTCCACGCCCGTGCTCTACGAGCACGCAGTCAAGCGAGGGGAGGCACGGATCGCCGAGGGCGGCCCGCTCGCAGTCGACACCGGCAGGCACACCGGCCGTTCGCCGAAGGACAAGTTCGTCGTCCGCGAGGCCGCGTCGGAGGACCGGATCTGGTGGGGCGACGTCAACCGGGAGATCGACGAGGCAGGATTCGAGCGGCTGCGCGACAAGGTGACCGCGCACCTGGGCCAGGGCGACGTCTACGTGGTCGACGCGTTCGCCGGCGCCGACCCCGCTCACCGGATCGCGGTGCGCGTAGTGACGACGCATCCGTACCACGCGCTCTTCGCCCGGACGATGTTCATCGATCCGTCGCCCGAGGAGCTCGCCTCGTTCGAGCCGCAGGCGCTCGTCCTCCACGCTCCCGATTTCGAGGCCGATCCAGCTGTGGACGGGACGCGTTCGGGCACGTTCGTCGCCGTCCACCCGAGCAGCCAGGAGGTCTTGATCGGCGGCACGTTCTATGCGGGCGAGATCAAGAAGTCGATCTTCACGCTGATGAACGACCGGCTGCCGCTCGAGGGTGTCTTCCCGATGCACTGCTCAGCCAACGTCTCGGACGAGGGAGACGTGGCGATCTTCTTCGGGCTCTCGGGCACGGGCAAGACGACGCTCTCCGCCGACCCGGAGCGGAACCTGATCGGCGACGACGAGCACGGCTGGGGCGACGAAGGGGTCTTCAACTTCGAAGGCGGCTGCTACGCGAAGGTGATCCACCTCTCCGCCGACGCCGAGCCGGAGATCTACAAGGCGACGCGGACGTTCGGGACGATCCTCGAGAACGTCGCGATCGACGAGCAGGGCGTCGTCGACGTCGACGACGACTCGAAGACCGAGAACACCCGCGCCGCGTACAAGCTCGAGCAGATCGCGCACGCGCTCGCGGCGAAACGGGCCGGGCACCCGCGGGACGTCGTCATGCTGACCGCGGACGCGTTCGGGATCCTGCCTCCGATCGCGCGGCTGACGCGCGACCAGGCGATCTACTACTTCCTCTCCGGCTTCACGGCCAAGCTCGCCGGCACCGAGGTCGGCGTCACCGAGCCGCAGCCGACGTTCTCCGCCTGCTTCGGCGCTCCGTTCCTCCCGCAGCCGCCCGCGGTCTACGCGAGGCTGCTGGGCGACCGGCTCGACCAGCACGGCGCCCGGGCCTGGCTCGTCAACACCGGTTGGACGGGCGGCCCGTTCGGCGAGGGGCACCGGATGCCGATCCAGGCGACGCGTGCGCTGCTCCACGCCGCGCTCTCCGGCGCGCTCGACGAGGTCGAGTACCGCACGGACGAGCTCTTCGGCTTCGAGGTCCCGGTCGAGGTGCCGGGCGTCGATCCGAGGCTGCTCGACCCCCGCTCGACGTGGGCCGATCCGGCCGCGTACGACGCGAACGCGCGCGAGCTGGCGCAGATGTTCGTCCAGAACTTCGCCTCGTTCGGCGCCGCCGAGAACCTGGTCGCCGCCGGCCCGAAGATCTCCTAGTCTCTGTCCTTCGGCTGGAGATCCGGCGCCGGGTGAGCTAGGTTCGTTGAGAGCATGAAGCGGGGGCTGCTCATCCTGGTCGCCGCTGCGGCGACCCTTGGCGTCGCGGCGCCGGCCGCCGCAGGACCGGGCATGTTTGTCGGGGCCAAGGACGACGGGCTGAAGTGGACGACGGGGCAGACCGCGGCCGCGGCCGGCGGCCTCGGTCTGCGCGCACTCGGCATCACGCTCGACTGGCAGCACGGCCAGACCGACCTCTCCGCGTTCGACGATGGAGTGCTCAACCGCGCGGTGCTCGGCGCAGGGGCCGCGCGCGTCGTCGTCGCCGTCTTCAACGGCGCAACACCGCCCCCGACGGAGGCCGCGGATCGCGAGAACTACTGCACCTACCTCGGTCGCGTGCTCACGCGCTTCCCGCAGATCAACGACATCGTGATCTGGAACGAACCCAACCTGTCCGCGTTCTGGAGGCCGCAGTACGACGCCACGGGCCAGAGCGAGGCCCCCGCCCGCTACGAGGAGCTGCTCGCCCGCTGCTACGACGTCCTCCACGGCGTGCGCCCCTCCGTCAACGTGATCGGCCCCGCGACGTCGCTCTGGGGCAACGACAACCCCAATGCCTTCTGGAACGTCTCGCACTCGCCGGTGAAGTTCATCGAGGCGATGGGCGCCGCCTACCGGGCGAGCGGTCGCACGCGGCCGCTCTTCGACACGTTCGGCCACCACCCGTACCCGGCCCGCTCGGACGAGCGACCCTGGGCCTCGCACGCCGACCAGACGATCCTCTCGATGGGCGACTACGACCGGCTGCTCGCCGTCCTGCACCGGGCGTTCGACGGGACGGCCCAGCCGCTGCCGGAGAACGGTCTCCCGATCTGGTACCTGGAGACGGGCTACCAGACGCAGATCGACGACGCGAAGCGGGGGCTGTACACCGGCGTCGAGACGTGGCCCGGATCGCTCCCCGACGTCGCGGCGCATCCCGGCCCGCCGGCCGTCCCGCCGGACGAGAGCCCGGCGCCCGACCAGGCGACCCAGCTCGTCGACAGCATCCGGATGGCCTACTGCCAGCCCTACATCGGCGCCGTCTTCAACTTCCTCCTCCGCGACGAGCAGACCCTCGAGGGGTGGCAGTCCGGGCTCTTCTGGGTCGACGGCTCGCGAAAGGACTCGTACGACGCGTTCCGCGGCGTCGTGCAGGAGGTGAACGAGGGGCGAGTCCCGTGCAGCAAGCTGAAAGGCGCCCCCGGCCTCACGGGCGGTCCCGCAGGCGCGGGCGGCGGCCAGAGCGCGGCCGGGTCGCCTGCCGCGGTCCGTTCGCTGACGAAGATCACGTACCTCGGGAGCAGGAAGGTGACGTACGGCTTCCTGCAACCGCGCGCGCAGCTCACGCGCGGGCTCGCGAGGAGCAGCGACGTCCTGGCCTCGAAGCAGCTGGTCTTTCTGGTGACCGGCTCGGCGTACCTGACGATGACCGACCGGTCGGGAACGGCCGGCGTGATGCCGATGCCACCGGTGAAGCCCGGGAGGTACTCGCTGGGCATCCGGTTCGGCGGCGATGCGCTCAACCTCGCCTCCGGCGCGCATGTCGGGGTTCGGGTGGCCAACTCGAAGGGCCGGGTCGAGTCGATCGGCCCGCTTCGCCTCGGCCGGGAGCTCACCGGCGAGCTGTCAACGCGCTCGGACGGTCGCAAGGTGCGCGGAACGATGAAGCTGGTCGACCACGGCGTCTCGCGGGACGTGCGGCTGACCGCGCTCGGCCTTCGCGCGGACGGCCGGGCCGCCTGGCTGAACGGCACCGACGGTCGGCTCCGCTACATCGTCCACGCGGAGCGCGTGCCCGGCCAACCGCTCGTGCGCGTCCGGGTCTGGCGCGACGGCGTGCTGCTCGCGCGCGCAGCGACGGTCGGAGCAGGACGGCTTCGGATCGCGAAGAGCTAGCCGCTGCGAAGGTAGGTCAGGACGGCGAGCACGCGGCGGTGGTCGTCCGCGGCGGGGCGCAGCCCGAGCTTGAGGAAGATCGCGTTCACGTGCGTCTCGACCGTCCTCGGGCTGAGGAAGAGCCGGCCGCAGATGCCCTGGTTGGAGAGCCCTTCGGCCATCAGGGCGAGGACCTCGCGCTCGCGGGGTGTCAGCTCGTCCACCGGGCTCTGGGCATCCTGCCGCCCGAGCAGCTGCGAGATCGCGACCGGGTCGATCGCCGTGCCCCCGCGGCCGACGCGCCGGACGCTGTCGAGGAAGTCGTCGATCTCGAGCACTCGGTCCTTGAGCAGGTAGCCGAATCCCTCGGCGCGCTCGGTGAAGAGCGCCAGCGCGTGCTCCGCCTCGATCACCTGGGAGAGCAGGAGCACCCCGGTCTCCGGACGGCCGGCACGGATCTCCCGTGTGGCCCCGCGCCCCCTTCGTCCGTGTGCGAGGGCGGCATGCGGACGTCGATCAGCGCGACGTCCGGCCGCTCGCAGGTGACGGCGTGCACGAGCGCGTCGGCGTCGCCGACCTGCGCGGCGACCTCGAAGCCGCCGTTCGCCAGGACGTGGGCCAGACCTTCCCGCAGGAGGACGGAGTCCTCGGCGATCACGACCCGCACGGGATCACCGCCTCGACCCGCGTGCCGCGGCCGGGGCGGCTCTCGAGCTCGAGCCGCCCGCCGAGCGCCTCCACCCGGTCGGTGAGACCGCGCAGCCCCGAGCCGCTGTTCGGCCCGGCACCGCCGCGGCCGTCGTCGGTCACCTCGAGCACGAGCCCGCCCTCGCCGGCCCGTGCCGTGAGTGTCGCCTGCGTCGCCGCCGCGTGCTTCGCCACGTTCGCGAGTGCCTCGCAGGCGACAAAGTAGCCCGCTGCCTCGCCGTCGGGCGGGAAGCGGTCCGTTGTGGCGTCCACCCGGACCGGCAGCGGAGTGCGGTCGGCCAGCGCGGCCAGAGCCGGAGCGAGGCCCTCCTGCGCGAGCACGGTGGGGTGGATCCCGTGCGCGAGCTCGCGCAGCTCCTCGACGGCGATCAGGAGATCCTCCGCGACGCTGTCGAGCAGCGGGTCCTGCCCGGCTTCGAGCGCCCCGGTCGCGCTGCGCGGACCTGACCCGGAGCGCGATCGCCACCAGGCGCTGCTGCGCCCCGTCGTGGAGGTTCCGCTCGATCCTGCGCCGCTCCTCGTCGCCGGCGGCGACGAGGCGGGCGCGCGACTCCTGCACCTTCGCCAGCTGCGCCCGCAGCTCGGCCTCGAGGCGCGCGTTCTCGAGCGCGAAGCGCGCGGCCGCCGCGGCGGCTTCGACCAGCTTGGGTTCCTCGCGCAGCGTCGGGTCGTGGACGAGCGCCGCGAGCGGCTCGCCGTCGTGGTCGATGCGCGTGACCGCGCGCTCCGGCCCGTCCACGGGGAGCGTCATCGGTGCACCCGCGGCGTCGACGTAGCCCGCTCGCTCCGGCAGCCAGAGCCCGACCTCGAGCGTCGGGTCGTCGAGGGCCCGAGCGAGCTCGTCGCGGATCCCCTGCGGCGGCGTCCGCTCGAGCCGGACGACGAGGTCGCCGACCGAGGCCCGCGCGAGCCGCGCCCGCAGGAACCCGGTCAACACCGCCAGCGGCAGCGCGATCAGGCCGGCGATCTGCCACCAGAAGACGTTGTCGTCGATGAAGTGGGGCGGGTGGTCGGCGAACGTGCGGATCGCGTCGTACACCGCGCGGAGGGCGATCACCGCGGCGGCCAGGAGGAGCGGCGCGAGGATGCGTCGGGCCCGAGGCGCCGCGTGCACGAGCTTCCGCAGCACCAGCGCGATGAAGACAGCCGACGAGCACGCCGTAGACGAGGACGGCGTAGGTGCTCTTCAGCGCGTGCACGACGTCGACGTCGCCCTGGACGAGCAGCAGGCTCTCGTGCGGGAACGGCGGGAAGTACCGCATCGGGCGGCTGCCGTCGTAGAAGAGCAGGAGCGCGAACGGAAAGGCGAGCGCGGCTGCGTACGCGACCTTGAGAAAGGCTCGCTCGAGCGGGTCCGTCACGCGGCCGGTCGGGTAGGCGAAGACGACGTTCGGCACGAGTGCGCACCCCAGCTCGCCCAGCGCGAAGAAGACGGTGAACGCGAGCGGGTCGAAGCTGTACCGGAACTGGCGCGCGAGCAGCGCGAGCCCGGTGACCGCCATCAGTGGCCCCAGCCGTTTGTGGGGGCGGCGCGACCAGGCGACTGCCCTTCGTCACGGTCTCGTGCGCTGGGGAGGAACCGGTCACCGCCACGGGAGCCCAGCTATCACGCTCCGTGTACCCGGCGCGAGCCGCGACACAGCGGAGCCAAGAGGCGAGGCGCAGCCAAACGGCGAGGCGCAGCCAAACGGCGAGGCGCCCAACTTCGCGCAGCAGGTCGAGGCCAGAGGCTTCGTCTGGGCGAGCCTCGCCTTCGTCCTAGATCCTCGGCGGCATTGCGGCCGCGCGCAGGGCACCGCAGCGCGCCGGACTGCACGCGATGCTTGCGCTGGGCGGGCTGCTGTCGCTCGGGCTCGGCGTCCTCCAGGCGGCGTACGACCTGGTCGACGTCTCGTTCCTGATCGGCGGAAAGGGCACGCTGCTGTCGCTCGTGTCCGTGGTGCTGCTCTCGGCCGTGCGCGGGACCACCCGGCGCGCGCCGACGGCGCGCCGTCCGCCGCGCTTCCCTCGGCGCTCGCGCGAGAGGAGGTGAGACATGATGCGGCTGATTGCTCGCCGGTGCGCGCTGGACGCGCTGCTGGCCGCGCTGATCGTCGCCGTCGGCGTCGGTGCCGCGGCCCCGGCAGCCTTGCACCACGTCTGCCCGCCGCTGCGCTGATCGACCGCGGCGGAGTCGTGGCGGGCGTCCCGACCGGCCGGCGGGACGCCCCGGCGGTAGCCCCGCGCGGCGCCGCGGGGTTTCGATAGCTTCCGGAGTCGTGGAAGCAAAGCACGACGTCCTCGTCGTCGGCGCCGGCTGCGCCGGGATGCGGGCCGCGATCGCCGCTCACGACGCGGGCGCGGACGTCGCCATGATCTCGAAGCTGCACCCGACGCGGAGCCATTCCGGCGCTGCCGAGGGAGGTATCAACGCGGCGCTCGGGAACGCCGCGCACGACGACCCGGAGATCCACGCGTTCGACACCGTCAAGGGCTCCGACTACCTCGGCGACCAGGACTCGATCGAGATCTTCACGCGCGAGGCGCCGGGCGACATCTACCAGCTAGAGCACTGGGGCGCGTTCTTCTCGCGCCGGGAGGACGGCAAGCTCGCCCAGCGCCCGTTCGGCGCCGCCGGCTCGCCGCGCACGGTCTACGCCGCGGACATCACGGGGCACGTGCTGATCCAGGTGCTCTACGAGCAGGTCGTCAAGCGCGCCATACCCTGCTACGAGGAGTACTTCGCGTGGCGGCTCGTCGAGAACGACGGCCGCTGCCAGGCCGTCATCTGCTGGGACCTGCTGAACGGCGGCCTGAAGACGCTGGGCGGCAAGACGGTGATCCTCGCCACGGGCGGAGCCGGCCGCCTCTACCGCGCGACGACGAACGCGTACGCCTGCACGGGCGACGGCATGGCCATGGCGCTGCGCCTCGGCCTGCCGCTGAAGGACATGGAGTTCATGCAGTTCCACCCGACCACGATGTACCCGTCCGGGATCCTGATCACCGAGGGCTGCCGCGGCGAGGGCGGCTTCCTGATCAACAAGGACGGCGAGCGGTTCATGGCCAAATACGCCCCGAACGCCCTCGAGCTCGCCTCGCGCGACGTCGTCTCCCGCTCCGAGCAGACGGAGATCGACGAGGGCCGCGGCATCCATGGCTCGGTGCTCCTCGACCTCCGCCACCTCGGCGCGGAGCGGATCATCGAGCGGCTGCCGGGCTCGCGCGAGCTCGCGATGGTCTACGCCGGCGTCGACCCGATCTACGATCCCATCCCCGTCCGGCCCGGGGCCCACTATCACATGGGCGGCGTGGAGACGGACAGCGACGGGCTGACCGAGCTGACCAGCCTCTACGCGGCGGGCGAGGTGGCCTGCGTCTCGGTGCACGGCGCCAACCGGCTCGGGGGCAACTCGCTGATGGAGACGATCACCTTCGGCCGGCGCGCCGGCACCGCCGCCGCGGAGTGGGCGCTCTCGAACACGACTATCGCCGTGCCGGAGTCGGCGCAGGCCGACGCGGAGCGCGAGCTCGCCGAGCTGCTCGGACGCAGCGAAGGCGAGCGCCCGTGGCAGATCCGCGACGAGCTCGGCGCCTCGATGCTGGAGAACTTCGGCGTCTTCCGCGAGGAGTCGAAGATGGAGCGCCAGCTGGAGGTGATCGAGGGCCTGCGCGAGCGCTATCCGCGCGTCGTCGTCGAGGACAAGGGCGAGGTGTTCAATAGCGACCTCACCCAGGCGATCGAGCTCGGCTACATGCTCGACCTGGCCTCCTGCATGGTGCAGGCGGGCCTCGCGCGCAGGGAGTCCCGCGGCGCGCACGCGCGGCCGCACGACTATCCGACGCGCGACGACTCCAACTTCCTCAAGCACTCGATCACCCACTGGGTCGGAGACGGGCCCGAGCTGGCGTACAAGGAGGTCCGTATGACCCGTTGGGAGCCCGAGGAGCGCAAGTACTGATGCGGGTGGCCGGCTGATGCAGGTCGCGCTGAAGATCTGGCGCTCGAACCCGCAGACGGGATACCGTGAGCTGCGCGACTACGAGGTCGATGCACCGGAGGAGGCGACGCTGCTCGACGTCCTCGACCTGATCAAGGACAAGGTCGACGGGACGCTCGCGTTCCGGAAGAGCTGCCGGATGATGATCTGCGGCTCGTGCGGCATGCGCATGGACGGCGCCGCGGTGCTCGCCTGCAAGACGCGCATGTACGACATCGCCCAGGCGGGGCAGATCCCGGTCATCTCCGCCATGGGCAACCTGCCGATCGTCCGCGACCTCGTCGTCGACATGGAGCCGTTCTGGGAGAAGTTCCGCGCCATGCGACCCTGGCTCGAGACGGGCTACGAGGAGCCGCCGGGCGGCAAGGAGTTCATCGTCACGCAGCAGCGGATGAACGCGATCCACAAGGAGTCTCTGTGCATCAACTGCGGCTGCTGCGTCTCGGAGTGCAACGCCATGGAGTCGGACCCGGAGTTCCTCGGGCCGCAGGCGCTCGCGAAGGGGATGCGCTTCGTCGGCGACCCGCGCGACCGGCACGTGGTGGAGCGGCTCGAGCGCTACAACCACGAGCACGGGATCTGGGAGTGCACCCGGTGCTACTTCTGCAACGAGCGCTGCCCCAAGGGCGTCGACCCGCGCGACGCGATCGCCAAGCTGGGCGCCGAGTCGATGGCACGCGGGATCGACCGCGACATGGGCGCGAAGCACGCGAAGTGGTTCGTCGTCTCGGCCAAGACGACCGGGTGGCTGCGCGAGACCGAGCTCGTGCCGAAGACCCAGGGCGTCGTCGAGGCGATCAAGCAGACCGGCTTTGCGATCGGCCTCGCCAGGAAGGGCAAGGTGCCGATTCCCATTCCGCCGCACGTCGCCAAGGATGTGAAGGAGTCGCGGGCGCTCTACAACCTGGTGCAGGAGCAGGGGATCCACGGCGCGGCCGGCCACGTGCAGGGAGAGCGCGCGCTCGCCGCGCTCGAGCACGGTCGCGGCGGCGCGAAGGATCCGTACGACCGGCCGGATGCGGCGCCCCGTCCGTACCTCCCCGGCGAGGAGCCGCAGCCGGGTCCGATCATCCACGGCGAGGCCCCGGTCGCGGTGGCCGCCCCGCCGAGGGAGCCCGGTGGAGGCGGCGGGCGATGAGGAAGGTCGCCTACTACAAGGGCTGTCTCGCTTCGCTCTCGGCGAAGGAGCTCGACAGCGCGACACGCGCGCTCGCACCGAAGGTCGGGCTCGAGCTGGAGGAGCTCGAGTCGGTCACGTGCTGCGGGGCCGGCGACATCCACGAGGCGGAGCCCGACTACTACCTGCACCTGAACGCACGGATCCTCGCCTACGCGCAGGCGACGGGCGCGGACACGCTGATGACGGTCTGCAACGTGTGCACGCTCAACCTGCGCCAGGCGAACTTCATGCTCCTGAACGACCCGGAGCTGCGCGGGCGCGTGAACGAGAACCTGCAGTCGGTCGGCGTGCCGCCCTACGACGCCGACGTGGACGTCCGTCATTTCCTCTGGGAGGTCGCCGAGGGCCCGGGCTACGAGCTCTTGAAGTCGGCGGCGCACCGCGGTCTCAAGGGCCTCCGGATCGCGCCGTTCTACGGCTGCCAGATCCTCCGCCCGTCGAAGATCCTCGGCTTCGAGGATCCCGACCGCCCCTGGTCGCTGGAGCGGATCATCGAGGCGTGCGGCGGCGAGGCCGTCGACTATCCGGCCAAGATCAAGTGCTGCGGCTTCCCGATCATCCAGGCCCGCGAGGAGACGGCGCTCGGCGAGCTGATCCAGCCCATCGAGCAGGCGAAGGAAGCCGGCGCGGACGCGATGGTCACCCCCTGCCCGCTCTGTCACCTCTCGCTCGACGCGTGGCAGTCGAAGCTGAAGAAGGCGACCGGCAAGGACTTCCAGATGCCGATCCTCCATCTGGCGCAGCTGATCGGCGTTGCGGCAGGGCTCGAGGAGTCGGAGCTGAAGTTCAAGCGGCACGTCGTGTCCGTCGAGCCCGTGCTGCAGAAGCTCGAGGCCTAGAATCGTCGGCGCGCCGCAGGGCGCCCGCACATGCTGACCGTGGCCGTCGGAGCCGGCGTGATTGCGGCGGTCGCCGCCGGCGTCGCGCTCTGGGCGTGGTTCGAGGCCGGGTGGGTGCGGCTCCGCGAGCTCGAGGTCGAGGTCGAGGGCCTGCCCGCCGAGCTCGACGGGCTGCGGCTCGCACACCTCTCCGACTTCCACCTCGGGCTTCCGTCACGCGGCGAGCGGGCGGTCGACCGGGCGGCGGAGTGGGTCGCCGCCCGGCGTCCCGAGCTCGTGCTCGTCACCGGAGACCTTCTCTCGCGCCGCCGTGGTCAGGCGCGCCTCCGCAGGGTGCTCGAGCGGCTGGGGCACGCGTACGTCGTGCTCGGGAACCACGACGTCGCGCTCAGCCGGGATCCGTTCTCCGAGGCGATCGAGCTCCACGCGCTCGAGCCGGCCAGACTCCTGCTCGACGAGTCGGTCGAGCTCGACGTCCGCGGTCGGCGGGTCGAGCTCGCGGGCGTGGATCCGCGCTCGTGGCTTTCGCATCGGCGGAGCGCCTTCCCGCCGTCCTCGGCCGACCTGCGCATCCTGCTCTGCCACTTTCCGCAGGCGGTCGACGCGGTGCCGCCCGGACGCTGGCAGCTCCTCCTCGCGGGGCACATGCACGCAGGCCAGATCAACGTCCCGTACGGCCGCCGAAGGCGCCTGCACCTGGCGCATCCGGGGGCGCGCTACACGTCGGGCCTGTACCGGCGCCCCGGCGGCGTCCTGCACGTCTCGCCCGGGCTGGGCACGACATTCGTGCCCTTCCGGCTGTTCGCCCGCCCGGAAGCGACGGAGCTCGTCCTAAGATCCACGTCATGGAGGGCCACTCCCTGATCTCGCCCGATGTCCTCGCGAGCTACGCGGCCGACGCGGCGCGCGAGACAGCTGGAGTCGCGGGCCTCGTCGAGAGCCCGCTCCACCGCCACAAGGGAGTCCGCGTCGCCGAGCAGGAGGGGAGCGTCACCCTCGAGCTGCACCTCGCGGCCGAGTGGGGCGCCTCGCTGCCCGACGTCGGCCGGGCCGTGCAGCGCCGCGTGGTCGAGTACCTGGCGCAGATGGCCGACGTGCGTCCCGCCGCGGTGAACGTCGTGTTCGACGAGCTGCGCTCGTGACGGGTCTTCGATGAGGCGGCTCTTCGATGACTGAGCGCGTGACCGGCCTCACGGGCGCCACCCTCGAGCTCGCTCCCGCCGTCTGCCGCACCTGCGTCTGGTGGCAGTCCCGCGGCTCGCGCGATGCGGACAAGGAGCGGTGGCTCGAGAAGACCGAGGAGGACTGGGGCGCCTGGGGGGCGCTCTATCGCGACGACGACCGACGCCTGCTCGGCTCGATCCAGTACGGCCCGGCGTCGGCGTTCCCGCGCGCCGCAGAGCTGCCGGGCGGGCCGCCGTCGCAGGACGCGGCGCTCGTCACCTGTGCGTATCTGATGGACGGCTCGGCGCCGTGGGTGCTGCAGTCGCTCTTCCTCGCCGCGATCGGCGACGTCAGGGACCGCGGCGCCCCGGCACTCGAGGCGTTCGCGTACCGCTACGACGAAGGCGAGTCGAACGAGGAGCGGTTCCGCGTCCATCGCACGGTCTTCCCGTCGGACTTCCTGGCCGACTTCGGGTTCCTGACCGTGCGGATGTCCGGCCGCGTCGAACTGGCCCGGCTCGAGCTTGGCGGCCTCCAGCCGATCGCAGAGGGCCGCCGTGCCAGGGTAATCCAGGTCGTGAAGGAGGCCTTCACGCCCGCGCCTGTCCCGCAGCGCCCGTAGGGCGCACATGTCGCAGCGCCCGTAGGGCTCACATGTCGCAGCGCCCGTAGGCGCTAAGCGCTTCCTAAGGAGAGCAGTTCGAGATCGGGATGAACGTCCAGTAGTCGGGAGGGCCGAGCGTCTTGTTCCAGATGCACGGCACGTCGTTCCCGCTGAGCGTCAACTCGTGCAGCGAACCGACTGTCCGGAGAACCGGCGGCTCGTACGCAACCTGCAACTCAGATTTCGAAGCCGTCAACGCGCCCCCTTGATAGTCGGTGCTACATGCACCGTAACTCCGTTGTGCACGTTCGGCAACTGACCAGATGGCTAGAGTTGCATTCGATGGCCGCGGCGAGGTCCGACCCCGGCGGCGCCGAGCTGCGCGGCGCGTACGGCATCAGGATCGCCGGGCTCGAGGGCGCGTCCGAGCTGCTGGTCGCCGCACACCGGTCGTGGCCTCGCCTCCGGCTCACGACGAGCATCGGCATGTCCGAGGCCGAGACGGAGGCGGTCACCGGCGACCACGCGCTGCTGAAGCTCCGAAACGGGGGCGAGATCCGGCTCGACCGGGTCGCGGGGCTGGCCGAGGTCGTGACCCCGGATCCGCTCGGTGCCGCGGACCTGGTGCATCCGTATCTCGCGCCTGCGGCGGCCGTCGTCGCGCGTTGGGTCGGGCGCCAGTCCTTTCACGGCGGCGCCTTCGTGGTTGACGGGGGCGTCTGGGCGCTCCTCGGGGACCGCGAGACCGGCAAGAGCTCCACCCTGGCGTGGCTCGCCGCCCAGGGCGTGGCGATCGTCTGCGACGACATGCTGATCTGCGCCGACGGACTGACGTTCGTCGGGCCGCGGGCGCTCGACCTGCGCGAGGAGCCGGCGAAGCGGCTGGGCGTGGGGGAGTACATCGGCGTCGTCGGCGCGCGCGAGCGGTGGCGGCTGCTGCTCCCGGCTGTCCCCGAGCGGCTGCCGCTGCGGGGCTTCGTCTACCTCGCCTGGGCCGACGGGCTCACGCTCGGCGAGGTCTCGCCGGGCGAGCGCCTGGCGCGCCTCTTCGTGCACGCCGGGCTTCGGCTGCCGCCGGTCCACCCGGAGGCGCTGCTCGACCTGGTGGCGCTGCCCGCCTTCGAGCTCGGGCGCCCGCACGGCTGGGGCTCACTGCGCCGAGCCGGCGAGCTCCTGCTCGGGTCGCTCGCCCGCCGCTGACGCCGCCTCGACCGCCAGGAACACGAACTGGAGGAGCGTGAACGTCCGCGGGTTCGGATCGGAAGACGTCCACTCCGCCCGGAGCCGCTCGAGGTCGACGACGTCGGTGTCGACCCCCTCGCCCTGCCACCGTGCGACGAGCGCGCGGCTGTGGCGGTGCCAGAACGCTCCGTCGAAGCGCGCCTTGCTGGAGCGGGAGAGGACGGCGGGCGGCAGCAGGCCGGCGGCCAGGAGCTGCATGCCCTCCGTTCGGGTGCGAAAGCGTTCGCGGCGGCCGAGCGACGAGATCGACGCCACGACGCCGTCGTCGATCATCGGATGATGAACGGTGACCCCCGAGTCGTGCGCGATCACCGTCAGGTGCTGCGCGCCGACGTCGAGGTAGCGGCGGCTGACGCGATAGCGGAGCGCCGCGGCCCAGCCGACCGGCTCGGTCGCCTCGTCGGAGACGAGCAGCTGCCAGACCTCCTCGAGGGCGTCCGGCGTCAGCCACGGCAGCGGCGGCGGCGGCGTGCGCCGCTTCAGGAAGGCGCGGCGGGCGCGGCTGGGCGCGAGCGCCAGGCCGAGAGAGAGCCCGTCGCGCGGCCGGGGTGCGCTCCTCCCGCCCAGGACGTCGTGGATGCGCCACCAGCGAGAGGTGCTGAAGAGCTCGTCGCCGCCGATCCCGGTCAGCAGCGCGCCGCCGGAGGCTGCCTCGATCAAGGGGGCGTGGAAGTGCAGGTTGCACGGCCAGAGGAGCCCGTGCCTGCGCAGCAGCTGCTGCGCCTGAGGACCGACGCAGTCCAGCTCGTCCGAGAGCTCGAGCCGAAGCCATTCGTCGAGCCCGAGGTGCTCGACCACGAGCTCCTGCCACTCGGTCTCGCCGGCGCCGTCGGCGCCCGCGAAGCGGTGAGTCGCCGGGATCGGCAGCGGTAGGCCCTCGCGGCGCGCGACCGCGGTCGCGGCGGCCAGGACCGTCGAGGAGTCTCGGCCGCCGGAGAAGCTGACGAGGCACGGGGCGCGCTCGAGCGCCGGGCGCACGGCGTCTTCGAGCGCCTGCTGCGGCGTGTCGTGGCGCGGCGGGCCGACCGAGCGCGTCGACGTGCCCAGGATGAGGCCGGTCGCCACCTCCAGCGGCTGGAGACGGGTCGGAGCGGTCACCGGGCCGCGGCGCCACGAGGCGGGAGCCGCATGATCTCGGAGAACGGCTCCGCGAGCGGGCCGCCCTCGCCGTCGAGCCACGCGTGGGCGTCGAATCCGCGCTTGGGCCCGATGACGCCGATCACCACTTCGCGCGGGTCGCCCTGGGAGGCGTGCCACGTCTGCAGCACGAACGCGCGCTCGAGGCACGTGCTCGGCAGGCGGCGAAGCGCCGCGTAGACGCCGCGCTCGGCCGCGGCCGGGAGCCGAGGCGGGGGCGGCACTACGAGGTCGTCGACGCGGCTCCGGCGCAGCTGGCGCCGCACCGACCCGGCGGCGCGCCGTGCCCAGATCGCCGCGCGCCACGCGGCGGGATCAAGAAACCGCTTCATCCTCGAGGAGCGCCCGCCGGCGCAGCTGGTCCAGGAAGCGGTCGACGTCGGCGCCGGCTGCCTCGGCGTCGATTCCCCAGGTCTCGACCAGCTCGGCGACGAGCTCGTCCCGCGTCGCGCCCTCTCCGAGGCGGGCCCAGAGCCGCGTGCCGGCGTCGTTCGTCGCGAGATACGTCGACGAGCGAACGTCGACGACCACGACCTCGTCCTCGATCGTGCGCCAGGCGAGGTCGGCTTCGCGCAGCTTCAGCTTTTTCATGGACTGTCCTCTCGCTCCGACGGCGTGGTTGCGGTGGTCAGCGAGCGATCGTGATCGGACAGGCGGATGAACGCATCGCGGAGCGCCCGCAGCGTCTGTTGCAGCTTCTGACGCCACGTCTCGCCCGGCGCGGGCCGCAGCTCACGGCGGAGCTCCGTCGCAGTCAGGCCGAGCGCCCGTCGCGGCGGGAGGCCCCAGTAAGGCGAGAGCCAGCGCTGGAGGTGACGGTCGAGCACCGTACGCTCGCGGACGTGCCAGAGGTGCCGTGCCCAGCTCCGGCCCGAGAGCGGGCGCGTCCTCCCGAAGAGCAGGCCGTCCACCGCGCGGCTCGTCACGCGCCAGACGCGTCCGACGCCCCAACCGCTCGCCACCTCGTCGAGCTCGCTCCGGTCGACCTCCGCGGACATCGCTGCGATGTCGACCAGATGGACGATCCGGCTCAGCGGGACGTGCGCCCAGGCGTGGGCGGCCAGCGAGACTGCGTGCCGCGCCGGTTCGAGCGTCAACAGCCCGTCGACGCCGAGTCGCGAGGGCACGGCCGTCTCCACCAGCTCGCCGGTGTCGGGTGGGGTGAGGCCTTCGATCCACTTCGGCCGCGCGTGGATCTCGACGATCAGAGGCAGCTTGGGCAGGACGAGCGGGCGCAGGTGGTGCAGGTCGCGATAGAGCTCGGGATCTCCGGTCTCCTCGAAGCCGGCGTCGCGCAGCGCCTGCCAGACGCCTGCGGCGTCGGAGACGAGGACGTCGAGGTCGCGGTAGGGACGCCAGGCCGGGTCGGGGTACCGGAGGGCGAGCTCGGGGCCCTTCATCAGCACCACGGGCTCGTCGACGGTCGTGACGATCCGGCCGAGCACGAGCGGCGCGAGCATCGAGCAGACGGCGGCCCAGCGCTGGGCCGTGAGGACGCGTTCGGGAACCGCGTACCCGAGCCGCCGCACGCGCGCAGGTGCGAGGTGCTGCAGCCCGTGCGCCTCCAGGTCGGAGTAGCGAGAGGCGCGCTCGACGAGGCGTTCCACGCTCTCCCACAGCTGGACCTCCCGGCTGGGTGCGAGCGGGTGTCCGCCGATGCTCGTCTGCGGGAGGCCGACCGCGCTCAATAGGTCCCCAGCGTGCCGAGACGGCGCTCGCGGCGGAGCGCGAGCCGGAAGGCGACCGTCCCGAGCGCGACCGAGACGAGGGAGGCCGGCAGGATCAGGAGCGCCTTTGGCGCGATCTCGCCCCAGCCGGCGCCGCCCAGCAGCGCGTCGCGCATGGCGGTGACCGTGACCGCGATCGGGCTCGCCTGCGCCACGGACTGCAGCCAGCCGGGCAGCAGGCCGACCGGGAAGTAGACCCCGGAGACGAGCGTCACGCCCAGGACCGCCATCGCCACGACGCCGCCGCCGCGGCGGAAGGTCAGCGTCATCGCCGCGGCGAGCACGCCGAGGCCCCACACGAATGGGACGAAGACCAGCAGAAGCAGGAGCGTCTGCGGGACGGCGCCGACCTGGAGCTGGACGCCGAAGGCCACCATCAACGCGGCCAGGAAGATCCCCATCCGCACCGGGATGAAGAGGAAGTCGAAGAGCACGGAGCCGATCTGCACCGTCGCATGCGAGGTGGGCGTCGACAGCAGCGATTCCAACGTGCCCATCAGCTGCTCGGACCTCATCGCCGTCGAGACCCGCTCGAGGCCGAGATGGATGACGCCGCTCAGCGCCATGCCGACGGCGGCGAACTCGAGGTAGCTGACCTGCGTGCCCGCGACCTCGGGCAGCTTCGTCGGATCGACCATCAGGCCGACGAAGTAGAAGATGAAGGCTGCGCCGACGAGGCTGAGCAGGCTCGTCAGGAACGAGAGCCGGTAGCTCCAGGCGACCAGGAAGTCGCGGCGGAGGAAGGCCGAGAGCTTGCGCAGCTCGCCCAGGAACCCGGGCAGACGCCCCGCACGCGGGACGAGCGCCGTCACGGCTCGGTCCGCCGGGTCAGCGTCACGAACGCTTCTTCGATCTCCGACCGGTCCGGCCTGCATGCGACCACGCTGAACGCCGCCCGGCTCAGAGAGGCGAGCGCGTCGCCCAGGACGACGTCCTCGTCGAGCTCGAGCACGAACCTGCTCGAGTCGCCCACCACGGGCGCCACCGTGCCGCTGCCCGCGAGCGCCTCCGTCGCAGCCGCCGCGACCCGGCCGGGATGCGAGTCGGCGCTCCGGACCGAGAGCACGTACCGCCGGACGAGCGAGTGCTCGATCAGCTCGTCGACGGAGCCGACGAAGCGCGTCTCGCCGGAGTCGAGCAACGTCACCCGCCGGGCGAAGCCGGCGATCTCGTCCAGCCGCTGCGTCGCCCAGACGACGGCGATCTCGCGACCCGCCGCCGCACCGCCGACGAGCTCACGCACCTGACGGGCCGCGGTCGGATCGAGATCGTGCGTCGCCTCGTCGACGAGCAGCACGCGGGGCGAGTGAAGGAGCGCCCGCGCGATCGCGAGCCGCCGCTGCATGCCCTTCGAGAGCTGGCTGACGCGCAGCGCGTGCTCGCCGCCGAGGCCGACGTCCTCGAGCGCCGTGTGGGCGCGGGCGACCGCGTCGCGGCGTCGCAGCCCGTGCAGCCGCGCGAAGAAGACGAGGTTCTCGAGCGCGGAGATCCGCAGGTAGAAGTTGCGCTCGCCTGCCGGGACGAGCCCGATGCAGCGGCTCATCTCGCTCGGCTTGCCACCCAGGAGCCGCGCGGTGCCGGCGTCCGGGCTGACGATCCCGCTGAGGATCCGGAGGAGCGTCGTCTTGCCTGCTCCGTTCGGGCCGAGGAGCGCGTGCACCTCCCCCTCCTGGACGGTGAGCGACACGCACCCGAGCGCCTGCCGTTGGCCGAACCGCTTGGCCACGTCGACGACCTCGATTGCCGGAGGCGGCGCCGCCGCGCTCGTCCCGGAGGTCGGGGCGGCGGCGACCGCTGTCACGGTCGAGGCCGTCACCGAAGTCTCCTGATCGTCACAGAACCCATAGTCGAGCCGGTGCCGCCCCGGCACTTGCACATTAGGCAGCCCTTGCTCGACGGGGTAGACCGGACCCGGAAGCTCTCCCCGGCCCGGGACCTAGCCGTTTGGTTAGGCGGCGCGCGGCTGATCAGGCGTCCGGCCGGTTTTCCTGTTCTGGCCTACAAATCCCACCGGCGGCACCGAATACTTCGTGGGAGATCGAGGGGTCATCTGCGGGAGGGACGAGGACGAATGAGTGTGAGTTTGGACAACGCCTTGCAGGCGCCGGCGACGGCGAAGGAGCCGCGTGGGCTGCGGCGGGGCCGCACGCGGATCCTGGCGGTCGGCGACGTGCTGATGCTCGTCCTCGCCTACCTGGTGACGTACGCCATCGCCGACCGGATCGCGCCGCTGCCGCCCGTCTCGGGCCCAAGGTGGTTCCTCGTGCTCGTCTTCGCCACCGCGCCGGTGATCTGGCTCGGCGTCTTCACCGCGCACAACCTCTATGACAACGACAGCCTCCGGATCTCGGTCTCGAGCTTCGACGAGGTCCGCGACCTCTTCCACGCCCTGCTCGTCGGCTCGCTCGGCTACCTCGTGCTCTCGCAGGCGGTCGACCACTTCTCCGGCTGGTGGATCTACACCCCGGTCGAGAGCTTCATCTTCATCGGCGCGTCGCTCGTGCTGATCCCGATCACCCGCGGGTCGATCCGCAGCTGGATCCTGCCGCGGATCATGGAGCCGCGGCGGACGCTGATCGTGGGCAGCGGCAACGAGGCGAACCTCGTCTACCGCAAGCTCCAGGCGCACCCCGAGTACGGCTTCGAGGTCGTGGGCTTCCTCGACGGAGAGGGCGAGCCCGTTCCGGGGCCGCTGCTCGGCTCGCCGGCCGACGTCGCCCAGGTGGTCGAGGAGTTCGAGATCGACCGCATCCTGCTGGCCTCGTCCGTCGGCAGCCACGAAGAGACGCTGGACCTCGTGCGCACCGTGCGGAGGCCGGACGTGCACGTGTCGATCGTCCCGCGCTACTTCGAGATCTTCACCTCGCACGCGATGCTCGACGACGTCGAGGGGATGCCCGTGGTGACGCTGCCGCCCATGCGTCTCGGGCGGAGCGCCCGGGTGCTCAAGCGGTCGATGGACGTCGCCGTCTCCGGGCTCGCGCTGCTCGTCCTCTCGCCTGTGCTGGCGCTGATCGCGCTCGCGATCCGGCTCGACAGCAAGGGGCCGGCGCTCTACTGGCAGCCGCGGCGCGGCCGGCTCGGCTCGACGTTCAAGATCGTCAAGTTCCGGACGATGCGCGTGGGCGCGGAGCAGGCCCGGAGCGACGTCCTGCACATGAACGAGGTCGACGGGCCGCTCTTCAAGATCAAGGGCAAGGATCCCCGTGTGACGCGGATCGGCTCGTTCCTGCGCAAGACGAGCCTCGACGAGCTGCCGCAGCTGTGGAACGTGCTCCGGGGCGAGATGAGCCTCGTCGGGCCGCGGCCCTTCGTGATCTACGAGGCCGACCTGATCACCGGCTGGGCGAGCCGCCGGCTCGACATGACGCCGGGGATCACCGGCCTCTGGCAGGTGCTCGGGCGCAACGACATCCCCTTCGAGGAGATGACGAAGCTCGACTACCTCTACGTCACGAACTGGTCGCTCTGGTGGGACCTGAAGATCCTCTGCCAGACGATCCCGGTCGTCCTCGGCCGGCGCGGGGCGTACTGACAGTCTTGTCGAAGTAGTGTCGGCTGCCCTTGTCCTCGTCTTCGATCCGAAGGGCCTGGATTCGAACCAGGAGCGGCTCGAGGCGGTTACCTCGGCGTTCCCCACTCGCGTCCACGAAATGAGACGCCACGACGTGTCGGCCGCCGGCGTCACTGCTCGAGTCTGGTCGCACGAGGCGTCCCGGTCGACGTCGCCGGCGAGACACGAAGAGACAGGGTCCTGGCTGATCGCCCTGGGGAACCCATCTCGCCCGGATCTGACGGACCTGTCACCCGTCGCACTTTCGGAACGACTTCTCTCGGACTGCCTTGCCGGGGGAATCTTGTCGCTGCAAGGGGTCAGCCCGCCGTTCGCCGCCGTCTTCCACGATGGCCGTTCGGGGATCACGGAGGTGCTAGCCGATCGCGTCGGCTTGCAGCATCTCTACCTCTCGACGGAACGGGACGATGTGACCTGGGTCTCGTCGTCGAGCCTTGCCCTGGCAACCGGTCTCGGGGCGGAGATCGACTCGCCAGGTGTCGCCGAGTGGCTCGCCGTCGGTCACTTCGTCTCGCAGCGCACGCACTTTCGCGCGATCCGAAAGCTTTCGCCCGGCGAACGCCTCGAGGCGTCTCCCCGGGGGGTTCGAAGCAAGGGCAGCTGGACTCCGACTCCCGGGGAGCTCGAGGGCGACGCCGTCTCGCAGTTTCACGACGTGTTCGCCGCAGGCGTTGCAGCCTCCGCCACAGGCGACTCCACCGCTGTCGAGATCACGGGAGGGCTCGACTCGCGTCTGGTGCTGGCCGAGATTCAGCGTGCCGGGATCCCGTTCTTCGCATGGACCCTCGGCCGGCCGGGTTCGTCGGAGCTTCGGACGGTCGAGAGGCTGCGCGCCGCGGTTCCGTTCAAACACCACGTTGCCGATGTGACGGAGGGGTTCGCGGAACGTCTTCCTGACCTGCTGATCGAGCTGCACAGGCTCGCAGACGGTGAGGTGAGCGCCCTGGAGTACGCCCCTCTTCTCGGGGCCTTCGAGAGCCTTGAGGGAATCCGGACGACATCGGTGTCCGGTTCGGGCGGTGAGAACGCTCGAGGTTACTACTACGGCGTCCTCGACCACGACGCCGGGGCCTATCGGCTGCGCGGGATTCCGGTTCACGCGCTCGTCAAGAAGATCACGCGCGATACGGGGCAGCTCGGTCGGGAGGCGAGAGCCGCTCTCGTCGGCGCCGGACAGGATCCGGTGGAGGAAGCTGTAGAGGCGTTCGTGTCGTCCTCTACGGCGACCGATGCCCCGCGGATCCTCGATGACTTCTATCTCCGTGCACGCATGCAGCGGTTCGGCGGCCGCAACATCTCCACGACCGGCATGTTTTGCCGCCAGGGCCTTCCCTACTTCGCCAACGACCTCGTCGATCTCGTCTTCCGCCTTCCGACTGCTTGCACCGCCGGGGGTCGGATCGTCAGAGAGACGCTCTGTGCCGTGTCGCCGGAACTCGCGGCTGTTCCGCTCGACTCAGGCCTGGCAGTTCAAGCACGGAGCGGTGCGAACTTCGGCGGCCGGATGAAGGCGACCATCGGTAAGGGCCGGAAGGGAGTCATTCGATACGGCGGCTCCGTGGGCCGAAGAATGGTTGCGGCTCCACCGGACCCGATTCCCTGGAGCACGCTGCCCGGAAGTCCTCGCTTCCGCGATCTTGTGAACGACCTCCTTCTGTCTCGCGAGACGAGAGTCGGTCACGTCCTCCCGGATCGGCTCGTGCGGCGGGCGGCGGAGCGCGGCTTGCGCGGGCGCTCCATGTACGAGCTGGGTTTGCTCCTCACACTGGAGCTCTCGCTGCGGCAGACTCGAGCTCGATGAACCGATCAAGGGCTTGCCCGAAGGCGGGCTCGCCAGAGTCTCTTCACCCGCGCCGTCATTCCGGTCTTCGCGAGCGCCCGCTTGGCGCTTCGATCGACACCGGTCAAGAGCGCGCGCAGGAGCGCAACTCGAATCCCCTTCAACGTCGGGGCGAAGATCGTGATGTCCTGCTCGAGCCAGCTTTCATTGCCGAAGCGCGACTTGTAATCGGCGTGACCCCATCCGAAGTCGATGATGCTGACCGCCGGCTCTTTACACATATCCTCGAACATCCTCATTTGCAGGTATGTCCCGACGCCGTACTCGGCGTATGCAGGGTCGTAGCCAGTGCTGCTGAGATACAGCGTGTCGCCGACGAGGTTCGCGTGCCAGAACCCGACGGGACGACCTCGGATCGAGAGCAGCCACACGCGGCACCAGCCTCGACGAAGCGCGACCGCCACCTGCTCGCGTCGCTCGGCCGTGTTCGCAAAGCCGACACCCAGCCCGCGTTGATAGGTCATCGCGGCGACGTGATCCACGTCCCGGAAGATGCGCTCGTGATCTGAAGGCGAGGACAGCACCTCCACCGCGACCTCGTCTCCGAAGGCCCGTTGCAACAGCGTCCCAGGGCGTTTGAGGTTGTAGCGGCTCTTCTTGTCCCGGGCCGCCAGGAAGTCGTCGAACGTCGGAGGCAGGACCAAGCGCCAGTGGACCGAAGCATCGAGGAAGCGTTGCTTTCGGAATGCGCTTGGTATGTCGGTGAGGGCGCGGTGAAGCGCTGAGCCGATCGGCACGGCCGGTACCACGAACGCATCCGCCTCGCCTGCTGCGAGAGTCGATTCGAGGTGGCGGACGACGGCCCGGGCCGCTGCGTCATCGGCCGCACCTGAGACGCCGCCGTGAGCCACTCGTAGCGCGCGGAGGGTCGGTCGATAGACCGTCCGGTAGCCCACGCGGGTCGGAAATGGGGCGTTCTCGAGCCGGGCGACCAACAGCGCCGCCGCATGTCCTCCCGTCTCGAGCAGGGCCACATGTGGGCGGACGACGGTCGCCCGCGTCCGAATCAGCGCCTGGAAGTAATCGAGCTCGGCGTCGATGTACGAGACGCCGAGGCTGTCCCAGACCGGCCGCAACGCATCCACCTCTGCCGGCGTGCGCGCCACGCGGACCTCGTAGTCCGACGCGTTCCCGTTTCGAGTCGCGCTTGGCTTATGCTCAGCGATCAATGCGGGTTGTCCTGAACGCTGACGATTTCGGATACTCGAAAGACACAGTCTCGGCCACGGTCGATTGCTTCGAAGCAGGCCTCCTGACGAGTGCGACGATCATGGCTCGGATGCCCGCGACCATCGAGGCGCTGGAATATGCGCGTTCCAGGCGCGATCTCTCGTTCGGAGTGCATCTGACCTTCACCGGAGACGGAGCGGAACGCCCGGTCGCGGATGCCGCCCGCGTCGCGAGCCTCGTCGATGCCAACGGATGCTTCAGGCGGGGCAGGGACGTGAGGTTGCGCGCGTTGCTGGGACGGCTCGATGTCGACGAGATCAGCACCGAAATTGCGGCACAGATCGAAACCGTTCGCGCAGCCGGCGTTCCGGTCACCCACGTCGACTCGCACCGTCACCTGCATAAGTTCGCGCCATTTCTGATCGCGTTGTCCCGCACCTTGCCGAAATTCGGCATCCGTCGCGTTCGTACCGTGCAAGATCTGTACCTCCGAAGGCCGTTGACGAGCCCGACGTATCTGCTCGGCGCCAGGTGGCGTCGTCGACTGGTAGCTCATTTCATCACGACCGATCACTTCTACATGCCCACGAGCGCCGGAGACAGGCATTGGGATCAGCTGGCGGGGCGTCTCTCTGCACTGCCGGGGCAAACCCTGGAAGTGGGGCTGCATCCGGGGTACGCGGAGCAGTGGCGGCGTCGCGAGTCACAGTCGCTGCAGAGCTTCGTTCGCGTTGCCGCCGAGAACGGGGAGACCTTGGTGACGTGGGCCGAACTGGCGGGCCACTAGCTCCGCACGGCTTCCGGCTCGTTTGCTCCGGCTCGAAGCGCCGCACAGCCCAGAGCGAGCACGACAAACAGCCCGAACGTGACCTGAGTGAACGAGAAGGCGTCATACGTCGCCATGCCGACTGCGAACCCTGTCGTCGAGGCTGCGATGCTCGCGTAGAGCCAGCCGCGTGGTCCTCGGTCTCTTCGAGCGGCGCGGAACATCTTCCGCAAGAAGACCACGAAGAGCCACACCCATGCGCCGACACCCAGGACGCCCGTTTCCATTGCGGTCGAGAGCCATTGGTCATCCACGATGAACGAGTTCTGCCCTGGGCCCGAGGGGATGCGCGCGCCGTACCCAACGCCGAGGAGCGGCTTCTTGGACACTTCGTCGATTGCAGGCCGGAAGGATGCGATGCGACTGCTGCCGACCGCGCCGTCCGCTTGCTCGGCGACCAATCCTCCCCGCGGAAAGAAGCCGTGATAGAAGGTTCCGAGCACCCCTGGCATGGCGATCTTGATCACCAGAAGGGCCGGCAGGAGGAGCGGCCAGAAGCGGATCATCTGGCGTGGGCGAAGAACGACGTAGACGATGCCGACGACGACCAGGCTCAGCACACCGGTTCGCGAAACCGTCGCGACGGTCGCGATACAGAAAATGAACGTCGCGCCCAGCCAGATTGCACGTCGTGTCGACATGAAGAGATAGGCGGCAAGCGGCATCAGAAGTGCAAAGAGCGATCCGAGCGCAATCGGATGCTGCGCTGAGGCAAAGACTCGGATGTATCCGCCGCGGACGAGCCCTCCAGAATCCTCGGTCTTCGAGAGAATGGGAATCAGCTGGTCCAGGTGATCGAAGACGTTGAAGTGGGTCCACAGCTCAACGAGAGCGCTCATCGCCACGATTGTGCCACCACCAACGAATACGCGAATGACAAAGTCGATGTCTCGCTTTGTTCGGATCACGCTCATCATGAAATAGAAGAAGAGATAGAAGCTGAAAAGAAACGTGAGAGCTTTCACTGCAACCGATGTCAAGCCAGGTTGTGAGAAATGACCCGCGTTGACGCCGATCGATGCTGCTGCGACGCAGATGACGGCGGCCAACGGTAGATCGATGATCGATCTACGAATGCGAATCGTCGGATCTGCGAGGAGCGACGCAGCCCAGAGAACGGCGACCGCAGCGATCAAGAGCCGGTACGGCTCGAGGTCGAACGGCAAGCTCGCCGGGAGTCCGTAGCGTCTCATCGGGATGAAGAGGATGATGAGGAGCGTCGCTCCCACGAGGTTGCGCCACCGCGAAAGCACCCGATAGGTGAGCGCAGCGATCGACAGGGAGATCGTGAGGGCGACGGCCATCTTCGGCGGATGCCCAGTGGCGATCTCCAGGGCAACCAGCCCGATGGAGAGCCCGAGCGCGCCGACCATGAAGGCCGGCGCCCGAGTAAGGTCTGACGCGTTCAGCATGAAGCCGAGGCCTGGTTAGGCGACGCGGCTCGTCGGTGACTCGACACGCTCGAGATCGGCCATCGGAGCGGTGCTCGGCCTCGGCCTCATATTCTCCAGCGTGAATGCAATCGCCAACGTGGCGAACATCACCGCGAGAAAGACGACGATCGGGACTGTCTTCTTTCGCGGGAGCACGAGCTGGGTTTCGAAGCCGGCGTTGAGAACGGCGAGTTGAACCCGCTCCCGCGGCGGCACGCCGTTCTCCGTCTGTTGCTCCTCGACATACGTGCGGAGCGCCTCGGCGGCTCGATTCGCAAGGAGAATCGCTCCCCGAGGACTGAAGGCGATCGCGCGGACGTTCACAATCGGGAGAACGGAGCTGCTGCTCGGTCCGGCAGGGAGCGCTGCGGCCGTGACGGCACCCTTGACGGGACCTTCGCGAAGCATGATGCGCATCACATGATCGCTCGTCACGAAGCTCGAGTAGATGTTGGCGAGCCCCGGGAGCCTGCCTTCGACCGCGGCCTGTGAGCTCAGGCCGTTAAGCCCTCCGACATTCGTGTACCCCCACTTGAACCCAGGTTGCGTGAGGAGCAAGCGAGTGTTGCTCGCCCATTGTTCATGCGAGCGGTACCGCAGGACTGGACCTGTCCCGTCGAAGCTCACGCTCGCGAACGAGAGGAACGCGAGGCACGTTGCCACGAGGAATCCGGCTGCGACAAGAGTCCTGAACCGTGTGACGACGCGAAGAAAGAGGGGGAGATCCAAGGATCAGTTCGGGTCGGCGACCGGGTCTGGGCTGACCTGTGGGCTCCTGAGATACACAGCCGTCGCCTCGGTCCGGTTCGCGACGTGAAGCTTGCGATAGACCGACGCGAGGTGGAACTTGACGGCATGGACGCTGACGTTCAGGGCGGCTCCTACCTGCATGTTGGTGAAACCCCGAGAGGCCATCTCGAGGACTTCAAGCTCGCGCTGCGAGAGGAGGCTCGTTGCGTGCGAGTTCGACCGGGCTTCGTCCAACACAATTTCCATCCTAGGTCGACCCGACCCACCCTCCCACCCTCATTGGTTCAGAGCACCGGCTAGCCAGTCGGCTAGGTCCACCGGGGTGCCATTCTGGCCGTTCGAACGTCGCTTCCTCGCAGGTCCCGGGATACCGTGATTGAAGCGATGTGCGGGGTGTGTGGAGTGATCCAGGTCGTGGGCGAGCCGCGCCTGCCGGTCGACGCGGCGACGCTCGACCGGATGACGGACGCCATGATCCATCGCGGACCAAACGACCGGGGAACCCATCTCGCTCCAGGCGTGGCGCTGGGCGTCCGCCGGCTCAGCATCGTCGACGTGGACGGCGGCCACCAGCCCTTCGCCAACGAGGACGGGTCGGTCTGGGCGATCCAGAACGGCGAGCTCTACAACCACGAGCAGCTGCACCGTGAGCTCGAGGCGGGCGGCCATCGCTTCCGCAGCCGCTGCGACACGGAGATCCTGCCGCACCTGTACGAGGAGCACGGAGCCGGCTACGTGGAGCGTCTGCGGGGCAAGTTCGGCCTCGCCGTCTGGGACGAACGCCGGCGCTGTGCGGTCGTGGCGCGCGACCGGCTCGGCATCAAGCCGATCTACTGGGCGCGGAGCGGCGACCTGCTCCTCTTCGCGTCGGAGCTGAAGAGCCTGCTCGCGAGCGGCCTCGTCCCGGCCGAGCTCGACCTCGACGGGATCGATTCGTACCTGACGCTCGGCTTCTTCCCGGGCCCGCGCACGCCGCTCGCCGCGGTCAACAAGCTGATGCCGGGGGACCGGCTCGTCGTCGAGGACGGGCGCGTGCGCGTCGAGCGCTACTGGAGCTTCCCGGTGCCCGAGCCGGAGGCGCGCGACGAGGACGAGTGGGCCGAGGAGCTGCTGGCCGCGCTCGAGGAGTCGGTGAAGCTCCGCCTGATGTCGGACGTGCCGCTCGGCGCCATGCTCAGCGGCGGCCTCGACTCGAGCCTGATCGTCGCGTTGATGGCCCGGAACATGACGGAGCCGGTGAAGACGTTCTCCGTCGGCTTCACCGAGGCGGGCGACGCGAACGAGCTCGGCGACGCGCGCGAGGTGGCGGCCCTCTTCGGCGCGGACCATCACGAGCTCGAGCTCTCGTTCGTCCGCCAGGACGTCGAGCTCGCGGAGCTGGCGTGGCATCTCGACGAGCCGCTCGCGGACCTCTCCTCGCTCGGCTTCCTCGCGCTCTCGAAGCTCGCGGCGGAGACGGTCACGGTCGCGCTCTCGGGCCAGGGGGCGGACGAGCTTCTGGGCGGCTACTCGCGGCACCGGAATGCCGCCCTCGCCGGGCGCGTGCTGAGGCTCCCGCGGCCGCTGCGCGCACCTCTCCGCTTCGGCGCGCGCCACGCACCCGGCCGGTTCGGCCGCATCGGGAAGGTCGTCTCCGCGCCGGATCCCGTCGCGCGCTTCCTTGCCTCGAACGCGAACATGGACGACGCGCTGCGCCGCCGGCTCGTCCGCGGCGCGCTGGCCAAACGCCAGGGCATGGCCGCGCGCACGGTCGTCACCGAGCGGCTCGGCGGCGCCTCCGGGGACCCGCTCGCAACCATGCTCTTCCTCGACGGGCAGCTCGGCCTCGTCGACGACATGCTCCACTACTTCGACCGGACGTCGATGGCGCGCTCGCTCGAGGTGCGCGTGCCCTTCCTCGACCACGAGGTCGTCGAGCTCGCGGCCCGCGTCCCGACTTCGCTGAAGGTCCGCGGCCTGACGACCAAGTATCTGCTCAAGAAGGCGGCGCGGGGCATCGTGCCCGACCGGATCATCGACAAGCCGAAGATCGGCTTCTTCAACGCGGCGGTGGACGCCTGGTTCCGCGCCCAGTCCGAGGGAGCGATCGCGGACTACCTGCTGGCGCCGAACGCGCGCTACGAGCAGCTGCTCGAGCGGTCGGAGGTCGAGCGGCTCGTCTCGGAGCAGCGTGCCGGAGCACCCGGGACCGAGCATGCCCTGCTCTCCATCCTCATGCTCGAGGTGTGGCTCTCCGACGTCCTGCCGCGCGCGCTGTCGCCGTCCGAGCCGGCCCGCGAGCGGGTCGTCGTCGCGTGAGCCGGCCTCAGCTCTCATACGCGCTGGTCACCCCGGCGAAGAACGACGCGGAAAACCTCCGCCGGCTCGCCGCCGCGGTGGAGGTCCAGACGCAGCTGCCGACGGCGTGGGTGATCGTGGACGACGGCTCGACGGACGAGTCGCCTGAGCTGATCGCGAAGCTCGCGGAGCGGCACGCCTGGATCTCCTCGACGCGCGTCCCGGGCTCGGCGATGGCGCCGGGGGCGCCCGTAGTCAGGGCGTTCAACGCGGGCTACGCGGTCCTCGAGGGCTCGCCCGACGTCGTCGTGAAGCTCGACGCCGACGTCTCCTTCGCGCCGGACTACTTCGAGCGGCTCGTCGGCGAGTTCGAGTCCGATCCGGAGCTCGGCATCGCGAGCGGCATCTGCTTCGAGTTCGAGTCCGGTGAGTGGGTCCCACGACACGTCACGGGAGACCACGTCCGCGGGGCGACGCGCGCCTACCGCGCCGACTGCCTGCGGGCGGTCGGCCCGCTGCCCGAGGCCGTCGGCTGGGACGGCGTCGACGAGCTGAAGGCGAGCGTGCTCGGCTGGCGGACCGAGAGCGTCGACGGCCTCCGCTTCGACCACCACCGCAGCGTCGGCGCCCGCGACGGCGGCGCCACGAGGCGCTGGGTCGCCGAGGGCCGCTGCGCCCACTTCATGGGTTACCGCTTCTCGTACCTCGTGGTTCGCACGCTCGGCCGCGCCCTGCGTGACCGCGACCCGGCGGCGCTCGCGATGCTGTGGGGCTTCGCGAGGGCGACCGCGCGCCGCGAACCGCGCTACGCCGACGCCGACGTGCGCGCGTACCTGCGCCGGCAGCAGGCGATCCGCTACCTGCCGCTGCGCGTGCGCGAGTCTCTGGGGCGGCGCTGATGGCGATCGTGGACGTCGTCACCGTCGCGTACAACAGCGCGGAGCACCTGCGGGGCTGCGTCGAGCCGCTGAGCGAGCTCGACTGGGTCCAGGTGATCGTGGTCGACAACGCGTCGTCGGATGCGGGCCTCGCCACCGTCGCCGATCTGCCGGTGCTCGCGGTCGCCTCGCCGGAGAACCTCGGCTTCGCCGGCGGCTGCAACCTCGGCTGGCGGGCCGGCGAGAGCCCCTACGTGCTTTTCCTCAACCCGGACGCCGCGATCGACGAGGCTTCGCTGCGGCGGCTCGTCGACGTGCTCGAGTCTCGCACCGGCGCCGGCCTCGCGGCGCCGCAAATCGTCGGCGGCCGGGGCGAGCTCCACTACTCGTTGCGCCGCTTTCCACGGCTGCGCTCGACGTACGCTCAGGCCTTCCTGCTGCACCGCCTTGCGCCACGAGCATCCTGGTCCGACGAGATCATCAGGGATCCCGCCGCGTACGAGAGCAGTGGTGCCCAGCAATGGGTTTCAGGAGCCTGCATGCTCGTGCGCCGAAGTGTGCTCGACGAGCTCGGTGGCTGGGACGATGGCTTCTTCCTCTATTGCGAAGACATCGATCTCTGCCGGAGAATCCATGCCCTGGGACTTGAGGTGTGGTACGAGCCGACGGCACGGGTCGAGCACGCAGGGGGAGGCTCGGCGCCACGGGCTTCGATGCTCCCGTTCCTCGCCGCGAGCCGTCTCAGGTATGCGCGGTTGCACCGGTCTTCCCTGGCCGCGGCCGGCGAGCAGCTCGGGCTGGTCGTTGAGGCAGCAGGCCGAATGCTGGTGGCCAAGGGCGGTCGGGCCGTCCGCGTCGGACACCTCCGGTCGCTTTGTGTGGCTGCAAGCGGCGGCAGGATCAGCGGACGCCCACACCCGAGCGACGCGCCGAGCGGTAAGGGAGTCTGAAGAGGTGGTCGAGGCGGCCCTCGGACACCCATGAGACGGATCCTTCTGCTCGCATACCACTTCCCGCCGATCGGCGGTGCCGGCACGCAGAGAAACGCGAAGCTCGCGCGCTACCTGCCCGAGCTGGGATATGAGCTCACAGTGATCACCGGTCCCGGTGTGACGGACTACAGATGGACGCCTGCCGACGATACGTTGACTCGCGATGTGCACGAGTCGGTGCGCGTCTGCCGGCTTGCAGGCCCGGAGCCCCCTCGTCCGACAGGTCTCCGCGGGAGCGTCGAGCGCTGGCTGAGGTTCCGGACACAATGGGAGCGGTGGTGGGAGCGGGAAGCCGTCTCCACTGCGGTGGAAGTCGGCCGCGGCACAGACGTCGTCTATGCATCGCTGAACCCGTTTTCGACGGCGCGGACGGCGATCTCGATCGCGCGTCATCTTCGCGCACCTCTCGTCCTCGACCTGGAGGATCCCTGGGCCCTGGACGAGATGCTCCCGCACGAGTCCCGCGTCCATGCTTGGCTCGAGTTGCGTGCGATGCGGCGGACACTCGGCGCCGCCGACGCGGTCGTGATGAACACACCGGAGGCCGCCGCTCGGGTCGTCACGTCGTTTCCGGAGTTGTCGGAGATACCCGTGAGGTCCATCGTCAACGGCTTCGATGCTGCCGACTTCAGACCGACGCCTCCGCGTCCCGATGACGGAGTCTTCCGAATCGTTCACACGGGGTCGCTCCATCACTGGGCCGCCAGGAGATCGAGTCTGCGTCGTCTCCTGGGTGGCCAGCAGCCAGGTGTCAATCTGCTCACGCGGTCGCTCGTTTCGCTGATTGCAGCGCTCGACCAACTGCTCGGGATCCGACCGGACTTGAATGGACGGATCGAGCTCCACCTGGCAGGCAGGGTCACGGACGACGACCGCGCAACGTTCGCCGGATCAACGCTTGTACGCGAGCACGGCTTCCTCACGCACCTCGAAGCCACGGCGCTCATGCAGTCTGCTGATCTCCTCTTTCTCCCCATGCACGACGTCCCGCGCGGTCGACGCGTCGGCATCGTCCCGTGCAAGACGTACGAATACCTCGGATCGGGTCGCCCGATCCTGGCCGCGGTCCCCGATGGAGACGCGAGGGACTTCCTCGAGGCCGCCGGAAACGCCTACATCTGCCGTCCCGATGACGTCGACGGGCTCGCAGCTGCAGTCGAGTCCGCCATCGAACGGGCCGCGAACGGCCCGGCCCCGCCGCCGGATCCCGACCTGCTCGAACGACTCGAGCGTCAACGCCTCACACAGGATCTAGCCGACTTCCTCGAGTCGCTGGCGACGGCGTCTCCAAGCCGTGCACTGGCGCCCGAGCCGGCGTAGGTCGTCAGCGTTCGTCTGCGCCGACGTCGGGTTTGCCGCCGGCGGGGCGGTTCTGGTGGTCGATGTCTTGGCTTGGGTAGGCGTTGCCGGTGGCCGCGTCGATCAGGGGGCTGCCGGCGTTGAGGTGGAAGTCGGCGTTGGCGGCGTTCTGGAAGCCGAGGTTGCCGACCTGGCGGTCACTGCTGCTGCAGGTGCCGCCGGACTCGTTGATGTTTCCGGTGAAGGTGACGCCGCCGCTGCGGCAGCCGATCCCGTTCAGGGTCGCGTTGTTTTCGACCTTGACGTTGTTGAGCGTGTTCGAGCCGCTGGTGCCGAGGTTGATCTCGTCGGCCGAGTTGAAGCGGATCGTGATGTTGTTGAACTGCTCGATCGAGGCGTCGTTGTCCCCCCGGAGCTTGAAGCCGTAGATGCCTCCGGTGAGGAAGTTGTTCTCGATCAGCGCGTCCGCGGGACGGTCGCTCATGAAGATGCCGAAGTGCTGGCAGTTCCGGAACGTGTTGCCGCGGATCGTGATGCTGGTCGCCTGGTTGACGTGGACGCAGTCGAGGTGCGCGCCCGAGCAGGACGAGGGGACGATGTAGTCGTGGAACGTGTTGTTCTCGATCAGCACGTTGCGCGGGTTGTCGGCGATGTTGAAGCCGCCGCCACAGGACGGGAACGGCCCCCAGTTGCCGCCCGTGATCGTCAACCCGTCGATCTGGACGTTGGGCGGATCGGCGTTCCAGACGTCTGGCTCGGTGCCGGTGAAGTCCTCCAGCACGACATTGTGGCCGGCCCGGATCCGTGCGCGGCCCTGCGGCGGTGTCTGGACGCCGGTCGGCAGCCGGAAGCCGACGTAGTGGACGTTCGAGGCCCAGCTCTCCAGATAGTCGAGGTTGACGCTCGCCCCCGCCGCCGGCCGGAACAACACCGGCTGCGAACCGAGCGACTTACCACCGTCATTGCTCACCGTCTGACCCGGATAGCTGCCACCGGCAACCTCGACCGTGCCACCCGGCGCAACCACGTGGTAGGCCCGATCAAGCGACCTGCAGGGCGCCACCTGCGAGCAGGAGGCACCGTCAGAACCGCTCGCCGACACATACGCATCCGCCGTCCCCGGCAACGGACAGGTCGCCGTCGAAGCACTCAACGAAGCCTTCCCGGAACGGTTCCCCGCCGCGTCATACGCATCAACAGCAAGCGCATAACTCGTCCCACACGACAGACCCGAAAACGTATAACTCCGACCCGCCGTGCTCCCCACACTCGCACCGTTCAGATACACGCCGTACCCACTGACACCGACGTTGTCGGTCGACGCACCCCACGACACACCGAGCGAGGTCGCAGAGGTGCCGGTCTTCGCAAAGGCGCTCGGGACGGTCGGAGCGGCTGTGTCCGAGCCGCCACTGCAACTGGCGGTCGAGCGTGTGAGCTGGGCCTTGCCGGAACGGTTGCCGGTGGCATCGTAGGCGTCGACGGCGAGGGTGTAGCTCGTGCCGCAGGTCAGGCCGGTGAAGGAGTAGGTTCGGCTGGCGGTGCTCCCGACGCTGGCGCCGTTCCGGTAGACCCCGTACCCACTCACACCGACGTTGTCGGTCGATGCGTTCCAGGAGACGGCGATCGAGGTGGCGGTGACCCCGGTGGTGACGAACGCCGTGGGAACCGTTGGAGGAACGGAATCCGCTGCCGGTCCACTTCCGCCGCCCGGCGGGCAGGCGGACGTGGCTCCCGTAACAGACGAGCGGGGCGAGTTGGAACCGTCCGAGAAGGTCGCCTCGACCCCGAAGGTGTGGGTTGTTCCGCAGCCCAGGCCGGCGATGTGCTGAGAGGTATCGGCGGTGGTCGTGACGTACGTGCCGTCGAGCAGGACGCCGTACGACTTCGCGTTCGCGACCGGTGACCAGCGAAGGTCGACAGTCGATTGGCTGAAGGCTGCGATCACGAGATTGGCCGGCCCCTCCGTCGGCACCGACGCGGCGGTCCTCGCGTGGAGCAGCCCGACGTACGCCCTGAATCCGGCCGTAGCTTGGCGTCCTGTCGGGGCGACTACCAAATCGAGGCGCCGGTCGTCGCGAGCCGTTGAGATGGCACGCTCCCACGTCGCACGACGAAACGCGGAGCCGCCCCGAAGCGGCACGATCGCGATCGCTCGCCCTGCGCGCAGGCCGTGCAGCCGCAAGACTGCCGACGGGCTCCCGAGGTGGGCGAGAACAGTAGCCCCCGATCGGGCGAGCTTCACTGCATCTGCGGCGGAATAGGCGTTTCGGGCGCAGGTCGCACATGCGCCGGCAGTGCGCGCGCCGACAACCACAAGGAGCTTTCGCTTCCCCGCGACGGTTCGAAGCTGTCGGAGACGAACGCCGTTGAACTTCGCGGCATCGACGACCACGGCGTTGAATCCCGAGGCATGAAGGTTCGAGAGGTGCTTCCAGCCGACGTCGGTCGCGGATTGGCGGACGACTGCGACACCCCAGAGCTCGCGGGGCAGTCGCGGCGCACTCCCTGCGCTCGATGCGCTCAGAGGCATCGCGACAGCCAGCGCACCAAGTGCGGCGCCGGGCAAGACTTTGGTCAACCACCGGGCTGCGGCTCCCGACATGACGCCTCTCGGATCGACGGTTCGGCCTTTGCCGCTCGATCCCTCGATTGGGGGTTCGTTGTCGGACACAGCAGCCTCTCCCCCAGAAGGCCGTATCCGGCGCAGGACTCTAGCAGGGCGGCGTGACGGAGCGCGCCGCGTTCAGCGCTCGGACGCGCCGGCGTCCGGGGCCTTTCCCCTCGGGCGCTTCCGGCCGGAGATGTCCCGGGCGGGGAAGTCCCGCGGATCGCCCTCGTCGACGGCCCGGCTGCCCGGGCGGAGACGCAAGTCAGGCTGTCTGGCGAACGGAGCGACGAAGCCGACCGCGGCCAGGTTCGGGACATTGCGGTCGGTGGGCGAGCAGCGGGGACCGCCGATGATCAGATTGTGGCTGTAGGTCTCGTTCGCGCCGCAACTGTCGTTGGGCATGATGTTGCCGATGATCGTGAAGCCCGACTTGGGCGTCGAATCGTCGCCGAAGGACATGGGCATCTTCGCCGAGTTGTACGCGATCCGGAAGTTGTCGAGTTTCGACCAGTCGTTGGCGAAGTGCACGGAGTACGAGCAGCAGCCGTATTTGCCGTCGCTGGTCGAGGAGTCGAACCAGTTGTTCTCGATCGTCACGTTCCTCACCGGCGGAAGGTGGTTCCCGAACCACGGGGTGCCGCCGTAGATGGCGAAGATGTCGCACCGCACGAACTTGGAGTTGCGGATCGTGATCCCGTCGCCGCCGACGATGAAGATGCATTCCCCGTGGTCCGTCGGACTCCCCACCCGCATGTCGTGGATGTAGACGCCGTCGATGAGCACGCGGGTCGGCTCCTTGTTCTCCTTGCCTTCGCCGAAGCTGATCCAGGGATGAGGGGAATCGCCCGGCGCGTACGAAGGACCCGCGTCGCCACCGATGAAGCTCACGCGGTCGGCTCCCCAGACGTTGAAGACGCCCCGGTCGGTCCGTCGCGAAGTGAAGCCCGACGACTCCTGGTAGACATCGATCACGTCGATCTTCCCCCCGACCACGTCGAGGTTGTCCGCGTACACGCGTAGGCGCGCGATGCGAGCGCCGGGGGCGAGGTACAAGACGACCTTGTTCGACCGGGTGCCGACGACCCTCTGGTCGGAATAGTCTCCGGCGAGGACGTTGACGGCCTGTCCAGGACGAGCCTTGGCGTAGGCGCGATTCAGCGTCGCGCAGGGCGTCTGACCCGTGCACGAGCCCGCGTCCGAGCCTCGCGGGCTGACGACGAGCGGCGGGCTCCCGTCTGCTCGGCCGCGATCGACCTGGGCGATCCCGACGAGCCCGGCAGCCACTCCGACTCCCGCGAGCGTCATCGTGAGGAGGCGGCGCACCCGGGGATCCTACCGAGCAGGACCTGTCGGGCTCGACGACGTCGAGCCCGACAGGTCCGAGTTGCGTTGGCTAACCGCCTAGCGTTCGTCTGCGCCGACGTCGGGTTTGCCGCCGGCGGGGCGGTTCTGGTCGTCGATGTCTTGGCTTGGGTAGGCGTTGCCGGTGGCCGCGTCGATCAGGGGGCTGCCGGCGTTGAGGTGGAAGTCGGCGTTGGCGGCGTTCTGGAAGCCGAGGTTGCCGACCTGGCGGTCACTGCTGCTGCAGGTGCCGCCGGACTCGTTGATGTTTCCGGTGAAGGTGACGCCGCCGCTGCGGCAGCCGATCCCGTTCAGGGTCGCGTTGTTTTCGACCTTGACGTTGTTGAGCGTGTTCGAGCCGCTGGTGCCGAGGTTGATCTCGTCGGCCGAGTTGAAGCGGATCGTGATGTTGTTGAACTGCTCGATCGAGGCGTCGTTGTCCCCCCGGAGCTTGAAGCCGAAGATGCCTCCGGTGAGGAAGTTGTTCTCGATCAGCGCGTCCGCGGGACGGTCGCTCATGAAGATGCCGAAGTGCTGGCAGTTCCGGAACGTGTTGCCGCGGATCGTGATGCTGGTCGCCTGGTTGACGTGGACGCAGTCGAGGTGTGCGCCCGAGCACGAGGACGGCACGATGTAGTCGTGGAACGTGTTGTTCTCGATCAGCACGTTGCGCGGGTTGTCGGCGATGTTGAAGCCGCCACCACAGGACGGGAACGGCCCCCAATTGCCGCCCGTGATCGTCAACCCGTCGATCGGCTGGTTCGGCGACGAGCTCGCGTTCCAGATGTCGGGCTCGGTGCCGACGAAGTCCTCCAGCACGACATTGTGACCGGCCCGGATCCGCGCGCGGCCGGTCGGTGACGCATTCGCGTTCGTCGGCAGCCGGAAGCCGACGTAGTGGACGTTCGAGGCCCAGCTCTCCAGATAGTCGAGGTTGACGCTCGCCCCCGCCGCCGGCCGGAACAACACCGGCTGCGAACCGAGCGACTTACCACCGTCATTGCTCACCGTCTGACCCGGATAGCTGCCGCCGGCAACCTCGACCGTGCCACCCGGCGCAACCACGTGGTAGGCGCGATCAAGCGACCTGCAGGGCGCCACCTGCGAGCAGGAGGCACCGTCAGAACCGCTCGCCGACACATACGCATCCGCCGTTCCCGGCAACGGACAGGTCGCCGTCGAAGCACTCAACGACGCCTTCCCGGAACGGTTCCCCGCCGCGTCATACGCATCAACCGCCAGCGCATAACTCGTCCCACACGACAGACCCGAAAACGTATAACTCCTGCCCGCCGTGCTCCCCACACTCGCACCGTTCAGATACACGCCATAGGCACTCACACCAACGTTGTCCGACGACGCACCCCACGACACACCGAGCGAGCCGGTGCTCGTGGACGACACGGCGAGACTCGTCGGCGTCGTGGGGGCCTGGGTGTCCCCGGGCGGCGGCGGTGGGCAGGCGCTCGTCGAGCCGGAGACCGAGCTCTTCGCAGAGCGGTTGCCGGCGGCGTCGTACGCATCGACGGCGAGGCTGTACGTGGTACCGCACGCGAGCCCTGTGTAGGTGTACGTCGTCGCGTAGCTCGAGCCGACGGCGGACGCGCCGCGGTACATGCCGTAGCCGGTCACGCCGGTGTCGTCGATCGACTGGCTCCAGCCGACGGTAACCGAGTTGCCCGACGTGCCGACAACCGCCAAGTTCGCAGGCACGGTCGGCGCCTGCGTGTCGCCTACCGGCGGCGGACAGGCACTTGTCGAAGCGGTGACGGAGGCCTTCGCCGACCGGTTGCCGGCGTTGTCATATGCGTCGACCGCGAACGTGTAGCTCGTCCCGCATGTCAGGCCCGTGACGTTGTAGCTCGTCCCGGACGTCGTCCCTGACGCCGAGCCGTTGCGGTACACCTGATAGCCGGCCACGCCCACGTCGTCGGTCGAGGGTGGCCAAGTGAGCCAGACCGAGGTTGTCGTCGCGCCGGAAACGGCCGGTGTGCCGGGCGTCGTCGGCGGCTGCGTGTCGACGGGGGTCGAGCCGCTGCCGCTGGCGGCGCCGCCTCCGCCTCCTCCGCCGCCGCCGCTCGTCACCGGAGTATTCATGTCGGACTTGATCTCGGCCGGGCCGAGCGGGCGGTTGTAGACGCGGAGGTCGTCGATCTGGCCGGCGAACCATTCGCCCCAGACCGTGTTTCCTCCGATCCGCATCGGCGAGGTCGAGCTCACGATCTTGCCCGCCCAGGACTTGGTCGCGATCAGCGCGCCGTTCGCGTACAGGCGGATCGTCGCTCCGTCGTACGTCGAGGCGAGATGCACCCAGGTCTTCGTCGGAAGGAGCGATGAAGTCTGCGCGTAGACGTCGCTACCCCCAGTGACGTTTACGTTGCCTGCTGCTCCGGGCCCGTTCGTGTACGCGTAGAGCGCGTAGACGAGCTGCCTGGGCTTCTCCTTGATGACGACGGTGCGCCACTGGTCGCCGAGCGTCGAGAGCTTGACCCATGCCTCGAGCGTCATCTGCGAGATGTCGAGCGAGTTGGAGTCGGGGATGTTGACGACATCGTTGACGCCGTCGAACGAGAGCGCCCCGCCCGAGTGCCCTGTCGTCCCAGACAGCTCCCGAGATCGGAGCCGTCGTTCCCGTTGCCCGAACGATCGGCCAGCGTAGTCCCAGTGCCCTCGTCAAACGAGTATGCAGCCACCGGTCCGCTCGGCGCCGCCGCGATCGAAGATCCCCCGATCAAGGCGACGAGCGCTATCAAAAGCAGAGCAAAACCGACGGCCACAGACCGTTGCCACGCAACCTCGCGCGTCATCGATCCTCCTTGATTGAGAGAGACGCGGGCCGCCGGACCTCTCGGTTACTGGGCGAAGCCGAGCACCGTAGTCGAGGTGCAAGGTCATCGTCAAGCAGGTATCGGACGATCTGCAGATAAGATTAGGCCGGGATGCGATACAGATCGGCTCGGGTGCTGACCCGTATGGGTCGCCCCGATCCGACGCGCCGCCGCTCGCGATCTTCGCCTCTACGGGCCCGCCCCGCGCGGTCCAGGCCGCGGCTCGAAGCGAGCAGACATGAGCCGGCACCGGGCGAAGGGTTTGCCGCAGAGGCATGCCGGGGACGCATTATCGGGGTTCCGGCCGGCGTCTGCGTCAGTAGAGCCCAGGCCACAACCCGGAGAGGGCTGCGCGCCCGACTTCGCGAGCGTGCCCTACGGCTTCGAGAGCTGGGGCTGGGCCGGCAGCGGCTCGAGGTGACCCGTCGCCTTCTGCCGGCGGGACGAGACCCGCTTCACCTCGGCCACGACCTCGGGGACGCGCCAGGCGCAGAGGGGCACATAGACGGCGACGCCGAGGAGAATCAGGAGCACGAGCCGTCCGGCCGCCGGGACACCCGCGGCGATCAGCGCCTGTCGCGTTGCGAAGACGACCGCCGCCATCGCGAGCGTTGCCTGCGCGACGCCGACGAGCGCGCCGTAGAAGCGCCAGACGGAGATCCCGAGCGCGCGAGGCCGCCAGGTAGGTGCGCACCGGCTCGACGAGCACGATCGCGACCGTGTAGCAGACGGCCAGTCCGGTCAGGCCCCACTGCAGCCCGAGCGCGATCGCTCCCAGCGTGACGCACGAACCAGAGCATGGTGAAGCGCAGCAGCGTGCCCGACTTGTTGAGCGCAAGCAGGATCTCGCCGCTCAGCGTCTGGAGCGACTGGATGAGTCCGGCCCACGCGAGGATCTGGATCACGAGCGTCGCGTCGTGCCACCGGTTGCCGAGGACGACCTGCACGAAGTCGGGGGCGACGATCACGAGCCCGGCGAGCGCGGGCATCGCGAACGCGGCGACGAGCCGGGTGACGCGGATCCACATCTGCGCCATCCGCGGCCGGTCGCCCTGCATCTGCGAGAACGCCGGGAAGAACACCTGCTGAAGCGGAGCCGCGATGCGCGAGAACGGCATCAGGATCACGTTCGTCGCCAGTGCGTAGGTGCCGAGTGCGGCCGCGCCGAGCACGCGGCCGGTGGCCAGGTTCGCGATGTTGCGCCCGGCCTGGTAGAGCATGTTCTCTCCGAACACGTTGCCGGCGAAGCCGCCGAGCTTGCGGAGGCTCTCCACGGAGAACCGCGGCGAGGGTCGCCAGGGGATCAGGAACCAGACGATCACCGTCGAGACGGTCGCGTCGACGAGCTGCTGCGTCACGATCGCCCAGGCGCCGTACCCCCCCGCCGCCACGGCGATGCCCGTGACCGCGGCCGCGAGCGCGGCCGCCATCTGGCGCAGCTCGAGCTTACGGAACTGCATCTCCCGGACGAGCAGGGCGCCCTGGGCTGTGCCGAGCGAGCTGACGAAGAAGCTGATGGCGAGCACCGCGAAGAGCGGTCGCACCTCGGGCTCGCCGTAGAAGCTCGCGAGCGCGCCGGAGAACGCGATCGCGATTGCCGCCAGGAGCAGGCCGACGGCCGCGCTGGCCCAGAAGACCGTGGACCGGTCGTCGTCCGTCAACCGACGCCGCTGGATCAGCGCCGTCCCGAGTGCATTGTCCGTGAAGACGATCACGAACCCGGAGAAGACGAGCACCATCGCAGCGAGGCCCCACTGCTCCGGTGTGAGCATCCGCGCCAGGACGAGCGCGACGACCATGCGCAGGATCTGTGTGAAGACCTGCGAGCCCGCCTTCCAGGCGAGCCCGCTCAGGATCCGTGCGCCGATGCCGTCGTTCTCTGGCGTACCCGTCATGAGTGCGAAGCCGCGGCGACCGACGGGGCGGCGAGCTCCTGCTCCAGGAAGCCGCGCAGCTCGGCCGCGAGCGCACCGGAACCGGCCAGGGTCGGCGCCTCGTGCTCGGCCGAGCCCAGTGCGTCGGCCAACCCGTCCGCCGACTCGACCAGGGTGACGAGGCCCGCGTCGGAGAAGCGCCGGCCGAAGTGGAGCTGGTGATCGTCGACCGCCTCGCCGAAGCGCTTCAGCCGGGGCGCGACGACCGGGCGCTTGCCGTTGGAGAGCGCGACGATGATCGAGCCGACGCCGGCGTGCGTGACGACGGCGCGGGCGCGTCTGATGTGCTGGACGATCTGCTCGAAGGGCAGGAAGTCGACGAGCTCGGCGCCGGGAACGCGGACGCTCGAGGCACCGTGCTGGACGACGAGCTCCTCGCCGGCGGGCAGCTGCGCAACCGCCTCCAGCAGCCGGTCGAAGGGCGCCTCGTTCGTTCCGACGGTGACGAAGATCATTCGCCCGTGGAGAAGACGTTGCCGACGTAGCGGGCCTGCGGCAGCGCCTGCGCGAGCTCCGGCCACTGGACGTAGAGCCGCTTCGCGACGGGGGCGATCAGGCGGTAGCTGAGGGACGGCCCGTCGATCCGCGTCAGGCTCTCGACGTAGACGACGCGAGCCCCCCAGAGCTTGCCGATCCACGCGAACGGGACGGCGACCCCGGCGCCGGTGGTCATGATCACCTTCGGGCGCATCTGCCGCACGAGCCGGAATGCCAGCAGCAGGTTGCGGACGAGGTTCTTCGACGCTGCGGTTCGTCGGGCCGTGCGCGAAGACGACCCGTTCCCCGGCGAGCAGCGAGCGGACGTCGCTCTTGTCAAAGGAGACCCAGGCGCGGTCGAACCCCTCCCAGGCGTCGCGCAACGCCACGAGCTGGAGCAGATGACCGCCCGAGGAGCAGACCAGCATCAGGTCGGCGCGCTCTTCGCGCGGCGCGTGTCGCGCACCAGGCTTCATCACTGCGAACGGTAGCCGGGGCCTCGCCTCGTGCCTATGGCCGGACAGAGGGACCGCGTCTAGCCGATCGGCTAGGCGCGCGGCCGAAATGCTGCCGGAATGGGGCGTCCAACATTCGCCTCGGCTCTCCTACGATGAAATGCATGGAATCGGCTCCTGGGCGCGAACCGACGGCCGACGACGGCATCGTCGCGGTCGTCCTGACCCACAACCGGCTTCACCTCCTGCAGAAATGCGTGGAGAACGTCCTGCTGCGCACGTCGCCCGCGACGCACGAGATCCTGATCTGGGACAACGCGTCGACGGACGGCACGACGGAGTACCTGGCGAGGCTGACGGATCCGCGGATCCGTGTCGTCCGCAGCCCGGAGAACGTGGGGCAGAACGGCTACCCGCGCGCCTTCCGGATCACGAAGGCGCCGTTCCTCGTCGAGCTCGACGACGACGTCGTCGATGCGCCGGACGAGTGGGACCGGATGCTCCTCGATGCGTTCCTGCGACTGCCGGAGATCGGCTTCCTCGCCGCGGACCTGGAGGACGATCCGAACGACCAGGCGTCGAATGTGCGCCACCACGTGCGCCCGCATCTCTACGTGCCGGACGAGGTGAACGGCGTCCGGCTTCTCCGCGGCCCGACCGGCGGCGGCTGCGCCATGACCTCGCGCGAGCTGTACGACCGCGTCGGCGGCTTCCAGGAGCGGAAGAAGGAGGTCTTCTTCCTCGAGGACGAAGCGTACATCGTCGATATCGAGAAGCTCGGCTTCGAGCCGGCCGTCCTCGCCGATCTGCGCGTCCATCACACAGGCGGCCCGTACTACTCGACCGAGTCGAAGGAGAAAGGACGCCTACTGGGAGCGTCGCGAGCGCGCCAAGGCTCGCCGTGCCGCGATCAAGGCGGTCGTCTTCCGGCTGCCGTTCGTGCGGCGGCTGAACGACCGCTTCGGCTGGGTCTCCGCACCCGGCTAGAGCGGCTTCCTGGATCGACCTGCTCGGGGAGCGGCCGCGGGGACCGCTCCGCCGACCTGGGTCGCTACGAGTAGGTGGCCGAGTAGGCGCCGGTGACGGCGTCGAAGAAGCCGTACTCGATGCCCTTGATCGTCTGCGTCGTGAAGGGCACTGCGGTGCCGCCGCGCGAGATGGCGCTCAGGCGGCCGGCGCTCGACGTCATCGGGAGCATCGCCCGCAGTCCGTTCGAGCCCGCGGCGGCGTTGATGGTGAAGCCGAGCGTGCCGCCGCTCCAGGAGAAGCTCCGGAAGGTCGAGTTGTTGCGGCCGTCCATCCACGTCAGCGCCTGCTTGGCCGAGATGACCGGCACGCCGCGCGACTGTGCCGAGGCGATGACCGCGTCGGAGTCCGGGCTGGCGGCGATGTCGGTGTGGATCAGCACCGTGAAGAGGCCGTAGTACCCCTCCGGCGCCGAGCGCCCTGTCGAGCAGGAAGTTGATCGACGCCGGCTGCGCCATGCTCGACTCGTCGGTTTGGTGCGTCGGCGCCTGGTAGACGTCGATCACGCTGCCGTCGAGGTCGGCGAAGCGCATGATCTCGCCCGTGCCCTCGAGGTAGCCCGGCTTCGTCCCGATCCAGCTCGCCGGGTAGTGGTAGTAGTTCGTGTCGAGGCGGATGCCGTGCGCGAGCTCGACCTTGGGCTCCGTGGCCCAGTCGATCCACTCGACGCAGTGCGTGCGATTCGTGACCGGCGCAGGCACGCTCGTGTACTTGGCGGCGAACTGGGCCAGCTGCGGGTGTGAAGTAGACAGAGTCCAGCTGCCCGTCCGGCCATGCTTGACAGGACCGGTCGATGCTCGCGTGCAGCGCCACCTCGAAGCCCTTGCGCGGTGTAGCTGCTTGCCTGCGCGTTCGTGAGCGGGCTGTCGGGATAGATGTACGAGGTCGAGCGCACGCACTCCCAGTTGGCGACGGAGCATCCAGGCGGGCTGTCGGACAGATAGGTGTCGAAGCGCCCGGCCGTGCCGCCGGTTGCATGGTCGTCGCCGGTCATGATCACGACCGCCTTCTTGTCGCGCGGCAGGTACCAGAACCGCGGCAGCGGCGTCTTGTCGCGATTCATGAGCGTGATCATGTTGACCAGCAGGCGCTGCTGCTCGTCCCCCTGCGGGATGCCGATCTTGCTCGTGTCCGTCCAGTCGGGCTGCACGTCGCCGGACTTCGCGCCGTAGAAGAGATCGTTCGTCCGGATGTCGCCGACGCCGTCGCGATCCTGGCCTGCCCAGGCGGGATTTCCCTGCCGCGTGTAGACGATCGACTTGTTCAGGTCGTAGGTGAACGCGGCAGCGTCGCCGCCGCTCGAGCCGACGGCGCGCGTCGTCACGGCCGGGCTCGTCGTCGCCGTGCCGGCGTTCGAGTAGAGCCAGGCGATCGCGGTGGCGCCGTTCAGCGTGTAGCGGTCGGCGGTGCCGTGGAACTGGATCGACTGGCCGACGATGCCGGCTCCCGCCGCGGTCGTCGTGTCGACCTTGAGGTAGGCGTTCGTGAGTGTCGCGGCGTTGTCCGTCAGGCCGAGCAGGCCGGCGAGCTGCTTGTCCGGATGCAGCGCGATCAGGTTGCCGCCGCCGTTGACCCAGTTCGTCAGCGTCGTCACCTGCGTGGGCGTCAGCGTCGTGTCGCCGAGGATCGCGACGTTGTAGTAGGAGAGCACGAACGGCGAGACGAGCGAGATGTCGAGCGTCGTGAAGTCGTTCAGCCCCTCGGCGCGGAGGATCTCCGTCGCGTAGAGCGTGAACTTGTTCGTCGTCGAGCCGATGACGAGGATCGGCGGCGGCACGGACTCGGCGCTGAACGTCCAGACCTTGTCGGTCGCGAGCGCGTTGCCGGAGCGGTCCTTCAGGCCCGAGGCGCCGCTCTTGATCGTGGCGGTGTACGTCGTCCCGTAGGTGAGCGCGACCGAGGGTACGAGCGTCGCGGTCGCCGTCAGCTCGTCGTAGCTGACCGTGGACGGCACGAGCGTGCCCGCCGAGTCGCGGAGCTCGAAGGCGCTCAGCGTCGTCGGGTCGATCGGCTCGCTGAACTTCGCGGTCGGCTGCACGCCGATCGGCACCTCCGTCGCGCCGGCGGCCGGCGTCGTGACGCCGACGGTCGGCGGCGTCGAGTCGTTCGCGACGCTCTTGCGACATGTCGGTCTGGACCTCGCCGGCGGTCAGCGCGCGGTTGTAGATCCGCACCTCGTCGATCCGGCCCATGAACCACTCCGGGAACAGGTTGTTGCCGCCGATCCGCAGGGCGCCCGCCGAGACGGCGATGCTGCCGGAGATCGACTGCGTGCCGACCTGCACGCCGTTGACATAGAGCCTCAAGGTGGTGCCGTCGTACGTGACCGCCATGTGCGACCAGGTGTTCGCAGGCAGCTGCGCGGTACCTGCCGCGGAGCGGATGCTGCCGCCGATCGAGGCCTCGCCGGTCGGTCGGTTCGCGTTCGTGCTCGCGTACATGCCGTAGACGAGGTCGCTCGAGCCTTCCTTGAAGATGACGCTGCGCCAGCCGGTGCTCACCGTCGGCATCACCCAGGCCTCGAGCGTCATCGCGGTCGACAGGTCGAGCGAGGCGGAGTCGGGGACGGTGACCCAGTCGTTGACGCCGTCGAGGGTGGCCGCGGTGCCGAAGCGGCCGAGCGCCCAGCCGGCGCCGTTCGCGAGCGTCCCGCTGTTGCCGCGTCCGGAGGAGTCCGTGGCGGTCGTGCCGCTGCCCTCGTCGAAGCCGTAGCCGGCGACGAGGCCCACGGGCGGCGGGTTCGTGACGACCGCGCTCGCCTCGTTCGAGGCGGGGCCGACGTTGCCTGTCGCGTCCTGGGCCGTCACCTTGTAGTAGTACGTCGCGGCCGGGAGACCCGTGTCCGTGTACCCGCTCGTCGTCGGTTGCGCGATCCGGTTCGCGGTGCTCGGCGTGAACCCGGGGCTCGTGGCGCGGTGGACGTTGTAGCGGACGACGCCCACGTTGTCCGTCGCGGCCGTCCAGGAGAGGACAGCCTGCTGCGAGCCGCCCGTGGCGGTGAGGCCGGTCGGCGCCGTCGGCGGGCTCGCGTCGGCCGTCACGACCGCGCTCGCCTCCGGTGACGCGGGGCCGATGTTGCCAGCGAGGTCCTCTGCTGTGACCTTGTAGTAGTAGGTTCCGGCCGCGAGGCCCGCGTCGGCGTACGAGGTCGTCGTCGGCTGCGCGATCCGGTTCGCGGCGCTGGGCGTGAAGCCGCTGCTCGTGCCGCGGTGGACGTTGTAGCGGACGACGCCCACGTCGTCGGTCGCCGCCGGCCACGAGAGGCTCGCCTGGCCGATCGTGCCGGTCGCCGTCAGCGTCGCCGGCGCGGTGGGAGCGGTCGTGTCGCAGGCGTCCGTCGACGCCGTCAGCTGAGCGCGTGCGGAGACGTTGCCCGCGGCGTCGGCCGCCTCGACCTCGAGGTTGTGGCTCGTGCTGCAGGTGAGGCCGGTGAAGGTGAACGTCGTCCCGGTCGCAGTGCCGGCCTGCGTGCCGTTCCGGTAGAGCCGGTACTGCGTGACGCCGACGGCGTCCGTCGAGGCCGTCCATGAGGTGGCGATCGTCGTGTAGCTGCCGCCGGTGCGGACGAAGTTCGTCGGCGTCGTCGGCGGCGTCGTGTCGGGCGCAGTGACGGCCTTGTTCATGTCCGTGCCGATCTCGGCGGCGGAGAGGGCGCGGTTGTAGACGCGGACCTCGTCGATCAGGCCGTTGAAGTACTCGCCCCAGATGGTGTTGCCGCCGATGCGCAGCGAGCCGGTGCTGCTGATCATCGGGCCGCTGGCGAGCAGGGTCGCGGCCTGCGTGCCGTTGACGTAGAGGCGCGAGCACGGTGCCGTCGTAGGTGCCGGCAAGGTGCGTCCATGCGTTCACGGCGATCTGTGCGGTTCCGCGGATGTCGTTGTCGCCGCTCGTGAAGTTGTTCGCAGACGGCCGGTTGGTGCCGGTGTTGGCGTAGAGGGCCCAGCCGTAGTAGCCGGTGCGCTCCTTGAAGACGACGGTGTTCCAGCTGGCGAAGGCCGTCGGCTTGACCCAGGCCTCGATCGTCATTCCCGTGGTCAGATTGAGCGAGGCGCTGTGCGCAGCCGTGACGAGGCTCGTGCTGCCGTTGAAGGAGAGCGCATTGCCGAACTTGCCGGTGCCGGCGCCCGCCCAGGCGGTGTTCGCGAGCGTGCCGGTGTTCCCGTTGCCGGACTGGTCCGCTGTCGTCGCGCCGCTGCCCTCGTCGAAGCCGTAGGCGGCGACGAGCCCGACCGTCGGCGGCGCCGTGACCGCGGCGCTGCTCTCGGTGGAGGCGGCGCTGATGTTGCCGGCGGCGTCCTCGGCGGTGACCTTGTAGTAGTAAGTGCCGGCTGCGAGCCCGGTGTCCGTGTAGGAGGTGCCGGTCGGCTGCGCGATCCGGTTCGCCGTCGACGGCGTGAAGCCGGAGGTGGTGGCACGGTGGAGGTTGTAGCGGAGGACGCCGACATTGTCGGTCGAGGCCGTCCAGTTGAGCGTCGCCTGGCCGGCGCCGCCGGTCGCCGACAGGCCGGTGGGGACGGTCGGCGCGGTCGTGTCGGCGACGGTCGCGCTCGCCGTGTTCGAGACGGGGCCGACGTTGCCGGCGGCGTCCTCGGCGGTGACCTTGTAGAAGTAGCTTCCCGGCGGAACCGAGGTGTCGGCGAAGCTGGTGCCGGTCGGCTGGCCGAGTCTGTTCGCGGCCGACGGTGTGAACGTGGAGACGGTGCCGCGGTGGACGTTGTAGCGGAGCACGCCGACGTTGTCGGTGGCGGCCGTCCAGGAGAGGTTGACGGTGCTGCCTGCGACCGCGGCGCTCACCGTGCCGGGCGCGCTCGGCGGCGTCGCGTCGGCAATCGTGGCGCTGACCTCGTTCGAGACGGCGCTCAGGTTCCCCGCCGCGTCCTCGGCGGTGACCTTGTAGTAGTAGGTGCCGATCGCGAGGCCGGTGTCGGAGAACGTCGTCGCCGTCGGCTGCCCGATCCGGTTCGTCGCGTCGGCCGTGAAGCCGGCGCTCGTGCCGCGGTGGACGTTGTAGCGGACGACCCCCACGTCGTCGGTCGAGGCTGTCCACGAAAGGTTGACGGTGCTGCCGGCAACGGTCCTGGCAAGGGACGACGGCGCCGACGGCGGCGTCGTGTCGACCGTGACGACGCCGCTCGCCTCGTTCGACACCGGCCCGATGTTCCCGGCCGCGTCCTCGGCTGCGACCCGGTAGAAGTAGGTGCCCGGCGCGACGGTGTCGACGAGGCTGGTCCCGGTCGGCTGGCCGATCCGGTTCGCGGTCGAGGGGGTGAAGCCGGTGCTCGTGCCGCGGTAGACGTCGTAGCGGACGACGCCGACGTTGTCGGTCGCGGCGCCCCAGGTCAGCGTCGCCTTGCCGACGCCGCCGGCGACCGCCAGCGTCCCGGGCGCGCCCGGCGCGACCGTGTCGCCGACCGTGACCGCGACCTCGTTCGTCGTCGGCCCGATGTTCCCGGCCGCGTCCTCCGCGGCGACCTTGTAGAAGTAGGAGCCCGCGGCGACGTTGTCGGTGTAGCTCGTCCCCGTCGGCTGCGCGATCCGGTTCGCCGTCGTCGGCGTGAAGCCGGCCGTCGTACCGCGATAGACGTCGTAGCGGACGACGCCCACGTTGTCGGTCGCCGGGCCCCAGGAGAGCTGCGCGCGTCGTCAGAGTGCCGCTGCCAGAGAGCGTTCCCGGCGCAGTCGGCGGGCTGGCGTCCGGCGACGTGACCGCCCTGTTCATGTCCGTGCCGATCTCGGCGGCAGAGAGGGCGCGGTTGTAGACGCGAACCTCGTCGATCAGGCCGTTGAAGTACTCGCCCCAGATCGTGTTGCCGCCGATGCGCAGCGAGCCGGTGCCGCTGTTCATGGCGCCGCTGGCGAGCAGGGTCGCGGCCTGCGTGCCGTTGACGTAGAGGGCGAGCACCGCTCCGTCGTAGGTCGCCGTGAGGTGCGTCCAGGCGTTCACGGCCACCTGCACCGTGCCGCGGATGTCGTTGTCGCCGCTCGTGAAGTTGTTCGCGGAGGGTCGGTTGGTGCCGGTGTTGGCGTAGAGCGCCCAGCCGTAGTAGCCCGTGCGCTCCTTGAAGACGACGGTGTTCCAGCTCGAGAGCGAGGTCGGCTTCACCCACGCCTCCAGGGTCATGCCCGTCGTCAGGTTCGAGCGAGGCGCTGTTGGCCGCGCTGACGAGTGCTGTTGCTGCCGTTGAAGGAGAGCGCGTTGCCGAACTTGCCGTTGCCGGCGCCGGCCCAGGCCGTGTTGGCGAGCGTGCCGATGTTGCCGGTCCCGGACTGGTCGGCGGTCGTCGTTCCTGCGCCCTCGTCGAAGCCGTAGGCGGCGACGAGCCCGACCGTCGGCGGCGCTGTGACCGCGGCGCTGCTCTCGGTGGAGGCGGCGCTGAGGTTGCCGGCGGCGTCCTCGGCGGTGACCTTGTAGTAGTAGGTGCCGGCCGAGAGGCCCGTGTCGGTGTAGCTCGTTCCGGTCGGCTGCGCGATCCGGTTCGCCGTCGATCGGCGTGAAGCCGGAGGTGGTCGCGCGGTGGACGTTGTAGCGGAGGACGCCGACGTTGTCGGTCGAGGCCGTCCAGCTGAGCGTCGCCTGGCCCGCGCCGCCGGTCGCAGCGAACGAGCCAGGCGTCGTCGGCGCCGTCGTGTCGGCGACGGTGGCCGAGGCGGTGTTCGAGACGGCGCCGACGTTGCCGGCCGCGTCCTCGGCTGTGACCTTGTAGAAGTAGCTCCCCGGCGGGACCGACGTGTCGGAGAAGCTGGTGCCGGCCGGCTGGCCGAGTCTGTTCGCGGTCGAGGGTGTGAACGTCGGAGACGGTGCCGCGGTGGACGTTGTAGCGGAGGACGCCGACGTTGTCGGTCGCGGCCGTCCAGGAGAGGTTGACCGTGCTGCCGGCGACGCCCGCCGTCACGGTGCCGGGCGCGCTCGGCGGCGTCGCGTCCGCGACGGTGGCCGTCGCCTGGTTCGACTCGGCGCCGACGTTGCCGGCGGCGTCCTCGGCGGTGACCTTGTAGTAGTAGGTGCCGATCGCGAGCCCGGTGTCGGAGAAGCTCGTGGTGGTCGGCTGGCCGATCCGGTTGGCGGCGGAGGGCGTGAACCCCGAGCTCGTCCCGCGGTGGACGTTGTAGCGGACGACGCCCACGTCGTCGGTCGACGCAGTCCAGGAGAGGTTGACCGTCGCGCCGGCCACGGTCCCGGCCAGCCCGGCCGGTGCGGAAGGCGCCGTCGTATCCGCGGTCACGCTGCCGGATCCCTCGTTCGACACCGGCCCGATGTTCCCGGCCGCGTCCTCGGCTGCGACCCGGTAGAAATAGGTGCCTGGCGCGACGGTGTCGACGAGGCTCGTGCCGGCCGGCTGGCCGATCCGGTTCGCGGTCGAGGGGGTGAAGCCGGTGCTCGTGCCGCGGTAGACGTCGTAGCGGACGACGCCGACGTTGTCGGTCGCGGCGCCCCAGGTCAGCGTCGCCTTGCCGACGCCGCCGGCGACCGCCAGCGTCCCGGGCGCGCCCGGCGCGACCGTGTCGCCGACCGTGACCGCGACCTCGTTCGTCGTCGGCCCGATGTTCCCGGCCGCGTCCTCCGCCGCCACCTTGTAGAAGTAGGAGCCCGCGGCGACGTTGTCGGTGTAGCTCGTCCCCGTCGGCTGCGCGATCCGGTTCGCCGTCGTCGGCGTGAAGCCGGCCGTCGTGCCGCGGTACACGTCGTACTTCGTCACGCCGACGTCGTCCGTGGCAGGTGTCCAATTCAGCTGCGCGGTCGTCAGTGCACCCGTGCCGGTGAGCGTGCCGGGCGCCGTCGGCGGGCTCGTGTCGGGGTTCGTCACCGGGCGCGTCATGTCGGCATTGACCTGAGCCAGCGTCAGCGTCCGGTTGTAGATGTGCACCTCGTCGATCAACCCCGAGAAGTACTCGCCCCAGATCGCATTGCCGCCGATCTTGAGCGGGTTCGCCGACGTCACGCCAGCGCCCGGGGCCAGCAGCTGCGCCGCCTGCACGCCGTTCACGTAGAGCGTCAGCATGTTGCCGTCATAGGTCATCGCGAGGTGCGACCAGGCGTTCAGCGGCAGCTGCGCCGTGCCGCGCGTGTCGTTGTCCACACTCGTGAAGACGTTTGCCGAGGGCCGGTTCGTGCCGGTGTTGGCGTAGAGCGCGTAGGCGTAGTAGCTGGGCCGCTCCTTGAAGACGACGGTGTTCCAGCTGCCGAGCGAGGTCGGTTTGACCCAGGCCTCGACGGTCATCGCGTTCGTCAGGTCGAGCGACGCGGAGTCGGCGACCGAGACGAAGGCGTTCGTCCCGTTGAACGAGAGGGCATTGCCGAACTTGCCGGCCGTCCCGCCCGCCCAGGTGGCGTTCGAGAGGGTGCCTGTGTTGCCGTGCCCCGACTGGTCGGCGGTGGTCGTCCCGATGCCCTCGTCGAAGCCGTAGGCGGCCACGAGGCCGTCGGTGCCGCCGGCGTTCGTCACGGTCACGCTCACCGCGGCCGACGTGGTCACGTTGCCGGCCAGGTCGCGCGCGACCGCGGTCAGCGTGTGCGGGCCGTTCGTCGCATTGGTGGTGTCCCACGAGATCGAGTACGGGCTGGTCGTGTCCTCGGCGCTGAGGCTCGAGCCGTCGAGCTTGAACTGCACCCCGGCGACCGTGCCGTTGTCGGATGCGTTCGCCGACACGGTCGCAGTCGTCGCCACCGTCGCTCCGTTTGCAGGCGCGGTGATCGAGACCGTGGGCGGCTGCGTGTCCGCCGTCACCGTCGCCGACACCTCGGTCGAGGCGGGCGACAGATTCCCGGCCGCGTCCTCGGCGGTGACCTTGTAGAAGTAGGTGCCCGCCGCGAGGCCCGTGTCGGAGAACGTGGTGCCGATCGGCTGGCCGACGCGGTTGGCCGCGGACGGTGTGAAGCCGGCCGTGGTGCTGCGGTGTACGTTGTAACGGACGACGCCGACATTGTCGGTGGAGGCCGTCCACGTCAGGTTCGCGAAGCCCGCGCCGCTCGTCACGTTCGGAGACGTCGGCGCGGTCGGCGCCTGCGTGTCTGTATCGGTGGCGCCGGACGTCTTGGTCATCCAGCTGACGGACGGGACGCCGTTCGTGTCGACGATCCAGAGCATGTAGTAGCCCGGAGGCGCCATGTTCGCGTTGGCCGGCGCCTGCACCGTCAGCGAGTTCGTGCCCGCCGTGAAGCTCAGCGGCACGTAGCGCTGGCTCATGTTGATCGCGTGCGTCATCGCGCCCGTCTTGATCAGCGCGACGGACGCGATCTGCGCCGCGTTCGGCGTCGAGACCGTGAAGCTGCCGCTCCAGTCGAAGGTGGCCGGGGCGCTCGTGATCGTCGGCCGCGGGCCTTTGAAGAGGTACGGCGGCGAGTAGATCTCACCGTTGAGCTGGTTCGTCGAGCCTCCACCCGGCGCCTGCCCGCCTCCCGCCACGAGCACACGCCCGTCGGGCAGGAGCAGCGCCGTCGAGTGGTAAAGGCGCCCGTTGACCTGTGCGGCCATCGTCGTCCATTGCTCGGTGGCCGGATCCCACATCTCCGCCGGGAGGACGGCCTTTGTCAGGTCGCGGCCGTCGGACGCGGCCTCGCCGCCGGTGACGAGCACCTTTCCGTCCGGGAGCATCGTCAGCACGTGGTAGCCGCGCCCGAACGCCATCGGGGCGGTATCGCGCCAGGTCGGGCTTGGCTGCGTCATGTCCAGCACCGCCGTCTGCTTCCCGGTCGTGAAGAGGTCGGCTCCCGTGAAGTCCGGGTCCGTGTAGTTGCCCGACTTCAGGATCTTGTCGGGCCGGTACATGACCGCGCTGCCGCCGTCGAACGAGCTCGTCGCGACCGTCTGCCACGTCCAGACCCCCGGCTTGATCGTGCGGGTGACCGTGTCCGGGCCGACGTCGATGATCCGCCCGTCTGTGAGCGTGAACAGGAACGGATAGAGCGGCGTCGTCAGCCGCGCAGCCGGAAGGTCCTGCCAGGCGTTCGCGACAGGGTCGTAGACCGACGGCAGCGAGCTGACCGACGAGGACTTGAACGCATGGGGGACGGAAGGGCCTGTTGCGTCGATGGCGTCGCCCGAGAAGACGAAGACTCGGCCGTCGGGCAGCTCTGTCGCCGTGGGGTACCAGCGGCCGACCGACATGTCCGGCCCGCGGGTCCACGAGTTGTTCGTCGAGTCGAAGATCGTGGTGTCCTTGATCCCGTTGTTCGCGCTCGTGTTGCCGCCGACGATCAGCGTCTTGCCGTTGCCGAGCTGCGTGTGGCCGGCGCAGAAGAGGTTCCTCGCATAGGCGGCGAGGGTGAACGTCCCTCCGACGGGATCCCAGACGTACTCCTTGTTGGGTGCGTCGTCCCACGCGTCGATCGAGAGGATCTTCCCGTTCGGCTCGAGCATCACGTGCACGGCCACATTCGGCCAGCTCAGGGGCGCGCTCCACTGACCGACCTGGTCGGGTGTCGTGCCGGCGCCCTCGGCCCGTTGCGCGGCGCCGACGACGAGCGCCAGCGGCACGGCGACGACGAGCAGCAGCGCGCGTGCCCGGTGGCGCGAGAGCATGATTCGGAATTGGCGCAGAGGTCGCAGCATCGAGTTCAGGCGGAGACGCCCCCGCCGTGCTTGTAGTAGTTATCCCTCCGACGCCTTCCGGCCGGCAACGCCCCGAAGTCGAGGATCGCCCTATGCGTGCGGCGAGGATCGGCCGCAGCGGACCCCAAAAACCTGCGGAAACCGTCGTTCACGACCCGCGCGGCGCGTAAACCCAGTAGTCCAGCGGGCGGTTGGACACCTTGGCGACAAGCCGGTAGTCGCGCCGGATCTCGTCCCGGATCACGGGCCCGAAGTTGCGCTCGCCGTACCAGGACGAGTCCTCGATCGGATGGACGAGCACGACCTCGTTGAACTTCTTGGCCGCGATTCGGCTGCGCAGGCTCTCGATCCACTCCGGGTGGTCGAGACCAACCCGTCGCAGGGAGACGGCGTCTAGCAGCAGCGGCCGCTGGCCGAGCAGGAGCGGCACCATCGGGTCCTCGGAGAGGATCCGGTCGCTCTTCTTCACGTAGCCCTTGAGGGGGTTGGTCGGATAGGCGTCGGCCTGGCGGCCGGCGAGCGTCTTCGCCGCGTCGGCGACCTCGGACTTGAGCGACTGGCGATACGCGTCGGCGGCGCCGAGCAGCAGGGCGATCGCGATGGCAGCGCCGAGTGCCGTCAGCTCGCGTCCGTGCTCGCCCGAGCGGACCCAGAGCTCGCCGACGACGAGCACCGTGACGACCGTGAGGTCGACGAGGTGGTTGAAGTCCGAGCCCGGGTCGGAGAAGACGATCACGAGCAGCGGCAGCTGCGCGAGCAGCGCCAGCTGGTAAAGGCTGAGCCGGCGCTCCCCTGCCGCGAGTGCGATCGCCATCAACGCGAACGGCAGTAGCAGCCAAATCGGCCCCGCGTCCCGGACGAGCAGATCGAAGATCCGCGAGACAGAGGCCACGGGCGAGCTGCCCGAGTTCCCCGCGCCGCCGACGGCCAGCAGCGTGTCGGACATGCGCCCGTCGCTCGCGAGCTCGAACACCGCCAGCAGCGCGACCAGGGACCCGGCGAACACGCCGACGAAGTCGACGAGCCGGCGCCGCTCGCGGACGAAGAGCCAGATCACGATCGCAACCGGGGCCCAGACGGCGGCGAGCTTCGCCATGATCGCGAGCGCGCACAGCGCACCGGCTACGAGGATCGCCCGCCGCGAGGTGGAGTTGGCGACGAGCCCGACCGCCGCGAGCTGGAGCAGCAGCGGCAGCGAGTCGCCGCGGATCGCCGTGGCCGCGAAGAGCCCGGCCGGGGTGAGGAGAACCGTGCTGACGAGCGCCGCCGCCATCAGCCGCGAGCAGCCGACCCGGCGCAGCAGCACGTACGTTACGGCCAGCAGCGCGATGGCGGTCGCGTAGGCGAGCAGCTTGCCCGAGACGATGTACTCGCCCGTGACGGCGGACGCCCCGGCCTGCAGGACGAACTGCAGCGGCATGTACCACGTGCCGCCGAACACGCCGTTCTCGAAGAGCGGCCGGTAGATCGTGCCGGCGCGGGCGTCGCTCGCCAGGGCCAGCCAGGTGCCCGAGACGTGGTTGACGTTGTAGCGGTCGGAGATGTGCGCCGCCGCGATCAGGATCGCCGAGAGGAAGGTGACGGCGCTCATCGCCAAGAGGCCCCAGCGGAGCAGCGCCGCGACGAGCTCCGTGTCGCGCACGCGGCCGCTCTCGGTGGAAGCCGATTCGGTCGCCACGGCTGCGTCCTTCGAGGCTGCTTCCTTCGAGGCTGCGTCCTTCGGGGCTGCGTCCTTCGGGCCTTTGAGCGTGAGGAGCCTCGAGACCACGTCTACTCCGCCGGCGGCCTGCGCGGGATCGTGACTGCCCCGGTGGCCACCGCGCCGCCGGCCATCTGCCGGGCGGCCACCTTCTTGCGCCGCTGCCGGTCGATCTCGCTCAGGTCGAGCTCCTCGAGCGACCGCTCGATCTCGTCCGCCGCGCGCTGCCCTGCGATCCCGTCCCAGAGCGGCGGCACGACGCCGACGCGGTGCTGGGCCAGGAGCTCGGGGATCTCGCGCAGCCGCGAGGGCGCGAGGCCGAGCAGGACGTTGCTGCCGTGCGTGATCGTGACCGGGCGCTCGGTGTTGTCGCGAAGCGTGAAGCAGGGGATGCCGAGGGCCGTCGTCTCCTCCTGGACCCCGCCGGAGTCCGTGACGACCGCCGCTGCGCCGACCTCGAGCGACAGAAACTGCGTGTAGGCCTGCGGCGGCGCGAGCAGCAGCCCGGGCGGCGCCTCGAAGCCGCTCTCGACGAGGCGGGCGCGCGTGCGCGGATGCACCGGGAAGACGACCGGCAGCGACGCGGAGACGTCGGTCAGCGCGCTCATCGTCTCGGAGAGGAGCGACGGCGAGTCGACGAGCGCCGGCCGGTGCAGCGTCACGAGCACGTAGCCCCGCTGGGCGAGGCCGAGCTCCCTCCACGCGCCGATCCGGCGCGCGCTCTCGATGTTGCCGAGCAGCGTGTCGATCATCGTGTTGCCGACGAAGCGGACGAGGCTCTCCGGCACGCCCTCGGTGCGAAGGTTGTCGTTCGCGTCCTCGGAATGGGTGAGCAGGAGCGTCGACAGGTGATCCGTGAGCCGGCGGTTGTGCTCCTCGGGCATCGACCAGTCGAAGCTGCGCAGGCCCGACTCCACATGGCAGACCGGGATCTGCAGCTTTGTCGCCGCGAGGGCGCCGGCCAGCGTCGAGTTGATGTCGCCGGGCACGACGACGAGGTCGGGGGTGAGCTCCTGAAACACCCGTTCGAGCTCCGTCAGCGCGCGCGCGGTCTGCGCGCCGTGGGAGCCCGAGCCCACTTCGAGCTGGAAATGGGGCGCCGGCAGCGGCAGCTCGTCGAAGAAGACGTCGCTCACGTTTCTGTCGTAGTGCTGCCCCGTGTGGATCAGCCGCTGGTCGACCGTGTCGTTGCGCTCGAGCGCCGCGTAGATCGGCGCGACCTTCATGTAGTTGGGCCGCGCGCCGACCACGTGGCAGATCAGCTTGCGCTGGGACATCAGCGTCCGCTCCCGGCGGGTCTCGTGCTGGAGATATGGGCTGCCGCAGCCATGCCTGTCACCTGACGGTAGTCGCCTGTTTTTCGACTGCCTACGGGCCGCTTTGCCAGATCTGACTGGTCATCCGGCTAGTTCGAGGCGGCGCCGGCGCGGCGGCCCTTCAGCGCCGGCGCTGCCCCGCTGCGACGGGCTCCGCGACGACCCGCTGGTCTCGATGCCATCGGATCGTCCGCATGAGCCCTTCGTCCAGGCCGACCTGCGCCTGGAAGCCCAGCAGGGTCTCCGCCTTCGTGGTGTCGGGGACGCGGTCGCGCACGTCCTGGTACTTGCCGGGAAGCGACTCGTACGGGATGTAGCGGGCGCGGAGCGGGCCGCCGATCTCCATCAGCGCCTGGATCCGCTCTGCAAGCTCGGTGATCGTCACGGTCTCGACGCCGCCCACGTTCACGACCTCGCCCCGCGACTCCGTGCGCTCGAGCGCACGGACGAAGCCGTCGATCGTGTCGGTGACGTAGGTGAACGTCCGGGTCTGCTGGCCGTCGCCGTGGATCTCCATCGGCTCCTCGTTCAGCAGCGACTCGATGAACGTAACCGTCGGCCCGCCCCACCAGGTGAGGTGGTTGTTCGGGCCGTAGGCGTTGAAGAGCCGCAGGATGGTCGTCCGCAGCCCCTTCTCGTCCGCCAGCGCGAGCGCGACGTGCTCGTCGTACATCTTCGAGACTGCGTAGGCCCAGCGCTTCGTCGTCGGCGGGCCGATCGTCAGCTCGTCGTCCTCCGCGAACGGAGGCGTCGAGTTGCCGTAGACGTCGGACGTCGACGTGATCACGATGTCCGCGTCGAGCTCGAGCGCCACCTCGCAGGCCGCGTTGACGCCGCCGACGTTGACCTCGAGCGTCGACAGCGTGCCGCCGAAGCGGGGAATCTTCTTTGCCGCCAGGTGCATGATCGCGTCGCAGCCGTCGAAGGCGCGCCGGAGCGCGCGGGCCCGCGTGCAGTCCATGTGCAGGAACTGGAAGCGCGGGTTCTCGAGCGATCGGGCGACGTTCGCCATCGAGCCGTACGAGAGGTCGTCCACCCCGACGACCTCGTAGCCCTCCGCGAGCAGCCGCTCGCAGAGGTGCGAGCCGATGAAGCCTGCCGCGCCGGTTACACCGACTCTATTCACGAGACTCTCCTCCTCTCTTCCCCCCGGTCCAGGAGGACCCGAGCGTGTGGACATGTGAGAGCGGTGGCGGAGCAGGAACGGCTCATGCCGCCGCCCGCCGCGCCAGCGGCAGCCGCTCGAGAATGCCGGGCACGACGCGCTCGGAGACGCCCGAGACGGCCTGCCCGCTGACGATCTCCGGGTACACGTGCGCCGTCGAGGCCATCGCGAGCCCCCGGACCGGGAACATGTCGGGCAGGCGCGTGGCGCCGCCGACGAGGTGCACGGGCTCCGTCACCCGCGCTCGCTGGACGACCGACGAGACGATCTCGTCGTCGCGCAGGTCCGGGAAGATCGTGCGCGCCTGGGCGAGATAGTCGCGCTCGAGCTCGTCGAGCGGGCGCTCCTGGTCGGCGTGCGACGGGTCGACGTACCGGGACACGTAGAGCAGGTGACCGCCGACGGCGTCTGGATCGACGACGTGCGTCGTCTCGACGATGGTCGTCAGCTTCACCCTTCGGTCGGTGATGTTCAGGTGGTAGTAGGGGCTCACGCTCCGCGTCGTGCGCAGCAGCAGACAGACGACGCCGAGGTAGCGGCAGTGGTCGGCCGGGGTGTGCTCGACGAGCTCCGGCGCCAGCAGGCGGCGCGCCATCGGCGGCGCCAGCGTGCAGAGCACGTAGTCGAAGGGCCGATAGTGACCGTCGACGACGAGGCCCGTGGCGCCGTGTGCGTCGCCGGCGATCTGCTCGACCGCGACGCCGGCGCGAACCTCGCCGCCCAGGGCGACGATCCGGCGCTCGAGCTCGTCGATCAGCGTCTGGTAGCCGCCCTCGAGCCAGCCGAGCACCTCGCGGCCGCTCCGGTCGCGCGTGCCGCCCATGCGGCGGGTGCGCGCCCAGATGTAGGTCGCCGGGAGGTCGTCGTAGTGCCCGTCGAACTTGGAGTCCAGCAGCGGCTTCCACATCTTCTCGACGACGCGCTTGCCGCAGGTGCGCTCGAGCCAGCCGAGGAGCGGCGTCTCGTCCAGCTCGGTGTGCGACTTCGTCAGCTGGCAGCGGGCCACGAAGGACGCGAGCCGCGCGCGCTCCAGCGGGCGGAGGAGCGGAAAGCGGAGGAACTCCTTCGGCGAGGTCATGGAGAAGATGCGCCCGTCGTCGTAGAAGCCCACCTTGGTCGGCCGGTAGCGCCAGCGGTCGGACAGGCCGAGCTCCTCGGCGAGCCCGACGACGCGGTGGTCGGTGGGGAGGACGACGTGGTAGAAGCGGTCGACCGGCTGCCCGTCGAAGTCGAAGGTGCCGACGAGGCCGCCGAGGTCCGGCGCCCGCTCGAAGAGCGAGACCGGGACGCCGGCCTTGCTCAGGCGATAGGCGGCGGTCATCCCGAGGATGCCGCCGCCGACAATCGCGACCCGCTGCGTCACGTGCTGACCGAGTCCCCCGCGGTCAGCCGCTGGCGGAAGAGCATGCGCCAGTACGCCACGATGGTCTTGAAGAGCGGCATCTTGCTCTTGCCGCGCCGTCTGCTCCAGTCGAGGTTCACGGGCTCCTCGACGATGCTCGAGCCCATCGAGGCGAGCTTCGCGAGGAGCTCCGCCTTGCAGGCGAAGCCGGGCTCGCGGATCAGCCGGTCGCCGTAGGCCGTGGAGGCGGCACGGAGCGTCGAAGCGCGGTAGACGCGGAAGAAGGAGGAGACGGTGCGCGCCTCGACGCCGATCGCGTGGCGCACCACGAAGCCAGCGCCCGCGCTCAGCAGCCGCCGCCTCGCCGACACGTTCTGCATCGTCCAGTCGGCGAGCACGACCTCGGCTCCCGCCTCCGCCCGCTCGAGCATCCTCGGCAGCGCCTCGAGGTCGCCCGTGGTGTCGGCCTCGAGCGTGACGACATAGGCCTCCTCCGGCGCTCCCTCGAGCGCCGAGGCGAAGCCGGCGCGAAACGCCGCGCCCGGGCCGCTGTTCTGCCCGAGGCTGAGCAGCTCCAGGGGCAGCGGGCCGTCGTACGAGGCGATCAGCGCCGCGGTGCCGTCCTCCGAGCCGTCGTCGACGACGATCACGCGGCTGCCGTCCGCGAGCAGGCCGCGGCAGCTCTCGAGCTGGTCGAGCAGCTGCGGCACGTTCTCCTCTTCGTTGTACGCCGGGATGACGAGCAGCAGCACGCGCCGCTTGGCCTCGACCGTGTCGATCAGCCCGTCGTGCGTCTTCGACGGCCGGAACCGGGGCCGTCATTGTTGCCGCATTGAAGCCCAAGGCTCCCCAGCCTCCCTCCGAGATTGACTCTCCCTGGCAGGAGCGTAGGAGCGGCGGCAGGGCCATTCCAGGCCAGAAGCGGAAAACCCGCCCACGGGTGGGGCACTAGCCCATCGGGGGGTGTCGGCGCTTTGTGCAGCCCGCCCGGAATCCTGTTCGTCCGGGGAATTCTCTCGGGCGCGCGCGAGCCGCATGATTGAGCGGTGACTCGTTCGAGATTCGAGGACGTGCGCCCGTGACCGAGGCCGCGCTGGTCGAGCGCGCGCCGCGCGGTCGTCGCCGACGAGCCACGCGACGCCTCGCCGCGCGTCCGCCGGAGGCTCGACGGCGCCGCGATGCTCTCTGCGGCGACGGCGCTCTCGGGCGTGCTCGCGTACGTCTTCCAGGTGATCGCCGCACGCGCGCTCGGGCCGACCGCCTACGGTCTGGTGGCGGTGCTGTGGGCCGCGATGTTCCTGCTCGTCGTGCTGCTCTTCCGGCCGCTCGAGCAGACCACGGCGCGGGCCATTGCCGACCGGCTGGCGCGTCGCATCGAGGTGCGGTCGGTCGTCAAGGCCGCGATCGCGCTCTACGTGGTGATCTCGCTTGCGGTGGGGCTCGTCGCGGTCGCCGTCTGGAACCCGGTTGCAGATCGGCTCTTCCTCGGGAACGACGTCTTCATGGCGGCGCTCGTCGTGGGTGTGATCTGGTACGGCGTCGAATACCTCGTGCGCGGTCTGTGCGGCGGCTCGCGATGGTTCGAGGGCTACGGCTTGGCCCTGCTCGCCGACGGCGCGGTGCGTGTGCTGGTGATCCTCCCGGTCGTGGTCGGCGCCGCGGCCGGCTTCGCCGCGGCGGCGTGCGCGGCGGCGGCCGTCGGCGGCGCCCTCGTGCCGCTCGCGCTCGGCAAGGCGCACCTCGCGCCGTTGCTCGACCGGGGGCCCGGGCCTGCGTTCCACCTCCGCAGCGCAGCGGCGTTCGCGGTGCCGGCCGGCGTCATCGCCGGCGCGGATCAGGTGATCGTCAACGGCGGCCCGCTGCTGGTGATGATCGACGGCTCCGTCGGCTCGACCAAGGTGGCAGGCGTCGTCTTCGCCGCCACGATGCTCGTGCGCGTGCCCGTCTATCTCTTCCAGGGGATCGCCGCCTCGCTCTTGCCGAACCTGACGACGATGCACGCCGCCGAGGAGCGGACGCTCTTCCGGCAGACGATCCGCCGGCCCGCTCTCGCGCTGGCCGGAGGCTCCGCGGCGATGGCGCTCGGCGCGGGCCTCGTCGGTCCGCAGGCGATGCGGATCGTCTACGGCCCGGGCTTCGACGCGGGCCGAACCGAGCTGGCGCTGCTCGGCGTGGGCGTCGGCCTCTACCTGGCGACGGCGACCGTCTCGCAGGGAATGCTCGCGCTCGACGCCGTCCGCGTCGCCGCCGCGAGCTGGTTCGTCGCGGCCGCGGTCTTCGTCGGCGGCTACCTCGTCCTCCCGGGCGGCGAGCTGATGCGGATCGCGATCGCGTTCTGCGCGTCGAGCGGCGTAGGCCTCGTGCTGCTCGTCGCGGCGCTCATGAGGCGGCTGAGGCACTGATGCGGACCCCCGTCTCGATCGGGGTGGTCGCAGCGTCCGCCGACGGCGTCGCCCTTGCGCGCGCCTTCGACGAGCTTCCGCACGCGCAGGTGCGGTGGATCTGCGCCGAGGCCGGCGACCTCGGCCGCGCGGAGTCGGCGCGGATCGGCGCGCGCTGGACGAGCGACTTCAACGACGTGCTGGCGGACGAGAGCGTCGACGCGGTCGCCCTCGCACTTCCGTCTGCCGTGCGGCGGCGCTACACCCGCGACGCCCTCGAGTGCGACCGGCACGTGCTGGTCTGCGGCGCGATCGCCGCCTCCGTCACGGAGGCCGAGGAGCTGCTCGAGCTCGCGGCGGGGCGCAACCGGCGGGTCTGGATGCACGAGCCTGCGCTCTTCCTGCCGTCCGTGCAGCGCCTCCGGGGGCTCGCGGCGCGCAGGGGTCTCGGCGAGCTGCTCTACCTCCATGCGGCCAAGCTCGGCTCGGGCGGCGAGCAGGACTCCTACGACGCTCTCGCGGCCGGCTGCTCCGAGCTCCTGGCGCTGATCCTCGACGTCGCGGCCGACGACCCGATCGAGGTCGCGGCACGGGCCGAGTCGTACCTCCGGCCGGGCACGGCGGAGGTCGCGTTCCTCGACCTGCGCTTCGCGACGGGGATCACGGCCCACCTCCACGTCTCCGTGCTCGACGCGGTCGACCAGCACCGGGTGACCGCGGTGGGCTCCTCGCTGACGGGCACGATCGACTTCCTCGAGCCGCGGCCCGAGCTGACCCTCGTCGCCCCCGCCGACGCGATCGCGACCGAGTCCACCGAGGTGCCGTCGCTCGCACCCGGCGAGTCGCTGCGTACGAGGGCGCCGGCGGCCGACGCCGTCCGCCTGAGCTGCCAGCGGTTCGTCGAGGGCATCCGCTCGACTGCCGAGCCGACCGAGCACGGCGGCGCACGCGGGCTCGTCGCCCACGCCCTGGGCCTCGAGGCGATCGCGGGGGCGGTCAAGCGGTCCGAGCAGGCGGCCGTCTCGCGCGGAGACCTGCCGCACGGGGATCGGCCGGAGACGGAGAAGCCCCACCTCCAGATCGTCGTTCCGGGCGCCTAGGAGGCTTGGCGGAACGGTCCTCGTCGCCGGGTGCACGGCGGCTCAGCGGCTGTTTCGCCAAACCTTCCTCGCCAGCCAGCCCACGAGCTATCCGCCCTTCAAGCAGAGCGCGGCGAGGTCGAGGCCCGGGTACTCCGGCTGGTCGACGACGCATCCGAGCCGAGCCGCCACGAGCTCGGGCGTGGCGGGGTCCGAGAACCCGACATGGACAGCCTCGCGCTCGAGCCGTGCCGCGACTCTCACCGCCATCGCGTCTCTGCGCGGAGCCGGGAGCGTCCTGATCCGTTCGAGCACTGTGCGGTCGGCCGGCGGCAGGTAGGGCAGGCCGAGGAGAAAGGCGACCGCGTCGCGGGCAGCGTCCGCGTTCCCGGACGCGCGCGTGAGGTCGGCGCGGGCCAGCACGGCCGCCGCCTGGGCCGGGCTCTCGCCCTGGGGCAGCCGGACGACAGGCGCGCCGGGCAATCCCCCCTTCGAGCCCGACTGGTCGCCGGACGGGAGGCTGATCGTCTTCACGCACTTCCTGCCCAAGGATTCTTCACGCAGCTCGAGGTGATGGATGCGGACGGGAGCAATGCTCGCGTGATCTGGCAGGGCGCCGACTTCAGCTACGACGTGCGTCCGGACTGGGATGGTCGCTGATGGCCGCAAATCGGCGGTTCCCGGCGTTCCTTAGGACGGCGGCAGGACTTCTGCGGTCGCTGCACTTTCCGGCGTAGGGCTGACTCCGGCACGCACGGCTGGTGTGCCAGACACGGCGCGGTTCAGCCGGCTCGCGCTTGCCCGTAACACCACCGCGCTACGCGCGATCCGGCTGAACCGCTTGATCTGGCCCATCCCCGCACGCACCCCAGTTTCACATCAAGCCTCTAGCCGCGACCGAGTCTTGCGGCCGCCTACCGACCAACCGGAGGCGGCCGCAGCCTGGAAGGGCGGACCGATCATCGGCGCGGCGCGTGCGGGCGTTAATCCCCCGCGCGGGGCACCGCCTATCGCAGGCATGGCTGCTGGGGCGACGGGCCCTCTCGTTTGGTCATCGAGAGGGCCGTCACCCCGGTCCGTCGAGCCCCGAGGGGATCGGCGGCGTCCGGTCCGGATGCGGCCTTCCGGACCGGACCGGGGAAACTACGATGTGCCGCGAGACAGTGCTACTGCACGAAGGTGCGGTCTTTTCCACAGGTCGCCAACAGGCTCCAACATGCGCGTCCGGCAGGTTTCCTCGCAAGACCCCTTCACAAATGCTGCCGGTTCGAGTAGGTTTAGTGCGGGAGAGCCGGGCAGTTTCCGGAAGCTTTTCGGAAGCCTTCTACAGAAATCCGGCGTATATCGACTTCGAGAAAGGCGGCCCTTTCGATGAGTCAATGCGACGGTCGTACCGCAATCCTTGTGGACAGCCATCCATTGTGGCTGAACGCGGTCCAACCGATCATCAGCGATCTCGGTATCGAAGTAGTCGGTACCGCGACGTCGAGCACCGAGGCCCTGGCGGCGATCGAGGCGCAGAGGCCGGACATCGTCGTCACCGGCATCAAGATGCCGGACGGAGAGGTCGACGGCATCGAGATGATCCGTCAGGCGCGGGAGAGCGTTCCGACCCTCAAGGTCGTGGTGCTGTCCATGTACGACGATACGAAGCACATCGACGCCGCGTTCAGCGCCGGCGCGATCGCGTACGTCATCAAGACCGCGCACCCGGACGATCTTCGTTCGGCGGTGCGGCAGGCGTTCTCGCACTCGATCTACCTGTCCGGCGCCCGCCCTGCGGTCGCGGTGACCGAGACGCAGGAGACCGAGCACATGCCCGACCTCACGCGCCGCGAGTTCGAGATCTTGCAGCTCGTGGCCGAAGGCCACTCGAACTCGCAGCTCGCCCGGATGCTCTGGGTGACAGAGCAGACGGTGAAGTTCCACCTCTCGAACATCTATCGGAAGCTCGACGTCTCGAACCGCACCGAGGCCAGCCGGTGGGCCCAGCTGCACGGGCTGCTCGCCTCGCGGTCGACCGAGCGCGCGACTTCCGCCGCGTAAGCACGAGCCTGGAAGTACAGGCCCGGGAGCGTGGCGCGCGGGCGCCACGCTCCCACACGCGCGCTCAGGCGGCGACGCGCGGGCGCGAGAGCAGGAGCTCCGCGATCTGGATCCCGTTCAGGGCCGCGCCCTTGCGGAGGTTGTCGCAGGCGATGAAGAGCGCGAGGCCGTTGTCGGCGCTCCGGTCCGGGCGGATGCGCCCCACCAGCACCTCGTCGATCCCGGCCGCCTTCCCTGGGGTGGGGAACTCGTCCACGCGCACCGACGGGGCCGCGCCGAGGATCGACCGGGCCTGCTCCGGCGAGAGCGGCTCGTGGGTCTCCAGCCAGACCGCCTCGCTGTGGCCGACCAGCACGGGCACCCTGACGCACGTCGCCGAGATCGGGAGCTCGGGCAGCTCCATGATCTTGCGCGTCTCCTCGCGCAGCTTCGACTCCTCGTCGAACTCCTCGCCGTCGAAGTCCCAGTCCATCCGCAGGTCGAGCTCCTCCGTCGACTCGCCGCGGAGCCGCTCCATGGCCGAGGCGCCCGCCCCGGAGACCGACTGGTAGGTCGCGACCCGAACGCGGCGCAGGCCGGCGGCGTCGTGCAGCGGCTTGAGAACGGTCGTCAGCGGGATGGTGCAGCAGTTGGGGTTCGCGACGATCCCTTCGTGCTCGAGCGCGCGGTGGCCGTTCACCTCGGGGACGACCAGCGGGATGCCCGGCTCGAGCCGGTAGGCGGACGACTTGTCGACGCAGACGGCGCCGCCCCTGACAGCGTGCGGAACGAGCTCCCGCGAGGCCGATGTGCCGACGGAGAAGAGCGCGAGGTCGAGGCCGGCCGCCTCGAGCGCCTCCGGCGTCGCCTCCTCGATCTCGCGGCCGTCCAGCTGCTTCCCCGCCGAGCGTGCGGAGGCGAAGAGACGCACGTCCTCGTGGCCGCGGCGGCGCAGCAGCTCGAGCGCCACCGTCCCGACTGCGCCCGTCGCGCCGATCACTCCGATCCGAGGGCCGGGGATCCGAGAGCCGGGGATCCCGCGGGCTAGGCAACCGTCGACGCTCCCTCCGCGAGCCCGAAGCGCACGTGCAGCGCGCGCACTGCCCGCTCGACGTCCGCCGCGCGCACGACGCACGAGATCCGGATCGAGGACGTGGAGATGATCTCGATGTTGATCTGCTCGTCGGCGAACGTCTCGAACATGTCCGCGGCGACGCCGGGATGGCTCTTCATGCCGGCGCCGATCAGCGACACCTTCGCGATGTCTGGGTCCTGCGTGAAGCCCGCCGCGCCGATCTCGCGCGCGGTCTCCTGGAGGATCTGCTCCGCGTTCCGGAGATCGTCCTTGGGCAGCGTGAACGAGACGTCCGTGTGCCCCTGCTCCGAGACGTTCTGCACGATCATGTCGATGTTCACCCCGGCATCCGAGAGCGCACGGAAGATCCGCGCCGCCACACCGGGGTGGTCGGGCACGCCGAGGATCGTCACCTTCGCCTCGGAGGTGTCGTGCGTGACACCGGAAATGATCGCCTTCTCGAGCATCGCCTCGTCCTCGCCGCGGATCCACGTCCCCTCCGCACCGGTGAAGGTCGAGCGGACGTGCACGGAGACGCCGTGGTTGCGTGCGAACTCGACTGAGCGTAGCTGCAGCACACGGGCGCCGCTCGCGGCCATCTCGAGCATCTCCTCGTAGGTGACCGAGTCGAGCTTGCGCGCGTCCGGGACGACGCGCGGGTCGGCCGTGAAGACACCTTCCACGTCCGTGTAGATCTCGCAGGCGTCGGCGCCGAGGGCACCGGCGAGCGCGACGGCCGTCGTGTCCGAGCCGCCGCGGCCGAGCGTCGTCACCTCCTGTGCCGTCGAGACGCCCTGGAACCCGCAGACCAGCACGATCTTGCCGCCGTCGAGCGCGTCGTGGATCCGGTGCGGGCGGATGTCGACGATCTTCGCCTTCGAATGCGCCGTGTCGGTGACGATCCCCGCCTGCGAACCCGTGAGCGAGATCGCGTCGTGTCCCATGTCGTGCAGCGCCATCTCGGCCAAGGCGCCGGAGATCCGCTCGCCGACGGATACGAGCATGTCGTACGCGCGCGGCTTCGGCGTCGGGGAGACCTCGTGCGCAAGCGCGATCAGCTCGTCGGTCGTGTGGCCCATCGCGGAGAGGACCGCGACCACTTCCGCGCCGCGCTCCCGCGCGGCGACGAGCCGCTGCGCGACGGCCTTGATCTTCTCGACGTCGCCCACCGAGGTGCCGCCGAACTTCATCACGACGAGGCCGGGACGCGACGATGCGCCGGGGAGCTCCGGGACGGTGACGTACGTCGTTTCGGTCACGCGAAAAGTGTAGGCGACGAGGTTGCGGCGGCTTTGTGGCGCAGGCGGGAAGTCACATGCAAATTCGCCCTTGAGTGCTCCGAGAAAGGGTGGAACACTCTGTGGACATCTGCTGCCGGTCGGGCACGGGCGGCCACGTGATCGGCCGGCAGCGGGTCTCTCACCGGATGGAGGAACGACTGAGGCAGATCGCGCCGTTGCTGGTCGTGCTGCTCGCAGCGTCGGGCTGCGGAGGCTCAGGCGGCTCGTCGGCGACCTCGACCGGCTCGGGTACGGTGCGCCCGGTCGGGCTCGTCGAGTACCTCGCCCAGATCGAGCCGAAGGACCGGCAGCTGAACAAGCTGCGGGCCGCGGTGCTCAATGCCGTCGAGGGAGTGAACGAGGGTCGGCCCGACGCCACGTGGGCCCGGGCGGAGAAGCGCCTCGCCGTAGTGACGGCGGGGCTCGACCGCCTCTCCGTCTCGATCGTGCACGTCCGGGCGCCCGCGCCGCTGAAGTCCGCGCACCAGAACCTGGCGGAAAGCGTCGCCGTGCTCGAGGGCTACGTCTACGACGTCCAGAACGCGCTCGGCGCGAAGATCCCGGCCCTGCTCGCGACGGCGGCCAACGAGGACTCGACGCGGATGGCCGTGCTGCGCGGAACGTGGGAGGCCGCCGTGGCGCAGTACGCGCGCCGGCTCGGCGTCACGCTGCCCGCCTGGCTCGGCGGCCCGGCCCTGGCCGCGTAGCTACATCTCGCGCCGGCCGGTGAGCGCGCGGCCGAGCGTGACCTCGTCCGCGTACTCGAGGTCGCCGCCGACTGGGAGACCGCTCGCGAGGCGGGTCACCCGTATGCGGCCGCCGCCGAGCTGCCGGAGCCGGTCGGCGAGGAAGGCGGCCGTCGCCTCACCCGTCATGTTCGGGTTGGTGGCGAGCACGACCTCCTGGACGCCGTTCGCCTGCACTCGGCGGAGCAGCTCGTCGATCCGCAGGTCACCGGGCTCGACGCCGTCGAGCGGGGAGAGCGCGCCGCCCAGAACGTGGTAGAGGCCGCGGAACTCGTGCGTCCGCTCGAGCGAGATCACGTCGACCGGCTGCTCGACGACGCAGACGACCGCATGATCGCGGCGCGCGTCCGTGCAGATCGAGCAGAGCTCCTCCTCGGTCAGGTTGCCGCACTCCCGGCAGAAGCGAACGCGCTCCTTCACCTCCTCGATCGCGGCGGCGAGGGCCAGCGCCTCCTCCTTCGGCCGCTGGAGCAGGTGGAACGCGAGCCGCTGCGCCGTCCGCTGGCCGACGCCCGGAAGGCGCGACAGCTGCGCGACGAGGTTCTCGACGGCGGGGCTGAGCACGTCGCCATTGTGCCTGCCGCGGTCGGCTGCCAGAATCGCCGCATGGACGAGAAGAACCTGCGAGGGCTGTGGTTGTTCGACGACCTCTCCGACGCGGAGCTGAAGGCGGTTGCGCGCTTCGCCGACGAGCTGGACGTGCCGGCGGGGAAGACGCTTGCCGCGCAGGATGCGATTGCGCATGAGTTCTTCGTGATCGAGGACGGCGCGGCCGAGGTCAGGGAGGACGGCGAGCTGGTGAACGACCTCGGCCCGGGCGACTTCTTCGGCGAGATCGGCCTGCTCGCGACGGACCGTCGCACCGCCACGGTGACGGCGTCCACGCCGATGCGCGTGATCGTCATGCACGGCCGCGACTTCCGGACGCTCGACCACGATCACCCGGCCGTCGCCGAGAAGATCCGCGCGGCCATCCGCGCGCGGCTCGACAAGTAGCCCCGCTAGCGGATCAGTCCCTCGCGTACGAGCGTCTGCCGGTCGACGGCAATCGCGCGCACGCGCGTCTTCGCCACGCAGCGCGCGCTTCTCATCCCGTCGTCGGAGAGCAGGGCCAGCTCGCCGATCACCTCGCCGGGGCCGACCTCGCGTTCGCCCTCGGGGGCGTGGACGAACACCGTCCCGTGCTGGATCAGGTAGAGCCCCGACCCCGGGTCGCCGAGTTCGAGCATCACCTGGCCCGCCTCGAACTCGCACGGGGTGCCGACCTCGATCAGCCGCTCGATGATGTGGTCGTCCAGCATCAATGCACCACCTAGAACCCCGGCAGGATGCCGCCGAGGTCCTCCGGCAGCATGCCGCCCATCTTCGACTTCATCAGGTTCTCGGCCGCCTCGAGTGCGCTGTTCACGGCCGCGAGCACGAGATCCTCGAGCATCTCCGGGTCGTCCGGGTCGATCGCCGCGCGGTCGATCTTCACCTCGACGATCTTCCCCGCGCCGGTCGCCTTGACGGCGACGACGCCGCCGGCCGAGCCCTCCACGGTCTCGTTCATGGCCTCCTGCTGGGCCTTCATCACCTGCTCCTGCATCTGCGCGGCCTGCTGCATGAGCTTGTTCATGTCCATGCCCTTCACTGGCTCTCCTCCACTTCCCTGGCGTCGAATGTCTCCTTCACCAACTCGAAGAGCTCGTCCTCGGAGACAGGCCCTTCGTCGTCCGGCTGCTCGTCGTGCGGCGCGTCGCCGACCGCGAATGCGATCACGAGCTTCCGCCCGGTCACCTCGAAGAGCGCGTCGCGGAGCAGGCCGCTCGCCTTCGGCTCCTCCGCCAGCTTGGCCTGGAACGAGGCCGCCGGCGGGAACTCGACCGTCAGCGTGTCGCCGTCGAGACCCGACGGGCGTGCTTTGGCGAGCACGGCCGCGGTCGGGATGCCGCCGCGCTGCTCGACCGCCGGGATGATGGAGCGGGACCAGGCGTCCTGGAGCTGCGACAGATCGACCGCCGGGCCGACCACGTCGGGCTCCGGCTCTCCCTCCCCCTCGTCGGGCCGCGTCTGCTCGGGCGCGAGCTCGGGCTCCGCAGCGGCGCGGGCCGGCTCGGCGGACGCGGTCCGCCGCGGCGCGGGATGGGTCCCCTCCTCCAGCTGCTCGACCCGGAACGAGAGTGACTGCTGCGAGAGGTCGGCGGCCGGCCGGGTCGTCTTGACGAGCGCGAGCTCCAGCGGCAGGCGGGGGTCTCCGCCCTGGCGCATGTCCTCGACGGCCACGTGCAGGAGGTCGATCAGGCGGATCACCGTCGCCTCGCCGAGCTGGTTCGCCTGCTCGCGCAGTCGCTCGCGGGTCTCCTCGGTCACCGGCAGCGCGTCCGGCACCTCGCCCATGTGCTGGACGAGCATCAGCGCCCGCAGGTGCTCGAGCAGGTCGGTGATCAGCCGCCCGAGGTCCTGCCCCTGCTCGGAGAGCTCTTCGACGAATATCAGCGCCGCGGCGGTGTCGCGGTCGATCACGAGGTCGACGAGCCGGAACAGCGCCTCTTCCTCGACGGCGCCGAGCAGCTGCAGCACCGCCTGAACGGTGATCCGGCCCTCCGTCGCCGACGAGAGCTGGTCGAGCGTCGAGCCGGCGTCGCGGAAGCTGCCGCGTGCGCCTCGCGCGATCAGGGCGAGGGCCCCGTCGGGCACGTCGAGGTCCTCGCCGTCCGCGATCCAGCGCAGATAGCGGACGATGTCCGGCAGGCGCGGCCGCTGGAAGACGAACGTCTGGCAGCGCGAGCGGACCGTGGGGAGCACCTTCTGGAGCTCGGTGGTGCAGAAGACGAAGACGAGGTGGGGCGGAGGCTCCTCGATCAGCTTCAGGAGCGCGTTCCACGCGGCGTCGGTGAGCTGGTGCGCCTCGTCGAGAATGTAGACCTTCGAGCCGCCCTCGACCGGCTGCAGGACGACGCGCTCGCGAATCTCGCGGATGTCGTCGATCCCGCGCTGCGAGGCCGCGTCCATCTCGATCACGTCGAGCGACGTCCCGCTCGAGATCGAGGTGCAGGCGTGGCAGACGCCGCAGGGCGTCGACGTCGGTCCCTCGGCGCAGTTGAGGCCCTTGGAGAGGATCCGCGCGAGCGAGGTCTTACCCGTCCCGCGCGGCCCTGCGAAGAGGTAGGCCTGGCGCACGAGTCCGCCGTCGATCGCATTCGTGAGCGTGCGCGTGACGGCCTCCTGCCCCACGACCTGCTCGAACGTCTGGGGGCGGTACTTGCGGTAGAGCGCAGTCACCGGATCGATTCTACGGCTAGAGCGCTTGCTGGGCTCGGCCCCCCTCACCGGGGCCTTCGCCCCCGCCGGCCTCGGCCGGCGGACTCGGTGCCGCCGGGCGAAGCCCGGCGGAACTGGCACCGATGCCTCGTTGAGGAGGCAAGGCGTTCGTCAGGCGGCGCCGGTGCAAACGCCCGGTCGCGCGCTCCGCCTTCGAGGCGATTCTCGGGGAGGAACTCGCGTCGCCGGCTCCGGTCGAGCCTGCCCGTGTCACCTGGGAGGGAGTCCTTAGCGCTGCTTCCTTCCGGACCTGACGCGGTTCGAACGCTCCCAGTGCACGGAACCCGACCATCGACGCTGCGTGCGCGAGCCCAGGCTCCCGAGGGACCCACCCCTCGGACGGCGTTCGGCCCCGCTTGAGCGGATTGCGGGTTCAGGGAACCGCTAGCTCCCCGCCTAGCGCGACCGGGCGAGCGCAGCGTAGCAGGCTCCTACCGGATTCCCGCCGCGTCCGGCCCCGTTTCCTCCCCGGACGGCGTAGAGTCCGCTCACCGTCGACACAGCCCTCCTGCGGCGGAGGGCGCGACGGCAGCATCGCGGCGGGACCTGCGGCGACGCCGGACCTGGGATGCGGCGCCTGGTCCGGCGCGCCCGCCGCGTTCCGACCCTCCGCGTTTTGGGAGGGTCGCGGCGACAGGCCTACGCTGGCTACCTTGGCTGGACTCCCCTGCGCTGCGTGGCGCGGGCGGGGGCCGATCTGGAGCCGCCGGTCTTCCGGCCGGCTCCGGACAGGAGCCGGCGCGCAACGGGATGGGCCGCAACCCCGGGGCGCGGCCGGCTCGCTGGTCCGAACAGGTGGTTGCCGCCGGGCAACACAGTGGACAGCCATCTTGATCATCCCGGCCGTGTGTGCTGAGAATCGAATGCAGGCCCCACAGATCTCGAAGCGTGTGCGGCGGGTGCTTGCACAGGGACTTGCGGCCAAATCCCGAGCTTGAGATCCGTGGGGCCCTCGCGCGCGAGAGTGCACGAACTGCCCCGTTCGGTGCAAGTGGCGGCGCGAGGTTCAGGGCGCAGTTTGCGACAAACGCCTCATCGTCTCTTGCCGCCGCGGCCGATCGGGCGGCCGCTGCCTCAGGCCCCGATGCGTGGGGAGCGCTTGCCCCTCCGGCCTGCGTTTCTTACCGCGCTCTTAGCCCGTGCTGCTTCGATGAGCCGGCTGATGTTCTTCCTCGGTTACCTGCGCAGCGAGCTCGTACGCCGGAAGGGCCGGACGATCCTGACGGTGCTCGGACTGGCCGTCGGCGTCTCGCTCGTGATTGCGGTCTCGGCGCTCTCGCGCGGGCTCGACCGGGCGCAGGCGAAGGCGCTCGATCCGCTGTCGAGCATCGGCACCGACCTCACCGTGACGCTCGCGCCCGAGCAGAGCCAGGGTGGCGGGCAGAGGCTTCGGCGGAGGCGGCTTCGGGGGCGGCCGCGAGGTGATCCAGGCGAACCAGTCCGTGATCACGGATCTCTCGAAGCTCGGCAAGCCCGGCGACGCATTTCGTTCACGACTTCTTCCTGCCGGGCACGCAGCTCACCTTCCCGGAGAGCTCGGCGCAGCAGATCGCGAAGGTGCCGGGAGTGGCCTCGGTCTCGAGCGGCCTCGTTCTCGCCGCAGTCCACCAGGAGGGGACGGTGCCGAAGATCGTCGCCAAGATCAAGGCGGGCGGCCAGCAGGTCCGGATCGACCGGCAGCTCGAAGCCGCCGACGGCGGCCGAGTTCGCGAAGATGCAGGCCTGCCTCGACGAAGGCGGGCGTCCAGTTCGGCGCCGGTGCCGGTGGCGGCGGCGGAGCCCGGATCGGACCGGGCGGGGGCGGGGGCGGCCTCGGCGGCGGAAGGGCCGCCGGCGGAGCGGCCGACCGGAGCGCGTTCCGGAAGTGCCTGCCGGCCCGGCTGCAGCGGTTCCGCGCGACGGTGACGACGCCGGAGCAGACGCTGCAGCAGGTCGTGAACCCACCCCAGACGAACATCAAGAGCTCCGCCTACACGATCGCGGGTGTCGACCCGGCCAAGCCCGGGATCGGGGTCGTCACGCCGGCCCTCGTCTCGAGCGGCCGGTTCCTGGCTCGCCGCTCCGGCTCGCACGAGGCTCTCGTGGCGAGCTCCTACGCGAAGCCGGCAGGGCCTCAAGGTCGGATCGAAGCTCGACCTCAACGGCACGACGTTCACCGTCGTCGGCCTCGTGCGCCCGCCGCTCGGGGGCCAGACCGCCGACGTCTACGTGCCGCTCGGCGCAGCTGCAGAAGCTCGCGAGCCAGAAGGGCGCCGTCAACGTCGTGCTCGTGCGCGCCGACCAACGGCGTCCTCGGTCGGCGAGGTGCAGCAGCAGATCGAGAAGGAGTTCCCGCGCGCCCAGGTCGCGAGCGCGAAGCAGGTGGCCGACTCGATCAGCGGCTCGCTCGTCGACGCGTCCAACCTCTCGAAGCGGCTCGGGACGGCGCTCGCCGTGCTCGTGGCGGCCGCCGCCTTCCTGCTCGCCGTCCTGCTGACGCTCTCGTCGGTGGGCAAGCGGGTGCGCGAGCTCGGCACGCTGAAGGCGCTCGGCTGGACGCAGTGGCTCGTCGTGCGCCAGGTCGCCGGCGAGTCGCTGGCGCAGGGCCTGCTCGGCGGCCTGCTGGGTGTCGCGCTCGGGATCCTCGTGACCGCGGCGATCGGGGCGTTCGGCCCGACGCTGACGGCGAGCTCGCACACCGGCGGCGGCGACGGCTTCTTCGGCCTCGGCCAGGTGACGGCGCGCACCGTCACCGACCAGGTCGCGCTGACCGCGCCGATCGCTCGTCGGCGTGCTTCTCGTGGGCTTCTCTCTCGCGGTCGTCGGCGGCCTGATCGCCGGCGCCGCCGGCGCGCTCCGCGCCTCGCGTCTGCGGCCCGCCGACGCTCTCAGGCAGGTCGAGTAGGTGGGCGCCGTTCTCTACGAGATCACGGGCGCCAAGCGGTTCTTCCAGCGCGGCCCGACGACGATCGAGGCCGTCGGCGGCGTCGACCTGCAGATCGGGGCGGGCGAGTTCGTCGCGCTCGAAGGCCCGAGCGGCTCCGGCAAGACGACGTTGCTGCAGCTGCTCGGTGCGCTCGACCGCCCGAGCGCCGGCCGCGTCCTCTTCGAGGGCCGCGACCTCGGCGCGCTCGCCGACCGCGAGCTGGCCGATCTGCGGCTGAACGCGTTCGGCTTCGTCTTCCAGCAGTTCAATCTGATCCCCACGCTGACCGCCCTCGAGAACGTCGAGGCCGGCCTCGCGCCCGCCGGCGTCGACTCCGGCGAGCTCCGCAGCCGGTCGCTCGCCCTGCTCGAGGAGGTCGGTCTCGCCGACCGGGCGACGCACCTGCCGGCACACCTTTCGGGAGGCGAGCAGCAGCGGGTCGCGATTGCGCGAGCCCTCGTCTCCGGCCCGCGCGTGATCCTCGCGGACGAGCCGACCGGGAACCTCGACTCCCGGACCGGCGCCGACGTGATCGAGCTCCTGGCCGGGCTCGCGAGCAGCCACGGCGCGACGGTCGTCGTCGCCACGCACGACGCGGACCTGGCCGGCCGGGCGCCGACGCGGCTCGCCATGCGCGACGGCAGGCTGATCGCGCCACTCCGCGACGTCGCGTCCGACTCCGAGCCGGTCGAGGCGTAGCCTCGCTGGCGAGAGACCCGGAGGGCTAGAGGGTTGATGTGAAACTCCGGCACGCACGGCTGGTGTGCCAGACACGGCGCGGTTCAGCCGGCTCGGGCTTCCCCGTAGCACCACTACGCGTTGCGCCCGATCCGGCTGAACCGCGTGATCTGGCCCATCCCCGCACGCACCCCAGTTTCACATCAAGCCTCGGGCGGCGGCACGCAGGAACGCGCGCCGCACGCGTGAATACCGGCTGAACGCTTGCGGCTCTCGAAAACCGGTTAGCGTTGCATGGCCCACTCGACACGGCAAAAGGAGACGCTCGTGCTCGCTACCTCATACCCATTCCTCGACGTGATGTGGACGCTGCTCGTGTTCTTCGCCTGGGTGATCTGGTTCTGGCTGCTGATCACCGTCTTCGCCGACCTGTTCCGGCGGAACGACATCTCAGGCTGGGTCAAGGTGCTCTGGATCATCTTCGTGATCGTGCTGCCCTACTTCGGCGTGCTGATCTACCTGCTCGTCGAGCACGACGGCATCGCGGACCGGAACACCCGGCAGGCGCAGCAGGCGCAGGCTCAGGTGGACGACTACGTCAAGACGGTCGCGGCGCAGGCCGATCCGGCCGAGCAGATCGCCAAGGGAAAGCAGCTGCTCGACCAGGGCGCGATCACGCAGGCCGAGTACGACGCGCTGAAGCAGAAGGCGCTCGCGTAGGTCGGAGTCAGCCGAGACAGTGCGGGGTGGTCGCGCGCGAACCGTGAGGAGCCGAGCGCCCTCGACCACCCCGCCGTCCGTCTGAGATCAGGGCGCGCTGACGCGGTAGATCTTGCCGGTGCCCCAGTCGCCGACCAGGACGGCGCCGTCGGCTGCGACGACGATCGGCAGCGGATGCACGAGACCCGAGAGGAAGGGTGCCGCCGTCCCGCGGTAGCCGGCGCCCGATCTCCTGAGCTGCACGCGCAGCACCTTCCCGAGCTGCCACTCGGCGACGAGCGCCGAAGCGCTCCGTCGTCCCGTTCCGTCCGGGACGAGCGCCACGCCTCCCGCGGCCGCGTGCCGGTCCAGCACGGCCACCGGCCTCGGCGCCCGCGCACAGGCGCTCGACTGTTGGCCGTAGCAGCGGGGGAGGCCCCAGTCCTGGCCTTGCCGGACGAGGCCGAGCCAGTCGCCCGGAGTTGCCGAGCCGAGGTCGTCTCTCTGGTTCATGCTGGCAAAGAGGTCGCCCGTGCCCCGGTCGAAGGCGAGTCCGTACGGGGCGCGGATCCCGCGCGCGACGAGCCGCAGGCCGCTTCCGTCGGGACGGAAGGAGACGATCGCCGCCGACCATCTCGAGCCGGGAGTGCAGTGGTCGCACGACGCCGAGACGCCCATCACCAGGCGCCCAGAGGGCGCGAGGACGATGTTGTTGTTCTCGCCTCCGGCGACTGGACCGCGCAGGATCGTCCTGCGAGTCCCGAAACGTGTCCCGCGCAGCTGCCCGAACGCCGTCACGCGTCCGAGCGAGCTGACGAGGAGCGTGCGCCCGACCCAGACGAGGCCGAGCGGCGCCGTCAGCCCGCCGGCGACCTTCACCGGGCGAGCGCCCCGGGCCGCCACGAGGTAGACGCCGTCCGAGTCGTGCTCGGTCGCCCCCGAGGCGGCGACCCACAGACGGCCACGTGTGTCCCACGCAAACGCCGCGGCGTGCGGAACGCCCGTGGCGTAGACGGTTGCCGTCGCCCTGGACGGCCCGTCGATGCCCTCGCCGATCGGGACGAGGCCTTCGCTTTGCCGCGACGTCTGCTCCCCGCCGCCGCCGCATGCGGGGAGGAGGGCGGCGGCGAGGAGAAGGACGCCGCGGCGTCTGGCCGCTGAGCGGCTCAGACCGAGGGACTGCCGTACGACATCGACCCGTCCTGCGAGCTCGAGCTCGAACCCGAGTCGGAGCCCATGTTGGGGCAGTTCCCGCCGGAGTGCGCCGGCGGCGTCGTGCCCGGCGTGGTCGGCGTGGTCGGCGTGGTGGGCGTCGTGGTCGCCACCGGCGCGTTCCCCGTCGACGGAGAGTCACCGCCGGATGCCGCCAGCGCGCCCCCGGCGCCGGCGGCGAGTGCGCTGCCGGCAACGAGTACCGCGATCACTGTGCGTGGAGAGATGGTTACCTCCTTTCTCGTTACGAGAAAGAACACCACGCCCGCCTAAGATTCTCTTGAGAGCCAGCCTAAGATTCTCGTGAGCCGGTGCCTGCCTCACTTCCCGATCCGGACGAAGGGTTGTCTCCTGCTCGACGGTGCGGTAAGAAGTAGCAGGCGTCAGGGGTCCTGCGGTCCATGACGGGAGTGGCTATTGGTGTCTGCGGAGACTGCCGTCCCGGAGGTCGAGCGGTGCAAGGAGGAGCCCGTCGGCGACGGGTCCTCCCGACGCGGGCTGATCGCGACCGTCGCCGTCGCCGGCGCGGTTGCCTCGGTTCCTCTGCTCGGCAGGCTGTTCCGCCCCGGCAATGCATTCGCCTCGCCCTCGCCGGCGCAGGACACCAGGGTCCTGCAGCTGGTGCTGCAGCTCGAGTACACGCAGGTTGCCTTCTACGAGCGGGCGCTCCGACAGGCAGGCCTCCGGGGCGATCTACGCGACTTCGCTCAGACGGCGCTGGGCCACGAGCGTCAACACCTGGCCGCGATCCGGAAGGCGCTCGGCGCCAAAGCTCTTCCCAGGCCGTCGTTCGACTTCGGCCGGAAGACGAAGAGCGCCGCCGCGTTCGCACAGGCGGCCATCGAGCTCGAAGACGTCGCCGTTGCGGCCTACAACGGACAGGCGCCGAACCTGACCAAGCCCACCCTCGCCGCCGCGGCGGAGATCGTCTCGGTCGAGGCGCGCCATGCCGCCTGGGTGCGTGCGATCGTGGGGAAGGTCGCCGCGCCCGATCCCGTCGACCGGCCGATGACCGCGCAGCAGGCCGCGGCGGCCTTGCACGCTCTGGGGCTCCGGGCGTAGCGATGGACGGCTTCGACTGCTTCGACGAGTTCCTGGCTGCGGTCGACCGTGACGGTGCCCTCGCCGAGACCAGGTCGCGGGCCGAGGTGACGCTGTCCCGCCGGCGGCTTTTCGGGCTGACGGTCTCGGGTGGTGGAGCACTCTTCCTGGCCCGCGTCCCGGCTGCCGGCGCCGCCGGGTTGTCGGCCTCCGACGTCGACATCCTGAACTACGCCCTCGTGCTCGAATACCTCCAGTCGTCCTTCTACACCGAGGCCGAGCGAAGCGGAGCGCTCACGGGCAAGACGGCCGAGGCGTCGCGGGTCGTCGGCGCCACCGAGCGGGCGCACGTGAAGGCGTTCCAGAAGCTGCTCGGGTCGCAGGCGGTCAAGCGGCCCACGTTCGACTTCCAGGGGACGACCGAGCAGCAGCAGCCGTTTCTGAAGACGGCGGTCGCGTTCGAGGATCTGGCGGTCGCCGCCTACAAGGGGCAGGCACCCAAGCTGCAGTCCGACGCCGTGCTCGCGTCCGCCGTCGGCATCCACTCAGTCGAGGCGCGGCACGCGGCGTGGATGCGCCAGCTGTTCGGTATCACGCCGGCGCTGCGCGCCTTCGATCAGCCGGCGTCACGGGCAAGCATCAACCGCATCGTCGCCTCGACGCATTTCATCGTCTCCAAGCCTCGGATGAAGGCCAGCGAGAAGCCGAAGTACACCGGCTGACATGAGAGGCCGCACTCGCCTGGCGGCGGCGCTTGCCGCCGCGATCCTTGCCGGCCTGCTCGGGGCAGGCCTGGGCGTCGGCCATCGCGAGAAGGAGACCACGGTCGGCGCCGACCTCGCTGCGCTTCCCGCTGCGCCCGCGCCGGCGCTGAAGGTCGGCCGGCCGGAGCGGCTCGCCTCGGGGCGTTACCTCTCGCGCTGGACGGTCGTCAGCAGGCCGACCGTCGCCCTCGCCTCGCCGAGCGCCGGCTCAGCCGTCGTAGCCGAGCTCGCGACCTCGACCCCGGATGGAACGCCGAACGCGCTGACCGTGCTGCGGACGCGAACGGGGACCGACGGCCGCCTGTGGGTCCAGGTTCGGCTGCCGGTGCTCCCGAACGGCAGCGTGGGGTGGGTCGGCCGGCGTTCGCTCGGGCCCTATCAAACGGTGAACACCCATCTCGTCGTCGACCGCGCGCGGCTGCGGGCGACGCTGTACCGGGGCGGAACCGCGGTCTTCAGCGCACCGGTCGGCGTCGGAAGGGAAGCGTGGCCGACCCCGGCCGGCGAGTTCACCGTTCGCAGCGAGCTGACTCGCTACGCGAGTCCGTTCTACGGCCCGGTCGCGTTCGGGACGACCGCCCGGTCGGCCGAGCTCACCGACTGGCCCGACGGCGGCTTCATCGGCATCCACGGGACGGACGAGCCGCAGCGTCTCCCCGGCCGCGTCTCCCACGGGTGCATCCGTCTGCGCAACGGCGCCATTCTTCGCCTGGCGGCGTTGATGCCGATCGGCACGCCGGTGACGGTCCGATGAGTGGCAGCACTGTTCGTCCCGGTCGTCTGATCTCGCTCTGGCTGCTGGCAGCGTTGCTCGCGCCCGCCGGCTGGATCTCGATCCCGCAAGCAAGCGCCGGTCAGGGGAAGGCGCCCCGGCCGCCGTCCTTGTTGTGGAAGTCGTATCCGCTCGAGCAACGGCCGAGCGCCCCTCAACAGACGCAGACCAGGCCCCAGGCCCGGGAGGCCGGGCAGCCCGCTGCAACCCAAGTGAAGGCGCCCCAATCGAATGCGCCCGGGTCGACCCTGCTCCGGAACGTGCTGCTCGTGGGCGCGCTGCTCGCGGCCCTCGTCGCCGTGGCTTCGATCGTGCTCGTGCGGAGCCCTGTGACGGTGGGCTTTGGTCGTCTTCGAGGGCCGCGCGACCCGGACGCCCCACGAACACAACCAGCCGCACCTGAGCCGCGCGACGATCTGCTCGACGCGCTGCACCCGGCGCCGCCGCTCGCACCGGAGCCTGCACGAGTGCCGGAGCACGCGGTGGTCGAGGAGCCCCGCGGCTCCTCGACGGCGCCGAATTGGGCGGCCGCGCCGGCGCCCGATTCGCCCCTCGAGAGGCTGGAGCTGGGAGCCGGAGCCCAACAGGAGCGGCCGCTGCAGCTGCCTCTCGCGTTGCAGCTCGGAGGGTTGGCCGATCGGATGCAAACGGCCCCGGCGTCCGAGCACGAGCAGCGCGACCGGGAGGTCGAGCTGCGGCAGAGGCCAATCACACCGGGACAAGCGAGCGAACGTCAGGTCGAGCGCTGTGAGATCAGGCTCTGGCGGGGGTACGTCAAGTGCCAGCTGTACGTCACCGTCAGCGGATCCAAAGAGGCGATCGCCCTCTCCCGGTACTTCCGTCTGCGCGCCGAGGAGGCGCCGGGCGCCGGCGCGCAGCGCGCTCGCGCCGAGCTCCTGGGCGTGCTCGAGCAGGACGGGTGGACGGTCGTCTCGGAGGGAGCGCTCTGGTACAAGCTCCGGCTGGAGCGTCTCGTCGCGCCGTAGACCCCGAGGGCAGCCGCTACGACCGGTCCCGCGCGAGGCCGATCGAGCGCATGCGGAGACCCAGCTGGTGGCGGACCTCGGCCCACAGCGTCGCCGGCTCGGCGCCGTACGCGCCGACGAGACGTTCGACCACATCCGGGGGCGCGTGCTCGAGGATGCTGTCCCCCAGCGCCTCGAAGCCTTCGACGATCTCCTCGACCAGCGGCCGGGAGCGCACGCCGTCCTGCGTGAGGCGCCGGCGAGTGTAGGAGACGCCGATGCCGATGTGGCGCACCTCGTCCCGCACGGCGAGGTGCTGAGCCTCGCGGAGCCCGGGGAAGGCGCCGATGCGGTCGAACTGCCCGGCGACGAAGTTTTGATTCGCGCGCCCGATCGAGCCCTCTGCGATCAGGTGGTAGGCGACGACCGCCCTCAGGAAGCTGTCCTCGTCGGGGCTCGTCTCGAGCGTCCTGACGACTCCGTCGAGCGCTTCGTACAGCGAGGCCGCCACGGGGTCGAGCTGATCGTCCGCGAGTGCCTTGACCGCCTCGATACCGCCCTCGACTCCGAAGACGTCGGAGTACACGCGCAGCACCGACTCGATGTGCCGGTGCTCGTCGGCAACCTGCGTCGCAAGCAGGAGCTGCATGTCGTAGTCGGGGGCGGCGAGCAGGAAGGGCGCGAGCAGGGCGGCGACGTTGAACTCCGCGTGGAAGCGGTGAGCGAACACGAGCATCAGTCCGGCGCGCGTTTTCTCGTCCAGGTCCGCGAACGTCGCGGCGTCGATCGAGAAGTCGATGACGAGAGGCGACCACTGGTGCCGTTCCCAGTGCTCGTAGAGCGCCCTGAACGGCCGCGGCCCTTCCGCGACTTCCTCGGCCTCCACCCTGTCCAGGTCGCGGCGCATGCAACGCGGAACCTAGCCGAGGCGTCGGGCGCCGGCTGGGAGAGCGAGTTGCGTCCCCTGCGCGAGCGTCAGCGCACCGTCGCGGGGCCTGTGCCGTTTCGGAGCGCGTTACCCCTGCCTGTCGGCCACGGCAGGCAGCTCGTGCCCGAGCCCGGCACGCGGAAGACGTCGATCCCGTGGTCGAACGTGGAGAGGACGATCTCGAGCCGACCGTCGCCGTCGAGGTCGCCGATCGACGGCGCCGCCGGGACGCCGACTCCGTTCCCGTCGACACGTTGATTCGGCAGACGAACGTCGTAGAGCAGCTTGCCGGCGGCCGACAGCACGACCAGCCGGCCGGAGCCGGGCGCAAGTGCATACGTGCCGAAGATCAGCTCCGGTGTGCCGTCCCGGTTGAGGTCGGCGGCCACGACCTCCGACGCGAACGTCTTCGCCGCGCCGTGCGCGTAGTCGTAGCGCCAGAGCCGCTTGCCGGTGGGGCCGACCGCGTAGACGAACCCGTCGGGCACCGACGCCACGATCTCCGGCCGGCGGTCGCCGGCGATGTCGACGAGGGTCGGGGCCGGGATCCCGCTCGGCGGATACCAGTCCCCGTCGCCGCGCACCGCCGGCTTGGCGGACAGCGGCGGCGTCACGAATCCCGGGTGCCTGCGCGCCGAGCGGGCGCCGCCGCGCTGGGCGCCGTCCAGCACCACGAACGCGTACGCCTGTGTCTCGTACGGCTCCTTCATCTCCGCGTTCGGGAGGCCGATCACCTCGTTGCGCCCGTCGCCGTCGAGATCGGCGACCGACGGCGGCGACGCCGTCCACTGCAGCCACATCGTCGAGCGGACGTCCGGCCACGGGCCGACATGCCGGTGGTAGTGGTTGTCCTCGATCGCCGGGCTCAGCCAGCGGATGAACTGCCCCCAGCCGAGCCGGCGGCCGACGAAGCCGGTCTGCCGATTGGTGTACCAGGGCGAGGCGAGGACCGAGGTGCCGTCGTCGTTGAAGACGTTGATCTGGTGGTTGTCGAACGTGACGACGATCTCGAGCTGCGGATCGTCGTCGAGGTTGCCGATTCCGACGTTCTCGCCGTAGGCGCCGTAGCCGTGGTTGCCGACACCGTTGAAGCCGGCGTCATTGCCCTTCCCGGGCAGCCTGTTGAAGCGCGGCCACGCGGTCGCCGGCGCACCCTTCGGCCGGTACAGCCGCCCCGACGCGTCGAACACGAACACCTGCGATCCGGTCGGCGAGGTGTTGGTCGTCGTCACGACGACCTCGACGCGGCCGTCTCCGTCGAGGTCTGCCGCAGCCAGCCCGCGCGCCTCGGGGCACTGGCCGCCGCTGCAGGTCGAGGCGGGCCAGCCGCGCTTGACCCGGAGGCGACCGCCGACGAACTCGTAGGCAGCCACGGTCCCCTCGTTGCCGGCGACGACGATCTCCGGCACCTTGTCGCCGTCGAGGTCGGCGACGGCGCCCGGAGGATAGACCCGCCCCTTGGTCGCCGTGCCCTTGCCGAGCCGGCGCCCCTTCGCGTCGAAGACGAAGGTGGAGTAGAACGGCGCGACGATCTCCAGGCGGCCGTCTCCGTTCAGGTCGACGAGCCCGGGAGACGAGAACCAGCCCGTCTCGCCGGTTGCAATCGTCCGCACGAAGCGAGGGGCGGCCACTGCTGCGGTGCCCTTGGCCGCAGGGCAGCCGGCCCGCGCCGCGACGTTCGTGCTCGTTGCGCCCGAGCCGACGGCCAGCGTCAGGAAGACGGCACCCAGCACAAGCGCGAGCAGGGCCCGGCTCGCCAGGTTCGACCCCCGTCGCATCGCGGAACCTTAACGGTCGCGAGTTGTGGGCAGGGAACTGCCGCCCGGCGCGAAATGAGTCGGCTCCGACCATGGAGACCACACGAGACCATCGACGCGCGCCGCCGGGAGAAACCTGTCCGAGGTTCCCACAACGCCTTGTAACCCGACCACCGTGGGGCTAGGCTCACGCGCGTCGCCCGTGTCGCGAGTGGTCTCGCAGATAGCCCGTCCCTTGCTCGTGGTCGCGCTCGGGCTCGTCTTCGTGACGGCCGCGACCGTTCCGTTCTGGGCGACGGACGTCGCCGCGCCGGATCTGTCGGCCGCTCTCGTGATCCTCGTCGCCGCCTTGGTCGCCCTTCTGGCGGGGCCGTGGGCGGGCCTCCTCGTCGCCGCGTCGGGGTGGGTGCTGTTCTTCGTCGTCGTCGTGGACCGCGAACCCGCCGTGGCGCTCGTGCTTCCCGCCTGGGTGGCTCTTGCGCTCGCGGTCGGAGTGGCCGGAGACCGGCGGCGTCGCGCCGAGCTGGCCCGGGAGGACGCGGAGGGGCGGCTCGATGCCGTTCGCGAAGCCGAGACCGCCCGGGCCGAGCGGGAGATCCGCCAGACGGAGTCGAGGTACCGCGCTCTCGCCGAGAGCATCCCTCTGGTCACGTGGCTCTCGACTCCGGGCGACCGGAGCTCGATTCTCTACCTCAGTCCTCAGGTCGAGCCGCTGCTCGGCTACTCGCCGGGGGAATGCCAGGCGGAGCCGGGGCTCTTCTCGACGCTCGTGCATCCCGACGATCGGGAGGCGGTGCTCGCCACACGAGACGCCGTCGACGGAGGCGCAGTGCCGCACGACGACGAGTACCGGCTCGTCGCCCGCGACGGTCGGGTCGTCTGGATCCGGGAGGAGACCTCCACGGTGAAGGACGCGTCGGGCACTCCGCTCTACACGCAGACGTTTCTCCTCGACATCAGCGAACGGAAGCGCGCGGACGCGGAGCGAGAGCGCCTACGCGGCGCCGAGCGCTTGGCCGCGACGGCGAACGTCGTCCAGCAGGGACGCCTCGACCTCCTGCGGGACGTCGGTGAGGTTCTCGCCGCCACGATCGATCTTCAGGCGTCGGTCCAGCGGGCAGCCGAGCTGGTGGTGCACGATCTCTCGGACTGGTGCACGGTCGACGCGGTCGAGGAGGGCGGAGAGCTGACTCGGATGGCGGTCGCCCGCGCCGAGACGCGGGGCGCCGAGCCCGGGCGCGAGCCGGGCAGCGTGGTTCGAGCGACGGTACGGGACGGACGGCCCCTCGTGCTCCCCCCGCTCGGCGGGGCCGACCCTGACGAGCGGGAGCCGGAGCTGCCGGGCGGGGCGGTGTCGGTCATCTGCGTGCCGATCCGGAGCCGAGGGCGAACGCTCGGTGCGCTGACGCTCGCACGGACGCCTCCCGGGCCCGTCTACGGTGCGGACGAGCTCGCGCTCGCAGACGATCTCGCGGTCCGAGCCGGCATCGCGATCGACCGAGCCCGCCTCTACAGCGAGGTCGAGGCGCGAACCGACGCCGCGCGTGTCCTCACGTACGTCGCCGACGGCGTCCTCCTCCTCGACCGGACCGGCAACGTCCGGCTCTGGAACCCGGCGGCGGAGAAGATCACCGCGATCGCGGCGGCCGACGTGGTCGGGCGGTCGGCGGCGGAGGCGATACCCGGTTGGGGAGAGGCCGTCGAGTCGGTGCCGGTCTCGGCTGCTCCCAACCCGGGCCACCCGGAAATGATGATCCCGATCGAGACGGAGCAGGGGGAGCGTTGGATCGCGATCTCGGGCGTCGAGTTCTTCGGCGGCACGGTCTATGCGTTCCGCGACGTCACCGAGATCCGCGAGCTGGAAGAGCTGAAGGCCGACTTCATCGCCACGGCCTCACACGAGCTCCGCACCCCGCTCGCTGCGGTGTACGGGGCCGCACAGACGCTCCTCCGTCACGACTTCGCCCTCGACGAGGCCGGTCGCGACCGATTCGTCTCGCTCATCGCCGAGGAGTCCGATCACCTCGGCCGGATCGTCAACGAGATCCTCCTTGCGAACCAGCTCGACGCCGGGCGAGTGGATCTCGGTACCGAGCCGTTCGACCCGGTCGATCTGGCCGACCGCGTCGTCGAGGCCGCGCGAGCCTACGCACCGGCGGGCATCGTGCTCGAACGGCCGGCCGACGAGAGCGTGCCGCTCGTCTCGGCAGACCGCGACAAGGTGCGGCAGGTGCTCGTGAACCTGATCGAGAACGCGATCAAGTACTCGCCCGACGGGGGCCGGATCACGGTCGGGCTCGAGTCGGGACAGTCCTCGGACGAGGAAGGGGTGATCTTCTTCGTGAAGGACGAAGGCATCGGAATCCCGGCCGACGAGCAATCACGGATCTTCGAGAAGTTCTATCGCCTCGACCCGCAGATGACGCGCGGGGTCGGCGGTACCGGCCTCGGGCTCTACATCTGCAGCGAGCTCGTGAACCGCATGGGAGGCCGGATCTGGGTCGAGTCGACGGAGGGCGAGGGCTCGACGTTCCTGCTCGAGCTTCGCGTCGAGCCCAGCGTGTTCCCGCGTGCGGTTCGGGGCCGGGCCCAGGTTTCGGGCCTGCGCTCCCCCGACCACCTCGGTTAGCCGAGAAGGTCGCTCAGGCTGATGCCGCCCTCGATCAGCCTCTCGAGGGGGAGTGTCTCGACGAGCCGGCGGATCGTCGGCGCGAGGAACGCGGGAATGTCGCCGCGGCGCACCGCTTCGTCGACCGCATGCAGCATGCCGGCGCGGACTGCCACCTCGATCGTGTGCTGGTCCCAGCGCCGGCCCGCGCCGCTGTCAGGGCCGAGCGAGAGAGTGAGCTCTTCGCGTGTCGTGTGGAGGCGGCAGGCGGCGTTGTCCAGCCCGTCGAGGACGATCCGCTGGATCGTCGCGTCGATCCCCGACCCGGGAAACGGCGCGCGAGGGCTGCACGGGCTCGCCACTGCGGAGCCGCCGCCCGCCGCACCCTTGGCCAGTTCGACCGCGATCAGGGTGACGGCGGCGACGAGCAGCCCGGCGAGGATCGCGACTGCCGGAGTCAGGCGTGTCCGGATCAAGCGACGACGCCCCGGCGGCGAAAGAGCACGGCGAGCACGAGCGCCGCGGCTGCGAACGCTGCGCAGAGCAGAAAGGCGGGTCGGAAGGCGCGCGTGATCGTCTCCTTGATCGCGCCGACCAGCTCGTCGCGCACCGCGGCGAGCTTCGGATCGTTGCGCGCGCCGTGTGCGTCGAACGGCCGCGCGAGATCAGGGATCTCGCCGGCACGAGCGCGCGCGAACTCGGCGCGGGCGTCGAGCGCGACGGGCACCTTGCTGGAGAGGCCGACGGGCGCGTCGAGCAGCACGGCGGTCGCCTTCAGCTCCGCTCGGTGGCCGGCCGGCGGCAGCTCCGATGCGAGCAGAGGGGCGATGGAGGCGAGCGCCAGCACCAGGCCGAGGCTCCGGATGCCGATCGTGAGCGTCCCGCTGCGGGTCAACCCGGCGCCGAGGTCCAACGCAGCACGGGAGAAGACCGGGATCGACAGGCCGAGCCCTACGCCGCACAACGTGAGTGCACCCAGTGCGAATCCGACGCTTGCCGACGGCAACAGCGCCAGTGCAACGAGTCCCGCCGACAGCAGGGCCGCTCCTCCGCAGGCCGCCGCCAGTGCCGGCAGCCGCCTCTCCAGCGGACGGGCGGCCAGCGTGGCGGCGGGGAGGACGCTGACGATGGCGGCCCCCGCGATCGGCGAGTAGCCCCAGACGGTGATCACGAGCAGCACCGAGAGGAAGAGCACACCGACGAGCGCGCCGAACACGAGGCCGATGCACAGGTTCGCCGGGACCGTGCGCACGAGTGACTGCCGCCGGCCCTCCTCGGGAGCCGGCGTCACACGGGCGGCGACGACGGCGTAGAGCCCGAGGGCAGCCAACGGCGCCTGGACCGCGAAGATCGCCCGCCAACCGAACGCCTGTGTCACTGCACCGCCGAGTGCCGGCCCGATGGCGGCGCCGAACGTGCCGGCGAACGTCCAGACGGTCGCGCCGCGTCTGGCCGAGCCCGTCAGCGCCGCCAGCACCGGCAGGGAGCCCGCCAGCAGCAATGCTGCCCCCACGCCCTGCAGGCACCTGAGCTCCGACGAGAAACGAGAGGCTCCCTGCGAACGAGCAGGCGATCGAGGCGGCCGTGAAGAGGAGCAATCCGAGCGCGAGGACGGTCACGGCGCGCAGCCGGTCGACGAAGAAGACGAGCGCCAAGGCCGCCACCGCGACGGCGGCGTTGTACGCGGTCACCACCCACGCCACTCCCTCGATCGTGGTCTGGAAGCGTGCGTACAGCTCCGGCAGCGCCAGCACCACGATCGAGGAATCCGCAAAGGCGATCCCGACGGCGACCGCGACCAGCGCGACCGCGATCGGAGAGCCGACGCCGGGCGCACGGATCATTCCTGGAGCTCTACGTGCGGGCCGCGATCTCCATGCAGACGGCCGGCCGGCGGAGGCGGACAGTCACTGCGGCCGGTGGCAGACGGCCTCGATGTTGTTGCCGTCGGCGTCGTGGACGTAGGCCGCGTAGTAGCTCTCGTGGTAATGCGGGCGCACGCCCGGTGCGCCGTTGTCCTTCCCACCGGCCGCCATCGCCGCCTGGTAGAAGGCGTCCACCGCCGCGCGATCGCTTGCCGTGAAGGCGACGTGCATTGCACCGCGCTCCGGGTTCGAGCCGATCCAGAAATCGGGGATCCCCTCGCCGCTGCCGAAGCCGGCGGCGCCGTCGAACTCCATCTGCACCGAGTAGCCGAGCGGCGCGAGTGCCTGCTCGTAGAAGCGCTTTGCGCGCTCGAAATCGCCGACGGTCGCAGTTACGTGGTCGATCATCGCTTCTCCCTCCTGACGGTTCCCTCCTGGGCGCCCCAGCCAGCCTAACTCGGTTCCGCGAGCGGGAGAAGGCGCCGTCCACTTCCGGATGGCTCTGAGAAAAGACAGGGGAGTCGCCACGGTGCGAACGGCTTGCCGGCTGGCCCACAGTGCATGCACGAGCCGAACTCGACGCCCACGAAGGAGAACGATGTCCGTACAGCCGCAGATTCATCCCGAGGCCCGCATCGGCCACGTGCACCTGCGCGTCGCCGATCTGGATCGCGCCACCGCCTTCTACCGCGACCTGCTCGGGCTGGGCGTGGCCGTGTACGGTCCGGCGGTCGGCTCGACGGGGCCGCGTTCCTGGCGGCCGGCGACTACCACCATCACGTCGCCCTCAACACCTGGCAGACCGACGGCGGATCGCCGCCGCCGGCCGGGCACACCGGCCTGCACCACTTTGCGATCCTGCTGCCGGACGCGGAGGCTCTCGCCGCCGTCGTTCGCCGGCTGCTCGAGTCCGGGTACCCGCTCGACGGCGCCCTGGATCACGGTGGGACCGTCGCGGTCTACCTGCACGATCCGGACGGGAACGGCATCGAGCTCTCCTACGACCGTCCCCGTGGCGAATGGTTCGACTCGGACGGCAGTCCGATCCTGAAGGCAGACCCGTTCGACCCGCGCCGGCTCCTCGCCGAGGTGGACGCGGGAGACCACCCCGAGGGCGAACGGCCGCTCGCGGCCTGATCCCGAGAGACCCAATCGGAAACCGAGACCACCGAAGGAGAACCGGCATGCACAACACCGCCTCACACGATCTTCGACCGGAGTGGTCGATCCTCGTCCCTCGTTCGCGCGCCGGCGACGGAGCCCCGACTGTTGAGCGCTAGACGCCGTGCCGGGCCCGAGCGAGCCGCATCATCGTCGTGTGCGTGCCCTCGGAGCCGGCGGCGTCGTCCGGTTCGGGTCGGAGCTGCCGGTAGCTGCCGTCCGGTTGCATCTGCCATGCGTTACGCCTGTCGGACAGGCAGACCTCGAGGATCTCCCAGAGCCGGGCGCGGAGCCGCCGTTCCACGATCGGGACGGCCGCCTCGACGCGCTCTGACAGGTTGCGGTGCATCCAGTCGGCCGAGCCGATCAGGAACTCGCCTTCGAGCGGGTCTTCGGAGCCGGCGGCGAAGTGGAAGATCCGCGAATGCTCGAGGAAGCGGCCGACGATCGAGCGGATGCGGATGTTCTCCGTCAAGCCGGGAACCCCGGGGGCGAGACAGCAGAGGCCGCGGACGATCAGGTCGATCGGCACGCCTGCTTGCGACGCATGCGACAGCAGGCCGCACATCTCGACGTCCTCGAGCTGGTTCATCTTGCAGACGATCCGTGCCGGGCGTCCGGCTTCGTGGTTCTCGATCTCGCGCTCGACGAGCTCGACGAACCGCGGGCGCATGTAGAGCGGAGCCACGAGCAGGGTCGGGAACGACGGCGTACGGGAGCGCCCCGTCAAGAAGTGGAAGAGCGTGACGACGTCGCTCGTGATCGCGGTGTTCGCGGTGAGCAGCCCTACGTCCTCGTACAGCCTCGCCGTGCGCGTGTGGTAGTTGCCGGTCGCCACGTGCGCGTAGCAGCGCATCCTGTCCTCCTGCCGGACGACGAGCGCCGTCTTGCTGTGCGTCTTGAGCCCGCTGACTCCGAACACGACGTGGGCTCCGACCTTCTCGAGCTCGCGCGCCCAGTGCAGGTTGCGCTCCTCGTCGAAGCGCGCGTTCAGCTCGATCACGCACGCAACCTGCTTGCCCGCCTCCGCGGCCCGGATCAGGGACTGGACGAACGGGGTGTCGTCGCCCACCCGGTAGACGGTCATCTTGATCGACACCGTGAGCGGATCGTCCGCGGCCTCGCGGATGAACCGCTCCACGCCGGCGTAGAAGCTGTCGTACGGCTGGTGAAGCAGGATGTCGCCGGCCCGGATCGCCGAGAAGATGTCGCCCTCCCCGACCTCGAGCCCGGTTGGCGGAAGCGGCGTCCACGGCGGGTCGCGCAGGGACTCGATCTCGAGCCCGGCGATCTCGAACAGCGTCGTGTAGTCGAGCAGGGCGCTCATCTCGTAGATGTCGTCCGAGGTGAGTGCGAAGCGCCCCTTCAGCTCGGTGACCATCCCCGGATCGGCATTCGGCTCCAGCTCGAGCCGGACGACCGGTTCGAAGCGCCGCTGCTGCAGCTCCCGCTCGACCAGCGCGCGCTTGCTCACACCTTCGTCGTCGAGCTCGACCTCGGCGTCGCGACAGACTCTGAACAGGCTTGCGCTCCGGATCACGAGTCCCGGGAACAGCTTCGGTGCGTTCGCGGCGATCACCTGATCGAGGCTGACGAAGACGCGTTCCGGCGATTTCACCCCGGCTCGCACGCGCAGCCACTGCGGCAGCTCCCTCGGCACCTTCATTCGCACGAGCACCGATTCGGCGGTCACCGGATCGTCGAGGCGAAACGCCCAGGACGTGGAGAGGTTCGAGACGTAGGGAAACGGATGCGCAGCGTCGAGGCTGAGCGGGGTCAGCACCGGCGAGATCTCGGTGTCGAAGACGGCCGACGCCTCCGCCTGCTGCTCCTCCGCGAGATCGTCCCAGCCGACGAGGTGTACCCCGTGCTCGGCGAGCTGCGGGCGGAGCACCTCCGCGTAGCAGGCGGCCTGCTGCGCCAGCATCGAGATGACCAGCTCCCTGGTGCGCAGGAGTTGCTCGCGGCGCTCTTGCGCGGCGAGGCTCGTGTCTTCTGGCATCGGCCGGATGAGCGCCATCCGCTTCTGGAAGAACTCGTCCAGGTTCGACGAGAAGATGGCGAGGAACTTGACGCGCTCGAGCAGCGGCGTGCGGTCGTCGAGCGCCTCGTGCAAGACGCGGCGGTTGAACTCGAGCCAGCTGATGTCGCGGTCGATCCACGCCTGCGAGATGAGTTCCTCGGCCGTCGCGCGCGCAGCGCCGGGAGACTCGGCAACGAGCTCCCGCGACTCGGTCCGAAGGGGCAGACTGGCGCTCATCCGGAAAGCGTACTCCGAGATCGCGGTCGACCCGCGTGGATGTCGAGAACGGACCGCGGGCTCCGTTCTCATTGCGACAGTGCCGAGTTGGGCCCACGGCCCAGAGACGGAGGAGTGAGATGACCAGATACCTACTGGCGGTCAATTTCGAGGGAGGCGTCGTCGAGACGCCCATGGAGGAGTGGAAGCCGGAGGAGATCACGGCGCACCTGGACTACTACAGGGCCCTGCACAAGGAGCTCGTCGGCAGCGGCGAGCTGGTCGAGTCCGAGGTTCTGGCCGGGCCCGACCTGGCCAAGATCGTGACCTCTGACGGCGTGACCGCCGCCGTCGTCACCGACGGGCCGTTCCAGGAGTTCAAGGAGTGGCTGGCCGGCTACCAGATCGTCGACGTGGAGTCGGAGGCGCGGGCGATCGAGATCGCGGCGAAGATCTCGGCCGTGCCGGGGCCCGGCGGCGTTGCGACCCAGCAGCCGATCCAGGTGCGGCAGGTGATGGACGACGCTCCGTCCGACGTCGCCGAGATGGAGGCGTTCCTGCAACAGGTAGGCGGCGGGCACTGAACGTGCCGCCCGGTGCCGAGGACCTGCTGCGCGAGTTGGCGCCGCAGGTCCTCGGCACGCTCGTTCGCAGGTACGGCGACTTCGACGCGGCCGAGGACGCTGTCCAGGAGGCGCTGCTCGCGGCCGCCGTGCACTGGCCGCGAGACGGTGTCCCGGAGAAGCCGCGCGGCTGGCTGATCCAGACCGCCGAGCGCCGGCTGATCGACCAGCTGGCGAAGCGAACAGTCCCGGAGACACCGGGAGAGCCTGGCGCGTGCAGGAGCCGCCGGCGGCAGACGTCTCCGATCGGGACGACACGTTGATCGTGCTGTTCATGTGCTGCCATCCGGCGCTGACCGCAGCCTCGGCGATCGCGCTGACGCTACGGGCGGTCGGCGGCCTGACCACGGCCGAGATCGCGAACGCCTTCCTGGTGGACGAGGCGACCATGGCCCAGCGCATCAGCCGGGCGAAGCAGCGCATCAAGGCCTCCGGCGTGCCGTTCCGGCATGCCGACACGCCGAAGAGCGGACGGGCAGGGTGCGCACGGTGCTGCACGTGCTGTACCTGATCTTCAACGAGGGGTACGCGAGCAGCACCGGCCGCGAGCTGCATCGCACCGAGTTGTCGGAGGAGGCGATCCGGCTGACCAGGATGGTGCAGCGGCTGCTTCCCGACGACGGCGAGGTCACCGGTCTGCTCGCCCTCATGCTGCTGATCGACGCCAGACGCCCCGCGCGAACCGACCGCTGACGGGGAGCTGATCCCGCTGCCGGAGCAGGATCGAGCGCTGTGGGACCAGGCGCTCGTCGCCGAAGGCGTTGCCCTGCTCGACCGCGCTGTGGGCACGGGCGCGGTCGGCGAGTACCAGCTCCAGGCCGCCATCGCGGCCGTTCACGACCGGGCGCGGCAAGCCGACGACACCGACTGGCCTCAGATCCTCGCCCTCTACGGGCTGCTGGAGCAGATGACCGGCAACCCGGTGGTCACGCTCAACCGGGCCGTCGCGGCGGCCATGGCCGACGGCCCGTCCGCGGGCCTGGCCGTGCTCGACAGCGTCGACGAACGGCTGACGGGTCACTACCGCCTCGACGCGGTCCGTGCGCACCTGCTGGAGATGGCCGGCGACAAGGAGGCCGCGCTGGCGCACTATCGCGTGGCGGCCAGCCGGACGACGAGCCTTCCGGAGCAGCGCTACCTGGCGACGCGGGCCGCGCGCCTCAAGGCGGAAGCCACGAGCGATGATGTCTCGACGAGCTAGCGTGCGCAGGGCGTTCGAGCGATCATTCCTGCGGGCGGGTACTCAAACGGAGGAGTGAACCGACCGTGGCCAAACTCGACGTCAGCGCAGTGCCCCATTCGCTGTTCGACGAATGGAGGGTGCCCGTGTACGTCGAAGACCCGGACGGAAACCCGCGACAGTCCACGCGCACGGTCAACGAGGGCCAATGCCTCGCCCATTGCCCGAACGAGTGCTTGCCTCGACATTCGGGCGTACCGCAGATAGCCGCTGCCGCTTCAGCATGAGGTGCACCTGGGTCGAATTGGACTGACAAAAGAGACTGCGGTTGACACCGCATGATTACAGCGAGAATTTGCAATGTGGCCGATTCTGGGGGGCAGCGGCTCAGCCGCCCCAGAACCGGCCGGAGCCTTCTCCTAGGACGATCGGGTCGCTGTCCAGGATTGGTCGTTCGACGTGCACATCTTGGTCGTACCGCTGGCGAACTCGATGTCCTCGCGCCACGTTCCGGCGACGGTCGCGGCTCCGTATGAGGTCGGACCCTCGAAGTAGCCGGCGAACGTGTAGGTGAACTTCGCGTTCACCCCGCGGAGCACGCCGCTTTGGGTGGTCTTCGCCGAGAAGGAGCCGTCCGGCGCAATCGCAACCTTGAGGATCAGCAGGTGGTCGCCGGCACCGCCGCCTCCGGGCGTACAGGCCAGCCCGGTGAGCGGGTCCGAGACGTTCAGCATGCTCTTGCCGTCACCCGCGACGGAGAACGAGAAGCCGTTGCCGTTCTGGCCGTTCTGGCCCGCGTAGTTGCCCGGCTCGATGACCGGTCGCTTCAGGGTCGCGCCCGGACTCCGCGTTGCCGTCCACGACTGCTCGTTCGACGTGCATCGGATGCTCGCATCGCTGGTGACGATGTCCTCGCGCCAGGTACCGGCGGCGCTTGCGGCCTTGCCTGCGGCCGCCGCCTGGAACCGCCCGATGACGGCGTACTTGAAGGTCGCCTGAAGTCCGCGGAACAGACCGGTCTGAGAAGCCGTGGCAGTGAACGAGCCGTTCGGCTTGATCGCCGTCTTGAGGATCCGCAGGTGATCGCCCGCACCGCCGGACGGCGTGCATGTCAAACCGGTGAGCGGGTCGGAGACGTTCAACGCGGCCCTGCCGCCGGGTGCGACATACAAGTTGAACCCGTTGCCGTTCTGGCCGTTCTGGCCCGAGTAGCTGCCCGGCGTTGCTGCCACGGTTGTGGAGCCCGTCGGGGGCGGCGTCCTTCCGGCCTCGAACTGTGCCGCGACTGCGGCCAACGTCGACACTCTCACGCTGCAGGCGCCGGCGCCGCTGCACGAGCCGCCCCAGCGGAGGAACCGAGCCCCTTTCCTCGCCTTCGACGTGAGCAGCACTCGCGTGCCCGCTGCGAAGGTCGCCGTGCATTTTCCGGGACAGGAGATCCCCGCGGGCTTGCTCGCAACGGTGCCGCTCCCCAGGACGACGACGACCAACGTCGGCCGCGCCGCGACTGTGCCCGGCATCGCAGCGCCCGCAAGGGACAGGGTGAGGACGGCGACCGAGACGACGGTGATGACGAAAGACGACCTCATCCGGCTACCGGGTTCATGGCCACGGCCTCCCATCCGATCGCGATGCGGTCATGCTGTGCCGCAAAGGCGTGAGCGCGACCCTAGAGGCCTCCGCTGGACCGAACAACTGGCCGGACGGGGAGTATGGATTCCGGGTGCGCGTGTGACATGATCGTGCGCGGTCCACCAGCGTGTCCGGCGTGACCAACTGCGGCATCTCCCTCAGTTGAAAGGAAGTCGATGCAGGCCACAGGCTTCTTCAATTCGCTGTTCGATTACTCGTTCAGCTCATTCATCACGCCGAGGATCATCAAGGTGCTCTACGTGTTGATGACGATCGCCGTTGCGTTGTGGACGCTCGTCTTGCTCCTCATTGCGTTCAAGGCATCGGCGGCGGCCGGAATCCTGACGTTGCTGATCGTTGGCCCGATCTTCTTTCTGATCTCGATGATCTACGTCCGCGTCGGACTCGAGCTGCTCATCGTGTTCTTCCGGATTCACGGCGATGTCGCGGAGATCAACGTGCGCGGCGGCGGCGGCGATATCCCACCCGCTTCTGCTCCCGCGCCGAAAGCGCCGGCCCCGGCTCCTGCGGACACCGGTGGGTCGGCCCTCGATCCGGCTCCTGCCGTCTCGACCTCGTTCGCATCCGAGCCCGCTTCTTCGTCTCAGCCGGCCGCGCGCTTCTGCGACAACTGCGGCGCCGAACGCGCCGCCGGCAAGCGCTTCTGCCCGGCCTGCGGCGCTGCGTTTGCATAGCGCGAAGATGCTGATCTGTGCGAGCTGCGGCAGCGAGGAACCGGAAGGCTCGGCGTTCTGCGGCAACTGTGGCACGCCGCTCGCGCGGGCGGATCCGCCGCCCGACGATGCGGTCTCGACCCCAGCGTCAACAGCCACCGACGTCGTAACGCGTGCACCCGCCGCGGCCGGCCGCGCGACCGGCGAGACGGCGCGGACCTGCGGGAACTGCGGCAGCGAGGAACCGGAGGGCTCGGAGTTCTGCGGCAACTGCGGCACGCCGCTCTCGCCGGTGGATCCGCAGGCCGGCCAGGCGACCTCGATCGACGGGTCGACGCCGACCGAAGTCATGGCGTCGGAAGACACGGATGCGCCGACGGCTGTTGAGCTGCCTACGGCGGCACCGCAGGCACCACCCTCGGATCCTCCGCTCCTCACGCCTGCCGCCGCGCCGCCGGCGGCCCGCCGCCGCGTGCCCGGCCGGCCGTCGATGTTGATCGCGGGGATCGTCGTACTCGTCGCCTCAGGCGCCGCGGCTGTGCTGCTCGGAACCGGCGTGATCGGCGGCAACTCGACGAAGTCGGACAGCGCGTTCGTGCGCCAAGTGAACGAACAGGTGCTCGGCCCGCTCGGCGAAGCCAACGCGAGCGCTGCGGAGCACGCGGGCACGGCCGACGGCGCTCTCGCCCGTTCCGCCGACGGGGACCGCATCGTCCAGGTCGCAAGTGAAGCCGCCGCGCAGCTGCGCGCACTGAGCGGACTGTCCGAGCAGCAACAGCGTGAGGTGCAGCTGCTGCTCGCGCTGGTCGCCGCGAACCAGCGCTACGGCGAGGCTTTCGCCGCGTTCGAGCCGGCAGACAGCCAGAGTGAGCTCACGCTTGCCGATGCGGCGGCGGTGGCGCGTGCGGCGCTCGTCAGCGTGCAGAGCCAGCTGCCCACGGAGCTCCGTTTCCCGTCGCAGACGGGTTTCATCACGTTGCGCGCGCCGTCGTCACCGGCGTCGACACCGACGACGACTACCACCACCACGACGACGACCACCGAAACGCCCCCCGCGTCAGCCGTCGCCTATGTCCAACGAGTCGACGAGCTGCTGCGCGAGTCGCACACGGTCGTGCTGGGGCTACGGTCATTCATTCCGCGCGCGGCAAGTGACGCGATCAACCGCGGCGACGCGGTCGCAACCGCCCGGTCCTACCTCGGCCGGCGGCGTCTCGAGCTCGAACGGGCGCAGGCGTTGACCGCCCCGCCGGCGTTCGCACCGGCGCAGGGACTGCTGATCCGATCGCTCCAGGCATCCGTCGCCGACGACGAGGCAGTGCTCGCGTGGACCGTAGCCCGCCATAACGGTTCCGGGAACGCGCAAGCGGCGCTCGACGAGGTAAACCGCATCGGTGCTCAGGCGACAGCGCTGAAGCGACAGTTCCTGCGCGAGTACGCGAGCAAGCGCCAGGCGGCAACCGGTCGCACCCCGGCGAGCCTGCCCGACACCTTCTGATGATTGTCGAGCGACGGGACTCGAACCCGCGCGCTTGACTAGAGGCTTGATGTGAAACTGAGGTGCGTGCGGGGATGGGCCAGACCAAGCGGTTCGGCCGGATCGGGCGCAGCGTGTAGTGGTGCTACGGGCAAGCCCGAGCCGGCTTAACCGCGCCGTGTCTGGCACACCAGCCGTGCGTGCCGGAGTTTCGCATCAAGCCTCTAGGCCGCTGCGAGGCGTCGGCGCCGCTCGATCTCCTTCTCGGTGGGCTCGTCGAACTCGAACGACCCGGGGTTGATGTCGCCTGCTCGCCGGTACGTGTTGATCGTGACGCCGGTCTTCGAGACCTTGCTCTCGACCAGCTTCAGTGCGGCGGGGACCGTGCCGTCGCCGAAGAAGCGCTTGCCGGCACCGATCACGACCGGGAAGATCCACATCTGGAACTCGTCGATCAGGTCGTGCTCGAGCAGCGTCTGGACGAGACCCGGGCTGCCGTGAACCTGGATCTCGGGGCCGTCCTCGCTCTTCAGTGCTGCGACGTAGTCGGCAACCTCGCCGGTGACAAGGGTCGAGTTGCTCCACTCCACGTGCTCGAGCGTCGTCGAGACGACATGCTTGCGCGTGCTGTTGAGCTGGTCGGCGATCGGGCGCGGCATACGGCCAGTGCGCCGCGAAGATCTCGTAGGTGCCGCGGCCGAGCAGCAGCTCGTAGCGGTCGCCCTCGGCCATCTGAGCCATCATCTCGTCGTCGAAGTAGTTGACGACCCAGCCGCCGAGTATGAATCCGCCGGTCGGGTCTTCGTCCGGGCCGCCGGGTGACTGCATGACGCCGTCGAGCGACATGAACGTGTTCACGAGGAGAATTCTCATTTGGGTCTCCTTTCGTACCGGGCTGACTGTCCTGTGTCGTCACAGAGAAGTCGGAGCGAGCTGCTCGATCTCGACATGAGACGAGCGCTTGTTCGCACATCCGAGATCGGATCGGCGACGATCTCTCGTGCGATGTCGAGAAGTCGTCGCCTGCTCCGACCCACGTATGAGAGGTCATCCGGACGCAAAGGAGCAAGCCCATGAAGTACGTCGCGCTTGTCTACAACAACCCCGGTGCGTTCGAGGCGTTGTCGCCATTCGAACGCGACGAGCTGATGAGCGAGGCCGACGCGTTCCTCAAGGAGTTCACCGACTCCGGCGAGCTCCTCAGTGGCGGTGTGGCGCTGGCGGACCCGTCGACCGGGAAGACCGTGCGGGTGCGAAATGGGCTTCCGGCCGTGACCGACGGACCGTTCGCCGAGGCCAAGGAGCAGCTGGCCGGCTACTACGTGCTCGACACCGAAAGCCTCGAGCGCGCCACCGAGATCGTCGCCCACGACCCGGCCGCCCGCTTCTGGGCGGTGGAGGTCCGGCCGATCATGGAAATGGCCGGCACGGAGATGTGACAGGGCAAGCCGGAGTCGAGGATCTGCTGCGCCGGCTCGCGCCGCAGGTCCTCGGCGCGCTCGTCCGCCGCTACGGCCACTTCGACCTCTGCGAGGACGCGGTGCAGGAAGCACTCCTCGCCGCCGCCCTGCAATGGCCCGAGGAGGGTGTCCCCGACAATCCTCGGGGCTGGCTGATCACGGTCGCCTCCCGCCGGTTGACCGACGAGCTGCGGAGCGCTGAGGCACGCCACCGCCGCGAGGAGATCGCCGCGGCGCAGATGCCGCCCGACGAGCTCCTCGCGCCGGCTCCCGGCGACGATCTCGAACCGGACGAGGACGACACCCTCACCCTGCTCTTCCTCTGCGCGCACCCTGCGCTGACGCCGGCCTCCCAGCTCGCGCTCACGCTTCGCGCTGTCGGCGGGCTGACGACCGCCGAGATCGCGGGCGCGTTCCTCGTTCCGGAGGCGACGATCGCCCAACGCATAAGCCGCGCCAAGCAGCAGGTCAAGGCCAGCGGCATCCCCTTCACCTTTCCTCCGGAGCCGGAGCGCGCCGACCGCCTGCGTGTCGTCCTGCACGTGCTGTACCTGGTCTTCAACGAGGGCTACACCGCGACGTCCGGTCCCGACCTGCAACGCAGCGACCTCACCGCGGACGCGATCCGCCTCACCCGCGACGTCCGACGACTGCTACCCGATGACGGCGAGGTGGCCGGCCTGCTCGCGCTCATGTTGCTCACGGACGCGCGGCGCGACGCACGCACGAGGCAAGACGGCTCTCTGGTTCCGCTCGCCGAACAGGACCGAGACCGGTGGAACCAGGAGCTCATCGAGGAGGGCATCGCCCTCGTCACCGATGCCCTGTCCCAGACGCCGCTCGGCCCGTACCAGCTCCAGGCGGCCATCGCCGCGGTGCACGCGGAGACGCCCCGAGCGGACGAGACCGACTGGCCACAGATCGTCGTCCTCTACGGGCTCCTCGAACAGATCTCGCCCAACCCCATGATCACGCTCAACCAGGCGGTCGCGATCGCGATGGCGCGTGGGCCGAAGGCCGGGCTCGACCGTCTCCGTACGTTGGAGGACGACGAGCGACTGGCCTCGCACCATCGCCTCCACGCCGTCCGCGCCCATCTCCTGGAATTGGCCGGCGACCACCAAGCCGCTCGCGACAGCTATCTGAGCGCCGCACGACGCACCACGAGCCTCCCCGAGCAGCGCTACCTCCAAGCCCGAGCGACCCGACTCATGGACGACAAGCGTCGCGACGGACGGGAGACGCCAGGCGGCCGGTAGCTCGCTGACGCGCGCGCTGCGGCGGCCCGGAGCGACGACCGCCTCTTCCGAGCCCAGCAATCGCACAACTCGCTTGGCTCGAGCATGCGGCTCCCGCCCGCGGGTGACGTCCGTCGCTGTGATCGACTCGGCGGCCTCGTGCATCAGTACTACAGAGCCGCAGCCTGAGTGAAAGTAGCTTTGACACCCTTCACGGCTACGTGTGGGGCCACGCTGAGCCGCATCGCGAGCATCCGGCCGGAGGTCGGGGCGAACCACTTAGCGGGTGCGGCACTCCGTCGCCGGCGTCTACGCCGGGCTGACCGAGAATCGAAGTGGAGCCGACAAGTGCGAGGCCAGCCAGGCTCAGCATGGTCCGTGCGTCGGACTGCTCTGGCCCGCGCGCTCAGGTCGTGCAGCTGCCGTTCCAGATCAGGACTCGCGACGCCTGGCCGGCCCTGACGGTCGTGCTGCAGCTGCCGCTCAGCCGCCCCGAGACGCTCGCCGTCCAGGTTCCGTTCTTGAGGTTCAACAGCGAACGCTCGATCTCGCAGACGAAATGAGCGGAGCCGTTCTCGATATCAGGGTGGTTGGCAGGAGGCCCTGACAGGACGCCGAGGACGGTCTGGGTCGTGTCTTTGCCCACCCCGCTGCCGAGGCTGCCGGGCACGGCCCTGAAGGTGACCGTCCCCGTGGGGCAAGTTGCGGTCGCGCTGTTCGGGTTCGCGTCGATGCGGGCGTTGATGACGATGCTGCCGGAATCCGGCACCGAGACGGTCGCTGTGCTGTCGGAGCCGCAGCCGGCGGCAGCCAGTGCGAGGAGTCCCAGGAACACGACACCGGCCATCCTGGGAAGCAAACGCCTGACGCTCCTCTGTTTCAGCCAGCGACCCAACGTGATGCTCCGACGGCCATGACGCTGCCTCTCTCGATCAACCGAATCACCGCTCACAGGACGGCGGCGGAATCCCGTTTCTTCCCCGTTCCTCGATGGCGCGGCAGGACACTGAGACGCGGACGCCGGCGAGCCCCGAAAAGGCGACTGTCATCGGCAAGTCGCCGCTCGCCGGCTCACCTGACCCGCAGCTGGAGACTGAAGCGCTGCCGGGGCGGCGCCCAGATGCGGAGAAGTGCGCCGCGCTTTATCCGGATCGTCCGGATGAAGACGCCGGCATCGTTCGTTAGCCGGTCGTGCCCGACTGCCTTCCACTCATTCCTGTGGAGCACCTCCAGCCGGTATCGCTTCCGTCCGGGCCGTCCACCGCGGATCTGACCCCACACACGTGTTTCGAACCCGACTCGCCCCATTTCCGCGAACGGCAGCTCGAATCCCTGCAGCGAGGGCTTCAATCGGTCGTTCGCGAACACGAGCCCGGTCTGGAAGCGGCCGAGCGCGGGCTCGTCACGGTAGAGGTACTGGATCAGCATGGTGACCCGTGACAGCCTCCACGTACGCATCGCCGCGAGGCTCAGCAGCGTTGACTGCCTCTGGGGCGGAACGCCGAGGAACGTGTCCGGCGGATTGGTCTGGTAGCCATACTCGGTGAGCCAGATGGGCTTCGGCCCGAAGTAGCGCCTGACGAGAATCAGCAGCTTCGGGATCGTTGCCATCGTGATCGAAGGACAGTTGCGGCATCCGCCGCTCGACGGCGTCTCAGTTGGCCTCAACGGGTACGGATGGTGAGCATAGGCGTCGAGCTTCGCGTGAGCGGCAGCCATGCCGCGGATCCAGTTGACGGGTGCGACGCTCCCGAGCCCGCCACGTGGCGCCGTCACGCCGCCGCCGACGCGGGCGTGTGGAAGAACGGCGTGGATCGCCTGGTACCCAGGGTTGAGCAGATGGTGCACGTAGATCGCCGCCCGCGTCGGTCTGAGCCAGAGGGCCTTGTTCGGCTCGTTCCAGATCAGCCAGTAGCGAACCCAGGGGTAGCGCCTGGCGGCGGCGCGCGCGAAGGCGCGAAAGTCTCGCGGTCGCGGCGGGGCGAACCTCGGCGGACGTCCGCCGTTCGCCCAGGGTGGCGTCCCGACCAGCGTGACCACGGGCGTCAGGCCGTAGCGGCGAAGGCCGCGCAGAATTCTGTCGGGACGACGCCAGTCGTAGGCGCGATCGCGCGGCGAGCTCGGATCCTTCGGCCGCCGCAGGGCGATCTCGTTCCAGTGGAGGGTGAAGCGCACGAGAGGGACACCGAGTCGTTTGAATGTCGCCAGACGCTGGCTGAGCGTCCCGGGGCCGAACTCCAGCCAGGCGTCGTCCTGGATCCCGTAACGCACGCCTCTCGAAGCCCGAACGGAGCTCGCGGCAACGCAGGCCGCAACGGCGAAGAGCACCGCGAACAGCATCACCCGGACACTGGTCGTCCTCATGGACGAGTCGAACTCTTGCACGTCGCGGCGCTGGTTATCCGCGCGAAGGACCTCGACGCGCTCTCTCCGCGAGCGTTGAACGTCAGGGCCGCTAAGCGGTCGATACCCCTAATCAAACGGACCGGCTCGCGCGCGCACGACAACGCGGACTTGAAACAGCGATCATTTTCGCCGAGGAGGTCGCGCATCACCTGCCAGCGGATCGGCGGGTCGGCCTCGAGCAGCCACTCGACAACGGAAACCTGGCCGGTCACACCACGGCCGGACGTCACTGCGACAGGCCGTGCCCGAACGGGAAGAGCGGCGCCTCGGAGTCGTACGGCACGTCGGGCAGCTGCCGCAGCACGGCGTCCATCGACGACGGCAGCTCGAACGGCAGCTTGCCCGCTCGGCGCGAAGCGGCCGAAGACGAGGTCGAGGACGCGCGTCGTCGCTCGCCCCGAAGCTGCCGACGAGCGCGCGCGGCACCTGCCGCGATCTCCGTCAGGATCGCCGGACGGTCGAGGAAGACGTCGACGACCGTCGGCACCTGCGCCGGCGATGCCGAGGATCCGCTCGCGCTCCGCCGGCCGGGAACTCGAGGCTCCCCTGGTGGAAGATGCTCTCGAGGAACGCCCTCGCGCGGCTCGAACGGCGCTGCGATGCGCAGGATCGCGAGGTCGGCGTCCGCGGGCGAGTCGACGACGTCGCGCGTAGTCCTCTGCCGCCTCGCGGGCGACGCCCTCGACGTACAGGCGCGGCCGACCCTGCACGCGGCAGCGACGCCGTCGTTCGCGAGCAGGACGAGCGAGCGGCGCTGCGCCTCGGCCCCGGCGCGCCGGAAGTCGTCGCGCCCGGCGATCGTCAGCGCCGCGTCCTCGTCGACGTACGGGTCGTCGAAGAGGCCGAGCCGGAACTTGTCGCGCAGCAGACGCCGCACCGACTCGTCGATGCGCGCTCCTCGCAGATCCGGCCGGACCGCACGAGCTCGACGAGGAGCGCCGGGCTCGTTCTCGCCGCCGAACTGGTCGCAGCCGGCGTCGATGATCTTGGCGACGCGGTCGGCGGCGGAGAGCTCCTCGACGCCCCAGCACTTCGCGTAGAAGATCCAGTCGCCGAGATCGGCGTCGCTGACGAGGCCCCAGTCGGTGCAGACGACGCCGTCGAAGCCGTACCGCTCGCGCAGCAGCCCCGTGATCACGTCGCGGTTGAAGCCGAAGCCGACCTCCTCGAGCTCGGTTCCGATCGGCCGGCCGTAGTACGGCATGATCTGCGCGGTCCCGGCGGCGAACGCCGCCTCGAACGGCAGCAGGTGGTACTCGAAGTTGCCGCCCGGGTAGACCTGATCCTTGCCGGTCGCGAAGTGCGGATCCTCGCCGTCGGCCTGCGGGCCGCCGCCGGGGAAGTGCTTGGTCATGCACGCGACGCTGTGCGGTCCGAGCTCGTCGCCCTGGAAGCCGCGGATGTACGCGGCGAGCAGGCGCGACGCGAGCTCGGCGTCCTCGCCGAAGGTGCCCGAGGTCCGCGCCCAGCGCGGCTCGGTGGCGAGGTCGGCCATCGGGTGCAGCGCGACGCGGATGCCGACGCGCCAGGTACTCCTGCCGGGCGATGTCGCCGAACTGGCGCACGAGCTCCTCGTCGCCCGCGGCGGCGAGGCCGATCGGCTCCGGCCACTGCGAGAACGAGCCGGACGACAGGCTCGTCGCCGGGTTGTCGCTGAACGCCGTGCCGCGGGTCGGTCGAGATCGTCACCGGGATCCCGAGCCGCGTCCTCCTCGGCGAGCTTCTGCAGGCGGTTGTGCCACGCGGCGGTCTCGCGCGGCGCCGGGCGTCCAGTAGATGTTGAAGTGGTTGATGTGCCGCTCGAGCGACGAGCTCGGGCGTCGCGCACCGGCGCGAACGGCGCGGGCTCCTCGAGCAGCGTGCCGTCCGGGCTCGATCCCGATCGGCGTGTGGTACATCAGGCCGGCCTTCTCCTCGAGCGTCATCTGCGCGAGCAGGTCCTCGACCCGCTCCTCGATCGGCCGGCGCGGATCCTCGTAGGGGTCGAGCGCTCCGTTGCCGTTCAGGTCGCGGTACTCCACTGGCTGAGGATCCTAAGCTCCTCCTCACGTCGTGTAGAGCGCGACCGTCGCGGCGGCCGCGGAAGCGATCCGCTCCCGCAGCGCCTCGGGGGGCGATCACCTCGGCCTCCGCGCCGTAGCCGAGCAGGCTGTGGACGGCGTGGCCGAGCCCGTCGAAGCTCGCGATCACCGTGGCCGGCTCGCCGTCTTCGATCACGCGGGCGCCCCGGAGGTAGCGGACACGGCTGCGCGGGACGCGCACGGTGACCTCGATCTGCGATCGACTGCGCGACAACACGAACCGGAGCAGCAATCACCCGCCGCTCGCCTTCCGCGAGAGCGGCAAGCTTCTCGCGAACGAGAGCCTCGCCACCGCTGCGCTGCCGAACGCGTCCACGTAGGTCGCCGCGAAGAGGGCCTGGATGTCGTCCCAGACCATCTCCCTGACCGCAGCGAGGTTCGTCGGCATCCGGGGCGATCGCACTTCCTCGGCTGTTGCCGGCCGCCCCAATCCTGAGACGACGAAGACTTCGTCGTTTTCGGCCGTCGGAAGTGCGACAATGGACGCGTGTTCTGGGCTAGCAGGACATCCCTCGGAGCGTGGTACCTTTGCGCCGCCCTCGTTGGCGGCGCTAGCCCGCCGCCGCGAGGGCTTCTACGTTAGGAGGGGCTCAATGCCCACCACCATCCTTCGCCTCCCGTCGGTCGACGAGATCAACCTCGCCGACGACCAGCTCGCCGCGGCCAAGTCCGCGCTCGACGACTTCACGAGTCGGGCGCAAGCCTTCGTCGGCCTCGTCGAGACGATCCCGGAGGGCGTGACGCTCGAGGACTTCATCGCCGATCAGGCCGCCACCGAGCGCGAGGTCGACGTAGAGGCGCTCGCCCGCCTGCTCGTCTTCGCGGACGAACTGCTCGAGGACGCCGACGACATCCGCGCGTACGCCATCGCGCTCCGCCAACACCTGCTGACCTCGTATCGGTCCTACGTGCTCGAGCCGCGCAGGCACGGAGAGGGCACCTGATGGACGCCACGGTCAACGATCCAGAACAGGCCGTGACTGACTTGCTGATCGAAGCGCTGGAGGAGCCGGAACCTTTGGTCGACGAGCTCGCGGCACGCGGGTTTGTGCGGAGTGAGCTCGCGCCGACGGTTCCGACGTGGCGCCAGATCCGAATCGACGCAGAGCGACGTCTAGCCGAGAGACTCGCCGACGAAGGAGCTGAGCTCGGCGAGCGTCCGCGGCCCGTCTTGACGCTCATCCAGGGCGGTCGTGACGACGAGGAACGGGGCGCCTGATGCCCGCCATCGTCGACGAACTGCCGCCCATTCGCGCACTGTCGGCGAAGCTCGAGCTGGGGTTCGCCCAGGCCGCGGGCTTCTTCGGCCGGGTAGACGACTCGATCCTCGACGATGCCGAGTCGCTCGCCTCGATCACCGACGTGCTCAGCGACCTGAACGACGTCCTCGAGCGGCTCGAGGCGCGCGTCAGCGAAAACCGGGGCCTCTGATGGCCGGGATCATGAGGCGGCACGGAAGGGGGTGCGCCTCGCGTGCCGCCTAGAGGCTTGATGTGAAACCGAGGTGCGTGCGGGGATGGGCCAGATCAAGCGGTTCAGCCGGATCGGGCGCAGCGCGTAGTGGTGCTACGGGCAAGCCCGAGCCGGTTGAAGCGCGCCGTGTCTGGCACACCGGCCGTGCGTGCCGGAGTTTCACATCAAGCCTCTAGCACTGCAATTGCGCCGTGCGTTACGAGGCGTGGGCGTCCAACAGCCGAGACGGCAAACCTAGTACACCGGTTCGACTCCGGTAGGCGCCTTCTCCTTTGCTCAAGCCGAAACCCGCTCTGGCAGCGGGTTTCGGCGTCTCTGGAGGTCGTCCCGCAAGCACCTGTTGCGGACGATAGAGGACGGTCGGGGTGGCGCGCACTGGGGCGCAACCTGGGGCGCACCCGCGTAGAGTCCCAGTGCATGACGCTCGATGAGTTCTGGCTCCGTCGCGCGGAGATCAGGGCGCTCCTCAGAAGGATTGACGAGCTCCACACCGGGCAGGCTGCGCGGATCCAATTCGCCGTCAGAGAACGACACGGCAACTGGGATCAGATGCTCCACCACACGGAGGCCGAGCGTCTGGGAAGGCTTCTGATCTCAGCACTCGACGATGCGGATCGCGACCTCAAGCCCGAGCAGGTGCACGGGCTCGAGATACTGGCCGAGCAGACGCTCCGAGACTGGCCGCCGAGGTCGCCGTCGCCCTCTGTCCCGCGCTAGGGTCGGCAACGCAGAGGGCAACGAATTCGGGCTCGGTCCCCCGGCCCGAGATGCAGGCGTTTGCGGCAAGCCCGTACGGGCACGGGTACGCGACGACCAGGACTAGAAGGATTGTCGAAACGGCGTAGACTCGCCCTACGGGCAGCCTCGTGGCAAAGATCCGCAAGTGGCTGGGGATCGGGCAAAAGCCGTAACCGCAACCCCGTGCAAGACTATGAGTTGATCGCTCAGAAGTTGAGCGACGTTAGCGACCAGGTGAGCCGCCAGGCGAGCCTCCTGGACGACGTTCTGGCGCGCATGGCTGACGTTGAGAAGGTGAATGCGCGGCTGGAAGAGGCAGCGCTGATCACGTCCCGGGCCCTCGGGGAGATTTCAGGTCATTGGGACGCGGTCTATGAGGCGATGCGCCGCAGGGACACCTCCCAAGAAGCCCCCGAGCAGTGACTCAGGGCGGCCTACCTCGTGGACAGTCGCCTCGTTCCCGGAAGGAGCCAGTGGCATGGCGGAAATCAAGCTGAGCGACGGAACGCTCATCAAGATGGCCGAGACAGTCGCCGAACTACGGTCGAGGGTGATCCCGGCGCAAAGGTTCATGCCCTTGAAGGATCTGGACGGTAAGGAGTACGACGTCAACACCGACCAGATCGTCTTCATCAGCGACAGCTAGCTAGATGACGTGCCTACACAGGTTGTGAACGGCTGAGGGTTCCATCCGGCCCTCCTTCGAGGCTGTGGGTCTCGCCAAAGACCTGACCCGAAGGAGGGCTCGGATGTCGTTTCACCGTAACGCGAAGCTCGGACTGGCTGGCCGCTACGCGCTCGTTTCGGCGATCGCGGGCGGGATGGCGTTGAAGCAGGCTGCAGCCTGCTTCAGCGTCTCGCCGGCGACGGCGCACCGCTGGTGGCACCGCTGGCTTGATGCCGGCGAGGAGGCGCGGGCGACGCTGTCGTGTCTGTTCGATCGCTCCAGCCGGCCCCATCGCTCGCCGCGGCAGCTCCCAGCAGAGCTCGCGGAGGCGATCTGTGCGTGTCGGCGCACGACCGGCTGGGGGCCGCGACTGGTTGCCGGCGCGACAGGCTTCTGCCACTCGACCGTCTGGAAGGTGTTGAAGCGAGCAGGGATCTCGCGCCCGCTGCGGCAGCTGCGGGAGCCGGCGAACCGCTACGAGTGGCCCTGCCCTGGCGACCTCCTGCACATGGACACCAGCGAGTACGTGCGCTTCCAGCGGCCGGGCCACCGGGTCACCGGCGACCGTCGAAGCCAGGACCGCCGGCGCCGTCACGGCATCGACATCGTGCACGCAATCGTCGACGACCACTGCCGGCTCGCCTACGCCGAGATCCACGACGACCAGAGGGCCGCGACCGTCGTCGGCTTCCTCGAACGCGCGCTCGCCTTCTACCGAAGCCACGGCATCGCCGCGAGGCGGCTGATGACCGACAATGCGTGGATCTACGTCAAGAGCCGCGCGGTGCAGCAGCTGCTCGCCCGCCACCAGATCCGGCACCTGACCACGAAGCCCTACCGGCCACGCACGAACGGGAAGATCGAACGCCTCCACCAAACGATGGCGCACGAGTGGGCCTACGGACTCGTCTACCGCTCCCACCACGACCGCGCCGCCGCCCTGCCACACTGGCTGCACCACTACAACACCACGCGGCCGCACAGCTCACTCGGAGGCCATGCCCCGATCAGCCGCGTTCACAACGTCCGTAGGCAGGACAGCTAGAGGCTTGATGTGAAACTCCGGCACGCACGGCTGGTGTGCCAGACACGGCGCGGTTCAGCCGGCTCGGGCTTGCCCGTAGCACCACTACGCGCCGCGCCCGATCCGGCTGAACCGCTTGGTCTGGCCCATCCCCGCACGCACCCAGTTTCACATCAAGCCTCTAGTGCGTTTCGCCAACCGAATCGCCAAGCCCGCTTAGGAGCAGGGGATCCTCAGGATCAGGGACCGCGCTCAACCCAGGCGCGGCTAGATCCACCAGCCAAACTCACGCTCGCCATTCCGGGCAGTAGAACGCGAGCGCCGGCTCATCGTCCTCATTCGCTACGTCGACCCGTACCCGCGCGCCAGCCGCGAGCGTAGAGGCCGCTCGCCCGCGCGCACTCGGCGCAAGCGAGGGAGTGGGCGGAACTTGGCGTTGCGCAAACCGCGTCATCGCAGCTGAACTGCTGGCGATCGAGTGACAGGATGGACGACGAGATCAGCATCGTTTGCACCCAGCGGCGTGATTCGCGCCGTCACTCCCGGCGACGCGATACTTCGCTCTTCACGGTGAGTCCAACACGAGGAAGGGTGACTCGATGGCGAAGGCAGCAGCTGGCGGCGGCGGCGCGGATAGCTCGGTCGCGGACCAGCTCCGCGCGCTCGGTGTGAAGGGTGTCCTCGTGCAGATGGCCGAGCGCGGCCAGCTCCTCGCCCTGAAGTGCGAGATGCCGCAGTGCTACCACCACAAGGGGCGCGGCGCGTTCGATCCGGTCACGACGCCGCGCACCAAGTGGGCGCCCTCGCCCGACCACTACCCGATCCTTAAGTCGGTCGGCGGGCAGCTCGTCCCCGAGAACGTTCGACTGTCCCACATCTGGTGCAACAACCGGGACTATGGATGGCGGACGCAGATCCGGACGCTGCTCGCGAAAGGCAAGTCCCTCGCCGAGATCGCCGAGGCCCTTAACAGCAAGGGTGTCCCCCCAGCCCAAGGTACGAACCGATGGACGGCCGCCATGGTGCGCAAGGCCCACGTGTCCTAGGCCGGCCGTAGGAACAGCAGTTGAACGGGGTCAGGTCTTGCGATCGAACACTCGTCGCCGCGACCGACATGGCGGGCGCGGCTCACAGCCGCCCGGGGAGCCAGCCGATAGAAATGCTGGCCGCCGGAAAGTCGTCCTGGCGCCGAAGGCGCCGGACTTTCCGGCGAGATGGGCGCACCTGGGATCGAACCAGGGACCTCTCGCGTGTGAAGCGAGCGCTCTCCCGCTGAGCTATGCGCCCGGGAGAGCGACAAGGATAGCGCCGCAAAGGGGAAGGGCGCCGATCCGGCGCCCTTCCCGTCCACCGCCGCAGGGGTGCCCCGACGGCGCCCCTGTTGTGCAGCGCGCTAGTGCTTCTTCGAGACCCTCTGCAGCGTGTTCGTGCCGCTGACCAGCTGGCAGTGGATCTCTGCCCGGTCGTTCACCTTCAGCTCGCCGACCTTCGAGGCGAGATCCGGAGGGACGGCGCAGGTGAGGCCCGCGACAGTGATCGAGGTCGGGGAGACCGCGGTCACGGTGCCGCGTGCCTCGCTCTTCTCCTTCGACGGCTTCGACGGTGCGCAGCGCGACGGGCCCAGCTCGAGGGCCGAGCCGCCGGCGGTGCCGCCGCCGATCTTGGCGTTCGCGAAGCCGGTCGCCGTCGCGAAGTCGGCCGACAGGTTCCCGAGCAGGCGTGCCGAGGGGTCGTGCGCCCTTCCGGCTGCGAGCCCGGCGACCTTGCCGTGGTCGTAGACGGTGGAGAACGCCGCCCGCGTGTCGCGTCCGCTCGCGACGTCGATGCGCAGCGCGCCCTCGACGACGCCGACGCCGTCCGTCGTGTTGATCGTGCTCTTGGCCTCGATCGTGATCGGCCCGGTGAGGTCAGGATCGCCGGTGGCGGTCCCGGTCCAGCGGCCCTGCGAGACCTCGATCGTCTTGCCCTCGGTCGTCGTACACGACCGGGTCGACGTCTTCGAGGCGGTCGTCGCCGAGAAGGTACCCGCGACGGCCTTGGCGCTCTTGGCGCCGCCTTCGATGCCGTGGGCGACGGCGATTCCCGCCGTAGCGAGTGCGACGAGCCCTACGGCGAACAGCATCACTTTGCGCATTGAATCCTCCTGGTGGGGACTTCCAGGTAGATGAAGCCGGACGAACGTCAGCTCTTGCGTTGAGCCACGTAAAGTTCTCGTAAGGCGTCCCTGCTCGTCAGCGGCCGAGCGTGCGGCGGACACGGGCGACGAAGTCGTTCAGCTCGAACGGCTTCTCGAGGAAGTCGCCGCCGCCCACGACGCCAAGCTCGTCGAGCGACGAGCGCGCGACGCCCGACATGTAGATCACCTTCGCCTCCGGATGGAGCACGGAGATCTCGACCGCGAGCCGGCGCCCGTCGACGCCAGGGAGGTTGACGTCGGAGACGAGCAGGTCCAGCGGCCGCTCGAGCTGCGACGCCGGCGCGAGCGCGTCCTGGGAGCGCTCGGCGGCGATCACCTCGAAGCGCTCCGCCCGGAGCAACGAGACGACGAGACCCCGGACGGAGGGGTCGTCGTCGACGACGAGCACGAGCGGCGGCGGCATGGTGGCTACGCGAGCCGCGGGCGGTGGCGCTCCAGGATCCGCTCCAGGTCGAGCCCCTCGGGGAGCGTTCCGAAGGCGCGGGCGCCGTCCCGGGCGCGGAAGGCCTCGGCGACCGCCGGGTCGGCGTGGCGCTCGAGCAGGGTCCCCTGCAGCGCGACCGCCATCGCCTCGACCAGCCGGCGGGCGCCTTCTTCCGAGGCGACGGCGAGCGCGCGCTCGACACGCGCGCGGTCGACCGGCTCGAGCTCCGCGAGGAAGGCCTCGACCGACTCCGGCTCGCGCCGCATGGCGCGCAGGACGTCCAGTGCCTGCACGTTGGCCGATCCTTCCCAGATCGAGTTGAGCGGGCTCTCGCGATAGAGGCGCGGCAGCACCGACTCCTCGACGAAGCCGTTGCCGCCGTGGCACTCGAGCGCCTCGGCGACGACGGCCGGCGTCACCTTGCAGACCCAGTACTTCGCCACCGCGGTCGCGAGGCGCCGGAACTCGCGGTCGCCCTCGTCGAATGCCCTCGCGAGGCGCATCGCCGTCAGCGTCGCCGCCTCGGACTCGACGCAGAGGTCGGCGAGCACGTTTCGCATCAGCGGCTGCTCGGAGAGCAGCGCGCCGAACGCCGAGCGGTGTGCGGCGTGGTGGGTCGCCTCGGAGACGGCGCGGCGCATGAGGCCCGCAGACCCCAGCACGCAGTCGAGCCGCGTGTGGACGACCATCTCGATGATCGTCGCGACACCACGCCCCTCCTCGCCGACGAGTCGCGCCCAGGCGCCCTCGAGCTGGAGCTCGGCCGACGCGTTGGAGCGGTTGCCGAGCTTGTCCTTCAGCCGGTCGATCCGGATCCGGTTGCGTTGCCCGTCGGAAAGGATTCGCGGGACGAGAAAGCAGGAGAGCCCCCCGGCCGCCTGCGCGAGCATGAGGAAGGCATCGCACATCGGCGCCGAGCAGAACCACTTGTGGCCGTGGAGCTCGAACTCGCCGCCGCCGAGAGCACGCGCCTCGGTCTCGTTCGCGCGCACGTCGGACCCGCCCTGGCGCTCCGTCATCGCCATGCCGCAGAGCGCCCCCAGCTTCAGCTCGGGCGGACGGAGCTCCGGGTCGTAGACGAGCGAGGTGAGCCTCGGCTCCCACTCGGCCGAGAGCTCCGGCTCCGCACGGAGCGCCGGCACGGCCGCGTAGGTCATCGAGAGCGGGCAGCCGACGCCGGCCTCGACCTCGGCGAGCAGCATGAACATCGCGGCGCGGGCGGCGTGCGAGCCGCCGTCGCGCCAGGGGAGGGCGTGGAGCCCGTAGCCGACGCCGAGCTCGAGCAGCGCGTCCCAGGACGGATGGAACTCCACCTCGTCGATCCGCTCGCCGAAGCGGTCGTGCGTGCGCAGGCGGGGAGGGTGCTCGTTTGCGAGCCGGCCCCAGTCGAGCGGCTCTCCGCCGAGTTCGGCGCCCAGTTCGCCGGCACGGGCTGCCCACTCGGCCCCGCCCTCCCGGCCCAGCGCTTCCACGAGGGGGCGGTTCTCGGTGAAGAGATTCCACCCCTCGAGCGGCGGAGCCTGGTTCGACTGCGGTCGCACGACGGCCATGGGGAGATTCTGGCTTCTCGCGGGTCGGCGTGCGAGGAAACGCAGCCTTCCGCCCGAAAACTGCGTTCATGCGCACGACTCGCGTCCGCACCGGGGCTCTCTTCTTCTGGGTGTTCGTGGTCCTCGACGTGCTGGCGGTCGTGCTGCTCGGCCTCGTGCTCGCCGGGGTGTTCGTGAAGGAGCCGCCGGTGCCGGCCCCACCGAGCCCTCCGGGAGCGACGGCGCCGGCCTCGACGACGCCCGCGTCGACGACGCGGCGGGAGGCGGCGCCCGCGACGGAGGAGCGGACCTCCGCCGTTGCGGCCGCGTCGACGCGCCGCGGCCAGACCACCCGCGTCGTCGTCCGCGCGGTGCGCGGGGACTGCTGGGTGTCGGCGAGGGCCGGGAGCCCGCAGGGCAAGGTGCTCTACGCCGACGTGCTGCGCGAGGGCTCGCAGATGACGGTCTCGGCCCGGAAGGTCTGGCTCGAGCTCGGCGCGGCGGGCAACGTGGTCGTGACGGTCGACGGCCGGGCACGGCAGGTCGCACCGGGCACGACGGCGTTCCTGCTGTCCTAGAACATCTCGGCCGGACGGCCTGGATGGGAAGCCCCGGATAGCTCCGTCCGACAGCGCCCCTACCGTCCCGGGGGATGCACGTGGGCTACATCCAGCGTGCGATCGCCGAGTTCATCGGCACGTTCGCCCTGATCTTCATCGGCGCCGGCTCGCTGGCCTACGCGCGCACGCTCTCGGACATCGGGCTCGCGCACGGCCTCACGATCGCGGTGATGGTGTCCGCGGTCGGTCACATCTCGGGCGGCCACTTCAATCCCGCGATCACCTTCGGCTTCCTCGCCACGCGGCGGATCGACCCGTTCCTCGCGGTCCTCTACTGGATCGCGCAATTCGGCGCAGCGATCGTCGCCTCGCTCCTGCTCTGGTGGGTGCTCCCGACCGGCGCGGTCGACACGATCAAGCTCGGCGCGCCGCAGCTCGGCCAGCAGGTCAGCTCGGGACAAGGGCTCGTGATCGAGGCGGTGCTGACGTTCTTCCTCGTCTGGGTGGTCTTCGCGACCGCCGTCGACCCGCGCGGCACGTTCAAGTCGATCGCCGGCCTCGCGATCGGCCTGACGATCACGGCGGACATCCTCATGGGCGGCGCGCTGACGGGCGCGGCGATGAACCCCGCCCGAGCGATCGGGCCGATGCTCGTCCACAACACCTGGGGCGACTTCTGGGTGTGGCTCGTCGGCCCGGTCGCGGGCGCCACGGTTGCAGCGCTGCTCTACGACCTGCTCTACCTCCGGCCGGGCTCGGTCGGCGTCGTCGGGACGCCCGAGTCGGGCGTGGACGAGCCGCGGCCGGGCGAGACGGCTCTCTCCTGAGCTAGAAGGAGAGCCGTGGTAGGTTCAGCCCGGTGACCGGAGCTGCCGTGGTGATCGCCGGGCTCTCGACCGGCAACAAGATCGGGCTCGGGCTGACGGGCCTCGTCGTGATCTCGTACTCGCTCGTCTGCTCGTTCGTCCTCCCGCGCCGGAATCCGAACTTCCCCGGCCGCGGCCTGCCCGCCTTCGTGATCGTCACCATCGTCCTCTTCGTCGCCATGCTGACCGCGGTCGAGGTCTTCGGGGTCGAGTCGGAGTCGGGCACGGACGAGCACACGCCGCCGCCCGCGCAGACCGAGAGCTCCTAGAGACTCCCCAAATGCAAGACGCCCGTCCGGGGAAGACGGGCGCCGCAGATGCCGGGGGGATGATCGGGGGGAGCCGGCAATCAGCACTCTGTTCGGCGCAACGCCTGCAGGCATGCCCCCGAAGGGTGATCTTCCGCGTCTCCGGACAGGTCCGGAGGCTGCGATACCATGCCCCCTCACGGAGAAGTGGCCGAGTGGCTGAAGGCGGCGCCCTGCTAAGGCGTTAGGTGGGGTTAATCCCTGCCTCGAGGGTTCGAATCCCTCCTTCTCCGCTGCGCCGTCGCCGGACTCGTCCGGCGACGGGCTTGCTCGGAACCTTGCGGTTCCGGGACCTCCCTCTCTTCTTCGGCGGGGCGGTTGCGGGCGCCGCGGGATTGAATCCCGCGGCGCGGGGCTCGGCTACCCTGTTGCGGCCGGAGGGGTGGCAGAGCGGTCGAATGCGGCGGTCTCGAAAACCGTTATCCGTCGTTAGGCGGATCGAGGGTTCAAATCCCTCCCCCTCCGCTGACATGGGGGAAGCGCGCGCGTTTCCCCCATGAGCTCTCTGCACACTTCGCCGATCGCGTGAGACACAGAATCCGCAGACGTCTGAGGGACGCGCCGCTGCTGCTCGCCTGCGCATGTGTGCTGCTCTTTCTGATGAGCAGCCTCTTCGGGGCCGTCTTCCCGCTCCTCCCGAGCCTCTCCGAGGGGCGCTCCAACATGTTCGCGTCGTTCATCGTCAGCGGACACCCGATCGGCAGCCTCGTAGGCGCCCTGCCCATGGTGGTCGTCGCCCGGCGCTACGGCATGCACGTCGCCGCGATCAGCGGTGCGCTCGTCTTCGCGGCCGGCACGACCATCTTTGCCGCGCTCGACGGGTGGTGGCTCGTCGTCGGCCGGTTCGGGATCGGGCTCGGCGGCGCCTTCCTCTGGCAGGCCGCGTTCGCCTGGGCGATCAACGTCGCCGAGCCGGGCCGGCGCGGGCGGACGATCGGCATCCTCTGGGCGGGGGCCGCGCTGGGCGGCATCGTCGGGCCGCAGCTCGGGGCACTCGCAGCCGAGACGACGCGCTGGGTGTTGGTCGTTCCCGCCGGGCTGCTGATCCTCGTGAGCCTCTACCTCGAGTTCGCGCCGCGCTACGTCTTCACCGACCCCGCCTCGTTCGGACGAGTCGTGCGCGCGTTCCGGACTCGGATGGGCGCGGGGGCGATCGGGCTGCAGGCGGTGCTCGCGTTCGGCTTCCTGCTCGTTTCGACGCTGGCCCCCCTCGTGCTCTCGGACCGGGGCCTCTCGGCGGCGCAGCTCGGCGTCGTCTTCACCACCGCAGCCGTCCTGGCCGTGATCACGACCCCCTCCGCGGGTCGCGTCGTCGACCGCGGCCGGCTGCGCTCGCTCGTCGTCGTGGCGCTCGCGGCGATGGTTGTCGCCGCGCTCGTGCTGCCGCTGCTGCAATCGACCGCGGTTGCGGTGCTGGTGGTCCTCGTGCTGCTGACGGCGAACTCCGTCGGCAACGTGCCGACGGGGGTGCTGATGGCGACAGTCGTCGAGCGCGAGCGGATCGACCAGTCGCTCAATCTCGCGATCGGATCGCTGCTCTGGGCCGGCGCCGCGCTGATCGGGGCGCTGACCGCGGGGGCCTTCTCCTCCGAGTGGCCGGCGATGATCGCCCTCGCCGCGCTCAACGGCGCCGCGTTGATCGCGATCCTCCTGTGGCGCCCGGCCCTGCCGACGGTATCCGCGGGCGAGCGCTCGACTGCCTGATCACGAGCGGGGTACCCTGTGCCCGCCCGGAGAGGTGTCCGAGTGGCCTAAGGAGCGCGACTGGAAATCGCGTATGTGCCGAAAGGTGCATCGCGGGTTCAAATCCCGCCCTCTCCGCTTCGATGCTCGAACGCATGGGTTCGCTCGCCGGTGGCGGCGCCAAAGGCCCCGCCACCGGCTCGCAGCTCGGCGTGCTCAGGAGCTGAGCACGCCGTCTCCTCTCAGCAGCCGAAGCACTGGTCCGGCCGGTTGCCTGCGATCGCCGTTCGCGTCACCGTCACCGGGAACGCCGTGTACAGCCCGCCGCCCCGGACGACGAAGCCCGCCGGTGCGTCGGCGCTGTTGCCGAGCACGCCGACGTTCGTCAGCATGAGCGTCGGCGGCGGACCGCCGAAGGTCCCGTTCCAGATCCCGCCGCCGACCGCGGCCGACGGCTCGCCGAACGGCAGCAGGCCGCCGGCTCCCCGCGCGCTGACGCGGTTGTTCAGGACGAGCGTCCGCTCGACGGTCAGATCGCCCGCGTTGGCGATCCCGCCGCCTTGCGCCAGCGCTGCACCCTTCGCCTCCACGACCACCGCGTTGTGCGCGAACAAACTGTCGCGGATCGTGACCGCGCTGTCGACCTCGATGCCGCCGCCGTCGGCGGCCGCATCGCCGCCCACCGATGTCGCGCGGACGAGATTGTCGGTGACGAGGGTCTTCTCGAGGAGCAGCGGCGCCTCGGCGAGCACACCGCCGGCGAAGGCGACCGAGAGGGCCTCGCCGCCGATGTCCGCGACCGCGCGATTGCCGTGCACGAGCGTGTTCCGGATCGTGGCCGTGTGGCTCACCCCGCAGCACTCGCTGACATGGATTCCGCCTGCGAGCGCCACCGGCTCGCCGTCCGCCGGGAACGATCCCGTGAGCTCGGCGCTGTTGTCGCTGACGACGCTGTCCTCGATCGTGAGCGCGCCGTCGCTCCCGATCCCTCCCGACTGCGCGCCCTGTCCGTTCGGCGGCGACGCCACCGCGCGGTTTCCGCTCACGACGCTCCGCTTCACGACGAGCGTCGCGGCGAAGCGGCTGAAGATCCCGCCGGAGTTGACGCCGCTGGCGAGCGAGGGGAGGGCCGGGCTGGAGCCCGCCGTGTTGTTCGTGATCCGGCTGTTCGTCACGGTCAGGACGCCGCCGTTGTCGATCCCGCCGCCGGTGTTGAAGCCGCAGGGCAGCGGGCTGCCGCAGAAGTCGCCGGGAATCACCGCATGCGACAGGACGGTGTTGCCGGTGATCACGCTGTCGTCGATCGACACCGTCGCTCCCGTCCCGTTGAACGGCGGCACGGGCAGCTGCGAGGTCGGAATCCAGATCCCGCCGCCGAACGTCACCTCGGCGCCCGGCTGCGAGTCGTTGACGCCGCCGGTGATCGTCAAGCCCCGGATCGAGACGGTGAGCTGGTCGGGCGCGGCCCCGTCGAAGATCGTCAGGACAGGCCCGCCCCCCGCGATCGTCGTCGAGTGCGCGCCGGTGCCGACGAGCGCGACGCTCTTGTCGATCGTGACGCCGCCGGCGAACGTTCCCTTGCCGAGGCGAATGGTGTCCCCGTCGTGCGCCGCGCCGACGGCGGCCCCGAGCGTCGCGAAGCAGCCCGCTCCGGAGCCGACACAGAGATCCGCCGCCGAGGCGGGCCCGGCGATGGCTCCTGCGAGGACGCAGATTGCAAGTACGAGTCGTTTCATCGCTTCTCCTCCAGTCGGTCGGGTGGGTTCACCCAGACGGTCTCGATCACGCGCTCGCACGGCATCCCGGCCCGCTCGCTCGCCCGCTTCACGCCCGCGCGCGACGGCGAGTCGAACAGACAGAGGACGAGCTGGTCGCCGGGGAGGTAGAGCGCGCCGCGGAAGTCGGTCTCGGCGCCTCCGGCGCCGCTCGCGGCCCGGGCGGCCGCGAGCCTGAGCTCGTCTTCGGTCACGCCGGGCCAGAAGCACTTGGCCGTGTACAGCATCGTCCCGGCCAGCGTCCCCGACGTGTGTCCCAAGCTTGTCCCAGCCGCGTCCTGTGCCCTGGTATTGCGTCTACCGGGGGGCCACACTCTGAGGCGCGCGATGCCGACGACCCGCCTGGAGTTCCGCGTCCTCGGTCCGCTCGTCGTCCGGGTGGACGGAGCGGAAGTCCCGATCGGAGGGCCGAAGCAGCGTGCCCTGCTGGCGCTGCTCCTGCTGAGCGCGAACCGCGTCGTCGCGCGCGACCGGCTGGTCGCCGAGCTCTTCGCCGAGCAGAGCGTGGGCTCTGCCGATCACGCCCTCCGCAACCACGTGTCACGGCTGCGGAAGTCGCTCGCTCCGGCGGCGCGGGACGGGCCGCGGCTCGTGGCCCGCGCTCCCGGGTACCTGCTCCGCGTCGAGCCGGGGGAGCTCGACCTCGAGCGCTTCGAGCAGCTCGTGGACGAGGGGCGCGAGGCGCTCGCGGCCGGCGACCCCGCGACGGCCGCGTCCCTGCTGCATGCCGCCGAGCGGCTGTGGTCCGGGCGGGCGCTCGCGGATCTCGAGTTCGAGAGCTTCGCCCGCGTCGACGTCGAGCGGCTCGAAGAGCTCCGGCTGGCCGCGGTCGAGGAGCGCATCGACGCCGAGCTCGCGCTGGGTCGCCACCTGACGCTGATCTCCGAGCTCGAGGCGCTGGGCGCCGAGCACCCGTTCCGCGAGCGGTTCCGCGCCCAGCAGATGCTCGCGCTCTACCGGAGCGGCCGCCAGGCCGACGGGCTCGAGGTCTACCGGGAGACGCGCAAGCTCCTCAACGACGAGTTCGGGCTCGAGCCGGGGGTCGAGCTGCGCGACCTCGAGCACGCGATCCTCGTCCAGGACCAGGCGCTGAGCCCGCCGGCGACCGAGTCCGGCCGGCCCGAGCCGCCCCGCGGGCCGCTCGTCTGCCCGTTCAAGGGGCTGGCCCCGTTCGAGGCAGGCGACGCGGAGTTCTTCTTCGGGCGCGAGCGGCTGGTCGACGAGCTCGTCGCGCGAATGGACGGAACGAGCCTCCTCGCCGTGATCGGCCCGTCGGGCAGCGGGAAGTCGTCCCTCGTCCGCGCCGGCCTGCTGCCGGCGCTCGGCCGCCGGGACTGCGTGCTGCTGCGCCCCGGCGAGCGGCCGGTCGCCGAGCTGACACGCGCGCTCGGCGGGGGCGTGCCCGAGGCACTGGGACGCGTGACCCCGGGAGACCGCCTCGTGATCGCGGTCGACCAGCTCGAAGAGCTGTTCGCCGCGTCCGTCGACGAGCGGGAGCGAGCCGCGTTCGTCGACGCGCTCGTCGAGGCGGCCTGGGACCCCGACCGCCGCGCCGCGGTCGTCCTGGCGCTGCGGGCGGACTTCTTCGGACGGCTCGCCCCGTTCGTGGAGCTCACCGACCTCGTCGGCCCGGGCACCGTCCTGCTGGGGCCGATGACGCGGAGCGAGCTCCGTCGCGCGATCGAGGGGCCGGCCGAGCGAGCAGGGCTCGAGGTCGAGCCCGAGCTCGTGGAGGCGCTCGTCGACGACGTCGCCGGCGAGGCGGGCGGGCTGCCGCTCCTCTCGACAGCCCTGCTCGACCTCTGGCACCGGCGCGAAGGACGCGCGCTGACGCTCGCCGCCTACGAGCGGACGGGGGGCGTCAGCGGCGCGGTCGGCCGCCACGCGGAGTCGGCGTTCCGGTCGCTGAGCGCCGACGACCAGACGATCGCGCGGCGGATCGTGCTGCGGCTCGTGGCGGGCGGTGACGGCGAAGCGCTCACGCGGCGGCGCGCGAGCCGGGCCGAGCTCGACGCCGACGAGGGCAGCGACATCGCCGCGGTGATCGCGGCGCTCGCGGAACGGCGGCTGCTGGTCGTGGGCGACGAGTCGGTCGAGCTCGTCCACGAGGCGCTGCTCGAGCAGTGGCCGAGGCTCAGCGGCTGGGTGGAGGAGGACGCGCAAGGCCGCCGGCTGCACCGGCACCTCTCGCAGGCGGCCTTGGACTGGGATGCGACGCGGGCGCGACCCCGGCGAGCTGTACCGCGGCGCGCGCCTCGCGGCCGCGCTCGACTGGGCCGACGGCTCGGGCGGTGACGCGGGCCTGAACCGGGTCGAGCGCGAGTTCCTCGAGGCGAGCCGAAACGAGTTCGCCCGCGAGGGACGACGGCAACGGCGTGTGAACCGGCGGCTGAGGAGCCTGCTCGCGGCGGCCCTCGTGCTCCTGCTGGCGGTGCTGGGCGCGGGGGCAGTCGCGGCGCACCAGTGGGGCGCGGCTCGGAACGAAGAGACGGCGGCGACCGCGCAGCGCCTCGGCGCGCAGGCGCTCGTGGAGCCGCAGCTCGACCGGTCCCTGCTGCTCGCCCGTGAGGGGACGAACCTCGACGACTCCCTCGCCACGCGGAGCAACCTGCTCGCCGCGCTTCTCCGCAGCCCGGCCGCAGTGGCGGTGCTGCACGGCGGCGGCTCGCGGGTGCTCGACGACGCGCTGAGCGGCGACGGCAGGACGCTGGCCGTGCGCGGCGACGACGGGAGCGTGACGTTCTTCGACACGTCGACCCTTCGCGAGCGCGGGCGGCGGTTCGCGACAGGGGGGCAGCTCTCGTACTACGGCGCGATCGTCCGCCCGGTCCGGGCGCTCGCGTTCAGCCCCGACGACCGCACGCTCGCGGTCGGCGACAGTGACGGACTTCACGCGGAGCTGTTCCTCCTCGACGCGCGCAGCCACCGCGTGCAGGCTTTCGCGAAGTCGCCGGCAAATAGCGCGACCGCCGACGTGGCGTTCGCGCCCGACGGCGCGACGCTCGTCACGGGCGAGGCAGTGTCGGGGCGCAGCTCGCCGCCCGACGAGGTGCTCGTCCTGCGCAGGGCGGCGGACGGCCGAGAGCTGCGGCGGTCCGGGCCGATTCACGGGGGACGCCTCGTCGGCTTCACGGCAGGGGGCCGCGAGCTGCTCGTCACGAGCGGCGAGGCAACCTCGTTCCTGCTCGACGCGCACAGCTTCCGGCGCGTGCGGACCTTCTTCGGCTCGGGCGCACCGGCGCTCTCGCCTGCGGGGGACGAAGCGGCGCTCGGCCGCGAGGACGGCGGCGTGATCCTCGTCGACCTCCGAACCGGTGCCCGCCGCTCGATGGCGCGCCGGGCTAACGGGGGCGTCGACGCGACCGTGTTCAGCTCGGACGGCAAGGTGCTGGCGACAGCGTCGGACGGCGGCGCGGTCGAGATCTGGGACGTGCCGACAGGAACGCTGCGCGAACAGTTCGACGGTCACGCCGGCGGCGCGAGGGGCCCGCTGTTCAGCCCGGACGGCGCCACGCTCTACACGGCGTCGAGCGACGGGAGCGTGATCGTCTGGGACGTCCGCGGCGACCGGCGGCTCGGGCGCCCGTTCCGGTTCGAGCCCATCGCGGCCGCAGGCAACGGCCCGCACGTGTCCGCGCAGGGCGCGTCGACGACGGTGGCCGTGAGCCCGGACAGCACGCTCTTCGCCACCCCGCGGGCGGGACGGGTGACGCTCTGGCGCTCCCGAGACCAGAGAGTGCTCACCGAGCTCGACGGAGCTCCTGCCGGCGTCGACTCGCTCGCGTTCAGCCACGACGGGCATCTGCTCGCCGCCACGGGGAACGCGCAGCGCGTCGTCGTGTGGGACGTTGCGTCGCGTCGGATCCTCCGGCGCCTCGGACCGGCCGGGCCTATGGGCGGCTCCGGCCTCGTCTTCTCCCCCGACGATCGGCTCATCGCGATCGCGGGCATCGACGGAAGGCTGCAGGTCTACGAGCTGAGCACGGGCCGCTCAACCGCGACGCTACGCAGACACTCGTCCCTGCAAGATCTCGACTTCAGCCCGGACGGGAAGCTCATCGCGGCTGCGAATCTCGACGGAGACGTCCTCATCTGGAACGTGGCCCGGCGTGCGCTCGAGCGCACGATCCACCACGGGGACGCGCTCATCGCGGTGCGCTTCTCGCCGGACGGGAGGACGATCGCAACCGGCGACCTCTCCGGCAACGTCGACTTCTGGGACGTGCGAAGCGGACGGCACGTCGGTCGCACGCTGGGTGGTCACAACGCGCTCGTGATCGGCGTGTCGTACGACCCGAGCGGGACGGAGCTCGCGACGACGAGCGGAGACGGGCAGATCAGGCTCTGGGACCTCGCGTCCGGGAAGCTGATCGGCGCGCCGCTTCCGGGGGCCGACGCCGCGGGATCGGGAACCTTCTTCCCGGACGGCAGGCACGTGATCGCGGTGTTCGGCTCCGGAACCGGTGTCGTCTGGAATGTCGACCCCGCTGTGTGGCGGCGTCAGGCGTGCCGCATCGCGCACCGCAACCTGACGCAGAGCGAGTGGCGCGACCTCCTGCCCGGGCGCGGCTACCGCGCCGTCTGTCCGTAGCGCTCGGTCGTCGAAGTCCGTGCTCTCGTCCTGTCGGGAGACGAGAATCACCGGGTGGGCGTGCGCGCCTCCCCGTGGCATCTGGGCCGCGGGCTCTACGAGTACCACTTCGACTACCCGGGCAACCCGCTCGACCCGGGCTGCGACTACGAGCGCTGGTCGCGGCAGCTGACGAAGCGAACGCGGCCGACGGTCTACGCGCATGTCCCGACCGATCCGAGCGGTTGGCTACAGCCAGCACGAGGGCGCCGAGCGCGCCGATTGGGGCGACGACAAGCTGGAGCTCGTCGACGGCACCCACCCTGTCGTCCACGCGGCGGCCGGCCCGCACGCCAACTACTCCGAGGAGGCGCTGTACCTCGGGCGCTCGTCGGAGCAGGGCGTCGGCTGTGACGGTACCTCGGGCGCTCGTCGGAGCAGGGCGTCGGCTGTGACGACACCTCGGCGCCGACGGTCGACGTCCAGTCCGTCGTCCGCACGATTCCGAGCGACCCCGGGGCCGCCCGCGAGGCCTTCCCCTGGATCGCATACGACGGCCACTGGGGCGAGCTGCAGAGCGCGTTCTACAACGGGCCGACCGGTCCGAACCTGGAGACGCAGTGGACGGAGCCGATCCGCTGGGAGCGGGAGAGATGGCGCGACCAGAGCTATGCGATTCCGGCCGGCGGCTGGCGTTGGAAAGCGTGGGGCCGCTGCTCGGCGCCTTCGCGATCACGACGCTCGCGGTCACCGCTTTGAGCGTCTCCGTGTTCCTCGCCCGGGTCGCGGTCTGGGTCGCGGTTCGCTGGGCTCTGCTCGTCCCGGCCGTCGAGCTCGAGGATCGTCCGGCGCTCGCCGCCCTGCGGCGCAGCGGCCGGCTCGTACGGCATGCCGTTCGCCGCGCTCGCCATGGTCTACGTCTACTTCGACACGCTCGTCCGCGAGCACGCCGAGGAGGGTGATGAGCCGGACGAGCTGCCGGCGGAGCTTCCGTCTCCGGCTACGGGGTGAGGGTCGAGGCCCGGGCTCAGTCGTGGATGCGCGCGAGCAGGTCCTCGCGCTTCAGGATCGTGACGCGGTGCGACGAGCGGACGAGTCGGACCTCGTAACCGGCGCCGCGCGGGAAGAGCACCTTGTCGCCCGGCTCGACGAGCTCGACCTCAGGGCCCACGGCCGCGACGACCGCCGTCCGCGTCTGCGACGCCTCGTTCGCCGGCACGATCAGGCCTTGCGGCGTCTCGGACTCCTCGAGCGGCTGCACGACGATCCAGTCGTCGAGCGGCTCGAGAGTCACCTCGGTACGCGGCGTCCCTTCCAGCATCTACCGAGGATACTCTGCGTCTCGATGGCTTCGCCGTTCGTCGAGCTCGAGGTGGGGGATCGCGTCGTCAAGGTGACGAACCCGGACAAGGTCTTCTTCGCCGAGCACGGCGAGACGAAGCTCGACCTCGTGCGCTACTACCTCGCGGTCGGCGAGGGGATCGTCCGCGCGCTGTACGAGCGGCCGACCCAGCTCAAGCGGCACCCGGACGGCGCCGAGGGCGAGGCGATCTACCAGAAGCGCGTCCCCGAGAAGCGCCCCGACTGGATCGAGACGGCACGGGTCACCTTCCCGTCCGGGCGCCACGCGGACGAGCTCTGCGTCACCGAGATCGCGCACGTCGCCTGGGCCGCGAACCTCGGCACCCTCGACTTCCACCCCTGGCCGTCCCGCCGCAGAGACACCGAGCATCCGGACGAGCTCCGGATCGACATCGACCCCCAGCCCGGCACGACCTTCGCGCAGGGGAAGCAGGTCGCAGCGATCGTGCGCGAGGTCCTGGACGAGCTCGGCTACGTCGCGTGGCCGAAGACGTCCGGCAACCGCGGCATCCACGTCGCCGTCCGTATCGAGCCGAACTGGGAGTTCCCCGTCGTGCGCCGCGCCGCGCTCGCATTCGCGCGCGAGGTGGAGCGCCGCGCGCCGGAGCTCGTGACCACCGCCTGGTGGAAGGAGGAGCGGGGCGAGCGCGTCTTCATCGACTACAACCAGAACGCCCGCGACCGGACGATCGCCTCCGCGTACTCCGTGCGGGCCCGCCGGGACGCGACCGTCTCGGCTCCGGTCACCTGGGACGAGCTCCCCGACGTCGAGACCGAGGACTTCACCATGCGCACCATGCCCAAGCGGTTCGCAGAGCTCGGGGACGTCCAGGCCGGCATCGACGACACCGTCTCGGACCTCGGCAAGCTGCTCGAATGGGTCGAGCGCGAGGAGGCGGAGGGCGTCGGCGAGGCGCCGTATCCGCCGAACTTCCCCAAGATGCCGGGCGAGCCGAGGCGCGTGCAGCCTTCCAGGGCCCGAAAGGACTCCTGACACTCCTGGGCGTCGCCTCGGACGTCAAGCCTGCTTGACAGGCCGCCAGTGTCAAGCTACCTTGACATGGAAAGCACGCTTGACACACAGGCGGAGACTGACACAAAGGCGGAGACGATGCGAAACGGCGTCAGAGCGCTGAGAACGGACCGGGGCCTCTCGCAGGGAGATCTCGCCGTCGAGGTCAAGGTCTCGCGGCAGACGATCAACTCGATCGAGAACGGCCGCTACGTCCCGTCGCTCCCGCTCGCGCTCGCGCTCGCCCGCTTCTTCGGCACAACGGTGGAGGAGATGTTCGATGACACACATGCAGCTGGCTAGGAGCCGCTGGTTCCTGCCGCTCTTCGCGGTCTTCCTCGGGCTCCTGTTCCTGACGGCGCAGTGGATCGGCGGCGATCCGGGCGGCGGCCTCGTCTCGCTCGCGATCATGGTCGCGTTCGGGGCCGCGATCCTCGCCGGCGGCCGCAGCGAGACGGTTCGCGGCCTGCGCGGCGACGGCCGCGACGAACGGTTCGCGATGCTCGACCTCAAGGCCACCGCGCTCGCCGGTCACGTGCTGATCGGGGTGGTGATCGTCGCCTTTCTCGTCGAGGTCGCGCGCGGGCACGACGGCATGCCCTATGCATGGCTCGGCGCCGTCGCAGGCATCGCCTACCTCGCGGCGATCGTCGCCATGCGGATCCGCGGCTAGAGGCTTGATGTGAAACTGGGGTGCGTGCGGGGATGGGCCAGATCAAGCGGTTCAGCCGGATCGGGCGCAGCGCGTAGTGGCGCTACGGGCAAGCCCGAGCCGGTTGAACGGCGCCGTGTCTGGCACACCAGCCGTGCGTGCCGGAGTTTCACATCAAGCCTCTAGTTAGCCACGCCCGCGAGCAGCGACTCGAACGTGGGCGCGCCTGCGTCGCGCGGCGGACGGAGCTCCCGCCAGGTGCACTGCGACGCGTCCTTATCGTCGCGGAACCGGATCAGCTTCGTGCCGTGACGGAAGCGGTTGCCCTGCACCTTGTCGTAGCGCACCTCCGCGACGAGCTCGGGGCGCAAGGCGGACTCCTCCAGGCCCTCGCCGCCCCAGCGGTTGGGCTCGGAGAAGCCCCGGTCGGGTGCGCCCTGGAGCAGCGGCTCGATCCGGCCGAGGACGTCGTCGTGGGTCTTCGCCGCCACGGCTGCGGAGCCGACGTAGTCCATCTCGCCGTCGTCGTCGTAGAGACCGAGGAGCAGCGTTGCGAGCCGCGCACCCTTCTCCTTCCAGCGGACACCGACGACGACGCAGTCGGCCGTCTTGTGCTCCTTGATCTTGACGACACCGTCGCGCGAGCCCGGCAGGTACGGGAGGCCCAGCCGCTTGCCGACGACTCCGTCGAGACCGGCCGCTTCGAAGGTGTCGAGCCAGCCGCGGGCGACGTCGATCTTGCTCGTGGCCGGCGAGATCCGGAATCCGTCCAGCTGCTCGACCCTCGCCCGCCGCTCCTCGAGCGGCAGCTGCCAGACCGGCTCCCCGTCCCAGAGCAGGACGTCGAAGACGACGAGCTCGGCCGGGATCTCGCCCGAGAGCTTCCTCACACGGCTCTCCGCCGGGTGGAGGCGCATCTGCATGGAGTCGAAGTCGAGCACGCCGCCGCGGGCGATCACGATCTCGCCGTCGAGCGCGGAGTGTGGCGGCAGCAGGTCGCCGAGGGGGCGCAGCTCCGGGAAGTAGCGGAGCAGGGGCCGCTCGTTCCGCGACCAGAGCGCGAGCTCGCCGCCGTCGTTCTCGAGTACGCCACGGAAGCCGTCCCACTTCGGCTCGTACTGCCAGCCGTCGCCGGAGGGGAGCTCCCGGACGAGCTGGGCCTCCATCGGCGGGAAGGGGACGTTTTCACCCGGCATTCGTGTAAAGCTATCGAGCGTGGGCGATCTCGACGGCACCTGGAAGGTGGAGCGGCTCGGCGGACTGTTGCCGCCGCTCGTCGGAGTGACGAAGCGCATCCACGGCCGGACGGGTACGACCCGCGTCGGCCGGCTCGCCGGCGTCCCGTTCGTGGTCGACCCGATGGGCGACGAGGGCTGGGCGCTCCGGTACCGGCCGCCGCTCTATGGGCTTGTGGACTACGTCGAGCTCGACGAGCCCGAGACAAGGGTCTTCCGCGGCCGTGCGACCTATCAGGGCCGGGAGTTCGCCAGCTTCAGCATGCGGCCGGACGAGGGAGGAGGCGCAGTGCGAATCCACGACCAGCTGCTCAAGCACATCGACGAGGCGCACGCCATGGAGCAGAGCGTGCTCCGGATGCTCGACGGGCTGATCGCCACCACCGAGGATCCCGAGCTTGTCGAGGAGTTCGAGCACCACAAGATCCAGACCGACGGGCACGTGGCCCGCATGCGGATGCGGCTCGAGGCGCACGGCGCGACGCCCTCCGTGATCCGGCAGGCCGGCGGCATTCTCGGTGCGCTAGCAAAGCTGCCGCTCGACCTCGTCCGAAGCGACAAGGCCGGCCGCAACGCGCGCGACGCCTACGCGACTGAGCACATGGAGATCGCGTCCTACGAGCTGCTGCTGCGCATCGCCCAGAAGGCCGGAGACGACGAGACGGCGGACGCGTGCCGCGACATCATCGCCGAGGAGAAGGCGATGGCGGGCGTGATCGAGGCGAACTGGGACCGGTTCGTCGACCTCACGTTGCTCGAGGAGGGCGTGCCCGCCGCGTAGCCTCCGGCCGGACAGGCCCCGGCTGGTTAGTCTCCGGCTATGCGCCGCGTCGCCGTGACCGGGCTCGGTGCGGTGACGCCGCTGGGCAACGATGTGCCCTCCACGTGGCGGGCCGCGCTCGAGGGAAAGAGCGGGGTCGATTTCATCCGCGCGTTCGACGCGTCGGACCAGCCGGTGAAGATCGCCGCGGAGGTGAAGGACTTCGACCCGGACGGGCTCGCGCCGGCGAAGGAGCTCCGGCGGCTCGACCGGAACGTCGTGCTCGCGCTCGCCGCCGCGCAGGAGGCGGTCGGCGACTCCGGGTTGAACGGCTTCGACCCGGACCGGGTCGGAATCGTCCTCGGCTCCGCAATCGGCGGCATCAAGGGGATCGTCGAGCAGGCAGACGTGCTCCGCGACCGGGGGCCGGACCGCGTGTCGCCGACCTTCATCCAGAACGTGCTCGTCGACTCCGCCTCGGGTCAGCTGGCCATCTCGCTGGGGATCCGCGGGCCGAACTACGCGGTGGTCTCCGCCTGCGCAACCGGCTCGCACGCCGTCGGCGAGGCGGCGGAGCTGATCAAGCGCGGTGACGCCGATGCGGTGCTGGCGGGCGGTACGGAGGCCGCCATCACGCCGCTGATCCTCGCCGGCTTCACGGCCATGCGCGGCCTGGCGGTCGAGGACGAGGAGCCGGCGCTCGCCTCGCGACCCTTCGACGCCACGCGAGCCGGGTTCGTAATGGGCGAGGGCGCCGCGGTGCTCGTGCTCGAGGACTGGGAACACGCTGTCTCGCGCGGTGCCAAGATCTACGCCGAGGTCCTCTCGTACGGAGCGTCCAACGACGCGCACCACATGGCGCAGCCGGAGCCGGAGGCGCGCGGGGTGGCCGAGATGATGCGGAGGGCGATCGAGCGCGCGGGAGTCGAGCCGGAGCAGGTCGGTTACATCAACGCGCACGGCACGTCGACGCCGCTCGGCGACGCCGCCGAGACGAAGGCGATCAAGGATGTCTTCGGCGAGCGCGCCTACGAGCTGGCCGTCTCGTCGACGAAGTCGATGACCGGGCACTGCTTCGGGGCGGCGGGCGCGATCGAGGCGATGTTCTCGGTGCTGGCGCTCCGGGACGGCGTCCTGCCGCCCACGATCAACTACCGCAACCCGGACCCGGCCTGCGATCTGGACTACGTCCCGAACGAGGCGCGCACGGTCCAGGTCGAGGTCGCGCTCTCGAACGCGATGGGCCTCGGCGGCCACAACGGCTGCGTGCTGCTCGGCCGCGCGTGAGGCTGACCCCCTGGTCCGAAACGCGACGCCTGTCCCCGAGTCGTTGACCCGCTGCGCCGGCTAGAGGAGCGCGATCGGGTCTCCGACGGAGATCCGGCCGTCGGAGAGGATGTCGGCGTTGAGGCCGCCGCGCCCGGCGAGGTCCTTGATGATGCCGGGCCGCGTCAGCGACTCGAGGTGCCTGCACGGATGACAGAGCGCGACGCCCAGGCACTCGACGTCGCCGACACGGAACCGCTTGCCGACGAGGTCGTTCAGCCTCAGGCCGCGCGTGACGACCTGGCGCCGCGACTGGGCGCCGCTGATCCCGACTGCCTCCAGCGCCTCGGCCTCGATCAGCGTCAGGGCCTCCCCGGGCTTCGCGCCGTTCGGGGTGAACTTGCGATCGCCCTCGAGGCCCTTGCCGGCGAGTGCGGAGACCGAGTCGACGTGCGCGATCGCGTGCGTCGGACCGATCGAGATCGACTCCACGTTCATGACACGAGTATGCCCGGCGCGAGCGACGTTGCCGAATCGAGCACGACGTCCGCATCGGCGAGCACGTCGTCCGGGGGCGGAAAATGTGGATTCGGGATCGCGACGACGTGCATCCCGGCCTCCTTCGCCGAGCGGATGCCGGTCTCGGAGTCTTCGACCGCCGCCGCGTGCCTGGGGTCGACGCCGAGCCGCCGCGCAGCCTCGAGGTAGACGTCCGGCGCCGGCTTGCCGCGCCCCACCTCCTCGGAGGAGACCGTGGCCTGGAACAGCCCTGCGATGCCGCCGGCCTCGAGCACGGCGTCGATCAGCTCGCGATTCGACGACGACGCGAGCCCGAGCGGGAAGCGCTCCGCCATGCGGCGCACGGCGACGAGCGCACCCGGCAGCCAGGGCGGGCCCTCGGCGTAGCGCTCCAGCATCCTGCGCACGACCTCGGCGTTGATCTCCTCCGGGCTCTCGGGCAGGCCGATCGCCTCGTGCATGTAGCGCGACCACTCCTGCGAGCTCATGCCCATCATGTCCCGCTGCGCGCGCGGATGCCAGCGGCCGCCGCGCTCCCGGGCGAGCTGCTCGCGCACCTCGTCCCAGACCTGCTCGGAGTCGATCAGGACCCCGTCCAGGTCGAAGACGACGGCATCGATCACAGGCGGGTCGATCGCGCGTGCGTCTGTCACGGGTGCGTCGACGGCAGGTGCGAGACGTAGCGCGAGTCGACGTAGAGGAGGGTCGAGCTCCGTTCGCCGAGCTCGACCTGCTCGACCTCGGCGACGAAGAACGTGTGGTCGCCTGCGCCGGCCTCGCCGGCGATCCGGCACACGAGCCAGCCGGCCGCGCCGGCGAGGAGAGGAGGCCCATCCCCTTGGCGCACCTCCACGCCGTCCCAGAGCACGAGCGGCGGCACGCTCATCGCGAAGCGCGCTGCGAGCCGCTCCTGGTCGCCGGCGAGGATCGAGACGCCGAAGCTTCGAGCCTCGCGGAGCAGCTCGTGCGACTGGGCCTCTCGTGAGATCGAGATCCCGACGAGCGGCGGCTCGAGCGCGAGCGACGTGAGCGAGCCGACGGTGATCCCCGTCCGGTAGCCGCCCACCTCGACGGTGACGACGGACACCGCCGTCGGCACGCGCCGGAAGAGCGCCCGCTGCTCGTCCCCCGTCGCCACGGGGGAGAGCCTAGTGTGCGCGTACCTGGTCGCCGACCAGGTACGGGGTCAGTTGGGCCGGCAGAGCCGGTCGCCGAGCGACCGGATCTCGTCGTTCGCCACCGAGTCGATGTCGCGGTCGTACGAGCCGGGAGCGCCGCCCTGCCAGAACGCATCCGGCGCCACGCCCGGGCCGATGATCGTCGCGCGGTATCTCGCGCCCTTGCCGATCGGATGCGAGCCGTGGGAGTAGAAGCCGTAGCAGAAGACCCCTGTGCCCGTGTGCGTGAGGAAGCTGTTCTCGCGCTTCCAGCCCTTCCCGTAGACCGAGTCGAAGGTGTCGAGGTAGACGTTCCGCCCGAACGTGTCGAGCGGGTTGCCGCCCGCGGTCGACCGGAAGCCGTAGACCGGCGTCCCTCGGTAGGTGAACGTGCCGAAGAGGTGGTCGAAGCTCCTGTACGCCCAGTTCAGATTCACCGTCAGCTGCGGCAGCCCTCCGCGCCAGTGCGAGAGATGGAGCTCCCAGGCGCCCGCAGTGCCGGTCGGGCGCAGACCGTAGTTGGGCAGCATCTTCTGCCAGGACTGCACCGCCCAGTAGGAGCCGTCCGGCGCCCTGCAGCCAGTGACGAACCAGCCGAGGGCGGGACCATCGTACGCGGAGCAGACGTTCCGGAAGCCCTTCCAGTAGTCGCGGCGGTACTTGCCCCAGCCGCCCGCGTAGTCGAGCTTGAAGGCGACCTGCCTGCGCGACTTCGTGGGTGCAATCGCATTGACGGCGCCCCAGGCGAGCACCCGCCGCACCTTGCCGCGGACGCGATAGGTCAGCAGCGCCTCGCCCTTCGCGTTCACCGCGAGCTGGAGGTTCTGTCCGTTGCGGTCGATCAGCTGCGAGGCAGAGGCCGTCGGGACGGCGATCGCGCCGATGAGCGCAGCGAGGAGTGCGGCAACCAGGCGCACGTTCGCACTGAAGTCGCGTTCGCCCCGAGTCGCCTCACCCGCCGGAGGGATGGCGCACTCTCCTGAACGCAAAGTCGCGGGGATGGTAGCGTCGCCGCGTGCCGGGGGGCCTGAGCAGGCGCGAAGGGCTGGAGATCGGAATCGTCGCCGCGATCGTCGCGGTCACCGCCGCCCTCCACTTCGCAGGTGCGAACGAGGTGCTCGTGTTCTTCGTCTCGGCCGCTGCGCTGGCAGCGCTCGCACGGCTGGTCGGGAGCGCCACGGAGCAGCTCGGGGGGCGGCTCGGCTCCGGAGGAGCCGGCGTCGTCCAGTCGGCGCTGGGGAACCTCCCCGAGCTCTTCGTCGCCCTCTTCGCCCTCAACGAGGGGCTGACCGCCGTCGTCCAGGCCGCCCTCGTCGGCTCGATCCTCGCCAACGGGCTCCTTGTACTCGGGCTCGCATTCACGGTCGGCGGCCTGAAGAACGGCATACAGCGGTTCGACTCGGCGCGGGCGCGGATCATCGCGACGCTTGCGGCGCTCTCGGCCGCCACGCTCTCGATCCCCTCGTTCGCCGATGCCTTCCACGCGCCCGCTGCTCAGCACTCCGAGTCGCTGAGCCTGATCTGCGCCGGCGTGCTGCTCACGGTCTTCGTCCTCACGCTGCCGAGCCTCGTCCGGATGCCCGGCCGAGCCGAGGAGCACGAGCCGGCCCGCTGGACGCTGGCGGCGACGGTGGTCGTGCTGGGTCTCGCCGCCGGGGGCGCGGTCTTCGTCAGCGACTGGTTCGTGGAGTCGCTGACGCCGGCGATCGAGACACTGCACATGAGCCAGGAGTTCGCCGGCCTGGTGATCGTCGCGATCGCGGGAAACGCCGTCGAAAACGTCGTCGGCGTGCAGCTCGCGGCGCGGAACCGGCCCGACTTCGCGATCTCGGTGATCCTCAACTCGGCGCTGCAGGTCGCGCTCGTGCTGACGCCCGTGCTCGTCTTCGTGAGCCTGCTCTTCGCGACGCACCTGACCCTCGTGTTCCCGACGCTCCTGGCGATCGCCCTCCTGCTCGCCGCGGGCGTGGCCGCGCTGATCACCTACGACGGCGAGAGCACCTGGCAGGAGGGGGTGGTGCTGATCGGGTTGTACGTGGTGATCGCGGCGTCGTTCTGGTGGGGGACCTGACGCCTCTCACCGGCGGGCGAGGGGCTTCGTCTCGGCGCCGGTGAGCTCGACGAGGTCGCCGGGCGCAAGCTCGATCTCGAGCCCGCGTCGCCCGGCGCTGACGTGGATCGTCTCGTGCTCGAGCGCGCTCTCGTCGAGAATCGTCGGGAGCCGCCGGCGCTGGCCGAGCGGGCTGATCCCTCCCGCCACGTAGCCGGTCGCGCGCTCGGCCTCTGCCTGGTCCGCGAGCGCCGCGCGCTTGCCGAGCGAGCGCAGGTCGAGTTGCGCCGCGACGGGGACGATCGCGACCAGCAGCCTGCCGTCGACGCTGGCGACGAGCGTCTTGAACACGCGGTCCGGATCGAGCCCGAGCTTCTCCGCGGCCTCGAGCCCGTACGCCGCGCCGGGATCGTGGTCGTACTCGTGGACGGAGAACGGGACGCCCGCCCGCTCCGCCGCCGCGATCGCGGGGGTCTTCGCCGTCATTCCCCGTCTCCCATGTCGTCGTCTCCCAGCTCCTCGGCGAGGAGTCCGCAGGCGAACGCGCGCCAGGCGCTCTCCGGCGAGGCTGCGAGGTCGAAGAGCGCGGCCCGCACCCGCGGCAGGCGCTCGGCCAGGCCGACCAGCTCGTCGACCCCGAGCATCAGTCCCTCGCGCCGCTCGGGGCGGTCGAGATCTGCTGCGAGCGAGGTGACGGGACGGCCGTCGAGCGCGAGCTCGCGATGCGGATCGCCGCCGGCCGCGAGCAGCAGGACCGCGCGTCGCAACGACTCGCGGAGCTCGTCCGCGTCGAGCGGCACGTCCCGCCCCGCGACCCACGCCAGCAGCGTCCAACGCTCCGGCACCGTCTCCTCGCCGAGCTGCAGCTCGAGCCCGGCGAGCCACTCGCGCACCGCGTCGACGCTCACGACGCTTACGCTATCGGCATGCGTGACGTACTCGACGAGATCCGCAGGGCGAGCGCCGCGGGCGAGCAGGTGGCCGTGGCCACGGTCGTCGCCGCGCGGAACGGATCGGCTCCGCGGCCGGTCGGGTCGAAGCTGGCGGTGACGGCCGCGGGGCGGCTCGTCGGGTCGGTGTCGGGCGGCTGCGTCGAGGCGGACGTCGCCGAGCGCGCCAAGGAAGTGCTCGCCGGGGGCGGGCCGCGGCTCCTGACCTACGGCATCGCCGACGAGCAGGCCTGGAGCGTCGGCCTCCCGTGCGGCAGCGAGATCGACGTCTGGCTCGAGCGCGCCGAGCCCGAGCTCTGGACGCGCGTCGCCGACACGCTCGAGCGTGACGGCCACGCGGTGCTCATCACCGACCTCGAGAGCGGCGAGAAGCGGCTCGAGCCCGGCGCGGCAGCGGCGACGGGCGTCGAGGACGGCGTCTTCGTCGAGCGGATCGCCCCGCCCCTCCGGCTCGTCGTCTTCGGCGCGACCGACATCGCCGAGGCGCTCTGCTCGCTGGGGGCGACGCTCGGCTGGCGCACGGTCGTCAGCGATCCGCGCTCGGGCCTCGCGACGACCGAGCGCGTACCGAGCGCCGGCGAGCTGCACGTCGGCTGGCCCGACGAGCTCCTCGACCGCCTCGACGACGAGACGGCGGTCGTCGTGCTGACGCACGAGGAGCGGCTCGACCTGCCGGCGCTCGAGGGAGCGATCCGAAGCGGCGCGCGCTACGTGGGCGCCCTCGGCTCGCGCCGCGTCCAGGAGCGGCGGCGCGCCCAGCTTGCGGAGCGCGGGCTCGCCGACGAGCAGATCGCCCAGATGTCCGGGCCGGCGGGCCTCGACCTCGGCGGCCGCGCGCCGGCCGAGATCGCGCTGTCGATCGCAGCCGAGATCGTCGCGACGGTCTCGGGCAAGGCGATGGGGAGCCCGCAGGCTCCCCAGCCCGAATCTCGCTAGGTCGTCGCCGTCCGTTGCACGGTGCCGCGCGTCAGCGCGAAGCCGAGGACGACCATCGTCACCCCGAGGGCGAAGTGCAGCCAGGTGTCGGCGGTGTTCACCGGCACGAAGTTCGCGTTGCCGCTCTGGTCGATCACGAGGCCGTAGATCCAGAGCACGAGGTAGACGATGCCGCCGCCGATCAGGAACCCGCGGGCGCCCTCGGCGGTCCGGGCGAGCAGCAGGCCCACGATCCCGAAGAGGACGTGCACGATGTTGTGCAGGATCGAGACCTCGAAGATGCCGAAGAGCTTCGCGCCCGAGTCGTGGCCCGCGAAGCTGAGGTCCCCGTAATGGGTGGTGATCCCGGGGATGAAGCCGAGGATCCCCACCAGGATGAAGACGATGCCCAGGATCCAGCTGAGCTGCTGGGCCGCCGTCCGTTCTGTCATGAGCTCCTCCACGGTGAGTGGATCGACGATGTCCGTAGTTCCAGCACAGAAAACGGCCTCCTGCCTGGACATGCGATCTTCGCCGAGCGTCCGCTCCCGGTTCGATCAGGTGCGGCGGTGGAGGCGGCCGCCGACGCGAAACCACGCGATCTCGCCGTCCGGGCCGCGGAGGAAGTCTCCACGGGAGCCCTTCAGCGGGTCGTCGAGGGCGACCACCGCGTCGCGCTTCACGAACTCGATCCGCGTCGGCGGCGGCGCCGGCCCCGGCGGGGAATCCGGCGTCGGGAAGCCGCCCTTCGGCAAGGGCGACAATACGAGCGCGTCCTCCTCGACCGCGAGGTCGACCCGGCCGAGCGCCGCCTCGTAGGACCCGGCGTACGCCGCCAGCTCCTCGGCGGCCAGCTCGAGCCGGCCGTCCGGTTCCCGCTCCGCTCCGAGCTCACGCGCCAGGTGCTCGATCAGCTCCCGCGAGACCACCGAGCCGTCGACGTGGTTCGTCAGCACGGCGACCGCGACCCTCGCCTCCGGCGCGGCCACGAGCAGCGCCTGCTGGCCGTTCGTCGAGCCGCCGTGGCTGACGAAGCCGACGCCGCCGCGGTCGACGAGGTACCAGCCGAGCCCGACGGCGTCCCCCATCGAGCCGCCCGTGTCCGCCTGCGGCTCGCGCATCGCCGCGATCGAATCGGGGCGCAGCAGGTGGGTCTCGCCGAAGACCAGCCGCACGTACGCGAGCAGCTCGTTCACGCTCGCGACGATCCCGCCCGCCGCGGCCGCCGCCCGCCCGATCGACCACGGCCGGGCCACCTCACCGGTGCGCTCGTGCCCGACGGCGAACCGGTGCAGGAGCACGTCGTCGGCGAAGAAGAAGGAGCGCTCGAGCCCGAGCGGATCGAGGACGAGCTCCTTCAGCGCCGTCTCGAAGGGCTTGTCCGCCAGCACCTCGATCGCGCGGCCCGCGATATAGAAACCTGCGTTGTTGTACGACCAGACCTCGCCGAGCGGTGTCAGCTGCTCGAGCCGGTCGAGGCGTTCGACCATCCGCGCGAGGGCGTCGTCGCCGGGCCCGAGATCGTCGAAGTAGTCGCCCGTCCAGCCGCCCGTGTGGGCGAGCAGGTGCCGCATCGAGACTCGCTCCGCCGTCTGCTCGTCGGCGAGCCGGAGCTCGGGAAGCACGTCGCGGATCGGCGCGTCGAGGTCGAGCGTGCCCTCCTCGACGAGCCGCATGGCCGCGGCTGCCGTGTACGTCTTGGTGATCGAGCCGATCTGGAACAAGGTGTCCGCGTCGACCTCCAGCGGGTTCTCGGCGCTCGTGACGCCGAAGCCCGCGACGTCGACGTCTTCGCCGCGGCGGATCGCGACGGCCGCGCCTGGAATGGAGAACCGCTCCATCAGCTCGGTCACGAGCTCGCGTGGGATCACGCGGCGACCTTAGCGGGACGGAGCGCTCCGAGCGCCGCAAGCTCGCGGAGCCGCGGCAGGTCGCTGCGCCGCGCCGGCCTGCCCGCAGCCAGGCTCTCCGCGAGGGCTGCCGGGAGGTCGACGGCGGGGCGGGTGCCCTCCTCAAGCACGACCCTGCTCGCGGTCACGCGCCCGCTCCGCAGCGTCTGCTCGACCTGGGCGCGCGGCGCGAGCGTCGCCCGCAGCAGCGCATCGTCGTCGGCGGCCCGCGCGTCGAAGGCGCGGCGGATCTGGGCGTCGGCCTCGTCGAGCTCGTCGGGGTCGACCTCGTCGATTCGCACCGAGCCGCCGCGCTCCCGACGGCGAAGGATGACGGCGCCCTCGTGGATCTCCGCGACGCCGAGCCGCGCGAAGTACGCCGTCCAGCGATCGAAGGCGGCCCCGAGCTCGTCACCCTCCAGGTGGTCGTTCCAGGCGGCTGCGTGGTGAAGCGGGTCCGACCGGAAGCTCGAGAGGATCCACGCGTCGCAGCCGTCACGGGCGACCCAACTCTCCGGCCGCTCATACGGATCACGACCGTGGCGGGCGAGCCAGCTGACGCACAGCGTCGCCCAGCCGCCCGTGTTCAGCCTGTCGAAGGCGCCGCGGACGACGTGCTCGGACACCTGGTCGGCAGGCAGCGCCGCGTCGCGGTAGAGCCACGTCGCGTCCGGCGAGACGACGAAGGGCGCGTTGCAGACGATCAGGTCGAAGCGCTCGTCGCCGACGGGCTCATAGAGACTGCCGCGCCGCGTCTCGACGTTGTCGAGCCCGTTCAGCGCCGCGTTCAGCTCCGCGTACAGCAGGGCGCGCGGGTTCACGTCGGTCGCGACGACCTGCCGGACGTGCTGCGCCGCGAGCAGGGCGTGGATGCCGTTGCCGGTGCCGAGATCCAGCGCCCGGCGACCGCGCGGCCGCGGCGTCAGCATGTCGCAGAGCCGGGTCGCCGGGGCATACGTGGCGACGTAGTCGGGTGGATCGTCCGCTCCGCGCGAGAAGCCGTCGGAGGCGAGCAGGATCTCGCGGATCGGCGCCAGCTTCGCCCGCGGCGTCACCGTCGCGCCGACCCGGGCGAGCCGCAGGATCCCGAGTGCTTCGAGCCCCGCCGGACCGAGGGCGCGCGCGGCTGCGTCGCGCGCGACCGGCCGCTGCAGGAAGAGCAGCCGGGCGGCCGTGCCGAGCTTCGTGGCCGGCAGGCGCCGCTCGTGGACGAGCAGGTCCGCGGGCTCGCTGGAGTAGGCGTCGTCGCCGAGCAGCTCGAGCAGCGCATCCTCGCTGTAACCGAGGCGGCGGAGCGCGGTGCCGAGCCTCGCTGCGGCGGCGGCGTTCGGGTTGGGCTGCACGCGGCCGAGCCTACGCGGCTTCCCGGCGGGACCGGGTCCGGTTCTAGTGGCTGCTGCTGTGGCGGGCGGCGCCGAGCGCACGCACCCAGGCCGCGCCGAGGTCGCGCAGCGCGCCCTGCGCGCGGTCCCAGGACGCGATGCACCCGGCGTTGGCGAGGAGGACGAGCACCACGATCATGGCGATTGTCTCCACCTCGCTCATGGTACGCCGACGGGCGCCCGGCGGAGACGGACGCCTTCTCCAGCGTGCCACGCGGCCGACACCAGGTCGTTACCCAATGCACACCGCCCGCGTCCTAGCGTCGCGGGTGGCGCCGGCGCCCGTCGGCGTTTCCGAAAGAGGGAGGAGCAGCAGTGGGTGCACGCTGGAGACGCGCAGCAGGAGTGCTGCCGGGTGTCGTCCTCGTGGTCGGGATCGCCTTTGCGGCGGCCGGCTCGGCCACGTCGGGCGACGATCTGTCGCTGACCCCGGTTCCGACGGCGAACACGCGCTCGGACGGGTACGCCCCGTCGAGCAAGCTCTCGGCGGAGCTGCAGCAGACCGTCGTCGCGCAGGGCTCCGACGCCGTCGAGAACCCGACGTCGGCGATCGCGTACTACGGCTACGACAACGACGTGGTGAATTCCGCCGGCAAGCCGCAGATGCTGCCGACACCGACGTCGCCGGCGACCGAGGCGAAGAAGACCGAGCCGGACAAGAACACCTACCTCGTCTTCGAGCACGGCCTCAAGGGCGCGGATCCGAACTATCGGTACGGGACGCATTTCCTCTTCCAGGGCCACGAGGCCGGAGTGCCCGGGTACATCACGCGCATCAACCTCGACGCCGACGCGGCGCACCGGGTGACGCTGTACCCGACCGTCGACTCGAACGGCGCGCCGCTTGCCGACATCGATGGCTCGACGTGGGATCCGTGGGCGCAGAGGCTTCTGTTCACCACCGAGCCGGCGCAAGGGCCCGTCTATGCGGCAAAGGCAGACTTCCCGTCGACGATCGACGACCTCTCCGGCTCGCTCGGCCGCGGCGGCTACGAGGGGATCCAGAACGACTCGGACGGCAACCTCTGGATCGCGGAGGACGTCGGCGGCGCCAACAAGACGACGGCGAGCGGCGCCTCGACCACCGCGAGGCGGCCGAACAGCTTCATCTACCGCTACGTGCCGAAGACGCCCGGCGATCTGAAGAACGGAAAGCTGCAAGTGCTGCAGGTCTTCAACTCGAACGGGGATCCGATCACGTTCGAGTCGCAGGCGGCGCTGAACAACCCCGACCAGGTTGCCCTGCACTCGTACGGGAACAGCCTCAAGACGAAATGGCTGACCCTGCACGACACGGCGGTCGACGGCACCCAGCCGTTCGGGGCCCTCGCGCTCGCAAAGGCCGCTCACGCGACGCCGTTCAAGCGGCCCGAGAACGGGGTCTTCCGCCCGGGATCCAACTTCCGCGAGTTCTACTTCGACGAGACCGGAGACACGAACGCAACGAGCCCCGAGAACCCGACGGCGGGCGGCTGGGGCGCGATCCAGAAGCTGACGCAGTCGAAGCCGTCGGCAGACACCGGGACGCTGACGCTCTTCTACAAGCCGGACGGACCGCACTCGAGCCTCGACAACGTCACGTTCCTGTCCCGCCACCAGGTCACCTTCGTCCAGGACATGGGCGACACCCTGCACGGGCAGCTGAACGCGCTGGACTCCGGCTTCGTCTGGGACGTCACCCGTGACTACAGCAACCCGGCCAACCAGCCCGTGCGCTGGATCGCCGAAGGCCGCGACGCGTCGGCGACGATCGACGCCGCCAACGGAGGCTTCGGCGGCAAGAACGACCAGGACAACGAGCTGACCGGCGTCTACGTGTCGGACGGCGACACCGGCAAGGACGGCATCCTGGGCGCCAAGTCGCCGCGTCTCGAGGGCAAGCGGTGGCGCTGGTTCTCCACCCAGCAGCACGGAGACAACCCCACCTACGAGGTCGTTCTGAACGACGACGACCACCACGGCTACTTCTTCGGCCACGAGCACGATTAGGGTCGCGGTGCCCGATAGCAGCGGAGGCGGCGGACAGGGCTCGGGCCCTGTCCGCCGGCCTCGGCCGAGAGCTGGCGCTCGAGCGGCGTCTCTTCTGTCAACCTGAGGAGATCTGACTCGACCGGCGACCGATGACTCTCGGGTCATCAGCCGGTCTGTAGTAGAAATCCGCAGGGAGGGGGGATACCACGAATGACGGAGCACCAGTCAGGACCTGACGGGAACCGTGGCGCGGCCGAAGCGGAGGCAGCTCCGGACCGGCTCGCGGCCCACGAACGCCTTTCGACCGGCGCACTCGCGCGGTGGGCGCGACATTGCACCAGGCATCCGTGGCGCGTCGTCGCCACCTGGGTCGGGATCGTCGGGCTCCTCATCGTCCTCGTCGCGACGATCGGGGGCAGCCTGAAGGACGAGTTCACCATTCCGGGCTCGGACACGCAGAAGGCGACCGACCTGATCAAAGCCGAGTTCTCGTCCGAACAGGGCGCGGTGCTGAACATCGTCTTCGCCGCGCCGGAGGGCCAACGGCTCGACACCCCCGAGCGGAAGGCGGCGATCCAGAAGGCGATCGCGCGCCTCAGGTCATCCGAGTTCAAGCCGACCGACGGCAAGGCCGGCCTGACCAGCGTCGGCAACCCCTTCAGCAAGGACACCTTCTCCAAGAGCGGCCGCATCGCCTATTCGGAGGCCCAGTTCGATCAGACGATCGAAGACAAGGACCGTGACGCCGTCGTCGGGGTCGAGGACGCCGTTCGCCAGACTGTCGCGCCGGCAGGCGTGACGGTGGAGTACAACGGCGAGGCCGAGTTCCCGCCGATCAAGCAGGGGACGTCGGAGTCGCTCGGCCTGCTTGCCGCCATCATCGTGCTGCTGATCGTGTTCCGCACGTTCGTGGCAATGCTGATCCCGATCGCGCTGGCGATCACGGCGCTCCTGACGGCGTTCCTGCTGCTGTTCATCCTGGCGGGCCTGACGGCCATCAACACGGTCACGCCTATCCTCGTCTCGATGATCGGGCTGGGCGTCGGGATCGACTACTCGCTCTTCATCGTCACCCGCTTCAGGCAGCTCCTCCACGAGGGCCTCTCGCCGCGCGACGCGGCCGCGGAGGCCGGATCCTCCGCAGGGCGGGCCGTGATCTTCGCCGGACTGACGGTCGCGATCTCCGTGACCGGCCTGGCGTTCTTCGGCCTGGACTTCGTCACCAAGCTCGGCATCGGCAGCGCTCTCGGGGTGCTGACGACGGTGCTGATCGCCAACTCGCTGCTGCTCGCAGTCCTGGGCCTGCTCGGCCACAAGGTCGACCGGCTGAAGGTGCCCTTCCTCCCGCCGATCGACGACTCCGAGGAGGCGCGCGAGAAGACCCTCATCGCCCGCTGGGGGCGGTTCGTGACGGCAAACGCGCGCTTCGTCTTTCCGAGCGTGCTGCTGCTGATGCTGGTGCTGGCCTCGACGTCGGCGTACGTGCGCCTGGGCGCAGCCGACCAGGGCACGCAGCCCAAGAAGCAGACGAGCCGCAGGGCCTACGACCTGCTGGCCGAGGGGTTCGGGCCCGGCTTCAACGGCCCGATCCCGATCGTGGTGGACGTCAAGGGCGACAAGCAGGCTCCCCAGAAGATCTACGACGAAGTGCGGCGCCTCCAGGGCGTGGCATCGGTGCGGAAGCCGCAGTTCAACGACAAGCGCACCGTGGCGATCGTCTTCGTGACGCCGAAGTCGGCTCCGCAGGACGCGGCAACGGACAAGCTGGTCGACCGGCTGCGACACGACGTCGTTCCGGCCGCGACCGCCGGGGGCGACGCGGTCGCCTACGTCTCCGGCCAGACGGCGGCCTTCAAAGACATCGCGGATCGCATCATCTCGCGACTGCCGTTCTTCCTGCTCTACATCATCGGCGTCACGTTCATCGTCCTGGCCATGGCCTTCCGGTCGATCGTGGTCTCGGTCACCGCCGCGCTGACGACGATCCTCTCCGCCTTCGTCGGCTTCGGCGTTCTGACGCTGGTCGTGCAGGAGGGGCACCTGCTCGGGCTGACCGGCCTCGACAGGACGGGCCCGATCGAGACCTTCCTCCCGCCGATCGCGTTCGCGATCCTGTTCGGGCTCTCCATGGACTACATGGTCTTCCTGATGAGCCGCATCCGGGAGGAGCACGTCCACGGCCTGCCGACGCGGGCGGCGATCGAGCACGGCATCGCCGCCATCGGGCGCGTGGTCGTCGCCGCGGCGCTGATCATGGGCACCGTCTTCGCGGCGTTCATCCTGAGCGCCGATCGCATCCCGAAGGAGTTCGGCCTCCTGCTCGCGGTGGCCATCCTCACCGACGCGCTGATCGTTCGGATGACGCTCGTGCCCTCGCTCTTCACCCTCCTGGGCGAGAGGACGTGGTACATCCCGCGCTGGCTCGACCGGCTGCTCCCGAACATCAACATCGAGCCGCCGCACGACGGCGAGGCGGACCTGCCGTTCGACGTCGAGGCCCCGGCCCCGGCCGCGGCCGAGGCGGGCGGCCAGCCCTAAACTAGCCCTCCGCGACACGGTGGTGGGTTTGTCTCAGATCAACCTGACTTCGAAGAACGAGCGATCGAGATACGTTCCGACGTCGAAAGTACGGGGCCGCCAAAGCACCGCATTGCCGAGATAGGTTCCCCTCCCGACCATCGGGGTCGTGTAGTTGAACTTTGCGGAGCCCGAGCCCCCTGCGGCCACGATGGTTGGTGCGTCAGAGACGTACGGCCACGAGGGATGAAGTCCCGCGAGGGCGGCCGTGATATCGGCGGCGAAGTTCGCGAGGCCGAAGAAGATCGTCACGCAGATCTGCGAGAAGGTGGGGTCGGGGTTCGAGTAGCCGATCTCGACGTAGGCGGCGCTGCCGGGTGCCGTTGCGGCCATCCACCCCTGCCAGAGGAAGAACGGTGACTTCGATGTTTCGCCGCGGACCTTCTGGGCGAGCTCCTCCTCGTTCAGGCTCGCGAAGGCGAGCCCTCGCCGCAGTGTTTGCTCCCTGAGCAATTCAATCTCTTCGAGCCGTCGCTTTACCTCCTCCTGCACCTCGGCCTCGGACCTCTTACGTGCCATGGTGACCTCCCTTCGGAATCGGACCTGCCGCGCACGGCCCGCCTCGCCACCGAGATTTCAACCAGCGGGGCGCGCCCGTGGTCCGCGCGTTGAGGACTCGAATGCACTCGCGGCGTGATCGAAAACCGATCTCGTGCCCACGGCGTCGAGGCCGGGCGATCGATCTCCTTGAAGTGGCGACCGCTCACCCGTCGTCGGGCAAGTCGAGCTCCGATCCATGACCACCGCGAATCCGGTCGTGCCATTCGCGCCTCCCGTGCAGCCGTCACCGATTATGTGCCTCGAGGGGAGGCCGCACAAACGCGGAGCCTCGGCACCAGGCACGCGAGGGCGGAGAGCGAGGCGGTGGCTTGAACGGTTCGTGGTCGAGACGCAGGCGCCGGTCGAGCTTGTCCAGCTTGCGTTGGCTGCTCTCTCGGCTCCCGCAGCACGGGGAGAATCAGTTGCGCGCGCTCATCGATCGAACGTCCCGCCAGCTCGAGGGCGCTCGCTACGGTGGAAAGTAGGGGCGGGCGCCTTGCCCTCCCCCGGCGTCCGCCCCCTTTTCATTCAACACGCAACGCCGGTTCAAATTCCCGGCGGCGTTCCGTACCCCGGTCAGGTCTCGTCGGCTCTGTTAGCGAGGATTTCCGCAGCCGCAGTGGCATCGCTCTCGTCGACGAGCACCTGCGCCCCGCCTGAAAGGACGAACGGATAGGCGCCGCCCGCATCGTCGGCGCTGATCGATGCGTCGATCCCTGCCGAGGCGAGCAGACCCTGAACGATCTCCGCCTCGCTCCGCGTCCCGAAGGTGCCTATCGTGATCAACTCGCCCACTACCTCGCCCCGTTGTCTGTGGCGAGCACGCCGACGACATGTTCGAGCAGCTTCCAGGTCACGTCCGGGTTCTCCAGCGCGAACTCTCGGAAGTCCCAGAACCGGATCTCGAGGCAGCGGAGCCCAGTCCTCGCGGTGACGGTTGCGGTGCGTTCGCGACGACTGATCAACGCAAGCTCCCCGAAGTGATCGCCAGGGCCGAGCTCTACAACCTGCTTGCCGTCGACGGTCACGGTGGCCTCACCCTCGGTGATGATGAAGAAACCGACGCCGCTCATCGTCCCCTGCTGCACGACCGACGTCCCTGCTTCGAGCCGGAGCTCACGGAACGCACGACCGAGACGGCCTAGTTGGCGCTGACTGAGCTCGCTGAACAGCGGAACGCGCTTGAGGTCGTCCACCTTCGACATCGGCCGATCCTACTGCGGCTCTGCCCGTTCGGGAAACAGACCCTGACGCCGCGGAAGCCGCCGCTCTGAGTGCTCGGGGCGCAAGTTCCGCCGGGACGCCTGGTTCTCCGGCAACAACGGCACGCAGATCGAGACGAAGCTCCAGAAAACGCGGACGAGCCGCCTCATGAGGCGCCCGGTCGCATGAATCCAGCGTCGCTCGAACTTCTGGTTCGCGCTCCCAGCGTCGATCTTCCAGCCAATCATCGTCGTCGCGCTTGCACGGCTCGTCACCGGTCAACCGGCCGGTGATCGCCGGATCCTGGTTGGTACCGTCGCCTACGCGGCGGTCTCCTCGGTCACCGGCTTCCTAGTCGGCGACGCCATTGGAGCGGCGTAGATTGCACGGCTACTGAATACGCCCGACTCGTTCTCACACTGGGCTAATCGTGCGGTTCGAGCAGCGGGTAGACGCGCGTCCGTTTTCACAAGAGATGTGGAGACACCGGCGAGCAGCGGAAGTACCGGACCTTCAGCGCGCAGCAGAAGCTGGAGATCGTGCTGGCCGGGTTGCGCGGCGACGTGTCGGTGAAGGAGGTGTGTGTGCCGGCAGCACCAGATCGCGGAGTCGCTCACTATCAGTGGCGGGAGAAGTTGTTGGAGGGCGGCCGTGAGGCGCTGACCGGCAAGCAGAAGCGCCAGGGCGAGCGCGAGCTGCGCAAGCGGATCGGCCAGTTGGAGCGGGCGCTCGGCCGACGGGCTGATCGCCAAGGGCCGTAAGCCAGCGGTGGTGGCGCGCGTCCGGCAGGTCAACCGCTCCGGTCTCTATCGGGTGCCGAAGCGACGGCCGAGGGCGGCGAGGAGGCCGCTCACCGATCCGGTTGACCGGCTGATCGTCGACGTCGCCCGCTCGAGCCCGGACCGACGGCACGAGGATGGTCGCCGCCTTGGCGAGCCGCGAGCTCGGCCGTCAGGTGAACCGGAAGCGGGCACAACGGGTGATGCGCGAGCAGCTGCAGCGGCACCGGCCGCTCCGGCGCAGGCGTCGTCCCGGCTTTCTTCCGTGTCGAGCGCCCGGATCAGCTCTGGCATCTCGATATGACCGCGGTCTGGGTCGCCGAGCACGGCTGGACCTACCTGAACGCGATCATCGACTGCTGCACCCGTGAGATCGTGGGCTGGTCGCTCGAGCTCCGCTGCCGCGCGACTGAGTCGATCGAACTCGTCGACCACGCCTTCGGTGCTCGCGGTATCGAGCGCCCGGCTGGCTGACGCTCGGCACCGACAACGGCAGCGCCTTCACCAGCCGCCGCTTCCGCGAATGGCTCGCCGAGCACGGCGTGACGGATCGCCGCGGCGGCTACCGCGACCCCGAATCACAGGCCTTCATCGAATCGTGGTTTGGGACGCTCAAGGAGCGGCTCGTCAGGCGCTCCGAGTTCGAGATCCTCGACCAGGCAAGGAAGGAGATCAACGCGTACATCGGCACCTACCACCACCGCCCGCATGCACTCGGCCTCCGTTACCGCACCCCGGCGGAGGCCAAAATGACCTGGGAGGATGGTCAGCGACTAGTGAAATCAGCGGCCTGAAGCGTCGACGGCGACGGGGTCCAGGCCAACTCGAACCCGCGACCTCCCGCATCGCCGCTCTCTCATACTTCGGCGATCCGCGCTCGGCGTAGAGATGGATGAGCTGCGAGGAACTTGCTCGCCCAGAAGCGAAAGGAGCCCGGCCGTTCAGCCGGGCTCCTTGTCGTCTTCTGACGCAGAGATTCGACTCACTTACTCAGGATCGACAGGGAGCTCACTCCTGGCCCGTTACGAGCGCTCCACTGGATGCCCGCCCACGTATCAGCGGACAATTCGAGTGTGATCACGTCACCCGCACCTACCTTTACCGTCGAGGAAGGCCCGGCATGGTTGTTGAAGAGCGTGTTCGTCGGAGTGCCCGCAGGAATGCCGAATACCTGCCACCCGGACTTGTCGCCACTCTGGCCCGCGCCGCTCAGGCTGACCTGCGACCCACAGCTGCCCGTGCAATAGACCCGCCAGTCGACGGTCTGATCGCCGTCTTGGCCGTCGCACGTCCCGTTGCCTGAGAAGGCCCAGAGCTTGAGGATGACCGCGTTCGAATTGACCGGCACCGTGAAGCCGCCACCGGCGGGCACGGTGTACGAGAACCTGGACGGGTGATTGTCAGGCGGATCGAGGAATGCGTAGCCGGGACTGTCGTATTGCACTTCCGATCCAGTGTTCGTCGACGATAGCGACGCCGGCTTGGTGAAGGACGGGCAGTTGTGAGTAGGCCCGTCGCTTACCTGATAGAAGGTCGTGGCTGGGCCGGAATTGACAAGGTAGAGTTGGAGTCTTCCGCCGGCTCCGAACGCGTTTGCGATTGTCAGGCTGAGAGCGACCGTCACGAGAGCAGCCGCACTCAACAGAGTCCGTGTTCTCACGTTGTTGCTCCTTAGGGTTGCAGCGGACAAGAAGATGAAGGTGCACCCACCGGCTCGGGGCCAGCCGCAGACGCCACACCTCCTCCCTCCCTTGGGCCGGGTTACCTGCCCGCTCGCGACCCTACGGCGCTACTCGGGCCAAGTCAACAAGTCATCGGGCGTTCTGGGCGGGCTCACGGTTCAGCCCGCCCGCCTCGAGCTCGCGCTCCTCGATCCGCAGACAGCAGAGCACTTTTAATTCTCGTTTGAAGTTCCCCCGCTTCTCCGGACCGGAGCCCGTCAGACCATCCGTGTGGGCGCTGAACGCGGCTTCGGAGAAGTGCGACCCCGTCTCCGCCCGCTTCAGAGCCTCCCAAGCTTGTGTTGTCTGAAGACGCGAGCGATAGTCCCGTTCGTGAGGCGGGTGAATGTCGCGGGCTGGCTCTTCGTCGGGCTCGTTACGCTGCTCGTCGAGCTGGGCGTTCGTGCGCTCGACTATGAGACGAGCATCGCCCGGCCGTCGTCGACGTTGAACGCGCTCGTCGAGGAGCTATGGTCGGGCTCGCTGTCGGGCGAGATCCGAGTGACGCTCGAGGCCTATCTCGAGGGGCTCGTGTTGGCAATCGTGATCGGCGTCGCGGCCGGCGTCCTGATCGGCAGCTCACGGACGTTGCTGGACGCATCATCGGTCGTGATCGAGTTCCTCCGTCCGATTCCGGCGGTGGCGCTCATCCCACTCGCGATCCTGTTCTTCGGGCCTTTCGGCATCGCCGCGCACCGTTTCATCGTGGCGTATGCCGCCGCCTGGCCGATTCTGGTGAACACGATCTACGGCGTGCGTGGCGGCGACCGCATGCTCCACGACGTCGCGAGAACGTCCGGAGTCGGCCGGGCCGGGAGACTCGTTCGCGTGACGCTGCCCGCGGCACTTCCGAGCATCGCGACCGGCGTACGGGTGAGCGCGGCGATCGCCCTGCTCGTCTGCGTGACTGCCGAGTTCCGCACGGGCGCGGGCGGCATCGGCGCCTACATGGAGACGCAGCAGCTCGCGAGCAGGCTTCCGGAGCTTTACGCCGCGGTCGTCCTCGTCGGCCTGCTGGGCTTCGGCGTCAACGTGGCTTTGCGGGCCGTTCAGCGGCGCGCGCTCTTCTGGGCCGGGGAGGGGCGGTCGGCGCAGTGATAGGAGCGACGTCCACCGCTCGCCGTCTCGTCGGGCCCGCGCTGGGGGCCATTGTCTTTCTTGCCGCCCTGGGCCTCTGGGAGCTCTGGGCGGGAGCCGAGAACTCGTTCCTCGTGCCGACGCCGAGCGAGGTGGCGGAGAGGGCGTGGGACGTCTGGCCCAGTTCGCGCTTCCTGTCGGAGGTGGGGGAGAGCATGAAGCGTTATGCCGTGGGCTTCGCCCTCGCGGCGGCGATCGGAATCGCGCTCGGCCTTCTGGTCGGGACGTCACACGCCGCCGGGCGTACGCTCGAGCCGTTCCTCGAGTTCATGCGGGCAGTTCCGGCAATCGCCATCGTGCCCGCGGCGATCATCGTTCTCGGCCTGGGAGATGCGTCCCGCATCGCGGTCATCGCCTTCGGCCTCTGCTTTCCGATCCTCGTCAACACCGCCGAGGGGGTGCGAGCCGTCCCGTCCGAGGTGAGAGACACGGCCTCGATGCTGCACGTCGGCCGGGTGGAGCGGATGGTGCACATCTACATTCCGGCGGCGCTTCCCTCGATCATGGCGGGACTCCGCATCGCGGTGTCGCTCGGTCTCGTGCTCGTCGTCGTCTCCGAGTTCGTCGGCGAGCAGAACGGGCTCGGCTACTACCTCATCATCCAGCAGTCCGAGTTCGACTACCCGGAGCTCTACGCCGGCATCCTCTTCCTGGGCCTGCTCGGGTACGTCCTCAACCGTCTCTTCCTCGTTGCGGAACGCCGGTTGCTGGCCTGGCACTACCGAGCGGCCGGTGAGTGAGCCGGTCCTTCGAGTGTCGGGACTCGAGAAGCGCTATTCGGATGCGGGCCCGGCCGCGCTCGCCGACGTGACGTTCGACGTCCGCGAGGGTGAGCTCCTCGCGATCGTCGGCCCGTCGGGCGGCGGCAAGACCACGCTCCTGCGGCTGCTCTGCGGCCTGACGCATCCGACGGCGGGCAGCGTCCACCTCGACGGCCACCTCGTCTCGTCGCCGCCGCGGCAGGCGGCCGTCGTCTTTCAGGACTACAGCCGCTCGCTCTTCCCCTGGCTCAACGTCAGCCGCAACGTCATGTTCCCGCTCCGCGGCGAGCGCGCAATCGGATCGGAGAAGCGTGCGCGTGTCGAGGCCGTCCTCGGCGAAGTCGGTCTCGAAGACGAGGGGCGGAAGTACCCGTGGCAGCTCTCCGGTGGGATGCAGCAGCGTGTGGCAATCGCGCGCGCGCTCGTCTCGCGCCCGGAGATCTTGCTGCTGGACGAGCCGTTCGCCTCGGTCGACGCTCTGACGCGAGCCGAGCTCCAGGACCTCGTGCTGCGCCTGCACGAGCACGAGGAGAAGGGCGTCACCATCATCCACGTCACGCACGACATCGACGAGGCCGTCTACCTCGCCGACCGTGTGCTCGTGCTCAGCGGCAAGCCGGGGCGCATCGTCGCGTCGGTCGACGTACCGCTGCCTCGACCTCGCCGGCAGACGGAGACCCGCAGCTCCCCGCACTTCCTCGCGCTCCGCAATGAGCTGCACCGCACACTAATATCCGGCTCAACGTGATCTCGCGTCTCGTCATCGGCCTGTGTCTCGCGGCTCTGCTGGCTCCCGTCGCCGGGGCCGGCGACACCGAGCTGACGCAGATCAAGGTTGCGTTCCTTCCGGCCGAGCCCGCTGTGCTGGTCACATACGCCAAGCACCGCGGCATGCTCCGTGAGCAGGGAATCGACGCGGAGATGGTGCCGCGCACCGATCCTCAAGTGATCGTGGCCGCGTTGCTGTCCGGAGAAGTTCAGTTCGCCGGCACGCACGCCGGCGCAGCCGCCGCACTGAAGGCTAGGGGCGCTCCGATCAAGGTCGTCGCCGCCGGTGCGCTGTACGAGCCGAAGAACCCGACGTCCGCGCTCGTCGCAGCCCGGGGCAAATCCATCACGCGCGCCCGCGACCTCGTGGGGAAGACGATCTTGATCGACGGCCCCAACACCATTGCCCATCTCGGCGTCCTCAAGTGGCTACAGCGCGGCGGCGTCTCGAAGGACGAGGTGACGATCCAGTTCGTCCCGTTCGTGGACATGCTCCCCTCGCTGGCGAAGGGCTCGGTCGACGCCGCGTTGGTCCCGGAGCCGTTCCTGACGCTTGCCCTTCAGCAAGGCTCGAAGGTCATCGCCTATCCCTTCAACGCCGTGTGCCCGAACGACTGCCTGTTGACCTTCTGGATCGCACGGGCCGACACCGACCCGAACCTCGTCGCCCGTTTCCGGAATGCGATTCAGAAGGCCGCCGTGTGGGCCAATCAGGAGAAGAACGACCCGGCGAGCGCCAAGATCCTCGCGAAGTACGTCCCCATCGACGCGAAGGTGATGGCCAAGATGAGACGGACGCGGTTCGGGACGAGGCTCAGGCCCGTGCTCGCTCAGCCGTGGCTCGACGTGTTCGCCGAGTACGGCGTCATCCCCGCGTCGTTCAGGTCGACCGACCTCGTCAAGTAGCCGGCGCGCCGTCGAGCGCAAACGCGACCGCCTCGTCGAGCTCCATCTCGCGTCCGGCCGCGAGGCCCTCCTCGAACGCGCCGCCCGAGCTCGTCAGGTTCGCCTGGAAGCGCACCGGCCCGTGGAGCCAGCCGCCGATCGTTGCTCTCGCCTCCTCGGCCTCGACGGCTCCCCAGAGCGCTCCGGCGCGCCCGGTCTCGCCCGCGCGCGCGTGGATCTCGGCCAGCAGGCCGAGCTCGTAGACGATTGCGGTGCGGTCGTGCATCGAGCTGGACAGCGCGAGCGCGTGCTGCGTGTTGACGCGCGCATCGTCGAGGCGCCCCAGCTGAAGCAGGAGCGCCGCGATCCGGGCTGAGACGCCGGCATGCCACCAGCGAAAGCCCGACGACTCCGACAAGCGCCGGCTCTCGCCGAGCAGATCGAGTGCACCTTCGAGATCTCCATCGGCCTGCGCGACCTCCGCCAGAGACGTCAGTGCCTGCGCTTCGCCCTTCGCGAACCGAGCTCGCCGGAAGGCGGCCAGGCTCTCTTCGGCAAGGACACGCACACGCTCCATGTCTCCCTGGTGCACAGAGGAGGTCGCGAGCCGGTGAAGGAGGACGGCGACGCCGAGCTCGTCACCGAGCTCTGTGGCCATCGCCAGCGCCTCTTCGAAGTGCTGTTCGGCGAGCTCGGTCCGTCCGAGGATGTTCTCCATGCCGCCCTGGACCCGGAGCGCACGGCACCGGGGGCGACTGGAGTCCGCCGGGGCGCGCGACAGCAGCGTCTGCGCCCATTCCAGGCCTTCGTGAGTGGCATTCGTGGCCCAGTAGTTCTCCAGCGCCACCAGCAGCTCGAATCCGAGGTCCCATTCGCCGCTGTCGAGAGCCCATGCCAGCGCCGCCCGCATGTTGTCGCGCTCGGGGATCACGAGGTCGTGACGCGCCGGGCCTTCCACGTCCGGCGCCAGGTTGGCCGAGAGCGCGACGGCGAGGTAGTACTCGGCGTGCCGCCGCCTGAGCTCGGCATCCTCGCCGGCGCCCACAAGCCGCTCCGCAGCGAGCTCCCGGATCGTCTCGAGCATGAGGAAGCGCGGCGTCTTGCCCACGCGGCGGCGGAGCAGGCTCTTGTCGACCAGCGACTGGATGGTGACTGGATCGGCGCCGCACACGCCTTCCGCTCCGTCGAGCGAACAGCCCCCTGAGAAGACGGACAGCGCGCGCAAGACCCGCTGCTCCTCGCCGTCGAGCAGGTCGTACGACCACTCGATCGTCGCGCGAAGCGTCTGCTGCCGCGGATCCGCGTCGCGGCCCGCCCTGAGCAGATCGAGTCGCTCGGAAAGCCGCTCCAGCAACTGCCCGGCGGAGAAGACCAGCGTCCGGGCAGCGGCGAGCTCCAAGGCGAGTGGGAGGTTGTCCAGGCGCTCGCAGAGCTCCAGCACCTCCGGCGTGGCGGCGACGTCGTTGCCAAGCGCGCCGGCGCGGGTCAGGAACAGCTCGACACCGTCGTGCGCGGTCAGCGACGGCACCGCGTAGACGTGCTCGCCCTGGAGCTGGAGGCGCTCCCGGCTCGTGACGAGGAGCGTCGGGCCGAGGATGTCGCGGAGCCCGGCGATCTCGGAAGCAACCGCCGGGAGCAGATGCTCCGCGTTGTCGATCAGCACGAGCGCTTTCGACCCGGTCAGCCGCTCGGCCACGCCGTCGGCAAGCTCCTGCCCCGGCTGCTCCTCGACCTGAAGCGCCTCCGCCAGCGAGGCCGTCAGGAGGTGCGGGTCGCGGAGCGGTGCGAGCGCCACCCACCAGAGTCCACCGGGGAACGAGTCGGAGGAGTCCGCTGCGGCCTGCAATGCCGCCCGCGTCTTTCCCGTACCGCCCGCCCCGGTGAGCGTGAGCAGCCGCACGTCCGGCCGCTCCAGCAGGCCGACGATCTCCCCGACCTCGCGCTCCCGCCCGAGGAACGGCGTCATCGGCACCGGGAGATTCGTCGCGAAAAGCGACTTCAGCGGCGGAAACAGGCGATCTCCGAGCTGGTAGACGCGCTCGGGTGCTCCAATGTCCTTGAACCGGTGCTCGCCAAGATCGATGAGCGCAACGTCGACGAGGCTGGCGGTCGCCGACGAGACGAGCACCTGCCCTCCGTGGCCGGCAGCGGCGATTCGGGCGGCGCGGTGGACGTCGTCGCCGACGTAGCCTTCGTCCGTCAGGAGCGGCGTTCCCGTGTGCAGACCGGCTCGTACCTGGATGGGGCCGGAGGCGAGGGCATCCGTCATTGCGGACGCGGCAACGGCGGCTCCCGGCGCGGTGGGGAAGGCGAAGAAGAAGGCGTCGCCCTGCGTGTCGACCTCGACGCCACCCTCGGCCCGGCACTTCTCGCGCACGATGCGGCGATGCTCGGCCAACGCCTCCGCGTACGCGTCGGCGCCAAGCCCGTGCAGAAGCCTCGTCGAGCCCTCGATGTCGGTGAAGAGGAAGGTGACGGTGCCGCTGGGCAGATCCGTGCGCACGCGAGGATCATGCGCCGCCGTTTGGTTCGGAGCAATGGAAGCGGCACTCGTCAGGGACGCGGGAGGCGGGCCGGGGCCCGCCGCTGCGCGCTTCGAGACGGCGTCTGCGGCTCGTCGGGGATGCGCTCCACCTGAAGCCGGTCACCGCTGGCGACCACGGGGAAGCTGGTGATCACGTTCCCCTGCAGGTCGTAGGTCGTCGCCCGCGCCGCGACCGCCATGCTCTGGCCGTCCTGTGACAGCCGCATCCTTCAAGAGCAGCACGGGGGTACCCCGGCACCGCGGCGGTAGATGGTGAGAGCAGCACGGGGTCCCGGCACCGCGCGGTAGATGGCGCGAGATCCGCCTGGTAGCGGTTAGGTAGACCGCACAGAGTTCACTAAGGAAACGGGCCGCCACCGCGATGCGCCAGTTTGGGCGCCAGCTCGGGTCGCTAGCGGCGGGCCGGCACGACGGAGAGCTGAGCGTGGCAGCCGCGGCTGGAGCTTGAGGAGTTACATCTCGTTCGCGTCGGTTAGCGGCCTACGCCGTCACGGCCCAGCGCCATGAGCTCGGCGGTCGACATCTTCTCGAAGTCGAGCTCGTCGTCCCCCAGCTGAGGCTCGAACGTCATATGCTCGGGCGGTCTCCCCCAGCTGTGCTCGAGAACCCTGCAAGCTGTCCTGACCGACCGCCGCGGCAGCTCGGCCGCGGGCGGTATCCGTCCCCGAGCCGACAACGCCTCCCTCGGTACGGCACACGAGTGATCTCAGGCCCGTAGTAACCCTCATCTGGCGCACGTACTGGCGCATCAGGGCACTCCGGCGCTTGCGGCAGTGGGTACCGCGCGGTCTTCTAGACCGCTAGCGGCAATGGGTTCCAACTTGCGCGCTAGCTAGCGCTCGGCGCTACCCACCAGCGCTAGCACGTCCGCGCTAGCACGCTCCGACCGCCGCTCGCGCACAAACGCCTCGAGCTCAGCAGTCGACATCTTCTCGAGGTTCAAGTCCCCGTCCTCAACAGCCGGCTCGGACTCGATCTGCTCGGGGGGTTTGCCCCATCCGTGCTCAAGGACCCGCAGCGCTGGGAGCCAGGCGTCTGCCCGGCCGGAGTCGAGATGTTCCTCCAGCACGCGAATCGCCTTCGGCACGAGCCGCTCGAGCGCCTCAGAACGAGCCTCGTCGACGGTGGGCTTTCGGGGGCGGCCGCCGTCCAGCTCGGAGGAGACGAACTCCGGACGGCAGTTCGGCGGGTGGCAGCCCTTCGCGTACACGACGATGCCGTCCGGCGAGTTCCGGGCATGGAGCCATTTGCCGACGGCCTGCTCCGACTCGCCGTCGCGGTAGACGTTTGGCGACGTCGAGTGCCCGCCCTCCGACGGCGTAGAACCGGTCGAGAACTCGGGGTGCAAGCGAGGTATGGGGTAGGTCCAGCGTTCCGAAGACGAGTCGCACGGCATCGCTCCTTCTCTTGCTGGAGCGGCCCCGCCCCACCGCGAACCGTCGCGGGGGGCGGGGCGGCTCGAGGTGCTAGTGGTGGGAGGTCGAGAACTGGTAGATCGTGCTGGTCTTGTAGACCTGCCCGGGGCGAAGGACGGTCGAGGGGAAGTTCGGCTTGTTCGGCGAGTCGGGGTAGTGCTGGGTCTCCAGCGCGAACCCGTCGCCTTGCCTGTACATCCGGCCACTCGTCCCGACGAGAGTCCCGTCGAGGAAGTTCCCCGAGTAGAACTGGATCCCGGGCTCGGTCGTGAAGATCTCGAGGACTCGCCCGCTGTCAGGCTCCCGGACGCGCGCCGCACGGATCATCGACGTGTCGTTCGGGCTTTGCCGGTCGAGAACCCAGTTGTGGTCGTAACCGCGGCCGATCACGAGCTGCTCGAAGCCATCGCGGATCCTGTCTCCGATCGCGGTCGGCCGGGTGAAGTCCATCGGCGTGCCGGCGACCGGATCGATTGCGCCGGTCGGGATCAACGTCGGATCCACCGGCGTGTAGTGGGACGCGTTGAGCTCCAGGATGTGGTCTTCGATCGATCCGGAGCCCTCGCCTTGGAGGTTCCAGTAGGCGTGGTTCGTCAGGTTGACGATCGTCGCCTTGTCGGTCGTCGCCCGGTAGTCCATCCGGATCTGGTCCCGGTCTGTGAGGAAGTAGACGACCTCGGACTTGAGCGTGCCCGGGTAGCCCTGGTCTCCGTTCGGGCTCGTATCCGTGAGCTTGAGGCCGACGCCGTCGCGGTTCTGGATCACCGTCGCAGCCCAGACGTGCTTGTCGAAGCCAACGGTTCCGCCGTGGAGCGAGTTCGGCGGGTTGTTGATCGGGAGCTGGTAGGGGACGCCGTCGAGCGTGAACTTGCCGAGTGCGATCCGGTTCGCGTACCGGCCCGTGATGCACCCGAAGTACGGACTCCGTTCGACGTAGTCCGTGAGGTTGTCGAAGCCCAGCGTGACGTTCTCGAAGTGCCTGCGGCGGTCCGGCACCTTCACCGACTGGATGATTCCGCCGTAGGTGAGGATCTTGACCTCCATGCCGTTGGAGTTCGTCAGCGTGTAGATGTCGACGGCCTTGCCACCGACGGATCCGAACGGCTCCTTCTTGACCGACGGCGACCCGGGGTTGTGCGTGTTGTTCGACGCAAGCGCGCCGGCGAACCCGACGGCGGCGACGAGAAGCACTGCCAGGCCGGCGAGTGCCATTCTGCGGAGCGATCTGCTCATTACGTGTCCTCCCCGATCTCGGTTTTCTCCGATTAGCCGCAGATTTCGGCCCGCGTGGGCCGGCGTGAGTCGTCCGAGACGCGCTACTTCATCCGCACCTCCTCTCCCGTGCGATCACGGATCCGCTTCAGGCTCTTCATCACGCCCTCGCCGTCACGACCGAAGAGGTCGTGCAGGTGGACGTAGTGGCCGTAGAGGTCGCTGTAGACGGCATGATGCGCGTCGATCGGCTCGTAGACCTGCTCGCTCAGCTGCGCCATCCGGCGCGACGCTTCGGCGATCGAGTCGTAGCCGCCGGCCTCCGCGCCGGCCGCCACCGCTGCGGACATCGCCGCCCCCAGCGCAGGCGTTTGCGCGGAAGCTGCCACCGAGAACGTGCGGCCGGTCACGTCGGCGTAGATCTGCATCAGGAGCTCGTTCCGCTCGGGCAGGCCGCCGCAGGCGACGATCCTCGTGACCGGCACTCCCGCCGACTCGAACGCTTCAACGATCACCCGCGTGCCGAACGCGGTTGCCTCGAGCAGCGCCCGGTAGATCTCGGGCGCCTTCGTGGCCAGCGTCATTCCGACGAGCAGCCCGCTGAGGTCGGCGTCGACGAGCACAGAGCGGTTTCCGTTCCACCAGTCGAGCGCGAGGAGGCCGCTCTGGCCGGGCCGAAGCTTCGCAGCCTCCTGCTCGAGGATCCGGTGCACGTCCTCGCCCTGTCGCTGCGCTGCCGCGTGGTACTCCGGCGGCACGGCGTGCTCGGCGAACCACGCGAAGATGTCGCCGACGCCGGACTGGCCGGCCTCGTAGCCGATCAACCCGGGAACGACGCCGTCCTCGACGGCGCCGCACATGCCCTCGACGAACGCGAGCTCGTCGCCGAGCAGGATGTGGCAGTTGCTCGTTCCCATGATCACGACCATCGAGCCGGGCTCGGTCACGGTCGCCGCGGGAGCCGAGACGTGTGCGTCGACGTTGGCAACCGCCACCGGCGTGCCGGGGGGGAGGCCGGTCAACGCCGCCGCTCGTTCGGTCAGAAGGCCCGCTCTGCTGCCGAGCGGCAGCAGGGTGCGCGACATCTTCTCGTCGACGACGTCCTCGAAGCGCGGGTCGAGCGCGGCGAAGTAGGCGCTGTCGGGGAACCCATCCCGCTTCGACCACAGGGCCTTGTAGCCGGCGGTGCAGCTGTTACGAGTCTCCGTCCCTGTGAGCTGCCAGACGACCCAGTCTGCGGCCTCGATCAGCCGCTCCGCGCGGTCGTAGAGCTCAGGCGCCTCGTCGAGGATCTGCAGCGCTTTCGCGAAGAACCACTCGGAGGAGATCTTGCCGCCGTAGCGAGGGAGCCACCGCTCCCCGCGCTCTGCCGCGACGGCGTTGATGCGATCGGCTTCCGGCTGGGCGGCGTGGTGCTTCCAGAGCTTCACCCACGCGTGCGGCTCGCTCCGCAACTCCTCGAGCAGGCACAACGGCGTGCCCTCGGCGGTCGTCGGCAGCATCGTGCACGAGGTGAAGTCGATCCCGATCCCGATCACCTGATCCGCGTCGATGCCGGACTCGGCAAGAACCCGAGGAACGGCGTGCTCGAACGTCCGCAGGTAGTCCTCGGGGTCCTGCAACGCCCAGTCCGGTTCCAGCCGAACGTGATCGTGCGGCTTCGGCAGCCGTTCGTCGATGATGCCGTTGGCGTACGGATACGAGGCGGTTGCGAGCTCACGCCCGTCCGCGCAGTCGACCAGGACGGCCCGCCCCGACGCGGTGCCGAAGTCGACGCCGATCACGTACGCACCGGCCGTCATGCGGCTCCCCGCTGCGGCTCGACGACGACCTTCAAGGCGCGCCGCTCGCTCAGGCTGGCGAACGCCTCGGATCCGTTGGTCAGCGGATACCGCTCGCTGACGAGTGAGCTCAACTCGATGTGGCCCTGCTCCGCGAGCTCGATCGCACGCGGAAGGTCGCTCGCCTTCATCCGGCGGCAGAGGGAGATCGTGAGTCCCTTGCGGCGCGCGGTCGACGCGGTGAAGCTCGAGCGGTCTTCCGTCGGAATGCCCACGAGAACAAGTCGGCCGCCCGGTCGCAGCGTGTCGATTGCAGTCGCGATCGCGTCGTCCTCGCCGGCCACCTCGAAGGCGACGTCGACGCCACGTGCGGCCGACGAAGGCAGGATCTCCGCCCCGGCCCGCCGCGTCTCCACGGCCACGGTCGCACCGAGCGCCAGCGCGGCGACGATGCGGTGCGGGAGCGGATCGGTTGCCACGAGCACGTCCACGCCCGCACGCCGAAGCAGTTGGACGAGCAGGAGACCGATCGGGCCGCAGCCGTACAGGCCCGCCGTCATCCCCGCTTGCACGCGGCCGAGGTCGAGCGCGTGCAGTGCGACTCCGAGTGGCTCGAGCAGCGACGCCTCTGCGTCGGGAAGCGAGTCGGGCAGGCGATGGGCGAGGCGTCCCGGCCAGGCCAGTTGCGAGCGCAACGCACCGTCGATCGAGTTGCCGGCGAACCGGCACGCGACACAGAGGTTCTCGTCGCCGGCGATGCACGGGCCGCACCTGCCGCACGGGATCGCCGGGTCGAGGGCAACCCGCTCGTCCGTCCGCTCTCCCGTTTCGATGACGCCGACGAACTCGTGACCGAGGACGAGCGGCTGGGCTAGACCGACATCGCCGATGGCGCCTTCGTTGAACCAGTGCAGGTCGGAGCCGCAGAGCCCGACGGCGGTGACGCGTACCAGCACCTCGTCGTCGCCCGGCGTCGGCACCGGCTCCTCGTGGAGCCGCAGATCGCCCTTGTCGTGGAGGCGCAGCGCGATCATCGGGGCTGCCCGTAGTAGGCGCCTGGCCCGTGCTTCCGCGAGAAGTGCCGCTCGAGGAGATCGTCGTCGAGCGCCGACGCCTCTGCCTTCAGGACGAGCGTGTACAGAGCGAGCTCGGCCACGGTCTCGAGCGCGGTCGCGTTCTCGACCGCCTGCTTGACGTCAACACCCCAGGCGAACGGCCCGTGGGATGCGACGAGGGCCGCCGGAGTCTCGAGCGGATCGAGCCCTAGGCTCTCGAGCGTCTCGACGATCACGTCGCCGGTTCGCTGCTCGTAGTCGCCGTGGATCTCGGCCGCTGCCAGCGTGCGGGTCACCGGCACCGGCCCGCGGAAGTGGTCGGCGTGGGTCGTGCCGAAGCAGGGAAGCTCGCGCCCCGCCTGCGCCCACGCGGTTGCGAACCGGGAGTGCGTGTGCACGATGCCGCCGAGCCCTTCGAAGCGGCGGTAGAGGACGGCATGCGTGGGCGTGTCTGAGGACGGCCGCTGGTCGCCCGCCATCACATCGCCCGTTTCGAGGTCGACGACGACGATCGCCTCCGGCCGCAGCTCCTCGTACGGGACGCCGCTCGGCTTGATCGCGAGCACGTTTTCGCTGTGGTCGACGCCGCTCACGTTCCCGAATGTGAGGACGACGAGCCCCGCGCGGACGAGCTCGCGGTTCCCCTGGAACACCCGCTCCTGCAGTTCGCCATGGTCGGCCATCGCGCGCTACAACCCGTCGTTTCGGTGGTAGGTGAGCCACGTGTACCAGGTGACGCCGAGACCCGCGAGTTGGGCTACCTCCTCCCCGCGAAGCCCAGGAGTGCGCCGGCGCCTCAGCGGACGAAGCCCGACCTGCTCGGGCCGAATGCGCTCGCGACGGCTGCGAAGGAACGCGCCGAGTTCCCGACGGCGCACTTCGTCACCGCTCAGCGGCGACAGGCCAATGGTCGACGCCGTCTCCGTGATGGTCTCTGGAGTTGCCATCAGTGTCGAGTATGGCGGACGCGCCGAGGGCTAGACGGGTAGCGGCACCTGATCCCGCCGCCGAGCAGTTAGCAAGCGTGCCTGGGGCATGCTGCTCGTCCTCTGCGGCGCGCTCTTCCTCGACGCCTACATGCAGCAGTTGCGCGGCTGGTCGCCGCTCGAGACCGGTCTCGCCATCTTCCCCGGCGGCTTCCTCGTTGCGCTCCTCGCACCCAGGATCGCGCCACTCGTGATGCGCTTCGGCGTCAGGCGGCTGATCACCGCGGGCCTCGCGTCGACCGCGATCGGCTACCTGCTCTTCCTGCCGACTGGCCTCAACTCGAGCTACGCGGCAGCCATGCTCCCGACGTTCATCTTTGCCGGCTTCGGCTTTGCGCTGGCCTACGGCCCGCTCAACATCGCGGCCACGAACGGGGTTGCGGCGGAGGAGCAGGGACTGGCCAGCGGCCTCGTGAGCACGTCGTTCCAGTTCGGCGGTGGAGCATCCGATCCTCGACCACCGCCGGCGGATCGTCCTCGAGCTCGAAGGTCGACACGGCTTCGGAACCGTGTTACGGTCGCGCAGTTCGGTCGTCGCTGGGCAAAAAGGAGGGATTCTCGTGGATTTCGAAGACGTCAGGGGCGAGCCAAGCGGCATGGATGCCGACGAGAAGCGTGAACTCGTTCTCGACCGCAGACGGCTCCTGAAGAGAGTAGGCCTGGGCGCAGCTGCGTTGTCAATCCCCTCGGCCATCCTGGCGAGTCCTACGTTCGGCGCAGTTGCCGAAGGGCTTGCCGCAGAGAGCTTCATCAAGTCCCATCCGAAGTGGAAATTCGCGTTCGTCAATCACGTGACGACGAATCCGTTCTTCGTGCCCACGATCTACGGCGCGCAGGACGCGTGCTCGCTGCTCGGGTGCAGCTACCAGTGGACCGGTTCCACTACGTCGGACATCAGCCAGATGGTCAATGCGTTCAACTCGGCGATCACGGCCAAGGTGTCCGGAATCTCGTGTTGCCTCGTGGACCTGAAGGCGTTCAATACGCCGACCCAGAACGCACTCGGGAAGGGCATTCCCGTGCTCGCCTACAACGCCGACGTGCCTGCGGGTAACCCAAACGGCCGGCTCGCGTACATCGGCCAGGATCTGTATGCGTCCGGCTACGCAATGGGCCAGCGGATCGTCAACCTCGTCGGCAGCGGCGACGTCGCGCTGTTCATCGCCACCCCCGGACAGTTGAACATCCAGCCGCGGATCGACGGGGCCACCGCGGCGATCAAGAAGTTCGGCGCGGGCAAGATCAAGACGACGGCTGTCGCCACCGGCGCCCTCCTGCCCGACGAGATCGCGAAGATCGACTCCTACTACCTCGGGCACAAGAGCCTGAAGGGGATGTTCGCCGTCGATGCCGGCTCGACCCAGGCTGTCGGGCAGACCGTCGCGAAGTACAAGCTGAGGCAGAAGGGGATGAAGGCCGGCGGCTACGACCTCACGCCGACGACCCTGAAGCTGATCGGGTCGAACCAGCTGGACTTCACGATCGACCAGCAGCCGTACCTGCAGGGCTGGCTGCCTGTCCTGCAGCTGTTCTTTTACAGGTACTCGTCCGGGCTCGTGGCGCCGTCCGACACGAACACGGGCATCCTCTTCGTCACGAAGGCGAACGTGAAGCCGTACCTGACGACGAAGACGCGCTACGAGGGCAGCTCCAGCGCCCAGAAGTACCCCGTCTCGTAAAACGTGACCGAGGCCGCGACAGCGCCGAGGCCTCCTGAACCACCGCAACGCGCCAGCCTCGGCTGGCGCGTTGCGGGTGCGTTCGTCCGCCGCCGCGAGGCGAGCATCGGAGTCGTCCTGCTTGTTCTCGTCGTCTACTTCTCCGTGCGGACGGACGCCTTCTTCGGACGCGAAAACGCACAGGTCATCGCTGAGTTCTCGGCGCCGATCGCGATTATCGCGGCAGGCGAGGTGATGCTCCTGATCTGTGGTGAGATCGACCTCTCAGCCGGGAACGTCTACGCGTTCTCCACCTGGATCTTCTATTTCGCGAATCACAGCTGGGGTCTGCCGATCTGGCTCGCTGTGATCGTCGGCCTGCTGTCCGGCTCGCTCGTCGGACTCGTCAACGGAGTGATCACGGTCGGCGTCGGCGTGCCCTCCTTCATCACGACACTCGGGATGATCTTCCTCTTGAACGGGTTGACGCTGATCATCTCGGGTGCATTTCCCGTGGAGACCCCGGGCGGCCATGAGTTCTTCAAGATCTTCGGCGGCTCCCCCTACGCGACGGTGTACTGGGCGCTTGGTGTGATCATCATGATGACGATCCTGCTCAACCGAACGCGCTGGGGGCTCCACACCGTTGCTACCGGCGGCAACCTGATCGGAGCGAGCGAGAGCGGCGTCAATGTCAAGGGGATCAAGGTGGGAAACTTCGTCCTGTGCAGCACGCTGGCCGCTCTCGCCGGCATCCTCGAGTCGGTGCGGATCACCTCCATCCAGGCCCTGCAGGGCGGTACACCGCTGATGTTCTATGCCGTCGCCGCGGCCGTGATCGGCGGCACCTCCCTGTTCGGTGGATCAGGCACCATCATCGGTGCCGCGCTCGGCGTGCTCGTTCTTGCCGTGCTGAACCTCGGCTTCACGCTGCAGGGGATCAGTGCCTACACGTTCGACCTCGTCCTCGGTGTTGCCATCATTGCCTCGATGTCGTTCAACGTGACCCTCGAGCGAATCCGGCAATCGGGACGGCTGGGGGGCACTGCATGAGCGAAACGGCGACTCCGCCCCCCGATCCCGCACGAGAGACGGTGCCTGACGCGATCCGCGTCGAGAACATCCGCAAGAGCTTCGGTGTGGTGAAAGCACTCGAGGATGTCTCGCTCCATCTCCGACCGGGCGAGGTGCTCGGGCTGATCGGCGACAACGGCGCCGGCAAGTCGACGCTGATCAAGATCCTGACCGGCTTTTACAAGCCCGACGCCGGCAAGATCTTCGTCTTCGGCGAGGAGGTGCAGCTCAAGTCCGTGACGCACGCCCGCTCGCTCGGGATCGACACCGTCTTCCAGGATCTCGCCCTCGTGCCGGGCATGTCCGTCTACCACAACATGTTCCTGAACCGCGAGCTCACCCACGGCTTCGGGCCGGTTCGCCTCCTCAATAACCGCGCGATGAGGAGTCGGTCGCGCGAGTATCTCGACGACATCGGCGTTCACGTCCAGTCGATGGACGCGGCGGTTGCGCGCATGTCAGGCGGTCAGCGCCAGGCGATCGCGATCGCCCGCTCGACACACTCGAACGCGACGATCCTCCTGCTCGACGAGCCCCTTGCCGCGATGGGCGCGCGTGAGGGGGCACTGATCATCCAGCTGATCGCCGAGCTGAAGCAGCGCGGCGACGTCTCGATGATCGTGATCGCTCACAACTACGTGCACGTGTTCGAGATATGCGATCGCGTCAACCTGCTCCGCAACGGCCGCATCACGTTCGACAAGCCGACCGACGAGACCTCGATCGAAGAGATGACGTCGATCGTCGCGTCCGAGTATCGGCTGGCCAAGCCCGAGTAGTCAGAGCGCTGCAACCGACCGAACGGTCGCACCCAGCTCGTTCATGAACTCGGGGTACGGCCCGAAACGCTCGTTCATCTTCAGCGTCAGCGGCCAGAGGCCGGTCGTTCCGGCGGCGATCTCCTCCCTGACGGCCTGCTCGAGCTCGTACGTGAAGTCGAGAGAGCGATCGAGGAACTCGCGGGCGGCCTCTGCATCCATGATCGGGTAGTGGGCAGTGAGGAGCAGGTCGGGCTCGAGCGCCCGGATGCGCCGGATCGAGTTCCGGTAGGCGGCGACGTCGTAGACGCGGCCGGGGATCAGAAGCCGTCCATCGTCCGCGTAGATGCCGCGCTCGAGTACTGCGTCGATCACGATCGCGGCACGGCTGCGCGGATCCCATAGGCCGATGTGGCCGAGCGTGTGGCCGGGGAGGTGCAGAACCTCGATCCGCCACTGGTCGCCGAGCCGGATCGTCTCACCGCCCCGCAGCCCTTCGTCGATCGGAGCATCGCCGCCGCACATCGCCTTCAGCTCGGCTCGTCCTTCCTCGTCGGGCTCGTCAAAGCCGTAGGGCTCGTGCCAAAGGTAGTTCTCCGCCACCATCGCGGCGTTGGACTCGATCCAACGCCGATCGAGCTCGTGACAGGAGAAACGCGCGCCGGGGTGGAGATCGCGGAGCGCGCGGTCTCCACCCGAGTGATCGAGATCGGCATGGCTGATCAGGACGTCGTCGATGGCCTCGAGCCCGAGGCCCATCGATTCCAGATACGGCTTCAAGGCGTCCGCCGGCGTGTACGGCATGCCGGTGTCGAGCAGGAGCGTGCAGGCGTCGCCCGCGAGCACGTACTGGGCCATGAAGCGAACGCCGAGGCTCGACTCGATGCGGTGGATGCCGGCGGCGACCTCCACCTTCACCTCTGCTTTGGGTCGGGGCGGCCGCCGCGGGTG